>NZ_CP159615.1:2667500-3727856 GCF_047946695.1 Sphingomonas sp. VDB2
CCTTGAGACCTGACCGCGTACCTCTTGCATAATGGGTCTGTGACTTAGTGTATCAAGCAAGCTTAAGCCGTTAGGTGTAGGCGCAGCGAAAGCGAGTCTGAATAGGGCGACCATAGTTTGATGCATTAGACCCGAAACCCGGCGATCTATGCATGACCAGGTTGAAGGTGCGGTAACACGCACTGGAGGACCGAACCGTTCAATGTTGAAAAATTGTCGGATGAGTTGTGCTTAGGGGTGAAAGGCCAATCAAGCCGGGAAATAGCTGGTTCTCCGCGAAATCTATTGAGGTAGAGCGTCGGATGATTGCCGTTGGGGGTAGAGCACTGGATGGTTGCGGGGGTCGCGAGATCTACCAATACTAACCAAACTCCGAATACCAACGAGTCTAGTCCGGCAGACAGACGGCGGGTGCTAAGGTCCGTCGTCAAAAGGGAAACAGCCCTAACCTACAGCTAAGGTCCCCAAGTCATCACTAAGTGGGAAAGCATGTGGGATTTCCAAAACAACCAGGAGGTTGGCTTAGAAGCAGCCATCCTTTAAAGAAAGCGTAACAGCTCACTGGTCTAAATAAGAGATCCTGCGGCGAAGATGTAACGGGGCTAAAGTGATGCACCGAAGCTTAGGGTTCAGTCTTTGACTGAGCGGTAGCGGAGCGTTCCGTAGGCCGTTGAAGCGGAAGGGTAACCGACCGTGGAGGTATCGGAAGTGCGAATGCAGACATGAGTAGCGATTAACAGTGTGAGATGCACTGTCGCCGAAATTCCAAGGGTTCCTGCTTAAAGCTAATCTGAGCAGGGTAAGCCGGCCCCTAAGACGAGCCCGAAGGGGGTAGTCGATGGGAACCACGTTAATATTCGTGGGCCTGGAGGTGTGTGACGGATGCCGTAACTGGTCAGGGCTTATTGGATTGCTCCTGGCTGGGAAGGTGTCCCAGGAAATAGCCCCTCCGTATAGACCGTACCCTAAACCGACACAGGTGGAATGGTAGAGTATACCAAGGCGTTTGAGAGAAGTATCCTGAAGGAACTCGGCAAATTGCCTCCGTACCTTCGGAAGAAGGAGGCCCCATCTAAGCGCAAGCTCTGATGGGGGGCACAGGCCAGGGGGTAGCGACTGTTTAGCAAAAACACAGGGCTCTGCTAAGTCGGCTTCAAGACGACGTATAGGGCCTGACGCCTGCCCGGTGCCTGAAGGTTAAGAGGAGGAGTGCAAGCTCTGAATTGAAGCCCAGGTAAACGGCGGCCGTAACTATAACGGTCCTAAGGTAGCGAAATTCCTTGTCGGGTAAGTTCCGACCTGCACGAATGGCGTAACGACTTCCCCACTGTCTCCAGGATATGCTCAGCGAAATTGAATTCTCCGTGAAGATGCGGAGTACCCGCGGTTAGACGGAAAGACCCCGTGCACCTTTACTGCAACTTCAGAGTGGCATTAGGAAAGAGCTGTGTAGCATAGGTGGGAGGCTTTGAAGCATCGACGCCAGTTGATGTGGAGCCATAGGTGAAATACCACCCTGCTGTTTTCTGATGTCTAACCTCGTACCGTTATCCGGTACAGGGACCCTCTGTGGTGGGTAGTTTGACTGGGGCGGTCGCCTCCTAAAGAGTAACGGAGGCGCGCGATGGTGGGCTCAGGACGGTTGGAAACCGTCTGTTAGAGTGCAATGGCATAAGCCCGCCTGACTGCGAGACTGACAAGTCGAGCAGAGACGAAAGTCGGTCATAGTGATCCGGTGGTCCCTCGTGGAAGGGCCATCGCTCAACGGATAAAAGGTACGCCGGGGATAACAGGCTGATGATTCCCAAGAGCTCATATCGACGGAATCGTTTGGCACCTCGATGTCGGCTCATCACATCCTGGGGCTGGAGCAGGTCCCAAGGGTTTGGCTGTTCGCCAATTAAAGTGGTACGTGAGCTGGGTTCAGAACGTCGCGAGACAGTTTGGTCCCTATCTGCCGTGGGCGTCGAAATTTGAGAGGAGTTGACCCTAGTACGAGAGGACCGGGTTGAACATACCTCTGGTGTACCAGTCGTTCCGCCAGGAGCGCAGCTGGGTAGCTATGTATGGACGGGATAACCGCTGAAAGCATCTAAGCGGGAAGCCTCCCTCAAGATAAGATTTCTTAGGACGGTCGAAGACCACGACCTTGATAGATCGGATGTGGAAGTGCGGTAACGCATGAAGCTAACCGATACTAATTGTCCTATTCGCGCTTAAGAGTCCCACCATCAACGACAGTGCTGGAAACAGCAATCGTCAGCGATCGTAGGTTGTTAAGCCAGCCCAGATATATGTTTATATACGAACCAAAATGTGCACGGCATCGATCAAAAACCCATATATGCGCCAGCTTCATTGCTTGGTGACCATAGCGTCTGTGACCCACCCGATCCCATCCCGAACTCGGCCGTGAAACCAGTCTGCGCCGATGGTACTATTGCTCAAGCACTGGAAGAGTAGGGCGTCGCCAGGCATTGAAGCTCGCGCATATATCGGAACACAAAAAACCCATTCACAACGTCTTTTGCGATCTCTGGTCGTGCCTCTGGCGCGGGATGGAGCAGCCCGGTAGCTCGTCAGGCTCATAACCTGAAGGTCGCAGGTTCAAATCCTGCTCCCGCAACCACAGGTCGCACCCAGTCAACCACAGCCCACGTCAGCAGGCAGGCGACCTGGCCCGATGATCCCCAGGATCATCAGCCGTCGGCGTTCAACCCGAACTGCCTTTGGTGCTGCCGTCCCGTCAGGCTCATAAGCTGAAGGTCGCGTTCAGCCGGAGCCGGGCAAAACCCGGCGAAGACCATGGGCCAAAAGGCCCATAAATCCTGCTCCCGCAACCAAATTACATCCCAGTGAGCAACGCGAACGCAAAGATTTGCGTTCCCCCGCAAAGGCCGGGGTCCATTGCACCCCATAACCCCGCCCACAGAGCGGGGTTTTTTATTGCCCGCGCCATGTCCAACCCAACATGCCGGGCGGCGGACATCTCCCGCCGCCGACCCCATATCACCGATCGGCGCCTTCCAACTGCCGACTGAAATACACCATCTGCATCGCCTGCAACCGCGCGCCCTGCGCGATATCCGCGTCGCCCGCATGGCCCCCGGCCGTATCCTCGTAAAAATAATAGGGCAGCCCATAATCCTTCAGCCGCGCCGCGAACTTGCGCGCATGTTGCGGCCCCACACGGTCATCCTTGGTCGTCGTCCAGATATAGGGCGTGGGATATTTCACCCCCCGCCGGATGTTCGCATAAGGCGAAATCCTTTGCAGAAACGCCTTCTCCTCCGGCACCGACACGCTGCCATATTCGTCGACCCAGGACGCGCCGGCCGCGATCTGCTCGTAGCGCACCATATCCAGCAAAGGCACCTGGATCGTTACCGCGTTCCAGAGGTCGGGATGCTGGTTGAACTCGACGCCCATCAACAGGCCGCCGTTGGACCCGCCATAGATGCCGAATTTCCCGGGCGACGATAATTTGCGCGCAAAAATATCCTGCGCCACCGCCGCGAAATCATCATAGATGATCTGCCGCTTGGTCTTCAGTCCCGCCTCATGCCAGGCCGGGCCGAACTCGCCACCGCCACGGATATTGGCCAGCACGAAACTGTTACCCCGTTCCAGCCACAGCTTGCCGGTGATCGCCGCATAGCTGGGCGTCATCGGCACCTCGAAGCCGCCATAGGCGGTCATGATCGCCGGGATGGAACCGTCCGGCTTCATATCCTTGCGGTGGACGATGAAATAGGGGATTTTCGTCCCGTCGGTCGATGTCGCCTCGAACTGATCGACCATCAGGCCAGCGGCGTCGAACCGCGCAGGCATCGCCTTCACTTGGCGCGGCGCGGGGTTTGCCGCGTCGATCGCCCAGAGCGTCGTCGGCGCTAGGAAGCCGGCGACCGACAGATAGGCCTTGTCGCTCTTGTGAGTGGATGTCGCGATCGAGATGGTCGCATTGTCGGGCAGGGCGACGGGGGTGGTCGTCCACCTGTCCTTGCCCGGCGTCAGCACCTGCACCCTTCCGCGCACATTGTCGTTGATGGCCAGGATCACCCGATCCTTTGTCGCCGTCACCCCATCGATCGACTGGCGCGCATTGGGCGCGAACAGAATCTGCGGCTTCAATGTCTCGCCGGATTGCAGCGCCTTCAACGGCACCGCCGCCAGCGATCCCGTCGGGACGGTCACGCCGCCACTGGCCCAGTCCTGACTGGTCTGGATCAGCACCTGACCCTGTACCATGCCCTGCAACTGGCTCTTGGCCGGCAGGGGGAGCTTCTTCACGCCATCGGCGGTGACGAGATAGGTTTCGTTGCCGAAGAAGGTGACGCCGCGATAGAGGAAAGCGGCGCGATTGCCCGCGCCATCAGACAGGACCATGGGAAACGTCCCGACCTGATCGCTGGGCGCGCCGCGATAGATTTCCTGTGCGGCGGACAGCGGCTGCCCGCGCTTCAATGCCTTCACCACGAAGGGATAGCCCGACGCCGTCATGCTGCCCCCCTGTGCATCGGCGCCCCAATCGCGGGCGAGCAGGATCGTGTCCTTGTCCAGCCAGTCCTCATTCTGTTTGGAGGTGGGAATGGCGAACCCGCCCTCCACGAACTGCCCGGTCACCAGATCGAACTCGCGCAAGGTCACGGCATCCTCGCCGCCATCGGACAAATGGATCAGCGCCAGCCGCTCGTCGGGGTCCAGGATGGACGCGCCCTTCCACACCCATTTCTTGCCATCGGCCTTCGACAGCGCGTCCAGGTCCAGCACCGTCGTCCAGCGCGGCGCGTCGGTCGCATAATCAGCCTCGCTGGTATAGCGCCATATGCCCTGCGGATGATCGGCGTCGCGCCAGACATTATAGACCCGGCCGTGGATCAGCATCGGCATGGCGATCCGGTCCTTGGCCGATGCGATCGCCAGCGCGTCCTTGAAGTAACCGGCATAGCGCGGATCGCCCTGCAGGGTCGCGACCGTCGCCTTATTCTCCGCCTCCACCCATTGCATCGCGCGCGGGCCGGTCCAATCCTCCAGCCATAGGAACGGGTCGTCCGCCGGGGCAGGGGCCGAAACAGGCGAAGGGGGCGCGCCGGCGCCGGTCAACAAAGCCGCAGTCACCAACAGCATCATCCTCTTTTTCATCAGTACTTGTCCCCCGGCAAAGTCGATCGCCCCTTCATATAGCGCGCCCGCAACACCGCGCTCGCTATCAACAGGGGTAACGCCGCCAGCATCAACAGGCTCCCGATGAAACTGGGCGACCAGCCCCACAGGCTGTGCAGGCCGAAGGCGGCAGGGGCCATCACCAGCAGGAAACCCAGCGTCAGCAGCCACAGTCCCCAGCGGCGCGGCCGCACCGCCACCATCCGCATCTCGTGCCGCCACGCCTTGCGGCCAGCCTTGGTGGACAGATCGGGGCCAGGCCGGTCGGAGGATGGGTGATCGAACATATGGTGCTGGACCTTGTGCCGTTTAGTCCTTACCCTGTCCAGCATCCCCGGGGGACCGCGCACAGGCGGTTGAGAGGTGGCTGATGTGGCCACGACCCGTTGAACCTGATCTGGTTGAGACCGGCGTAGGGAGGGAACGGCTTGTGTAACCAGCAGACCGCACCCGCCCCGCGTCCTTGAAAAGAGACGAAGAGAGGCGGCCCATGGATACGATTTCCGTTCTGACGCTGCGCCTGGCCGAAATTATCGGCCTCTACATGATCGTCATCGGCCTGGGCGGGCTTGCCAGTCCGCAGCGCTGGCGCGCGGTGATGGACGATCTCAACCGGTCGCCGGGGCTGGTCGTGGCGCTCGGCTTCGCCGTCTTCGCCGTCGGCGGCACGCTGGTGCTGATCCACAGCATCTGGACCGACCCGCTCGCCATTATCGTCAGCCTGATCGGCTATGTCGCCCTGATCGAAGGCGCGACCTTGCTGGCCGTACCCGGTCCGCTGATCCGCATCGGCCACTGGTCGACGAATTTCATCCGCACCTGGGCGCTGATCGCCCTGATACTCGGCCTTCTCCTCTTCCTTGCGGGCCTCACCGGCCGCGCCACACTTTCCCTCTGAAAGGTATCCTCATGGCAGATGTCGCCGCCCGTACCGAAATGCCCGAAGCCGAAGGCTCCACCGGCCGGCAGGCCGCTATGAAAGTCACCACCGGCCCCATCCGGGGGTCGAAGAAGATCCATGTCGGCCCGCTGAAGGTCGCGATGCGCGAAATCCATCTGGAGCCGGGCAGCGGCGAGCCGCCGGTGCGCGTCTACGACACGTCCGGCCCCTATAGCGATCCCGATGTCCGCATCGACATCATGGCGGGACTGCCCCAGTTGCGGCGCGACTGGATCATGGCCCGCGGCGATGTCGAGGAATATGCCGCCCGCGCAATCAAGCCGGAGGATAATGGCCTCAAAGGCCCGGATCGCAGCGCCACCGGCACAGTCTCGACGGTGCCGGAATCCAGAAATGGACGCGTCCAGCCCTTCCCGAACCTCGTCAAGCGCCCGCTGCGCGCCAGGCCCGGCGCCAACGTCTCCCAGATGCATTATGCCCGCCGCGGCATCATCACGCCGGAAATGGAATATGTGGCGGAACGCGAAAATCTTGGCCGCGCCCGACTCGCATCCTATGTCCGCGACGGCGAAAGCTTTGGCGCGTCCATCCCCGATTATGTGACGCCCGAATTCGTCCGCGACGAAATCGCCCGCGGCCGCGCCATCATCCCCAACAACATCAACCATCCCGAATCCGAGCCGATGGCGATCGGCCGCAATTTCCTGGTCAAGATCAACGCCAATATCGGCAACAGCGCCGTCGCGTCCGACGTGGCGAGCGAAGTCGACAAGCTGGTCTGGTCGATCCGCTGGGGTGCGGACACGGTGATGGACCTCAGCACCGGGCGCAACATCCACGACACGCGCGAATGGATCCTGCGCAACTCGCCCGTCCCGATCGGCACCGTCCCCATCTACCAGGCGCTGGAAAAGGTCGGCGGCGTCGCCGAAGACCTGACCTGGGAGATTTTCCGCGACACGCTGATCGAGCAGGCCGAGCAGGGCGTCGATTATTTCACCATCCATGCGGGCGTGCGCCTCGCCTATATCCCGATGGCGGCCAGGCGCGTCACCGGAATCGTATCGCGCGGCGGATCGATCATGGCGAAATGGTGCCTCGCCCATCACAAGGAAAGCTTCCTCTACGATCATTTCGACGAGATCACGGAGATCATGAAGGCCTATGACATCGCCTATTCCTTGGGCGACGGCCTGCGCCCCGGATCGATCGCCGACGCCAATGACGAAGCGCAATTCTCCGAACTCTACACGCTGGGCGAACTGACCCACCGCGCCTGGAAACAGGATGTGCAGGTCATGATCGAAGGGCCGGGCCATGTGCCGATGCACAAGATCAAGGAGAATATGGAAAAGCAGCTCCAGGTCTGCGGCGAAGCGCCCTTCTACACATTGGGGCCGCTCACCACCGACATCGCACCGGGTTATGACCACATCACCAGCGGCATCGGCGCGGCGCAGATCGGCTGGTACGGCACGGCGATGCTCTGCTACGTCACGCCCAAGGAGCATCTGGGCCTGCCCGACCGCGACGATGTGAAGGTCGGCGTCGTCACCTACAAGCTCGCCGCCCACGCCGCCGACCTGGCCAAGGGGCACCCGGCCGCGCAGGTCCGCGACGACGCGCTCAGCCGCGCCCGCTTCGAATTCCGCTGGCGCGACCAGTTCAACCTCAGCCTCGACCCCGAAACGGCGGAGCAATATCACGACCAGACGCTCCCGGCCGAAGGCGCGAAGAGCGCGCATTTCTGCTCGATGTGCGGCCCCAAATTCTGCTCCATGCAGATCAGTCAGGACGTCCGCGACTTCGCCGCCAAACAGAACCAGAATGTCGAAGGCTTCATCGCCACCGGCCCCACCGGCGCAGAAACCGCCGCCGCCAGCAAGGCCGCCGCGCTCAAGGGCATGGAAGAGATGAGCAAGGTCTTCAAGGACAGCGGCAGCGAACTCTATATGGGTGCTGGCGGCAGGGAGCATGATTGAGGGACGCGGCCTATGACCTTAGGTTGGTTGGGTGAACTTTTGTCGCGGCTCACCCACAAAGTTTCGGTGAAACCGATTTACACGCCGCTGCCGCCGCATCCGGCTAATGTGCCGGGCATCTTCTATGTGGAGGATGGGTGCTGCATATCCTGCGGTGTATGGGAGGATGTGGCGCCCGACCTTTTGGCATGGCCGCCGGACGGATCATATTCCCACTGCTATGTCGCACGTCAGCCTCAAACGGACGAAGAATTGTCGCGCATGATGGATGCGATGCATGTCAGCGAAGTCGACTGCATCCGCGCCCGCAATTGCGGTTCCGATTGGGCGGAACGGCTTCGTCAGGCTGGCTTAGGGGATCAGATCGACCCGGATTGAGGATCGGCACGAAGTCTGTTATAACTCTCGTATGAACATGCCCCTCAAAATCACGAAGATCGGCAACAGCGCCGGGGTCATCCTCCCCAAGGAGTTGCTGGCGCAGCTTCGCGTGGGGCCGGGTGACACGCTTTACGTCACCGATGCGCCGGATGGCGTTCGCCTGACGGCAGCCGATCCCGACTTCGAAATCAAAATGACGCTCGCCGAACAGATCATGCGCGAGGATCGCGACATATTGCGCGTGCTGGCGAAGTAAGCGCCCATGATGCAGGTGGAGGATGACCGCCTGGAGCCGATCTGGATTGAAAAAGCTGTGGCTTTGGCGATCCATGATCGGCAGTTGGCCGAACATGGCGGCGGCGCCGGTGTCCGCGACGACGGTCTGCTGGAATCCGCGCTCGCCCGCCCGGTCAATCAATGGACCTATGGGCAGGGTGATCTCTGCCATCTTGCGGCAGCCTATGCCTTTGGCGTGGTGCGCAATCATCCGTTCGTCGATGGCAATAAGCGCACCGGCTGGGTATTGGCGCGTCTTTTCCTCGCGCTCAATCAGGTCACTCTATCCTTCGATCCGGCCGACGCCACCCGCACCATGCTGGCGTTCGCCGCCGGGGATGTGAATGAACAGCAACTCACCGACTGGTTCCGTCAGCATCTCGCCCCCGCTGCATCACCCCTTTCCTATTAGGAAATCCTCTGATCCATCCTGATGGATGGAACAGCAGCCTCTCCCCAATCCGCCCGCCGGCCCCGCCCCAAAACGCCGCGCCCGCTGGACGCCCGCGTTGCAGGCGTCCTTTCTCGGCACCTTGCTACAGACCGGCAGCGTGCGCCATGCCGCGCGCGCGGTGGGCCTGTCGCCGTCCAGCGCGCATCGGCTGCGCCGCCGCCTTGCCGGAACGGAGTTCGACCGGAACTGGGATGAGGCGCTGATGCTGCATGACCAATTGATGGCCCGGCCATTATCCATCGATCATGGGGCAGGCGTCGCCCGGCCGACGATAGGAAGGGGCGCTTTGGGGGCGCGTCGGTGACGCTTCGGGCGCGCCTTGCAGACGCCTTGGGAGCGCTTCGACCCGAAAAGCCCGACAATGGTGTGAACTTCGCCCTATCTCTTGGGCCTGTCACCTACATATGTGGCTGCGGCGTGCAATCAGCCTTCCAGCACCCGCACGCCGCGCCGCTTCTTCCAGTCCAGCGCCACGCTGATCCGCTGCTCCAGCCGCCCGTCCCATCCGGTGCTCAGGCCCTGCGCTTCCAGCGCGGCGACGATACGATGGCCGATCGCGATCGCCCCATCCTCGCCCTGTTCGCACGCGCCATAGTTCAGATAGAGGCCATGGCCTTCCACGGCGGACTCGGTGTCCTGCATGTGGAAAAAGGCATAGCCCTCCACCGCCACGCCTTCCTCCTGCGCAGCCTCGATCTCGTCCCAGATTTCGGTCGCGCCGCATGTGCCGCAGCAGGTGAAATTCTGCCGCGCGACCACGCCCTGTTCCTCCAGCGCGGCGAAAGCGGCATCCAGCCGGTCGCAATCGGTCGTGTCGGACCAGCCCTGTTCGGCGGCGCGATGTTCGGCCAGCGCCGCGCGCAACGCCGCCGACGCCTCGACCCGCAGCAGCGGCCGGGGCAGTTCCTCCTCGAACATGTCGTTCGCATTGGTCAATATCGCGTCGTCGTCGAAAAAGCCGCCCGCGACGTCGCGCCGCACCAGATCGCGCAGCGCGGCGACCGGGTCGTAACTGGCCTCCAGCGCGGGTTGCGACGCTTTGGGTTCCGGGCGATCGGCTTTGTTTCCGAAAATCCGATTCCATAATGACCCGAACATGCGCCTGCCTTGCCTCCTGCGATGCGCCGCGATGCACCCACCATGCCTCGCGTCGCCGCAAAGGAAAAGGGGGGAGGCGTCGCTTTGTTCCGACAGCGCGTCCTGCCGCCACGGCGCAGGCGCGATCAGTACCGTTCCGATGGCTGGATCATCCCATTGGATTGCCGCGCCATTGCGCCTACATGCGGCCAATGCCCCCCGATACCGCTTCCTCCGCGCCGATCCCGCCCATCTGGGCGACCTTGCGCCGCTTCCTCCCCTATCTCTGGCCAGCAAACTCAGCCGCGCTGCGCCGCCGGGTGGCGCTCGCCATGGGGCTGGTCTTGCTGGCGAAGGTCGTCAGCCTCGCCATGCCCTTCGCCTACAAGGCCGCGATCGACCGGATGGCGCCGGGACTGGAGCCGGCCGTCGGTCTCGCCATGGCGCTGGTCGCGGTCTATGCTGGCGCACGCTTTGGCAGCGTCCTGTTCGACAACCTCCGCAATGCGGTGTTCGAAAAGGTCGGGCAGGAGGCGGGGCGGCGGCTGGCGGACGATGTGTTCGTGCATCTCCATCGCCTGTCGCTGCGCTTCCACCTCGACCGCCGCACCGGCGCCGTCACCAAGATCGTGGAGCGCGGCACCAAGAGCATCGACACGATGCTCTATTTCCTGCTGTTCAACATCGCGCCGACCGTGCTGGAACTGGCTGCGGTCTGCGTCATCTTCTTCGTCAAGTTCGGCCCCGGTCTGGTCGTCGCGACCGTGGTCATGGTGGCGCTCTACATCCTCTTCACCCGCACCGTCACCGAATGGCGTAACCAGTTGCGCCGTGACATGGTGGATATGGACACCAATGCCGTCGCCCATGCTGTGGACAGCCTGCTCAATTTCGAGACGGTCAAATATTTCGGCGCCGAACAGCGCGAAGCCACCCGCTACGGCACGGCGATGCGCCGCTATGCCCATGCGGCGGTCAAGAGCGAGAACAGCCTCGCCTGGCTCAATATCGGCCAGTCGCTCATCACCAACCTGATGATGGCAGGGGCCATGGCCTATACCGTCTGGGGCTGGAGCCGCGGGCAGTTCACCACCGGCGACGTGGTGCTGGTCAATACGCTTTTGTCGCAGCTTTTCCGCCCGCTCGACCTGCTCGGCATGGTCTATCGCACCATCCGCCAAGGGCTGATCGACATGGAGGCGATGTACAAGCTGATCGACACGCCGCAGGAGATTGCCGACGCCCCCGATGCCCGCGATCTGCAAGCCCATGGCGGCGCTGTCCGTTTCGATCATGTCCGCTTCGGCTACGACCCGGAACGCGAAATCCTGCACGATGTCAGCTTTACCGTCCCAGCCGGAAAGACACTGGCGATCGTCGGCCCGTCCGGTGCGGGCAAATCCACCATCGCCCGCATCCTGTTCCGCTTCTACGATATCCAGTCGGGCCAGGTGTCGATCGACGGGCAGGACATCGCACAGGTCACCCAGCATTCGCTGCGCTCCGCGATCGGCATCGTGCCGCAGGACATGGTGCTGTTCAACGACACGGTCGGCTATAATATCGGCTATGGCCGCGAAGGCGCGACCCAGGAAGAGATAGAGGCCGCGGCGAAGGCGGCGTCGATCCACGACTTCATCCTCAGCCTGCCCAAGGGCTATGACACCCGCGTCGGCGAACGCGGCCTCAAATTGTCGGGCGGCGAGAAACAGCGCGTCGCGATCGCCCGCACCTTGCTCAAAGACCCGCCGGTGCTGGTGTTGGACGAAGCGACCAGCGCGCTCGACAGCCGTACCGAAACGGAAATCCAGACCGTATTGCGCGACATCAGTCGTCAGCGCACGACTCTGGTGGTGGCGCATCGCCTCTCGACCGTGGTCGATGCGGACGAGACCATCGTGCTCGACAAGGGCGTGATCGTGGAACGCGGCCGCCATGCCGATCTGGTCCGGGCCGACGGTCTTTATGCGCTCATGTGGGCGCGTCAGGCGGCGGAGCGGGAGACGATGCCAAGCGAGCCGGGCATCGCGGATATGTTCGAGGTCGTGACGCCCTCCTGATCCTTTGATCGAGAGGGCGTCATCAGGTCGGTTCTGCCGGTCAATTATGCGTGGTGACCGTGGTCGTCGTTCGTTCGGCGACCGAGGTGCGGGGCGCGGTGGTGGTCGTCTTGCGCACGACCTTGCGTCTGGGCGCGGTACTCCGCGCCGCGGCCGGCTTGACCGTTTCGGTCGTCACGGTGGTGGTGGCCGGCGTGGCCGCGGCAAGGGCGGCGGCGTTGCGCGCTGCCTGGGCATCGGCGGCGGCGGAGGCGGCTGCCCGCTCTGCGGCGTCGGCGCGGGCATTGGCGGCGCCGGCCTCGGCCTGGGCATCGACGGTCGCCTGCGCCTGCGCCTGCGCGTCCATATTGGATTGCTGCTGGCTCTCGCCGATCATCGTGTCGGCATATTGCTGCGCCTCGACGGCGGACTTGATTGCGGCCTGTTCCTTGCCGCTCTTGTAGCTTTCCTGGGCCAGCCGCAGCGATGACTGCGCTTTGGCCAGCAGTTCAGGCGTGGCGGGATTGGTGGTGGGCAGGCGCTGGGCGGCGTTGATCTTGCCCTGGGCCTGCGCGATCGCAGCAAGTGCCCGTTCCTCGTCACCGGCGAAAGCGGGAGTAGCCGTCAGGACAAGGGCGGACGCAGCAAGAAAACCACGCAGGGTGGACCCGAAATGATTATGCATTTTATTCTCCTGTCATTGTGCATGACGGGCGGAGAAACGTCCCGGTCTTGTCAGTAGTTCCTTTATCTGAGGTTAAGGAAAGGTGCTGCCACTTCAGCAGGCACTCGCATCAATCTTGCCGTTCCCTTGTCTATCATCGCCCAGGTCGATCGGGCGGCGACCTTCACCTTGCCATCCGGCCCGATGAATTCGATCAACCGGTCGAAACGCGCGCCGCGCGGCGGATCGGGAATCCAGGTCCGCGCCGTCACGGTCTCGCCTTCGGTCACATTGCCGCGATAATCCACCTCATGCCGGGTCACGACCCAGATATAGGCGTCGACATGGGCGGGCAGGGCGTGCGTCATCCAATGTTCGACCGACACCTGCTCCATCCACTGGACCCAGACGGCATTGTTCACATGGCCCAGAACATCGATATGTTCGGGTAATGCGGTGAAGGACTTGGTGAAACTGGACGCCATAACCTTACTCCGTTCGCCTTGAGCCTGTCGCAGGGCATCCTTGAAGAAAGTGCCGGGCTGCGACAGGCTCAACCCGACCGGAAGAAAGGCGTTGCCTTCACCCCTCGATGCCCAATTGCCACAGGATGAAGGCGAACTCTTCGGCCGTCTCGTGCAGGCTTTCGAACCGCCCCGATTTGCCGCCATGGCCTGCACCCATATTGGTCTTGAGCAGCAAGATATTGTCGTCCGTCTTGGTCGCGCGCAGCTTCGCCACCCACTTCGCCGGCTCCCAATAGGTGACGCGCGGGTCGTTCAGCCCGGCCGTCACCATCAGCGGCGGATAGGCCTGCGCGCTGACATGAGTATAGGGGTCGTAGGATTGGATCGTATGGAACGCGGCCTCGTCCTCGATCGGATTGCCCCATTCGGGCCACTCGCCCGGCGTTAAGGGAAGCGTTTCGTCCAGCATGGTGTTGAGCACGTCAACGAAGGGCACATGCGCCACCACCGCGCCCCACAGGTCGGGATCGCTATTGACCACCGCGCCCATCAACTCGCCACCGGCCGACCCGCCCGAAATGCTGATCCGGCCCTTGGATGTATAGCCCAGGTCGATCAGCCCCTTCGCCACGTCCACGAAATCGGTGAATGTGTTGACCCGCTTGTCCAGCTTCCCATCCAGATACCATTGCTGGCCCAGGTCATCGCCGCCGCGAATATGCGCCAGCGCAAAGGCGAAGCCGCGATCGAGCAGCGACAGCCGGCTGGTGGAAAAGCCTGGCTCCATCGCCAGCCCATAGGCGCCATAGCCATAGAGATGCAGCGGCGCGCTGCCGTCGCGGGGCATGTCGGCGGGGTAGACGATCGACACCGGGATCTGCGTGCCATCCCGCGCCGCGATCATCAGCCGTTCGGTGGCGTAGCGGCTGGCGTCATAGCCCGACGGAATTTCCTGCATCTTCAGAACATCGAGCGCGCCGGTCGCCAGATCATAATCATAGATGGTGTCGGGCGTGACCATCAATTCATAACCGATGCGCAGCTTGGTCACGTCATATTCGGGATTGTCGTCTAGCGACGCGGAATAGCTCGCTTCGGGGAAGGGAATGCGCTTGGGCGTGTGCGTCGCATAATCGCGCAGCTCGATCTGGTCGAGCCCGTCCTGCCGCCCTTCGGTGACGTAGAAGCTCTTGAACAGGGTGAAGTCGGTCAGGTAGAAATGGGCGTCGGGCGCGATCACTTCCTCCCACCGGTCGGGCGCGTCCAGCGTCGCCTTCACCAGCCGGAAATTGGGATGGTTGTCGTTGGTCTTGATGTAGAGCGTGCCCTCATGCTCATCGACATCATATTCGCGGCCGGGCTGGCGCGCCGCGACCAGTAGCGGCGTGGCCGTGGGATCATCCGACGGAATCAGCCAGGCTTCGCTGGTCACATGGTCGCCGGTCGCGACGACGATCCATTTTTCCGAGGAGGTGAGGCCGATCGAAACCCGGAACCCCTCATCATCCTCATGGAACAGCTCGACGTCGCTCGCGACATCCTGGCCCAGCCAGTGCAGCCGGGCGTTGTCGGTCCGCCAATTCTCGTTCGCCAGGCCATAGAGCAGCCCCTTGCTGTCCGCCGTCCACACCAGCGACGACAATGTGTCGGGGATTACCTCCGGCAGGATGTTGCCCGAAAACAGGTCCTTGATCCGCGCCTCGAACCGTTCCGAGCCATTGGTGTCGATCGCGTAGGCGAGATAGCGGCCATCAGGGCTGACCGACATCGCGCCCAGCCGGAAATAGTCATGCCCCTCCGCCAGAGCGGGTTCGTCCAGGATCAACTGGTCGTCGCCACCGGCAACGGGCCTGCGATACCATTTGCGATATTGCGCGCCGGTTTCGAAGGCGCGCCAATAGACATAGTCGCCATCCTTCTGCGGCACCGACTGGTCGTCTTCCTTGATGCGCCCCTTCATCTCGGCGAACAGCGTGTCGAGCAGCGGCTTGTGCGGCGCCATCGCGCCGTCGAACCAGCCGTTCTCCGCCTCCAGATAGGCCAGCACATCCTTGTCCTCGACGTCGGGATAATTGGGATCGCGCAGCCATGCCCAGGGATCGTCCACCGTGACGCCATGATGCGTGACGCTGTGCGGACGGCGCTCGGCGACGGGGGGCAGAAGGGGGGACTGCATTTGATCGGTCATTAACTATCCATGGTCCAGACGGGGTCATGCGCTGGAATAAGCGTGCTCGCCCCTCTATGTTGTCGGCATTATGGCCGACGCAAGAGGCCCGACATGATCCAAGGGAATTGTGATGTCCAGTTATGAAGACCGCCTGAAGGCCCTGCGCGCGCAACTGGTGCGCCAGAAGCTCGATGGTTTCGTGGTGCCGCTGACCGACGAGCATATGAGCGAATATGTCGGCGCCTATGCGCAGCGGCTCGCCTGGCTGACCGGATTCCAGGGGTCGGCAGGCAGCGCCGTGGTGCTGCCGCAGGAAGCCGCGATCTTCGTCGACGGCCGCTATACGCTGCAAGTGCGCGAGCAGGTGGACGGCGCCCATTGGCAATATGAAAGCGTGCCGCAGACCTCCATCGCCGCCTGGCTGAAGGATCATGCCGGCCAGGGCGCGCGGATCGGCTACGATCCCTGGCTCCACACCCGCGCCTGGGTGGAACAGGCGACGCAGGCGCTGGCCGAGAAGGGCGCGGAACTGGTGGCGGTGGACACCAACCCGGTCGACGCCGTCTGGCCCGATCGGCCGGCGCGCAGCGACGCCAAGCTGGTTGTCCATGGCGACCGCTTCGCCGGCCGGTCGGCTGCGGAGAAACGCGCCGCCATGGCCGACTGGCTGGTGTCGAAAAAGGCCGACGCCGTCGTCCTCTCCGCCCTCGATTCGATCGCCTGGACCTTCAACATCCGGGGCAAGGACGTGGATCGCACGCCGGTCGCGCTCGCTTATGCCATCGTCCATGCCGACGCGACCGCCGACCTCTACGTCGCCCCGGAAAAAATGGACGAGGCCGTCGCTCAGCATCTGGGCAATGCGGTGCGTGTCCTGGACGCTGAGACCTTCGCCGCTGCGCTCCAGGATTTCGCCGGCAAGACCGTCGTCGCCGACCCCGAGCGGGCGGTGGCCGCGATCTTCACCGGGCTGGACCAAGGCGGCGCGACCGTGCTGTCGCTGCGCGATCCGGCCGTGCTACCCAAGGCGATCAAGAACGACATCGAAATTGCGGGGCATAAAGCTGCACAGGCACGCGACGGCGCGGCGCTCAGCCGCTTCCTGCATTGGGTTTCGGTCGAAGCGCCCAAGGGCGGCCTGACCGAACTGTCTGCCTCCGACCGGCTGGAGGCATTCCGCAAGGAGACCGGCCTGCTGGAGGACCTGTCCTTCGACACGATCAGCGGCGCGGGGCCGAACGGCGCCGTCGTCCATTATCGCGCCGAGGAAAAGACCAATCGCCCGATCGAGCTGAACAGCCTCTATCTGGTCAATTCGGGCGGACAGTATCGCGACGGCACCACCGACGTCACCCGCACACTGGCGATCGGCACGCCGACCGACGAAATGCGCCGCCGCTTCACCCTGGTCCTCAAGGGCCATGTCGCGCTCGCCCGCGCGATCTTTCCGAAGGGGACGCGGGGCGGCCAGCTCGATGTGCTGGCGCGGCAATATCTCTGGGCCGAAGGTCTGGATTATGCCCATGGCACCGGCCATGGCGTCGGCAGCTTCCTGTCGGTGCATGAAGGGCCGCAGCGGATCGCCACCTTCGGCGGCGGGGACGAGCCGCTGGTCGCGGGCATGATCCTCTCCAACGAGCCGGGTTATTACAAGACTGGCGAATATGGCATCCGCATCGAGAATCTGGTGCTGGTCGAGGAACGCACGGTGCCCGGCGCGGAAAAGGCCATGTTCGGTTTCGAGACGCTGACCTTCGCGCCGATCGACCGCGCCCTCATCTCCATCGACCTGCTGAGCAGCGAGGAGCGCGCCTGGATCGACGCCTATCATGCAGCGGTGCTGGACTTGGTCGGCCCGCAACTGGAGGGCGATGCGCTGGTCTGGCTGAAGGCCGCCTGCGCGCCGCTCTAAGCATCAGTCCTTGGGGTCTTCGGCGGGAGGCGGCGTTGCGCCCTCCCGCGAAGCCTCGCGCGTCTGGGCCTTGCGCCGGCGCAGATTGTCGCGCAGCGCCTGCGCCAGCCTTGTCTTTTTCTCGTCCTGCGTTTCAGCCATGCCATGGGCTTAAGCAAAATGCGTACTCGGCCGCAACCCGCCTTGACATCAGGCCGGGGGGCGGCCATAGGCCCGGCCTCCGAAGCGCGAACGGCGCCTCGGGACAGAAATAGAGTGCTGCCGTAGCTCAGTGGTAGAGCGCATCCTTGGTAAGGCTGAGGTCGTGAGTTCAATCCTCACCGGCAGCACCATTTCTCCCCCGGACATCCGACGATCAACGCATTGCCCAGGCGGCGGCCGCCATCGCCTGCGCCGCGACGATCAGCCACAACAGGGTCGAGAAGGGCTGCTTGCGCGTTTTGTGGCGAAACAGCCGCCGACCGACGAGCGCACCCGCCGACCCGCCCGCCAGCGCCCATAAGAGCAGCGTGCGTTCGGACAAGCGGCGCAGCCCCAGCCGGGCGCGCCGCTTGTCCATGCTAAAGAGGGCGAAGGCGACCAGGTTTGCCAACAGTAAAGCCGTGGGGAGCAGGATCGCCCGAATCGTGTCAGCCCCCGAAGCTGACGCCGATCCACAGCGTGCGCGGCGTACCCAGGTCTGTGGACGGGATGCCGTTGGTCGTCACCTGCCGCGTAACGACCCGTTCATCGAACAGATTTTCGCCCCGCGCCACCAGACTGACGCCATGGCCGATCGGCAGGCGCGCGATGGCGTCGCAGGTGATGGCGTCGGGCAGCACGTCTTTGTGCAGATCGTCCTCATATTGCTTGGATGTATAACGCAATGTCGTCGATAATGACGGACCATGGGCCGGCGCCCATGCTATTGTTCCGCTGGCGGCGTGGCGCGGCGTCTGTGCAGGGGACAATCCGTCGAATAGCGCACCCGGCGCGTGCACAATGCTGTGGCTATAAGCATAGGAAGCAGAGACGCTAAAATCATCGACATGGGCGCTGGCCGTGAGTTCGATGCCCTTCGCCACGACGCGATTCACATTCTGGCGCTGGCGCGTGTTCCCGTCCGCTGAAATGGTGACATTGGCAATGGCGTCGTCCAGCCGATTGTAGAAAGCGGTGGCGGACAAGGTGACGCCCTTGGCCGGGGTCAGATCGATGCCGGCTTCGGCGCCTTTCAATTTTTCCGGCTCGAGTGCTTCGTTGGCGCGCGTGGTGACCGGAAAGACGACGAACGGCCGGTAAAGTTCATTGAGCGTCGGCAGGCGGAAGCCGCTATAGGCGGCCGCCCGCAGCGCGATCGCGTCGCTCGCATGATAGAGCGCGCCGACCCGGCCGGACATTTCCCAGGCGGACCGGTCGGCATAGCCGAAATCCTTGGACACGGCGCTCGTGGTGGCATTGACCTCCTTGTAGAAGCCATTGCGGATCGACCAGCGATCGGCGCGCGCCCCGCCCGTCAAAACCAGCCGGCCCCCAAGACCTTCCGGCGTCCAGTCATCCTCGGCAAAGATGCCGCTCGTCCACTGGTCGCCGCCGGCATGGCGCAGGAAGGTGCGCGGATTGGTGGCAATATTGGCGTTATAGGCGTCCTCATACATGTCGCCGGTGGCGAAGCGCGTATCGACGCCCAGCCGCAGCACATGGTCCGGGCCGACCGGCGGCCGGATTTCGATCTTGCCGCCGATGCCGGTGGAGGGCGTGTTGCGCTGGTCCAGCGATTTGCGGAAGGTCGACGAGGAGATGACGATGTTGGAGAAGTTGCGCGCCTGGATATAGGCCAGCGCATCGACCTGCCACGCGCCGCGATTGATATAGCGGATGCTGGCGTCCTGCCCCTGGCTCATGCTGTCGGCCCCGGCGAAGCGTAGCGTGCGGTTATCCTCGAACAGGGTCGCGCGGAATTGCAGTTCCGACGTGGCGGCAATCGGGGCGACCGCACGGAGATTGGTCGACCAGCCGTCATAGGCGGCCGGCACGGTGGCGGCGACGCGCTGATCCCCGGGCGTGGTCTGGAATCCGTCGCCCCGGTCCCAGCGGCCCGACAGCGAGACATAGCCGCCGCCCAGATCCTGGGTCAGTCCGGCGGAGACTTCGGTCGAATCGCGGCTGCCATAGAAGGCGCTGGCGGAAAAATCGGGCAGTTGCGCGCGCGTCGCGCTGGCCAGTTCGATCGTCCCGGCGACCGCACCTGCGCCGAAGGCGCCGATGCCGCCGCCGCGGGTGACGCGGACTACGGACAGGCGTTCGGGCGCCAGCGCGCTGAACGGGATATAGCCAAAGAAGGGATCGGCGATCGGCACGCCGTCGAGCAGCATCAACGTCCGGCTCGATGCATTGCCGCCCAGCGCGCGCAAGGTCGCGCCCTGGTTGGACGGGTTTGACGATCGGCTGTCCGACCGGCGGAATTGCTGGAAGCCCGCGACATCGCCCAGCACGCTTTCTATCCGCCCCGATGCGCTGTCGAGCAGCCGCTGCCGGTCGATCACCACCGACCCATAAGCCGGCGTGCCGGGCGGCAGGTCCAACCCCGCGCCGGTGACGATGATCTGCGATGAGTCGCCCGGCGCATCATCGGGCGCCTGGGCCAAGGCGGCTGTGGGTACGGACAGCAAGATAGCGGGCAGAATGAAAATTTTCATGGCGATCCCCTCGACGCCCCTCTCCTTATTTTCCATGCCTTTTGCAAATGGAAAGGGGCTGCACCCTATTAGGATGCAGCCCCCGCCCCATGACATTGGTCCTTTGGTCACATGACGCGTCAGAAGAAGAGAATCGCTCCCGCCGCGATGGCGTCCGACGTCGCCCGATTACCGTTATGCGCTTCCGACCGGCTGTTCACATATTCGCCGAGCAGCGTCACCCAACTGTTGAGGCCGTAGCGGACCTGACCGACCCAACTGCTATTCTTGTCGACCAGCGTCGGATTGGCCAGCGCATCGGCGATAGTGGCGTAGTCGAGATTGCTTTCGCCATAGCTGCCGCCGACCGAGAATTTGCCGAACGTGGCCAACCCCTGCAGGTAAAAGCCGTGGCTGTCGCGCTTGTTGCCCAGGCCATCAGTGTCGAACAGGTTGAGCGCGGTGGTGCCCAGTCCCGATGCGTCATAATAGGTGCCGACCACCGTGACCGGCCCGAACGTGACCTTCGCGCCTGCGTCCCAGCCCCAGCCGGTATAGTCCGGCCCGGCATCGACATTATGCTTCTGCGTCACGCCCGACACCCACAGGCGGGTGCCGACGTCACCGAACTTGCCGTCATAGACGAATTTCGCCTGGAAGCCCGGCTGCTTGTTAGTCTCGGCCGGCCCCGTCAGCGAGGACAAGGGTTCGAATATGCCCACACTGGCGGTGAAGCCGCTGAAACTGGGTGTGGTATAGGTGATCTGCGGCTGGAAGTCGGTGTAGATATAGCCGGTGCCGATACGACCGAGCGTCGTGTTGGAGGGGGCGACATTGCCCGCAGGTGTGCCCGACGACAGCAGGGTGATGTCGTTGAGGATCGATTCGGACTGGAACAGGCCGATGTCGCGGCCGATCTTCACCTCGCCGAAGCCGGCGCGACCGAAGGTCAGATAGGTCTGGCGAAAGTCGATGCCCGCGGTTTGCAGCGCGCGGGGATTGCCGGCACTGTTGGCGCCGCCGCCGGCCGCATAATTGACCGAATTGATGCCGGGATACATGCCGAAATGGGCGCCCACGTCCCAGCCGTCCAGGCTGGTTGAGGCTTCCACTTTCAGGAAGCCGGGGAGCAGGCCGTTGCGGACGGCCGAACTGCTGCCGCCCACGGTCGCGACACCGCCGGTCACCGTGGTTGTGGCGCTGGGCGTATCGCCATTGTCATGGACGTAGAAGCCGTTGACCGAGCCGGAGAATTTCAGCGTCACGTCGCCAATCTGGAGACCCACGCCACTGTCGGTCATGCGCACATAGCCCGCCCCCCCGGATGCGTCGGGGGTCACCGCCGGGGCAGGGGCCGCGGCTGTCTGCGCCGCCTCGGCGGTCTGACCCTTCGCCAACTCCTGATATTCATCATCGGTCAGGATGCCCTTTTCGTGCAGCCGCTTCAGCAGATCCGCGGTGGTTCCGGCCATGGCCGGCGCCGCGGTGGCGGCGAGCATCAATGCTCCAGCCGCGCTCATCAGGCGCAACGTCCCCTTCATTATCATCCTCCCTGTATATCGCCGACTTGTGTCCGGCTGGGGCGGAGAGTGGGACGGATGGGGGAACCGAGAAATTGGACTTAGGTTCTCGTCCCTTCGGACAGGAGGCGAATCAGGGCGCGGCGGCGATGCCCCACGGCGCTGCACCGACCGCGATGGTCTGGGTCACCGCGCCCTTGGCCAGGTCGATCGCGCTGACATTGTCCGAAAGGCCATTGGCGGCATAGGCGCGCGTCCCGTCGGCGCTGATCGCGACATGCCAGACGCGCTTGCCGACCGGCACATAGGCCCGCACCTTGCGGGTCGCGACATCGACCAGCGCGACATGGTCGGCCCGGCCCAGCGCGATGACGGCGGTCTTGCCGTCGGGGGTGAAGCGTATGCCGCAGGGCAGGATGCGATGGTCGGGGATGCCGGGAATAGCGAAGCGCAGCGTTTCGGCCACCTGCCGGCTGGCGGTGTCGATGATCTGCACCGTGCCGCCGACTTCCGCCGCGACCCATAGTTGCTTGCCGTCGGCGGTGAATTCGACATGGCGGGGGCGCAGGTCGACCGGGGTTTCGGCGACCATCGCCTTGGCCTTGATGTCGATCCAGTTGACGAGATTATCTTCTTCGGACGTGACGACCACCCATTGGCCGTCCGGGCTTTGCGCCACCCCCTCCGGCTCGCCGCCGACATCGACCTGGAATGCGACGGTGCGGCTGGCGAGGTCGATCGCGGTCAGCGCGGCGTCATCTTCATTGGCGACGAACAGGGTCGTGCCGTCGCGCGACAGGAAAAACTGTTCCGGGTCCTGCCCGGACGGCAGCTCCGCCACCACCTTGCCGCTCGCCCGGTCGATCACCTGCACCGCATGGTCCAGGCTGGCGCAAAGATAGAGATATTTGCCGTCCTTCGACACCGTGATGCCGCGCGGCCGGCCGCCCACCGGCCAGGTCGCCGTCACCGTACCCGACGCGGCGTCGATCACGCTGACGCTGTCGCCGCGCTCATTGGAGACATAGAGGGTTTCGGCCTGCGCGACGGCAGGCACTAATATCAACCCTGCCATGATGATGCGCTTCATACCCGCCTCCTGCCCCTAATCTTCTCCCAACGGTCTATCCGCAGCCCTCTCGCTACGGGATTGTACCAATGGCCAATGGGGACGCGGCCCGCCCTTGCCTACACTGGCGGCCATCAGGGGAAAACCGACCGGGTGAGGATATAATGAAGATATTGGGTAGGGTCGCATTGCTGGGCGCCATCGCTACGCTGGGCATGACCGCGACAAGCGCATTGCTGGCGCATGGCGACGTGACGCCGCAAGCCGTCGATACGTCCGCGCTGCCGGAAATCGGCGACGCCTGGCTGGAAAAGAACCCCTATAGCGGCAACGCCAAGGCGATCGAGATCGGCCAGTCGGCCTATGGCCAGAATTGCGCGCGCTGCCATGGTCTGGACGCGGAAAGCGGCGGCATCGCCCCCGACCTGCGCTATCTGGAGGCGGGCGAGTCGGGCGACCAGTGGTTCGCGGAACGCTTCCGCCACGGCTCCAGCCATGACGGCAAGGTCTATATGCCGCCTTTCGGCGACGTATTGGGGCAGAAGGCCGGCTGGGCGATCCGCGCCTGGCTCGAAACCAAGCACGAAGGCTGATCCCGATGCTCAGCCGTCGCGCATGGATGGGCGGGGCAGGGGCGGCGCTGGCGCTGGGCTTGTTGCCGGGTCGCAGCGACGCCGCGCCGCTGGCAAAGGTCAAGGCGCTCGGCACGTTGCGGGTGGTCGTCTACAAGGATAACCGACCCTGGTCGTGGGAGGAGGGGGGCAAGCTCGTCGGCCTCGACGTCGACCTGGCGCAGGCGATCGCCGGAAAACTGGGCGTCCGCGCCGACGTGGCGGAACTCGTGGCGGACGAAAGCGCCGACGACGATCTGCGCAACGGCGTATGGAAGGGCGGTCTGCTGGGCTTCACGCCGGGCGACGTCATGCTGCATGTTCCTTTCGATCGCACCTTCGCCGCGCGCAACGATCAGGTCGCGATCGTCGCACCTTATTATCGCGAGAGTTTCGCCTTCGCCGGCGTGGGGGGGGCGGTAGCGCTGGAAGGAATGCCGACCGAATGGCGCGGGCGGCGGCTGGCGGCCGAGCTGGACAGCATTCCCGATTTCTACCTGATCGGATCTTTCGGCGGCCTGTTGACCAAGGATGTCGCCCATTATCCCAGCGGATCGGCAGCCGTGGAAGCGATGACGGCGGGCAAGGCCGACGCCGTACTCGCCAGCCGCGCCCAGATCGAGGAGGGGCTGCACCGCGCGGGCGATGGCGCCAGCCGGATCGCGCTGCGCAAGGGGCCGCTCCCTGCCTTCGCCTCGCCCGGCTGGGACATCGGCATGGCGGTGAAGGAAAATAGCCGCACGCTGGGCGATGCGGTCGAGGAAATCGCCACCGCCATGGCCGCCAGCGGCGAGATGAAGGCGCTGTTCGCGCGCTATGGCGTCACCTGGACACCGGCGAACGCCGCGGGGTGAGTGCCGACCGAAGGTTCAATTGCTGCGCCCGCCGCGCAGCATAGTCTGCACGACAACGGGGGGCGTCGAGCGCCCGTTCAACAAGGGAGGATGGTTATGAAGGGACCGATCATGCGGGCGCTGTCGGGCGTTGCCGCGATGGCGCTGGCGATTGGCGCCGCACCGCTGCTGGCTGAAGGGCCGACCGATGCGGATCTGATGAACGACGCGGCATCGACCGGCGACGTTCTGACCTATGGCATGGGGCCGCAGGCGCATCGTTTCAGCACGCTGAAGGCGATCGACACGAGCAATGTGTCCAAGCTGGTGCCGGCTTTCGCCGCCTCGCTGGGCGGAGAAAAGCAGCGCGGCCAGGAAGCGCAGCCGCTCGTCTATGACGGCACTATCTATGTGACGGGCAGCTATTCGCGCCTGTTCGCCTTCGACGCCCGCACAGGTGAGGAAAAATGGCAATATGACGCCCGCCTGCCCGACGGCATCATGCCCTGCTGCGACGTCGTCAATCGCGGTGCCGCCATCCATGGCGACAAGATCATCTTCGCCACGCTCGACGCGCGTCTGGTCGCGCTCAACCGCAACACCGGCAAGGTGATCTGGAACAAGCAGATCGCCGATTACAAGGAAGGCTACAGCGCCACCGCTGCGCCTCTGATCGTCAAGGGCATGGTCATCACCGGCAATTCGGGCGGCGAGTTCGGCGTCGTCGGCGCGGTGGAAGCCCGCGACGTGAACACGGGCGAGCTGATCTGGCATCGTCCCGTGATCGAAGGCCATATGGGCACGCTCAAGGGCAAGGATAACGGCATCACCGGCAAGCTCAACGCCACTTGGCAGGGCGACCTGTGGAAGAGCGGCGGCGGCGCGACCTGGCTTGGCGGGACCTATGACCCGGAAACCAACCTGCTCTTCTTCGGCACCGGCAACCCCGCGCCGTGGAACAGCCACCTGCGTCCCGGCGACAATCTCTACACCGCCTCCACGCTGGCGATCGACCCGGACACCGGGGTCATCAAATGGCATTTCCAGACCACGCCGCACGACGGCTGGGATTTCGACGGGGTGAATGAATTCATTCCCTTCGACGCCACCATCAACGGCAAGCCGATGAAGCTGGGCGCGAAGGCCGACCGCAACGGCTATTTCTTCGTGCTGGACCGCACCAACGGCAAGTTCATCAGCGCCAACAAGTTCGTCATGCAGACGACCTGGGCCAATGGCTTCAACAAGGCTGGCAAGCCCAATTACATCCCCGAAGGCCGTCCGCCCGCGCCCGGCGAGGGCAAGGGCAAGCCGGTCTTCGCCTCGCCCAGCTTCCTGGGCGGCAAGAACTGGATGCCGATGGCTTACAGCCAGGATACCGGCCTGTTCTACATCCCATCCAACGACTGGGGCATGGATATCTGGAACGAGCCCATCGCCTACAAGAAGGGTGCGGCCTATCTGGGCGCGGGCTTCACCATCAAGTCGATCGCGGAGGATCATATCGGCGCATTGCGGGCGATCGACCCCAAGACCGGCAAGATCGTGTGGGAATATAAGAACAAGGCGCCTTTGTGGGGCGGCGTTCTGACGACCGGCGGCAACCTCGTCTTCACGGGCACGCCCGAAGGTTTCCTCAAGGCGTTCGACGCCAAGACCGGCCAGGAATTGTGGAAGTTCCAGACCGGGTCGGGCGTGGTCGGATCACCTGTCACCTGGGAACAGGATGGCGAACAATATGTGGCGGTGATGTCCGGCTGGGGCGGCGCGGTGCCGCTGTGGGGCGGCGAAGTCGCCAAGTCGTTCAAGGACATCAACCAAGGCGGCGCCCTTTGGGTGTTCAAGCTGCCTAAATAAGGAACCAGGCAAATGATCGTCATGGGACGTGGATATTATGCGCAATCGGCCCCGGCCATCCCGCCCGGCGCATTGCGGCTTGCCACGTCCCATGATGTGTCCGATCATCATGGGCAGGGGCAGGATATGGGGCTTTATATGGGCGGGGAAGCGGTGATGGAGCGGGTGCTGATCATCGACGATCATCCCCTGGTGCGCGACGGGTTGCGCAGCGTGATCGCAATCAGTTTCGACAATATCGAGATTTTCGAAGCGGCCGGACTGGAAGAGGCCGTTGCCACGCTGGAAAAGCAGGATAATTTCGACCTGATCCTGCTCGACCTCAACATTCCCGACGTGCGCCGTCTGGACGGGCTCAAGCTGCTGCGCGATCGATTCCCGATCCTGCCGGTGGTGATGGTGTCGGGCGCGTTCGACCGCTCGATCGTGCAGGAGGCGCTGGCCGCCGGCGCCGCAGGCTTCATTCCCAAGTCGCTCAAGCGCAGCGCGATCGTGGAGGCTTTGCATCGCGTCGTGTCGGGCGAAATCTACCTGCCCGAAACGATGGGCGAGGGCGCGACGCCGTCAGCGGAGGAGGACGACATCGCCCGCCGCATCGACAGCCTGACGCCGCAGCAGAAGACGGTGCTGGGCCATCTGGTCAACGGTCGTCTCAACAAGCAGATCGCGCATGACCTCAACGTGTCGATGACCACGATCAAGGCGCATGTCTCGGCTATCCTCCAGAAGCTGGGCGTCTTGAGTCGCACCCAGGCGGTCATCAAAGCGAACCGGGTGCATTTCGGCGCGGATTGATGTCCTCTTCATGGTCCGCATTCGGCGAGCCGTCTGCTGTTCAAGCCGGGTTTGGACGGCTCCCTAAGCCTTTGCCGACAGCGCGCTCATTTCCTCCAGGTCCAGGTCGCGCTCCAGTTCGTGCAGCGTCTGTTCGTCGATGTCCCCGATCCGGTGCAGGCGCAGCAATTCGGCCCGTCCCGCCGCCACCGCCATCAGCACCAGATCGAAATGCGCATGAAGGATGTGCGCATGTTCCGCTTCCTGGCCTGCATAGGTGACCGACAACGTCGCATGGCGCTGGTATCGGTCGAGCAGGCGCGGATGCAGCAATGTGCCGTCGGCGTCATAGGCATGGGCCTCGACCACCCGGACCTGCGCCTGCGCCATGGCGGCTTCCGCCTCGCTCATGCTCAGACGCGCCCGGTCGCTCGCCGGTTCCTCCAGCTTCAGCAGCCGGATCACCGCACCCAGCGTGGTTCCCTGGATCAGCACGGTGCCGATGATGACCGCGAAGGCGGCGACGAGGATGAAGTCGCGGCCGGGAAAGCCCTCCGGCACACTCAGCGCCACTGCCAGCGTCACAACGCCGCGCATACCGGCCCAGCCCAGCACCACCGCCGATCGCGGACCAATCGGCGTGTAGCGGCGCACGCCCATCGCTCGCAGCAGGCGGGTGACGCCGTCGGACCCGAACACCCAGAGGAAGCGCGCGAGCGTCAGCGCGATCAGGATCGCCAGCACCGGCCCGGCCATTTGCGCCAGCACCAGTTGGAACCCGCCGACCCGGTCGATCACCCCGCGCAGCGAGGAACCGATCAGCAGGAAGACGAACGCCTCCATCAGGAAGATCATCACCGCCCAGAAGGCCGTGCCGTTCATCCGCACCGTGGCGGAAAACACGACATGTTGAAACCAGCCGCAGATGAGTCCCGTGGTGACCGTGGCGATCACCCCCGACACATGGACCGTCTCCGCCAACAGGTAGGACGCCCATGGCGCGAGGAGGGACGAAGCGATCATCAGATATTTGTCGTCCAGCCGCGGCGTCAGCCGGACCCAGGCCATGCCCACCGCCGCGCCGACCAGCGCGCCGCCGATCGCCAGCAGCGCAAAGCTTTCCAGCGCCTCCACCAAGCTGAACGCCCCGGTGACGCCCGCTGCGATCGCGAAGCGGAAGAGGACGAGGCCGCTGGCGTCGTTGAACAGGCTTTCGCCCTCCAGCAGGATGGACAGGCGACGGGGCAGGCGGACATGTTGCAGCACGGCGCGCGCCGAAACCGCATCCGGTGGCGAGACGATCGCACCCAGCGCCGCACAGGCGGCCCAGGGCAGGGACGGCACCAGCCAGTGGGTCACCACCGCCACAATCACCGTGGTGAAGACCACCGCGCCCACCGCCAGGGCGATGATGCCCAGCATGTGACGATGGAGGTGGCGCAGGGCGATGAACCAGGCGCCATCCATCAACAGTGGCGGCAGGAAGACGACCAGCACCAGTTCCGGATCGAGCGAGATGACCGGCAGGCCGGGCAGGAACGCAAAGAGCGCGCCGCCGGTCAGCAGCGCCACGGCGGGCGGGAGGCCTATCTTGTGCGCCGCATAATGCAACAGGATGATCGCCAGCAGCATGGCGACCAGCAATTCGAACAATTGCATCGGATGCATTGCGTCCCCCCTGCATCAGCTTCGCTTCCTCTAGTAGCGCCTGATCCCGGCAGGTCCAGAGGACTGCGCGGCCCCTATTTGAGCATGGTCCGCAGCAACGCCCGCAACTGGGCCGGCTTGACCGGCTTGTTGAGCAGCGGGATGCCATGCGCGTCGAGCCGCGCCTTCAACTCCTTGCCGCGATCGGCGGAAATCATGACGGCGGAAACCGGCATGGCGAAATGACCGCGCAGGCGGTCGAGCGCGACTTCGCCCGTTTCGCCGTCGTTGAGATGATAGTCGATCAGGATGATGTCCGGCGCCTCGCCGGGCGCAAACAGGCCGGTCGCTTCGGCGAAGCCGCCGGCGGTCCGCACGGTGCAGCCCCAGCCGCCCAGCAGCGTGCGCATCCCCGTCTGGATCGCCCGTTCATTGTCGATGACCAGCACGTCGAGACCGCGCATCGTGCGGTCGCGGCCGATCGTCTCCGACCCGTTGTCCAGGTCCGCTACCGGTTCGCCCAGCGGCAGCTCGATCGCAAAGGTCGATCCGCGGCCGGGCGCGGACTCCAGCGTCACGCGATGGCCCAGCATGTCGCTCGCCCGCTTGACGATGGCCAGGCCCAGCCCCTTGCCGCTGGTGCGGGTGTCGAGCCGGCGGAACTCCTCGAACACCAGCGCCTGCTTGTCGGCCGCGATGCCTGGACCGCTGTCGGTCACGCTCACGCGAATGGCCTGTTCGCCGACCAAGCAATCGACCCGTACCGATCCCTGCTGGGTATAACGCAGCGCGTTGGACAGGAAATTCTGCAGGATGCGCCGCACCAGTCGGATATCGGAGCGGACCCAGAGCGGTTCGTTCGCCATGTCCAGCATCAGCCCCGATGCGCGGGCGACGGGCGCGAATTCGACCCGCAACGTGCCCAGCAGCGTGTCGAGGCGGAAGTCGCCAATTTCCGGCTGGATCGCGCCGGCATCGAGCCGACTGATTTCCAGCAGCGCCTCCAGCAGATCCTCGACCGAATCGAGCGCGGTCGACGTCTGGTTGACCAGCGCGCGGGTGGGCAGCGCCAGCCGCCGATCGCCCAGCGCCGCGACGAAAAGCCGGGCGGCGTTCAACGGTTGCAACAGGTCATGGCTGGCGGCGGCGAGGAAGCTGGTCTTGGACAGGTTCGCCTTCTCCGCCGCCGTCTTGGCGTCCCGCAACTGCGCCTCGATCTCGCGCCGTTCGGCGACTTCGGCGCGCAGTTCGGCTGTGCGCTCGGCGACGCGACGCTCCAGCGTCTCGGCGGTTTCCTGCAGCCCGGCCTGCGCGCGCAGCATGTCGGTGACATCGGTGAAGCCGATCACCTGCCCGCCGCGCTCCAGCGCCGTGCTGCGGACTTCGAAATGACGATCCCCGGCCGCGACCAGCGCATGGCGGGCCGCGCCGGGCTGGTCGCCCCGCCAGTCCAGGCAGCCCCCGTCCGCCATGCCCAGCCGATCGCGGCACCAGCCGAGCAGCGCGCCATGGCTGGCGCCTTCCTGCGCCCAGTCGTCGGGCAGGTCGAGCACATGCTGCAACGCCTCGTTCCAGGCGGCGACCCGTCCTTGCGCATCGAACAGGCATACGCCTTCGGACAGATTGTCGAGCGTCGATTGCAGCACCAGATTGCGTTCGGCCAGTTCCAGCGCGCGGTTGCGGGCATCCTCCGCCTTCACTTCGGTAATATCGGTATAGATACCGACGATCCCGCCCTCGCTGGTGCGCAGTTCGTTGATCTGGACCCAGCGGTCATCCGCCAGCGCCTGGACATGGCCGCCATCGGCGACGCTGTGGCGCGCCAGCCGGTCGGACACCCAGCGGTCGGGCGCGACCACCGATCCGGGGGGGCGGTGATGCGCCGCGGCCAGCCGCGCGACATCCTCGAACGACATGCCTTCATGCAACTGATCGGCGATTTCGGGCCAGAAGCCCAGATAGGCGTCGTTGAACAGGACCAGCCGGTCTTCCGCATCGAACAGCACGAAGCCTTCGTTGATCGAATCGATCGCGTCGCGCAGCCGCACCTGCGCCGCTTCGGCGCTGGCATGGGCCTGGGCGAGGTCGGCATTGGCGGTGGCAAGCCTGCCCAGCGCGTCCTCCAGCTCGGTCGTCCGCTCGCGCACCATCGCTTCCAGCGTGATCGCGGTTTCGAACATCGAAAAGGCGTTGCCGGCCATGTCGCTGGACCGTTCCACCCGATCGATCAGCGCGGCGTTGATCTTGCGCAACTTGCGGTTGTCTTCGCGCAGTTGAGCCAGTTCCGCCTCGGTGGAAGCAAGGGTCGTTTCCGTCATCGCCCGATCGCCAGCCCACTGAACGTCTGGTTGACGTGCAGCGCATGATATTGCTCGCCATAGGTGTTGAAACCGATCACCCGATGGCGGCCATAGAGTTCGGACACGGCACGGCCGATCTGCCGCTGTTCCGCGTCGATGCGGTTGAGCACGCAATCGAAGGCGATGATCCGGTCGACCTGGCCGACATGGGCGCCGATGTCGGCGAACATCGTCTCCATCCCCGCGATCCGGTCGATCGGCTCGCCCACGGTCAGCACGATCCCCTCGTCGATCGCGCAATAGAAGGTCAGGCTGCCGTCCGGGTTGGCGCTCTGGATCGACCGGACATGATAGTCGCCGCCTGCGCGCACCATCGGCGGATGTGCGGCGTAGAAGGCCAGGCCCAGCGCTTCGCCGGCATGGCCCGCCAGCCGCAGATATTCCTGCGCCGCCGGTTCCGCGTTGATCTCGGTCACGATCCGGTCCTGCGGGATCGCGCCGGTCACGACCATCTTCGCCGCGCCGGGCCGATAATGCTGCGCCTTGAACACATGGATCGGGCGCGGCGTGGACAGGATCGCGATTACTGCGGCGCGCTTGTGAAAACGGCCGCCTTCGAAGATCGCGGTTTCGCGGAACGCCAGCCCGTCGCCCGACGATCCACCGATCAGGGGGATGTCGCCCAGCGCATCCTGGATCGTCATCGTCAGCAATTCTTCGCGGTGGGACAGGCCATCGACCAGGAACAGCGCGACATGATTGACCGCGTCGCCCAGCCGCCGGCTGTCGCGATCGGCGATGGCGGCGAGCGATCGGATCGCCTCCCGCGCGGCAACGGGATCGAATGCATCGATATCGTCGAAAATATGGGACGTCAGGTGGAAGGCGTCGGCCGGAAAACCGATCACGCTCAGGCTGTCCTCGTCATAGCCCGCCTCGGTCAGCTCGCCCGAGCTGGTGCAACCGATCGCGACGACATGTTCGCTATGCCGGTTGACCGCGCGGGCCAGTGCATCGCGATCGAAGCGGTGCGAGCAGAACAGCAGCATCCCGGCCAGCGGCGCATCGCCCAATTGCCGCGCGACGTCCGCCATCGCCGTCGCCGGATCGGGCGAATGGCTCGATGCGAAACCGATTTCCGACGCCAGCATGGTCATGTTCCTCTCCCCCATGGCCTCCCCTTTTCCGGGGGTTATGCACCGCGTCGCGTCCCAATGTCACGCCCGTCCTATGCCGTAACGGTGTCGCCCCGGGGCGGATCGCCCGCCGCTTCCAGCAGCGCATTTTCCGCGTCGTCGAAGATCCGTGATCGCACGATGAAGCGCACGCCTTCGGGGCTTTCCAGCGACATGCCCGCACCGCGTCCCGGCACGATGTCGATCATCACCTGGGTATGGCGCCAATAGTCGAACTGCGCCGCGCCGATCCACACCGGAATATCGCCCGCGACATGGCCCAGCAGCACATCCTGCCCGCCGACCTTGAACTCGCCGCGCGGGAAGCACATCGGCGCGGACCCGTCACAACATCCGCCCGACTGGTGGAACATCAGCGGCCCGTGCTTCTGCGTCAGGCTGTGTATCAGCGCTTCTGCATCTGGTGTCGCCAATATGCGTGGGGGCGGCCCGGTCATCCCGATCTCCTTTGAAAAGACGATGCGGCGGGCATCGGGGAAAGGATGCCCGCCGCCGTCGAAGGCATAATGGAGAGGAATCCGCCTTCGACGAACTGCCATCCCGATTAGAAGAAGCCCAGCGCCCTGGGGCTGTAGCTGACCAGCAAATTCTTGGTCTGCTGATAATGATCGAGCATCATCTTGTGGTTTTCACGCCCGATGCCCGACTGCTTGTAGCCGCCGAACGCCGCATGGGCGGGATAGGCGTGATAGCAGTTGGTCCATACTCGCCCGGCCTGGATGCCCCGGCCCATGCGATAGGCGCGGGTTCCATCGCGGGTCCATACGCCCGCGCCCAGCCCGTAGAGCGTGTCATTGGCGATGGCGAGCGCGTCGGCTTCGTCCTTGAAGGTGGTGACGGCCAGTACCGGGCCGAAAATCTCCTCCTGGAAGATGCGCATCTTGTTGTGGCCCTTCAGGACCGTGGGCGTCACATAATAGCCCTCGCTCAGTTCGCCATCCAGCGATGCGCGCGCGCCGCCGGTCAGCAGCTCAGCGCCTTCGTTCAGGCCGATCTCGATATAGGAGAGGATCTTCTCCAACTGGTCGTTCGACGCCTGCGCGCCGATCATGGTGCTGGGGTCGAGCGGGCTGCCCTGCTTGATCGCCTTCACCCGCGCGATGGCCCGTTCGATGAACTTTTCGTAGATCGATTCCTGGATCAGCGCGCGGCTGGGGCAGGTGCAGACTTCGCCCTGGTTGAGAGCGAACATGGCGAAGCCTTCGAGGCATTTGTCGAAATAATCGTCGTCGGCGTCCATCACGTCGGCGAAGAAGATATTGGGCGACTTGCCGCCCAGCTCCAGCGTGACGGGGATCAGGTTCTCCGAGGCATATTGCATGATGAGGCGGCCGGTCGTCGTTTCGCCGGTGAAGGCGATCTTGCTGATCCGCTTGTTGCTGGCGAGCGGCTTGCCCGCCTCCACGCCAAAGCCGTTGACGACGTTCAGCACGCCGGGCGGCAGCAGGTCGCCGATCACCTCGAGCAGCACCAGGATCGACATCGGCGTCTGTTCGGCGGGCTTGAGCACGATGCAGTTGCCCGCCGCCAGTGCCGGGGCGAGTTTCCATACCGCCATCAGGATCGGGAAGTTCCAGGGGATGATCTGGCCGACCACGCCCAGCGGCTCGTGGAAATGATAGGCGATCGTGTCATGGTCGATCTCGCTGATCGACCCTTCCTGCGCGCGGACGCAGCCCGCGAAATAGCGGAAATGGTCGATGGCGAGCGGGATGTCGGCATGGGTCGTCTCGCGAATCGGCTTGCCGTTGTCGATCGTCTCGGCCATCGCGATGAGGTCGAGATTGGCCTCCATCCGGTCGGCGATCTTGAGCAGGATGTTGGACCGCTCGGTGGAGGACGTCTTGCCCCAGTCCTTCTTCGCCTTGTGCGCGGCGTCCAGCGCCAGCTCGATATCGCCGGCGGTGCCGCGCGCGATCCTGCCGACGACCTGGCCGGTGACGGGCGAGATATTGTCGAAATAGCCGCCCTGCACCGGCGCGACCCACGCGCCGCCGATATAATTGTCATATTGGTCGCGGATCAGCGTCTTTCCCGTGAAACGCTCCATCGCCTGTTGCAGCATGTGTCTACTCCCGATTGCTATGCGTAAAAATTGAAAAGCTGCGCGGCTCTTATTTCACCTTGGCCAGCGCCGCGCTCATGCGCTTGGCGGCGAAGGGCGGCAGCTTGACCGCCCTGGCGGCGGCGATGTCCGCCGGCGTCACCTTGCCCACCTGCACCAGCGCGACCATGCCCATCGAATAATGCGGCATGCATTTGATGCCGTAGAGACCGGGCTTGGTGACGGTCAGCACCGCTTCCTTGTTCATCGCGCCCTTCATCGGCGTCGCGCCGGCGGGCAGCATCGTCGCCATGGTTTCGGCATTATGGCTGGCGTCGGACGGCTGGAAGCGGATCGTGTCGCCGGGCGCGGCCTTCACATAGCTGGGCTCGAACACCATCGCGCCGTCGGCGCCCTGATTCTTCATATGGACGACGATGTCCTTGGCCGTAGCGGGCAGCGAAAAGGCCAGGACGGCGGCGGTCAGCAAGCAGGCCGGGATGCGCAGGTCAGTCAAATCACTCTCCATGGAATCGGACGGCTTTCTCTGCCGGATTGCATGGAGAGTGCGGCCACAGGGGCCGCGCGCACAATTGACCTTTGGTCCTATGGCATGATGCCGCCGTCCGGTTCGATGCGGGAAAGCGGCCTTTTCATGTCGCTCCAGCCATCCGTACCCTCCGCCAGCCACCAGACATTGCCGTAGCCCGCAGCGCGCAACCGCCTGGCCGCATTCCATCCCATCCAGCAATCGGCGCGGCAGAAGAGGATCAGCATCGCGTCGCGGCGCCCGTGCGTCAGGCGGGCGACCCTTTGTGCGAACCATGGGCCGATCCCCGGCGCCAGATCGCCGCGCCCGGTTTCGGGAAACCAGTGCGCGCCGGGGATGGATGCGTGCGGCTCGGCCAGCCGCCAGCGCCCGTCCGCCTCACGATGCCCGCCCTCGGCCGGCAGCACGTCGATGAACAGCGCGTCGCGTCCCGGCACCAGTTGCGCCGCGGCGGTCGGGGCGATCCGGCCGACGCCGGCCGGCGCCTGCCGGACCGGCGCGCGATAATGGGCGATGCGATAGCCGGCCGGATTGAACAAAGGCGGCTGCGCGACCGCCGGCGACGCGATCAGCAGGGCGGGGATGAGGAAGCGGCGCATGATCGTCTCCGGGTGACCCAAGGGCCAATGGTAACCGACGCGGGAGGAGAATAGACCCCGGCTTAAGGGAGAAGGACAGTGCGAAGGCAGGCAAGCCTTTGGGTCGCGCTCGCCCTGGCATGGGTCGCGGCCGATGCCGGGGCGACAGCGCCTCAGCGAACCCCCGAACGAACTGGGGCCGATCCGCTGGGGTCGCCGATGTGGGACGCCCATGCCCGCACCCTGTTCGGCGACGATCCGGTGCGGTTCGATCCGCGCGTGCAGGTCGATTTCCCGATGATCGCGGAAAATCAGCGCGCCTTTCCGGTGGTGATCGACGCGCGCGCTATAGCGGGCGTGACCCGCATGGTGCTGCTGGTCGATCTCAATCCCATTCCCATCGCCATCGACTATCGCCCCCTCCACGCCGCCGCCTATGTCGCAACCCGCATCAAGCTCGACCAGCGCACCCCGGTACGCGGCGCGGTGCAACTGGCCAGCGGGCAATGGCTGGTGTCGGGCGGATGGGTCGATGCGGCGGGCGGCGGTTGCTCTGCGCCGCCGGTCAGCCGGGTCAGGGGCGACTGGGCCGACCATCTGGGCGAGATACGCGGCGAAGCCTGGCCGATGGCGGACGGGCGCAGCCGGGTGCGGCTCAATTTCCGCCATCCGATGGATACCGGCTTCGTCGCCAATATCGCCACCTATCATCTCGAAGCGCTGCGCGTGAAGGGCGCGGATGGACGGACGCTGGGCGAGATGGAGATATGGGCGGCGGTGGCCGAAGATCCGGCGATCACGCTGATGGTCGATGGCGGGGCCGGGGAGGCGCTGCGGGTCGAGGCGCGGGACACCAACGGGCGCGACTATCGCGCGGCGCTGTCCGTGGCGCGGCAATCACCTGTTCCAGCGCCGATGCCGGGCGGCCGATGACCCTGTCGCGGCGATCGCTGCTCGGTGGCGTGGTGGCGCTGGCGTCGGTCCCTGCGCGCGCGGCCGGCTATGCCATCACCCCCGAAGCGATCGGTGACGGCGTCTGGCTGGTGCGCGGGGCGGACGAGCCGATCGAGGCGGGCAATGGCGGCGCCATCGCCAATATCGCGATCATCGCCACGCCGGCCGGGACGGTGCTGTGGGATTGCGGCCCTTCCGTCCGCTACGCCCGATCGCTACAGCAAGTGGCAGAGCAACTGGCCGGCAAACCGGTGGTGCGACTCTATGTCAGCCATCTCCATCCCGATCATGGATTGGGCCTTGCCGCCTTCGATCCGTCCATCGTCGCGGCGCTGCCCGGCACGATCGAGGCGCTGCGGGCGGAGGGGCAGGGCTATGCCGACGGCATGTACCGCCTGCTGGGCGACTGGATGCGTGGCACCGACCTTGTCCTGCCGGGCAAGGCGATCGCGCAACAGGAGGAGGATTTTGGCGGTCGGACGCTGCAGCTACTGGCGCTGTCGGGGCATAGTGGCGCCGATCTGGCCTTGCTCGATCCGCAGACCGGCCTGCTGCTGGGGGGCGACCTGGTCTTTCACGACCGCGCGCCCAGTACCCCGACCGCCGACCTTGCCGCATGGCGGGCCAGCATCGACCGGTTGAAGGCGCTGCCCCATGGCGGCGTGGTGCCCGGCCATGGCCCGTTCGATCCGGGCGGCACGACGGCGATCGACCAGACGCGCGACTGGATCGACTGGCTGGAAGCGACGCTGACCCAGGCGGTGCGGGGCGGGCTGGACATGGTCGAGGCGGGCGAGCTGCCCATTCCCGATCGGTTCGCGACCATGGCGGCGGGGCGCTACGAATTGCAGCGCAGCGTGTCGCACCTCTATCCGGGGCTGGAGGCGACGCTGCTGCCGCGGGTGGATGTGCCGTGAATGCAACAGCAAGTTGGACAGTTGTGGCAGATTCCTCAAATTCAAGCCGTTGTTAAATAAAGATTTTTAGGAAGTCACGCGCTGGATTTGAACGCATGACTTCCTATTTTCCTTTATAAACAATCGCTTATGAGAATCCGTAAGCGCCGTAACGTGGACATTCCGGGCGGGAGGATCAGTCGACGCCCTGGATGATGAAGGTCTGATAGTCGCCGCTGGCGAGCCGGTGCGTCAGCGCTTCCTGATAGGCGGGGCTGTCATACCAGGCCTCGGCTTCCTCGAAGGTCGGGAAGGCGATGATGACCGCGCTCTCTGTCGCCGGCCCATCGGTGGCGCGGGTCTTGCCATAGACGGCGAGCGGCGTGATCGCATGGCCCGCCATGGATTTACCGGCCAGCGCGCCATAGGTGGCGAAGGTGTCGGGGTCGGAAATGCTGTTGCGGACGGCGACGAAATAGGCGGTCATGCTCTTTCTCTCCTGATGTTAGATGGTCAGAATAGCGCCTTCACGCCGACTTGCCAGCGGCGCGGCGCGCCCGGCCCATAAGCGCGCGGGTTGGATGCGCCGGGCGCCTCCTCCAGTTGGATCTCATCCACTTCGCTGAAGGTGCCGAAGGTCGCGTAGCGGCAGCCCAGCGCATTGGTGAGCGTGCCGAACAGGCTGATGCCCTTCACCAGGGTCAGGCTCGCGCGCAGGTTGACGAGCGCATAGCCGCCCAGTTTGGGTTCGTCATTGCCCTCATCGCCGACCAGATATTGTCCCGATCGCGCGATGATATCGCCGCCCACGGACCAGCCGTTCCCCGCATAATCGAGGTTCAGCGTGGCGCTGTGCCGGGGGATGCCGGGCAGCCGGTCGCCGCGCACGACTTCGATCAGTCCTTCTTCGTCCGCCGACGGGTTGGCGGGGCTGGAAAGAGTCAGTGGCGCGCGATAGGTGGCGTCGGTGAAGGCGTAGCTCAGCCCCGCGCTGAACCCGCCCCGGCTGGCGCGCAAGGTCGCTTCCACCCCCTGCCGCCGCGTGCTGCCGATATTGCGGAAATAGGCGCGGCCGCGAATCTCCGACGCGACATATTGGATGTCGTTGCGATTGTCGGTGCGCCACGCGGACAGCAGCCAGTCGATGGTGAAGCCGCCCGCCTGGGCATGGCCCTTTGCGCCCGCCTCCCAGCTTTTGGCGACCACCTGCTTCAACGGCGGATCGGCGACGAAGAAGTTGGTCAGGCTGCATGGCGCATTTTCGTCGGCGCAGGACAGTTCGGCCGGCGTCGGCACGCGGTTGCTTTCCGCATAGCCCGCGCGCAGCGTCAGTCCGTCCGACAGCCTATAGTCGAACTCGATGCCGGGATTGACCCGCTCAAACCGATGGCGGCCGTTCAGCGCCGTGCCGATCTGGTCCAGCATCACGATGCGCGCATGATTGTAGCGCAGCGCGACTTCCGCCGACAGGCGCGCCGTGATCGGCAAGCGGTCCTGCACGAATGCGCCCCAATAGTCGGCATGGGCGATCAGGCCGACCGGCGCGATGGCGCCATCCGGCTGCACGATGATCGACCCCAGCCCCTCGACGCTGCGATCGTCGGTCAGCGCCCCCAACTCGGTCGCGGTGTCGAAGCGGGTCCGGCCGGTGTCGTAGCTGAAGCCGAGCGCGAAGACATTCTCGCCCGCGCCGATCGCGCGCGTGTCGATCAGCTGCACCAGCGCGCCCATCGCCCGCGTCGCCGTGCGCCCGCGGTTGAGCACGCCATAGCCCTCGCCGCCCAGCATATCGATGATGGCATTGCCATCGGCGTCGGTCAGGACGGCTTGTTCTTCCTCCTCGTCATCGCCCCCGACCGTTTCCAGGCAGACGAAACCGGCATCGTCGTCATCCTCGCAGCCCTCGATATCGGCGGCATCGCCATTGACGGTGCGCAGGGTGAGTTTTTGCGCATAGAGCGTGGCTTCGATCCGGGTCGTATCGGACAGCGCGACCCAGGGGTGCAGGCTGACCCGGCCATAGCGGCTGCGGCTGTTATCGGGCCAGGTGAAGACCGCGCGCCGATCCGCCGCCAGCAACTCCACCGGCGACACGCCATTGCCGGTCAGGTCGGTGTTCGCGCCCACAAGCTTCAGGTGCAGGCCGCCGGTCGCCGTGTCGAAGCCGACATCGGCATAGCCATTATAGAGGGTGGAGGGCGAATGATCGCGCCAGCCATCGTCGCGCCTATATTGGAAGGCGCCGAATGCGCTCCAGTCGCCCCAGGCCGTGCCGCCCGCCACGCTCGCCTCGGTCGTGCCGAAGCGGCCGTGCGACAGGCTGGCTTCCAGCCCCGGATCGCTTAGCCCCGTCTTCGTGTCGATGACCAGCGCCCCGCCCAGGGCATTGAGGCCATAGACGGCGCTCTTGTCGAGCAGGCTGACGCCCCGGATCGCGGCTTCGGGGAGCAGGTCGAACTGCACCGTATCCCCGAAGGGCTGGTTGAAGCGCGCACCGTCCAGATAGACGGCAATGCCCTGCGCCTGCCCCTGGAGCGGGGACGCGACGAAGCCGCGATAGACGAGATTGGGCTGCCAGGGGTTGTTCTGCGCATCCTGCAAGGTGACGCCGGCGAAATTGCGGGTCAGCGCGCCGAGGAAATCGGGACTGCCGGTCCTGCCGATGTCGGGGGCGCTCAGCGTGAGTGCGTCGTCCAGATCGACCGCGCCGCCGGGTGCGGTGACGATGATCGGCTGGCGCACGGCGTCCCCGGCATCGGGCGCCTGCGCCAACGCCGATCCGGCTCCGATCAACGCGCTTCCCGCCAACAGCGCCGCCATCACCCTCACGCCCATCCTCCCGTCTTTTATCGCGGGGAGGCTAGGGGGCGGCGGCGCGGCGCTCCATTATACCTTGGGTCGGGCCGTGGTCATGCCGCCTGCGCTTTCAACAGCTTGTCGATCGTCAGCGGATAGTCGCGCAGGCGAATGCCGGTGGCGTTGTAGATCGCATTGGCCACCGCCGCGCCTGCGCCGCAGATACCCAGCTCGCCCACGCCCTTGGCCTTCATCGGCGAGCTTTTGTCGTCCAGTTCGTCGATGAACAGCACGTCCTGCTGCGGAATGTCGGCATGCACCGGCACCACATATTCGGCCATGTCGTGATTGACGAAGAAGCCGAAGCGGGTGTCGACCTCCAGCGATTCCATCAACGCCGCGCCCACGCCCATGGTCATCGCGCCGATCACCTGGCTGCGCGCGGATTTGGGGTTCAGGATGCGCCCGGCGGCGAAGGCCCCGCCCATGCGGCGAACGCGCACTTCGGCGGTGTCGATATCGACGCCCACCTCGCAGAAATGCGCGCCGAAAGTGGCCTGGGCATAGCGTTTGTCGAGATCGCCATAATCCATGCTGTCCTCGGCCCACAGCCCCTCGCGCCCGGCCAGTGCGGCGAGCGTCTGGGATTTATTGTCGAATTTCACCAGGCCATCGTCGAACTGCGCCTTGTCGGCGGGATAGCCCGCCTTCTCCGCCAGCTTCGCGCGCAACGCCATCGCCGCGGCATAGACGCCCGCGGTCGAGCTGTTGGCGCCCCATTGCCCGCCCGACCCGGCCGATGCCGGAAAGCGACTGTCGCCCAACCGGACCGTCACCTGGTCCAGTGTCACGCCCAGCATCTCGGCTGCGGTCTGGCCGATGATCGTATAGCTGCCGGTGCCGATATCGGTCATGTCGGTCTCGACGATCACCTTGCCCTGCGCATCCACGCCGATCCGCGCGCCCGACTTGCTGACCAGATTGTTCCGGAAGGCCGCGGCCATGCCCATGCCCACCAGCCAGCGCCCGTCGCGGACCTGGCCGGGCTTGGCCTTGCGCTTGTCCCAGCCGAAACGATCGGCCCCGGCGCGCAGGCATTCCACCAGCTTGCGGCTGGAATAGGGGCGCTGTGGGCCGGCTTCGGGATCATATTGCACATCGTTGCGGATGCGCAGTTCGACCGGATCGACGCCGCAGGCTTCGGCCAGTTCGTCCATCGCCACTTCCAGCGCCAGCAGGCCCACCGCCTCGCCCGGCGCGCGCATCGCATTGCCTTCGGGCAGGTTCAGCGTCACCAGCCGGTGCGCGGTCATCCGGTTGGCGCCGCGATAGAGCAGCCGCGTCTGCTGCGCCGCCGTTTCCGGGCTGCCGCCGGGCAGGTCACCCGACCAGACTTCATGGCCGATCGCGTCGATCACGCCGTCCCTGTCCGCGCCGATGCGGATGCGCTGGATCGTCGCCGGGCGGTGGGTGGTGTTGTTGGGGATCTGGTGCCGGGCGATGGCGACCTTGACCGGCCGCCCCACCTGCTTCGCGCCCAGCGCCGCCAGCAGTGCGTCGGCGCGCAGGAACAGCTTCGACCCGAAGCCGCCGCCAATATAGGGCGACACCAGCCGCACCTTCTCCTTGGCGATGCCCAGCGTCTTGGCGACTTCGCCCACGCCCCAGGCGATCATCTGGTTCGACGTCCACAGCGTCAGCCTGTCGCCATTCCAGGCGGCGGTCGTCGCATGCGGCTCCATCATCGCATGGCTATGGTCGGGTGTCGTATAGCGCTGGTCGATCCTGACCGCCGCCCTGGCGAAACCACCGTCGAAATCGCCCGCCTTCGTATCGGCCGGCGATCCGAAACTGTCGGGCGGCATGACACCCTTCAGACTCTCGGCCGCCAGATCATATTTGCCGTCCTCCGGCATATAATCGATCTGCACCAGCTTGGCCGCGTCGCGCGCATTTTCGAACGTGTCGGCGATGACCAGCGCCACCGCCTGCTCATAATGGTCCACCTGCGGTCCGCCCAGCAAAGGCGCGGTGTTCATGCTGCCCTTGCCCAGTTTGCCGGCATTGGCGTGGGTGACGATGCCCAGCACGCCCGGCGCGGCCTCCGCAGCGCGCAGGTCCATGGAGGCGATCCGCCCCTTGGCGATGGCGGACCCCACGATCCAGCCATAGACGGCGTTGGGCGCGGCATCGTGCCGCTCATAGGCATAGGGCGCGCTGCCCGTCACCTTGGCCGCGCCGTCGATGCGGTCGTGCGGAATGCCGATCACCCGGCCCTTGTCGATCGGGTTGATGCCCGCTGGCGTATCGAACTTCATGCCCGTGCCTCCCGCTGGCGGTAGAGGGACGCGAGCGTCCGTTCGACCAGTGTCTTCTTGAAGTCGTTATGATGGGTGGTGCGCGCACCGGCCAAAGCCGCTTCGGCCACGGCCTTCGCGCCACTCTTGGCAGCGGCGTCGGCCGCCTCCACGCGCCACGGCTTCGCGCCGATCCCGCCAAAGGCGAAGCGCGCCGTTCCGTCCTTGCCGAACACGGCCGCTACCGACACCAGGGCGAAGGCGTAGGAGGCGCGGTCGCGGACCTTGCGATAGACATGGGTGCCGACGATCGGCTTGGGCAGAGTGACGGACGTGATGATCTCGCCGGGCTTCAGCGCGCTTTCTTTCTGCGGCGTGTCGCCGGGCAGCAAGTGGAAGTCGGCGATCGGGATCGCCCGCGCCGCGCCGTTTGCGTCCATCGTATCGACCTGCGCGTCGAGCAGCCGCATCGCCACCGCCATGTCGCTGGGATGCTGGGCGATGCAGGCGTCGCTCACGCCCAATATCGCCAGGCTGCGGCTCATCCCCTGTAGCGCGCCGCAACCGCTGCCGGCCTTGCGTTTGTTGCAGGGCATGCGCGTGTCGTAGAAATAGGGGCAACGGGTGCGCTGCAACAGGTTGCCGCCAGTCGTCGCTTTGTTGCGCAACTGGCCCGATGCGCCGGCCAGCAGCGCGCGGCTGAGCACCGCATAATCTTGCCGCACGCTTTTGTCGGCGGCCAAGTCGGTGTTGCGCACCAGCGCGCCGATGCGCAGCCCGCCGCCGTCGGTCTTCTCGATCCGGTCCAGCCCCAGAGGGTTGACGTCGATCAAATGGGTCGGCGTCTCGATCTGCAGCTTCATCAGGTCGAGCAGGTTGGTCCCGCCCGCGATGAAGCGCGCGCCCTGCACGGATGCCGCCGCTTTCGCCGCCGCCTCGACGCTGGCGGCGCGTTCATAGGTGAAGGCCTTCATGCCGCGGTCTCCCCATGCCCAGATTGACCAGAAACATCCCGCATCGCGGCAATGATGTTGGGATAGGCGGCGCAGCGGCAGATATTGCCGCTCATCCGCTCGCGCAGTTCCGCATCGCTCAGCGCGACATCGTCCAGTTCCGCCGTCGCATGGCTGGGGATGCCCGCCTTGATTTCGTCCAGCACCGCCACCGCCGAGCAGATCTGCCCCGGCGTGCAATAGCCGCATTGATAGCCGTCATGGACGATGAACGCCTTCTGCATCGGGTGCAGCTTGTCGGGCGTGCCCAGCCCCTCGATCGTCGTGACGCTCTCGCCATCATGCATCACCGCCAGCGTCAGGCAACTGTTGATGCGCCGCCCCTCCACGATCACGGTGCAGGCGCCGCACTGGCCATGGTCGCATCCCTTCTTGGTGCCGGTCAGGTGCAGATGCTCGCGCAGCGTGTCGAGCAGGCTGGTGCGCGGGTCGAGTTGCAGATGCACCTCACGCCCGTTGACGGTCAGTTCGACAGGCATCATTGCGGTTCCTCCGGTGCGGCGGGGTGTCGCTGCGGCGGTGTCCTGCGACAGGACGGGGCCGGCGGCGGCGATGGCGGCGCTGCCCTGCAACAGGCCGCGGCGCGTCAAATGATCGGACGACATGGCTGGTCTCCCTGCTGGTTGCTGGTCATTACGAAGGGCGGGGGCAAATGATCCCGCCACGGCAAGAAACTTGTCGGCACAGCCTAGCACAAGGACGGCGCGCGCCAAGCCGCCCTTTTCGCCACTGTCCTGGGGGTGATTCGCGCATCGAATGACGTGCCCGTCCGGCGGCGAAATAATATCCACAAAGCTAACACACTGGAAAAATTATGTTTTTTCATGTGCGAAGGAGAATTTCATTTTTGTGCAATTCTCCCCTTGCCCCTTTAGACAAGCGCTGCTAGTTCCCCGCCACCCGCCGAGAGGGACACATCCTCCGGCCGCCAGAGCGGGCGTAGCTCAGGGGTAGAGCACAACCTTGCCAAGGTTGGGGTCGAGGGTTCGAATCCCTTCGCCCGCTCCAGAAATCATCGTAAAATCAATGGTTTCTGGGGCGACTGGGCCAAGTTTTCATATTACGCGACCTCCCCAAAAGCCTGAAGTAATAAGGACGTAATATGCTGCGCGCGTATTTGCGGGTGGTTCTGGCGTAGGTTGAGCCATTGAAATCTGGTTTCCGCAGAAGCTGGCCGGGCGATGTAGCGGTGAGAACCCTCCTGAAGGAATAGGTCTGCTGGCATAGTCACGGGGATCTTCGGCCAGACGGTCGATCGCGCATCCTTTTTCCCGATACGTACGGACCATCACCTGCTCGGGCGAGAGGCAGACTTCCGTCGGCTGCTGAGGACTGATTGGTTGAGGTTGCGCGCTTGGCAATTCCACATGATCGTCATGCAATTGTCACATAGCGAAAATGCCATAAGCTATCCGCTCACCTCGTTTCACCGATCGTTGTGAGGACGAACGGGGAGCGCATAGATTGAGGAAGGCGAATCGCGAGACCTGCGGGTTGGGAACGCCCTTGCGGTCGATTATGCTACTATCATGGGTCGTTATCGACGGTTGGATGCCCTTGCCTCTGCGTTAGCAGAAGCATCGGATATGCACATGCTCTACGAATTCCTGGCGAGGATCGCGCGGGAAATGGGTTTCGACTATTTCGCGCTGGCTGAGCACATCGATCTGAGGATGCCACAACAGCAACCTCTTCAAATCCACAATTATCCACGCGGCTGGGCCGCCTATTATGTGGACAGGGACCTGGGGCCGCGCGATCCCATCCGACGGGCGAGCCACCGGACCCATCTGGGCTTTGCCTGGCTCACCATTCCAAAATTTCTAACACTGACACCTGCCGATCGCGCCGTTCTAGCTGCCTGTCAAGCCCATGGGCTGGGCGAAGGATTTACCGTCCCCTCGCACATTCCTGGCGAAGTCAGCGGATCCTGTACATTTGTCACCCGAGCCGACGAGCCGCTGCCTCGCGATCAGATCTGGACGGCGCGACTCGTCGGCGGGCTGGCGTTCGAATGCGGGCAACGCCTCTTGGGCCGCACGACCCTGTCCGGTGATTCCGCGATCACGGAGCGTCAACGCGACTGCGTTCTATGGGCTGCTCGCGGAAATACCGACGGCGAGATTGCGGACATATTGGGCATTTCGAAGGAAACCGTGATCCAACATCTCAAGTTCGCGCGCGAACGCTATGGTGTACGGAAGAGAACGTCGCTCGTGATCCGGGCGCTGTTTGATGGCCTCATCTCCTTTTCCGAAATCTTCCAGCGACACCGATATTGGTAACCTCAAGTCGAGGGGGCGGTACGCCGTCCCCTCGTCGAATGGCTCCTGTAAAACCGCCGTTTTCCTGTCTTTCTGCGCCAGCCTACGCCGAAGCGATTTCGATGTTGCGGATAGAGGCAATGTGGCTTTCTTGATCATCCCCTGAGCTGGACCGCCAACGGTCCGGCGACTGGCAGGGTCGATCCATGAGTATATATCCGCTCCGTACAGAAGCCAGGACACGCGGCTCGCGCATGCTCCGCACGGCGCTCGGTTCGGCGATCATCGGCTGGCTCGACGATGCTTGTGTCATCGAGATCATGCTCAATCCCGACGGCCATATCTGGATTGATCGGCTGGGCGAAGGCCTCAGCGATACCGGGGCCTGCCTGTCGGCCGCCGACGGCGAGCGCATCATCCGTCTGGTCGCGCATCATGTCGGCGCGGAGGTTCATGACGGAGCGCCTCGCGTGTCGGCCGAACTTCCCGATTCCGGCGCGCGGTTCGAGGGGCTGCTCCCGCCCGTCGTCCAGTCTCCGACATTCGCCATTCGCAAGCCCGCCGTCGCTGTGTTCACGCTCGCGGATTATGTCGTCGCCAATATCATGTCTGCGCGCCAAGCCGATATATTGGCGCAAGCCGTTTCCACGCGCCAGAACATACTGGTGGCCGGTGGCACAGGGACAGGCAAGACGACGCTCACCAACGCGCTTCTGGCCGAGGTCGCCAGGACGACCGACAGGATCGTCCTCATCGAAGATACGCGCGAGCTCCAATGTACATCTTCCAACCTGATCGCGATGCGAACCAAGGATGGCGTCGCCACGCTGTCTGATCTCGTGCGATCCGCCCTGCGCCTGCGGCCCGACCGCATCCCCATTGGTGAGGTGCGCGGGGCCGAAGCCCTCGACCTCATCAAAGCATGGGGGACGGGCCATCCGGGCGGGATCGGCACCATCCATGCAGGATCGGGCATGGGCGCACTGCGGCGAATGGAACAGCTCATCCAGGAAGCCGTCGTCACGGTCCCTCGTGCCCTGATCGCCGACACGATCGACATTGTCGCGGTGCTTGTGAGGGACGGCCATGGTCGCCGTCTGGCCGAACTGGTCCGCGTCGATGGCCTCGATCCCAAGGGCGAATATTCCATCACCAGCCAAGGAGACGATTGATGATCCAGCTTGTCGTGCCAATCCACCGGAGTGCCAGTCATCTGGCGCTCGCTGGCATCATAGCCATGGCGTCCGTGATCCCGGCCTATGCGGCCGGATCATCGATGCCCTGGGAAGCGCCGCTCCAGTCCATCCTGGAATCGATCGAAGGGCCGGTCGCCAAGATCATCGCCGTGATGATCATCACGGTAACAGGCCTGACCCTTGCATTTGGCGATACATCGGGCGGCGCGCGAAAGCTCATCCAGATCGTATTCGGTCTGAGTATTGCGTTCGCCGCAACGAGCTTCTTCCTCTCCTTCTTCTCGTTCGGCGGTGGAGCGCTCGTCTGATGGATAGGGTTGGACAGGTTCCAGGCTTTGACGTGCCGGTCCATCGGTCCCTCACCGAGCCGATCCTTCTGGGCGGCGCGCCGCGCGCGCTGGCAATCGTCAACGGGACGCTCGCGGGCGCCGTCGGCCTCGGGTTACGGCTATGGATCGCAGGCCTGGTCCTTTGGGCAATCGGTCATGTGCTGGGCATATGGGCCGCCCGCCACGATCCGAACTTCGTCGATGTGGCCCGGCGGCATGTTCGCTATCCGACCTGGCTACGGGCATGATGTCGTTGCGCGAATATCGTTCGACCGCGAGCAGCCTGAGCGATTTCCTGCCATGGGCCGCTCTGGTCGCGCCGGGCGTCGTCCTCAACAAGGACGGCTCGTTCCAGCGCACCGCCCGTTTCCGGGGACCGGACCTCGATTCCGCGACGCCCGCCGAACTGGTGGCGACGACAGCGCGGCTGAATAGCGCCCTGCGTCGGCTCGGCTCGGGCTGGGCCCTGTTCACCGAGGCGCAGCGGGTGCCAGCGAACGACTATCCCGACGACGTCTTTCCTGATCCGGCCTCGCGACTGCTGGACCGGGAACGACGCGAGCAGTTCCACGAAGAGGGCGCGCATTATGACAGCGCCTATTATGTCACCCTGCTGTGGATGCCGCCAGCGGAGGACAGCGCCCGGGCCGAACGCTGGCTTTACGAGGGCCGTTCGACAACGGCGTCCAACGGTGCTGAACTGCTAGCCGGTTTCATCGACCGCTCACACCGGATCGTTCAGCTCCTCGAAGGATTTCTGCCGGAAATCGCCTGGCTCGACGATGGCGCGACGCTCACCTATCTTCACTCGACGATCTCGACCAAGCGTCAGAACGTGCGCGTGCCCGAAACGCCGATGCACCTGGATGCGCTCCTGGCGGACGAACCACTGGTCGGTGGCCTCGAACCCCGCCTCGGCAACAGCCATCTGCGCAGCCTGACGGTAACCGGCTTTCCGACCTCAACCTATCCTGGCCTGCTCGACGAACTCAATCGGCTGGCCTTTCCCTATCGCTGGTCGACGCGGGCAATCATGCTCGATAAGGCCGATGCCACCCGATTGCTGGGCAAGATCCGGCGACAATGGTTCGCCAAGCGCAAGTCGGTCGCGGCCATTCTCAAGGAGGTGATGACTAACGAAGCCTCGGCCCTGCTGGATACGGACGCATCGAACAAGGCTGCAGACGCCGATCTGGCCTTGCAGGAACTGGGCTCGGACATGATCGGCCAGGCCTATGTGACCGCCACGGTTACGGTATGGGACACAAACCCTGCAATCGCCGCCGAGAAGCTTCGTCTGGTCGAGAAGGTGATCCAGGGCCGGGATTTCACCTGCACGACCGAAGGGCTCAACGCTGTGGAGGCATGGCTCGGGTCGCTGCCGGGCCATGTCTACGCCAATGTCCGGCAGCCGCCGATCAGCACGCTCAACCTGGCGCATATGATGCCGCTGTCGGCCGTCTGGTCAGGCCCAACGTGTGATGCGCATCTCGATTGTCCGCCGCTATTCCATGCCAAAACCGAGGGCTCGACGCCTTTCCGCTTCTCGCTGCATGTTGGCGACGTCGGGCACACGCTGGTGGTGGGGCCGACAGGCGCGGGCAAGTCGGTTCTGCTCGCCCTGATGGCGATGCAGTTTCGCCGCTATCCCGGCGCACAGATTTTCGCCTTCGACTTTGGCGCCAGCATGCGCGCAGCGGCGCTGGCGATGGGCGGTGACTGGCAGGATCTGGGGACCGGGGTTCACGCCGAGAATGCGGCTGTATCACTCCAACCTCTTGCAAGGATCGATGATCCGGCCGAACAGGCATGGGCGGCGCAATGGGTCGGTTCGATCCTGGAGGCGGAGGGGATCACGCTCGATCCCCAGGCCAAGGACCATCTGTGGGCGGCGCTCCGATCGCTCGCCAGCGCGAGGCCCGACGAACGGACGCTGACGGGGCTTGCGGTGCTGCTGCAATCCCAAGCCCTCAAACAGGCGCTGCAGCCCTATTGCGTGGGCGGGGCCTGGGGTCGCCTGCTCGATGCCGAGGCAGAGCAACTGGGCGATGCCCATGTCCAGATATTCGAAACCGAAGGACTGGTAGGTTCGGCCGCAGCCGCTCCAGTGCTGGCCTATCTTTTCCACCGGATCGAGAACAGGCTCGATGGATCGCCCAGCCTCGTCATCATCGACGAAGGCTGGCTGGTGCTCGACAGCCCGACCTTTGCCGCGCAATTACGCGAATGGCTCAAGACGCTGCGCAAGAAGAATGCGAGCGTGATCTTTGCAACGCAGAGCCTGGCCGACATCGAAACCAGCGCCATTGCGCCAGCCATCATCGAAAGCTGCCCGACCCGGATATTCCTGGCCAATGAGCGGGCGACCGAACCGCAGATCAGCGCCATCTATGCAAGGTTCGGGCTCAATGCCCGGCAGATCGAGATATTGGCGCGGGCGACGCCAAAGCGCGATTATTATGTCCAGTCGCGCCGCGGCAACCGCCTGATGGACTTAGGGCTAAAGGAGGTGGCGCTCGCCTTTACCGCCGCGTCCTCCAAGTCCGACCAGCGCAGGATCGACCAGATACTGAGCCAACCGGGCGACGAAGAGTTCGCTGCGGCCTGGCTGCGCGCATGCGGCCACGACTGGGCGGCGGACCTGCTTTCCACGCAAAAGCCAAAGGAGCAAAGCTCATGACATCGCGCTTCATCGTTCGCCCGCTTGGCCTGTGCGCTGCTGCGCTCGCATTGGCCATGACACCGGCACAGGCACTGGTTGTCTATGACCCCACCAACTATGCCTCCAATGTGATGCAGGCGGCGCGCGCCTTGCAGCAGATCAACAACCAGATCCGGTCGTTGCAGAACGAGGCGGCCTCGCTTCTCAACGACACGAAAAACCTCGCCAGTTTGCCGTTCAGCAGCCTTGAGGCGCTCCAGCAGCAGGTGCGGCAGACCCAGCGGCTGCTGGGGCAAGCACAGCGTCTGGCCTATGACGTGACCCAGATCGAGCAGGCCTTTTCCACCAAATATGGCGATATAGCGCTGTCGAGTTCAGACGCCGATCTGGTCGCCGGCGCACGAGACCGTTGGTCCACCAGCGTCGATGCGTTCGAGGATGCGCTGAAGGTCCAGGCTGGGGTGGTCGGCAACATCGACGGCACCCGGACCTCGATGGACGATCTTGTTTCAGCCAGCCAGTCGGCATCGGGTGCGTTGCAAGCTGCCCAGGCCGGGAACCAGCTTGTCGCCCTCCAGTCCCAGCAACTGGCCGATATCACCGCCATGCTCGCAGCGCAGGGCCGCGCCCAGACGATCGAAGCGGCACGCGCAGCCACTGCGGAGGCGGAGGGCCGCGTCCGTTTCCAGCGCTTCATGGCGCGTTCGGGTCAATAGGATGCGAAGCGGACGCCTGGCGCTGGCGGGCCTAGTCGGCGGTGGCATGCTGACGGTTGCAGTGCTCACGGTCATGCACCAGCAGAAAGGCACGCCCACTGAACAGATACCGCCGATGCCGGTGTCGACCGAGCGCCGCGCGGCCGCCCTTGTTCGCTGTCGGCACGTCACGGCACAGGATCCAACCTGCGAAGCGGCCTGGGAAGCCGAGCGACGCCGCTTCTTCGGTACAGAGGATAGTGGCAGCGCCCGATCCGATCTGCAGGAGCGTACCGGACATGAATGATGTCGGCGTCATCGACGGGTTCCTCTCGACCTTCACGGCCTATATCGATTCCGGTTTTGGCCTTCTAGGCGGGGAAGTCGGGTTTCTTTCGACCACGCTGATCGCAATCGACGTGACACTTGCCGGGCTGTTCTGGGCATGGGGTGCCGACGAGGATGTCCTGCAACGCGTGGTAAAGAAGACGCTCTATATCGGCTTCTTCGCCTTCATCATCGGCAACTTCTCCTCGCTTTCGCAAATCCTGTTCCAGTCCTTTGCCGGGCTCGGCCTCAAGGCGAGCGGTGCCAGCATCGGCCTCGCCGAGTTCATGAAGCCAGGTAGCGTTGCGGCGGTGGGGCTTGATGCAGGCGAACCGCTGCTCACGTCCGCGTCCGAGATGATGGGGTTCACCTCGTTTTTCGCCAATTTCGTCCAGATCGCGGTGCTGCTGCTGGCCTGGATGATCGTAATCCTCGCCTTCTTCATTCTTGCCGTACAGCTGTTCATCACGCTGATCGAGTTCAAGCTGGTGACGCTGGCCGGGTTCGTCCTGCTGCCCTTCGCCTTTTTTGGGCGGACGGCGTTCATGGCGGAGCGGGTGCTTGGCCATATCGTATCGAGCGGCATCAAGATCCTGGTTCTCGCCGTCATCACCGGCATCGGCACAGGACTGTTCGACCAGTTCATCAACGCGCTGGGTGGAACAGCGCCGACTGCGGAACAGGCCATGTCGATTGCGCTCGCCTCATTGGCGTTGCTCGGTCTGGGCATATTCGGCCCCGGCATCGCCAATGGCATCGTCACCGGAGGTCCGCAGCTTGGTGCAGGCGCAGCGGCGGGTACGGCGATTGCAGCCGGCGCCACCCTGGCCGGCGGGGCCGCAGGCGCACGACTCGCGGCCGGCGCTGTTGGAGGGGCCGTAGCGAGCGCATCGAGCGCCGCCGCCCGTGCGGCCGGATCGACCAGCGCCACCTATAGCGCCGGTGCAGTGGGTAAGAGCGGGGGAGACGCTGTCGCGGGCGGGATCGGTGCGCTGGGACGATCGGCCGGATCTGCCGCCACGTCCCCGCTACGCCGAGCCGCCGATGCGATGCAGCAAAGTTTCGAAGCCGGGAAATCGGGCGCATCGACCAACGGCACCGGTGCGGAAACTGCATCTGGGCCGCCCAAATGGGCGACGGCCATGCGCCAGCGGCAGGCGATCGCCCACGGGGTTTCGACCGCCGCCCACACATTGCGCGGCGGCGACAGCGGCGGCGGCGGCGCTTCGATCGATCTGAGCGGAAGGGACTGATCATGTTCAAACGACCATCCATCCGGTACGGCCAGACCCCGGAGCCGGTCAGGCCTTACCAACGTGCTGCCCAGGCTTGGGACGATCGCATCGGTTCGGCGCGCGTCCAGGCGCGCAATTGGCGTCTCGCCTTTTTCGGCACGCTCATGCTGTCTGGTGGTCTTACCGCCGGCTTGATCTGGCAATCGGCGCGCGGCTCGATCGTGCCCTGGGTCGTGCAGGTGGACAAGTTCGGCGAAGCACAGGCCGTCGGCCCCGCCGATGCGGGATACCGTCCGACCGATCCGCAGATCGCCTTCCATCTTGCGCGCTTCGTCGAGCAGGTTCGCAGCATCCCGGCCGATCCGATCGTCCTGCGCCAGGCATGGCTGCGCGCCTATGACTTCACCACGGATCGCGGCGCCACGGTCCTCAATGATTATGCGCGTGCGAATGACCCGTTCGCGCTTGTCGGCAAGACGCAGGTTGCGGTCGATATATCAAGCGTGATCCGGTCGTCGGACAGCAGCTTTCGCGTGTCCTGGACCGAGCGGCGATACCAGGATGGGGCACTGGCTGAGACAAGCCGGTGGTCGGCCATCGTGACGGTCGTGATCCAGCCACCCTCCGCGCCCGATGCCCTGCGCAAGAACCCGCTCGGCCTGTTTGTCAATGCCATCAACTGGTCGAAGGAGCTTTCCCAATGATGCACGTTCAGCGTTCCGGGGCCGCAATTGCGGCTTTGCTGATTTCCGTAAACACGACCACGGCCTGTGCGGCGACGCGCCCAGCCCTGCATGAGGCTACCGAGATGCCTGCGGTGCGCATGGCGGAACCTGAGAAACAGGTCGAGATCGTGCCTGTTGCACAGCCGCTGCCGTTGCCGGGGCAACTCAAGCCGGTGCCGCCCATAGCCTCCGACCATGTCCTTGCTGATCCCAAAACCCGGATCGTCGCCGCCAATGCCGCGGCCCGCATGGAGCCCGCGCGCGATGGCTTCATCAACGCCATGCAGCAATATCCCTGGGCGGAAGGCGCTCTCTATCAGGTCTACACGGCGCCCGGCCAGGTGACGGACATCGCCCTTCAGCCCGGAGAAACGCTTGTTGGGGCGGGTCCGGTGGCTGCGGGCGATACCGTAAGATGGATTATCGGAGATACGCTCAGCGGTGCGGGCGAGACGCAACGCGTCCATATCCTGGCAAAGCCGACCCGGCCCGATCTCCTGACCAACCTGGTGATCAACACCGATCGGCGGACCTATCATCTCGAACTGCGCGCCACCCCGACCACCTATATGGCGTCGGTATCCTGGTCATACCCCCAGGATGAATTGATAGCGCTGCGGCAGCGCAACGCCGCTATCGCCGCAAAGACGCCGATCGCCGCGGGCATCAACATCGCCTCGCTCGATTTCGGTTACGCGATCGATGGGGACAAGCCGAGCTGGCGACCCCTGCGCGCGTTCGACGACGGTAGCCAGGTCTTCATCGAGTTTCCCGCAAGCGTCGCGCAGGGCGAAATGCCGCCAGTCTTCATCCTGGGCAGCGGCGGCAATGCCGAGCTCGTCAATTATCGGGTGCAGGACCGTTTCATCATCATCGACCGGCTCTTCAGCGCAGCCGAGTTGCGCATGGGGGACAAGAAGACGGCTCAGCGGGTACGCCTGACACGGATCGCAAGCGGGAGGAGAAGCCGACCATGAGCGACCGTAGCGAGCAGGATAGTTCGCCCGCGCCCTCGTCGGCGGCGCCGTTCAAGTTGGGAGGCGATGCGCCGTCGGTAATGCGCCTGTCGCGCAAGACATTGGCCGGGGTGGGCGTGTTTGCAGGTTTGAGCATCGGGGGCGCTCTCATCTATGCGCTACAGCCGCCGAAGAAACCGGTCGGCCAGGAAGTCTACGCGACCGAGGGCCGGGCAAAGGCCGACGGGCTGGGATCAGTGCCCAAGGACTATAGCCAGGTTCCGCAATTGGGACCGCCACTACCAGGCGACCTGGGACGGCCGATCCTTGCTGCACAACAGGGCGGCAACGACCACCAAGTTTCCGGACAAGGCTATCCATCCGATCGCCAGGCCATCGATCCGGCCGTCGCAGCACGGCAAAAAGCGCGGCAGGAACGGGACGCTGCGCAGGCAAGCCAGTTGTTTACTGGTCATGGGAATGCCGGATCGACGGGCGGCGCGGCGCAGCATGTCGCCACGGAGTCGCCGACCACCGAGCCAGCGTTCGGGCCTGACCTTGCCGCCTCCCCGGGAATGATGGCATCGGGTAGCGCGGCGAAACGTGCTTTCATGGCGGGCACCATGGACACGCGCTCGCTCGCCTCATCTACCGTCGAACCCGTGGCGTCCGCCAACATCCTGCAGGCCGGCAGCATCATACCAGCCGCCTTGATCACTGGCATCCGATCCGACCTGCCCGGTCAGATCAGCGCCCAGGTGACGCAGAATGTCTATGACAGCCCGACGGGGCGCATCCTGCTTATTCCGCAGGGCGCAAGGTTGATCGGGGACTATGATTCGCAAATCGATGCCGGTCAGTCGCGGATTCTGATGGCATGGACGCGATTCATCATGCCCGACGGGCGTTCGATGATGCTCGAGCGTCAACCTACTGCCGATGCCAGCGGCTTTTCGGGATTGCAGGACAGCGTAAACAATCATTGGGGTGGCGTTGCGCGCGCTGCCATGATCTCGACTCTTTTAGGTCTTGGCACGGAGTTGGCGGCCGATAGCGATAATGACATCATCCGGGCGCTGCGCCGGGGGTCGCAGGACAGCTTCAATCAGGCCGGGCAACAGATCATACAGCGTCAGGTAGCGATAGCTCCGACCTTGACTATCCGGCCGGGCCATCCGCTGCGCGTGATGATCACGCGCGACCTTGTCCTTCCCCCTCTGGGCAATCGGTGATGGCCAAGCTGCGCCTGGGATCGCTGGCGGACGACAAGCCCGTCAAGATCAGTCTGGAATTGCCAGCCAATGTTCATCGCGACCTTGTGCGCTATGCTGCGGCGTTGGCCACTGAAACGGGTGAAGCGCAGGTTTCTCCCGAACGTCTCATCGCGCCCATGTTGGAACGCTTCATGGCGGGGGACCGCGCCTTTGCAAGGCATCGCAGCGGTAAGGCTTCTCGGCAACCGTCATGATGGTCCCAAGCAAAGGGGCAAGTGCAGGATTGCTAGCGTCTTCGCGCCAGCAGAGGCCGAAATCGATGCGCGCATGGCCATGGGGCTCGTGGATGGGCAAGACGACCAGATGCGGGGGCAAGCGAGCGAACGCGCGCTCCTGCACGATGGTAAAACAGCCTGCATCAATCAGTTGGTAGAGCCCATTCAAATTCAGCGGGCTACGGACGATCGCCGCGCGGTCCAGACCAGCCTGCGATTGGGCCAGGGTAAGACGTCCCGCAATCTGAGAGAGCAGGTCGTCTCCGCGCGCGCTGTCCGCAAGTAGAAGGCTAAGGTCGCGCAGATCCGACCAGAAGAGCGGCGCACGCAATGCCAGAGGGTTGTCGCGGACCATGACGGCAAAAAGCCGGCTGCTGCCAATAGCATGATAGGCCGCGCCTGGCGGGGCCAGATGGCCTGCAACGATGATGGCGTCGAGTTGGCCGCGCTCGAAGTCGCGTTCAAGCGCCTGTCTGTCACAGACCGCAGCAGACAGCTGGATGTCTGCATGGCGTTTGCTGAATTCTAGCATGAGAGACTGCACCGCGCTACTGGGCACTGCGCCTGAAAGGCCCAGCTTCAGCGCACCGCGGCGCCCTTGTCCAAAGATGATGGTGTTGCGATGAAGGCTGTCAAGATCAGACACAAGCTGGCGCGCACCCGATATAAAATGGTCTCCCGCGCGTGTCAGTCGGGCGCCGCGTGTCGAGCGCTCGAACAGGTCGGTGCCAAGCCGCTGCTCGAGATGGCGGATCCGTTGGCTCAAGGTAGATTGCTTGATGCGCAGCAACTCGGCCGCTTGGCTAAAACTCCCAAACTCCGCCGTCGCTATGACATAATGGAGGTGACGGATTTCGATCATGCTCCAACCCTCGCCGCATTGGTTCTTCAGACAAACCCAATGTTCCGCGGTTCACTCATGCTGAAAATCCCCAGAAATGGGGGAAAAACGAACCCTCGCGGCGCCTCTTACAGATGGCAGAATTTGCGATTGCAGAAATGTCGGGATAGATTTGGATCAATGCCGCCGGCAGAGCGGGCGTGACCGGGTCGTTGTCGTGTATGTCCAGGCTTTGCTAAAGACGGCGGCGCATGATCCCAACTCATGTCTCACAGCACGGTCACGTCCCGCGTCGGAAATAGGCTGGCTTCTCCCTGTTAGCATTCGCCCGGAGGTCCATTATGCGTGGGGATCGAAGGTCGGTCGCGATTATAATCGGATTATAAAATTCTTATAATCGATCGCCGGGCACATCCTTGTCGGTGCCGCGAAATGGATCGCGGTCTATCGAAGAGGAACGTGTGATGGAAAAGACTGTCGAACGTCGCAACGACGATATGATCGACCTCGGCGCAATCAGCGTCGAGACGAAGGGCCCGGGCCTTGGCCAGGGTGACGAGATCGGGCTGCAGAACCCGGTCGGCCTTTCCGACGACTGACACCACTGCCGGTGCGCGGTGCTCCCGCGCACCGGTTATCGGAAAGGCGCCGTCATGGCCTTGTCGCTTCGCCCCGGACTGACATTCTGTGAAATCCAGCATCACCTCATCTTCATGGATTATGAGGCGGATCGCTATTTCAGTCTGACAGGGCCTGCGCGCGACAGTCTTCAAAAGCTCCTGAAGTCCTCCGATGCGGGCTTTACGGAACAGGAGATAGCGCCGCTGCGCGCTGCGGGGATCATAGGGCACGGTGAAGGTGCCAAGCCACTTACACCCTGCCAGCATGTACCAGCTGGGCGCAGCATATTCGACCAAGAGGATGGCGCCTCACGCATGGCGGCCCAGATTCCTGAAATTATTGTCCGTTTGGCGGCAATGCGTCGCACATTGAGGCGGCAGGGTTTGCCGACTACCCTGCGTCGGCTTAGGGAAGCAACGCCACTGCCTGTTGTCCTTGGATCGTCCGCGCCCGGCATGCGGCGCCTGTGCGCTGCCTATGAAGCGTCGCGTCGCTACTATCTCCCTGTCGATCATTGCCTGATCCGGGCACTGGCGCTCCACCGCCACGCGCAGCAGCGCGGCCATGATGCAAGGCTGGTCTTTGGTGTGCAGTTGCATCCCTTCTCGGCGCATAGCTGGGTCGAGCAAGACGATCTCATTCTCGACGATCGTGTCGATCATGTGCAGCGTTTCACCCCAATACTGGTCCTGTAATGGCGCTCCGCTACATCGCGCTCGTCTTTCCAGGCGATCTCCTCGAAAGCATCGAGACGATAGTGAATCGCGTCATTGCCGTGACGGGCTTCATCAAGGTCGCCGCATTCGGCCGCGCGGTCGTGTTGGTTGAACCCGGCAGCCCTTTTGTCATGGCGGATGACCGCGCCGGGATCATCCTGGGTTATATGTTCGAAAAGGTTGGCGGTCGAAGCCGCCAGGTCGAGGCCATCTCCCAAGCACCGTCGGCCGGTAGCGGGTCATCGAACTGGGGGGCCTATGTCACCGTCCGGCAGAGCCCGGACGATATGGCGATCGAGATCGCCCGCGATCCCTCTGGCATGATCCCCTGTTATCATGTGCGGCGAAAAGGAATTATTGCCTTTGCATCTGAGCCGACTTTGCTCGTCGACGCGGATCTTCTTCGGACCAATATCGATTGGCGGGTACTCACGCGGTTCCTGATCGCCGATCAAATGCGTCCGGCGCAGACCTGTATCGAAGGCCTGACCGAGCTGCCCGCGGGCTCGCATATGCGGGTTGCCGAGACGGGTTCGCAAGATATTGCGGCTTTTTGGTCACCGTGGCAGCACACCGATCGCCTGTCGCTCATCCGCGATGAGGTGGAGGCCGTCCGCCTGCTGCGCGAGACTATCATGGACTGCGTCCAGGCGTGGACGCGGCCATTCGCACATGTCCTCCTCTATTTGTCGGGGGGGCTTGATTCCTCCATCGTCGCGGCGGCCATGCCCCAGAATGTTCGCGCAAGCCATATTACATTGGTGACCGCCGATCCGTCGGGAGACGAGCGGGATTATGCCCGGCAACTGACCAATCAGTTCGGGCAGCCTTTGTTCGAAAGAATGCTGGAAGTGGGCCTCGTTGACCTGCATCGCTCTGGCGCCGCCCGCTTTCCACGCCCCACGGTCCGATCCTTCGCCCAGGCAGGCGACGCGCTGGGGATCGGGCTTGCAGACGAGGTCGGGGCAGATGTCTTCTTCAACGGCGGCGGTGGTGACAATGTCTTTTGCTATCTGCAATCCGGGGCGTCGATCGCCGATCAGATGCTGGTCGAGGGCATCGGTCGTGGCTCTTGGCGGGCGATCATGGATATGAGCGCTCTCGCCCATGCAGATATCTGGTCTGTTGCCAGAAGCGGCTGGCGGAAGAGTCGGCAAAAGGCAGCCCGTTATGTCTGGAAGCCGGACCTGAGCTTTCTGTCCCCCTTTGCCACGCAGGAGGCGACTGCAGCCTGCAGGCACGATTGGCTGGACGCGCCAGACGGTGCGCTGCCGGGAACGGCAAGCCATATCGCCCTGCTTTTGCGCATCCAGAACCATCTCGACAGCGAACGTGGTTTCAATAGGCCCGTCATCTCGCCCCTGCTGTCGCAGCCAATCGTGGAACTTTGCCTGAAAATTCCATCCTGGTTCTGGTGCCGCGACGGCCGCAACCGCAATGTCGCCCGTAAGGCGTTCGAAGATGTCCTCCCGCCCCCCCTTATCGCCAGATTAGCAAAAGGCACGCCCGACAGCTTCGTAGCGACCCTGTTCGAAGCCCATCGGCAGACCATTGCGACCATGTTGCGGGAAGGTCTTCTGGCACAGGCGGGCCTTCTGGATATGGGCGCGATCGAGCAGAGCATCGATCGGTCGCAACATGCCCGGAACGGCGATTTCTGGCGGCTGATGCGTCTGGTCGATGCCGAAGCATGGGCGCAGTCATGGGCAGCGCGCTAATGATGAACCCATAGCATTATGGACGACGTTGCGATTTCAGCCGCCGCCACCGATCATATTGCGCCGCCTTTTCCGGTGCTGGATCGACGGCATCACGCAACCAGAAATTGAACCAGTCGATATTGCGCGCATAGATGGCCAAGCGGTGAGCCGGTTGCCACTTGATGTGGTGATCGCCCGGAAAGAGGAACATCTCGACCGGCGGGCCAATCTCCCGGAAGGCGGTATAGGCCTCGAGCGCGCGCAAATATTCATCGCTGGCCAGTTGCATCAGCACGGGTCCCTTGATCCTGGCGGCATTCATGGCGGGCGAAATGGGTTTCCAGAAGGCGGGATCATCGGTGGTTGGCGCGGGGTAACCGAAACGCCGCCGTTCCTTTTCCCAGGCCGGTCCACCCATGATCAGGTCCGTCTTGGGGTCGGCGCAACAGGTGCTGACGGAGGTTGCGGCGAACAGATCGGTGTTGATGAGCAGATACCAAACGGTGGTTGAGCCATCGCTCAGACCGGTCAGGCCGATCTTCTTTGGATCGATCACGCCTGTCGCCATGGCCGTCTCGACGCCAGCGACGATGGACGAGGCCACATTATGCCGTTCCCGCCATCCTTTCACATTTTCCGATTCCGCATCCTTCCACGTCCGCCAGTTGCCTTGCTTTAGACTGGTAGCGAAGAATGGCGGGCTCTCGACGCTCAGGACGGCGAAGCCCTGCGCCGCAAAGGCATGGATGGGGTATTCGTCACCGATACTGCCGCGCAGGAAGCCGCGTGTTCGATACTGGACGACGATCAACGGCAGTTTTGCGCCGACGGGGTAACTGGCGGGCAGAACAAGATCGCCGAAAGTCTCAAAGCCCAACGGGTTCTTCCAATAAAGGCGCTGGACCTTTCCCATCTGTAAATGCTGAAATTCCGGGTTTGGATCGAAGATAACCGATGATCGGCCGGTATCGGCATCCAGCGCCACGATGCGCCGGGGCTGGGTCGATCCTTCCTGGGCGCAGATGAGATGATCCTCCAAAGGGAGGCAGCCCGTCAACAGGCCATCAGTCCCCCACATCTTTCGCGGTGCGGAGTGTCCCGGCGTCCATAGATAGAATGTCAGGCGACTGCCGCCATAGCCGTCGCGGCGGAGATACCGGACGGCACCATGTTTGGCGGACCACCACATGCCGATGATGCCATCGGCGCAACTGCTGTGCTGACACTGCCATTCACGTCCCTGCCGGTCCTTGCCCCACAAGCGGATAGGACTGAGATAACGATCGGGCACCTCCGCCTTCACCCACCCTTCCTCGCCAGAAGGCCCGGTGATGGCCAAAGGTCGTCCCAGCAGCATGCCCGGACCGATCCGGTCGAGCGCGGTCCGCTCTGCTGGCGTGGCGGAGCGATCCGATGAGGACGTCGAAGAAATATCTGCAGCGGCATAATGAAGGGGTAATGGCCCCCGGATCATCGGTCGGTCACCATAGATGGGCATCGCCCGATCGTCGAACAGGTAGCCGGTCAGGCTTTCCAGATCGAGCTTAGCATTTTCTTCGATCAGGGATGGCCGGTTGGCATATATGAGCGCCCTCCCGTCATCCGACCAGGCGACGGCCTCGACATCGACGGGGGAATGGGACACCTGCGTGCCGCTTGTGCCATGCACGCTCGCGCGCCATGCCTGCGTCCTGCCCCGATCCTTGCGCAGATAGGCAATCTGGGTGCCATCGGGCGACCAGCGCGGCTGGTTGATCGCGGCGATACCCGTATCGGTCAGAAGCCCGCGCTGCTCGCTCTGGAAGGTAACCCGGATCAATTCTCCACCTTGATCGACGAGCCGGGCCACGCTGTCCGGCCGAAGATCGACCACCACGAGGCCCTGGCAATAGCTGTTGGTCTCAGGATGTGCCCGGGTCAGGATGAAGGCGATCGACCGCCCATCGGGTGACAGGGCAAGCGGACTTTGTCCTGTAGGCATGCCGCCGATTGGCCCTATGTCCCGCAACTTCGCGATATCGCCCGCCGTCACCGCGCGCGCGACGTCCTGACGCAAACCGGGTAGCAAATCCGCACATTGCGAGGCCATGGCTGGCGTCCCGCAGACATTGCCCAAGAACAGGCCGATGCCCATGATCAACAACCGTGCGCGATAGTTCATGCATGCCAATGCCATGGCGATCACCAATGCTTCGTAATCGAAAGGCTGACGAAACGGCCGATCGCTGAATTGTTGGTGGAGTCGTAGGGCAGATCGTAGACTTGCGAGCGGCGCACGATCCCCGGCTTCTCGTTGAGGATATTGAGAAGTGTCAGCCCCACATCCATGTCTGATAGCAGACCCGCCTCGCCTATATGGTGCCGCGCCGTAAGGTCGATCGTCGTCATCTCGCCCGATCGGGTGACAGGTGTGAAGCGAAGGTCTTCCGTCGATCCCATATGGCTCAGGGTGCTCGACAAGGATGTGGCGCCGTTGGTCCAGGTGACGGCACCGCGACCCCGATAATGGGGCGGATTGAAGATTGTGCCTGCCAGAGCCACAAGTGGCTGGCTGGCGCTGAGCTTTTGCGTGCTATGCAGATAGCTGCCGTTGGCACTCAATGTCAGTCGTTGCCCGCCGCCAAGCGCGAGTGCGTAGCGAACGGACAGATCCACGCCCTTGATATTCTGCCGCGTAGCATTGGCGTTGCGATTATCCACAATGGCGACAACGGTCGCCGGATCGTAGGCGCCGGTCAGATAATTGATCGACTCGGTATTCGCTAGCGCGGACGCCTTGTCAGCCTCGGTCGGCGAGACGTTGATCAAATCCGCATAGATGGGATTGCTCAGCGACTGACTGCTATAGGTGATGGGTGCGACGATACGATCGCGATAGGCAATGTCGAAATAGCTCAGTTCGATCTGCAGGCCTGGGACTGCCCGGGGATGGAGATCGAGCGTCCCTGTCCAGCTCCTAGCGCGCTCGGGCTTGAGATCGGGGCTTCCCCCGGTCACCAATAGCGCGGTGGCGTTCGCCGGATAGCCCGATCCACCCACGTTGCGCACCGCGGTGACCGATACGAATTTCCCCGAATACTGCTGGAACATGGTGGGCGCCTTGAACGATTTCCCCCAGGATCCCTTCAATGAGACATCGGGCGTGGGTGCATAGATCAGGCCGAGCTTGGGCGTGGCGATCTTGTCGATGCCCGGATAATCCTCATAGCGGATCGCGCCACTGAACGTCAGTTGATCGACGAGGCGCACGTCCATCATGCGCGAGACAAGCGGCAGGTTCAGTTCTGCAAAACCGTAATAGCTGTCCTGGGACACATTGATGTTCTGCGGCGAGCCGGTTGTCCGATAGGCATGAAATCCATTGCGTCGATAGCCGCCGCCGACGGCGAGTTTGGCCTCGCCGCCCGGCAAATGCATCAGAGGCCCGCTAGCATTCAGTTCGATCGACTGGGCGTCGTTACAATAGCAGGCGCGGACCGACGAAAAGACGGATCCGCCGATATAGGTGTCGGAATCATAGTGCGTCTTGTCCTTGCCGTACATGCCAGCAAGGGAGAGCGACCAGCCCTGGCCGACCGACCAGTCCAGCGACGGCGCCAGAGCGAAAGAGGTGTTGCGCGGAAACAGCAATGTTCCCAACTGGCGATAGTCTCCGGTCGCGTTCAGCGGATAATTGTAGAGGCTGGTGCGGTGGTTGTAGAGCGCATCGAGCGAAAATGTGAGGTCAGCGGTCAATGCCTGATGGCCACTCATGATCAGGCTATGCCGTTTTACAGCGGGAAAAAGGGATTGCCCGCCATAGCTGGCGGTATAGCTGCGCTGGCGCGCCTCGATCGCCGTGTCGCGTTCGAAATCATAGGCTATGAAAGCCCCGCCGCTGCCCCATTTCTTCCCCACGATAACGCCATATTGCTGCTGCTCGTTGCCGCCGTCGGTCGACATCCCCAGCCGGGCGCTGGTGCTGACGCCGTCAAAGTCGCGTTTCAGGATGATGTTGGCAACGCCGGCGACAGCGTCTGATCCGTAAATCGCGGATGCACCGTCTGCCACGATCTCTAGCCGATCGACGGCCAGCATCGGGATGGCGGACACATCGACGCTTTGCCGCGACACATTATAGGCCAGCCGATGACCGTTCAGCAGCGTCAGAGTTGCATCCGATCCCAGGCCGCGCAGATTGATGCTTGATCCCGAGCCAACATTGACGCCGCTGGCCGAAGGGACATTCAATCCGACACCCACATTCTGGCCGCCGCCGAAACTCTGTGGGATGCTCCGGACGACGTCGCCGAGATTGGTTTGCCCGGCGTTGCGCATGTCGTCCTGATCGAGCACGATGGTAGGCGATGGCGACGTAACACCCTTCAGCCGGGATCCGGTGACGACGATCGCAGTCGCCGCTTCACCCGAGGCGAGGGCATCCGCCGCCCCGTCTCGCCCCCGAATGAAGATAGTCCCGTCCGTGATGCGTGCATGCAGGCTGGTTCCGGCCAGCAATCGATCGACGGCGACCTGCGGCGTGAATTGTCCCTGGAGCGAAGGCGCAGTAAGCCCGGCAACATCGGCAGGTACGAAGAGTATCTCCATCCTGGATGCAGCGGCGGCCTCGCGCAGCGCATCGGCCATTGGCTGGCTGGACTGATTATAAGGCACCGCGACGTCGGTCTGGGCCGTAGCACATTGGTACACAGCCAGCGTGGTCAGCGCCGCGCTGGCGAGCAGAGTGGAATGCAGAAATCCGGAAATACGCATTGTCAGCCCCTTTTGTGACGCCTGCCGTTGGCGGTCGTTCAAGGGGATCGATGCGGGGTCAGGCGAAGACCTTAAGGAGGACGTAAAATAATTTCAGCGTCGCAGGATGATCGCGCCAGAGGGTTGATGTTCTACGGCCAAATCGAGACTTTGGGCCAGGTTGGCAGCGAGCCGGTCGGGATCATCGATCCGAAACCGTCCGGACAATCGCATGTCAGGAAGGCCGCTGCCCTCGATGCGGATCGGCGCGCGGGCGTACCGGTTGGCGATCGCGACGATTTCCGAGAGGGGTGCGGACTCAAATGCCATCATGCCATCGACCCATTCGATGTCGCGCGGGTCGATGGCGGCGATCGGCACGGCATGATCGGTCCGGGTGAAGGTCAGGGCCTGACCAGGCTTCAGCTTACGCGGCGGCATTGGACGTGAGATCGACGGTTGCACATCGACGCCCCCTTCCAGCAGTCTGACCTGCACCGCGCCGCCAGGCGCAAGGGCGACGTCAAACACTGTCCCGGTTGCTGTCACTGTTCCTGTTCCGGCATGCACGATGAAGGAGCGGCCGTCATGGGCAACGGAAAAGCGCGCGCGGCCGGCATCCAGCCAGATATCCCGGGCCTTCGGGTTGAAGGCAAACCGCATAACGCTTTGCGTATCCAGCGATACGAATGATCCGTCGGGCAGGCGCCGGCGGGAAATCGCACCATGCTGGTTTTCTATGGTGGCCGATAGGCCAACGGTTTTGGCTGCAGCGGTCTGCCGACCATTGGTCTCGATGGTGGCAGGGGGTGACAGCGTCTTCCAGAGCGGCCAGGCTGCGCTCAATACCACGGCAACGACCGCGACGAGAGCCCATTGCGTGCGGTGACCGGGACTATCGACCGGCGCTGGCCGCCATCGCGTCGACCGGCTCAACATTTTCGCATCGTGAAAACGGCCGGCCGCCTTATTGTAAGCCGAAAGATTGGCAGGGTCGGCGGCGAGCCACGCATCCAGGTCCTGTTGATATCGCGCGGCGTCGGGCCGCTGCATTCTTGCCAGCCACATGGCCGCAACGGTGCGCCGGTCCAGGTCAGGGGCAGGATCAGCGGGCATGTTGGTCATGGTCGTCCAGATAGCGGTCGATATGGGCTATGGCGCGCATCATATGATATTCCACTGCGCCCATGCTCAGCGCGACTTTCGCCTGAATTTCCTTGTAGGTCATGCCGTCGCGCCTGCTCATCAGGAAAATCTCCCGCGTTTTTGGCGCTAGACCGGCAACGGCCTTTTCGTAAAGGGCAAGGAGCTGACTGGCTTCAATCTCTAGTTCTTGTTGTGGCGGATGAGCACAGTCGCAGTCATCCTCAAACGCCACCATCTGCCGCTCGAAGGCTCGGCGCGGTCCACGGGCGCGGCCAAACAGGAGGTTTCGGGCAACGCGTTGCAGATAGGCGGCGGGATTGGCCAGATCGCCAATGCGCGGGACGCGCGCGATCTGAACGAAACTCTCCTGGACAAGGTCACTGGCCGCGTCGGCATCGCCGGTCTTTCGCCGGAAATAGGAAAGCAGGCGTGAAGACTCCTGCCGAAAGAGCGTGTCGAGCAGCGCGCTGTCCGCGCTGGGCGCCGTCAGCACAGGCCTGTCCTTTGGCCCGGCGCTCATGGCAATGGCTCGCAGTTCGTCCGCACAGGCGGGCAGCAATGATAAGGCATGGAAAGCGTCCACGCGGCATGCTGGAATATCCGGAAAACCGGACAGCCAGATCAGCGATGGTCGCCGTCGTCCAGCGCGGTGTGCGCCTTATCCCGAAACGGCCACCCGTCCGGACAGGACAGGTGTGCATGATGCTGGCAGGGAAATCCTACACCCGGTAGCCAGATCGATCCCGTAGTGCCTGGCGATCATGCCAACTTGGCAAAGGGCATGCAAGGGCGGGTCAGCCCGCCTTGCGGACCTCGCCCTCGAGGAAGGCCAAGCGTTCCGAACACACCATATGTACGACGCGACCCAGCTCCTCGATCTGCTCCGCCAGCCAGTTGAGCTGATCGAGAGAGACGCGATAATGTTTCGAATAGCGCGCCTTCACATAGGCATCTTTGAGCTTTTCAAAGGCTGCGCGGTGAACCGTACCGGGTTTGCCGGAGGCTATTTGGTTTAAGTTACGCAGCCATGGAGACGTCGTCCAGCATGGCATAATATTGTGCTTCGGCCTCAGCCGGTGGGATATTGCCGATGGGCTCCAGCAGGCGTCTGTTGTTAAACCAGTCCACCCATTTGAGCGTGGCATATTCGACGGCTTCAAAGGACCGCCATGGTCCTCGCCGATGTATCACCTCGGCCTTATAAAGGCCGTTGATCGTCTCAGCCAAAGCATTGTCATAGCTGTCGCCGACGCTGCCAACCGATGGCTCGATCCCGGCTTCGGCAAGCCGCTCCGAGTATCGGATCGACACGTATTGCGATCCGCGGTCGCTGTGATGGATGAGACCACCCCGATGGACAGGACGTCGTTCGTGGATAGCCTGTTCCAGTGCGTCCAGCACGAAGCCGGCATGCGCAGTCCTGCTGACCCGCCAGCCCACAATGTAGCGAGCATAGACATCGATCACGAAGGCGACATAAACGAAGCCCGCCCACGTCGCGACGTAGGTGAAGTCCGACACCCAGAGCATGTTCGGCGCCGGTGCATGGAACTGCCGGTTCACATGATCGAGCGGGCACGGCGCAGCCTTGTCGCTGATCGTGGTGCGCACGGGCTTGCCCCGGATCACCCCCTGTAAACCCAGATCGCGCATCAGACGCGCGATAGTGCAACGGGCAACAGCAAAGCCCTCGCGGTTCATCTGCCGCCAGACCTTGCGCACGCCGTACACCCCGAAATTCTCGGCAAAGACCCGGACCACCTCTGGCTTCAGATCCTGATCGCGCCGGACACGATCTGACAGTCGCTCCGGATCACGTCGCTGTGCGACGCGCTCATGATAGGTGGATGGGGCAATTGGCAGAACCCTGCAAATCGGCTCGACCCCATATTCCGCGCGATGCTCGTCTATGAAGGCCGTCATCGTTTGAACGGGCGGTCGAGCTCCGCCTGGGCAAAATATGCGCTCGCCTTGCGCAATATCTCATTGGCCTGACGCAACTCCCGGTTCTCACGCTCCAGCGCCTTCAGGCGATCAGCCATCTCGGTAGGCACGCCAGCGCGCTTGCCGCTGTCCACCTCCGCCTTCTTTACCCACTCGTTCAGCGTGTGCGCCGAGCACCCGATCTTCTCGGCGATAGAAATCATCGCTGCCCAGCGAGAGGGATGATCTGCTTCGTGATCCAGCACCATGCGCACCGCCCGTGCGCGAACCTCAGGTGCAAACTTGTTCGTCGTTTTGCTCATATCGGCTCCACTTACTCAGAAGTTGGAGCCTCCGGCAAACCCGGTACGGTTCAGTCCGGCGATTATGGTCGATGGCACGTCGGTCCGCATTGGCGCGGGAGCGGCAGGCAAGGCCGCGACCGTCTGGCTGGTCCGCTATGATGCCAAATCGCGCGACGTTCCGATCCGGGCCGGCGAGAATGGCGGGCGCACGCTGCCGCATCGCGACATCGTGCGCGAACTGGCCAAGCTTGGCGACTGGTCCGGGTCATCGACTTCCTTTCCGCTTCCACCAGCACGTGAACGCGGTCTGTCGACCGCCATACTGGTCCAGCGTGGCGCAGGCGGTCCCATCATCGCCGCCCGAAAACTCTAACCACTACCCGTGGCCGACGGTGTCGCGGTCCGGTCCCCCTAAACGACGCCAAATCAAGGAGAAGACCCCATGCGTATCCTCACCCTTATAGCGATTTCTGCCATGTCTATCGCCGCCGCCACACCTGCCCTAGCACAGGACGCGATGATGAAAGGCGGCATGAAGTCCGACAAAATGATGAAGATGTCGGCCGCAGACACCAGGAAGATGCAATCCTGTCAGGCGATGTCGCACGATATGATGATGAAGAATGCTGGCTGCAAGAAGATTATGAAGATGCATCCCGACATGATGAAGTCCGACAAGATGATGCCGGGCCACTGATGCATCATGCTTTGACGGGTGCGGCATATGGTCGCGCCCGTCCCCAGTCCTACAACGCAGGATACCGGCCATGTCCGATCCCGATCGTTCCGTGCCAGAGGGCAGCGATCTCATCTACCGGCAGCGGCGACCGGTCCGCCTGTGGCATTGGCTCAACGCCTTTAGCGTCATTGTCATGCTGATGAGCGGCCTGATGATCTTCAACGCCCATCCCATGCTCTACTGGGGGCAATATGGAGCGAACCAGGACCTCCCCTGGCTGGTGATCGGCGCCAACGAGGGAGCAGGATTTCTCAAGATTGGTGGAGTGACCATCCCTACCACCGGCGTGCTCGGCATTTCCGGTGACAATGAATTGGCTTTTCCCGCGCTGGTCACGATCCCGTCGAGCTATGATCTGGCGGCTGCTCGCCGGTGGCATTTTGCCTCCGCGTGGCTGCTTGTCGTTCCCGGTCTCTTATTCTGGATCTGGGGTCTGGCGAGTCGCCACGTCCAGCGCGACCTCGCCCCTACAGGGCAGGAACTGCGCCCACGGCACATCTGGCAGGACGTCAAGAACCATGCCCGTCTGCGTTTCCCCAGGGGCGAGGCAGCGCGGCGCTATAATATTCTCCAGAAACTCAGCTATGTCGGCGTGATCTTCGGGTTGCTGCCGACAATGGTACTGACCGGCCTTACCATGTCGCCCGGCATGAATGCCGCCTGGCCGTGGATGCTCGATCTGTTCGGCGGGCGCCAGTCGGCGCGCTCGGTCCACTTCATCTGCGCCAGCCTGCTCGTCGCCTTCATCATCGTCCATCTTATGATGGTCGTGCTCGCCGGCCCGGTGAACGAACTGCGCTTGATGATCACCGGTTGGTACCGATTGCCTCGGGAGAAAGCGCGATGACGATCCTGACACGGCGCAAGCTGATCGGATCGATCGGTGTTGGGGCTGGCAGTCTGCTGCTGGCGGGTTGCGATCGGATCGTTGCGTCGCCGACGGTCAGGCAAGTCCTGGGCGTGGGCGAAGGACTAACCCGTCGGACACAGCGACTCGTGACCGATCGACATGCGCTAGCGCGCGAATTTTCGCCGTCCGACATGTCCCCCAGTTTTCGCGTGAACGGCAACAGCATGCCGACAAGTGAGGCGTACCAGGCCCATGCGGCGCAGCGCTTTGTCGACTGGCGGCTTGTCGTCGATGGCCTTGTGCGACGCCCGCTGGCTCTATCGCTCGCGCAAATTCGGGCCATGCCGACGCGGACCCAGATCACCCGCCATGATTGTGTCGAGGGCTGGAGCGCGATCGGCAAATGGACCGGGTTGCCGCTAAAGCTGCTGATGGACGGGGCTGGTCCCTTGCCGGCAGCGCGTTACGCCGTCTTCCATTGTGCGGACGATTTCGATGGTGAACCCTATTATGAGAGTATCGACCTGATCGATGTCTATCATCCACAGACGATTCTAGCCTGGGGGATGAACGACGAATTATTAAGTGTCGGTCATGGGGCACCACTCCGCCTGCGCGTCGAGCGGCAGCTCGGCTACAAGCAGGCGAAATATGTCATGCGGGTCGAGTTGGTCGACGACCTCGCCAAAGTCGGTTCGGGCAAGGGCGGCTATTGGGAGGATTCGGCCGACTATCAATGGTATGCCGGAATTTAGGCCAAGGTAGCGAAGGCCTTTCCGGCACACCATATATAGCATCCGATGGAGGTATATCATGGCAGACTATCGCAAGACCGATGAAGCTATCGCCGCGCTAACGCCCGAACAACATCGCGTCACGCAGCAAAGCGGCACCGAACGACCCGGCACAGGCAAATATGAGAAGCACAAGGAGCCGGGCATCTATGTCGATATCGTCTCAGGCGAGCCCCTTTTTGCCTCGTCCGATAAATATGAGTCGGGTTGCGGTTGGCCGAGTTTCACCAAGCCGATCGAACCGGCCAATGTCGCTGAACTGAAGGACGGCTCGCTCGGCATGGTCCGTACCGAGGTAAGGTCCGCTCATGGCGACAGTCATTTGGGTCATGTCTTCACCGATGGTCCGCGGGACCGGGGCGGCCTGCGCTATTGCATCAACTCGGCCTCGCTGCGCTTCGTCCACCGCGACGATATGGAGGCGCAGGACTATGGTGCCTATCTGCCGCAAGTAGAGGATATATCCTGTCCATGAGATGGCGCTTGTCCGTCAGAGCTTCTTGCGCACTCGCCCGTTGAAGTCGCGTTTGCCGATCTCCAGCCCCTTCATCCGCAGGATGTCATACGCCGTCGTCGCGTGAAAATAGAAATTGGGCTGGGAGAAGGAGAGGAGGAAATCTTCCGCCAGAAAATCGATATGATTATCGCCGAAGGTGAAGCGCATATCGCGGCCTATGAAACTTTCCACCTCATCGGGATCCATCCCTTTCAGGCTGGCGATAGTCTCGGCTACCCGATTACGAAGTGCGTCGAAGCTTGCCGGCGGTGGGGCGATGTCGGGCGAGAAGCTGCCCCTTCGCACCCCCTCGATCGCACCGATCGAATGCACCGCCGTCGATTTCACCTGGTAGGCGAAGGGCTGCATGTCAGGAGCCAGCCGGGCGTCGATCAGTGCGTCGGGCAACAAGTTATTTGCAGCGCAATAGGCTTCTGCCTTGCCGACGAGGCGTTCGACGGAACTGAGTATCTGCAAATAGGACGGAATCGTCGCCGCATAGAGGGTGAACGCCATGTCTAGCTCCCATATTTTCGGCATGAGTAGCGACTGGGCGCGCTTTCGACCAGTCTCATGCTTGAGCTATCCTCGCCTTACGCTTTCCAGTTTTTGGGAAACAAGCGCTTGAGCGCCTCGACCTTGGGTCGATCGTTATGGACGATATAGGGATAGGTCGGGTTGCGGGCCATGAAATCCTGATGATAGGCCTCGGCCGGAAAGAAGGCCTGACCGTTCTCGATCCGCGTCGCGATCGGTCGGCTGTAGACATGCGCGGCGGTCAACTGGTCGATATAGGCGCGCGCGACCTTCTGCTGCGCGGGGGTCGTCGGGAACAGGGCAGAACGATATTGCGTGCCTGTATCTGGTCCTTGCCGATTAACCAGAGTGGGATCGGCCACGACGGAAAAATAGATACGCAAGAGATCGGCATAGTTCACCTGATCGGGATCGAAGACCACCCGGACCGATTCAGCATGTCCCGTCGTTCCGGACGAGACCATTTCATAATCCGCCGTCGACGCCTTGCCGCCGGCATAGCCCGACGTCGCGCTGATCACGCCCTTCACATGGGAGAAGACGCCCTCGACACCCCAGAAGCAGCCACCGGCGAATATCGCAGTTTCCTTGAGGCCGGTGGCCGGTTCGGTCACAGCAGCGGCCGGCGCCATAACGACCTGCTCGGTCGCAAGCCCGGGACTCATCGCGGCGAGCAGAGCACCTCCAGCAAGAAGCGCAGCGGCGAAGGGCGTAAAGCGGGGCATGATCGATACTCCTTAGGTTCTTTCCATCTATACGGTTGACGCGGTCGGCTGGTTACACGCCGTGACGGCAAGTTCTGTAACCGATCGCGGGGCTGGCGCGTATTTACGATATGACACAGCTCTCCGCTTCCGACCGCCGTCATTTTCTTGCCCTGTGCAGCACCGCCGCGCTTGGCGCCGTCGCATGGTGCCTGGTAGATACAGGATCATCGCCCGCAAGCGCTGCGACAACGGCCATGTTCAATTTCACCGACGCCGAATGGCGAAAACGCCTGTCGCCGCAGGCCTACACCGTGTTGCGCCAGGCCGGTACCGAACGTCCCTATTCGAGTCCGCTCAACGACGAGCATCGCAAGGGCCGGTTCGTCTGTGCCGGCTGCGCGCTGCCGCTTTTTGCATCCGCTACCAAGTTCGATAGTGGAACCGGATGGCCGAGCTTTTACGACCACCTGCCGCGCGCAGTTGCGACGGAGACCGATCACAATCTCTTGATGACGCGGACGGAGGTGCATTGTGCGCGCTGCGCTGGACATCTGGGCCACGTCTTCAAGGACGGGCCCAAGCCAACCGGGCTGCGCTACTGCATGAACGGGGTCGCGTTACGCTTTATAAGTAGTTGATCGTGGCCCATGCGCTTGCGCGGATACCGGCTTTTACGGATATTGGCTTTTCCATGTCTGCCGCAACCCGCGCTCAAAGCTGCGGCGCGCCATCGGCATAGCCTTCGAAAGCATAGTCATTGAGGAACTGGCGTCGCCATAGATATCCGCGATCTACCCTACTCAACTCGGCTTCGTCGCAAATGTCGCCCCATATTTGGGTGATCGAAGTGACCTGATGGTTGATCAGATCGCGGGCATCCCGGTCACTCAACAGGAAGTTTGACGCCGACAATCGGCAGCTTTCCACAAGGCTACGCTTATCCTCGCCATTCACCAGCATCGCCTGATTGGCCTCCCGGCCGTTACGTGGCTGCGGGCATATGTCGTATGCCTTTGTCAGCGTGAGGTTGGCGCCATCCCAGAAAGCGGCATGGTTGCGGGCATGGTCATCGGTGTTGCCCGTCAGAACGTTGAAGACCAGCCGCCCGAACAGTTCGCGCAGCGTTGCTTGCGGATCGGTGAAACGCGTGCGCACCATTTCGGCCAGATCGACATAGCTGGCATAGCGTGCCTGCATTTCCCCCAGCCCGAACATGGTCAGGGCAGAGACCATTGCGCGGCGTGTCCAGCCAGTACCGTTCCATTCGCGGTCGAAGCGGCGAACGAGCAGGACGTCCTTGCCACTTGCCCTCGCCAGGCGGACTGGCGCGACGTCCAGCCCTACCTCTGCCGCCAGGCGCATGGCAACAAACTCGGCCTTCACGACGGCCATGGTATCGTTTGTCGCCGAGAATTTGGCGATGAACTTGTCCTCGCCGTTCTGGATCAAGGCTTTGGGACGTGCGCCGCCGATGGAACTCCCATGGAACAGCGCCTTGTCGAGAGTCTGGGGGATGGGCTCGCCCCTCTCAACCCGTTCGGCCGCTTCCAGCAGTTCCTCGAGCGCCGCATTGTCCTGCTCACGAGGCTGATACCGATCGGCTGACGTCTGGAAATCGAGCGCGCCAATGCGGTCGGAGCCCGAATTGAGCATGTAGGTCAGTTCGTCGAACTCGACATTGTGCGCTGCGTTGCTGCGAAGGCCGGTCAGGCGATTGATGATGACTCGACGCCCCCATGCGTCCGGAGCGCCGTCTCGCAAGCAGCCGGCCATATCCAGCGGGGCTTGCGGGATGATCCTGCCACGCTGGAGAGGCAACTCCGGCGCATAGATCGGCATAGCGTCGGCACGTTCAAGATAAGAACGACCATAGTTGAAGGTATAAATATCTCCGTTCAATTCGATCCGCCCGGCGATGATGGGTTCAAGCGCCCCCGGTAGCCATATCCACACGAATGCTTCGGTGGCTGGCATGATTGGACCTTGAGCGGCAACTGCGGTCACAGGCCGAGGGCGATCAGAAGTCATCTTTCACCTCCGAGCGCGGACGCCGCACCGCCTGCGGGAGGATTGCCAGCTTGTCGTTGACCCTCGAAATCTCGGGAGCGAGCCGCGAAGGTTCGTCAACGAATAACGGCACGCCCACTAGAGTCGCGGCCTCAAATACCAGCCCGATTTCTACTTTGGGATGACCCTTCTCGATGAGCTGTAGCGTGCTGCGCGCGATGCCGATCCGGGCTGAAAGGTCAGTTTCCGACATCTTGCGCTGTTTGCGCCCAAGACGAATGAGTCCACCCATCATGGTCAGTGCTTCGCGCGTCACGCGAGAATATGCGCGGGTATGCGCCTTCATATTGGCCTCAATGCTTGTTATAGCGGTCATTAATTAGCTTGAAGACCGCCATAACGGTCAATATCACGCAGGGAATTAACAATCAATAGAATGACCGCGAGGTCGGGCATAAAAGCCATTCGTGACTGTTATGTCGGTCAGTTGAATCTGGTTGATGTTGACCCGGAAAAGCGGTGGCCTCGCCAGGTCAGGAGGCATGATATTGCACCACAGCAGTACGGGGCTTGTAACGGAATTGTGCCGGTCACCTTCCTGACCCTAACGACATCATAGGCATAGGCGCACCATTAGGCTGTAGCCTCTCGGACGAGCGGCGCGTGCCGGTCGACTAGGATCGCACTGGCTTGGTTAAGACCGATCAATTCCACGCTCATACCGTGTCGGCGCATCTTCGTAACGACATCTTCCAACGCGCCGACTGCCGTAACATCCCAGAGATGGGCCGCCGTGAGGTCGATCCGGACCTTTTGCGCCGTATCGCGCAGATCAAATTGGTCAGCAAAAATCTCTGCGCTGGCGAAGAAAATTTGACCAGACACGGTGTATGTTCTCGTACTGGTTCGCGGATCGAGTTCCTCCTCGACGTGCATCAATTTTGTCACCTTGAAGGCGAAGAACACGCCACTGAGCAGCACGCCAACGGCAACGCCTGCGGACAGGTCGTGCGTGGCGACAGTCACCGCCACCGTGGCCAACATAACCACGCCGGATACCTTCGGATGTCGTGCAAGGTCAGATAGCGATCCCCAGGAGAATGTGCTGATGGAAACCATGATCATGATCGCGACGAGCGCCGCGACTGGTACTTGAGCGATCCATGGACGCAGCGGAACCATGACGACCAGCAGGAAAACGCCAGCGACGAGGGTCGAAAGCCGTCCTCGGCCGCCATACCTAACATTGCCAACGGTTTGCCCGATCATACCGCAACCCGCGATGCCCCCGAAAAGGCCGGCAGCAACATTGGCGAGGCCCAGACCCGTACATTCCCGTGCCTTCGAACTGGTCGTGTCCGTGAGTTCATCAACCACGCTCGCGGTCATCATTGATTCAAGCAAGCCGACGGCGGCCATCGCGCAAGCATAAGGGGCGACAATCCGGAACGCTTCAAGATTGAGCGGAAGGTCGGGAATATGGAAAGATGGAAGTGACGTGGGCAAACGGCCCAAATCAGCAACAATATGGATGGGCATTGGGTAGGCGACGCTGATCAACGTCAGAACCACGATGCAGATAAGGGGGGAAGGGATGGCCGTCGTCAGACAAGGCAACAGATAGATTATTCCAAGACCGCCAGCGATCATCGCATAGGTGTGCCACGTGACACCCAGCATTTGCGGAACCTGCGCAGAAAAAATGAGGATAGCGAGGGCATTTACGAAACCCGTTCGGACGGAGCGCGATACAAAACGCAGGAGGACGTCGAGCTTAAGCAGTCCAAAGGCGATCTGAAGGATGCCGGCCAAGAGGGTTGCGGCAAGCAGATATTGAAGGCCGTGGCTATGAACCAAAGCTGCCACGACGAGCGCGACCGAGCCAGCGGCGCCGGAGATCATTGCCGGTCGACCGCCTGCAAAAGCTATGACGATTCCGATTATAAAGGACGCGAAAAGGCCGACCTCAGGATCAATGCCAGCGACGAAGGAAAAGGCGATCACCTCCGGAATGAGCGCGAAAGTGCCGACCATGCCGGCCAACACATCGCGACGAGTGCCGATGGTATCGTTGAGCCATTCAGCACGATACCGAGCTAAGGACGTGATGTTCATAAATGGATTATTCCGCAAAAATCGCAGCTGCGCCGCCGTTGAATAGCGGCATGATATTAGGGTGCGAAGTGCGTTGTCCGGCGGATCGGCGGCCGGAATAGCCACCCGGAATTGCACCGGGTCCATGCGATTGCCGCCCCACTAGCCGGAAATTTGTCACAGTGCAACATGGCGCGTTGGTTCAAGCCGCTTATGATTGCTAGGGAGCAGCTTATGTCAGGGTAGGCTGTTTTGCGAACAAGACATGGAAAGCCGGGCGGTCAGAGTCCGGAAAACAAGGATTGATCGCCGAGCGGCTGATTTAGGTCAGCTCGGGCCTAGTTGTCGGTCCGTTGCAAGTTGCAGATCCGAACCCGCAGGGCGCTGGAACAACCGCAGTCCGAATTCTGGCATGATGGCAACGAGGTGATCAAAGATATCGGCCTGAATATCTTCATATTCCGCCCATATGACTGTGGAAGCGAAGGCGTAGATTTCCAGCGGCAATCCATCTTCCGTCGGCGCAAGTTGGCGTACCAGCAAGGTCTTGTCCACCGCGATATCCGGCCGTGCCTTGAGGTAGGCAAGGATATAGGTCCGAAAGGTGCCGATGTTGGTCAGCCGACGGCTATCGAGTACCTGATCATGAGCATGTTTCCTGTTCCATCGATCGAGATCATCCCGCTTTGCTTCAAGATGCTCACGCAACAGGCCGAAGCGGGACAGGTCCGCCAGTTCCTCGCCGTCCAGAAACCGAATGCTATTCTGGTCGATGGCCAGGGATCGCATGATCCGCCGACCACCAGATTCCTGCATCCCGCGCCAGTTGCGAAAGCTTTCCGTGATCAGGCGGTAGGTCGGAATGGTCGTGATGGTCTTGTCGAAATTCTGGATCTTGACCGTATGCAGGGCGATATCGATCACATCGCCATTGGCGTCGAGTTGCGGCATTTCGATCCAGTCGCCCACGCGGACCATATCGTTAGAGCCGATCTGAACCGATGCCACCAGGGATAATATGGTGTCCTTGAACACCAGCATCAGGACAGCCGCCATCGCGCCAAGCCCCGACAATAACAGCAACGGGGACTGGTTCATCAGCGCCGCGATCCCCAATATGGTCGCCGCGGCGTAGATGATCAGCTTGCCGACCTGGACATAGCCTTTGATCGGTCGGTTGGCGGCATCGGGGCGCCGCTGATACAGATCGTTCATCAGACCAAGCCCGCCGCTGAGCACGATCGCGATGGTCAGGATGATGAAGGCTGCGCACAGGCTGCGGATGAAAAGAGCGATCCAACCGGGAAGGTGCGGGACACTCTCGATCCCCACCTGGATGATCAGCGCCGGCACGATGTTCGAAAGCCGGGCGACAATCGACCCCAGATGCTGGGCTTCCAAGGCGAAAGGCCGACGCTCCAGCAGCTTGACGACCAATGTGGAGACAAGGCGTTTTGCGACCCAGTTCGCTATCCAGGCGATCGCGATCAGGAGCATGATCGCTAACATCGCCTGCAACCAGGGTTGATCGAAATGGCCGCCGGTCACGACAGCCATCATATTGTCAGTCATCCATGTCATGTGCCCGTCCGATCGGCGAAGACATTTTCATGCAGCGAACGCCCAGCCGTTTCGGGCATGAAGCGGAGCGCGACAAGGCCCACGATGCAGGCCATCATCATGTAGAAAGCCGGCATCAGGTCGTTGCCGGTGGCGCTGATCAGACCGCTGCCGATCGCTGGCGCGGTGCCACCGAACAGCGACGTTGACATATTATAGGCAATCGCGAAGCCTGCGAACCGAACAGGCGTCGGGAACAGCGCGGGGAAGGTCGCGGAAATCGTGGCCAGTTGCGGCACATAAAGCAGTCCGAGCAACGCGAAGCCTATGATCGCGCCGACGAACCCTGTCGCCATGACCATGTAGAGCGGCAATATACCCAGCAGAAGCCCGATCAGCGACAGGCGCCACATCGGTTTGCGCCCGATCCGATCCGACAGATGGCCCGCGAACGGCAGGAAGACCATCATGAAGACCATGCCGATGATCGGCACGACCAGCGCTTCGTCCGGCGAGAGGCCGATGCGCCGCTGCAAATAGGTCGGCATGTAGCTGAGCAGCGTATAGTTGACGACGTTGAGCGCCACGACCAACCCACTCACGACCAGCATTGGCCGCCAATGGTCGCGCATCAACCTTCTGAGCGGAGGCGATCCGCTGCCTTCGACGGCCTGTTCGCGAAAGACTGGCGTGTCCTCCATCCTCGATCGCAGATACATGCCGACAAGGCCCATGGGCGCTGCGACCAGGAATGGGATGCGCCAGCCCCAGTCATGCATTGCCGCGTCCCCCAGCAACAGCGAGAAGCCAAGCATCAGCACCGCACCAAAGGAAAAGCCCGCCAACGTGCCAAACTCCAGAAAACTGCCATAGAAGCCGCGCCGGTCGTCGGGCGCATATTCGGCCATGAAGGTTGCCGCGCCGCCATATTCGCCGCCGGTGGAAAAGCCCTGCACCATGCGCAGCGCGATCAGCAGCGCAGGGGCGCCCCAACCGATCTGCGCGTAGGACGGGATGAGGCCGACCGCCAGCGTTGCGCCGGACATCAGCAAGATAGTCAGCGCCAGCACCGATTTGCGCCCTAACCGATCGCCTAGCGGCCCCCAGAACAGTCCGCCCAATGGCCGCACAAGGAAGGAAATGGCGAAGGTCGCCAGCGCGAACAGCACGGCATCATCGACGTCGCCGGGAAATAGCGCGGCCGAAATATAGGTGACGCCATAGGCATAGATGCCATAGTCGAACCATTCGGTCGCATTGCCCAGCGCAGAGGCGGCGATGGCCCGGCGTAGCGTGGCGTCATCGACCCTGTCCTGGGGTGGCGAATGGATAGGTGTGGAGGTGGTCATGACATATGTCCATCTGCGGTATTGGGATCGAGCAGGGACGCCATCGGCGTCGTGCGCGGAACGATCTGAAAATCCTGCTGGTCGGGCGCTGGCACGGACGGCGTGGCGGTTTGGCGCCACAGGCCGAACGCAAGCGTTGCGCCTGCGCACAGGGCAATGAAGAGGAAAAGACCGCCGCCCGGTGCGACGCTCATCAGCATGGCCGCGCCCAGCGGGCCGATTGCGGCGCCAACCGAATAGAGCAGCACCAGTCGCCCGCTCGCCGCCACCCGCTCGTTAGCGAGCAGCCGGTCGTTGCAATGCGCGACACACAGCGGATAGAGCGCGAAGCTGAGACCGCCGAACAGCGCGCCCAGGGCCAGAAGCCATGGGCCGGTGGAAACCAGCATCGCCAGCATCAGGCAAACGACCATGGTGGCGGCGAAGCAGCCCACGATCACGCGCCGCCGATCGAGCCGGTCGGACAGGCGACCTAGCGGCCATTGCAGCGCCACGCCGCCTAGGATCACGATCATCATGAAACTGGCAGTCGCGCCCAGATCCAGCCCCAGCCGCCGCACATGGACAGCCGCCATGCCGTAGAAAGCGCCCAGCATCAGCCCGGTCGTGACTGCGCCGAAGGTGCCGAGCGGTGATGCGGCATAGAGGGCGCGGATCGAAAAGGCCTGCGCCTCGACCGGTGCTGGTGCGGCGCTGCAGGTCAGGCAAAGGGGAATGATCGCCAGGGAGATGAGGATGGAGGCCAGTTGGAACGGCACGGCCGGTAGCGCGCCGCTCGCGGCGAGCAGCAATTGCCCGACCGCCTGCCCAGAATAGAGCGCGACCATATAGGCGGCCAGCACGCTGCCGCGCGTCTCCGCCTCGGCCCGATCATTCAGCCAGCTTTCCAGACAGATGAACACGCCCGCGACGCAGACGCCGTCGATCAGCCGCAGCATCGTCCAGAAGAGCGGATAATGGAGCAGGGCGTAAGCGAGCGTACTGGCCGACAATAGCGATACGAAAGCCGCGAAGGCGCGGATATGCCCGACCTGCCGCACGATACCGCCAGCGCGCAAAGCGCCCACCACCAACCCGCCGAAATAGGCGGTGGCGACGGCGCCGATCGCCATGGTGCCGGCCCCGGCCCGCTCCAGCCGAAGGCCAATCAGTGTGGACAGGAAGCCGCTGCCCGCCATCAACATGAAGATGGCGAGCAGCAGGCTGCGGACGGGATGGATTGCGGCGAACATCGATATCGGACGGGGCGCGGATCAAGCCGCGCGCCGATCCTCCGCTTCGCTTGCGTCATGCTCGACCAGCGCGCGATGCAGGGCGCTAACCGCATTGTCATAATGGTCGACGCCCACCATGAACTGGACATCGACATTGCGGATCTGGTGCTGCATTGCGACGATCGGCACATGCGCGGTGGCCAGAGCCTGCAACGCATCGGTCATCAGCCCCGGTCGCGATATGTCGCTGCCGATCACCGATACGATCGCCACCGGCTGGGCGGAAATGGCAGCGTCGGGATAGCGCGCCTGAAGGTCGGCGATCACGCGTTTCACCGTCGCGGCATCCGCCGACAGATAATGGGTGATGGTGTTGGCGTTGGACGCTTTGCTGACGATCCAGGCGCCATGTCGGGTCAGCGCTTCCAGAATGGCGGCGTCATAACCCTTCACTCCGACCATATCCTGCTCGAAAAATTGCAGCGCCTGCGCATGGCGCACCCCGGTCACGATTTCGACGCGGGGCGTGTCGGAGACATAGGCGCTACAAATGAGCGTCCCGCTATCCTCCCGGTCGAAGGTGTTGCGCACGCGCAGCGGGATATCCGTCTGGCGCAGCCCACGGCCTGCGCCCGGATGGATCGCCTCCATACCCAGATTCGCCAACTGGTCCGCCACATCATAATTGGTGCGGCCGATCTTGCGCGCCTTATGCTTGCCGACCAGTCGCGGGTCAGCGCTCGACAGGTGAAATTCCTTGTGGATGATCGCTTCGCGCGCGCCGGTCAGTACAGCGACGCGCGAGAAGGTCATTTCGGAATAACCGCGCGCATAGCGGCGCACCATGCCCTCACTACACCCGGCATAGCCGGTGACGATGGGGAGGGTGGTGGCCAGGTTGATCGGCGCAAAGGCTTCGCTTATCCGCTCGTCCAATTCGCGCATGTCCTGCTGGTCCCACAGAGTCAGGTCCACGAACTGCGCGTTGACGCCGCGTTCGCGCAACAACAGCGCCGTCGAATGGGCGCTGTGCGCTTCGCCAAGGCCGGCGAGCAGTTCGCGCACCGTCATCAGCTGTTCCTTCACGCAGAAACGGCCATGGCTGCGCAGCCGGGCCAGATCGTCCAGGCAAGCGGCGACGGCGTCGATCCGTATATCGACAAAGATGTTCGCCTCCGCCAGCCGGTCGGTGCGCACGAACATGGCCGCGTTGCGATCCTGCATGGCGCGACGCACCCTTTCCATTGCCTGGCGCCAGCCTTGGATATTTTCATCCGCAACGAAGCGCGCATAAACGCCCGGCTCGCCGCTTTTCTTATGCTCCAGCAGCAGATCGGTCATGCCGGCATAGGCAGATACCACGAAGATGCGGTTATAGAGGTCCGCATCCTTGCGCCCGCCGATCAGCACATTGTCGAAAAGGGTAGTGGTGGCGGCCATGGACGTGCCGCCGATTTTCTCGACGCTATGGATATTGCTCATGCCGGCACCTGCGCCATCAATGGTCCGGTAACAGGCGTGATTGCTTCCGGCTCGCCGCGCGCGGCGATGAAGGCGGGGCGCGGTGTGTCGACGCCGAAGGGCGCAGTCAGGCGGTTCGACACGGCGTTATAGACCAGGAAAGCGTTGGCGCGTGGGAACGGCGTGATGTTGCCGTTGGACCCATGCATGATGTTGCAATCGAAGACCACCACCGATCCGGGCTTGCCAGTCGGTGCGACGATCCCGAATTTATGTGCCAGTTCAGCAAGGCTGTCTTCGTCCGGGACGCCATATTCCTGCTTCTTCAGCGACTGGCGGTAATGATCGTGCGGCGTTTCGCCGACGCAGGTCAAGAACTGGCGGTGCGATCCGGGGATCAGCATCAGCGGGCCGTTATGCGGGGTGTTCTCTGCCAGCAGTACCGACATGGACAAGGCCCGCATGCGCGGCATCCCGTCTTCGACATGCCAGGTTTCGAAATCGCTGTGCCAGTAAAATTCCTTGCCCTGGAAACCGGGTTTATAGTTGAGCCGCGATTGATGCAGGTAGACGTCGTCGCCCAGCAGGAAACGGGCAACCCCGGCCAACCGCATGTCGGAAGCCAACCGATCGATCACCTGACTTTGGGCATGAATACGGAAAATGGAGCGGACTTCCTTGCTTCCCGGTTCGGTGACCACCGTTTCCGTTTCCAGTACATCGGGATCGCTCAGCAACGCGCCGCCCTCCCGCTGGAGGAAAGCGACCTCGGCGTCAGAGAACATATCCTCCAGCACCAGATAGCCGTCGCGGTCGAACTGTTCGGCCTGGCTGCGGGTAATGGGGGCATCTTCGCTCCAGTCGCTATGGACGACGGGGTCGAGGCGCGGCGAAAACGCCGCCACCTGTGTGTGGCGGGATGGGTAGAGATCTTTCAAGGGACATGCCCCTTTGCTTGTTCGGGGAATTTAGTCGGTCAGCGCTGGTTCGCGCGTGGCACCAGTGTCGGCGCTGGATGTGTCGGCGGGATAGGCGCCATTCTCGTCATGCACTTCGCGCCCGCTGACCGGCGGATTGAAGGCGCAGGCGCACAATATCTCTGTTTCGGGGCGCACGATATGCTGGTCGTGGGCATTGAGCGCATACATGACGCCCGGCGCCAGCCGATGGGTCACACCAGTGCCCAGATCCTCGATCGTACCTGTGCCCTTGAGCACCAGCACCGCCTCCAGATGGTTCTGATAATGCATGTGCAATTCCTCGCCAGCGTACATTTTGGTGACGTGGAAGGAAAAGCCCATATCGTCGTCTTTCAGCAGAAGGCGGGCACTTTCCCAGCCCTTGGACTTCACATTGCGGTCGGACGTGCGGATATCCTGCAATTTGCGAACGATCATCGGTCGTATCTCCTTATTCTGCGGCGACGCCATAGGTGACGGTCAGGGCGGAACGGACGCTGTCTTCAAGAATGTCGAGACCGGCTGAAAGAACGGCATCCTCGATTGTGAGAGGCGCCAATATCTTGACGATTTCGTCATGCGCGCCGCTAGTTTCTATGATCAGCCCCTGCGCGAAGCAGGCGGCGGTGATGGTTTGCGCGGTGTCGCCGGAGCCTACGTCCAGACCGCGCATCATGCCGCGACCGCGGGTCGACAGGCCATGTTCGGCTGCCATCGCGTCCAGCCTGCGTTCCAGCAACGCGCCCCGGCGGACGATGTCCTGCTGGAAACTGTCATTGCTCCAGAAATGACGCAACGCTGCCGTGGCGGTGATAAAGGCGTGGTTGTTGCCGCGAAAGGTGCCATTATGTTCACCCGGCGACCATTGGTCGAGTTCAGGCCGGAACAGGGTCAGCGCGAACGGCAGCCCCATGCCCGACAGCGACTTTGCCATAGTGACAATGTCCGGGGTGAACCCCATGCCTTCGAAGCTGAAGAAATTACCGGTCCGGCCACAACCGGCCTGAATATCATCCACGATCATCAGTGCGCCGTGGCGCTTTGCAACCTCGGAAATCGTGCGGAGCCATGCGGGCGACGCGACATTGAGGCCGCCTTCGCCCTGCACCGTTTCGACGAGGATGGCGGCCGGTGCATCAAGGCCGCTCGACGGATCGGACAAGCGACGTTCCAGCAGTTCGGCAGTGTCGACGTCGGGACCGTGATAGCCGTCATAGGGTTCGTGCGACACATGGCTGAGCGGTACGCCCGCGCCACCGCGCTTGGTAGCATTGCCGGTGCAGGCGAGCGCGCCCAGCGTCATACCATGGAAACCATTGGTAAAGGCGATCACCATCTCGCGACCGGTGATCTTGCGCGCCAGTTTGATCGCGGCTTCGACGGCATTGGTGCCGGTCGGCCCCGTGAACATGACGCGATAGTCGAGACCGCGGGGCTTGAGGATCACATCCTCCAGCGCGGTCAAAAAATCGGCCTTGGCATCGGTGTGGAAATCCAGGCCATGGGTGATGCCGTCGCCTGTGATATAGTCGACCAGCGCGCTTTTGAGCACCGGATGATTATGGCCGTAGTTCAACGTTGAGCAGCCCGACAGGAAGTCGAGATACCGACCGCCCTGATTGTCGTGCATCCATACGCCCTGCGCGCGGTTGAACTGGCGCGGCATGGCGCGGGCATAGCTGCGCACGATGGATTCGCGTCGTTCGTAGATCGCCGTGTCGGGAATGGCGGCGGTCGGTTTAGGGTGAGTGGTAATGGTCATACGTATCTCCTCAAGGGCGTGCCAACTGGGGCAGCGGGCCGATCCGCGCCTGCCATTCGGTGGCGTGGGCACTCGCGAAATGGGCGTCGCGTTCAAACCGGGCGGCTTTTTCAAAGTGGGCGTTCCAGCGATGCGATAACCCTTCAAACAAAGCCCAGGATGCGCGGTTGTCGTGGGTGATGGTGGTGGTCAGATGCGTGACGCCTGCCTGTTGCGGGCGTGCCAGTAGCGCTTGGATCATCCGTCCGGCCAGGCGCTGGCCTCGTGCGGCGGGCGATACAGCAACCTGCCAGACGAAGAAATTTTCCGGCGCGGCGGGTGGACGATAGCCCGATACCCAGCCGACCAGTACACCACCACATTCCGCAACGATGCAGCTGTCGGCAAAGTCGGTGCATTGCAGCAGGTTGCAATAGGCCGAATTGGGATCAAGCGGCGGACAAGCCGCGATCAATCCGCTGATAGCTGGCCCATCTGTTGCAACGGGCCTTCGTAATGCGATGTCCTGCCCCTTGCTCTCTTCGGAGCGCGCAGAAGCCCGTGGCGGCGCGGCGGCCGCTGTAGCTTGGGAATCAAAGATTGTTCATCTCCCGAATTATATTTTAAACGGAACGGTGAAAGCGTCCCGTTGATATGGCGGCTCTATGACGCATTGCAGCATGTGTTTCAACCCATGGCGGAAATTATGGTTCATTTAGTGAAGTAATATATCTATCATCAAAAGGAAATTGGCAGCGCGCCCCCTTTCCGGCTATGTCGCAAATCGATGGACGCTGAACTTTCAATGCTTACCTTGCGCGCATTGCGGCGCGTACTGCGCGCCACCGAAATCGGCAGTCGTCAGCTCGCCACGACCACCGGTCTGACGCCCTCTCAACTTCTGGTATTGCGCGAGATCGACCTGCGCGGGAGAACCACACCTTCGGCCATCGCGCAGGCCCTCGAGTTCAGTCAGGCCACGATTACCGCGATCGTGGATCGCCTCGTGTCCCTTGGCTTTGCCCAGCGTCAGCGCAGTGAAGCCGACAAGCGCCAGTTTCACCTCAGCCTTTTGCCAGAGGGTATAAAGGCGCTGGCCGATGCGCCGGACCCGCTGCAAATGCGTTTTACCAATCGTTTTGAAGCTCTGCCCATGTGGGAGCGGGCCATGATATTAGCTGCAACCGAACGGCTGGCCATGTTGATGGATGCGCAAAACATCGATGCGGCGCCGTTGCTTGATGGTGGGCAGATCGATCGTGCAGAGCCGCAATGATATCGGTTTAAGTACCAAGTGTAGCTTAAGAAGCAAGAAACAGTGGACAGATTCGATGGCAGGTTGCGAGGTTGATCAAGTGAGCGACGCGCCGGCCGAAATTGACACTTAGTTACCCAGCCACTGTCTATCTCGCGAATGTCTAGTTGCGATGTAAGCCGACGTTCGTACCCTAGCCTCTAAACGGCGTATGTTGACCGCGAGTTGCCACAACTATTTATCGCAAATCATGTTTTTCGATAGGCTTTCTACCGATTACTGCGAAAAGGGTCTTATGCAGCTGCCGAAGCCGAACAGAGCTTGGACAACGCACCACCGTCGCTAGCTTAAGCCAAACTGCCTTTAGCAAACCATGGGGCGGTTCAAGCGGCCTCCACGGTATGCGCTTCGAATGCCACGCCTAGTCGCTTGCGAACGGCGCCGAAAATTGCCGCCAAATTTTCCATGCTGGGATTACCCTTTTCGGACAGCATCCTATGCAGACTTTTGCTCGGATGTCTGGTCTCCTCGGCCAGTGCCTCGAAACCAACCGAAGCGTTGACCAGATCGCGGAGGATCAGGCGTGCGACATGCGGTTCGCCGTTGAGGAAAGCGGTCGCAGCCTCATCGAGCATGGCCTTGGCGAAGGCCGGGTCGCGCGTCGCGCGTTCCTTTACCGTTTCCTTGAAATCTCGGGTCAGCGCCATCTCGCTACTTCCTGCCTTTTTTGTCGGTCGCCTTGCGGGCCTTGTATTCATTCAACAACATCCCAGCCTGATCGATGTCTGACTGCTGCCGCTTCTTCGTCCCACCTACGAACAGGATGACGAGTTCATCCCCTTCCTTGGCGAGATAGAGTCGATAGCCCGGTCCCCAGTCGATCCGATATTCTCCCAGACCGCCGCCGATCCATTTGACATTCGAGGCGTTACCCAACTCCAACCGCACTATGGCTGTCGCCACCTTAGCGGAGGCCTGTGGATCCAGACCGTCGAACCATGACCGGAACGGACAGGAACCGTCCTCGCGGATATATTCCTGAACTATCAACTCATAGCCTTTAGAGTAACATATACGTTACCATATGTCTAGCGTCGGCCATCATGCGACCAGCCGCAGGCGGTCAAGCTTGGCGGCGCCTTGTGCCATCAGCTTGGCGATTTCATCTGACGTGCGTCGCACGGCCAGTTTCAGGGCTTCATCGACGTGAATATAGTCCTGCGTCACATTCTGTGAGGCGTGACCCAGCATTGCGCGGATCGTCAGTTCAGAGAAACCGAGTTCGGCAGCAATGCTCGCGAAAGTGTGCCGCAAGGTGTGGGGCGTAACGCCCACTATGCCTGCAAACCCGCAGATACGTTGAAGGCAGGCACTGGCCGCCGTGAAGGGGCCGTCGCCTGTCGTGGCCGGGAAAACATGGGGATTGCCTGCAACCTGTGGCTGCGCCACGATCACCTTGATTGCTTCTGGTCCGATCGCCCGGATTTGTCCGCCGGTTTTGGTGTCGGGGAAGGCGACAAAACCGCCCATCGGGTTCACCCATGCGCGCTCCATCGCTTGGCCTTCTTCACGGCGATATCCCGTCAGGAGCAACAATTTGATCACCGAAATTCCGGTCGGACTGACGCCCTGCTGCTCGGCATATACCATCGCCTTGCCCAGCGTTTCGATCTCCGCCACGCTGAGCCGACGGGTCTTCTTATTGCCTGCCAGCTTCTTGGCGCCTTTGGTAGGGTGTTCGGTAAGCAATCCCTTGTGCCTGGCATGGCCCAGGATCGCTTGGATCGTTCCAAGGCAGCGCGCAGCAACGCCGGGACCACCGGTCGCCTTACCACCACGCCCGCCACTGCGGCTCTTCTGCGTCTTATGATTTTTGACGTCGTCCTGCATTGCCTCGACATCGGCGATTGTCAGGTGCCGCGCTATGCGCTTGCCGATCAGGGGCTTGATATGCGTCTTGATCCGGCTTTCATCCATCGCCAGCGAGGATTCCTTGATCGGACGGTTCTTGCGGCCGAGAATCCTGCCGGCCCGGGCCTCCGTCAGATACCAGTCGCACAGTTCAGTGACGGTCATCTCCTTGCGCGCCCGACGTGCCACTTCGGCAGGATCTTCGCCGGCCGCAACCTCGCCAAGCTTGATCTTCGCCAGATCGCGCGCCTGATCCACGGTCAGCACGCCGAAGCGACCGATCTTGACGCGCCTGATGCGGCCTTCTTTGTTCATATATTGAATGACAAAGGTCTTGGTGCCCGTTGGCCCGATGCGGACCCCAAACCCCTTGATCTCAGTATCCCAAACGAACGCCTGGCCCGCCTTGGGCGGGGTGAGAGCATCAACCGTTCGCTTGTTGAGCTTGGCCTGGGCCATGCGCGCCTCCTCCATTTTATTACGCGAGCCCTGAAAAACCGAAAAGTAATAAGGACGTAATAAAAATCGGTCGTTTCGTGGCAAATCGGAGGCTACCGCGTCGTAGCCGTGATGGCAATATCCATTTGAAAAGGCGTAGAAAATCGTAGAATGGCGAATTCTGGCGTAATGGCTCAGATCGGGTTGCGAAGGTTGGGGTCTAGGGTTCGAATCCCTTCGTCCGCTCCAGAAATCATCGAAAAATCAATGGTTTCTGGGGCAACTGGGAAGCGATTCCCGGATATACGGTCGCTGCAAAAGCACATTGTCTCCACAAAATTCGTAGGAATGGCGAGCGACAGCCTTTGTGAGCGCAGGCCGAGCTTTGCGATTTGGCGACACCAGCGCTTCCGCCCGTTTGTTGGCGCGTGGAGCAATGGGGCCGCGTAAGCTTCCAATGTTCCCGCTACCGAGGTGACTGTCCACATCGCGGCGAGGGACATATGGCAGACTGCCTACAGCGTGCGAGAAATCGAGACGGGCTTGCCTCATAGAAACGCGGGTCAACCATCAGGGGATCAACGGTCCCTGACAAATAGTTGAGCCCTTGCATCCCTTATAAGGAAGTCGCCGTACCTCTCGTAAACCCAGTTTTTGCGAACGGATATCGAGGTGGCGGTCATGTGGGCTGAGAACGGGAGAGCGCAGCATCCTGGCCGACGCACTTCCAATCTGGTCCGCCCCATGCAGGTCAAGACGGCCCGCTTTTTGGAGGCTACCGTATGAGAAGCCTTACAGCCTATCGGCCGTTCCGGTTTCCCCTTTATCCTGGACGCGTCTCGACCCTGCACCGCGCACCGAAGACAGATTTCTATCCGTCGCGCTGTGGACAGCCATCGGCTTTGCCTATCAGCGGTCAAGACACGAAATCCGGCCGTCTCATGATTATCGAACACGAGGAGAATAGGAGCCGTGCTTTGGCCGCGCTCCTGCAAAGTTGGGGTTTTTTAACCGTCACCCATGCCGATAGCGCCTGCAAATCGCAGCGGTTCAATCAGAATATCTGCGATCTCGTTCTGCTCAACGGCGTTTTCAGTGATGCCATATATGCCCAATTCCTGTCGGCCACAAAAGGCCTTGGACAAAGCATCCTTATTTTTTCGCAAAATAGGGACGATTATAAGCGGCTGAAAATCCTCTGTGATGCTTCAGGGGCGATCATCCCTCCGGACTGGGAAGCCGAAGCGCTCAGGCGAAAAATCGGAGAAGCGATCGAGAGGCCGGCGGCTGCCGAGGACGGCGTGCCATCGACGACAATGGAATATCATCTCTATTGCTTTTCAGGTTGGACGATCGACATGAATCAGCATCTCGTCGTCAACGAACAGGGGGAATCCATAATTTTGTCGCCGGGAGACTTTGCGCTTCTCCGGGTCTTCGTGACATATCCACGCCGCGTCTTGAGCCGTAACCAGATTTTGGATTTCACCACGGCGATGGGGAGTGATGTCACCGACCGTGTGATTGACACGCAAATCTGCCGCCTGCGGCGACGATTAATGGCCGGTCACAACTTCATTCGGACGGTCAGAAACGAGGGATATATGTTTACGGAGCGTGTCCGACGTATTCCGCCGGCCTGAATCACGTCGATATCCCTGGCTTCCCCATCGGATTCAGCCGGTCCCAAAGTTGCGCGGCATTAATAGGAAGGCCTTGCGCATGACGCTGGCGCCCGGTTCTGGACCGACCGGCTGGCGAGATGATAGAGTCCTTCATAGACCAAGACGGCCACCATTATGGCTATGGCAAAGGGCAGGTCCGCACGATCAAACAGGATGGCGCGAAGGAGCAGGCCGATGGCCGCTGCCATCGCCGTCAGTCGCATGAAGGTGGAACGCAGGGTGGTTTTCATGTCAGTCCTCCTTTTCAAAGGAAAAATTCGAGCAGCAGTTTGAGATTGAGGGTGATGATGATCGCGGAGATCGCCCAGGCCGCGAATTTGAGCCAATGCGGGTTCACGAAGCTGCCCATCAGCCTGCGGTCGCTCGTGAATTTGACGAGGGGAACGACGGCGAAGGGCAGTTGCAGGCTCAGGATCACCTGGCTCAGGACCAGCAATCGGGTCGTCCCTTCCGATCCATAAAGAGCCGCCACGATCACGGCGGGGACGATGGCGAGCATCCGGGTGACGACCCGGCGCAGCCAGGCAGGCACGCGCAGGTTGACGAAGCCCTCCATCACGATCTGCCCCGCCAGCGTCGCGGTGATCGTTGAATTCTGTCCCGATGCCAGCAGGGCAACGGCGAACAGGGTGCTGGCGATGCCGGCGCCCAGCATGGGCGCGAGCAGGCGGTGCGCATCCTGGATCTCGGCCACGCCGGTCATGCCCGCGACATGGAAGGAGGATGCCGCCAGGATCAGAATCGCGCCATTGACGAACATGGCGAGCATCAGCGCAACGGTGCTGTCCACCGTGGCGAACAGCACCGCTTCGCGCTTGCCCCTTTCGCTCCGCTCGAAGCTGCGGGTCTGGACGATCGAGGAATGAAGATAGAGATTATGGGGCATCACGGTCGCGCCGATGATGCCGATCGCGATGTAGAGCATCGCCGGGTTGGTGACCACGCTGGCGCTGGGAACAAGGCCCATGCCGATTGCGGCAAGGTCGGGCTTCGACAGGAAGAGTTCGACGGCGAAGCAGCCCGCTATCACGATCAGCAGCGCTACGATGAAGGCTTCGAGTTGGCGAAAGCCGCGTTGTTGCAGGAACAGGATGAGCATCACGTCGGCGGCGGTCAGGCACACGCCCATCACCAGCGGAATGTCGAACAGCAATTGCAGGGCGATGGCCGTGCCGACCACTTCGGCAAGGCCGCAGGCGATGATCGCCAGTTCGCACATGATCCAGAGGGCAACGCGGACCGGCGCGCTATATTGGGCGCGACAGGCCTGGGCCAGGTCCATGCCGGTGACGATACCGAGTTTGGCCGAGAGTGATTGCAGCACCATCGCCATGATGCTGGACAGCAGGATCACCGACAGCAAGGTGTAGCCAAAGGCCGACCCGCCCGCGAGGTCGGTCGCCCAGTTGCCGGGGTCCATATAACCGACCGCGACGATATAGCCGGGACCGGCGAAGGCGCCCATTTTCTTCCAGACGCTGCCGCCAGCCCGCGGCACCGCGATCGTCCGATAGGAACCGGGCAGGCTGGGCCTGATGTCCGGCATGTCCATGGACGGCATCGCGATGTCGGCGGGTGGCGGAGGCGTCATCGATTATCCCCTTTGAAATGGCAGTCCAGGTCCAGCGCTATTGCGCGGTGCTGGTGTTGAGGCTGCCGTTGAGGCCATTGGGGAAGAAGCCGCCTTTCTGTGCGGCCAGCTTCGTCAGATAGACGATGTTGAGCACTTCGCCCGTCGTGCGGCTATAGGCGATGCCGTCGCTATCGGTGGGGACGATGTTCGACGCGCCGTCCTTGGGACTGATGCCCTGGTCCTTGTCCGCCGACCCGTCCAGACTGTCGCGGGCGTCGGATATCTTGTCCGCCGATGTGCGCAGCGATGGCGTGTCGACGCCCTTGGAATAGAGCACCGTGCGCACCAGCGCGGCATGATAGGCTTCGGCCGCGAGAATACCGGCCGCCGCTTCCAGGAACGTCTTGTTGGAGATGAGCGGCGACGCGCCCTTATAGGCCGTGACCCCGACATCCTCGAAAATATAGGCGCCGAGCAGGAAATTCTCGTCGCTGGCATAGGGGTCGAAGCTTTGTCCCGCAGAGATCAGGCCAGCGGCCTGCGCTGCCGAGGAGAAAGCGCCGGTGGCGCTCGATCCGATATCGATGGCCGGCTGCGCCACCGCGGTCGTGCCGATTGCGCCGCGCAGAAATTCGACATGGGCGCGTTCGTCTGCCGCGATCTCGCGCGCATAGCGGGCGATCAACGGATCGACGAAAGCGACCTGGCGGCCGCCGGTGACCGCGCCCTGCGTTCCCGCTCCGCCTAATATGCTGCTGGGCAGACCCGATCCGAAGGCGGCGAAATAATAGAATTGCGCCTCCAGATATTCCAGGTTGAGCGCGAAGTTCAGCACATCGCCATCGGTCACGGTCGGCGTGGGTGTCGGGGTCGGCGTGGGTGTTGGCGTTGGTACGGCCGTGGCTTCGTCGTCGCCGCAGCCCGACAGCAGGCTCGCGCCAGCCGCCACTACCGCCATAGACCCTGCCGCACGCAGGAAGCCGCGCCTCTGGTCGCGGCGCCGCGCGCGCGCTTCAAAGGCTTCGAGCATCAGATCGTCTTTCATGGGATCAACTCCGTTTCGAAAGGGGCTCAGTTCGCCGCGCTCATGTTGATGGTGCCGTTGACGCCGTTGGGGAAAAATCCGCCCCGGGCCGTCGCCATGTTGGTCAGATAGGCGATATTGAGCACCTGTCCGGTCGTTCGGCTGTAGGCGAGGCCGTTGGCGTCGAGCGGCACGATGTTCGACGCGTCGCCGACATTGGCGATGCCCTGATCGAGGTCGCTGGACCCGTCCAGGCTGTCGCGCGCTTTGGAAATCGCCTCGGTCGCGTCGATCAGCGATGGGGTGGCGATGCCCTTGCGATAGAGCGAGGTGCGGACCAGGCCCGCATGATAGGCTTCCACCGCCAGGATACCGGCCGCGGCTTCCAGATAGGTCTTGCTGGTAATGAGCGGCGCCGCCCCCTTGTAGGCGGTCACGCCGACATCCTCGAAGATGAAGGCCCCCAGCAGGAAATTTTCGTCGCTGGAATATGGGTCGAAGCTGGCGCCGCCGCCGATCAGGCCGGCTGCGCGCGCCGCGGACGAAAAAGCGCCATTGGGATCGGTGCCGACATCGATCGCTGGCTGGGCGACCACGGCCCCGCCCAGATTTTTGCGCAGGAAATCGACATGGGCGATCTCGTCCTGCGCGATCTCCTTGGCATATTGGGCCACGACCGGGTCGGTGAAATTGACCTTCCGCCCGCCCGTGGCGGTGCCTGGGCTGCCACTGCCGCTGGTATATTTGGTGTCGATCGGCGTGCCGAACACCGCATAGGAATAGAAATTCGCCTCCAGATATTCCAGGTTGAGGGCGAAGTTCAATATGTCACCGTCGGAGGGCGCGCTCTGCGCCATGGCCGACTGGCTGGTGGCGGCATAGCCCGCGCTGCCGAAGGCGGCCATGGCCCCGAGCGTTCGAAAGAAATCGCGACGCTCCTCTCGCCGTTTGGCCCTGCGTTCCAAAGTCTCGATTGCCAGAATATCGTCGGTCATCGCTCGATCCTCGCTGACTGGTGGTCATGATGCGCGGGAGGTGCGTCATCGGCGGGCAAAGGCAGGATTGATCGGCGAAGTTCCGGTTTTGAAGCTGGAAAAAGAATTTGCGTACGCGGACGTACAAGGATGCATCCATAACGGCAGGGCGTCCGTATCTGCTCGTTCAATCCACATGATTGCGAGGGCGTTTTGGTTGCCGGCATTCAGAAAGACACGTCGAACATCTTCCTGCGATCCTTGTCACCGCCTGACTATGCCAGCATCAGTCGGCACTTTACTGGCATCATCTTGGCGCCGAGAGTCACCATTGTCCGGGCAGGCCAGCCCGTAGAATTTCTGGATTTCCCGGAAAGCGGAATATTGGCCCTCAATTGCGATGCCGGCGCCCGTCCAGCCTGTCTGACCGCGCTGGTCGGGCGGGAAGGCTATGTCGGCTGGTCGGCGCTGCTGGATGTGGGCCTGTCCTCCTATCATATCCGCGCAGGCGGAGAGGGCGCCCGATGTCTTCGGATAGAGATTTCAAGGATGCTTCGTTTGGTGAACGAGAGGCCGAGCCTGCGCGCCCGCCTCCTGCGCTTCGTGCATAGCGTGATGATCCAGATGAACGCCACGATCGTGTCGAGCAAGACCGACCCGATCGAGCGGCGGCTGGCGCGATTGATCCTGATGCACCATGATCGCGCCAATGACGGCGACATATGCGTCACGCATCAAGATCTGGCGGATATGCTGGTCGTTCGCCGCGCGAGCATTACCGACGCCCTGCATGTGATGGAGGGAAACCGATTGATCGCCAGTAGCCGCAACAGGCTGGTCATGCGCAACCGCCCCGGTCTTTGCCTTGTTGCAGGAGAGGGCTATGGCGTGGCCGAAGAACATTACAGCCAATTTGTCGCGCCTCTGTTCGCCACCCGCTAATCCGCGCGGCGTTGAAAAAACAGGGAAGCTCGGCGCTTAAGGATCGATCGGCTCAGGGCGTCAGAATCGTATCGACCATATGGATGACGCCATTGGACTGCATCACATTGGCGATCGTGATTTTCGACGTGCCGCCCTTGGCATCGGTCAGATATCAGGCGCCGTCCTTTTGCCATGCGGTCAGGCTTTCGCCCTGCCTTGCTCTCAGGCTTCGACAGGTTATCCGCCGTACCGGTGGGCAGTTTGGCGAAGGCCGCATTGGTCGGCGCGAAGGGACCCGCGCCCTTGACGGCGGCGACCAGCGTGGCGTGGCCATATTTGCGAACCGCGAGCCCTGATCCGAGTGGATCAGCGCCCTTTCCCAGCCGATTTCCGCCCCTATGGCTCCGGCTCACGTCAAGGCCACCACGACCGCAGAGGAGTCTGGACCGGCGCTTGAAGCGGTCGGGCCCCACGGCGAAGCTTCCCCGGCGACGTACCGCATCCCGTCTGCAACGCCCGGCATAGCCTGGTTCGCCTTTGCCACCTCTTCCCGTCCTTCAGCGCGTCGTGAAATGAGGGTCCCCCCGGGTCTTTCAGTGGCGGATCGAAGTTTTCCGCGCCCTGTCGATCTCCCTCTACAGTGCCGCCATTTGTGTTGAGAATTTGCGCTAGCGTCGCGTACCCCGCCACGAACCAGGCCGTGGCCATTTTCGGGGTGGCGAGGCTGAAGTCGGGAGATGCGGCGCCGTCGCGGACATGTCGGCAATACCCTGACGAATGTCGATTTCCCAACTGGTCGTGCGTATCGGATAGGATGATCGCAAGGGTCTTGCGCACAGTCTGAACGCGCTCCGCCTGAGCGCCATGAGGGTATTTTTCAGAATACCATCAAAATACCATCACCGAGGGTGGCTGCCAGTGTACCCTTGGGGATGAAGAATTGTTCAAAACCCCACATTTTCCGTCATTTTTGAGATGTTACTGGACACGGAAAAAAGAACAAATGGTGCCCGGGGACGGATTCGAACCGCCGACACTGCGATTTTCAATCGCATGCTCTACCAACTGAGCTACCCGGGCACGGGTCTTCGGCGGGAGGCGTCCGCCGGATGGAGGCGTGCCTATAAGCGTCAATCCGGCTCGCTGTCCAGCCCATAATTGCCGTTTTTTTGTGCCGCTTCATCAACGGGCTGGCCCGGCACGCGATAGCCTTCGCCCAGCCATTGCAGCAGGTCGCGGTCGCGGCAGGCGGCGCTGCAAAAGGGGCGCGTGGCGGGCTGGGCGGGCTGGCCGCAGACCGGGCAGGCGCCGGGCTTGGACGACGCCTTAGGCGACATGGCCGCCCGCCAGAGCCAGCGCCGCATCCGCCTGCAAGGTGATCGCGCCGCCCCGGCGCTTGGCCAGTTGCTCGATCCAGTCCTGCCGCTTGTGCAACAGGTCGATGATCGCGGGCATGGCGGTGATGGTGGCCGCGCCGCCCTGCCCATGGCGTTCGGCCCGGCGCAGGAGCGCCAGCGCGGCGGTCAGCACCGCATCTTCGCGCACTATCTCCATCAGATTGGCGCGCTCGCGGCGGCGGATGATCTGGAGGAAGCCGAAGCCGTTGACCGCCGTACGCTCGAACGGCAGCGGCAGATATTTGTCGATCTGGGCGGCGGCGACCATCCGCTCGTCCTTGTTGTTCATCGTCGGCAGGTCGATGCCGATGGAACCGGAAAGCCCCATGCGTCGCACCGTCTGCGCCGCCAGCTTCGCGCCCTTGGGGCCAAGCTGCGCGGGCGGGAGCGATCCGTCGACGTCGATCAGCAGCATGGCGGGCGTCAGGTACAGGCGCAGGGCGGCGTCTTCAGCGCCGACCTCGCCGCTCGTCGCCTCGTCCATCAGCTCGCTCCAGCCATGCGCCTCCAGCCGGTCTTCCTCATGCGCGGGACAGGGGACGACCGGTACGCCGGTGGCGCGAATGCGCTGCAACAGGCTGGGGCCGGCATGGGGCTTGGCGCCCGGCTGGGGTATGCGGCCCTTGGCGCGCTTGGGGCGGCCTTCTTCTGCGATCGCTTCGCGGATGATTTCGACGAGGACGTTGGCGCCTTCGGCCAGCCGGGGCGGGATCGGCTCCAGCAGCACTTCCTCGCCCGAAATCAGCCGCACGATACCGCGCTTCTTGGGAATGATGGTGGCGACCAAGCGGCCCTGCGCCACGGCGCCCGGACGGACGGCGTCGCCCTCGCGCTCGATCAGGGCCTCGACCAGCTTGCCCTTCTCGATCAACGCGGCCCGCGCCTCGCCAATGCCTTCTTCATAGAGCCATTCGGCCATGTGCGTTCCTAGTCGGATAGATAGCCCGCTGCCTTGAGCAGCGTGCGGGTTTCGTAAAGCGGCAGGCCCATGATCGCGCTGTGGCTGCCCATGATGGTGCGGATGAGGCCCGCGGCGCGGCCCTGTATCGCATAGCCGCCTGCCTTGCCGCGCCATTCGTCGCTGGCGATATAGGCGTCGATCTCGGGCTGCTCCAGCCGCTTGAAGATGACGATATTGTCCGACAGGCGATGCCGCGCGCGTCCCTCGCCATCGATCAGCGTGATCGCGCTCAGCACCCGGTGCCGCCGTCCGGACAGCAAGGCCAGGCAGGCGCGCGCCTCCGCCTCGCTTTCCGCCTTGGGCAGGATGCGGCGCCCCACGGCCACCACGGTATCGCCCGACAGGACCAGCGCGCCGGGATGGCGCGCGGCCACAGCCACGCCCTTTTCAGCCGCGACGCGCGCGGCGTAAGCGGCAGGCAGTTCGGCTTTCAGGGGCGTTTCGTCGATATCGGCGGGATCGACGGCATCGGGGACGACGCCGATCTGTCCCAGAAGGTCACGCCGTCTGGGAGAAGCCGAAGCAAGAATAAGCCGCATGAACAAGCGGCTTATTTGAAGCGGTACGTGATCCGACCCTTGGTCAGGTCGTAGGGGGTCAGCTCGACAAGCACTTCGTCGCCCACCAGCACGCGGATGCGATTCTTGCGCATCTTGCCGGCGGTGTGGCCGAGAATCTCGTGGTCATTTTCAAGCCGGACACGGAACATGGCGTTGGGGAGAAGCTCCACAACCTGTCCGCGCATTTCAAGCAGTTCTTCTTTAGCCATATTATCCCGAATTCGCAAAATCGCGCCGCCATAGCGCCAAATTGCGGAAATTGAAAGCCAAGGGTTTATTCGCCGAAATGATCGCCTGCTGCGGCGAGCGCCAGGAAGAGTCGATCGAGCTGATCTTCGTCCAGGCAATAGGGCGGCATCAGGTAAATGGTGTTGCCCAGCGGCCTTAGCAAGAGGCCGCGTTCCAGGAAGAAGGCACGCAGGCGCGGCGCCAGATCGGACAGATAGCCCGCATCGGCGGCGATGAGGTCGATCGCGGCGATCGCGCCCAACTGCCGCGGGTTGGCGAAGGCGGGGTGTCTAGCAAGCCGTTCGAGTCGCTTCGCGATTCCCTGCGCAAGCGCGGCGATGCGACCCAGCACATCCTCCTCGCGCCAGATCGCCAGATTGGCGACCGCGGCGGCGCAGGCGATGGCGTTGGCGGTGTAGCTGGACGAATGATAGAACAGCCGGGCGCGGTCGGTCGATCGATGCGCATCGAAAATCGGGGCGGTCGCCAGGGTCGCCGCCAGCGGGATCGCGCCGCCGGTGATACCCTTAGCCACCGCCATGATGTCCGGCACGACGCCCGCCTGTTCGCAGGCGAAGAGGGTGCCGGTGCGGCCCCAGCCGGTCATCACCTCGTCGGCGATGAACAACACGCCATGGCGGCGGCAGATCGCGGCCATCTCGCGCAGTATGTCCGCGGGATAGATCAGCATCCCGCCAGCGCCCAATATCAGCGGTTCGACGATGAAGGCGGCGGGCTTGTCGGCGCAGGCGGCGTCGAGTGCTTCGAGGCAGGCCCGCTCGCGACCGGGCGCGGGAAAGGGGATGGTGCCGACATCGAACAGCAAGGGCTGCCAGGCGGCGTTATAAACGCCGCGCTCGCCGATCGACATCGCGCCGATCGTGTCGCCATGATAGCTATGCTCCAGCACCAGGATGCGGCTGCGCGGCCCCCCCAATTCTTCCGTCGCCAACCCGTCCAGCGCCAGATTGTGCCAATAGCCCAGCGCCATCTTGAGCGCGACCTCGACCGCGGTCGAGCCGCTGTCGGAATAGAAGATATGGGCCAGTGCCGGCTGTCCTTCGGCGCGGGGCGCCAGATCGATCAGCCCCCGCGCCACCGTTTCGGCCGGATCATGGGTGTAGCCCGCGAAGATCAGCTGATCGAGTTGCCCCGCCTGCGCGGCGATGGCGGCGGCGATGCGCGGATGGCAATGGCCATGGGTGGTTACCCACCAGCTCGAAATCGCGTCGATCAGCGTGCCGCCGTCTGCCAGATGCAGCAGCGCGCCTTGCGCCCGCGCGACATGGGGGATCGGCTCATTGAGGCCATGCTGGGTGAAGGGGTGCCAGACGGGGGATGTCATGACGGTCCCTTAAGCCAGCAAGGTGGCCAAATCTATGGCTTTGCCGCCTCGGCCGCGTTCGGCACCACCGGCGGCGGCACGATGACGGTCGGGAGCGCGACCGTCACCTCGACCCGGCGATTCTTCGCCCGGCCGTCGGGATCGTCGCTGCCATCCTCCTTCGCATTGGGGGCGATCGGGCGGGCCTCGCCCAGCGCGATCAGGGTGATGCGCGCCTTGTCCACGCTTTTGTCGATCAGATAGTCCCGGACCTTTTCGGCGCGGATGCGGGACGCGACCTTGTTGTCGCCATCGGCCCCGCGCGAATCGCTATGGCCGCGCAATATGATCGGGCCGCCGGCCTTCATCGCCGCGCCGGAGAGCAGCGTTTCCAGTGTCGCCTTCGCCGTCTCATCCAGCGCCATGGGCGACGCGCCGAAGCCGATCACCGCCTCTTCCGGCTCGATCTTCGGCGCTTCGGACTCGGGCACGACTTCGGGACGCAGGATCGACCGTTGCGGTTCGGCGCCATTATCCGCGCCATTCCCTGCGACGGCATTGGCGGCATTGTCGGCCTCGTTCACCGCATCGGCCGCGGGTGGCTGGCAGGCGGCGAGCGCCGCACATAGGAGGATCGGAGCCTGGGTAAATCGTCTCATTCTTCCTCTCCTTGTCGCCGGGGCTGGGCGGGCGGCACATAGGACAGGATCGTGTCGCCGGGTTGGGGCGTGGGGCGCGAAGCATGGGTGAAAAAGCGCAGCGCCCCGGTCTTGCGCAACAGCAACAGCATGTCGCCCTCCGGCGGCAGCGCTGCGCGCGCTGCGTCATAGTCGAACTGCTCGCTGATCCGTGTCTTGCGGAAGGTCCAGCCCTGCTCCTCGCGCTGCATGATGTCCTCCACGCCATGGCCGGATTCGAACAGCGCGCGCCCGCGCAGCGATTCAGGCAGGCTGCGCGGATCATGATCGTCGCTGGCGTTGCCCAGCTGATGGACATTGTCGCGCCCGATTTCCGGGGCGAATTCGTTGCACACCAGCGCATTATAGGCTTCATTGTCGGTCGCCGCCGCCAGCACCTGGAACTGGGTCAGGTCCAGCCGCTCTTCGGTCGCTTCCGACAATATCTCGCCATGATAGGTGGGGATGCCTTGATGCCGGGCCGGCGCAAGCCGCTGCCAGCTATTGTCGGCGATCGTCACTGGCACCTCCAATTGGCGCAGTTGAGCCGCAAGTCCCAGGGTGAAGGGCGTAGCGCCGACGATCAGCAAGCCCTGCTCCGACGCACCCGTAACTTTCAGCCAGCGTGCGACCGGTTTGATCGAAAATCCGTGAAACAGGATGGTGGTGACGACCACGGCGAAGGACAGGGTGACCAGGATCGACCCGTCGCTATAGCCCAGCCGATCGAGCCGCAGCGCGAACAGGCCGGAGATCGCGACCGCGACGATGCCGCGCGGCGCGATCCAGGCGACCAGCAGCCGCTCATTCCAGGGCACGGGCGAAAAGGCGAGGCTCAACAAGACCGTCGCCGGGCGAACGAGGAACAGCAGCGCCAGCAGGAAGGCCAGGAACCGCCATTCAAACTGGCGCAGCACCTCCAGATTGAGCGAGGCGGAGAGGATCACGAACACGCCGGAAATCAGCAGGACGGTGACATTTTCCTTGAACGGCTGGATGTCGCGCAGCGAATCGAAACGCATATTGGCCAGCGCCACCCCCATCACCGTGACCGCCAGCAGGCCGGTTTCCTGCTGGATCATGTTCGATCCCACGAATACGCCAATCACTGCGACCAGCAGCACCGGGGCCTTGAGATATTCGGGCACATGGCCGCGCGGGAAGGCCCAGCCCACGGCGCGGGCGGCGAGCCAGCCGATCAGACCGGCGATGACCGCCGCGGCCAGCAGCGACAGGATGACCGACGCCAGCGTGCCGCCCTCGCCCGCGCGGCGCAGATATTCATAGGTGACGACGCCCAGCAGCGCGCCGACCGGATCGTTGACGATCGCTTCCCATTTCAGGATCGCGCGCGGCCGCGCCGCGACATTGGACTGGCGCAGCAGCGGCAGCACCACGGTCGGCCCGGTGACGACCAAAATCCCCGCGAACAGGATCGCGACAGGCCACACCAGCCCCCCGACATAATAGCAGGCCAGCGACCCCAGCACCCAGCCGATAGGCGCGCCCAGCGCGACCAGCCGGGTGACCGCGCCATCGGTCTGGCGCAATTCACGGAAATTGAGGCTGAGGCCGCCTTCGAACAGGATCAGCGCGACCGCGACCGACACCATCGGTTCCAGCAATTCGCCGAAGACATGTTCGGGGTTGATGAGGTGGAGGACCGGACCGGCGAGGACGCCTGCGGCCAGCATCAGAGCGATGGCTGGCCAGCCGGTGCGCCAAGCGATCCATTGCGCGCCGATGCCTAATATGCCGATGAGCGCGATGGATAGAGCCAGTTCCTGCATGGGCGCAGGATAGACGGACACATTGGCGGTCGTCACCCCCCGATATTTTTCGATATTGCGGGAACTATCGTGACGAACCCGTGTGTCGGGCGCGAAAGAAAAGGGCCGGTCTGTGACCGGCCCCTCGCTATCACGTCATTGCGGCGGCTGGCCCGGCTGCGCTGGGGCGGCCGGAGTCGCAGGTGCCGCTGGTGCAGCCGGAGCCGGCGGCGCGGCGGCCTGGATGCGTTGCTGGAGCGCCGGATCGGCGGCCGCCGCCTGCCCGATCTGGTTGAATTTTTCAGGCGGCAGGCCCGACGCCTGCAAAGCGGCCAGCATCTTGGGCTGCTTGTCGGCCTCGGCGATCGAGGCGTCCGACTGAATCTTGGTCACTTCGACCGCCGCGGCGGCGAACTGCTTGATGTCGCTGTCACTGAAATTGCTGGCGCCTGCTGCGGGCGCGGTGGGTGCTGTAGGAGCGGCGGCATCCTGCGCAAGGGCGGGGTAAGCTGCGAACAGCGCGATCGACGCGATGCCGGCTTTCAGAAATTTACTGCTGTTGGGACCCGTCAACTTTCTTCTCCTCTTGACCGATATACTGATGAACAGACGACCAAGTTGTTGAAAGCGTTCCTTTCGGAAAAGGCCTGAACGGCCAGTTGTGGGATTTGAGGGGTAACGGGATTGAGGGAAACAGCTCGTCCCGCCACAGTCGCGATCCGCCGCAGCGCCCTTCGCCGGCGCGCAATGACGATCGGCCCGGATTCGTCAAAACGGTCCGGGCCGACCATTGGATGTCACCAGATTTTCACGCGATCCTTGGGCGCCAGATAGATTTTGCCGCCCGGCGCAGGCTTGAACGCATCATACCAGGCGTCAAAATTGCGCACGATGTCGGTCCGATATTGCGATGGCGCGTGCGGATCGGTGACCAGCCGCTGGCGTAAATTCGCCTCGCGATAATTGCGCCGCCACACCTGCGCCCAGCCCAGGAAGAAGCGCTGGTCGCCGGTCATGCCATCGATCACCGGCGCGGGCTTCCCGCCCAGCGACGCATGATAGGCGTCGAGCGCGACCGCCAGGCCGCCCAGGTCGCCGATATTCTCGCCCATGGTGAAGGCGCCCTTCACATGCGCGCCGGGGAAGGGCTCATAGGCGTCATATTGGGCGCCCAGCTTCGTGGTCAGCGCCTTGAAATTGGCGACGTCCTGGTCGGTCCACCACTGGTTGAGCTTTCCCGTCTCGTCATATTTCGCGCCCTGATCGTCGAAATGATGGCTGAGTTCATGGCCGATCACCGCGCCGATGCCGCCATAATTGACCGCGGGGTCCGCCTTGGGATCGAAGAAGGGCGGTTGCAGGATCGCGGCGGGGAAGACGATCTCCACCATGCCGAAATTGGCGTAGGCGTTGATCTCCATCGGGGTCATGCCCCATTCCCAGCGATAGATGGGTTTGCCCAGCTTGCCGATATTATAGTCGAATTCGAACTGGTTCGACCGCTGCGCATTGCCCAGCAGGTCGTCCCGCCTGATCGCCAGCCCGTCATAATCGCGCCACTTGTCGGGATAGCCGATCTTGGGCGTGAAGGCGGCCAGCTTCTTGTGCGCGCGCGCCTTGGCCGTATCGCTCATCCATGGCAGGCCGTCGATGCGGCGGCCCATGGCGGACAGGACATTCTTGACCAGCACGTCCATCGCCGCCTTGGTTTCCGGCGGGAAATATTGGGCGACATAGACTTTGCCGACTTCCTCGCCCAGCGATTCCTTGAGGAAGGTGACGCCGCGCTTCCACCGTTCCTCGCGCTCCGGCGTGCCCGACAGGGTGGTGCCGTAGAAGGCGAAGTCAGCGTTCGCGACGCTGTCGGGCAGATAGTCGGCATAGGCGTGCAGGCTGGCCAGCAGCAGCGCGTCCTTGAGCACGCCGACCGGCGTCTTGGCGATCAGCGCGGCTTCGCCGGTCACGGCGCTCGGCTGCGCGACCAGCAGGCTGGCGGGGGTCAGTCCGTTCGCCTTATAATAGGTGGCGAAATCGAAACCCGGCGCGGTCTTCTGCAGGTCGGCCAGCGTCATCTTGTTATAGGTCTTGTCGGCGTCGCGGCTTTCGACCTGGCTCCAATGGACCTTGGCGACCTCCGTTTCGAACGCCATCAGCGCCGCCGCGCGCATCTTGGCGTCGCTTTCGCCGGCCAGGGTCAGCATCTTTTCCAGATGCGCGACATAGGCGGTGCGGATCGCCGCCATCTTTTCGCCCTGGTCCAGATAATAGTCGCGGTCGGGCAGGCCCAAGCCACCCTGCGTCATCGACAGGATATAGGTTTCAGGGTCTTTATCGTCCTGCCCCACATAGAAGCGGAACGGGCCGGGTACGCCGGCGCGGGCGCCCTTGGCCGCGACCCTGGCATAGCCGGCCAGGTCGGTGACGCCCCTGACCTCGTCCAGCCAGGGCTTGATCGGCGCCAGTCCCTTGGCCTCGACCGTGGCGCCGTCCATATAGGCGGCATAGGCGTTGCCGATCTTGCTGCCGCTGTCCTTCTGCGCGCTTTCCAATATTGCCCTGGTCCGCGTGCGCGACAGGTCGTCCAGCGTGTTGAATGCGCCATAATTGGACTTGTCGGCGGGGATCGGTGTGTTCTTCGCCCATGTGCCATTGGCATAGTCGTAGAAATCGTCGCCCGGCTTCACCGACGGATCCATGCCCGCGGCGTCGAAACCATAGCTGCCATAGGTGGGCTTGCCGGCGGTGGCGGGAGAGGCGGCCGGCGCTGCGGCAGGTGTTGCCGGCTGGTCGGCCTGCGCCATGGTGGCGGCCAGCGCCAGCGCCGTGGCGGCTGCGCCGAGGAGGAGGGTTTTCATGGGTTGCATCCCTTGCATCATAATGGCGATCGGCCTTGGGCCGTTCGTTCTGACGCGGACTTGAACGCCCGTCAAAGAATGAAGTCCATGTCGTTGGTCGAAAATTATCGATCGTTGAAATATTCGGGAAGCCGGATGTGGGCTGCGAAAGCGGCGGCCAGGGCGGCGGGATCGAGCCGGTCGAGATGCGGCAAGCGGCCGAGCGACGACACGCCCGCCAGTTGCGGAATGATCCGCTCATTTTCGTCATGCGCCTCGCCGATGAAGGCGATGCCCGCCACGCGCACGCCGCGCGCCCGCAGCGCCTCAATGCTCAGCAGGCTGTGGTTGATCGTGCCAAGACCCGTGCGCGCGCACAGGATCACAGGCTGGCCCCAATGGGCGAACAGGTCGGCCATCAGCAACGTCTCGGAAATCGGCACCAGCACGCCGCCCGCGCCCTCGACCACGAGCGGTCCGTCCACCTGGGGCAGCGCCAGCTGGTCCAGCCCGATCGCCACGCCGTCGATCCGCGCGGCGAGATGGGGGGAGGCGGGGGTGGCCAGGCGAAAGGCTTCGGGCAGGATATGCGTGGCGGGCAGGCCGGACAGGGCGGCGACGCTTTCCTTGTCGCCCTCCGGATCGACCCCGGCCTGGATCGGTTTCCAATAATGGGCGCCGAGCGCGCCGGCGAGGCCGGCGGCGAAAACGGTCTTGCCGATGCCGGTATCGGTCCCGGTGACGATCAGGACGCTCATGCCCTGCCCCTCCTCATGCCATCGCCTTCCTGAGTGCGTGGCCCAGCGCGGCGACATCGGCGCGGCCGACGTTGAGCGTCAGCGAGATGCGCAATCGGCTGGTCCCGGCTGGCACTGTCGGCGGGCGGATGCCGCGCACGTCGAAGCCCGCCTGCTGCAAGGCCGCGGCCACCGCCATGGCGCGGATATCGTCGCCCAGGATGACCGGCACGATCTGGCTGCGCGGCGAGGGCAGGCCCAGCGGCGCGCAGATCGCTTCGGCTGCGTCCTGCCGCAGCGTCTTCAGCCGGTCGCGCAGGTCGCTCGCCTGCTCGATCCGGTCGAGCGCCGCCGAGGCCGCCACCGCCATCAGCGGGGACGGCGCGGTCGAGAAGATGAAGGCGCGGGCGCGGTTGATCAGATAGTCGATATGGATGCGCGGACCGCAGATCAGCGCGCCTTCCGCCCCCATCGCCTTGCCGCACGTATGCAGCGTGATGACATTGTGCAGCCCGTCCAGCCCGGCCGACAGGCCGCGCCCACCCGGCCCGAAGACCCCGGTGCCATGCGCTTCGTCCAGCAGCAGCATCCCGCCATGGGTCGCGGCCAGCTTGGCGAGGTCGGTGAGCGGCGCCATGTCGCCATCCATGGAATAGAGCGTCTCGACCGCGATCCAGATGCGCCCCGTTCCGCCCTCCTTGCGCCAGGCCACGATCAGGTCGGCGAAGCTCTGCACCATATTATGCCGGGCGAACACGGCCTGCGCCTTGCTCATGCGGATGCCGTCATGGGCGCTGGCGTGGATCAGTTCGTCCGCGACGATCAGGTCGCCGCGCTGGGGCAGCGTCGAAAACAGCGCCAGATTGCCGACGTATCCGTTGGCGACGAACAGCGCCGCCTGGGTGCGGAAGAAATCGGCCGCCTTGGTCTCCAGCCCCTCATGTTCGGGCGCATTGCCGCGCAGCAGCCGCGAGCCCCCTGAGCCGACCGGCACGCCGCGCCCGATCGCGTCGGCGACGGCCTGGGCGATGATCGGATCGCCGGCCAGGCCCAGATAGTCGTTGGAGGCGAAGTCTCGCCCGGAACGGGGGATCAGGCGACGCAACCGCCCGCGCGATTCCAGCGCGGCGAGTTGCTTGGCGTACGGTTCGGCGGTCATGCCGCGCCTATAGGCCCGGCTGGCGGAGGCGGCAAGCAGGGTCGGGGCGGCCTGGATCGCCCCGGCCCCTAAAGCGATTTCCAATCAGATGGAAACGCAGTTCGGCGAAGCCAATCATCTGACGACCCGGACATCGCGTAACACTAAAAACGAGCGCGGTTGATCCGATCTAATCGGATCGCAAACGGCTCTAGAAACTGAAGCTCAGCGAGACGGAGGCGACATTGTCGTTGCTGTCGTCGGCGTGGCGGCGGAAACCGTGCTGGTGCAGATAGCCGATCTCGGCATTCACATTCTTCGCCACCGGGGTGGTGATGGCGATCAGGTTGCGCATCCGCTCTTCGCCCTGGACCCGCTGGAAATTGGTCTTGTTGAGGTCGAAGAAGCTTTCATGGCTCAGCACAAGCGCGGTCTTGCCGCCTTCCCGGAACGGCATGACCAGCTTCACATAGGGGCGCAGCCGCCAGGCGGTGCCGTCCACGCCTTCGCGCCACCGTTCCTCCATCCGCATCCGGGCGCTGACCGATACCGGGCCGATCCTGGCGATATTGTCGAACGTCACCTGCTGCCGCCCGCGATGCTCCATCACGGTGAAGTCGCCGCCGGCATATTGGGGATCATGGGTATAGCCCGCCCAGATCGTCACCGCCTTGGACAGTTTGTAGCCGACCAGCGTGTTGGATTCGATTTCATACAGGCCCTTGCGGTCGTCGCTGAAGCGGGCGACCACCTCCTGCGACAGCCGCCAATGCTCGCCCAGCTTCACCGTGGCGCTGGCGGTGGTCCAAAGTTGCTCGTCCTCGCTGGCGTGCGCGGCGGCGGGCAGCGCCAGCACGGCCAGCATGGACAAGAATAGGGCGGTCGGGCGCATCGGGCATCATCTCCACCGCCGGCCTTGGCGGTGCCGCGCCACTATGACGGTTGCATGACTCCATGGTGACGTTTGCATTGCATTTTGATGACAATGCATGTCTGTTTCGTATCTTCGTCCCGCGTCATGCGGGGTTATACTCTTTCAGGAAGGCGTCGAGCTTTTCGAGGAACTCGATCCGATCGGCTTCGCGCGAGAAGAAATGGTCGGCCAATGGCTGTTCGACATAGATATAGTCGCGCCCCTCCACCTTGCCGGCGGCCTTCAGTTTCTCGGCCATTTCGCGGGATTGGTTGACTTGAACCCGTCGGTCCTTTTTGCCGTGCATCAGCAGGATCGGCGTCGAAAATTGCGCGGCGAAGTTCACCGGGGACACGGTCGTAAAATCAGGCGCCTGTTCCTTCATCCAGTCCTTGCGCGTGCCATGGTACAGGAAGCGGCCATCATAGCGCATCATCGCCGCCAGGTCCGACACGCCGGCATAGGACATGGCGCAGCGATAACGGCCGCCGTCGCGCTGGGCGGCGCGCATGGCCGCATAGCCGCCATAGGATGCGCCCACCATGCAGACGCGCTTGGCGTCGGCGATCCCTTGTCCCACGGCCCAGTCGACCGCGTCGTTCAGATCGTCCTGCATCGCCAGGCCCCATTGCCCCTCGCCCTTTTCCGCAAAGGCGGTGCCATAGCCCGCCGATCCGCGATAATTGGGCTGCAACACGGCATAGCCGCGCCAGGCCAGGAACTGCACCCACCAGTCCCATTCCTCGCTGTCGCGGGCGAAGGGGCCGCCATGGGGCATCAGGATCAGGGGCAAATCCTTGGCCTCGCGCCCTGCCGGCAGGGTCAGTACCGCTGCGATCTCCAGTCCGTCGCGCGCCTTGTAGCGGATCGTCTTGACCGGGGAGAGGCGGGTCTTGCCGGGGAATTGATCGCTGACGCGCGACAACACGCTCATCGCCCCGGCGGCCGTGTCGTAATAATAATAGGCGCCCGGCTGGTCGGGTGTGCCGACATGGACGATCATCTTCTGGCCGTCGCGGCTGGTGGAAATGATGCGCGCGCGCCGGTCCCCCACCGCCTTGTCGATATCGGCCTGGATTTTCGCCAGATTGGGGTCGAACCAGTGCACCGCGGGCGCATCGGCGGTGTAGCGGACCCCGGCCAGCCCGGTTCCCGCGGCATCCTCCTCAATCCCGCCCAGGTCGAAACCGGGCGCGGCGAATATCTTGCGACCCAGTTCCAGCGTGCCGAGGTCATATTCGTAGAGTGCGTCGGCGCCTTCATGATCGTCGCTGGCGATCGCCTTGCCCGGATCGGCGGTGAAGAGCAGCGGCACCACCATCAATTCGTCGCGTCGCCGGTTGGCGCGATCGACGACGCGGAAGCTGGATCTGCCATCCGCGCGATACAGCAGGGTCGATGTCCGGCTGGCGTCATTATAGCCCACGCCCATCCGCACCGTACCGCCGGCATCGGCATACCAGCCGCGCACATGCTGCCGCGGCGCGACGATGCTGCGCATCCGGCCGGTGCTGATGTCGATTTCGTCCACCTTCGGCCAGAAGCCGGGCTCGGAATAATAGATGGAGGTCTGATAGGACAACAGGATGCGCGGGCTGCCGTCGCGCGCGATCCAGATGACGTCATCGGCATTTTGCGCGGCGGCATTCTTGGCGAGCAGCGTCACCTTGCTGCCGTCCCGTTTGATGCTGACGACGCGGCTCAGATACCATGGCATGCCCTGGACGTTGGATTCATTGCCGACTCCGGCGATCAGCCAGTCGTCATTGACCCATTTCCACCAGTTGAGGTCATTGTCGCCCAGGCCCATCGACCGGATGCGATTGGGGCCTTCATAGACGTCGGCGATCACCAGTCGCTGTTCGCCATTCACCGCGACACGGCTGGCGATGTGCAGCCCGTCGGGCGACAGGCTCGGCCGCTCCATCAGCGGCAGCGCGGCGAAATCGCGGACCGTCCATTGTTGCGCCTGGGCCACGGGCGCGGGCGGCGGCGTTTGCGCCAGCGCGCTCCCGCCCAAGGCTGTACCGGCCAACAGCATGATTATGCGCGACATATTCCCCCCGACATAAGATCGACCCCAGGATCGATATATGGGCGAAGGCAAGGAGCGTCACCTGAAAATCACTGTTAATCAATCCATTACGGCGGCGATGACGCCTGGGTGGTCAGGCCGCGCGGATTGCCTCGATCGGGGCCAGTACCGCGCGGTTGCGGCCGCCGCGCTTGGCCTCATAGAGCGCCGCATCGGTCGCGGTGAGCCAGTCCTGGCTTGTCATGCGGCCGGGGCCGATCGCCGCCACGCCGAAGCTGGCGGTCACGCGCAACGGTGGATCGTGCGGGATCTCCAACGCCTCGATCGCGGCACAGAAACGGCGCGCAGCGGCCAGCGCTTCCGTCTCGCTGGTTTCGGGCAGCAGCAGCCCGAATTCCTCGCCGCCGATCCGGCCCAGCGAATCGCTGGGACGCGACAGGCCGGCGCAACATTGCGCCACCGCCTCGATCACCCGGTCGCCGACGGGATGGCCATGGCAGTCGTTGATCCGTTTGAAATGGTCGATGTCGAGCAGGATCAGCGCGGCGGGCCGCTGGTGCCGGACGAACAGCGCGATCCGCTTGTCGATTTCGGCGACGAAGGCGCGGCGGGTCATGGCGCCGCTCAGATGGTCGCGCTCGGCCAGCATCCGCAATTCCATCTGTTCCACCACGATGGCGGCCAGGCCCTTCATAATCTCCATCTGTTCGGCCGGGAAATCCCTGGCGCGGGTATCGATGGCGCACAGCGATCCGATATTATAGCCGTCGGGCGTACGCAACGGCACGCCGGCATAGCTGCGGATGCCCGGATCGCCGGTGACCAGCGGATTGTCGCGGAAGCGCACATCGTCCTGCGTGTCGGGTATGACGAGGGGGTCGCTCTGGCGGATGGCATGATCGCAAAAGGCGACGCTGCGCGGCGTTGCCTGCACGTCCAGCCCGGCAATCGCCTTGAACCATTGCCGGTCCTTGTCGATCAGCGATACGGCGGAAATCGGCACGCCGAACAGCGTCCGCACCAGATTGGTGACCTTGTCGAACGCGCCTTCCGTCGGTGTGTCGAGTATCTCATAGCGCCGCAGCGCAGCGATGCGGCCCGGTTCGTCGTTGGTAATCGCTTGCAGCATATCATGGCATCCGGTGGCTGGCTTGGGTCACGCTTCGTGAAGCATGACAGGAAATCCGGTGCGGCATGGTCCGCCCCCGTCAGGCCGACCGTCAACGGTCACACTGTGCCTCTGCCCTGAACAAAGGGTTAAAAAACAGGTTGGCAAGGATGCTATACGACCAGCCGGGCCGCAGGCAAGGGGAGGAGAGGCGCGTGGCCTCTCCCCTCCGATCGGGGGCTGTCAGGCCCCGTGCGCCAGCGCCGCAAGCAGCAGCAGCGCAACGATGTTGGTGATCTTGATCATCGGGTTCACCGCCGGGCCGGCCGTGTCCTTGTAGGGATCGCCTACCGTATCGCCGGTCACCGCGGCCTTATGGGCTTCGCTGCCCTTGCCGCCATGATGGCCGTCCTCGATATATTTCTTGGCATTGTCCCATGCGCCGCCGCCGCTGGTCATCGACAAAGCGACGAACAGGCCGGACACGATGACGCCCAGCAGCAAGGCGCCCAGCGCGGCGAAGCCGTTGTCGCTGCCCGCCACCGCCGTGATCGCAAAATAGACGACGATCGGCGCCAGCACCGGCAACAGCGACGGCACGATCATCTCCTTGATCGCCGCGCGGGTGACCAGATCGACCGTACGGGCATAATTGGGGCGCGACGTCCCTTCCATGATGCCCTTGTTAGTGGCGAACTGGTCGCGCACGTCCTTGACCACGTCGCCCGCCGCGCGGCCGACCGCGGTCATGCCCATCGCGCCGAACAGATAGGGCAGCAACGCGCCGAGCAGCAGGCCGACGATGACATAGGGGTTTTTCAGGCTGAAATCGACCGGCTCGGTCAGGCCCAGCGCCGCGCCATAATAATCGAGATCCTGGGTGAAGGTGCCGAACAGCACCAGCGCCGCCAGACCCGCGCTGCCGATGGCATAGCCCTTCGTCACCGCCTTGGTCGTGTTGCCCACGGCGTCCAGTGCGTCGGTCTTCACCCGCACGCTATCGTCCAGATGCGCCATTTCGGCGATGCCGCCCGCATTGTCCGTGACAGGGCCATAGGCGTCGAGCGCCACCACCATGCCGGCCAGCGCCAGCATCGCGGTCGCGGCGAAGGCGATGCCCATCAGGCCCGCCAACTGATAGGCGACGATGATGCCGACGACGATGACCAAAGTGGGCAGCGCGGTGGATTCCAGGCTGATTGCCAGCCCCTGGATGACGTTGGTGCCATGGCCGGTTTCGGACGCCTTGGCGATCGAGCGGACCGGGCGATAGTTGGTGCCGGTATAATATTCGGTGATGACCACCAACAGACCGGTGACGGCCAGGCCGACCAGCATCGACCAGAACAGCTTCATGCCGGTATAGCCGCCATAGCCGTCCAGATCCGCGCCGAACACGGTATTGAGGTCGCCCAGCGTATATTGGGTGGCGAAGTAGATGGCGGGGATCGACAGGATCGCTGTGGTCCAGAAACCCTTGTAGAGCGCGCCCATGATCGACTGGCTGGCGCCCAGGCGGACCATATAGGTGCCGATGATCGAGGTGATGATGCACACGCCGCCGACGATCAGGGGCAGCGCCATCAGCTTCATCAGGAAGGCGTTGTCCACGCCTGTGACCAGCAGCGCGGTCAGCACCATGGTGGCCCCGACGGTGACGACATAGGTTTCGAACAAATCGGCAGCCATGCCGGCGCAGTCGCCGACATTGTCGCCGACATTATCTGCGATGACGGCGGGGTTGCGCGGGTCATCCTCCGGAATGCCGGCCTCGACCTTCCCCACCAGATCCGCGCCGACATCGGCCGCCTTGGTAAAGATGCCGCCGCCCAGCCGCGCGAAGATGGAGATGAGGCTGGCCCCGAACGCCAGTGCCACCAGCGAGTCGATCACCAGCCGGTCGTCGGGGGCATGGCCGGCGGGGCCGGTCAGATACCAGAAGAAGACGCTGATCGCGAGCAGGGCGAGGCCCGCCACCAGCATCCCGGTGATGGCGCCGGCCCGGAACGCGACGGTCAGCCCGCTTTGCAGCGTGCCGCGACAGGCTTCGGCCGTGCGGACATTGGCCCGCACCGATATGTTCATGCCGATGAACCCTGCCGCCCCCGACAGGATCGCCCCGATCAGGAATCCGACCGCGGAGGTGATCCCCAGAAAATAGAGGACCAGCACGGCCACGACCAGGCCGACGATGGCGATGGTGGTATATTGGCGGCCCAGATAGGCCTTGGCCCCCTCCTGGATCGCGCCGGCGATCGCCTGCATGGCGTCATTGCCCGGTGGCTGGCTCAACACCTGGCGACTGGTGAACAGGCCGTAGAATATGGCCAGCAGGCCGCATCCTATGGCGATATAGACGATTTGCATGGATGTTCCTCTCCCCCTGTTATGACTGTCATCGACCGCTCCGCAGGGAATGACGGGCAGGCGAAAGGCGCAAAAGCGGGCGGCCGGACGAGGACGGTCCGGCGTCGGGCACCGCGTCAATCAGCAACATGGCAGCGCGCATAGGCGGTCCAACCGGGCTGAGAATAGGGTGGAAGGAAGCTACAGTGCCCACCGCCCGCGTCAAGATGGATGGCGCATGGGAGGAGCGCCTTCCTCGCCCCGTCTAGGGCCGCGCCTGCGTTACGATCACCCTGGCGGCGCGGGTGACGTCGTCCCAGGTCTGGTCGAACCCGGCCTCGTCCCCGAAATAGGGATCGACCACGCCCGTCCCTTCGCGCCCAGGCACCAGGTCCATCAGCAGGCGCAGGTCCGCGGTTCCGTCCGACGGGCGGATGCGGCGCAGATTTTTGAGATTGTCGGCGTCGAGCGCGAAAATATGGGTGAAGCGGCGGAAATCCGCGGCACTCACCTGTCGTCCCGCATAGCCGCTGATGTCTATGCCATGGCGCAGCGCCACGGCTTGCGCGCGCGGGTCGGGCGGGCTGCCCACATGCCAGTCGCCGGTCCCGGCCGAATCGACGACCATGTCCATCCCGGCTTTCTCCGCCGCCGCCCGCAGCGCGGCTTCGGCCAGCGGCGAGCGGCAGATGTTGCCAAGGCAGACGAACAGGACGGACGGCGCCGTCATCCGTCCGCCACCGCGGTCGAGAGGCCAAGGCCCGGCACGCCGATCGATCGCTTGCCCGAAAAATCGGTGCGGGCGACGATGACGCCCAGCTTTTCCATATAGTCGATCAGCCGCCGCACCCGACCGGGCGAACTGGTGCCATAGGCGCGCGCCAGATGCGCGTCGTCGGGGCAGGGCAGACCCGCCATCGCCGCCCGCGCGATCAGCAGGAAGGGGGCGAGCATATCCTCCGGCAGAGGCTCCGCCGCCTTCATCGCATCGGCCCAGCGCGGATCATGCGCATCGGCCATCCCGGCCTGCGCCATGGCGAAGCGCTTGCGAAAGGCGGGCAGGTCGAGCGGCGGGGTGCGCAGGCCCTTCATCCGGCAGCGCACGCCGAAATCCTGATAGAGGGTCGACACGCTGGGCTGGGCGTCGCCCAGATCGGCGACGATCTCCTCCAGCACGGCGACCACCACCGGCTCATTCTGGCCGAAATCCAGTTCCGGCGCGGCGGGCCGGGCCGACGGCGCATCGGCGAGCGCGCGGATGATCTCCTCGGCCGGGCGGGGCGGGGGATCGGCGCGGGGCGGCGGAGGGGGCGGCATATCCTCCTCGCCGCGGGCGAACAGCAATTCCTGCAGATCCTCGCCGCTGGTCGAGGGCGGGGCGATCAGCTTGTGCGCGCCGCCCCGCGTGCCGGTCTGCACCGCGCCGATCTTCACATTGACCGGCCGACGCGCGATCGCCGGACCCAGGCCCAGAAAGCGCCCGCGCTCCAGGTCGCGAATCTGCTCCGCCTGCCGCCGCTCCATGCCCAGCAGGTCGGCGGCGCGGGCCATGTCGATGTCGAGGAAGGTGCGGCCCATCAGGAAGTTGGACGCTTCGGCCGCGACATTCTTGGCCAGTTTCGCCAGCCGCTGCGTCGCGATCACGCCGGCAAGGCCGCGCTTGCGCCCCCGGCACATCAGGTTGGTCATGGCGGCCAGACTCAGTCGCCGCGCCTCGTCCGACACGTCGCCCGCCGATACGGGCGCGAACATCTGCGCCTCGTCCACCACCACCAAGGCGGGATACCAATGGTCGCGCGGCGCATCGAACAGGGTCGACAGGAAAGTCGCGGCGCATTTCATCTGCGCCTCCAGCTCCAGCGACTCCAGGCTCAGCACCACCGAGGCGCGATGTTCGCGGATGCGCATCGCCATCTTGACGATCTCGCGCTCATTATAGTCGCCCGCATCGATCACGATATGGCCATAGGCGTCGGCCAGCGTGACGAAATCGCCCTCCGGATCGATCACTACCTGCTGCACCATCGGCGCGGATTCTTCGAGCAGGCGACGCAGCAGATGCGACTTGCCCGACCCCGAATTGCCCTGGACGAGCAGCCGGGTGGCGAGCAATTCCTCGACATCGACCAGCACGTCCTTGCCGTGGCTGTCGGTCCCTATGCTGATGCTGGCGGTCACGATTGCGTCTTTGGCGCAGGGGGTGGGGGAGTGCAAGGGCGGTTGCGGGTATGCCGGTCATGGCGATCTGACCCTTACCATCCTCAACCACCGCTTGACCCTTCCCCTGTTGCAATGCAGCATCATGCTCATGGCGACTCTCCCCCCTCAGCTCCGGCGATCACGCAGAATCCCGACATCCGCTATCTGGGGCGGCTGCTGGGCGACGTCATTCGCGCCTATGGGGGGGAGAAGCTCTACAAGCAGACCGAATATATCCGTTCCGCATCGGTCGACCGGGCGCGGGGATTGCAGGGGGCGGACCTGACCGATAGCGGGCTGGACGCGCTCGATCTCGACGATACGCTCAATTTCACCCGTGGTTTCATGCTCTTCTCGATGCTCGCCAATCTGGCAGAGGACCGGCAGGGGGTGGCGGCCGAGCCGGGCGCCGATGTCGCCTCCGCGGTAGCGCGGCTGGAATCGCATGGCATCCACAAGGATGCGGTGCTGGGTCTGCTGGCGCACAGCCTGATGGTGCCGGTCCTGACCGCCCACCCGACCGAGGTGCGGCGCAAGAGCATGATCGACCACAAGAATCGCATCGCCGACCTGATGCACCTCAAGGATGCCGGGCAGATCGAGACGGACGAGGGCGAAAATCTGGACGAGGCGATCTTCCGCCAGATCGCCTTGCTGTGGCAGACGCGCCCGCTGCGGCGGGAAAAATTGTTCGTCGCCGACGAAATCGACAATGTCCTCGCCTATTTCCGCGACACCTTCCTGCCGGTGCTGCCCGCGCTATATGCGCGGTGGGAGCGGGTGCTGGGCGCGCGGCCGCAAAGCTTCCTGCGGGTGGGGTCGTGGATCGGCGGCGACCGCGACGGCAACCCCTTCGTCCAGGCGCCGCAACTGGAGTTCGCGCTGAAACGCGGCTGCCAGGCGGCGATCGCCTATTATCTCGACGCGCTCCATGCGCTGGGGGCGGAACTGTCGCTTTCGACCGAACTCGCCCATGTGCCCCAGGCGGTGCTGGACCTGGCCGAGGCGAGCGGCGACGCATCGCCCAGCCGCAAGGACGAACCCTATCGCCGCGCTTTGTCCGGCATCTATGCGCGGCTGGCGGCCACCTGCACCACGCTGACGGGTGGGCAACCGGCGCGGCCGTCCAGCCTGAAGGGCGACGCCTATGCGACGCCGCAGGAGTTCCGCCGTGATCTGGTGACGGTGGCGCAGGGGCTGGCGAGCGAAGGCGACGGCGCGCTGTCGACCGGCGGGGCGCTGGGGCGGCTGATCCGCGCGGTGGAGACGTTCGGCTTCCACCTCGCGACGCTCGACATGCGGCAGAATAGCGCCGTGCATGAGCGGGTGGTGGCGGAACTGCTCAAGGCGGCGGGGGTCGAGGCGGACTATTGCGCGCTCGACGAATATGCGCGGATCGCGCTGCTGCGCCGCGAACTGGCCAGCAATCGCCCGCTGGGATCGCGCTTTTCCGCCTATGGCGAGGAAACCACGTCCGAACTGGCGATCGTCCATGCCGCCGCCACGGCGCACCGGCTCTACGGCCCGGCCTGCATCACCCATTATATCATCTCCAAGGCCGAAAGCGTGTCCGACATGCTGGAGGTCAACATCCTGCTCAAGGAAGCGGGGTTGTGGCAGGCGGGCGTCGATGGCGCGCCGCCGCAGGCCGCGATCATGGCGATCCCGCTGTTCGAGACGATCGCCGATCTGGAGGCCGCGCCATCCATCATGACCGCCTATTTCGGCCTGCCCGAAATCGCAGGCGGGGTGAAGGCGCGCGGCCATCAGGAAGTGATGATCGGCTATTCCGACAGCAACAAGGATGGCGGCTACATCACCTCGACCTGGAGCCTCTACAAAGCGAGCCAGGCGCTGGAGCCGGTGTTCGCCGACGCCGGGGCGGCGATGCAACTGTTCCACGGCCGCGGCGGCGCGGTGGGGCGCGGCGGCGGCTCCGCCTTCGCGGCGATCCAGGCGCAGCCGCGCGGCAGCGTGCAGGGGCGCATCCGCATCACCGAACAGGGCGAGGTGATCGCCGCGAAATTCGGCACGCGCGACGTCGCCATGACCAATTTGGAGGCGATGACCAGCGCGACCCTGCTCGCCAGCCTGGAGCCGGAAGGCGTGTCGGACCGCGACGCCGCCCGGTTCAGCGCGGCGATGGACGAACTGTCGAAAAATGCCTTCGCCGCCTATCGCGACCTCGTCTACGGCACCGAGGGGTTCAAGGAATTTTTCCGTCAGTTGACCCCGATCCAGGAGATATCGGGCCTCAAGATCGGGTCGCGCCCGGCCAGCCGGACCAAAAGCCATGCGATCGAGGATCTGCGCGCCATTCCCTGGGTGTTCAGCTGGGCGCAGGCGCGGGTGATGCTGCCCGGCTGGTATGGCGTGGGGCAGGCGCTGGCCGCATTCGAGGACAAGGCGCTGCTGGCCGACATGGGGCAGCATTGGTCGTTCCTGAAATCCGCGCTCGCCAATCTGGAGATGGTGCTGGCCAAGTCCGACCTGGGCATCGCCGCGCGCTACCTGCCGCTTGTGGAGGATCAGGCGGCGGGCGAGGCGATTTTCGGGCGTATTCGCGAGGGGTGGCAACAGGCGCATGACGGACTGCTGGCCGCGACCGGCCAGTCGCGGCTGCTGGAGAAAAACCCGGCGCTCGATGAATCGATCCGGCTGCGCCTGCCCTATATCGAGCCGCTGAACCTGTTGCAGGTCGAATTGCTCAAGCGCCACCGCGCAGGCGAGGACGATCCGCGCATCAAGGAAGGGATCGAACTGTCGATCAACGCGATCGCGACGGCGCTGCGGAACAGCGGCTAGGCTCTCACCGGACGAACAACCTCCGTTCGTTTCGAGCGAAGTCGAGAAACAAGGCAGAGCCGAGTTCGGCGACGCTAAACGCCATCACAGTGCTATCCGCTTCTCGACTTCGCTCGAAGCGAACGGAGATATGGCGGCATTTCGCCCTACACCAGCCCCAATTTGCTCAATTCCCCCAGCAGCGCGGCGGGCATGGTGTCCAGCTCGTCCGCCTCGTCCCCGTCCAGGTCGGGCGGGGCGTCCGCGTCTTCGAGATAGCGCCAGCCCTGATGGGCGCGCTTGGGCTTGCTGCGCACCGGTATCAGCCGCGGTTCCAGCCTGATCCAGTAGCGGCCCTGCCCCGTCTCCTCGAAGCCCAGGATCGGGCTGCGGCCGACCAGCCTGTGGCCGTGAATCCAGTAGAGCGACCCGCCCGCCATCTCCTCCACCCGCTTGGGCAGGTAGCGAGTGGTGGTCCGCGCCTCGCCTTCATGGCTTTCCAGCCAGGCGCGCAGGGTGGCGGGGCTTTCGCTGCGGAACGCGATCTTGGTGATGTGAAGCGGCATGGTGCAGCAGATGGGCAGCAGGGCCGCGCAGGTCAATGCGGCATCAGGTCAGGAAGATGGTCGCCAGCCCCAAAAAGGTGAAGAAGCCCAGCGAATCGGTCATCATGGTCACGAATACCGCCGACGACACGGCCGGATCGATATTGCGCCGGTCCAGCGTCACCGGGATCAGCACGCCCGCCAGCCCCGCCACCATATTGTTGATAAGGACGGCGGTGCCGAACACCAGCGACAGGCCAGGCTGGCCGTAGATCAGATAGGAACCGATGCCGATCAGCACGCCCAGTACCGATCCGTTGGTCGCGGCGATGCGAAATTCGCGCACGATCATACGCAGCGTGTTGGAACTGGTGACCTGATTGGTGGCGATGGCGCGCACCATCACCGCCAGCGTCTGCGTCCCCGCATTGCCGCCCATGCCCGACACGATCCCCATCAGCGCCGCCAGCAGCGCCAGATGTTCGATCGTCTTTTCGAACAGGCCGACCACGGACGCGGCGATCATGGCCGTGCCCAGATTGACGACCAGCCAGACGAGGCGCGTGCGCACCGTCATCAGGATCGGCTGGTTGATGTCGCCTTCGCCCGCGCCCGACAGGCGCAATATATCCTCGCCCGCTTCTTCGGCGATGATGTGGACGACGTCGTCGACCGTGATCATGCCGACCAGCCGGCCCGACGAATCGATCACCGCGGCGGAGATCAGCGCATATTTCTGGAAGCGCAGGGCGACCTCTTCCTGGTCCATGTCGACCGGGATCAGCGTCTGTTCGCGCTTCATCAGGTCGGCCATGGATATGCCGCGCGGGCAGGTCAATATCCAGCTCAACTGGCAATAGCCGATCGGCCGATGGGCCGCATCGACGACATAGATTTCCCAGAAATCGCGGGTCAGGTCGGCATTGTCGCGCAGATAGTCGATGACCTGGCCGACCGTCATATGTTCCGGCACCGCGACCAGATCGCGCTGCATCAGGCGACCGGCGGATTCCTCCGGGTAGGACAGCGCGCTTTCGATCGCGGCGCGGTCTTCCGGCTCCATCGCGTCGAGGACGGCCTGCTGGTCGGCCTCCTCCATATCCTCGATGATGGCGACGGCGTCGTCGGTGTCGAGTTCGGCAGCGAATTCCGCGAGCTGTTCGGGGGCGAGCGCGCCGATCAGGTCGTCGCGGACATAGTCGTTCAGTTCGGACAGCACTTCCGCGCCGACCAGGTCTCCCAGCGCGGCGGCGACATCGGCGCGTCGTTCCGACGGCGTCAGTTCCAGAAGGTCGGCAATGTCGGCGGGGTGGAGCGGCGACACCAGGTCGCGCGCGGTTTCGCTGTCGCCATCCTCGACCGCGTCGAGCACGGCGGACAGGAATTCGGGCTTCAGCCGATCATCTTCGTCCAGGCTCGTTTCAGCCTGTTCGACGATCGTCTCTTCGTCAGTATCTGCCCCATGCAACAGGGGTTCGGCTGGATCGCCGCGCTCGCTCATGGCGCCCCCTACTGTCCGGTTCCTGTAACATCCGGCTGCTTTCGCCCATGCAACATGGAATTGCAATGGGGTGAAGCCGGGGGAACGGCTTCTCCACAAGAAACTTCCATCCCCTTTTGAAGCCTCTATATGGGGGCATCACCCCTTCCCACATGAGAGGATGCTTCATGGCCGACGAAACCCTTACCCTTACCCTCGACAGCGGCGGCGACGTCGTGATCAAGCTGCGCCCCGACCTGGCCCCCGGCCACGTCGCGCGCATCGTGGAAAACGCGAAGGAAGGCTTTTACGATGGCGTGGTGTTCCACCGCGTCATCCCCGGTTTCATGGCGCAGGGCGGCGACCCGACCGGAACCGGCATGGGCGGCCACCCCGACAAGCCGGATATCAAGGCGGAATTCAGCCGTCAGCCGCATGTCCGTGGCGTCTGCTCCATGGCCCGTTCGTCCAACCCGAACAGCGCCAACAGCCAGTTCTTCATCTGCTTCGACGACGCGACCTTCCTCGATGGCCAGTACACCGTCTGGGGCGAAGTGACGTCGGGCATGGAGCATGTCGACGCCCTGCCCAAGGGCGAGCCGCCGCGCACGCCGGGCAAGATCGTCACGGCGACCGTCGCCTGACATCAGCCTGGATCGCATGGCAAAGGGCGTCCGGTCGCGAAGACCGGGCGCCCTTTTTTACAGGCGGTGACGCATCATCATGATTGCGAGCGGAAGGCGGTGCGACGATCGATCGGGCAATCGCCTTGCCGGCGTCTACGGTCGTTTCGCCATCCCGTCCGTCATCGAAATGGCCTGCGCCTCCGCGCCGTTGTCCGCACCGGATGCATCCACCGGCGGCTGATAGGCCCCGATCGTTTCGATATGCCAGCGCCGTTGTTCCTGGGTCGATCCGGGGACGTCATCGACGCGGCGCAACACCACCTGCCGCAGCACATGCCAGGGCCGGCCATTGGCGGCGATGCGCCCATAGACCTGCACCGGCACCGTCACATGCATCGATCCGGCCGCCCCTTCCGGTTCGGACGGCGCGCCGACATTGGCGTGAATCTCGCTGAAGCCGCGAAAGCGCGCCGCGAAATGGGCATCGTCCTGCGATCCGATCGCGCCGCTCTGGTCCCACAGATCCTGCGCATCCTCGAACCGCTTTTCCTCCAGCAGGCCATAATAGCCCTGCACCACCTGCGCGGCGCCCTGCGCGCTGTCCGGATCGATCGATCCTTCGGCGACCGGGGCGGGATCGACGGGCAGGCCGCCGGGCGTGCCGGGTGCGGGTGGCTTGAGCGGTTCCATCACCGCCATCGCCTCCGCCCGGACGTTATTTTCCACCTGCGCCGCATTGGCGCCATTGGCGAGATTGTCGATCGCACTCTCCTCCCGCCCGTCGCAGGCCGCGACGAGAAGGAGGGAGAGCAGGGCGGCGGTCTTCGTCGATCGCCGCATCAGTTCGGGCGAATCCGGGCTGTCGGTTCACGCCCGCGCCCACCGCCGCCCCAGTCGCGCTGCGGGCGCGGCTGGTTCATCTGCGGTCGCGGCTGTTGCTGGACCTGGGGCTGGACCTTGGGCCGGAACTGCGGCTGGCGCAGGCCCGGCTGGGGCGTGGGCCGCGCGCTGTCATTGCCACGCCAACGGTCGCGACCCCGGCCGTCATTGCGATCCCGTCCCCAGTTGCGGTCGCCATTGTCCGAACCTTGGGGAGGGCGTGTCCAATTGCCGTTATTGCCCGGCTGGCGATCGCGGTCGCGCCAGTTGCCGTCCCGATCCCGGTCCCGGCCGCGCCAACGGCCATCGTCGCCGCGCTCGGCCCGGCGGCCTTCCCAATAGCGGCGTTGGCCGTCATTCCAGCGCTGGCGTCGCCCCCCGCGATCGTAGACATAATAGCCGCTGCCCGGATAATAATAATTGTCGTACCAGCCGCCATAGGGGCCGCTGTCATAATAGCCCGACGGTCCGTAATAGCCGTCGCCATAATAGCCGCCATTGCCATAATAGCCGCTGCCTACGCTCACGCCGCCATAGCCATAGCCGTCATCATAGGCGCAACCGCCCAGGGCCAGCGCGCCTGCAAGTCCGATTACCGCCAGGAACCGATGTCGGATGCCCGTCATCGCCTTTCTCCTCATCTCCATCTGATGCCTTGCGTAACGCGCCCCGGTTGAATTGGTTGTGAATGGATTATCCTTTCCGCGCCAGCGTTTATCGCAGGTTCAGAAAAGCCGGCCCTCGTTCATCGGGGCGACAGAAAGCGTGTTCTTTCCGTCACATAATCGCCTGCTGACCGGATTTTGTGGATCGTTCAGGAAACCTTCGGGCGGGTCCGGTCATTCTTCCTCCTGTCGATCGCAGCCGCTTTGAGCGCTCGCATCGGCCCGGCGGGTCCACACCGCCGCGCAAAAAATCCACAACAGACAAAGGGTCACCCCATGAAGACACTGCTTTTTTCGGCAGCCGCCGCCGCGTTCCTGTTGCCTGCCGCCGCCATGGCGCAGGATGACGCCGGTTCGTCCACCCGCCGCATCGAACCCTATGTCGGCGTGATGGGGGGCGTGCATAATTATGACAGCGAAACCAGCAAGGAAGGCATCCCGCCGGTCGGCTACAAGGGCCGTATGGTCGAGGGCGTGGCGGGCGTGAACGTCAATGTCGCCGGGCCGCTGGTGCTGGGCGTCGAGGGCACCGCGTCCAAGGGCGTGTCGGGCGACATCGACTGGGAATATGGCGCCGCGGGCCGTGTCGGCGTGAAGGCGGGCAAGGACAGCATGATCTTCACCAAGGTCGGCTATCAGTGGACCAATTTCGATGCGCTGGGCAAGGATAGCCGCGACTATCACGGCATGACCTATGGCGCCGGCGTCGAACTGTCGCCCGCCGACATGGGCGGTTCGGCCGAGAGCAGCAATATCCGCCTGCGCGTCCAGGCCGATACGACGGGCAATTTCCACTCGATCCGTCCCATGGCCGGCGTCGTCGCGAAATTCTGATCCTAATCACCGGCTAGGCGGGACGGGTCGCAACGATCCGTCCCGTCTTCTCAGTCAACTTCCTGATGGAAGTTGGGGTGCGGAACGGCTTCCTGGACTGTAGCCGTTCCGCATTCCTTGTTTATGGCAGCGCCTTCAGCCGCTCGCCGATCCCCCGCAGGTCCGCGACGAAGCGCGCCAGTTCCTCCTTGCGGCGATCCTCGTCGGGGAGACGCAGCACATAGCTGGGATGCACCGTCACCCAGCCTTCCGCTCCGTTGTCGAGCGCGATCGCCTGACCCCGCGCCCGGCTGATCGTCACCGCCCTGCCCAGCATGGCGCGGGCCGCCGACGCGCCCAGTGCGACGATGATGCGCGGGCGAACCAGATCGATCTCCTGCTTCAGCCACCAGCGGCACGCCTCGATTTCGCCGGCGTCGGGTGATTGATGCAGCCGCCTCTTGCCGCGCCGTTCGAACTTGAAATGCTTGACCGCATTGGTGACGTAAGCGCGCGACCGGTCCACCCCGGCCTGCGCCAGCGCCCGGTCGAACAACCGGCCCGCCGGTCCCACGAACGGCCGCCCGGCCAGATCCTCCTGATCGCCGGGCTGCTCGCCGATGAAGAGCAAAGGCGCGTCGAGCGGGCCTTCGCCGAACACCGTCTGCGTGGCGTCCCGGTGCAGCGGACAGCGGGCGCAAGTCATCGCCTCCTCGCGGAGGGCCGCCCAGACGGTCGCCGCATTGCCCTGGCGTTTGGGCGGCGCCTTTTCTGGCAGGGGCGCGGTCGCGATCATGGCCGCCTCGCGCGCTTGCGCGCCGGCGACAAGGTCGGGGATGAGCGCGGCTTCGGGCAGGTTGCGCCAGTATTTTTTCGGCATTTCGGACAGCATGGCCTTGGTCTTGAGCCGGGCCGGATTGAAGATCGCGGCATAATAGCCCTTCCATAGATCCTCGACCGGGTCGTCCGCGGGGGCGTCCCCACGGCTGGCGCCCGGTCCCTCGCTCAATGTCTCGCCATCCCAATGGATGCTGGCCTCCGGGGTCAGGATCGACCAGTGCATGGTCGCGAAGCGGCGCAGGAAGAAACCGGCATTGGCGCGGACGATATGATGGTCGGGCTCGAACCAGGCGACGAAGCGCGGGCCGACCGCATCCTCCAAAGCGCGGAAGCGCACGAAGGCGCGCATTTTGTGGATGTCGCGGCGCACCGCCTTGGCCAGTATATCGACCCGGCGCAGCAGCGGGTCGGCCTTGTCCTCCATCAGCCCCGGCCGGTCGCGCAGCCGGCATAGCAGCGCATAAAGCAGGGCGAAGCGTTCGGGGTCGCGATGCAGGATCGCGCTCTGCGCCAGGTCGACGAAGGCGCGGGGCACCGAGAAGCCCGCGCCGGGCCGGTCGGGCGGCAGGGGCGCGTCGCCGAACAGGTCGCCGCCCGCCGTCTCCCCCGCCTGCCAGACGACATCGGCCGGATCGACGCCGTTGACCGCCAGCCGCCGCGCCGCATCCCGCCAGCCGTCGAAATCGTCCGGAGCGGTCAGCGCGACGCGATACAGGGTTGGCGATCTCATCAGCCGTTCACTGCGAACGGGGTGGGAGGGGCGCTCAGTCCTCGGCCTGCGCGCGCTCCAGTTCGGCCGGCTTGCGCTTGGCGAACAGCTTGCCCAGCCGCTCTTCGTCCTGCGCCGTCAGTTCCTTCGCGGCGTCGGGGAACATCTCCTCCTCCTCCTCGTCGATATGGTGGAGGTAGCGCTTCTTCATTTCGGCGAATTTCTTGCGCCATGCCTCGCCGTTGAATTTCAGCGCGTCCAGCTCTTCCAGATAATCGTCGATTTCCTTGTGTTCGGACACGCTGTGCTGCGCATCCTCGCGCAGGTCCGGCTGCGCCAGCATGGTGGCGTAGAGCGTTTCTTCTTCGGCCGCGGCATGGGCGGTCACTTCCACCTTGAACTGCTCGAACAGCTTTTCCAGCCGATCCTCGTTCTTTTCGCGCTCCGCGTCCGCCATTTTGGCGAACAACTGGCGATGGGTGTCGTGATCCTGCTTCAGGCGATCGAAAATCTTGGTGTCGGCCATGGATGGTCCTCCTCTTTCGAGGACAGACAACGACAGGCGGCGCAAATGGCTCCCGCCAGAGAGCCGCCCGATCTTCAGCCGAACAGGAAGCGGAAGATGATCGCGACCGGAATCCAGAGCAGCGCGCCCAGCAGGCTGGCGGCCCAGAGTTGCAGCACGTCGCGACGGAAACGCACGGTGAGGCCGCTGGTCGACAGGCCGCCCTGCTCCAGCATCTGCCAGCGCCGTTCCAGCCCGCGCGCGGCCACGGCATAGCCGCCGATCGCAACGATGATACCCAGATGCAGGACGAGCGAGCCGCCCGTCTTGGCGACGATGCCGATCTGGAGCAGGCAGAAGACGACCAGCGCCGCCGCCAGATGGGTGCTGATCCGCTTCGCGAAACCCTTGCGCTGATGTGTGCGATTGCCGAGCGCCGTCGCCAAAGCCCCGAACTCCTTGCTTGACCCTGGTGACAGAATTTCACGAGTCGCAGCCGCGATCAACCCGAAATCCGCGATCAGGCGAACAAATCGAGCTGTCGTGCCGGCGGCGCGACCCGCGCGCGCAGGTCGGCGCTGTCGATCAGCGCCAGCGGGCGCCAGTCCGCCGCGATCAGGAAGGGGCGTAATTTCTTGATCGACGTCGTCAGCCGCGCGACATCGTCCAGCCGCAGGCGGCGATGGCGGCGGCTCGACAGGATGCGGTCCACCGCCTTCACCCCCAGGCCCGGCACCCGCAGCAGCGCCTCGCGCGGGGCACGATTGACGTCGACCGGAAAGGTCGCGCGATGGCTGAGCGCCCAGGCCAGCTTGGGATCGATGTCGAGCGGCAGGCACCCGGTCGCCGCATCGGTCGCCGCCGCGATCTCCTGCGCATCATAGCCGTAGAAACGGATCATCCAGTCCGACTGGTAGAGCCGATGTTCGCGCAGCAGCGGCGGGCGCTTGAGCGGCAGCACCGCGCTGGGCGAGGGGATGGGGGAGAAGGCGCTGTAATAGACGCGGCGCAGCTTATGCCGGTCATAGAGGCTGCTGGCCCGCGCGATGATCGCCCGGTCGTCGGCGGCGTCGGCGCCCACGATCATCTGGGTGGACTGGCCAGCGGGCGCGAAGCGCGGGGCGCTCTTATATTTGCGGCGGGCGTCCTGCCCGTCCTCCATGTCGCTGCGCAGCCGGCTCATGGCCCCTTCGATCCGCACCCCGTCCTTTTCCGGCGCCAGACGCTTGAGGCCGCTTTCGGTCGGCAGTTCGACATTGATCGACAGGCGATCGGCATGGAGCCCGGCCTGGTGGATGAGGTCCGGGTCGGCGTCGGGAATGGTCTTGAGATGGATATAGCCGCGAAAATGATGGTCCTCGCGCAGCGATCGCGCCACCTCGACCATCTGCTCCATCGTATAGTCGGACGACCGGATGATGCCCGACGAAAGAAACAGCCCCTCGATATAATTGCGCCGGTAGAAGCTCAGGGTCAGGTCGACCACCTCCTGCGCGGTGAAGCGCGCGCGGCGGACATCGCTCGACCGGCGATTGATGCAATAATGGCAGTCGAAGATGCAACTGTTGGTCAGCAATATCTTGAGCAGCGAAATGCAGCGGCCATCGGGCGCATAGGCGTGACAGATGCCCATGCCCTCGGTCGATCCGATCCCCTTGCCGCCGCGGCTGTCGCGCCTGGTGGTGCCGGAAGACGCGCAGGATGCATCATATTTGGCGGCGTCGGCGAGGATTGCGAGTTTCGCGCGGGTGGAAAGCTGGACCATATCGTTCCTGATATGTTCGCAAGGCGTCGCTGTCCATAATCTCGATCAACCCTGTCCCAAGGGGCATGGCGGGCCGGGCAGAGGCCGCGGCGCGACAGGGGAGGGGTGGCGCATCGGGCCAACCATGCTATGCGCGTCGCCATGCATAGCAGCGCCGGTACCGTCGACGTCGACGGCTTCACATATGAATGGGAATTGCGGCGCGAGCCGCAGTGGAGCGACTTCGACGGGTGGAAGGGCATGGCCATCGCGCTGTTGCAGAAGAATATGCAGCGCGGGGCGCTGCTGGAGTTCCCCCCGCCCAAGCGCTTGTTGAAAGGCTTGCAGCGCGGTCGGCTCCAGATCAACGATGCGATTATCGCCCGCGGCATCCGCGCCGCTTTGGAGGCGGGATGGGAACCGGAATCGCGCGGCAAGCCGATGGTGTTCACGGTGGACGCCGAGGGTAACTGATCGCCGCGCCGCTCGGGCCGCGATCGCTTGCGGTTCGGCCCATGCCCTTCGTTATACGACATGGCGAAGTGAACGGGGAGACGAGGCAATGGACAGGCGCGCATTTCTGGGCCGGGGCATGGGCGGCATGGCGGCGCTGTCGCTGGCGACGGCGGGCCGCACGGCGAATCTGTGCGACGCCATGCCGCCGCCGATCCGTGCGACCCCCGATCGCCTGTTTCGCGTCACCGTCTGCCTGCGCCCCTTCCGCGCCGCCGGGCCGCGGATCGAGGTGGAACGGGTCGGCACCAAGCGGGTGGTCCATAATTACGGCCATGGCGGCAGCGGCTGGTCGCTGTCCTGGGGATCGGCGCAGGTCGCGGTCGGCATGGCGCTGGCGGACGGGGTGCGCGACGTCGCGGTGATCGGCGCGGGCGCGCTGGGCCTGACCGCCGCGCTCACCGCCCAGCGCGCCGGGGCCGATGTCACCATCTATGCCAAAGAGCAATTCCCCTATGTCCGCTCCGCCCGCGCGACGGGGGGCTGGACGCCCGACAGCCGGATCGCGATGCAAAAAGCCGTCGATCCGGGGTTCGCCGACCGGTGGGAAGCGATGGCGCGTGCGTCCTTCACCATGCACCAGAGCTATCTGGGCCTGCCCGGCGACCCGGTCGAATGGACCGACCGCTACATGCTGTCGGACACGCCCTTCACCGAACGGGTGCGACACGCGCCGTCAGGCGAGCATCCCGACGAATTTCTCCGTCTCGAACAGCGGCTGGCCGACATCACCCCGCGCTCGGTCGAACTGGCGCCCGGCACCCACCCCTTCCGCCCGACCTATGCCCGACGCGGCAGCGGCCTGACCTTCAACGTCGCCGACCTTGCCCATCAACTTATGGCCGATTTCCGGCTGGCCGGGGGCAAGGTCGTGCCGATGGAACTGTACGATCCCAATGACGTGACGAAGCTGCGCCAGAAATCGATCATCAACTGCACCGGCTATGGCGCCCGCGCACTGTGGCGGGATGAGAGCATCGTGCCAGTCCGCGGCCAGATCGCCTGGCTGATCCCGCAGGCGGGCGCGACCTACGGCGTCTATTATGGCTCGCTGTCGATGCTGGCCCGGCGCGACGGCATCGTCGTGCAGGAAGTCGGGGCCGACGAATGGTTCGGCTATAATGACGCAAACGAAGAACCCGATTATGCCGCGGCCCAGGCGTCGGTGCTGCAACTGGCGCAATTCTGGGCGGACGGTAAGGGGGCGTAACAGGGAGGGAGCGGCGGATCCGCATTTCTCCGTCATCCCGGCCTTTGCTGAATGACGGTAGTGGATGATGGCCAATGATCCCTGCTGCTTTCCACCCCTCTCTTGCCATTCCACCTCCGCGCCGCCATCACCTGCGCCCATGACCTGGCATTTCTGGATCGACCGCGGCGGCACCTTCACCGATGTGGTGGCGCGCGCGCCCGACGGGCGGCTGCACACCGTCAAATTGTTGTCCTGCGACCCGGAACGCTATGCCGATGCGGCGGTGGAGGCGGTGCGGCGGCTGACCGGCTCTGGTGAAGGGCCGATCCCGCCCTGTGCGCTGCGCATCGGCACCACCATCGCCACCAACGCCCTGCTGGAGCGCAAGGGCGAGCCGGTGCTGCTGGCGATTACGCGGGGGTTTCGCGACGCGATCCGCATCGGCACGCAGGAACGGCCGGACCTGTTCGCGCGCCGCATCCGCCTGCCCGATCCGCTCCACGCCGATGTCATCGAGATCGACGAGCGGCTGAGGGCCGACGGCACGATCCGCACGCCCCTCGATGAAGCGGCCGCCCGCGCCGCGCTGCAGGGCGCCTATGACAAGGGGTTGCGCGCCGTCGCGATCGTGCTGATGCACGGCTATCTCTACCCGGATCATGAACGGGCGCTGGCGCGGATCGCGGCCGATATCGGCTTCACCCAGATCAGCACCAGCCATGACGTCGCCCCGCTCATCAAGCTGGTCGGGCGCGGCGATACGACGCTGGCCGACGCCTATCTCTCGCCGGTGCTGCGCGCCTATGTCGATGGCTTGCGCGATGCGCTGGGCGATCAGGCCGACATGTTCTTCATGCAGTCGAGTGGCGGCCTGACCGACGGCGCGCTGTTCCGGGGCAAGGATGCCGTGCTGTCCGGCCCGGCCGGCGGCATCGTCGGTTTGGCGCGAACGGCGCAGCAGGCGGGCTTCACCGAGGTCATCGGCTTCGACATGGGTGGCACCTCGACCGATGTGTCGCATTATGCCGGCGTTTACGAACGCGACAATGAGGCCCGCGTCGCAGGCGTGCGGTTGCGTGCGCCGATGATGCGCATCCATACCATCGCGGCGGGCGGCGGCTCCGTCTGTTCGTTCCTGGACGGGCGCTTTCGCGTCGGCCCGGAAAGCGCGGGCGCGGTGCCGGGGCCAGCCTGCTACCGGCGGGGTGGGCCGCTCACCATCACCGACTGCAACGTCCTGCTGGGCAAGGTCCAGCCGGATCATTTCCCCAGCCTGTTCGGCCCGAACGGCGACCAGCCGCTCGACCGCCAAGCGGTGGAGGCGCGCTTCGGTGATCTTTGCGCGCAGGTGGAGGCGCAAACCGGCCGCGCCATGACGCCGCGCGATGCCGCGCAGGGCTTTGTCGCCGTCGCCGTCGCCAGCATGGCCAATGCGATCAAGCGCATCTCCGTCGCGCGCGGCCATGACGTTGCCCGCTATACGCTGGCCAGCTTCGGCGGCGCGGGCGGGCAACATGCCTGCCTGGTCGCCGACGCGCTGGGGATGGACCGGGTGATGATCCATCCGCTGGGCGGCGTGTTGTCCGCTTATGGCATGGGCTTGGCCGATCGGCGGGCGGTGCGGGAGAAGACGATCGCGCTGCCCCTGAGGGAAAATGGACTGGGGGACGATGGGCTGGCCGCCGCGCTGGCGGCGCTGGCCGCCGACGCCCGCGCCGATCTGCCGCAGGCCGACCGGACCGAAACGCTGCTGCGGCTGCGCTATGACGGCACCGACAGCCTGTTCGACGTGCCGCTGGGGGATGTGGACGCCATGCGCGCCGATTTCCTGGCCCAGCATCAGGCGCGCTTCGGCTTCGCGGGCAAGGGGGGCATATTGGTTGATATGGCGCGGGTGGAGGCGATCGCATCGGCGCAAGAAGCCATGGACGGCATCGCGGCGATCGCGGCGCAGGCCGCCCCGCCGCTGGCCCATGTCGACTATGCGGGCGACACCGCGCCCGTCCATGACCGCGCCGGCCTGTCCGCCGATAGCGTCATCGACGGCCCGGCGCTCATCATCGATCCCGTCTCCACCACCGCGGTCGAACCGGGCTGGCGCGCGCGGCTCGATGGCCATGGCAATTTGATCCTCACGCGCCACATCCCACGCGCCCGGCCCGAAAGCGGCGACGCCGCCGCCGTCGATCCGGTCCGGCTGGAGGTGATGGGCGGCCTGTTCATGGCCATAGCGGAGGAAATGGGCGCCGCGCTCCAGCATAGCGCCTCCTCGGTCAATATCCGCGAGCGGCTCGATTTTTCCTGCGCGCTGTTCGACGTCGCGGGCCATCTGGTCGCCAACGCGCCGCATATGCCGGTGCATCTGGGCAGCATGGGCGACAGCATCCGCACGATCATGCGGCGGCGCGGGGTTGGCGCGGACGGTGCGCCGATCGACGGGCGCGGGATGCGGCCGGGCGACGTCTACGCGCTCAACGCGCCTTATGACGGCGGCACGCATTTGCCCGACGTCACCGTGGTGATGCCGGTGTTCGTGGGCGATCTCGTCACCCCGTCCTTTTATGTCGCCGCGCGCGGCCATCATGCCGATATCGGCGGCATCACCCCCGGATCGATGCCGCCCGGCAGCACCTCCGTCGAGGAAGAGGGCATCGTTCTCGACAATATCCTGCTGGTCGATCGGGGCGTGTTTCAGGAAGCTGCCATCCGCGCCCTGCTGGCGTCGGGACCATGGCCCGTCCGCAACATCGACCAGAATATCGCCGACTTGTCCGCCCAGATCGCCGCCTGCGCCAAGGGCGCGAGCGAATTGCGCCGCATCAGCGATAGTTACGGTATCGAAACAATATCCGCCTATATGGGCCATGTGCAGGACCAGGCCGAAGCCGCCGTCCGCCGCCTGATCGATCGCCTGTCCGACGGCCATTTCACCTATGCCATGGATAATGGCGCAACTGTCCATGTCGCTGTCCATGTCGATCGCGCCGCCCGCGCCGCGACCATCGATTTCGCCGGTTCTTCGGCCCAATTGCCGGGCAATTTCAACGCTCCTGTCTCCGTCGTGCGCGCCGCCGTCCTCTATGTCGTGCGCACCCTGATCGATGAGGCGGTCCCGATGAATGACGGGTGCCTGAAGCCGATCACGATCATCGTTCCCGAAGGATCGATGCTGCGCCCCCGCTATCCCGCCGCCGTGGTCGCGGGCAATGTCGAAACCAGCCAGGTCGTGACGGACGCGCTGTTCGGCGCGCTCGGCGTCATGGCGGGCGCGCAGGGGACGATGAACAATTTCACCTTCGGCAATGATCGCCACCAATATTATGAGACGATCGCCGGCGGATCGGGCGCTGGTCCCGATTTCGACGGAGCGGACGTGGTACAGACGCATATGACCAACAGCCGCCTGACCGATCCCGAAATTCTCGAAACCCGATTCCCGGTGTTGCTGGAGGCATTTTCGATCCGCGCCGGATCGGGCGGGGCGGGGCGTCACCATGGCGGCAATGGCGCGCTGCGCCGCGTCCGCTTCCTGGAGGATATGACCGCCGGCATCCTGTCGAACCGCCGGATCGTGCCGCCTTTCGGCCTGGACGGTGGCGCGCCGGGGGACGTTGGCCGCAACCGGGTGGAGCGCGCCGACGGCAGCGTCGAGCCGCTCGGCCCGACAGCCACGGCATCGCTGCGTGCGGGCGACGCCTTCGTCATCGAAACGCCCGGCGGCGGCGGCTTCGGAGACGCCTGATCGCTGCTTGACAAGCGGCTCGCGCAGGTCTGTTCTGCTACAGGGGGAGTGGGGCATGACGCCGGACTCGACGACGCAGATCAGATGGGGATTGGGGGCCGCGCTGCTCGCCTTGGGCATGGTCGCGATCCTGGCGCTCGTGCCCGATCCCTTCTTCCGCCAGCGGGTGATCGCCACGACGCTGGACGATGTCGAGGGGGTGTCGCCGGGCGTTCAGGTCTATTTCCGGGGGGCGCCGATCGGCGCTGTGCGATCGATCGACCTCAACCGGCAAAGCCGCACCTTCGCCGTCGCCATGGGCATCGATCGCAAATGGCAGCCGTCCGCCTGCTCCTTCGCCACCGTCGCATCGGCCAATCCGCTCACCGCGCCGCGCATCGAACTGGTGGCGCTGGAAACCGGCAGCGCCCAATGCCCCGCCGCACGCCGCGCCTATGGCTGCGATCCGGTGCCGGGCCGGGACGCCGCCGGTGCGCTGCCCGGCTGTCGTCGCCCCGCCGACCTGTTCGAAACCGCGGCGCTCGCGATCGGGGAGGCGGCCAATGTCGCCCGCACCGCCAACGCCATGGCGCAGAAATTGTCGGGCCTGTTGCAGGGTGACGGATCGGGCGGCGCCGTCGACATGGCGCAGGTCGCCCGCAACGCCACGCAAACCCTCGCCGCGCTCAATAGCCTCAGCACGCAGCTCGACCGCAGCTTCACGCCGGGCCGGGGCGACATCGCCCTGACCCTGTCGCATGTGCGGCAGGCGACCGGCCGGGCGTCCGAAATCGACGTTGCGGCGCTCAACGGCATCTTGCGCGAAACCCGGTCTCTGGTGGCGCAAAATCAGGCCAGCATCGCCGGGCTGCTGGCGGAGGGCAAGAGCAGCGCCGGGGAAGTACGCGGCATATTGGAGGGCGCGTCCGCCTCGCTGGTGGCGACCAGCGCCAATCTGGAGCGCACCAGCAGCAGTCTGGGGGCCTTGAGCGAGCGGCTGGCGGGCGATCCGACCTATGCGATCCGCGGCCAGCGCTACGTCGATCCGCCGCCGCCGGGAGGAGAGAAATGAGGCCGATCGTCCTGCTGCTGCTCTGTGCGCTCCCAGCCTGCGCCGCGCTCAAGCCGGGCGATGCGCCCGTGACCATGCGCTTGTCGCCCCAATTCGCGCCCGGCCGGCCGGTCGCCGCCCCCAGCTTCACGGTTGCGGCGGTGCAGGCGCGCGGCCTGTCGGGCGGGATGCGCTACGCCTATGTCGATGCCGCCGCGCCCGGCGAGATCCATCAGGCCGCCACCTATTTCTGGGAAGAGCCGCCCGCCGACAGCCTGGCCCGCGCGCTGGTCGCCGGGCTGCGCACCCGCTTCGCCACCGTCACCGGCCCCGCCTTGCCGCTCGCCGCCGACCGGCGCGTGGTGGCGACGCTCGACCGGTTCGAGGAACTGAGCGCAACGGGTAATGCACAGGCGGTCGTCGCCTTCGACGTGACGCAGGTCGCCCAAGGCAAAGCGATCTGGGCCGGCCGCTATTGCGCAACCCGGCCTATCTCCTCTGCTGCGGGCACCGTCCGCGCTGCCGCCTTCCAGGGCGCGATCGAACAGGCGGTCGCCGCCTTCGTTCAGGACGTCGCGTCGGGGACCGTGACCGCCGCATCCTGCTGAATGAGGCGCCCGCGCTCCAGCCGGTAGACCCGCTCGCACAGCCGCCCCGCCAGCGCCCGGTCCTGCGTCAGCAGCAGCAGCGCCCGGCCCTGCGGCACGATCCGCCGCCGCACCTGCGCCTCCAGCATGTCGCCCCGCGCGAAGGCCCCCTCGAACGGTTCGTCCAGCACCAGCAATTCGGGATCGCGGACGAAGGCGCGGGCCAGTTCCGCACGCCGCCGCTCGCCGATCGACAGCGCGTCGGCGCGGGTCGCCGCCGCCTGCTCCAGCCCATATTCCAGCAGCAGCCGGTCGATCCGCCGCCCCCCGCGCCGCGCCTTGGACCAGTCGCCGGTGCCGATCGCCAGCCGCATATTCTCCTCGACGCTGAGGTCGCCGAGCAGCGATCCGCCCTGCATCGCCACGCCGCACCGCGCGCGCAGCAACCGGCGCACATCCGGCGGCGCGTCGGCCAGCGCCACGCCCATCAGGCGTACCGTGCCGCTGCCGGGCGTGACCAGCCCGATCGCCAGCCGCAACAGCCAGCTCTTGCCCGCACCGCTGTCCGCCAGGATCGCGACCCGATCGCCGGCTTCGATGGCAAGGTCCACCTGATCCAGAAGCCGCGTCCCGCCCAGCACCAGGCTCACCCCCTCGAACGCCAGCAGCGCGCTCACAGCAAAGCCGTCCACAGCGCCGCCGCGCTGAAGATGCCCAGCAGCCCGGCAGTAAAGGCCGTGGTCGCACGGCGGCCGATATCGGCCGGCGACCGCACCGGCTTTGCCCCCACCGCGCTGCCCACGCCAAAGGCGATCAGCGCATAGAGCAATAGCTTGGCGATGCCGGTCAGCATCGCGGCCGCCGCGTCGTGGGAAAAGGCGAAGCCGGACCAGAGCGGCCAGCCGACATTGGCGATCAGCGCCAGCGGCACGCCGCAGCCGATCACCGCGGCGATCCCCCCCAGCAGCATATGGATCGGCGCGGACAGCAGCACCGCGGCCAACGCCGGTCCCAGCGCATGGGCGACCGGATCGCGCCCCAGCGCCTCCAGCGCGTCGATCTCCCGGTTGAGCGCCATCGCGCCGAGCCGCGACGACAGCGCCACCGACACGCTGCCGCAGGCGAACAGGCCGATCAGCAGCGGCACGATGTCGCGCAGCAAAATCTCCGCCAGCGCGCCCAGCACCGGGATCTGCGCATTATAGAGCGCCAGCAGCCGCCCCGCGCCGATCCCGGCGATGATCCCGGCCAGCGCGGCCAGCGGCAGCAATGTGCGCAGCGGCCGCCACACATGCAGGGGCAGGCCGTCCGCCAGTTGCCGCTGCGCCAGTGCGTCGCCCGCGATGATGCGCCGCCCCATGCCCAGCCCCGCGCGCACGGTCAGCCACGCCCCCGCGCCGATCGCGGCCAGCAGCTTGGGGCCGCCCTTCAGCGCGTCCATGGCGCGCGGCCGATCGCGCCGTCCGGTCCGATACGAATGGCGCGCCGATCATCGACCGGCACCGCCGCCAGCAGCAGGTCGGCACGCGCCGCCAGCGCCGTCATGTCGCCGGCATGGATCGCATCCGCGCCCTGCACCAGCGCCGCCGCCGCGGTCGCTTCCCCCGACGGCAGCGGATCGAGGATCGCCTGCACATGGCTCTCCAGGGCCAGTTGCGCCAACTGGCCCTGCGCCTGTAGCGCGGCGAGCAAATGGCGCGACCAGCGATCGGCCGGATCGCCGACGAAGAGCGGCGCGCGGTCGGGATACTGGGCCGCCAGCGCCGCCGCCAAGGCGGCTGGATCGGGCGCCGCATCCTCGCCGCCCGGCAACAGGGCGACCGTCAGCGTCCGCAGCGCCCGCTGCCCCGAAGCCGCCAGCAGCCGCGCCATGATCCGCACCTGCTCCCGGTCCAGATCCTTGATCGCTTCGCTAAGGTCATCATAAGGGATGATGTCGGGATGCAGCCGCCGCGCGTCGTCGCGCACCGCGCCATGGGTCCACCCCTGCACCAGCTTGGCCGCCATCCAGCGGTCATGTTCGGCGCGCGACAATTCCTCCAGTTCGTCGGGGGAAAGGCTGAGCGACGGTCCGGCTCCCTCGACCAGCCGCGCGCCGATGTCGCGCAGTTTGAGTTGATAGCAGTCGGCGACCAGCCGGTTGTCGTCGCGGAAGCTTTCGGGCAGGTCTTCCCATTCCTGCATCGACGCGCGCACGCCGATCCGCTCGCCCTCGGCAAAGCGGCCCTCCAGATAGAAATCATGGATCGACCGGGCGAGCGCGTCGTGGCGGTCCTGCAACAGCATGTCGGGGTCGGCGAGGTCGGACAGGCCGCCGAAGGGGAAGATGCCCGCGCCGATGCGATGATCGTGCGCGCCCGCCATCCGCACATGGATCGGCGGGGCGGGCAGGGCGGCGGCGCGATAGCGCGCATCGACCGCCAGCGCAACGGCCAGCGCCCGGTCGTCATCGTCCAGGTCGATCAGGATCGCCACCGGCTCGCCGGACGCCGCGACATGGGCGTCGATCAGCATGCCGATCCCGGCCGGGTCGGGCCGCGCCTCGACGAAGCGCAGCGGCGATAGCCCGTCCGCGCCCGGATTGCGCGCGCGAAACGCCGCCTCGCTCTGCGCCGCCTCCGCTATGTGGATAGCGAAAACGGGCTTGCCGCCGTCGCGATAATGGCCCCCCGCCAGCGTCCGCAGCACATAGCGTTCGATCAGCGGCGTGAAGCCGACCACCAGCACCCCGCGCCCCGCCTGTCCTTCGCGCGTGAATCCGTCGATCGGCCGGGCCAGCGCCAGATGCCGCGCCGCGATGTCGGGCAATGCCGCCAGCCGCACGCGCGCGGTCCGCCGGTCGCCATGCTCGAAGCGTTGCTCGACGCTGCGTCGCAGGTCGAGATCATCGACGCGCAGGATGATATCGACCGGATCGCCCGCCGGACGCACCGCCGCCGCCTGCGCCAGCACGGCGGACGCCAGCGCGATATTGCCGCGCGCCTCGCGCGACAGCAGCAGCACCGCACGCGCCTTGTCCAGCGCCAGTCCGGTCGCGCTCTCCTGTGCCACGCCCTGTTCCACCTCCGCCGCGCCCGCCTCCAGCGCGTCGCCGATCCAGGTCGTGCGCCGGTCCTGCGGCCACAGCAGCACCCGCCGCCCGTCCGCCAGCGCGCCGCGCGCCGCCTGCGCGGCCAGGCCCCCGCTTTCGTCGCCCGCAATCACCAGATGTTCGCCCCGCGCCCGGATCAGCGCCAGCCGCAGCGGATTGCGCACCTGCTCCCATGCCAGCGCCGCGGTCGACCAGAAGGTCAGCAGCGGCAGCGCCCAGCGCGCGATATCGAGCGAGAGCGGCAGGTCGCGCCCCTCAAGCACCTGCGGGAAGCTGCCGACGATCAGCCGCATCGCCCGCATCGCGTCCTGCATCACGGTCGATGCGATGCGGGCCTCCGCAAAAGCCTGGGCGAAACCCCAGGTGCCCAGCAGGAAAGCGAGGGCCATCGCGCCGAAGCGCACGACCGGCGCCACCGGCGGCAGTCGCAGGCCGCCGCGGGCTTTGGGCGTCCCCTTGTTCGGCTGGCCCCCCATGGCCGGGGTCAGTTGCTGGTCTGGAGCCGGACGAAGGCGGCGGAGACGCCCGCACCCTGACTGGTATTCTGGCTATCGCCCTGACGCCCGGCCAGCTTGGCGCGCAGCCTGGTCAGGAACTGCCGCTCGGTGCCGTTCACCACCTCGTCATCGCCGAACAGAGGCTTGGCCGATGCCAGCGCGACGATCAGTTCGGGGCCGAAGGGCGGCGCGACCTGATAGCGTTGCGCCGCCTGCGACAGGCCGATGGTGACGCGCCGCACGCCCTTGCGGTCGGGTTCGGGATGGCCGCGATGCAGTTCGACCGCGCTGCCGTCGGCCTGCAGGTAGATGATGCTGAGATAGGGCCGCGCCGCGCTCGTCGTCGCGCTGACGCCGAAAATCTCATTCTCCTGCATCACCACCGGGTCGCCGCTGCGATCCTTGCCGTCGGCGGTCAGGGCGACGATGCTGGTTCCCTCGCGGGACAGCGGCGCGGCTAGCGTCAGCGCCGCCTCGCATTGCGGCCAGGGCAGGTGGCGCACCGCGAAGCTGCGGGTCGGGTCGGCCTTGGCGGAGGCTTCGCGCAGCGCGGCGATGGCGTTGAGGTCGCCGGAAAAGCCGGTCACGCTCTTGCCCTGTACCGACACCGCGCCGCAGGGCATGGCTGCCATCTGGTCGGCGAAGATCTGGGCGTCGCTGCGCGGCGGTGGGGGCGGCGTGCCGGGTGCGGCCGGGGCGACCGGCGCTTCGAGCGAATAGGCTTCCCCGGTCAGCAGCTTGAAGGTGGCATAATCGATCCAGGCATAGCCTTTGTCGCCCCAGATCGGCCCCCAGCTATTCATGATGCGCAGGGCCTGCCGATCCTCGTCATAGCCTACGATCGCCATGGCGTGATAATTGGCCTTTTCGGGCTTTTCCGCGCGCCGATAGACGCCGTCGCCGCGAAACGCCTTGAAATCTGCGGGGGCCGGCATGGCGAATATCACCGGTGCGCCGCGCGCCAGGGCGCCCTTGACGTCGTCCAGCACGATCGGCGTGCGCCAGTCGTCCTTGACCTCACGGTCCACCGCGCGCCAGTCGAGCAGGCGGAAATTGCCCGCCTTCTCCTTCAGCCCCTCAGCCGCAGGAATGGCGCATTTGGTCATATCGTCGGGAAATTCGGCCAGACTGACCGTGCCCTCATTCTTGAGCAGGGTCAGCGCCTGGACGATGCTGATCGTGCCGGTGCAGGGCGACCCCGCCGGGCGCAGCCGGTTATAGACATAGGCCGGACTCATCTGGTCGGCCGGTTCGTCGGGTTGCACATTCTTGTCGCGAAAGTTGAGGAAGGTGCGCGCGGCATAGGTGGTCGCCCAGGCGACGCAATTGGGCTGCGGACCCTGCGATCCGGGCGGCGGATAGGCGTTGGACAGGTCCACCTGCTTGGGCAGATAGGCGCGGAAACGCCCCTGTTTGGGCAGCTTGGCATAATCTTCGGGAGAAACGGGCTCCGCCCCGGTCATGAACAGCGCGTCGTCGCTCTGCTGCGCTGAAAGGCCCGCACCAGACAGCGCCAGCAGCGCGACGCTTCCCCATGTGACGAGACGGCGTGTCATCACCCGTTCCTCCCGAATAGCTGTTTTTAGAAGCGGTAGCCCACGGTCAGCGTCACCGCGTCATAATCGAAATCATGCGAGAAGCTGCTGGTGCCATGGGTGTAGATCAGGCCGATGCGCAACTGCTCGGCCCGGCTCTTCTGCTCAACCTCGCGGGTGCGGATGCCCACGCTCAGCGCCGCTTCATGCACATTTTCATAAGCTTGCGGATCGCCGGTCAGCTTGGTCCAAGTATAGCTGGCGCGCATCGATCCCTGCCGCCCGCCGAACATCCGTCCCTTGAACGGCAATTGATAGGCGATGCCGTTGCGGAACGCCCAGACATCCTCCTTGAAATAGAAGGGCAGCTTCTTGCCGATGCCGATATCGGTGGTGGTGGACCATCCGACCATATTGCCGATGGTCAGGTCGCCGCGGCCCACCTGCGCGATCTTGTAGCGGCTGGTGGCGGACAGGGTCAGCACTTCGTTGCTGGCGCCGAAATAGCCGTCATTGTCGCTCACGCCATAGGCGACGCGCGGGGTGATGAGCCAGTTGGGCTGCACCGGTATTTCGACGCCCGTCGACAGCGTGCCCAGAATCGTGGTCTGGCCGTCATTGACGTGCAGGACATTGAGGATCGGATCGATCAGCACGCGGGCGCGGCTGCCCTCCGAAGGGCGGAACGCCTTCTGGTAGCGCAATTCGTAGCGCTGGCCCTCGGATCCTGCGCCGCCCCAATAGGTGAAGGCGCCGCCGATCGTGTCGGCATCCCCCTCCATGTCGAAGCCGGGCGTGTCGGGATCATCGTCATAGTCGAGATCGTTGAGATTGAGCGCGGTCGTCACCGCCGTATGCTGCAGGCTGTTCGGACTGCCGATGCTCGCATAATAAGGCGAAGCAAAAGCCGTACCCGGCACCAGCGCCGCAACCGCGGCCGCGATCAGAAACTTCTTCATCGATATTACCCCTCTTGATGCGCCGGCTTCCCATTTCCGGCGCAAACCCTCAGATATTCCGCGTCAGGACGATCCCCCGATCTCGTCCGGTTCCAGGTCGCGCACGACGCGCAAGCCGGCGTCCTGCCGGCGCTTGCCGGGCGGGACGGTGAAGCGATTGGCCGACCGCAGCGCGTCGGGGGCGCTTTCGAACGATCCGCCCCGGATGATGCGCGCCCGGCACGACGTGTCGGTACAGCCCGACGTCCATTCCCACACATTGCCCTGCATCTGGTTGAGGCCGAAGCTGTTGGGGGGATAGCTGTTCACCGCTTCGGGATAGCCGCGATAGGGGGCCGTCTCCGATCCGTGATAGCGGGCGGTATGGTCGTAATTGGCCATGGACGGACTGATGTCGTCGCCCCAGGGAAAGGCCGTGGGCGCGCCGCCGCGGCTGGCATATTCCCATTCCTGTTCGCTCGGCAGGCGATAGGCGCGGCCCGACTGGACCGTCAGCCAGGCGACGAAGGCCTGGGCGTCCTCATAGCTGATGTCGGTCGCCGGGATCAGCGGATTGGGATTTTCCTTCGCCCAATTGCCCAGTTTCGTGCAGGCATTGTCGCGCACGCAGGCATTCCATTCAGCGATCGTGACCTCGTAGACGCCGATGGCGAAGGGCCGGTCGATCTTCACATCCGCCTGCACGCTTTCGTTCCCGCCCCGTCCCGGTTCGGACAGGGGCGATCCGAAGGGCGTCAGCCCGGCCGGAATCGCCCGCATCCAGGGGCAGTTGGCGCAGTCGTAGAAGCGATCGCTCGCCGCCCGGTCGCAGGAAATGAAGCAGGGCGGCGCACCCTGCAGGCCATAGTCGAAGGTCGGCTTCTGGAAATTCTTGCCCGACGACAGCGCCACGCGATCCGACACGCGCTTGAGCGCATCGGCGATATTCTGCTGCGGCCGGCGGATTTCCTCGGCCAGCACCTTGGAGAAGATGCCGTCGTCGAAAGCGACCTGGTCGGCGCTGGTGGAAAAGGCGACCAGATAGCCCTGATCCGGCCGGACCGCGGCGGCGGGCGCGCGGACCATGCGGCGTAGCCCCTTGCTGCCCGCCAGTTCGCCGACCGCGCTCGCCTCGGTCCCGGTTTCGGCCGCGATCATCTGGGTCAGCGACGGCGGCGGCGCGGGCAGGACGTTGCGGCACATGTCCAGCACGATCAGCACCGTCTTCGCACCCGATCCCAGCAGATTATGGGTCAGCGCCGCGCGGGTCAGCGTCGCGCTTTCGGGCGTCAGGTCGCGGCCGGCATCGACCGGCAGCAGCATGACGTCGCCATAGCTGCCCAGCGCCGCGCCATGGCCGGAAAAATAGAGGGTGCCGAACGCCTTCGGCCCAGCCGCAGCCAGCCTCGCGCGGAAATCGGCGACCGCCTCCAGCATCGCCGCGCGGGACAGGTCGCGGCGCACCTGCACCGGACCTGTCCCGCTGGCGTCGATAAAGCCGGTGGCATTGAGCGCGGTCGCGACCTTGTCGCCATCGCTATAGGTGGAGTCGAGCTTGTCGAAAGCCTGGTAGGCGCCGTTGACGATCACCAGCGCCAGCCGCGGTTCGTCCGCCGCCTGCGCTGGCCCTGCCAGCGCAAGCAGGGCCAGCGCCAAGGCGGCGGCCAGCGCGCGGATCAGGCCGCGCCGGCCCCCCGACAGGCTGTGGATCATTGCCCCGCCTTGCGCGGCGCGAATTCGACCTGGGTCACGACCTGGTCGACCGCATCGACATGCAGCACCGCGTCATAACGGCGCGCCGCCTTATAGGGTTCGGCCGGGCCGCCGCCGAACAGCTTGGCGAAGAAGCCGCCAAAGCCGCGGCCCTTCTGGCAATAGGGGGCGACGCTGACGGCGCCGCCGCTCTGCTTGACCTCGTTCAGCCAGGCGCCGAGCGGCAACGGCGCTTCATTGTCCGCCGGATAGGGTGTGTCCAGATCGACCACTACGGCACGGCCGCGGCGCAGCTTGGCCTTGAGCGCCTGGTCGAAGCGGGCGGGATCGGTAAAGCGCAGCGTCGGCTTGGCTACCGGACGATCGCAACTCTTGAGCACGGGCGCGACCGGTGCGGCCGCGACTGGCGTGGCGGCGACCGGCGCCTGCCGGCCGGGATCGACGGCGGGACCGGGATTGACGGCGTGGACGGGCTGCTGCGCCTGTGGCTCCTGTGCAACAGGCTTGGGGGCGGGTGGCTCCGGCGGCAAGATCCGCACGCCGCGACCCGTTGCGCCCTCTGCAGGGGCCTGTTCGGACGGCGGGGCGTTATCAGCCTGCGCCAGGGCGTTAGTCGCACCGCCAGCAAAAAACATGAAAGAAGCAACGACTATAGTGCAACGCAACACGGCCATTTGTCCGCTCCGAGTCAAGATATAGTTATTGCCCCGATTACCTTTCTGAGACTATGGATATATAGCTATCGAGGCAACAAAAAAGCGCGGGGGAATCCTAATGTCGAAGGGGCGACGTGGACTCTGGGCAACAGTATTGACCGGCTTTGTCACAATAATGATTAACCCAGGTTATGCTCATGCGGAAACGCGCGCCTTGCTGGTGGGGGCGTGGCAGTTCCAGTCCAAGTTGATCATGGATCTGGTGGGGCCGGAAAATGATCTGGCGGCGATGGAGGCGTTGATTCGCGGTCAGGGCGCGAGCGACGTCACCGTCCTGCGCAATGACGGCGTCAGCCGCACCACGGTCGAAACCGCGCTCCATGCGCTGGGCCTGCGGTCCAGGCCGGGCGACTGGATCTTCCTCTATTATACCGGCCATGGCGCGCTGGCCGAAGCCGCGGTCAAGGGTACGCGCGACGGCGATACCGACCAGTTCCTGCCACTGCCCGGCTTCGATCCCGACGTGAAGGATGCCGAGCGCTTCATCGTCGACAAGGATTTCTACACCTGGCTGTCCCTTTACGTGCCGAAGGGGGTGCAGGTGCTGATGATGGCCGATACCTGCCATTCCGGCACGCTGCATCGGTCGGTCGATCCGCGCGCCATGGGCATGACCCCGCGGCTGACGCTGGGCGCGCGCAATGTGGAGCTGGGGTCGCGCCCGGCCCCGCGCTTCGCCAGCGTGCTGGCGTCCGGCGACGCCGCTCCGGCCAGCGCGACGCGCGACGACCTGCCCAACCTCTATTATATCAGCGCGGCGCGCGACGATCAGATCGCCTGGGAAAATGCGCTGCCGGTGGAGGGCGCCCCGACCCGCGGCTTCCTGACCTGGTCGTTCGAACAGGGCGTGACCACGCCGCGCGCCGATGGGAAGGGCATGGCCGCCGACCAGGATGGCGACGGCACATTGTCGATCGGCGAACTGGGCGCCTATCTCAACGTCCAGGTACGGATGCTGAGCGGTCAGCGACAGGAAAGCAATACCGTCATTCCGCCGGGGCGGGAGGGGCAGGGGCTGTTCGCCACCGTCCCGCCGCCACCCGCGCCGCCGGCCCCGCCGCCGCTGCCCGGTCTCTATGTCGCGGACCTGAAGGCGCGCGCCAGCGTCAGCGGCGACTATCCCTGGCGCATCCTGACCGACGGGCAGGGCGCGGATTTCGTCTGGGACGCGCGGGCGCAGGCGATGCTGCGCCGCACCGGCGACATCGTCGCCCAGAATGTAAAGAGCGCGGCGCAGGTGCGCGGCGTCATCGACAAATGGGCGGCGCTGGAGGCGCTGCGCCCGCTTCTGTCGGAACGCAGCGCGCGGCTGATGGTCGGCCCGCTCGACAATGGGGCGCGCTATCCGTCCGGTGCGCCGGTCACGCTGGCGCTGGCCCCGGTTCAGGCGCAAACGGGGGATGGCGCACCCCCGCCCGGCCAGCGCTATGCGACCGTGTTCAACATCGCGTCCGACGGCACGGTACAGCGGCTCTTTCCGGTCGCCGCGTCCGACGGCAAGGGCGAACTGGCCGCCGGCCAGTCGCTGCCCGTCCTCGACAGCCAGGTCATACCGCCCTTCGGCGCCGATCATGTCGTCGCGCTGGTGACGCCGCAGCCGCCCGACGATTTCCGCCTGCTGCTGCGCACGGTCGAGAACCAGCGCGCCGCCGCCCGGCTGGTCGGCCCGATCCGCGACCTGCTCGCCAGGGCCGGGGGGCAGGCGAGCCTGTCGATCGGCGAACTCTATACCGGCAACTGATATGCCGCCGTGCGCCTCAGTTGCTCAGGATTACGGTCCGGCTTCTGGCGGCGCTTTTATTGCCGATATCGACCCGATACTGGCCCGACGCGCGCGGCGTGACCGCGCACACCGGGGCATAATCGGCATTGTCGTCCAGGCAGAGCTGCTTGCCCGACGCATCGAGCAGGCGGATATACATGTTGGTGCCGATATCGCCGATCGCGCCGATGCGCAGCGGCTCGCCACCCTTGGCGGTGACGCTGAAGCGATAGGCGTTGCGCGGATTGACGTCGAGCACGCGCCGCACCAGCCCCTTGCCGAAGGCGGAGGCGACCACGCCGCGGCCCGACGCCGACTGCGCCAGCCGGATTTGCAGCAACAGCGCCTGGTCGTCGCGCGCCAGCGCCTTGGCCTCGGCGAACAGCGCGTCGGGGGAAAAGGCGGCATCGCCCTGCGCCGGGGTCGCGCCATCGGTCATCGGCACCTGTTGCAGCATCCGCGCGGCGGTCAGCATCGCATGGGGATCGCGCTCGCGCCGGGCGAAGTCGGCCACTTGCCGCGCGGCGATCGCCTGGGCGAAGGGATCGGCGGGCGCGGCGGGAGGTGCGGCCGGCAGGGAAGCGACCGGCGGAGAAGCGACTGGCGGAGAGGCAACCGGCGGAGCGGTAGCGGCGACATTCTCCTGCGCCATGACCGGACCGTTCAGCGCCATCATCGCTCCCACCATTCCGGCGCCCGCGATCAGGAATTTCCGCATCATGTCCAATCCCCTCGGTAAGATCTTCTCGTCCCCTGTGGATACTGCCGCAGCGGTGGGAAAGCCAGTGCTTGCGGGCGGGGCGGAACTGGCGGGCTATGCCCACAAACATTTGTCGGCGCTGGTCGGCGCGGTCGGCGGCGACGGGCGTTACGCCGCCTTCATCAGCTACAGCCATGCCGACATGAAGGTCGCGCGCTGGCTCCACCGCGCCATCGAAAATTACCGCGTACCCCGCGCGCTGGTCGGGACGGCGGGCGATCGCGGCCCGATCCCCGCCCGGCTGCGCCCGATCTTCCGCGACGAGGACGAACTGGCTGGGGCCGCCGAACTCGGCCCCAAATTGCAGGGCGCGCTCGCCCGGTCCGACGCGCTGATCGTCATCTGCTCGCCCACTGCGGCGCGGTCGGTCTGGGTCGACAAGGAAATCCGCTCGTTCAAGCGGTTCAATCCCGACGCGCCGGTCTTCGCGCTGATCGCCGCCGGCGTGCCGGGCGATCCCGACACCGACTGTTTTCCCGCGCCCCTGCTGTTCGCGCTGGACGAGGCGGGCGAACTGGACCGCAGCCAGCCGCTCGAACCGCTGGCGCCCGACCTGCAGAAGAATGAGCGCAACATCGTCAAGCTCAAGCTGATCGCGGGCCTGCTCGGCGCGCCCTATGCCGCGCTCTACCGTCGCGACCAGCGCCGCACCCGGCGAATCGCCGCGGCCCTGTCCGCCGCCGCCCTGCTGCTGATCCTGGTGCTGAGCGGCCTGTCGATCGCCGCCTTCACCTATGCCCGGATGGCGGTGCAGCAGCGCAACGAGGCGCAGGCCGCGCGCAAACTGGCGGAGCAGAACGCCGACAAGGCGGAGCGCCGCGCCTGGCTGGCCCAGGTCGCCGCGCAGGAGGTGCGCCGCATGGTGGCAGAAGGCGAGAGCTGTCCGCGCCCCTGAGCGCGGCGAATCGCTAGTCCCGCCACCCCCGATCGATCCGGTCGATGCGCCGCACCATCGTCTGGAAATCCGGCACGCCCGGCCCGACCGGTAGCTGCACGGCGCTCAGGTCGCGCTGATGCACCGCGATCACGTCTGCCGGAATGTCGATCGGCGTCCCCGCCGCGCCGGTCGCGACCTGGATTTCGCAGGCGCGTTGCAGCAGCCAGTGGGTCAGGAAGGCTTCGGGCAGGCTCCCCGCCATCACCAGCGTGCCATGATTGCGCAGCAGCATGACGCGCCGGTCGCCCAGATTGGCGATCAGCCGCTCGCCCTCCTCGGCGCGAATCGTGACGCCCTCAAAATCATGATAGGCGATTCGCCCGATGAAGGCCGCGGCGTAGAAGCTGATCGGCTTCAGCCCCTCGGCGCAGGCGCTCACCGCCATGCCCGCTGTGGTGTGGGTGTGGATGACGCAATGGGCGTCGGGCAGATGCCGGTGGAACACGCTATGCTGGGTGAAGCCCGCCCGGTTGACGGGATAGGGACTGCCGTCCAGCACCTGGCCGTCTATGTCGATCTTGACCAGGTTGGACGCGGTCACTTCGTCATAGCCCAGGCCGAAGGGATTGATGAGAAAAGCGCCGGTTTCTCCCGGTACGCGCAGGGTGATATGGTTGTAGATCAGCTCCGACCAGCCCATATGGTCGAAGATGCGATAGCAGGCGGCGAGCTGCTGGCGCGCTTCCCATTCGGCGGCGGACATGTCGGGGTGTTGGGCGGCTGTGGCCATGGCGATCCTCCACTATCTTTATGTCGCCACTATCCGCCCGCATGCTCGGCTTGTCGAGTATGAAGGCTTTAGGGTTGAATTTGCGCGGGCCTGCTGATAGGGCGCCGCCCACATGGCGTAGGGTGACCTGCGACGACTCACTGGCTTTGCTATTCGGTCGGCCCGTCGGGAAGGATGTAAAAATCCCGGCGAACCGCTCGTTTTCGATTGGAGATTGACGGACTTATGCAGATCATCGTTCGCGACAACAATGTCGACCAGGCTCTTCGCGCGCTCAAGAAGAAGCTGCAGCGTGAAGGCGTGTATCGCGAAATGAAGCTGCGTCGTCACTACGAGAAGCCCTCGGAAAAGCGCGCCCGCGAAAAGGCGGCGGCTGTCCGTCGTGCGCGCAAGATGGAGCGCAAGCGCGCAGAGCGCGACGGCGCGAAGTAAGCGCTATCGGGGCGGTCCCCGGCCTGTGCGCCATCGCCGCCCCGTATCCTGCCGAACACCCTGCCCTTAATTTGCGAGAGCATACGCCATGTCCACGACGGCCGTACCCCTTCGTCCTATCGCCAAGGGGTCGCTGACGCGTCTCTGGATCGGCGTCGCCGCCGTTGCGCTGGCGGCCGGCGGTCTCGCCTGGGCGGGGCAACAGGGCGTCGATCCGTCGCCGTCGGCGTTCCTGACGCAGAACAGCCATGCCAGTGGCGTGGTGACCACCGAGTCCGGCCTGCAATATAAGATCCTGTCGGAGGGCACGGGCGCCAGCCCGACCCCCGCCGACGTGGCGCTGGTCGGCTATAAGGGCACATTGCTCGACGGCACGGTGTTCGACGAGAATCCGCAGGCGCCGATGCCGATCGACGGCGTCGTGCCGGGCTTCTCCGAAGGGCTGCAGAAGATGAAGAAGGGCGGCAAGTACCGCCTCTGGATTCCGCCGCAGCTCGGCTATGGCGACCAGGTCGCCGGCCCGATCCCGGCCGGCTCCGTGCTGGTGTTCGACGTCGAGCTGCACGACTTCAAGTCGAAGGCCGAACTGATGCAGTTGCAACAGCAGATGCAGCAGCAACAGGGCGCGATGCCGCAGGGCGCCGGGCCGCAGCCGGGCAACTAGAACGATTTCTAATCAGATGGAATCATCTGATGACTCGGAAATCGCGTAAAAACAAAAGCTGGAGCGGCTGATCCGATGCAATCGGATCGTAAATCGCTCTAGGCGGTCAAGCCAGGACGAATCGCGAAAAGGGGCCGGTTGCCGCGGCCCCTTTTTCTTTGCCCGAATCAGGCGTGGCCCTGGCAGACGCCGTCATCTTCGGCGCTGAGGCCAAAGGCCAGCGCATCCGCGCTGCCGATCTTCTCTTCGCCGGCGAACAGCTTGTCGAGCCGCGCCTTGATGTCGCGCCGATATTCGGCCGTAGCCACCGATCGCGGCGCCGACACTTCGATATCGCAGGCGATCGCGCCCTTGATGCGATCGACCGCGCTTTCGTCCAGCACGCCTGCGCGGCGCAATTCCAGGCATAGTTGCAACAGGCCGACTGCGGTCGCATGGGCGCGCAGGCCGACATTGCTCAGGTCGAAATGCAGCTTCTTCTGTTTGTCCAACGGGATAGCCATGGCGATGTCCTCTCCAATATTGTCCAGCCTATCATAATCCCAAGCGCTGGACAGGCCCTGCTGTTCCCGATCCGGTTTGACGGGCGCGCGAGCGAGGCAAGGGAGCGGACACGCGCGTGGCCCCGCCGATCGCGGCTAGGCGTCGGGCGAAGGGAGGGGCGGCGTCGGATTCTGCGGCTTCAGCGCCTTGGAGCGTTCCTCCAGATAGACTTTGATCATCGCCACGATCGGATCGGCCAGGAACAGCCCCATGATACCGAACAGCGCACCGAACAATATCTGCGCCGCCAGCACCAGCGCAGGGGCCAGATCGGTGGCGCGTTTGGCCACCATCGGCACGATCAGATAGCCGTCGACGATCTGCACCGCCATATAGACGCCGAAGGCATAGAGGCCGGTATGCGTCCCGCCGGAAAAGCCCACGAGGATGATGAGGATGCCCGATATGATCGATCCGATATTGGGCAGGAACGCGAACAGGCCGGTCAATATGCCCAGCAAACCCGCCATCGGCACGCCGCCGGCCCACAGGAACAGCCACACGCCCACGCCTTCCACCGTCATGCCGATCAATCGCCCGAACATCAGGCGGCGCAGGGTCCAGCCCATCTTGTCGGCAACCGTATAGAAATGGGCGCGCTTCTCGATCGGCAGCATCCAGGCGACGCCGCGCTCGTATAATTTGGGTTCGACCGCGATGAAGATCGCCAGCACCAGCATCATGACGCCGCTGGTGATCGCGCCCACGGCCGTCCCGACCGCCGCGGTGACGCGTCCCATGCTGCTCATCGCCTGACTGGCGAGGCTCTTGAGGTCTTCGGGGGTGGTGGTGATGCCCAATTGCTGCATCCAGCCGCCGATTCGCGCCACCTGCGTCTCTACGATGGTGCGCATCGCCTGCGCCTGCGCGGCCAGGCTCGATCCGGTGAGGTAGAAAGTATAGGCCATGAAGGCGACCGCGCCCAGCAGCACGATCGTCAGCCGCCATCCGCGCGGGATCGGCAGGACGCGGCCGATCAGTCGGGTGCCGCCGTCCATCATCGTCGCCAGCACCAGCGCGCCCATGACCAGCAGCAGCGGCTGCGCCAGCAAGGCCACCAGGCCGATGGCAACCGCCAGCGCAAACCAGACGCCGGCGCGCTTCAGTTCCTGCTGGACGAGCGGGCTGCGAACTTCGCTGGGACCGGGCAATTCGACATGATGCTCGTGCGCGTCGCTCAAAACCCGTTGCCCCTTTCAAATCATTGCGGGGGTGCAACGCTCTGCGGTCGCAGGCTGTTCCCGGCCCGGCCGCTGCGCAGCGCATGGACCCAGCTCAGCGGGTTCCAGGTCGCGTCGCCGTCCAGGCTGAAGGTGATGAACTCCGCCCGGCCGCCGATCGCCTCCCACGGCACTGGCCCGCCGAGCCCGTTTTCCTCCAGCGGCGCACGGCTGTCGGCGCTGTTGTCGCGATTGTCGCCCATCAGGAAGACATGGTCGGCCGGCACCCGCACCGGGCCATACCAGTCGAGCGCGCTCGGCCCCATGTCGATCGTCACATAGGTCTTGCCGTTGGGCAGGATCTCCTGCCGCACCGGCAGCTCGCAATAGTCCTTGCCGTCCTTGCCCGTCACCAATGCGCCGGGAAATTGCAGCGGCGGGCAGGGGGCGTTGCCATCGACGGCCAGGCGCAGGGGCTTGAGCATCTTCTGCTTCACCGCTACCCCGTTCAGGATCACCTGGCCGCCACGCACCTCGATGATGTCGCCGGGCAGGCCGATCACCCGCTTGATATAATCCTCGCGCCGGTTCTGCGGGCTGACGATGACGATGTCGCCGCGGTCGGGCAGGCGGCCCAGCACCCGGCCCTTCAGGAAGGGCAGGGGGTGGAAACTGGGCGAGACATAGGACCAGCCATAGGGGAATTTGCTCACCACCAGCCGGTCGCCGGTCAGCAGCACCGGCATCATCGATTCGCTGGGAATGTAGAAGGGCTTGGCCACGAAACTGTGGAACGCCAGCACTGCAAGGATCAGCAGGACGATGCTTTTCAGCTCGTGAAACCAGTTGACCGGGGATCGGGCGTCGCCGCCCTCGGGTTGCGCATCCGCGATTGTCTCTTCGGGCAGGTCGATGGCCGTCACGGGCGGGCTTTCGCTAGGGGGAAGGTTGCTCACTGGGGCAGGGCTTCGATGATGACGAAGGCCTGCGCCCATGGATGATCGTCGGTGAGCGTCAGGTGAATGACAGGCTTATGCCCCGCCGGAACCATCGATTCCAGCCGCGCCAGCGCACCGCCGGTCAGCCTGAGCGTCGGCGCGCCGGACGGGGCGTTGACCACGCCGATATCCTTCATGAACACGCCCGCCTTGAAGCCGGTGCCGACCGCCTTGGAAAAGGCTTCTTTGGCGGCGAAGCGCTTGGCCAGCGTGCCTGCCTTGGTGAAGGGGCGGCGATTGCCCTTGGCCTGCTCGACCTCGGTGAAGACGCGCTGTTCGAAGCGCTGTCCGAACCGGTCGAGCGAGTTCTGGATACGCTCGATATTGCAGAGGTCGGAGCCGAGGCCGATGATCACGCGCCCCTCACTTTCACCGCGCCAGGTCCATCTGGCGCCGCATCTCTCTGATGCTGCCTTCCAGCCCGCCGAAGATCGCCTCGCCGATCAGGAAATGGCCGATATTGAGTTCGGCGACCTGCGGAATGGCGGCGATCGGCGCGACATTGTCGAAGGTCAGGCCATGGCCCGCATGGGGTTCGATCCCGTTCTTGGCCGCCAGCGCCGCGGCGTCGGCGATCCGGCGCAGTTCGGCCGCGCGCGCTTCGCCGGTCAGATGGGCATAGGCGCCGGTGTGGAACTCCACCACCGGCGCGCCCAGCCGGATCGCCGCGTCGATCTGGGCTGCGTCCGCCTCGATGAACAGGCTGACGCGAATCCCCGCCGCGCTCAACGCCGCGACGATGGGCCTCAACGTCTCATACTGCCCGGCCGCGTCCAGCCCGCCCTCGGTCGTGCGCTCCTCGCGCTTTTCCGGCACGATGCAGGCGGCGTGCGGCCGGTAGCGCAGGGCGATGTCCAGCATCTCCTGCGTCGCGGCCATCTCCAGATTGAGCGGCACGGTCAGCGCCGCCATCAGCGTGGCGATATCCTCGTCGCGGATATGCCGCCGATCCTCGCGCAGATGCGCGGTGATGCCGTCCGCTCCGGCCTTTGCCGCCAGCAGCGCGGCCTTGACCGGATCGGGATGCGCGCCCCCGCGCGCGTTGCGGATGGTCGCCACATGGTCGATATTGACGCCAAGGCGCAGGGGCGTGGTCATCGCTCTATTGCTTCCGGCTACCGGGCTTCATCGCCGGGATCGCCGCCAGTTCGGGCGGGATCGCATCGGCTTCATAGACCGGGAAGTTGATCGACACGAGCGGATAGAAGGGGACGCCCAGATCCACTTCGCCCGCCGACCGGTCGACCAGCGCGACTTCGGCAACGACGATGCCGCCCTCCGCCTCGACCGCTTCGATCGCCTGGCGCGAGGACAGGCCGGTGGTCACGACGTCCTCGACCATCAGCACCTTCTGTCCCGGCGTGATCGCAAAGCCGCGGCGCAGCTCGAACACGCCCTCGGGCCGCTCCAGGAACACCGCATCCTTGTCCAGCGCGCGGCCGACTTCATGGCCGATGATCAGGCCGCCCATCGCCGGCGACACCACCAGATCGATCTCCTGCCGTACTTCGCGCGGTAATTTCTGCACCGTGGCGCGGGCCAGCTTGCCGGCCCGTTCGGCGTTCATCAGCACGCGCGCGCATTGCAGATAATTGGCGCTGCGTCGCCCGGACGACAGGATGAAATGTCCTTCGAGCAGCGCCCCCGCCGCCCGGAATTCCGCCAATACTTCCTCGTCTGTCATGCCGTCATATGTCCTGTCGCGCGGCCCGGCGCGTGTCTGCGCGGCCCGCCAATCCATCAGCACGACGCACCTGTGGCGCGCCATGATCGCGCCCCTGTGCGCGGACCAGCGAAATAGGCGGCCAAGGGGAGCGTTGCAACAGCGAAGAAAATCTGCTCCTGCGTGCTTGAGGCACGGGAAAACCATGCCTATAAGCCGCGGCAGAACCGACCGGACGAGGATCATGCGCTTCATGCGTGTCTTCGTTGCAGCGGCGCCAAGGGGTTACGGGGTAAGAAGACGCTATGAAAAAGGTGAAATCGCTCGTTCTCGCCGGGTTGTTGGCCTTCGCGCCAGCACTCGGGTTGAACGGACATGCGCTGGCGCAGGACAATGCCGTCGCTGCCGCACCGGCTGCGGCCAATGCCGCCGCGCCGGCCGAATCGGCCAACGCCGCCGAGGCTGCGCCCGCCGCCACGGTGGCTGCGCCGCCGCGGATGAAGCCGACCGAAGGCATCGGTATGCCCAGACCGGGCGAATTCACCCTGCAGGAACAGTTTACCTCGACCGGCCACACCGCGCGCTGGTTGCATGACAAGATGCTGATCCCGCTGATTTTCGCGATCTCCATCTTCGTGCTGATCCTGATGCTCTATGCGATGTGGAAATTCCGTCGCAGCGCCAACCCGATCCCGTCGAAGACCGCACACAACACCATGATCGAAGTGATCTGGACCGTGCTGCCGGTCGTGATCCTGCTGGTCGTCGCGGTCCCCTCGATCGGTTTGCTCGCCGACCAGTATAAGCCCGCGCCCAAGGACGCCGTCGTCGTCAAGGTGACCGGCTACCAATGGTATTGGGGCTATGAATATCCCGACAACGGCATTCCCGAGTTCGTCTCCAACATGCTGCCGGAAGACAAGGCGAAGGCCAATGGCGAGCCCTATCTGCTCGCGCCCGACAATCGTCTGGTCCTGCCCGCCGGCCGTCCGATCAAGCTGATCATCACCGGCGCCGACGTGATCCACGCCTTCGCCGTGCCCTCGCTGTGGGTGAAGATGGACGCCGTTCCGGGCCGCCTGAACGAGAAGAGCTTCACCATCGACAAGCCGGGCGTCTATTACGGCCAATGTTCGGAACTGTGCGGCGCGCGCCACGGCTTCATGCCGATCGCGATCGAAGCGCTGCCGCCGGCCCAGTTCGACCAGTGGGTGCTGTCGCAGGGCGGCAAGCCCGCCGGCGCAGCGGCAGCGGAGAAGACGGCTGACGCCGCGCCCGCAGCCCCCGCCGCCGACAAGAAAATCTGATCAGGGTAGGAAGCCATGACAACCATCACCGCAGATCATCACGGCGACCACGCCCACGATCACGATCATCACGATGCCGATCATAAGCCAGCCTTCTTCCAGCGCTGGTTCATGTCCACCAACCATAAGGACATCGGCACCCTCTACCTGATCTTCGCGATCGTCGCGGGCATCATCGGTGGCGGCATTTCCGGCCTGATGCGCGCCGAACTCGCGCATCCCGGCATCCAGTATCTGCACACATGGTCCATGATGATGGACGGCCCGGAAGCGACGCTGGACCAGGCCTATCACCTCTGGAACGTGCTGATCACCGCCCACGGCCTCATCATGGTCTTCTTCATGGTGATGCCCGCGATGATCGGCGGCTTTGGCAACTGGTTCGTGCCGATCATGATCGGCGCGCCGGACATGGCCTTCCCGCGGATGAACAATGTCAGCTTCTGGCTGCTCATCCCCGCCTTCGCCCTGCTGCTCGGCTCGACCTTCGTCCCCGGCGGCACCGGCAATGGCGCGGGCACCGGCTGGACGGTCTATGCCCCGCTCTCGACCAGCGGCTCGGCAGGCCCGGCCGTCGACATGGCGATCCTGTCGCTGCATATCGCCGGCGCCAGCTCGATCCTGGGCGCGATCAACTTCATCACCACCATTTTGAATATGCGCGCGCCGGGCATGACCCTGCACAAGATGCCGCTGTTCGTCTGGTCGGTGCTGGTCACCGCCTTCCTGCTGCTGCTCGCGCTGCCCGTCCTGGCCGCCGCGATCACCATGCTGCTGACCGATCGTAACTTCGGCACCACCTTCTACGACGCAGCCGGTGGCGGCGATCCCGAACTCTACCAGCATCTCTTCTGGTTCTTCGGCCACCCCGAAGTCTATATCATGATCCTGCCGGGCTTCGGCATCGTCAGCCAGATCATTTCCACCTTCAGCCGCAAGCCCGTCTTCGGCTATCTCGGCATGGCCTACGCCATGGTCGCGATCGGCGTGGTTGGCTTCGTCGTCTGGGCGCACCATATGTTCACCACCGGCATGTCGGTGAATGTGAAAATGTATTTCACCGCCGCGACGATGGTCATCGCCGTTCCCACGGGCATCAAGATCTTCTCGTGGATCGCGACCATCTGGGGCGGTTCGATCAGCTTCAAGACCCCCATGGTCTGGGCGCTGGGCTTCATCTTCCTCTTCACCGTGGGCGGCGTCACCGGCGTCGTGCTGGCCAATGGCGGCGTCGATGACGTGCTGCACGACACCTATTATGTCGTCGCACACTTCCACTACGTCCTCTCGCTGGGCGCGGTGTTCGGCCTGTTCGCCGGCTTCTACTACTGGTTCCCGAAAATGTCGGGCAAGATGTACAACGAGTTCCTCGGCCAGTTGCACTTCTGGGTGTTCTTCATCGGCGTGAACCTGCTGTTCTTCCCGATGCACTTCCTGGGCCTGTCGGGCATGCCGCGTCGCTACCCCGACTATCCGGCCGCGTTCGAAAAATGGAACACGCTGGCCAGCCACGGCTATGAGATCATGGCCGCCGGCATGCTGATCTTCTTCGTCAATCTGATCTGGTCGCTCGCGGCCGGCAAGAAGGCGGTCGGCAATCCCTGGGGCGAAGGCGCGACGACGCTGGAATGGACGCTGTCCAGCCCGCCGCCCTATCACCAGTTCGAAACCCTGCCGGTCATCGACGACAATGCCCATCATTGATCGGGCAGTCGACTGATCGCAGAAGAATAGGGGCGTCCCGGTTGGCCGGGCGCCCCACGGGCAGGGCCGGCCAGGCATCCGCTGGTGAGGCCGTTGCCCAGATCAGCCCGGCCGTGTAACAGCGCCGGGCTGAACCCATGAGGGAGATTATGGCCAGTTCGCCGTTCGTGACCGGGGCAGAAGCCCCCACGCTGCCTGCCCATTGGCGGGATTTCGTAGCCCTGACCAAGCCCAGAGTCATGACCCTGGTCGTGTTCACGGGCCTGTGCGGTCTGCTGGCGGCGCCGGGGCATATCCACCCGATCCTCGCCTTCACCGCCATATTGTGCATCGCCATCGGCGCGGGCGCCGCCGCGGCGCTCAACCAGTGGTATGAGGCCGATATCGACGCCAAGATGAAGCGCACCGCCAACCGGCCGCTGCCCGCGGGCCGGATGGACCGGCAATCGGCGCTGCATTTCGGCGTCGGCCTCTCCTTCTTCTCGGTCATCCTGATCGGCATGGCGACCAACTGGCTCGCCGCCGTCGTGCTGGCCGTCTCGATTCTCTTCTACGTGTTCCTCTACACCATCTGGCTCAAGCCCCGGACGGCGCAGAATATCGTCATCGGCGGCGCGGCCGGCGCTTTCCCGCCCGTCATCGGCTGGGCCGCCGTCACCGGCGACATCAGCGCGCTGCCCGTCGCCCTGTTCATGCTGATCTTCTTCTGGACGCCGCCCCATTTCTGGGCGCTCGCCCTGTTCGTGAAGACCGATTACGCCGCCGCCGGCATCCCGATGCTGCCCGTCGTGTCGGGCGAAGTCGTCACCCGCCGCCAGATCTGGGCCTATACCGCGATCATGGCGGCCGCCGCGATGGCGCCGGTGCTGCTGCAACTGACCGGCATCGTCTACGGAACGGCGGCGCTGCTCGGCACCGCGCTGTTCGCCGTCTTCGCCTTCCAGGTCTATCGCCGCCGCGAAAGCGATCCGGCGCGGATGCAGCCCGAACGGCGGCTGTTCAAATATTCGATCCTCTATCTCTTCCTGCTGTTCGGGGCGGTGGTCGTCGACCGCTGGTTGCTCGCATGACGCCCGAGGAACTGGCAAAGGTCCGCGCGCGGCAGAAGTCCCGCGCGCTGGTGATGGGCCTGCTGCTGGGCGCGCTCGTCCTGCTCTTCTACGGCATCACCATCGCCAAGATGGGCGGCAACTAATGGCTACTCTCCCGCCGTCCCCGTTCGATCGCGACCGTCGCAACCGGCGCACGCTGGTTGCCATGGCGACGGTCGGCCTGGCGATGCTGGGGCTGGGTTTCGCATCCGTGCCACTTTACCGCATCTTCTGCGAACAGACCGGTTTTGGCGGCACGACCAAGCGGGCCGCCGCCGATGTCCAGGTGCAGGCGGCGGTCGGCCATACCATGTCGATTCGGTTCGATTCCAACGTCCAGCCCGGCATGCCCTGGCAATTCTACCCCGAACATCGGACGGATACCGTCACCATCGGGCGCAAGGACATGGCGATCTTCATCGCCAGGAACATGTCGGACAAGTCGGTGACCGGCACCGCCAGCTTCAACGTCACGCCGACGCAGGCGGGCGCCTATTTCACCAAGATCCAGTGTTTCTGCTTCACCCAGCAGACGCTCCAGCCCGGCGAGGAAGTCCGTATGCCGGTGCTGTATTTTGTCGATCCGAAGATATTGCAGGACCCCGACAACAAGGACACGCAACAAATTACCTTGAGCTATACCTTCTACCCTGTTGAGCAGGGCGGGAAGCCAAGCTAAGGCAAGCATCAGATAACGCGAACCGCGAACAGGGAAGAGACGATGGCAGGCGCCAAGAACCACGATTATCATATCCTTCCGCCCAGCATCTGGCCGCTCTTCGGCTCCATGTCGGCGCTGGTCATGGCATTTGGCGCGATCATGTGGATGCATCCCGACGCGCTGCCCGCAGGTGGCGGCTGGGTGTTCCTGCTGGGCGTCGCCGGCGTGCTGTTCACCTTCTACAGCTGGTGGGCCAATGTCATCGCCGAAGCCCATGCCGGCGACCATACGCCGGTGGTGCAACTGCACCTGCGCTACGGCATGATCCTGTTCATCGCCTCGGAAGTGATGTTCTTCGTCGGCTGGTTCTGGGCCTTTTTCGACTTCTCACTCTTCCCCAGCGCGCTCGCGCCGATCGAAGGGATGTTCCCGTCCAAGGGCATCGAGGTCATGAATGCGTTCGAGCTGCCCCTGCTTAACACGCTGATCCTGCTCTGCTCGGGCACCACCGTCACCTGGGCGCATCATGCGCTGATCCACGGCGACCGTGACGGCCTGAAAAAGGGTCTGTGGTGCACCATCCTGCTCGGCCTGCTCTTCTCGTCGATCCAGGCCTATGAATATGTCCATGCGCCGTTCGCGTTCGGCGGGTCGCCCTACAGCTCGGGCTTCTACATGGCGACCGGCTTCCACGGCTTCCACGTCATCGTCGGCACGATCTTCCTGATCGTCAATCTGGTGCGCGTCTATAAGGGCCACTTCACCCCGCGCCAGCATTTCGGCTTCGAAGCCGCCGCCTGGTACTGGCATTTCGTCGACGTGGTCTGGCTGTTCCTCTTCGTCGCCATCTATGTCTGGGGCGGCTGGGGCGCGCCGGTCCACGGCGGCTGATCGACCGTCAGTCACTGATGACAAGACGGCCGGGGCGACGCTCCGGCCGTTTTCTTTTGCCCCGCCGGCCGCTACAAGGACATTCATGACCGATCAGCCCGCACCCGCCCGAACCCCGCTGATCGCCACGATCATCGTCGCGCTCGCGGTGCTGACGATGATCGCCCTTGGCGTCTGGCAACTCCAGCGTCGCGGCGAAAAGGAGCAGGCGCTGGCGCTCGCCGCCGCCAATCCCGGCCGGCCTGCCGTCGCCTTCCCGATGCTTCCGCCGGTCGCGCCCGACCTGCTCTTCCGTCCCTCGTCGGTCCATTGCCTGCGCGTGGTCGGCTGGCGGATCGAGGCGGGCCGCGCCGCCGACGGATCGACCGGCTATCGTCATATCGCGCAATGTGCGACCGGGGCGGAGGGGCCGGGCGCGCTGGTCGCGATCGGCGTGGGGCAAAAGCCCGACGACAAGCCGAACTGGACCGGCGGGCAGGTATCAGGCTGGATTTCGGAGGAGCCGGACCACCGTGCCCTGCTATCGCGGATCGGCGGCAAGGCGACGCCGCTGCGCCCGATGCTGATCGCGCGGCAGGCGCCCGCCGGCCTTAAGCCCGCAGCACCGCCCAGCGCCGCCGACGTGCCCAACAACCATCTCGCCTATGCGGTGCAATGGTTCTTCTTCGCTGGCGTCGCGGTCATCATCTACATATTGGCGCTGCGCCGCCGCAATGCACCGCCAAAGCCGCCGCCATCCGCCTAATCGCTTGCTCCCGCGCGCGCGGGTCGCTACCGCGCTTTCCCATTATGCAATATCAGAGCACCAGGGGGAGCGCGCCCGCGCTCGGTTTCGAGGATGTGACGCTGGCCGGGCTGGCGTCCGATGGCGGCCTGTATCTGCCGACTAGCTGGCCGGCGTTCAGCGCCGACCAGATTCGGGATCTGGCCGGCCTCTCCTATGTCGAAACCGCCGTCCGGGTCATGGCGCCCTTCGTCGCGGGATCGCTCCACGAAGACGAACTGCGCGAGCTGTGCACCGCCGCCTATGGCCGTTTCAGCCATCAGGCCGTGACCCCGCTGGTGCAGCTCGATCATCAAAACTGGCTGCTCGAACTCTTCCACGGCCCCACGCTCGCCTTCAAGGACGTCGCGCTCCAGTTGCTCGGCCAGCTGTTCGAACGGTTCCTGTCGCGCCGCGACGATCACCTGACCATCGTCGGCGCGACCTCGGGCGATACCGGGTCGGCCGCGATCGACGCGGTCGCGGGACGCGAGAAGGTCGACATCTTCATGCTCCATCCCGAAGGTCGGGTGTCGGACGTGCAGCGTCGCCAGATGACCACCGTGCTGGCCCCCAACGTCTACAACATCGCGATCGAAGGCAGCTTCGACGATGCGCAGGCGCTGGTGAAGGCGATGTTCAACGACGCGGATTTCAAGAGCCGCTTCAATCTGTCCGCCGTGAATTCGATCAACTGGGCGCGGCTGATGGCGCAGGTCGTCTATTATTTCTACGCCGCCGTGCGCCTGGGCGCGCCGGAGCGGGAGGTCGCCTTCTCCGTCCCCACCGGCAATTTCGGCGATGTGTTCGCGGGTTATGTCGCGGCGAAGATGGGCCTGCCGGTCGCAAAGCTGATCGTCGCGACCAACGTCAACGACATCTTGCACCGGGCCTTGTCCGAAGGCGATTACAGCCAGGGCCAGGTCGTGCCGACCGCCACCCCCAGCATGGACATCCAGGTCAGCTCCAATTTCGAACGCCTGCTGTTCGACGCCGGCGGTCGCGATGGCCTGGCGCTGGCGGAGCAGATGCGCGGCTTCGAAACCAGCAGGGCGATGCGCCTGACCAACGCCCAGCGCGAAGGCGCGGCGCATCTGTTCAGTTCCGCCCGCGTCGATGCCGACGGCATGACGATGGCGATGCGCTGGGCCTATGACGGCGCAGGCCAGATCCTCGACCCGCACAGCGCGATCGGCCTCGCCGCCGCGCGCGAAGCGGGCATCGATGCCCATATCCCGGTGGTCACGCTGGCGACCGCCCACCCCGCCAAGTTCCGCGACGCCGTCGAACGCGCGACCGGCACCCGCCCGCCGCTCCCCGCGCGCGTCGGCGACCTGTTCGCGCGCGAGGAAAGCTACGCCAAGCTGCCCGGCACGTTCGAGGCGGTCACCGCCTATGTCGCCGAACGCGCGACCCCGCGCGGCTAAGTTGGAACTCAAGACCCTTATCGGCGAGCCATGGTCCGATTACGGCCTGCTCGACAGCGGCGACGGGCGGAAGCTGGAACGCTATGGCCGCTTCCGCTTCATCCGCCCCGAACCGCAGGCGATGTGGAAGCCCGCGACGACCGACTGGCGCGCCGACGGCGAGTTCATTCCCGGATCGGACGAGGATGGCGGCGGCCGCTGGTATTATGAAAAGCCGGTCCCGGCCGAAGGCTGGCCGCTCCACTGGCGCGAAGTCACCTTCCAGTCGAGCTGCACTCCCTTCCGCCATCTCGGCTTCTTCCCCGACATGGCGCCGATCTGGGACGATCTGCGCGCCACCTATGCCGACAAGCCCGATGCCGAGGTCATGAACCTGTTCGGCTATACCGGCGTCGGCACGCTGGCCCTGTCGGCCGGCGGCGCGCGCATGGTCCATGTCGATGCGTCGAAGAAATCGGTGGCGCAGGCCCGCGCCAATGCCGACCTGTCGGGCATGGCGGACAAGCCCGTCCGCTGGATCGTCGAGGACGCCGCCAAGTTCGTCGCCCGCGAGGTGCGCCGCAACCGCCGCTATGACGGCATATTGCTCGATCCGCCCAAATATGGCCGCGGTCCCGACGGCGAAGTGTGGCGGCTGGAGGAAGATCTGCCCGGCCTGATCGCCAATTGCCGTGCGCTGCTGGATGCCGACAGCCGCTTCCTGTTCCTCACCGTCTATGCCGTGCGCATGTCGGCGCTGGCGATCGGCGAATTGCTGCGCCAGGCCTTTGCCGACCTGCCCGGCACCGTGGAAGCGGGCGAGCTGGCGGTGCGCGAGGAAGCGCGCGGCATCGCCCTGCCGACCGCGATCTGGGCCCGCTGGAAGCGCTAAGCGCGCGCTTGGTCGCGCAATATAGATTTTGGTAACCATTTGGGCGCAAGCATCGCGGCTTACAGGCAGGTCGCGCATGTTCACATCTATTACCGCCCGGATTGCCGCCTTTGGCGCGCTGGTCCTCATCGCCTTGCTGGCGCTCATCTGGATGCTGGTGGATGCGTCGATCCAGACCCGCGACAGTTTTCGCTGGGTCACCCATTCGGCCGAAGTGATCGAGACGATGGATGATGCGCTGGTGGCGCTGCGCGAGGCGGAATCGGCGCAGCGCGGCTTCGTCCTGACCCGCAACGCCAGCTTTGCCGACCCGACCGACGCCCGGATCGCCGATGCGCGCCAGTCGATGGCCCGGCTGGTGCGATTGACCGCCGATAATCGGGCGCAGAATATACGGGCTCGGGACGTGCAGGCGCTGGCGGAACGGCGTGTCACCCTGTTGCGCGATACGCTGGAACAGGCACGGCGCGGCCAATTCGATGCGGCTCGCGGTTCCATCGCTGCGGGCACCGGGCGCGACCTCATGACCATGTTGTCGCTGCGCGCGGACAGTTTTCTCAGCGAAGAGCGCGCCTTGCGTATCACGCGGATCGCGGCGGCGGACAGCCGCCTGGCCTGGGTCAGGCAATTGGCGCTGGTCGGCGGTCCGTTGCTGGCGCTCGCGATCCTGTCGATATCGCTGCTCCTGATCTGGGGCATCCGCCAGCCGCTGGGCCTCATCCATCAGGCGATGACGGCGCTGGGTCGCGGGGATCGCGACAGGCGCGTCACCGCGACGATGGGATCGCGGGAATTTGCGCAGCTCGCCCATGGCTACAACGCCATGGCCGATCAGTTGCAGGCCGCCATCGCCGATCAGGGCCGCAGCGCGCAGGACTTGCAGGCCGCCCATGCACAATTGCTGCGCAACAGCGATACGCTGCAGGAGCGGGGCGAGGCGATCGAACTGCTCGGCGGCATGGCCCACCGGATGCAGGCGGCGCGCACCGACGAGGAGCTGGCGCAGGTCATCCGCGTTTTCGTGCCGCGCGTGCTGCCGGGGGTTCCGGGCGCGCTCTATGCCCATAATAACAGCCGCAACCTGCTGGTTCCGATCACGGGATGGAACGGATTCCAGCCGCGTGAAGAGGGGTTCGCCCCCGACCAGTGCTGGGCGCTGCGCCGGGGACAGAGTCATTTCGTCGCGCAGCCGGGGGGCGACATCGTCTGCTCCCATGTCGACGCCGACCTGCTCTATCATTGCGAACCGCTGTTGGCTGGGGGCGAAGTGATCGGCACCCTTTATCTTCAGGGCGTGGTGCAGGAGGAAAGCCGCTTCCGCCTGACCGTGATGGCGGAAAATATCAGCTCCGCCCTCGTCAACCATCGCCTCCAGCGGGGCTTGCGCGAACAGACGATCCGCGATCCGCTGACCGGCCTGTTCAATCGCCGCTACATGCAGGAATCGCTGGCGATCGAGATCGCGCGGGCGCGCCGTTCGGGCGCACCGCTCAGCGTGGTCATGTGCGACATCGACCATTTCAAGCGGTTCAACGACGAATTCGGCCATGATGCGGGCGATACGGTGCTGCAATCGGTCGCCACCGAAATGCGCAGCCGTTTCCGTGATGGCGACATCGTCTGCCGTTATGGCGGGGAGGAATTTGCCGTCATCGCGCCGGGCGCCACGGCGCAGGCGCTGGCTGCGCGGGTCGAAATGGTGCGCAAGGGGATCATGGAAATCGTGCTCCGCCAGGGCGGGCGGGCGCTGGGATCGACCAGCATGTCCTTCGGCATCGCCAGTTGGGCCGACAAGATGGCGATCGACGGATCGACGCTGGTGCAGGCCGCCGACGCGGCGCTCTACCGCGCCAAGCGCGAGGGCCGCAACCGCGCCGTGATCGACCTGCCGGCCGCCGCCTGAGCCATTCTCACGCCAACGTCAGGTAGAGTTCCGCCTCGATCACCCATCGTCCGCCGACCCCGCGCCATTTGGCGCTGTAGCTGCCCGACGCCTGGATGACGCCATCGACGACGCCCTGCCAGACCCCATGCTCCATCGCGATCGGCTCTACCGGCGACGCAACGATGCTTTCGGGCGTGCGGGTGTAGATCATGCGCGGCTTGGCGGCGAACTCCCGCTTCCACGCCATCAACTGCGCCTTGCGCCCCGCGATCACTGCGCTGTCGGTGCCGGTGACCATGACGACATCCATCGCCAGCAGCGGTCCGATGGAGGCAAGGTCTGCCTCCGCCAGCGCCCGGTTGAACGCCGCGCGCGCCAGACGAATGGCAAGGTCGGCGGTGGCGGTCATTTCCAGATAAAACTCTCGATCCGTTTGATTACCCGCAGCGCGCCGACATAATCACCATCGCCGCGTCATAACTCACGGTCAGCCGGTCCGGCCGGAAATCCATCGTCATCGCCATGCCCGGTCCGCCCCAGCGCAAGCTTTTCGCGCCCGACGCCTTCAGCAAGGCCGCGCCGACCTGCGCGCTCGCCTTCTGCCCGACGAAACTGTCGAGGCCCGCATTCTGGCACGGTCCTTCGGCGACGGCCGGCGGCGCTTCCGGCCCCGGCCCATTCGCGCCCGCACAGGCGGTCAGGCCCAGAACCATCAGGCCCGCAACCGTCATCCGCATCGCCGCTCTCCTCATTCCGTGCGCGTCATCTTCAACCGGCCATTCTTGACCGCAAAGGCCATGCGGCCTTCGACCAGATCGACCGCGTCGCGGCCATATTGTTCATAGCGCCAGCCTTCGAGGATCGACAGGCCCTCGCGCACGCCTGCCGCCAGCGCATCGATATCGTCGGTGCGCGCGATCAGCCGCGCCGCCACATTGATGTCGCGCGACCGGATCTTGAGCAGCAGCTTGAGCAGGTCGGCGACCAGCGCCCCGTCCTTGCCCAGCCCCGGCCGCTTGGGATCGCGCTCGGGCATCTCGTCCTTGCCCAGCGGCTGGTGCCTGGCCAGCGCGCTCATCAGCCGCGCGCCGATATCGTTGGTGCGCCAGGTCGCGCTCAGCCCGCGCACCTTGCCCAGATCCTCCTGATTGCGCGGCGGATGGCTGGCGATGTCGGCCAGCGTCTCGTCCTTGACGATGCGCCCGCGGGGCAGATTCTTGTCCTGCGCCTCGATCTCGCGCCAGGCGGCCAGCGCCTTCAACCGGCCCAGCACGTCCGCCTTCTTGCTGGCGATGCGCACCCGCTGCCACGCTTGCGACGGGTCATTTTCATAATGGGCCGGATCGCTGATCCGCTCCATCTCCTGGTCCAGCCAGTCGCCACGCCCGGTCTTGCGCAATTCTTCCAGCATCTTGGGGAAAATCTGGATCAGATAGGTGACGTCGCCGATCGCATAGTCGATCTGCCTTTTGTCCAGCGGTCGCCGCGCCCAGTCGGTGAAACGCGCGCCCTTGTCCAGCACCACGCCCATCCAGGCGTCGACCAGATTGCCATAGCCGATCTGCTCGCCCAGCCCCAGCGCCATCGCGGCGATCTGCGTATCGAACATCGGATGCGGCGTCTTGCCGGTCAGGTTATGGACGATCTCGATATCCTGCCCGCCGGCGTGGAAGACCTTGAGCACATCCTCATTGTCCACCAGCAGGTCGAGCAGGGGTTTCAGGTCCAGCCCCGGCGCCTTGGGGTCGATCGCGGCGGCCTCGTTCGGGTCGGCGACCTGGACCAGGCAGAGTTCGGGCCAATAGCTGTTTTCCCGCATGAACTCGGTATCGACGGCGATATAGGGCGATTTGGCGATGCGGGCGCAGAAATCGGAAAGCGTCTTGCTGTCGGTAATCAGCGGATGAATTTGCATATGGTCTTCGATCTTATTATGGGCTGGCCCGCGTCCGGCGGACTGGTCAATGCTTGACAGCATAGGCCATAGCGGGACTGCAACACTTTGTCATTTCCGTAAAACGAAGCTGAAAGACCAAAACGCCATGCACGCCTCGCTCGTCTCCAACGACTATCGGACTCACACATGTGGCGAGTTGCGTGCAAGCGACGCGGGCAAAACCGTGCTGCTGTCAGGATGGGTGCATCGCGTCCGTGACCATGGTGGCTTGATGTTCGTCGATCTGCGAGATCATTACGGTATCACTCAGTTAGTGACTGAGGTCGAACATTTTATGAAGAAGCTGGGCGGCGTGGACCGACCTCGCGCGGAGTATGTGATCACGGTAGAAGGCAAGGTAGTCAACCGGGGCCCGGAAGCATTGAACCCAAAGCTCGCTACGGGTGAAATCGAGATTCACATCGATTTAGATAAATTGAAAGTGCTTTCCACCGCCGCCGAACTGCCGCTGCCGGTCGCGGGCGAGCAGGACTATCCCGAAGATATCCGCCTGCGCTACCGCTTCCTCGACCTGCGGCGCGAAACGCTGCACGCGAACATCGTCAAGCGCACCAGGATCATCTCCGACATGCGCCGCCGCATGGAAGGCATCGGCTTCACCGAATATTCGACGCCGATCCTGACCGCTTCCAGCCCGGAAGGCGCACGCGACTTCCTGGTGCCCAGCCGCATCCATGCCGGCAAATTCTACGCCCTGCCGCAGGCGCCCCAGCAATATAAGCAGTTGCTGATGGTCGCAGGCTTCGACCGCTATTTCCAGATCGCGCCCTGCTTCCGCGACGAAGATCCGCGCGCCGACCGCCTGCCCGGCGAATTCTACCAGCTCGATCTGGAAATGAGCTTCGTCACCCAGGAAGATGTCTGGAACACGATGGAGCCGGTCATCGCGCAGGTGTTCGAGCAGTTCGCCGATGGCAAGCCGGTCACGCCCGCGGGCAGCTTCCCGCGCATCCCGCACGCCGAGGCGCTGCTGAAGTACGGCAGCGACAAGCCCGACCTGCGCAACCCCATCCTCATCACCGACGTGACCGAGCATTTCGTCGGATCGGGCTTTGGCATCTTCGCGTCGCTGGTCGACGGCGGCAGCGTGATCCGCGCGATCCCGGCGCCCGGCGCAGGCGCTGGCAGCCGGAAGTTCTTCGATGAAATGAACAATTGGGCGCGGGGCGAGGGCTATTCGGGCCTTGGCTATATCAACATCAAGGATGGCGTCCCCGGCGGCCCGATCGCCAAGAATCATGGCGAGGACGCGACCGCCAAGCTGATCGCAGCGCTCGGCCTTGGCCCCAATGATGGCGTCTTCTTCGCGGCGGGCAAGGAAAGCCAGGCTGCCAAGCTGGCGGGCCTGGCGCGCACCCGCGTCGGCGAAACGCTCGACCTGATCGACAAGGATCGCTTCGACCTGTGCTGGATCGTGGACTTCCCCTTCTACGAATATGACGAAGACACCAAGTCGGTCGACTTCGCGCACAACCCCTTCTCCATGCCGCAAGGCGGGCTGGACGCGCTGAACAATCAGGATCCGCTGACGATCAACGCCTATCAATATGACATGGTCTGCAACGGCTATGAAATCGCGTCCGGCTCGATCCGCAACCAGTCGCCCGAACTGATGGTCAAGGCGTTCGAACTGGTCGGCCTGTCCCAGCAGGATGTCGAAGACCGCTTCGGCGGCCTTTACCGCGCCTTCCAGTACGGCGCGCCGCCCCATGGCGGCATGGCCGCAGGCGTCGATCGTATCGTGATGCTGCTGTGCGGCGCGCAGAATCTGCGCGAAATCACGCTGTTCCCGATGAACCAGCGCGCCGAAGACCTGCTGATGGGCGCGCCCAGCGCGGCCGAATTCAAGCAACTGCGCGAACTCCATGTCCGCGTCGTGGAGCCGCAGGCGAAGGGTTGATCCTTCAGTCCGTTCGTCCTGAGCTTGTCGAAGGACTCTCCTGAGCGTAGCGAAGGCACTTCACTGCGTTCAGTGGAGGGCTTCGACTTCGCTCAGCCCGAACGGTAGAGAGGGTAGCCATGACCATCGACCTTGCCGACTATGAAAAGGGCGCGAAATATAAGGGCGACTATGACGCCGACCTGCTCGCCCTTCAGCAACGTCTCGCCAAGATTCAGGTCGCCCACATCCTCCACGGCAAGCGCAGCGTCATCCTGCTGGAGGGCTGGGACGCCGCAGGCAAGGGCGGCATCATCAAGCGGATGAGCGCCGACTGGGACCCGCGCTATTATCAGGTCCACCCCATTTCCGCCCCGAACGCGGAGGAGCGCGACCATCATTTCCTCTGGCGCTTCTGGACGCGCCTGCCCGCCAGCCACAATATCGGCATTTTCGACCGTAGCTGGTACGGCCGCGTACTGGTCGAGCGGGTCGAGGGTTTCTGCAGCAAGGCCGACTGGAAGCGCGGCTATGACGAGATCAACGCCTTCGAAAAGCAGTTGGCGCAGGCCGGCACCAACTTCGTCAAACTCTTCGTCCACATCACCCAGGAAACCCAGGACGAACAGCTCGCCCAGCGGCTCGATACGCCGTGGAAGCGATGGAAGACCGGCGCGGACGACTATCGCAACCGCGCCCGGCGGGCCGACTATCTCGACGCGATGCACGCCATGTTCAAGAAAACCGACAGCAAGCACGCGCCCTGGCAGGTGATCGACAATAATCACCGCAAGGCCGGGCGGATCGCGGCCCTGACCTATGTGGCCGACCGGCTGGAAAAGCTGGTGCCGATGGATTTCCCCGATGCGGACCCTGCCGTGGTCAAACTGGCGCAGGACGCATTTGGCTATAAATCCAAATGAAATCAGCTACTTGTAACAAAAGTGTCATGAAATTCTAACCGCGCATTTACCATTGACCGTCTAAGCCGCTGTCCATGTTAGCTGCGCCCATCGCCATGCCCGATCCGTCCGTCGTCCCCGGTCTGCCCCTGGCGGAGCGGACGCCGGTCGTGCGCCTGGGCCAGCCGCTCAGCGAGGCGGTGGACTGGTTCCAGCGCGATTCCGGCCTGCGCCTGCTGCCGGTGCTGGATGCGCGCGATCGCCCTGTCGGCGCGATCTACGAGCGCGACATGCGCCGCATTCTGTTCAATCCCTTCGGTCACGCGCTGCTGCGCAACCCCAGTTTCGGCGGGCGGCTGGACGATCATGTCCGCCCCTGCGCCAGCGTCGACCGGACCGCCAGCGTCGAGGCGCTGGTCGATCTGTTCGCGGCGCAGGGGGCGGGCTGCGACGGGCTGATCGTCACCGACGCCGGCCTCTATGGCGGCGTGCTCGACGGCGGGCTGCTGCTGCGGCTGGCGGCCGAACGCGACGCGCGGGTGGCGCTGGCGCGGACCGCACGGGTCGAGCAGATCACACAGGAAAGCGCGGCCTTCCGCCAGGATATCGCGACGATGATCGCCGACATGGCGGCAATGGCCGAGCGGCTATCGGCGCTGGCGGGGCAGGCGGCGGAGCGGGCCGCGGGCGATGGGGCCGATTCGGCGGCGATGGCCGTCGCCGCCGCGCAGACGGCGGAGCGGCTGGCCGATCTGGCGTCGGGCGGTGCCGAACTGAGCCAATTATTCCGGGCGATGGAGGCCGAGGCGCAGGCGGCGGGCGCGGCGATATCGGAGGCGGCGGCGCGCAGCCGGTCCGGGGTCGAACGCAGCGCGGCGCTCCGGGCCGAGGCCGACGGCATCGGCGAGGTCATTGCCCTCATCGACAGCATCGCCCGCGCGACCGCCATGCTGGCGCTCAATGCGGGGATAGAGGCGGCGCGTGCGGGGGAGGCGGGGCAGGGCTTCGCGGTGGTCGCGCGAGAGGTGAAGTCGCTTGCCCAGCAGACCCGCGACGCCGCGGCCGGCATAGCCGGGCGGATCGACCATATCCGCACCGCCATCGGCGACGTGGCGGCCGGCCATGCGCATATGGACGCCACCATGGCCCGCGCCGACCGGCTGTCGGCGGCGGTGTTCGAGGCGGTGGCGCGGCAGAGTCTCTTCAGCCGGACCATGGCGGACAGCGTGGCGGAGGCGGGGTCGTCCAGCGCCCATATCCGCACCGGCGCGCGGCAGATCAGCGACAATGCCCAGGCCACCGTCCTGGCGGCGCGGGGGATGCGCGATGTCGCCGACGCCCTGGCCGAGGAAGCGCATCGGCTGGAGCAGCGCGCAGGCGGCTTTATCGCGGCGATCCGCGCCGCCTGAACGATCCCTCTGGCGTCTGCGCGCGAAAAGGTTAGGCTGTTCTTCCAAAGACAGCCGCATTTTCAAGTCGACAATAAGGTCGGCGGCTCGGAAAATGCGGCCACAAAAAAGGAGAGGACGCCATGCTCGTGATGTTCGTCGGCACCGATCGCACCCAGACCGCGATCAACCCCGCGCAGGTCACCTTCGTTTCCTCGGTCAGCGACGGCACCCGCATCCGCTTCGGCGAAGGGCGCAGCGTTACCGTGACCGAACCGATCGATGCCGTGCTCGACAGCCTGAACCAGGCGCTACGTCCGCACGAATAGAGTTTCCCATCCCCGTTCGGTTCGAGCCTGTCGAAAAGCCTGCGCGAATCGAACGGACGTCACTCCGCCAGCTTCTTGCCCAGCGCGGACTCCGCCCGCTGCGCATAGGCGCGGCAGGCGCGGGGGTCGAGGAACGGGTTGGGCGTGCGCGTCTTGTGCAGCCGCGCCAGCCTGTCGGCCTGGTCGTCGGCCGGGTGGGACGGGATCAGCAGGTCGCAGCGCATCGCCTTCACCCGCGCGAAGCTGGTGCGAAACGCGTCGACGAACGGCCGGTGCGCCGGATCGGCAAAGCGCCAGCCATCGGGCGCGATCGGATTGAGGCTGGAACCGAAGACGATCGTCCGGCAATCCTTCCCCTCGCAACTTTTCCAGCTCCAGCTAATGCTGCCCAGCGTATGGCCCGGCGTGGCATGGGCGGTGACGGCGGTATCGCCCAGCCGGATCACTTCCCCATCGCGCGCGGCGCGCACCTTCGCGACGCCGGGAAAGCGATCCAGCCAGGCCGCCTGCGGATCGTCTGGGTCGCCGCCGCCCGTCCGCAGCACCGCCGCGCCGGCCGCGCTGGCGATCACGGTCGCGCCGCTGTCCCGCGCCAGCCCGGCGATGCCGCCGGCATGGTCATAATGCGGCTCGGTGGAGAGGATCAGCTTCACCTGTTTGATCGACAGGCCGAGCTGGCGGAGATTCGCCGCAATCTCTGGCACCCCTTCCGGAACGCCGCCATCGATCAGGATCAGCCCCGCGCTGGTGCGGATCATCGCGACGTTCAGGTCGCCGAACCCGACCAGATAGGTCGATCCGTAGAGCCGGGCGGGCGATTGCGGTTCCATCCATTTGGCATGATCGGGCGCGATCGGCGGCGATGCGCCGCCGCCGGGCTTGCCCGCACCCATGGTCGCCATCCCAGCCAGGCTAATAGCCAATGCCGCCGTTTTCCGCATGATCCTGCCTCCATTGCTTCGTGAAGGCGAAGCTGCCCTGTCGGGCGGCCGCCCGCAAAGCAGCATTTCTCGACAGAGCCATGAGCCAGGCTTATGGCTCTTGCCCCATGGACCGCGCCCAATTGCCCCTGAACGCCCTGCGCGCCTTCGAGGCGTCGGCGCGTCATCTCAATTTTACCAAAGCCGCCATCGAACTGTGCGTCAGCCAGGGTGCGGTCAGCCAGCAGGTGGCAGGGCTGGAGGCGCGACTGGGCGCGCCGCTGTTCCGCCGCCTGCCCCGCGGCCTGATGCTGACCGACGAAGGCCGCGCGCTGTTGCCGGTCATGGGCGATGCGCTGGACCGAATCGGCGCGACGCTGGACCGGATCGAGGGCGGCCGCCCGCGCGAGACATTGAATGTCGGCGTAGTCGGCACCTTCGCGGCCGGTTGGCTGCTGGATCGGCTGGCGGATTTCGAGCGGGCCTGTCCCCATATCGATCTGCGCATCATGACCAACAACAACCGCGTCGATCTGGCGGGGGAGGGGCTGGACCTCGCCATCCGCTTCGGCGACGGCGCCTGGCATGGCACCCATGCCGACCCGATCCTGCGCGCGCCGCTCGCCCCGCTCTGCACGCCCGAGGTCGCGGCGCGTCTGCCCGATCCGGCCGCGCTCGCGCGCGAAACCCTGCTGCGCTCCTACCGCGCCGACGAATGGCCGCGCTGGTTCGCGGCGGCCGGCGCCCTCTGTCCGCCGCTGCGCGGGCCGCTGTTCGACAGTTCGATCCTGATGGTGCAGGCGGCGCTGCGTGGCCTGGGCGTCGCCTTGGCCCCGCCCGCCCTGTTTCACGCCGATCTGCACGCGGGCCGCCTGGTCCAGCCCTTCGCCACGGCGGTCGATCTGGGCGGCTACTGGCTCACCCGCCTGATGTCGCGCCCCGACAGTCCGGCGATGGCCGATTTCCGCACATGGCTCATTGCCGCTGCCGGGGGGTGACAGGCGCACGGCAATCCAGAATAAAGCCCGTTCACCCTGAGCCTGTCGAAGGGTTTTCTTCTTTCATGTCGCGAAGAGGGAAGAATGGGGCCTCGACAGGCTCAGCCCGAACGGACGGGGCTGGTTCGGTTCTGTTACGTCCGCGCAATGTTGCCACGATCCGTGAATTATAATCACGAATAAGTGTATTGCGTTCCTCAGCTCACGAAAAGCGCAAAACCGCCACAACTGTCCAACTTGCTGTCTCGGTCATGCCGGATAGGCGATCGCCATCACCTCATATTCCTTCTCCCCCGCCGGCAGCAGCACGCGGCGCAGGTCGCCCACCGCCGCCCCGCGCAGCGCGCGCGATATGGGCGATCCCCAGCCGATCCGGCCCGCGTCCACATCCGTCTCGTCATTGCCGACGATGGTGACGGTGCGGTGATTGTCGTCCTCGTCCGCGATGGTGACGGTCGCGCCGAAATAGACCCGGCCCTTGTCGGGCTGCTGGCGGGCATCGACGACCTTGGCGTCCTTCATCTTTTTCGACAGGCGCTTGAGCTGGAAGTCGATCTCCCGCATCCGCTTGCGGCCATAGAGATAGTCGCCATTCTCGCTGCGATCGCCATTGCCCGCGGCCCAACTCACCACCTCGACGATGCGCGGCCGTTCGGTGCCTAGCAAATGGTCATATTCGGCGCGCAGCTTCGCGAAGCCTTCGGGGGAGATGTAATTGGGATAGGGGGTAGTCATGGCGTCACCCTACTGCCCATTCCCATCTTCGTCATCCCGCGCCTGACCCGGGATCCCGCTTTCTTCTCGACGTCGAAGAAGCGGGATGACGCAGCCTGTAAGACTACCCCTAACCCGGCGTCTGCTTGCCCAGATAGCGGCTCAGCACCGCATTGGTCCCCCGGAACTTCGCCCGCTCCGGGTTCATCGCCTCATAGACCACGGCATTTTCCAGCACGCGCTGCACATAGTTGCGCGTCTCGAAAATCGGGATCTGCTCGATCCAGCGCAGCATGTCCGCGCCCGGCATCCGTGGGTCGCCATTGGCGCGAACCCATTTGTTCACATTGCCCGGCCCGGCATTATAGGCCGCCACCGCCAGCGGGTAGCTGCCGCCATAATAGTCCAGCATCCGCTGGAAATAGGACGATCCGAGCATGATATTGTAGCTCGGCTCGTTGAGCGATCCGGGATTGTAGCTCATGCCCAGCTTGCCCGCCTGCTCGCGCGCGGTGCCGGGCATCAGCTGCATCAGGCCGCGCGCGCCGGCATGGCTGACGATCTGCTTGTCGAACTGGCTTTCCTGCCGGGCGATGGCATGGACCATGGTCCAGTTATATTGCGCTTCGGACGGCACCGGAACGCGGGGGAAGGCGCTCTGGCCATAACCGGTCAGCCCGCTCGACACGGCGCGGCGGCCGACCATCACGCCCATGTCCGGGCGGCCGATCTTCTGCGCCAGTTCGGCCGCCAGATAATGGTCGGTATCGCTGTCGGCATTGTTGGCGATGGCGCGGGCGAATTTGCTCTGGTCTTCCCAATAACCCATCTGGCCCAGCGCCTGCACCGCGCGCACCACCGTCCGATTGTCGAACGCGGCGCGTTCGGCTTGGGAAATCGGCACCGGCCGCTCGACCGTGGCGGGGGCGGGGATCGGGCGGCCCAGCCGCTCCAGCGCCAGTTGCCCGTAAAACTGGTCGGGATAGACGCCCGCCTGGGCAAAATAGCTGTTGGCGGTAGCCGCATCGCCGGACTGGAGCGCGGCGCGGCCGGCCCAATAATAGCCTTTGGACTTGGTCTGGGGCGACTTGGCCGCATCGGCATAGCGGCGGAACATCGTCACCGCGTCGGTCGGGCGATTGAGGTTGTAGAAGGCGGTGCTGCCCGCCAGCCAGGCCAGGCTGGTATAGTCGTCGCGCACGCCGATCGGCTGGGTGCTGATGTCGGTGCCCGGCGCGACTGCATCGTCGATCTTGCTGGCGATGCCGTAGGCGAAGCTCCACTGGCTGTCATTGGATGCGGCGCGCGCCTGATCCAGCAGGATTTCGTAAAATTTCTCGGCGTTGCTGGGGCGGTAGGCGACGGCGCTCCGGTTCGCCAGATATTGCCGCGCCGCGACCCAGTTGCCGCTGTCGCGCAGCCAGATCGCCTTGTCGGCGACGAAGCCCGCATCGCTCGCGCCCGTGGCCTCGGCCGCCTGCATCAGCATCGCCGCATCGGGCGCCTTGCGCCGGAAGGCGATACGCGCCTGGAATACCGGCCGCCGGGCGGGGCTGACATAGGCGATCATCCGCGCCGCGCCGTTGCTGTCATTGGCCCACAGCAGCGCGTCGGTGCGCAGATCATGGTCCGCGGGCGTCAGGCTGGAGCCGAACAGCGACAGCAGCCGCGCCTCGTCGGTGGGGCTGAGCGATCCGCCGATCCAGGCGTTGCGGGCGGCGATTCGCGCCTCGTCCATCCGGCCGAGCTGCATCAGCGCCACGGCGTTGCGGGCATGGCCGGTTGCGGTTCGTGCCGGGAAGCGCGCGAAGAATCCCGCTACCTGACTGGGATCGAAACTGTCGGGATTGATTCCCGTCTCCGCCAGCCGCCGCATCCGGTCCTCGCCCGGCCAGCCGGGATTGGCGACGATGAAGCTGGCATAGGTGGAAAAGCCGAGGGCGTCGCTCTGCTGCAAGGCGCGCCACTGGCTGATCGTGCCGGCGATGCTGCCGTCCTGCGCTACGCCGATCCGGCTTTGCGCCTGTTGCCAGGGGCTGGGGCCGTTATTCTGCGCAGGCAGCGGCTGGACGACCGGACCGCGCGCCGTGGGATATTCGGGCGGTACGGGCTGGACCATCTCGGTCTGGGCGCCGGCGCCGGCGGTCATGAGCAACAGGGCAATGATGGGCATGCGGATCAGATAACTTTCGACATGGGTGGTGGCGCGCATGCTGGACATTATCGCAATTGCATCCTTATCAGGCCCTGAATGACGCGCTATAGCGCGCGGCTCGATCGATCATGCCCCGGCTGCCCGGAGATTTGAAGGAGTTTAATCATGTTTTCGGGCTCGATTCCGGCTCTGGTGACCCCATTTCGCGATGGGCTGGTCGATGAGGCGGCGTTTCGCGCGCTGGTGGACTGGCAGATAGAGGAAGGATCGAGCGCGCTCGTCCCCTGCGGCACCACCGGCGAAAGCGCGACGATGACGGTCGAGGAGCATAATCGCGTCATCGCCATCTGCGTCGATCAGGCCGCGGGGCGGGTGCCGGTGATCGCCGGCTGCGGCTCCAACGACACCCGGATCGCGCTCGAACATATGTATGCCGCGCAAGGGGCGGGGGCGAACGCGGCGCTGGTCGTCGCGCCCTATTATAACAAGCCCAATCAGGATGGCGTCTATCAGCATTTCGCTTATCTGGCCGAACGCTGCGACCTGCCGATAGTGCTCTATAATGTGCCCGGCCGCACCATCACCGACATCGGCGTGCCGGTAATGTATCGCCTGGCCGAGGAATATCAGTCGATCGTGGGGATCAAGGATGCCACCGGGAATCTGGGGCGTGTCACCGCCCAGCGTCTGGCATGCGGTCCCGACTTCTGCCAGCTTTCGGGCAATGACGAAACGGCGCTGGGCTTCAACGCGATGGGCGGCAGGGGGTGCATCAGCGTCACCGCCAATGTCGCGCCGCGCCTGTGCGCCGATTTCCAGGCGGCCTGTGCGCGCCATGACTGGGATGGCGCCTTGGCGTTGCAGGATCGTCTCTATCCCCTGCACGATGCCCTGTTCAGCGATTCTTCACCCGGTCCGGTTAAATATGCGCTTACGCGCGTTCGCGCCGACATGCCCAGCGACGTCCGCCTGCCGATCACCTGGCCGTCGGAATCGAGCCGGGCCGCGGTCGATCGCGCGCTGGAAATCGCCGGGCTGGTGTAACGACGCGATCGACACCATATCCTGCCCATTCCGGGCGCAGGCATGGAATAGGAGAGGGGCGCGGGGCGTATAGTCGCCATCCTGGCCCGACACGAATGGAAGCATAGACAAGACCATGGCCCGCCCCCGTCCCGCAACCTTCGACAAGAAGAAGATCGTCGCCGAAAACCGGCGCGCGCGCTTCGACTATTTCATCGAGGACGTATTCGAGGCCGGCATCGCCCTGCAAGGCACGGAGGTGAAGGCGTTGCGCGGGGGCGAGGGCAATATCGCCGAAAGCTATGCCGAGGTGAAGGGCAACCAGGTGTTTCTGGTGAATAGCAACATCCCCGAATATAGCCATGGCAACCGCGAGAATCACGAGCCCAAGCGGCCGCGCAAGCTGTTGCTGCACGAGCGCGAGATCGAGAAGATGCACAGCGCCGTGTCGCGCAAGGGCATGACTTTGGTGCCGCTGATGATCTATTTCAACAGCACCGGCCGCGCCAAGATCGAGTTGGCGCTGGCCAAGGGCAAGCAGAATCACGACAAGCGCGAGACGATCAAGGACCGCGACTGGAAGCGCGACCAGCAGCGCATCATGCGGGACAAAGGCTGATGAGCCGCCTGACCCGCTGGTGGCACGCCAATTGCCCGACCCGCGAATCGCTTGAACAGAGCCGCGTCCTAGCCCCCGTCGCCCATCGCGTGTTGGAACCCTCGCTCTGGCGCTTCACTCGCCGGTCGGTGCCGCGTGGCGTGGCGCTGGGCCTGTTCGTTGGCATCTTCCTGCTGATCCCCGGCGTGCAGATCGCCGGCGCGGCGTTGCTGGCGCTGCCGTTCCGCGCCAATATCCCGGTCGCCGCCGCGATGACCTTCCTCTCCAATCCCGCCACCACACCGCTGATCCTGATGGCGTCGGTCTGGCTGGGCAACTGGATGCTGGGGCGCAGCGCCGATGCGACCGGCTTCATGGCTTTGGTCGATGGCCATGCATCGGTCAGCCAATGGACCACATGGCTCCTGTCCGAAGCGGCGCCCGCGATGCTGCTCGGCCTCTTCCTGATCTCGCTCGCCAGCGCCGTCATCGGCTATGTCATCGCCGACTGGTTCTGGCGCCGCCGCATGGGGCGGAAATGGCAGGCGCGCAAATTGAGGATTGGCAAGGTCCATCAAAGCGGCGCATTGGAGAAGGCCGCCGGCGTCTGATCGGCGGAACATTCAGGTCCAGTTTCGTATCAGAGGTGTCGGGTTGAAAAGAGGTGAAGAGGCCTGGCTGATGCAGCCGCGCTCGCGCTTGGCGCTGCCGCTGCTGATCCTCGCCGCCCTGGCCTCCGCCGCGCTCGTCCTCTACGCGGTGGGCAGTTGGCCGCTCGCCGCCGGTTTCGCCGCGACGATCCTGACCGCAGCAGCGCTGCTGACCTGGTATCAGCATCTCTATCCGCCCCAGATTTCGGACCGGGAGGCTACGCCCGACTGGACCGTGGCCCGCGCCGCGGCCGATGCGTCGAGCATGGCGATCGCCGTCACCGATCGGGGCGGACGGCTGGTCTGCGCCAGCGACCTGTTCGGCGAATGGTTTCCCGGCTACCCGACCCCGCCCGCTGTCACTGCCGACGCGGCGCTCAACGACGCCCTCTCCGCCGCCGCCCGCGCCGCCTGGCGTGACGGCGATGCCAGGCATGAGGGCGTGGCGCAGGGCGCGCTGCGCCTCGACGTCGATGTCGCCCGCACCGGCCGGTCGGAAGATTATCTGCTCTGGCGCTTCTCGCCGGTGCGGCAGCCCAGCGCGCTGGACGACGTCAACCGCTTCCTCACCGGGGAAGCGGGCCGCCAGCTCGGCGAAGCAGGCATCATGGCGGTGCTGATCGGCGGGGAGGGGCGCATCCGCGCCGCCAATGGCGCCTTCCTGCTGCGCGCCGCCGGGCGGATCGACGCCAATATCGTCGGGCGCGACTTCGCCGCCCATATGCGGGTAGACGACAAGGGACGGCTGTTCCTGGCGCGCGAGGAGCAGGGCGGCCTGCCGCTGCGCCTGCTCCAGGTGCCCTTGAAGCGCGCCGCCCAGCCCAACGGATCGCAAGCGTCGATGCAGGATGGGCCGATGCTCCTCCTGCTAATCGACGAACCGGCGGGCGGCGGCGGCACCTCTGCTCTCTCCTATATCGAAACCCTCCTCTCGCTGCTGCCCTTCGGCCTCGCCATGGCCGACCGGGACGGGCGCGTCCTGTTCGTCAACAACGCCTTCGCGCGGGTCGCGGGCCTCAAGTCCGGCGACAAGCCCAGCTATCCCGGCGACCTCGTCGTGCGGGAGGATCAGGCGGCAGTGGCCGACGCGGTGCGCCGTTTCGCCGTCGGCCCGCAAATGTCCGGCGACATCGCGGTGCGGATGCGCGACACGCCCGACGATCCGATCGCGCTCAGTCTGGCCGGCGTGCGGGGCCTGGGCGAAGCGGCGGTGCTGCTCAGCCTCAAGGACAATAGCGAGGAATCCAAGCTCAAGCGCCAGGTCGCGCAGGCGACCAAGATGCAGGCGATCGGCCAGCTCGCCGGCGGCGTCGCGCATGATTTCAACAATATCCTGACCGCGATCATCGGCCATTGCGACCTGATGCTGATGCGCCATACCCCCGGCGACAGCGATTATGACGATATCCAGCAGGTCAAGTCGAACAGCAATCGCGCCGCAGGCCTCACCCGCCAGCTGCTCGCCTTCTCCCGCCAGCAGACCTTGCGCCCGCAGATATTGCAACTGCCCGACATCGTCGCCGACGTTTCCAACCTGCTCAAGCGCCTGCTCGGCGAAAATGTGAAGCTGGACGTGACCCACGGTCGTAATCTGGGCGCGATCCGCGCCGATCCGGGCCAGTTGGAGCAGGTGATCGTCAACCTGGCGGTCAACGCCCGCGACGCCATGCCCGAAGGCGGCACCGTCAATATCCAGACCTACGCCGTCCCCGCGATCAAGGTGCGCGAAATGCGCCAGCAGATATTGCCGGTGGGCGATTATACCGCGCTGCGCGTGTCGGACACCGGGCTCGGCATCCCGCCGGACATCCTCGCGAAGATTTTCGAACCCTTTTTCACCACCAAGGAACTGGGCAAGGGCACGGGTCTTGGCCTCTCCACCGTCTACGGCATCGTCAAACAGTCGGGCGGCTATATCTTCGCCGAATCCGAACTGGGCCGCGGCGCCAGCTTCGTCATCTACCTGCCGGTCTATGCCGGCGCCGACGCCGAACAGCCGGCCCCGGTGAAGGCGCCTGCGCCCCGGCCCGAAACCTGGGGCACCGGCACCGTGCTGCTGGTGGAGGATGAGGATATGGTCCGCGCCGTCGCCGAACGGGCGCTGACGCGGCAGGGCTATAAGGTGCTGACCGCCAATGACGGCGAACAGGGTCTGGAGGTGCTGAACGGCCCGGAGAAGATCGACCTGCTCATCTCCGACGTCGTCATGCCCAATATGGACGGCCCCGCGATGGTCGCCCAGGCCCGCCGCGCCTATCCCGACCTGCCGGTGCTGTTCATGTCGGGCTATGCCGAGGAACAGCTGCGCAAATCGATCGACATCGCCCATGTCGCCTTCCTGCCCAAGCCCTTCTCGGTCAGCCAGCTGGCGGAGGCCGCGCGCGACGCGCTGGCGATGCGGCCGACGGCCAAGTGATCGAGGGACTGACGACGCGACCTCTGGATCAGTCGCCGGAAACGTCGCCGTCATCGTCCTTCCGCTTCGCAGCCACGCGGCGCGATCGTGTTGCCTGGATCAGCTTTTCGATCTCGAACAATAAAGCCCGGCCCTCATCGGTCTTTCCGTTGTCATCGTTGGGGTCGTCGGCGAAAAGGGCCTTCGCCTGCGCGGCGAGTGCGATCAGTTGCGCATAGCGCTCTTCGCCGAGTTTCTTGCGCACTTTCCCGAACCCCTCGGTCAGCGCATGAAATTCGGTGTCGATGTTTTGATCGTGGAAAACCCCGGTTGCGTCGATAAAGGTGGGGGCACCTAAGATCATAGATCCCAGCATATCATAAATTTCGCTAAGTGAATCTGGAATATAGGGATTGGTTTTACGATAAGAACTAACAAAATATTCAATCATTTTTTTGTCTCCGGTCGTGTTATAACATAGCTACTATTTAATCCGACCTGACGATGGCGAATGATAATAACATGACTGGGCTTGAAATCTGTATTGAAAAAACATCTTACTTGTGCATTTTTCAAGGTTTTTGCGTTAAAGTCACATCATAGGCAATGTCTCCGATGCGTGCATCCGGCAACCGGAAGGTCAGTTCGCTTCCTGAAGTGTCATTTTCTCTTCTATTTACGCGTACGGGCCCTTTTCCGGCCGATTCAATACCATACCGACTGAACTGCTTGCGCAGATCGAACCGTACTCTTCGATCAATGAAATTGCCGAGAGCTTCCCGTTCTGACAGTCGAATGGTTAATTTACCAGCGCGTAGCAACTTGATGCCATCTGCATAAGCCCTATCGACTCGTTGCTGTATGAATCGCAAAATCTCTACTTGCAGCGGCCTCACTTCTTGTCTCATGCGCAGAAAGGCTACGGCCCGATCAAAGCGGAGTGTGTTCAACTGGTTGATCTGGCCTTCCAAGGTCTGCGGGAAACCCAGGCTATCGAAACGATATTCAGGATCGAGAGCCCGGACCTGATTGATCAACTGATTTGACCAGTCCCGCGTCATTTGGGCGGTCAATTCTTGTGCTGGGCCGGTGATATCGAGAAGAGTGTCGGCCAACGCTATGATTGCGCCTCCCGGCCGACCCTCAAGATTGGGAACCGCCTGCTGCAACGTCATGGGATCGTGGAAGGCGCTGGCATTGCTGCCGCGCGAGGCTCTGGGAGCGCGAGATGCTGCTATTATGGAAGCGCTATGCTCGCCCGGCCGATACAGGGCATCCTGCAATGTCGCCTGACGTCCGGCCGCATTGCTGACCGTCAAGCCTTTCTCCGTCGATGCAGTATTCGTCAATGCTGAACGCGCGTTTCGCAGGCGTGTTGCCGCCCATGCGAGACGATCACCCTATTGAGCGAACGTGGCCCGCCCGGTGCGAAGGTAAATTGTCCGTTCCGTGGATCGTGATAGGGGTTGAACTTCAGTTCAACGTCATCGCGCTGTGCAGCAATCGGCCAGCGGCCCGTTCGCAACCAGGTGGAAAATCCGAGCCGATAGGTCTCCGATTCCATCTCCATTGCCTCACCCCGACTTGTTATCGCGTTGAGAACATATCAGCAACATTTTCCAACAAGTCAAGCATGACCGGCTTTGTCGATGGAGCGACGATTTTGGAAGCCATTTGCATAGCGCCGGACATTGGGCGGCTCTGGGTGAAAAGGACAATCTCGGTCAAGGTGAATATGCTGGGCAAGTCGGCGGTGATCGGTTAGCGAGTCGGCTGGATTAGCGAGGATCGCACAGCATGTCGGACGCCAAAAGCATATTGATCGTCGAGGATGAAGCGATGATCGGCATGATGTTGGAGGATTATCTCGACGCTTTGGGTTACCGGCTCCACGCCGTGGCCGCATCGGTCGACGAAGCCTGCGCCCATGCGCGCGAGGGCGGGTTCGACGCGGCGCTGGTCGACTGCAATCTCCAGGGCGAAAAAAGCTGGCCCGTGGCCGATATCCTGGCCGAACGGGGCGTGCCTTTCATCTTCGCGACCGGCGGCATGGCCGACGACCTGCCATCGGGCCATGCCGATCGGCCGACGCTCGCCAAGCCCTTCACCATCGGCGCGGTCGAGCGCGCCCTGGGCAAGATATTGGCCGAGTGAAGGCCTTTCGAGAGCGGGATAGGAAATTTCCGTTCCCCTCTTGTTCTTGAAGAACAAACAGGATACATCATCGTCCAGCCCACGGAACCTTTGCGTTCCGCTTGACAGAGGACTGGCCGATGACCGCAATGCTCTCCCTCATCGATTCCAAGAAGAACGGGACAATGGACAGACAGAAAGCATTGGACGCGGCGCTCGCGCAGATCGACCGCGCCTTCGGCAAGGGCTCGGCTATGAAGCTGGGCAGCCGCGAGAAGCTGGAGATCGAGGCGATTTCGACCGGCTCGCTCGGCCTCGACATCGCGCTCGGTATCGGCGGCCTGCCCAAGGGGCGCATCATCGAGATTTACGGCCCGGAAAGCTCGGGCAAGACCACGCTGGCGCTCCACGCCATCGCCGAAGCGCAGAAGGCGGGCGGCACCGCGGCCTTTGTGGATGCGGAACATGCGCTCGATCCGGGCTATGCCAAGAAACTGGGCGTCGATATCGACGAACTGATCGTGTCGCAGCCGGATACCGGCGAACAGGCGCTGGAAATCGTCGATACGCTGGTGCGCTCCAATGCGATCGACATATTGGTGATCGACTCCGTCGCGGCGCTGGTTCCCCGTGCGGAAATCGAGGGCGAGATGGGCGACAGCCATGTCGGCCTGCAGGCGCGCCTCATGTCCCAGGCGCTGCGCAAGCTCACCGGCTCGATCTCGCGGTCCAAATGCATGGTGATCTTCATCAACCAGGTGCGCATGAAGATCGGCGTGATGTATGGTAACCCGGAAACCACGACCGGCGGCAATGCGCTCAAATTCTACGCGTCGGTCCGCCTCGACATCCGTCGCACCGGCCAGATCAAGGATCGCGACGATATCGTCGGCAACGCGACCCGCGTGAAGGTGGTCAAGAACAAGGTCGCCCCGCCCTTCAAGCAGGTCGAATTCGACATCATGTATGGCGAAGGCATCTCGAAGATTGGCGAAATTCTCGACCTCGGCGTCAAGGCCGGGATCGTTGAGAAGTCGGGCGCCTGGTTTTCCTACGACTCGATCCGCATCGGTCAGGGACGTGAAAATTCCAAGACTTTTCTCAAGGAACATCCCGAATTGGCGGACAAGCTGGAAAAGGCGATCCGCGGGAAGACCGAAGAAGTCGCAGAAAAGATGATCACCGGACCCGATGCGGAGGATGATGGCGAATAAGCCCTGAAACAGCCCCCGGCCGGATCAGCCGGGGGGCGGTTCATCGGCTCTCGCCCGCCTTGCGCATCACGCTCTGAAAAGGCCCGTCGCGTCCCCGCGCGACGGGCCTTTTACCGTGTACCGAACGTAGGAAGGGCGGGCGCCGACTTTCCGACAGGATCGGGGTAGCGTAGCGAAAGAACAGGATAGGCGGGAAATATGCGTAGTTGAGCCGGCAAAACGCCCGCGATCGTCCGCCGCGGACCCTCCGATCCCTTCGTGCAGTCGCTGTCTGCATTCTTGCCGTTTCTGATCGCCTGATGTCCTGCCACAGGCCGATCGATATTCGGACGATGACGCGCGGAACATGCTGGTTTTCGTGACCCGGAGTCCTGCATATTAAACTTATCTGGGCAGCGGCGGCGCGGGAAATCGCCTTGCAGGCTGTCCGGGCTGAATATCGATCGGCCTTCGTCCGCGTCACCGCAGACCCGGCGGAACATAAAGCGTGGGCAGGCTTTTCAGCCCATGCCCGCCACCATACAGACCCACCAAGCCCGCCTCCTTCCGGCCATCCATCCGGCCGCCGCCTATGACCCCTTGCTAAGCCCTTGCAGCCTCCCGATGCTGGGTCAGGCGCGCCGATTCGACCCGTCCCCTCTCACACTGGAACCCATCCCATGCGCGTCGCCATCGAAGCGATCCTCGACTATGACTTCGCCGAACCGACCGACGTGCTGCTGGCGGTCGAGGCGGCGGCGCTGCCCGACCAGCGGGTCGTCACCCAGTCGCATATCATCGACAATGCCGGGCCGTTGACCAACAAGGTGGGCGGCAGCGGCATCGGCCGCCGCACCTGGACCCGCACCGGCACCGGCCGGATGCTCAGCACCTACCGCGCCACCGTGGATGTCGATCGGGCGCCGGTCGATATCGCCAGCCTCGCGAAAAGCCCGCTGCCCAGCCTGCCCGAAGAGGTGCTGCCGTTCATCTGGCCCAGCCGCTATTGCGAGGCCGATCGGTTCGGCAGCTTCGTCAGCAGCCATTTCCCGGACCTACAGGGCGGCGCGCTGGTGCAGGCTTTGGTCGACTGGGTGCATGACAATCTCGTCTATGTGCCGGGCAGTTCCGACATCACGACCACCGCGGCCGATACCTTCGTCGCGCAACAGGGCGTCTGCCGCGACTTCGCCCATCTCACCGCTGCGTTGATCCGATCGCGCGACATTCCCGCGCGGCTCGTGTCGGTCTATGCGCTCGGCCTCGACCCGCCGGACTTCCACGCGGTGGTGGAAGTCTGGCTCGACGGCGCCTGGCACATCGTCGATTCGACGGGCCTTGCGCCGGTCGAGACGATGGTGCGCATCGCCGTCGGCCGCGACGCCACCGACATCGCCTTCATGACCGTCTTTGGCGGCGCGATGATGAACGCGCAGTCGATCACCGTGACGGCAGCATAGACCGTCCGCTCGCCTCGGCTATCGGGTGAAAGGCGGTTATATATTTGAAAGAGATATGCCTGTTATGGACCGGGCATGAGCAACGAACGCCAATTGACGGGCAACGCCGGCGTCTATCATGTCGCGCGCGAACTGTCGCGACATGGTTGGAACGTGATGCTCACCGTCCGCAACGCCCGTGGGGCCGATCTCTACGCCGTCTCGCAATGTGAGCGGATCGTTCATCCCATTCAGGTGAAGGCCCATAGCGCCAGACCCAACGATGTGCGCCTGGGGCTTCAGCCCGAATCGATCGTTACGCCATGGTGGGTCTTCGTTGCGGACGCGCTATCGTCCAGCCCAACCTGCTATCTCCTGTCACTGGACGAAATCCGGCGACATATGGTGCGTGATCCGGGAACCCGCTCCGGCAAGCCGGAAGCGCAGCGCGCCTTCTGGCTTGATCGACGCTTCTGCACGCCCGCCAGCGATCGCGAACTGGTTGACGCGCGTGAAGCATGGACAAGGCTGGGTGTCCCCCGGACGCTGACCTGATCAACGGCGACCGCCGCTCCACCTCGGCGGTCGTCCTTCGCGCTGCGCTCAATAATCCTTAGAATAGCGCAGGTTGGCCGACGATCCGGCATTGGTGCCGGTCTTCGACAACAGGCTCAGCGTCTTGGACAGCGCGATCTCCAGCTGGGTGGCGGTGAAGCCCTTGGAGTCGGTGATCACCTCGACATAGATATTGTTGGAGATATGCTGGCCCACGGCGAGCGAGGTGCCGCGCCCGGTGGTGTCGTCGCCGCCGACGATGCCGATCCGGTCGATGCCCGACGCGCCCTGCAGCTTGCCCATCGGATTGAGCCCGCCGCTGCCGCCGCGCAGTCCGTTGAGCGCCGCCGCCAGTTGCACCGCCTGCATCGGCGACAGGTTGGCGACATTGTCCCCGAACAGGATCCGCGAGAGGATTTCGTCCTGCGGCAAGGTCGGCGTGGAGATGAAGGCGATATCGGGCTGCTGCGCCGATCCCGTCACCTGGATGCCCGCCGTCACCGTGTCGATCCGGGTCTGCGCCTTGATCGCCAGGATCGGATTCATCATCGGGCCATTGAAGGTGATGACGCCCTGTTCCAGGTCGAACTGATGGCCCGAGAAGCTGTAGCGGCCGCGGATCACCTCGATCTTGCCAATGATGCGCGGATTGGCGGTCGTGCCGGTGATGCGCATATTGGTCTTCCATTCGGAATCCAGCCCCATGCCGGTGACATAGATTTCATTATCGGCCTTCACCCGGATATCCAGCTTCCAGTCGGCGGGCTTGGCCGCCGCCGCCTTGCGCGCGGCCAGTCGCTGGTCGAGCGCGTCGCCGCCTTCGCCCTTGCGCCGCACCCCGGCGAGCTGTCGGATTTCGGTCCCGCCCTGCCAGGCTACCTTGTACCGGGTTTCGGGCAGGTTCAGGTCGCCCTTGATCAGGCCGCCATTGGCCGGGCTGTTGCTGATGTTAATCGTGCCGCTGACGACGCTGGTGATCGCTTCGCTGCGCGCCAGCCGCGCGCGGTTCAACTTGACCGCGATATCCATCGGGAAGCCGCTCGCGGCGGCCAGCCCGACATTGCCCGACGCCTGCACCGTGCCGTCGCCCGCGCGGCCGGAGAAGTCGCGAATCTCCAGATGGTCGTTGGTGAAACGGCCATCCAGCTTCATCTGGGTGACGCGCGTGCCGAACGTCTCATTCTCATAGGTCAGCGCATTGGCGCGCACCACGCCGTTCAGCCGCGGATCGCTCAGCCGCCCGCTAAAGTCGGCCGCCACCGCCAGCCCGCCGGTCAGCTGCTGGTCGGCCAGGCCGGCGAAGGAGAAGAGCACGTCGGCCGGGCCGGCATAGCGGATGCCGCCGCCCAGCGGCGCATTCTGCAACTGCTCGGCCCAGCTTGCACCGGCGCCCGGAGGAGCGAGCGTCGCGGTGAAGCGGCCCAGCGTGCTGCTGCCCTCGCGGATCAGCCCGCGCAGGTCGCCGCCCGCCGACGACAGCTTGCCTTCGACGCTCATCGACACCGGGTCGGACACGGCGGTCAGGCTGGAGCGGCGGAAGTCATTGATCGCGAGGCGCGTGGTCGCGGTCGGGAAGGCGCTGCCCTTCTGCGCATAGTCCAGCGTGCCCGTCATCCGCCCGCCGATGCCCAGGCCGGGCGCGGCCATATTGGCGATGGCGAGGTCGAAATCCTTGAACCGCGCCTGCGCCACGGTCGTGTCGCCGAAGCGACCGGCCAGGTCCACCTTGCCCTGCGGCAGCACCAGCGTAGCCGGCTCCAGGCGATAGCCGCCCGGCTCGCTGCGGATGATGGCCGGCTGGGCCAGACGGAAGTCGATGTTCGCCGCCTTGCCCTGCAAGGCCACGGCATAGAGGTTCGGGCGCAACGCGGCGTTGGCGGCGATCGAGAAGGGCACGCCGCTGGAGCCGTCGGCGACCAGTTGCGCGCGCCCGCGTCCGCCCTGATAGTCGATCCGCGCCCGCGCCTTGCGCACCACATAGGCGCCATAGGCGGCGTTGGCGATCTGCGCATCGGCCTTGATCTGGGGTTGCTCGGTCAGCAGCATGGAGGCGGTGACGATCGCCCGGCCGATCACGACATCGGCCTCGCCCGGCAGTTTGGCGTTGCTGGCGGTGGCGTTGACGTCCACGCCCTGCACCTTGCCCACGGCCGCCAGCCGGATCGCGCCGGTGATGCCGGAGCCGTTCATGGCGAGCTGCCCGGTAAAGGGGCCGGCGGCGCTTTGCTGGATGCGGCCGTTCATGTCGACCCCGGCGAAGCGCGCCTTGATGACGTCGATGGTCAGCGGGCCTTTCGCCGTGCGGATCAACACATTGGCGAAGAAAGGCCCATAGGGCGACCCGCCGGTGGCTTCGAGCCGGTATCCTGCCGCCTCGCCATTCAGCTTGGCGACCACGTCGGTCAGTTGCACGCCGACATTGGGCCGCGCCGCGCGCAACACCGCCTGCGGCCGCTCCATCGTGCCTCGCACGGTCAGCGCCAGCGGCCCATATTGTTTGGACGACGCCGTCGCGTCGAACGCGACCTGCCCGTCGGTGTCATAGCTGCCGGAGCCGCTGTGGATGGTGAAGTTGGGCGCCGCGCCTTTCAGACCTGCCAGGGTGAACTTGCCCTCCGGCGTCATGCCGATCTTGCCGCTGGCGACCGCATTGCCGCCCAGGAAATCGCGGACCGAGGCATTCTCCCAGCGCGCGGTGCGCACGCCGAAGCGGCCCGACAGGCCAAAGCCGCCCTTGGGGCCGGGCACCAGTTCGACATCGGTATTGAGGTTGACGATGCCGACTCCGTCGATCTTATAATCGTTGACCCGGCCCTTGAGCGCCCCGCGATAGAGCGCATTGTCGAGGTCGGCCAGCACGATGGCGGTGGCGTCCACCCGGTCGCTGTCGATCTTCAGATTGTCGCTGATCAGCTTGCCTGCGGCATAGGCGAAGTCGCCCTTCACCCGCAGATTTTGCAGCAGGCCGCCCGCTGCGGCATTGAGGCCGGTGACGCGGGTGGCGGTGGCGCTGATCGGAATGCGGATGCGATCGCTGTCGATCACCGCCCGGCCGCTGGCCTTCAGATTCTCGATGCCGGTGGCGTCGAACGCCAGGCTCTTGGCGGTAATGTCATAATCGATGAACGGCGTCGCCATCGGCCCGTCGAGGATGATGGAGGCACGTACGTCGCGACCCTTCACCTTCTCCATGATCGCGCCGGGCGTCAGCAGCGCGGCGTTGATCCTGAGCGCGCTGAACTGGCTTTTGCCGAGGTCGATCAGCCCCTGCGCGTCGGCGCTCATGGCGGGCGAGCGCAACGTGCCCTTGATATTGACGCGTCGCTCGTTCAGCCCGGCGAACAGATCGACGTCCAGTTGCGGCGCGGTGAGCCGATCGACGGTGCCGGCGAAGACCAGCCCCGGACGCACCGGGCCTTTGGCGGTGAAATTGCCGTTCCGCGCCGACAAAGCGATATTCGCCAGCTCGCCCTTGGGCGAGGTCGCGACGACCCGCCCTTCCCACGCCTGCCATGTCCCCTTGCCGTCCAGCGTCGCGGTGACGCCGTCGGTCAGGCCGGTCATGGCGGCGATCACGCCGCCCCTGGGCGCGGTCAGCGTGCCGCTCATCGCCAGGCGGTTCTGGTCGGGCACAGCGTCCAGCTTCGCCTGCAGCCGGTCGCCGCTGTCGACGATCGCATCGGCGGACAGGATCGCCCGGCCGTCCGCAATATGGGTGACGCCGTCGATCGCGATCTCGCGCTTCTGGCCGATCACCGGCTTGGCCAGGATGAACTTGCCGATCTTCATCCGGTCGACGTCGATGTCCAGGTCGGGCAGGATCGGGGCATTGGGATCGCTGGCGACGACATTGAACTGCGGGCTGCGCGCCAGCACGACCAGCGGCGTTTCCAGCAGGCTGACCGAGATATGGTTGTTGACGTAGCGGAACGGCCGCCACACGACATGGACCTTCGGGCTGACCGCGAACACGCCCTTGGGGTCGCGCAGCACCAGATCGTGGATCGTCATGTCGCTGTAGATCGACCCGTCAATCCGGCCGACCTCGATCTTCATGCCCGATTCCATCTGGAGCGCGGCGATCTGCTGGATCAGGAATTTCTTGCCCGGCTGGGTATTGAGGCCAAGCAGCAATCCGCCCGCCAGCAGGACCAGCGCGAGGATCAGGCCGATGAGGCCGATCGCGATCTTCTGCCACAGCGGGCGCTTTTCGCGAATGACGATCGTCTGGGTTGCGTCGTCGCCGGCGGGCATGATGTCGTCCTGCGCCATCAGAAAGCCTGCCCGATGCCGATATAGAGCGCGAATTTGGACTCGCCGGGCTGCCGGTTGATCGGCATGGCGATGTCCGCGCGGAACGGACCGAAATTGGTGTAGAAGCGGCCGCCCAGGCCGACGCCGTAGCGCATGTCGGAAAATTGCGGCATGGAGCTTTCATAGACCTGACCGGCGTCCACGAAGGCGACGACGCCATAGTTGCCGAAGCGATAACGGCCCTCGACCGCAAATTCATTGACCGACCGGCCGCCGATCGGATCGTTGTTCGCGTCCTTCGGCCCCAGTTCCTGATAGCCGAACCCGCGTACCGATCCGCCGCCGCCCGCATAGATGCGCCGCGATGGCGCGACATCGCCGCGGCTGACCCCGGTGATGGTGCCGACCTTGGCCCGTCCCGCAATGACCAGGTTGTCCGACACCGGATAATAGCCGGTCAGGTCGAAACTGGCGCGCAGATAGGGCGAGAAATTCCCCTGCAACGACCCTTCCGGTTCGGCGCGCAGATTGGCGCGGAAGCCCTTGGTCGGGTTGAGCAGGTCGTTGGAGCGATCGTAGCCGATCTGCACCGGCAGACCGCCGATGAAATAGGTGCGCCGCGTCTTGTCAGCGGTGGCCGGGTCGATCACCACCTGCTCGTTGGTCAGCAGGATTTCCGCGCCATAGCTGTAGGTCCAGCGCTTCTGGAAGATCGGGGTGGACTGGCGCGACCAGCCGATGTTGAGGCCCGCCGTAAACGCCTCATAGGCATCGTAATTCTGGTGGTTGAGCGTGATGCCGGTCTGGAACGTCCTGTCGCGCTTGCCCGCATTGGACCGGCGGAAGGTCGCCGACGCGCCCTGTTCCTGGGTGCCCGCGATCGCGCCCAGGATCAGCGCGCCTTCCGGCGGGAAGAGATTGCGATGGGTCCATGTCCCCTCGGCGCGGAAGCCCTGGCCGGTGCCATAGCCCGCTTCGCCCGCCAGCGTGCGGGGTGGCCCGGCTTCCTGCTCGACGGCCAGATCGACATATTCGGTGCCGTCCGGCCCCGCCTCGCCGGTCTGCACCGGCTCCACCGACACGCTGGAAAACAGCGACGTCGCGACCAGCGCCTTGCGCAGATCGTCCACCTTGCGGCTGTCATAGAGTTCGCCCGGCTTGTAGCGCTTGATGACCTCCATATGGTCGGCGCCGAACGCCTGTTTGTCGCCGCTGGTGGTGATCTTGCGGAACGTGCCGCGCGGGCCGGTATCCACCGGCAGCGTATAGTCGCCCGTCACCGTCGCGGGATCGAGCAATATGTCGCGGTCCCCGACCTTTGCGAAGGGATAGCCATTTTCGGGCAGCTTCAACGCGACATTGGCCTCCGCGCCTTCGACCAGGGTCGCGACGATATAATCGCCGGTCTTGAGCGGCAGGCTGTCGCGGACCAGGCCAGGCGGCACCGTCGGCCCGGCATTGATGACGATGTCGCCGATCTTGTAGCGTTTGCCCGGCGTTACGGAGATCACCGCCTTCAGCGTCCCGTCACCGGCCTGGTCCAGGCTGGCGAGCGCCGTCGCGTCATAATAGCCCTGCGAATAGAAGAGGCGCGTCGCGAGCTTCTCATCCTCCTGCGCGCGCGCCTGCACCATGGCCGCAGTTTCCGCCTTGCCCTTGCCGTCGATCAGCGCGGATTCGGCGCGGAACTCGTCCTCCAGCCCGGTCTTGCCGAACCCTTCGATGCTGGTGGCGTAGCGTATGTCGGGCTGCTTCGCGTTGGCATTATTATTGTCCGCGACATTGGTCGGCACGGTCACGCTGTCGAGCGGCGGCAGCGGCTGGGCCAGTTCCTGTTCCTCGGCCGGATCGATCGCTGGCGGCAATTCGGTTGGCGCGTTCGATGACTGCGGCATCTGCTGGTCGATCCAGCTCTCGATCGAGGGCAGGGGTGCGTCGGGATTGGCCTGGTCCGGAGTCCCTGCCTTGGGCAACCGCGCCTCGAACTGGTCGTCGGGCAGGATCGGCTCTTCGCCCTGGGTCGCCTCATGAGGAAGACTGGGATCGGGTACGGGCGTCGACTGGGCTTGGGCCATCAGCGGCAGGGACGAGGCTGTCATCAGCGCCACGGCCATTATGCGCCGGACATGATATGCCTGTCGTCTCGTCATGAACCTACGATGCCCCCTTTGCACCGTGCATTCCACACGCGCGGTAAAGAGGCAATACGCTCAACAAGTTGCCTCGGTTCCACCTACAACAGGATTTGCCGCGCTTCCCACGGGACTCGCACAAGGCTAGAGGCTTTGCATGACATTTGCGCTCAATATCTCGCGATCGATTTCGGGCCAGCCCTGGCGCTGGCGGGGCGGCAACGCCGACGGGCGCGACGCCACCTATCTGCCCGACGATCTGGTGACGCAATTGCTGCTGGCGCGGGGGTGTCCGCGCGACGCAGTCGATGCCCACCGCAATCCTACCATCCGCCAGTTCATGCCCGACCCCAGCCTGTTCCGCGACATGGATGCGGCCGCCGATCGGCTGGCCGACGCGGTGCAGCGCGGCGAGGATGTCCGCATCTTCGGCGATTATGACGTCGACGGCGCGACCAGCGCGGCGCTGCTGATCCGGTTGCTGCGCGATCTGGGGCTGCACGCGAAACCCTATATTCCCGACCGTCTGATGGAAGGCTATGGCCCGTCGGGCGAGGCGCTGGTGCGGCTGGCGGGGGAGGGCGCGACCCTGATCGTCACCGTCGATTGCGGCGCGCAGGCGTTTGAGGCGCTGTCGATGGCCAGGGCGACCGGCGTCGACGTCGTCGTGGTCGATCATCATAAATGCTCGACCTCGCTGCCCGAAGCCTTTGCCCTGGTGAACCCCAACCGGCTGGACGAGAATGACGGCGCGGCGGTGCATGGCCATCTGGCCGCGGTCGGCGTCGCCTTCCTGCTCGGCGCGGCGCTGGTGCGGGTCTTGCGGGCGCGGGGCTGGTTCGCCAGTCGCAGCGAGCCGGCGCTGATGGAGTTGCTCGATATCGTCGCGCTCGGCACGGTGGCGGACGTCGCGCAATTGAAGGGCCTCAACCGCGCCTTCGTGGCGCAGGGGCTGAAGGTGATGGCCAAGCGCCATAATATCGGCCTTGCCGCCCTGATCGACGCCAGCCGCCTGACCCGCGCGCCGCTGTGCCACGATCTGGGCTTCGCGCTCGGCCCGCGCATCAATGCGGGCGGTCGGGTCGGGCAGGCGGATCTGGGCGTGCGGCTGCTGACCACGCAAGACCCGGCCGAAGCCGCCCGCATCGCCGCGCAGCTCGATCACTATAATGAGGAACGCCGCGCCATCGAATCGACGGTGCAGGAACAGGCCGAAGCCTTGCTGGCCGCGCAGGGCAATCGCGCCGTGGCGGTGATATCCGGCCAGGGCTGGCACCCCGGCGTCATCGGCATCGTCGCAGGGAGGATCAAGGAAAAGGCGGGGCGGCCAGCGATCGTCATCGCCGTCGATGAGGACGGGGTGGGCAAGGGATCGGGCCGCTCCATTTCCGGCGTGGACCTGGGCGCTGCGGTGATGGCGGCGAAGGATAGCGGCCTGCTCGTCGCGGGCGGCGGCCATGCCATGGCGGCGGGGCTGACGGTCGCGGCCGACCGGATCGACGCGCTCGCCGACTTTCTGGACGACCGGCTGTCCGCCGCCGTCGCCAGGGCGCGCGACAACCGGGCGCTGCTGATCGACGCGGTGCTCGCCCCTGCCGGGGTGAACCCGGACTTCGTCGCGGCGATCGAGCAGGGCGGGCCCTATGGCGCGGGCTGGCCCGCCCCGCTGATCGCCGCAGGGCCTATGCGCGTGATCAAGGCCGATGTCGTGGGCAACGGCCATCTGCGCGCGATCATGAGCGGCGAGGATGGCCGGTCGATCAAGACGATTGCCTTCCGCCAGGCTGAAACCGATCTGGGCCAGGCGATATTGGGCGCGCCGCGCGACCGCAAACTGTGGGTCGCGGGCAAGGCCAAGATCGATGACTGGGGCAGCCGCCCGGCCGCCGAACTGCATCTGGAGGACGCCGCCTGGGCGGATTAGGCAGGATTGTCATTTTCTTGCCTTTTGGGGGTTGACCCTTTTGCCGTCCCCGCCTAATTGCGCCCTCGCTTCGCAGCGCTGCCCGGTCAGTCGCTGCATGAGGTCCCATCGTCTAACGGTTAGGACACTGCCCTTTCACGGCAGCGATACGGGTTCGAATCCCGTTGGGATCACCACCTCCGCTCCGGCGGAGGGGCTTTCCACCTCCTTTCATCGACAAATCCTTCGCCCGGCGGTTGCGGGGTGCGTGCGTCGGCTTTAGCCTTGGACGCCCGCCGTCCTTGTCGAGTATATGTTGCCCGATGCGTTCTTTTGTCTTGTGCGTCCTTGGTTTGATCCTCGGCCTGTGGCCAGTCCTCTCCGTCGCGCTGCCGGCCAATCGGTCCACCCCCGGCTTCACCCGCGTCGCGATCGAAACCTCGGCCGGCACGATTACCGTCGCGGTGGACCAGAAGCGGGCGCCGCGCACCTCGGCCAATTTCCTGACCTATGTCGATGACGGTCGCTTCGACGGCGTCACCTTCTATCGGGCAGCGCGGCGCAAGAGCGATCCCCATTATGGCCTGATCCAGGGCGGGATCGACACCGACGCCCGTCGCTCGCTGCCGCCGATCCCGCATGAGCCGACCAGCCGGACCGGCATCCTGCATCGCGATGCGACCCTTTCCATGGCGCGGCCCAACCGGCCCAATTCGGCGATGGGCAATTTCTTCATCACCATCGGTGCGACGCCCAACATGGACGCGCGCGGCGACTATATCGGCTATGCCGCCTTCGGCCATGTCGTCGGTGGCATGGATGTGGTGCGCAAGATCCTGTCGGTGCCAACCTGCTGCGGGTCGGGGCCGATGCGCGGGCAGATGATCGTCAAGCCGATCCGCATCCTGCGCGCCCGGCGGCTGGACGGCACGCCCAAGCCCACGCGCGGGGTGAAGCCGTGGCTGATCGGCCTCAACAAACGGACGGCGAAATAGACGGCTCTACGCGAATACCGCCCGATCGCGCACCCATCGCCTGCCGCCCTCGCGCGGCGGCCGGGCCTGAACCGTCTTCCACGCCTGTTCGTGGAAGAAGAAGGCGACGGCGTTGATCACCGGCTCCACCAGCGCGATTCCGCCGGCGAGCGCGATCGAACCGGTCATGGCATAGGCGACGGTGAAGCCAACGGTCAGGTGGATGGACAGATAGGTGCCGGTCTTGATGAGATCGAGCGACATGGGGCGTCTCCTTGGTTGCGACCCAGTTAAGAGTCGTTCGCAACAATGGCCAATGGCTTTTTCCGCTGGCTCTGATCGCCCCGGACGATCAGGCTGCCGCGATCAGGATGGCGACGGAGGAGAGGGCGCATGGCTGGACGGATCAGGGTGGGCATTGGCGGCTGGGTCTACGAGCCGTGGCGCGGGAATTTCTACCCGGTGGGACTGCGGCAGAAGGACGAGCTGGCCTATGTCGGCGCACATCTGACCGCGACCGAGATCAACGCGACTTATTATAGCAGCCAGAAGCCCGCGACCTTTGCCGGCTGGGCGAAGGCGGTGCCGGACGGCTTCCAGTTTGCGGTCAAGGCGTCGCGCTATTGCACCAATCGCAAGCTGCTGGCGCAGGCGGGTGATTCCATCGCCAAGTTTACCAGCCAGGGGATCGCCGAACTTGGCGACCGGCTGGGGCCGATCCTGTGGCAGTTCATGCCGACCAAGCGCTTCGACCCGGACGATTTCGGCGCCTTCCTGCACTTACTGCCGTCCAGCGTCGATGGGGTGCCGCTGCGCCATGCGCTGGAGGTACGGCATGAGAGTTTCGACGACCCGGCCTTCCTGGCGATGGCGCGCGACGCCGGGGCGGCGGTCGTGCTGGCGGACCATGACGACTATCCCGCGATCGCCGGCCATGATGTCGGCTTTGCCTATATGCGGCTGATGCGGGCGCAGGCGGACGAGGCGACCGGCTATCCGCCTGCGGCGATTAAGGACTGGGCCGGGCGGGCCAGGGCGGCCGCAGGGCAGGGCGATGTCTTCGCCTTCTTCATCAGCGGCGCCAAGGAGCGCAACCCGGCGGCGGCGCAGGCGATGATCGTGGCTTTGCAGTAACAGACCTGTTGCATTTAGTGCAATCGGTATGCCGTGCTTTGCGATTGTTACAAGAATATGACGGGCTTATTGGCCCGCTCACACCCAGATGGGTGACAATTCTTGCAAAGATGGAGCAAAATATGCGGCAGGCCTTTCAGGGTACTGTGCTGGCCATTGCGGTCGGCGTTCAGATGCTGACTTTCTATTCGGTGCTATATGCCTAATTGCGCGTTGCGCGCGCACTGCATCCCGACTCGTCAGGAGGCGAAAAGGCCGCTCCCGGTTTGACCGGAGCGGCCTTTTTATTTGCTCTCTATTAGGCGATGTCGTGAACCGATTGCGGGCGAGCATCAGCCCTCCGCCAGCCAGCCCGCAAGCAGATAGGCCACGACGCCGATCGGTCCCAATGCGCAGAGCGTCAGCAGGACCAGTCCGACGCGGAGCAGCGTCACGTCCAGTCCGGTGCGGTTGGCGACGCCGGCGCATACGCCCATGATCTTGCCGTTGTTGCGGTCGAGGGTGAAGCTGCTGTTCATCTGTCTGGCCTTCTGCTGAAATGATGGGAAGGGGGGTGCGCGATCAGGCGATCGGCGACACCGGGATCGCCGCGCTGACGAACAGGCTGGCGACGATGAAAGCGCCGACAAGGGCGATAGCGGCGTGCTGGATCTTGGCGATGGACATGGTGGATACTCCCTGATGTGATGGCCGGATCATTCCGACCTTGATGCCCACAGGAATTGCAGATGCCGTGCCAGTTTCGATTTTTGGCGGAAATCCGAGACTCTTTGCCAATAAGGCATCATGCTAGGCTGGCGAATAGACTCGCTATTGGGAGATTTTCCCGCAGGTTGGTGAAATATGCCTGACCTCGCGGTGGAGCCTGTTCATCTGTTCGTCTATGGCACGCTGCGGGCCACCTTTGACGGGCCGATGGCGCGCTGGTTGCGGCAGGTGGCGCGGCTGGTCGGCCCCGCCACGGTCGGCGGCGCGCTTTACCGGGTGGCCGACTATCCGGGGCTGGTGACCGGGCCGACGGGCAGGGTGCAGGGCGACCTCTTCGCACTGACCGACGCCGTGGCGATCCTGGCCGTGCTGGACGATTATGAGGAATGCGCGGCCCATCACCCCCAGCCCCATGAATATCGCCGCGAGGCGATGACGGTGCAGGCCGCGGACGGGCCGGTGGAGGCCTGGGCCTATCTCTACACGCGCGACACAGCAGGCCTGCCCCCTATCGCCGATGGCGACTTCCTGTCTTGCGCGCAGACCCCGGACGACTAGTCTGCCGCGTCGGGGGATGCACAGGAGACAGGCGCCGATGACGACCGATCGCAAACAGGATGACGCGGCCCCCGTGGAGCGGCTGGCCGAAGACCGTAACTGGGTCGGCACCACCGGCTTCCAGCGTCGGCACATATTGGCCGGCGGAGCTTTCGCGGCCGGTTTCGCCGCCGCCTGCCGCCCCATCGCCAGCAGCGCGGTGCAGACCTCCGCCGAAGGACTGACGGAAGAGAATGTCTCGATTCCCGCCAGCGACGGCTTTGCCATGCCCGCCTTCGTCGCGCGCCCGGCGGGCGGCAAGGCCGCGCCCGTCATCGTCGTGGTGCATGAGATTTTCGGCGTGCATGAATGGATTCGCGACATCTGCCGCCGCTTCGCCAAGGCGGGCTATTACGCCATCGCGCCCGACCTGTTCGCCCGCCACGGCGACGCGACCAAGGTCGCTGATTTCAAGCAATTGATCGGCACCATCGTGTCCAAAGCGCCCGATGCGCAGGTGCTGGCCGATATCGACACGACCTATGGCTGGGCCGGAAAACATGGCGGCGATGCGAAGCGGCGTGGCATCACCGGCTTTTGCTGGGGCGGGCGGGTCGTCTGGCTCTATGCCGCGCATAGCGCCGATCTGGATGCGGGTGTTGCTTATTATGGGCGGCTGGTGACGGACAAGACGCCCTTGCAGCCGCTGAGCGCGATCGAGGAGGTCGGCAAGCTCAAGGTGCCGGTGCTGGGCCAATATGGCGCACTGGACAAGGGCATACCGCTGACGGACGTGGAGGCGATGCGCGCGGCGCTGGTCAAGGCGGGCAAGTCGCCGCCCGACGCCATCACCGTCCATGACGGCGCGGACCATGGCTTCATGGCCGATTATCGCCCCAGCTATAACGAAGCCGCCGCCAAGGCCGCGTGGGACGCGACGCTCGACTGGTTCGGAACATATGTGAAGCGGTGAGAAAAACCGGGCTCCTGTGTTCGCAGGAGCCCGGCCATGTTATTTCTGCTTCATCGCCTCGACCGCGGCGAGCGTGGTCTTCACATGCTCGGCATAGTTCATTTCGCTATGGACGAAGGCCACCCGGCCCGACGGCGCGATGACATAGGAGGTGCGATCGGTCATGCCCGGCCGCATCTTGAGTGCCACGTCATAGCCGGTCACGATCGCCGGCCCGGCCGATGCCACGGCGAACTTGCCCGCGCATTCCTTTGTCGAAAAGGCGACGAGATCGTCCACGGGGTCGGCCGACATGCCGATGACCGTCGCGCCGGCCGCCTTGAACTTGTCGATATTCTCCGCAAATTCGCGCGCTTCGGCCGAACAGCCCGGCGTGAACGCCTTGGGGAAGAAATAGAGCACCACCGGCCCGCGCTTCAACTGGTGCGACAGGGTCAGGGTGAAGGTCTTGCCCGCCTGCGCGCCGCGGGTGGTGAAGTCGGGCGCCTTGGCGCCGACGGCAAGGGCGGCCATCGCGCCGCTGGAACTCAGGGCGGCGGCGGCGGCGAGGAGAAGAGACAGGCGCTTCATAGGTCGGTTCCTTGGGTCGGACGGTGATCGGGCTGTTCCCATAATTCGATCGCATTGCCCTCCGGATCATGAATGCGGGCGAAACGGCCGAGGACGGGATCGTCCCATTCGGGCTTGGTGATGATCGCAACGCCTGCGGCGCGCAAGCGGTCCAGAAGGGAATCGAGATCGGACACGCGGAAATTCAGCATGAAGGCCTTGTCGGCGGCGAAATAGTCGCTGTCCGCCTTGAACGGGGCGAACACCATCGGCCCGCCGCGCGGCTGCCAGATCCATTCATTGGGCGTGTCCGCCGGATCGACCACGCAGCCGCCGCCGACATTCAGGTGGGTGCGATACCACGCCCCCAGCGCATCGGGATCGCGCGCGCGAAAGAACAGGCCTCCCATTCCCAGCACCGGCATGGCATCGACTCCCCATTATGTGAACGCCCGGACGCTATCATGCGGGCAGGGCCGAGTCATGCATGGGAACCGGCGGCGCGCTGGCCGGTTCCTCCTTACATGCGGAAATCATGTCCACCCGTGACGCTTCTGTCCCTGTTGCTGGCCGCCGGCTGCAACCAGTCGTCGGATAAGAGCGCCGACCAGTCCGGCGTCGTCGCCAACATATTGGATCAGACGCTGCCCAATGTGGAGGAAGCGCCGCCCGCCGCCAACGTCATCACCCCGGTCGAATCCCCGCCGAAAATCGATACGCCGCCGCCCGAAGCGGCTGTCGCCGGCCTGATCCCCGCCGCCATGCAGGGACGCTGGACCGGCGCGCAGGACCGGTGCGGCGACCGCAGCGCCGATCTGGAACTGACCGTCACCCCCGACCGGCTGTTGTTCCACGAAAGCGTCGGTACGGTGCAAAGCGTGACGGCAGGCGAGGATGGCCGCGCCGCTGTGGAAGCGGCCTTCACCGGCGAAGGCCAGAGCTGGACCCGCACCCTGGCGTTGCGCACGTCGCCGGACGGCAAGGCGCTGACCATCGTCAACGATGGCACCGCGGTGACGCGCAAGCGCTGCTGAATGGAGGCTTGGATCGGCCGGTTGGAAGTGGCCTGAATTTGACACGCTCCCACTCCCGCTGACGGGAGGGGTTTAGGGAGTGGACGCAGTGCCGCGACAAATCACTCCTCCAACGACCCGCGCTAACCGCCCCTTCCCCCTCCGCCTTCTGCCCGCTACAGCCACGCGATGATCGGCCGCCTTACCTTGAGCGATTTCCGCAATCATGCGGACGCGCTGATCCTGCCCGACCATAGCTTCATCCTGCTGACTGGCGACAATGGCGCGGGCAAGACCAACATATTGGAAGCGGTGTCGATGCTGGCGCCCGGTCGCGGGCTGCGCGGCGCGCCGCTGTCCGCCATGGCGCGGCAGGAAGGGAGCGGCGGCTTCGGGATCGCGGCGGAAGTGGACGGCGTGGTGCTGGGCACCGGCGTCGCCGCCGCCAGCCCGGAACGGCGACAGGTGCGGATCGGCGGCGTGGCCTCCTCCGCCAACGCGCTGGCCGACCATCTGGCGATCGTCTGGCTCACCCCGGCGATGGACCGGCTGTTCCTCGACAGTCCCGGCGGGCGACGGCGCTTCCTCGACCGGCTGACGCTGGCGCTGCATTCGGGCCATGCGATGCACAGCGCCCGCTATGACGCGGCGATGCGGGCGCGCAACCGGCTGCTCGCCGACCTGCGCCGGGCCGATCCCGCCTGGCTGTCGGCGCTGGAGGCGCAGATGGGCGAACATGGCGCGGCGCTGGCCGGCGCGCGCGCCGATCTGGTGGCGCGGCTGAACGCGATGCTGGCGGACCAGCCCGACGAACCCTTCGCCCGGCCGCGGATCGCGATCGAGGGCGACGAAGCCCCCGACGAATCGCTGCAGGACCGGCTGGGGCGCGAACGGCGGCGCGATGCGGCGGCGGGGCGCACCCTGTCCGGCCCGCATCGCCACGACCTCGCCGTCACCCATATCGCCAAGGGGCAGCCCGCTGCGCTCTGTTCGACCGGCGAGCAGAAGGCGCTGCTGCTCTCGATGCTGCTCGCCCATGCCGCGCTGGTGGCGGCGACACGGGGCCAGCCGCCGGTGCTGCTGCTCGACGAAGTGGCGGCGCATCTCGACCCATCCCGCCGCAGCGCATTATTTCAGCGTTTGCGGGAAAGTGGGGGGCAGGTGTGGATGACGGGGACGGAATCCAGTCTTTTCAACGATCTGGATGATGCGACCCGACTGACTGTAACCGCTGGGCATGTTTTTCGTTCCGCAACATAACGTATCGACGAAACGACTCGTCGCCCCACGCTTGTCCATCCGTCCGGCGTCTGCCCTAAGACCGGCATCGGGGTTCAAGCCTACAAATAAGTCGGGGTCGCAATCACATGGTCGTTGGTTTTCGCGCGTTTTTCGCGGCGTCTATTCTTGCGCTCTCGACCCTCTTCGCTGTTCCCGCCACCGCCGGCACGCTTCAGTGTGCTCCCTTCGCCAGGCAGGTTTCCGGCATCGACATCCATGGCAATGCCAACACCTGGTGGGGCCAGGCCGAGGGGCGCTACGACCGTGGTCATGAACCCCGCGTCGGTGCCGTCCTGGCCTTCGCCGCCAGCCGTTCGATGCCGGTCGGCCATGTCGCCATGGTCAGCAAGGTGGTTAGCGGCCGCGAAGTGCTGCTGACCCACGCCAACTGGTCCTATCGCGGCGGCATCGAGCGCAATGTGCGCGCCATCGACGTGTCGGCCAATAACGACTGGACCGACGTCAAAGTGTGGTACGGCCCGATCGGTGACCTGGGTCTGCGCTCCAACCCGGCGCGCGGCTTCATCTATGCCCAGCCGTCCAAGGGCGTCGACCAGCCCGTCCAGATCGCGTCGGCCGACACGACCGGTGGCGCTGCGGTGCACGCCGCCTTCTGATCGCGACGCTGGATCGACGCCGCGACTGTCGTGGATCGATCGCTTTTTTCCAAACCCTTACATCGCTGATGCGGGCTTAACCTCTTCTCAAACCATGGCGGCCTAGGGTCATCCTCGGTGGGGCGATTCTTGTTTTGTAGGATCGCATAGATGTTTCGAGCGATACGCTGGGCCGCAGCCTTGCTGTTGTCCGGTCTGGCGACCGCGCCCTGCTGGGGGTCGGCGGTGCTGCAATGTGTGCCCTATGCCCGGATCGTATCGGGCGTGGCGATCCGGGGCGATGCGCTGACCTGGTGGGACCAGGCCGACGGCCAGTATAAGCGGGGGACCAGGCCGAAAAAGGGCGCGGTACTCGCCTTCCGGCCCAACGGCCCGATGGCGCTGGGTCATGTCGCGGTCATCAGCAAGGTACTTGACGACCGGCGCGTGTTGATCCGTCACGCCAACTGGTCGGTGCCCGGCGCGATCGAGGAAGATGTGCTGGCGATCGACGTGTCGGAGGATGGCGACTGGAGCCAGGTGCGCGTGTGGCACAGCCCGACCGGCCAGATGGGCGCGCGCACCAACCCGACCTATGGCTTCATCTATCCGGCCAAGGCCCGGCTGCATGATTTTACACCCGACCCGACGCTGGGCGCGAGCGTGCGTTTCGCCAAGGTCGATTCGGATGTCTGGGACGAGCAAAGAGCGCCAACCCTGTTGCGCGAGCCCCGCGCGACGCCGGTCATGGCCAGTCCGCGCATGATCCAGGTTGCGCAGGCCAAGCCAGCGCCCAGGGCGCGCAAGGCCGCGCCGCGGCTGGAGGCCGATCCCTTCGTCGTGGAATATGCCGATGCCGATCCGTCGCAGCGTACGCTGAGCGCGATCATCGCCGACGTCCGGCGCGAAGCGGTGATGAACTGACAGAAAAAAGGGCGCCCTCAGCGGCGCCCTCTTTGCTTATTCGGCGTCGGCCGGCTTGTCCGCGGCGGCCGCGTCTTGCGCGCCCTCGGCCGGGTTCTCGAACCAGGCTTCCACTTCGCCGGACAGCTTGATCGTCAGCGGGTTGCCGTGGCGATCGCGGCTCTTGCCGGCGGCAACGCGGATCCAGCCCTCGGAAATCGAATATTCCTCCACATCCTTGCGCTCGCGGCCCTTGAACCGGATGCCGATGCCGCGTTGCAGCACCTCCATGTCGAAATGGGGGCTTTTGGGGTTGGTGGACAGATGATCGGGGGGCGTGTCGCTCATGGTCAGAAATCCCTGGAAAGTTTGTTCGCGCCTAGCGCCTGCGGTCGCCGTCCGTCAACCGCCGCGCTTTTCATCTACATCGCAGTAGATGCGGCGGATCACGCCCTGGTCCAGCCAGGCGGTAAAGCGGCTTTCCGCGTCGGCCAGGCCGGCAAAGGGATAGGCAACCGGGCGATCGTCCACCGCGCGGCTCGCCGCCGCCAGCCGGGCGATTGCGTCGGGGGCGGTGGTCAGGATGCGACCGCGCCGGTCGGTCGAGGCGCTGTTGACGCCCACGACATGGCCGTCCTCGGCAAAGACCGGCCCGCCGCTGATGCCCGACAGGGTGCCGTCGCCGGCCGGAATGCGGCCCTTTTCGGCCCAGGCGAGGATCGGCTGGGTCAGGTCGCTGCGCCCGCGCCGCGCGCTCGCCTCGCCGATCAGTTCGGACATGACCAGCGTCGGTTCGCCCGCGGGAAAACCCATATGATAGCCCGGCGTTCCCGGTTGCGGGATGCGGCTGGACAGCGGCAGGGCGGCTTCGCTGGGCAGACTGTCGGCGACCAGCGCCGCATCCGCCTCGCGGCTTTCGATCACCCGCGACACCGGCCGGGCGAAGCGGCCATCCTCCAGCCCGACGCGCGCGCAGCCATGGGTGACATGCTGCGCCGTCAGCCAGGCGCCGTCCCGGTCGACGGCGAAGGCGGTGCCCATCGAATCGGCAGGGCCGCCGGGCGTATCCTCGATCACAAACTGTTCGTCGCTCCAGTCGGGCATCGGCCGGCGCGGCGATCGGGGATCATATTGCTCGACCTTGAGCGGCGGCACGGCCATGTCCTGACCGAGCCAGGCGACCAGCAGCAGGCCACCCAGCGCGAACGGCAGGCAGCCGCAGCCGCGCTTTGCCATCGCCTCAGCCCGCGACCGCGGCGGCGGTGAGGCAGGCGATGGCGGCCTTCATCATCGCCAGGAAGATCGCGGCCGACCGTTCATTGGCCTCGATCCGCGCCGACAGGGTGCCCAGCAGGAAATCGACCAGGCGGAAGGCGACGAGTTGCAGCACCAGGGTTACACTGCCCCAGATGACGATGTCCCAGACATTGACCGACCCGGCGAGGCAGAAGCCCAAGGGGACCGCCAGCCCGATCGCCGCCCCGCCCAGCGAGATCGCCGCGGCCTCGTTGCCGCCGCGGATCAGCGCGAATTCGTCATGTGGGGTGATCCACATATAGAGGCCCAGAGCCGCCAGCCAGACCAGGGTGGCGCTGCCCAGATGCAGCAGCAGGATGGGAAGGCCCGACAACAGGCTTTGAATCACGGGCATGGGATCGGTCATGCCGTCCCCAATGCCGCAACCCGCCCCAAGGTTCAATCGGGGCGGGTCACGGGTACAATATAGCCGCCGGCTTTAGCGGCAGATGCGCACGCGCACGTCGCGGTCGCGATAATAGTCGTAGCGCCATTCGGTCCAGCAGCGCGTGCGATAGCGATAGGCGGTCCGATAATGGCCGCGATACCCGCGCCAATCGCGCCGGTCGCCGCGCCAGTGGCGGCGATCATCCCAGCGCCTGTTGTCCCAGCGGCGATTGTCCCAGCGCCCGTCGCGGTCGCCGCGCCAGCCGGAACCGCCATAATATTGCGCCTGGGCCGGCGCCGCCGCCGCGCCAAGGCCGGTGATGGCGAGGCTCAACGCGGCCGCGCCCTTCCAGAACAGGTTCATGTCTTTCTCTCCTCACAGATCCCGCCCGTCACGGGGGGAGCATGGACAAGAGAATGCACCGCGCCGACTGAACCGTCCGCGAATGGACATGTCAGCGACGGTTCAGGCTTTTCAGCGCCCCCGCAGCGCCGCCTCGGCTTCCTGCATATAGTCGCGGGTGATCGGCAGCGCGCGGCGGTCGCGGCTATACTGGACCTGGAAATTCACCATGCCGCCATGTTCGAACACGGTCGCCGCCCCGGCAAGGTAGAAGGTCCAGAGGCGGAAGAAGCGCTCGTCATAGAGGGCGACGATGTCGGCCTTGTGCGCCATGGTCCGCCGATACCATTCGCGGATGGTGAGGCCATAATGGATGCGCAGCACCTCCACGTCGGTCACCATCAGCCGCGTGCCCTCGCTGCCGGCGATCATTTCCGACAGGGCCGGGATATAGCCACCGGGGAAGATATATTTCTGGGTGAAGGCGTCGGTCACGCCCGGCCCGCCCATGCGGCCGATCGTGTGGATCAGCATCACGCCCTCGGGCGTCAGCAGGCTGCGGCATGTGTCGAAGAAGGTGCGGAAATGGGCGGTGCCGACATGTTCGAACATGCCCACCGACACGATCCGGTCGAACGGCCCCGTCATGTCGCGATAGTCGATCAGTTCGAACCGGACATGGTCGGCGACGCCGGCATCGGCGGCCCGCTGCCGCGCGACCTTGAGCTGCTCTTCCGACAGGGTGATGCCGGTGACATCGACGCCGCAGGTGCGGTGCAGGTACAGCGCCATCCCGCCCCAGCCGCAGCCTATGTCCAGCACCTTCATGCCCGGCTTCAAGTGCAGCTTGGCGGCGATATGCGCCTTCTTGTCTTCCTGCGCCTGTTCCAGCCCGATCCCGGCCTCATTGTCCGCGTCGGGGTAATAGGCGCAGCTATATTGGCGGTCGCGGTCCAGGAAGAGAGCGTAGAGCGCGCCCGACAGGTCGTAATGATGCGCGACATTAGCCCTGGACCGGGCCTTGTGGTTGGCGCGCCAGAGCTTTTGCCGCACGCTGCCGATGCTGCGCTTGAGCAGGCTCTTGCCCTCGATCGACTTGCCCTGTTCCCAGGGGTTGTTGGCGCGAATCATGGACAGGAATTCCATGATGCCGCCGCCATCGATACCGACCCGCCCGTCGATCCAGGCTTCGGCCATGCCCAGCCGCGGGTCTTTCACGATGTCGAAAGGCACCCGGCCGTCCTTGAAGCGCAACGCGAGGTCGGGAAAGGCTGGGTCGGGCTGACCCACGGTGATTTTTTTGCCGTTGGCGTAGTGAACGGTCAGGCGACCGCGTGTGACCAACCGCTTGAGAACCAATTCAAACAGCTTCATGCCGGGACCTTGTCATGTCGTTACGCAGACGTCAAATGCCCGCATACCAATCATAATCGGCATGGTCCTCCCAAAAACCACCCTTGCCCTTGCCGATCGCGGCCAGGCTGTCGACCGCCTCTATCCCCATCAGATATTTGGCCTGTTTATAGCCCAGTTGGCGTTCGACCCGCAGCCGCAGCGGCGCGCCATTGGCGACCGACAGCGGCCGGTCGTTGAGCGCGAAGGCCAGGATGGTCTGGGGGTGGAAGGCGTCGGCCAGATCGATGCTCTCATAATAGGGCCGCCCGCCGCCCATGTCGTCGGCACAGCGGAAGACGATATAGCGCGCGCTGCTGCGCAGCCCTGCGCCGTCCAGAATGGTCTTGAGGCGGACCCCGCGCCACTTGCCGATCGCGCTCCAGCCTTCGACGCAATCATGACGGGTGATCTGCTCGCGATGGGGCAATGCGCGCAGTTGCGACAGCGACAGCGACAGGTCGCGCGCGACCAGGCCGCCGACCTGCAACCGCCAGTCGGCAAAGCCGTTGCGCCACAACGCCTTGTAGGCGGGCGTATTGGGATTGGCGGTGCCGTTGGCGCGGAAGACGGGAGAAATCTGGTCGGGCCGAAACTCGCGCGCGAGCGCATCGGGGGCCATCAGGCCGCGCTGCGCCCATTTGTGGAAATTCTCGGCGGAAAACAGCGCCTCGCGAAACGTCTCGTTGCGCGCCAGCCGGTCGCAGCCGGCCAGCGTTGCGGTCGCGCCGAGCAGCAGATGGCGGCGGGTCAGGATCATGGCCGATCCTCCGGCACGCGATAGCGGCCGGTAATCATCGATCGCACCTCGTTCAGCGGCCCGGCGAGGACGACCATCAGGATATGGACCAGAAAGAAGGCGACGAGCGCGAAGGCGGTGATGAAATGGATCGATCGCGCCGACTGCCGTCCCCCGAACAGGTCTAGCAGCCAGGGCCAGGCTGCGTTCATGCCTGGCGACATGGTGAGGCCGGTCAGGATCACCAGCGGCAGCGCGACGAAGATCACGCCGATATAGCTCGCCTTCTGCAGCACATTATAACGCAGCGCCGCCTGGCCCGTGGGAAAGCGCAGCCGGGCGTGGTTCTTGATATCCTGCCAGACATGGCGCGGGGCCAGTTCGCCGCGGCGAAAGGCGAGGTCGCGGGCGATGTGCCGGTTGGCGAGGCTCCAGAGCATGTAGGCGAGCAGCGCGAAGGCGAAGAGCGGCGCGGCGGCCAGATGCCAGTGGCGCGACAGGGCCAGGCTGTAATGGCCGGGCAGGGTGATCCAGCCGGGGAAGCGCGCCAGCGTCAGCCAGGCATGGTCCAGGTTTGCGCCATATTGCCCCCAATAAAGCCGGGGATGGGCGTTGAAGATGCCCAGGCCACTGGCGAACAGGGTATAGAGCAGCAGCGCATTGGCCCAGTGCCATAGCCGGGTGGACAGGCGGTGGCGCTTGACGTCGCCGGCTACCGTGGGGGTCGGGCTGTCCATGGCGGTGATCCTATCCCATCTGAGGCAATAGTCCACTATTCGGTCCTCGACCTGCTCTGGTTACAGGCCATTGCGAGCGGGCGCGTGGCTGGCGTCCCTTCATCCCGGCGGGGGCGATGTCACACTTTTGCAACACAAGCCCCGAAATTAATTGAAATAAAGGCAGACCCCCTTTGCAACTCAATCTTGCGATCCTAGATGGCTGCTGCGTGATCATGATGCAGATCATGCTCTTGATCTCCCGATAATGGAGAGAAGAGTCGCAGGAGCTATCGTGAGAATAAGTTCATGGTTGCTTTGCATCAAACCTGAACGCCGGATGAATGTCTAAGTCACGGCGACAAGATAATAAATGAGGACTTTATGAAGACTGTGATTTTCGCAGCTATTGCTGCTGCCACCGTTGTTTCGGCTCCTGCTTTCGCTCAGGACGCTGCGCCCTTCACCGGGCCGCGCGCGGGCGTGACGGCGGGCTATGACAAGATCGGCGGCGAAGAAGGCTTTTCCTACGGCGTCAGCGCCGGCTACGACCTGGCTCTCGCGCCCCGTATCGTCGGCGGCGTGGAAGTTAGCCTGGGCGACAGCACTGTCGACGACAGCGGCCTGGACGTCAGCCGTGACATCGCCGCCTCGCTGCGCGCCGGTTACGTTGTGACGCCGCGCGTCCTCGCCTTCGGCAAGGTCGGCTATGCCTCGACCCGCTTCGAAGTCGACGGCGACGGTGCCGGCTTGGAAGGCGTGCGCTACGGTGGCGGCCTTGAGTTCGCCGCGACCCCGAACACCTATATCTCGGCCGAATATCAGCGCACCGAGTATGAGCAGAACATCGGCGGCCGCGACGCCGCGGTGGTCGGCATCGGCTTCCGCTTCTGATCCCTCTCGATCGGAATCAGGGAAGGGGCGGTCCTGCAAGGGGCCGCCCTTTTTCTATATTGTCCGTCCAGGCAGGCAGCGGCTGGAGGTCGGGCGCGACCCAGCCCAGCCGCGCCGTCGTTGCCATCAGCACGTCGCGCGACCAGTAAGTGAAGAGCCAGTCCTTGTCCCCCAGCGGTGAGGCCATCAGCGCGATATAGGCAGTCGTCGGCGTCACATCGGCCGGCAATCCGGCGAGCAGGCGGCGCGCCATGTGCAGCGAGGCGTGGGTGATCGTCTCATGATAGCCGCTCGTCGCGCTGTTCACCCCGCCTACGCTTGCATTATAGCGGCGGATCATGCCGGGCATGTCCCGTTCGGGCTGCACGTCCGGGCGCGTGAGGATAAACCACAGCGCGGTCGCGAAATGCGCGCCATGGGTCCAGCTTTCCTTGGGCAGCGTACAGGCGCAAAAGGCCGTCGCCAGCGCCTCTATCTCGGCATCGGTCATTATCTTCCCCAACAGAAAAGCCCCGCCGTTGCGGGCGGGGCTTGTCGTCCTGCGCCAATGGCGCAGCCTATCGTCCCGCGATCATCCGAGCGCGGCTTGCTTCTCTTCGGAAAGGCGCTTCATCTCCGCCTTGCTCTTCTTCTCGCTCGCCGACTTGAGCTGGCCGCAGGCCGCCATGATGTCGCGCCCGCGCGGGGTGCGCACCGGCGCGCTGATGCCGCCTTCGAACACGATGGAACTGAACGCGCGAATCCGCTCCGGCGTCGAACATTCATAGTCGGTGCCCGGCCAGGGGTTGAACGGGATCAGGTTGACCTTGGCCGGCAGCTTATATTTGCGGATCAGCCGGACCAGTTCGCGCGCATCCTCGTCGCTATCATTCTTGTCGCGGATCATCACATATTCGAAGGTGATGCGCCGGGCATTGTTCGCCTTGGGATAGTCGGCGCAGGCCTGGAGCAGTTCCTCGATCCCATATTTGCGGTTCAAGGGCACCAGTTCGTCGCGCACGGCCTTGGTCACGCCATGCAGAGAGACGGCCAGGTTGACGCCGATCTCCTCGGCCGCGCGCGCCATCATCGGCACCACGCCTGACGTAGAAAGGGTGATGCGGCGCTTCGACAGCGCCAGCCCGTCGCCGTCCATGACCAGCTTCAACGCGTCGCGGACATGATCGAAATTATAGAGCGGCTCGCCCATGCCCATCATCACGATGTTGGTCAGCATTCGCCCGTCCGCCGTATATTGCGGCGCGTCGTCATCCTCATCGACGTCATTGGCAACGGCCATATCACCCTTGGGCCATTCGCCCAGCGAATCGCGCGCCAACATCACCTGCCCCACAATTTCGCCCGGCGTCAGGTTGCGCACCAGCCGCATCGTGCCGGTGTGGCAGAAGCTGCAATTCAATGTACAGCCGACCTGGCTGGAGACGCAGAGCGTGCCGCGATCCGCATCGGGGATGAAGACCATTTCATAGTCCTGCCCATCGTCGGACCGCAGCAGCCATTTGCGCGTGCCGTCGCTCGACACCTGCGCTTCGACCACCTGCGGGCGGCCGACGACGAAGCGTTCGGCCATCCAGCCGCGCATCGGCTTGGCGAGGTCGGTCATGGCGTCGAAATCGGTGGTGCCGCGATGATAGAGCCAGTGGAACAATTGCTTGGAGCGCAGCTTGGCGGCCTTCACGTCCAGCCCGGCCTCTTCCAGCACGGCTTTGATCTGCGGGCGCGACAGGCCCATCAGGTCGGTGCGCCCGTCTTCACGCGGCGTCACCGCGCGCGGCACGGGCACAGGGTCGATAAGGCCGGGAATCGGCATGAGCGGGCTGGCGGCTGATTGCATGGCGCGCCCTTAGCCGATTTTTGCGGATTTTGGAAGCGCGGCCGCCTAACGCAGTTTGGCGCAGCCCAGCGCCGCCGCGTCCATCGCCGTCGCCGCGCCGCGCAGCGCATAGCTGTCGGCAAAGCCGCGCCCGTCTGCGCCCACGCCTGCCACGCTCATACTGCTGGCCGATCGCATCGCCGCCACGATCTGCGCGTCGCCGCGGGCATCGGGCGCCCAGGCGTCCATCTGCCCGGCGACCAGCGCGAAGCGGCGCTCGCCCACGGTCAGCGTGACCGGCGCCCTGGCCGCCAGCGCGCGGCTCAGGCGGATATGCAATTGTCCGCGCACCCGCTGGCGCGGCCAGGTGCCGACCGCGACGAACCCCTTGGGCGTCTGTCCTCTCCGCGCGGCGGGCTGGGCGATGGCATAGCAGCGCGGCCCGTTCTGCCCCGCGCCGGGATCGCGAAAAGCGCCCCAACCCTCGAAAATGCCCAGCGAATCGCGCGCCAGGGCCGGCGACGCCGCCAGCAGCGACAGGATCAGCAGGGCGATGAAGCGAGGCATGATGCGGGCAAAGCCCATGCCGTCCCCTTTTGCAACCCCGGCCCGATCAAAAGCGCGAAGGCGGTGCTTGCCCAAGCCGTCATAGCGGTTATGAAGAAGCATCCATCATTGTCGCCGGGATTCGACCGAATCCTCGGCTATCGGCTTAAAAAGAAACGGACAGAACAGGGACATGAAGGCCACCATCGAACGCGCAACGCTCCTCAAGAGCCTGAGCCACGTCCAGTCGGTGGTCGAGCGGCGCAATACCATCCCCATCCTTTCGAACGTGCTGATCGAGGCGTCGGCCGACGGTGCGATCAAGCTGATGGCGACCGATCTCGACCTCCAGATCGTCGAAAGCGTCTCGGCGCAGGTGGAACAGGCCGGGGCGACCACCATTTCGGCCCACACCCTGTTCGACATCGCGCGCAAGCTGCCCGAAGGCAGCCAGGTGTCGCTGCAGGCGGCCGAAGGCAAGATGCTGATCCAGGCCGGTCGCGCCCGCTTCAACCTGTCGACCCTGCCGCGCGACGATTTCCCGGTGATCGCGGAAGGCGACCTGCCGACCCGTTTCGAGCTGCCCGCGGAGACGTTGAAGCAGATCATCGACAAGACGCGCTTCGCCATTTCGACCGAAGAGACGCGCTATTATCTGAACGGCATCTATTTCCATGTGTCCGACGAGGATCAGCCGGTGCTGAAGGCCGCGGCGACCGACGGCCATCGCCTGGCCCGCGTCACCGTAACCCGCCCGGACGGTGCGGAGGGGATGCCCGGCATCATCATCCCGCGCAAGTGCATCGGCGAACTGCGCAAGCTTCTGGACGAGGTGGAAGGTTCGGTGCAGATCAACCTGTCGGCCAGCAAGATCCGCTTCGGCCTGGGCAGCGCGATCCTGACCAGCAAGCTGATCGACGGCACCTTCCCCGACTATAGCCGCGTCATTCCGACCGCGAACGACAAGCTGCTCAAGATCGATCCGCGCAGCTTCGAGGAAGGCGTCGACCGCGTCGCCACCATCGCCACCGAAAAGACCCGCGCGGTCAAGATGAGCCTGGACAAGGACAAGATCACCCTGTCCGTCACCAGCCCAGAAAACGGCACGGCGGCCGAAGAAGTGCCCGGCGCCTTCCAGGGCGACGGTTTCGATATCGGCTTCAATGCGCGCTATCTGCTCGACATATTGGGGCAGATCGACAGTGACCTGGTCGAATTGCATCTGGCTGATGCGGCCGCGCCCACGCTGATCCGGGAAAATGACGCCAGTCCAGCGCTTTACGTATTGATGCCGATGCGCGTCTGACCTTCCCTTTGGTGCAGGTCCGACCTGCACCATTATGGATCGTCATGACCCGCCAGCAGTAATTCTCTGGCAAGGAGTTTGCGTTACCAAATGGCGCATGTCCCCGCTCCGCGCATCCCTGACCGATAACCCGTCCCGCCCGATGACGCTGATGGTCGCACTCGGCCTGTCGGAAAGCGGGACCGAAGTGTCGGCGTCCTGGATTTCCGGCGCCTTCATCCATATCGCGCGGCTGTGGCCGCTGATCCTGCTGGCCAAGATCTGCGTCGTCGCGCTGCTCAACCTGCCCTTCTATTCCGGCGATATCGCGCAAGTGGGCCTGATGGTCGCCATGTTGGCCATCGACGGCGCCCTGATGCTCGCGCCGCGCCGGTCCTGGTTCCAGCGCCAGATGCCGCATGTCCAGAACTGGATGATGCTGCCGATGGTGTTCCTGTCGGGCCTGACCTTCAGCCTGTGGCTGGGCTATGAAGCCAAGGCGGCGACCGACGCGCTGTTTCTGGCGGCGGTGCCGGAACTGGCGGTGGCGCTGCTGGCGGTGTGCATCTTCGGCGACCGTCGACTGCTGGGGATCAGCTATTTTCTCGGCGCGCTGCTGGTGTCGGTGGTGGAAAAGACCGGCATGGCGCAGGTCGGGCTGCTGTTCAGTTGTGTGCTGGTGATGCTGCTGGCGACGGTGCGTCAAGCGACCGCGGATCGCGACCGGGCGATTGTCCGCCACAGCCAGGATCTGCGCGCGCAACGCTCCGACCGGCTCTTGCAGGAACATGAACGCACCGGGCGCGGCTGGTTCTGGGAAACCGACCGGACGGGTTGCCTCACCTATATCAGCGACGCCCTGGCGCAGACGCTGGATGCGCCCGGCGACGGGCTGATCGGACGGCCGATCACGGAGATCATCCGCCCCGGCGACAAGAAGCAGGGCGATGGCGAACGCACGCTGGGTTTCCACCTGTCCGCTCGCACCGGCTTTTCCGACCTGGCGGTCTGCGCGGCGCTGGCGAAGGAAGAACGGTGGTGGTCGATTTCCGGCCAGCCGGTCTTCAACGAATATGGCCAGTTCCACGGCTTTCGCGGGTCGGGCACCGATCTCACCGAAATGCGCCGCAGCCAGGCGGAAGTGACGCGCCTGGCCCAGTTCGATTCGCTGACCGGCCTCGCCAACCGCATCCAGATGCTCAGTTCGCTGGAGCAGGCGGTGGCCGCCCGCCACGGCAAGCCGGGCGAATGCGCGCTGATGATGCTGGACCTCGACCGGTTCAAGATCGTCAACGACACGCTCGGCCACCCCGCCGGCGACACGCTGCTGCGCCAGGTCAGCCAGCGGTTGCAGCGCGTGGTCGGCGACAAGGGGCTGGTCGGGCGCCAGGGCGGCGACGAATTCAAGCTGCTGCTGCCCGGCCGCCACGATCAGGCCGCGCTGGCCCAGCTGGCGCAGGCGATCATTGCGTCGATCTCGCAGCCCTATATGATCGAAGGGACCGCCGTGGTCATCGGCGTGTCGATCGGCATCAGCTGTTGCCCGCAGGACGGCGTCACCGCCGACGCGCTGATCCGCAATGCCGACCTCGCCCTCTACGCCGCCAAGGGCAATGGCCGCGGCGTCCATCGCTTCTATTCGTCCGACATGCATGCCGATGCGGAGGATCGCCGCGCGCTGGAGGAAGATCTGCGCCGCGCGCTCGCCGCCGACGGCCTGCATCTGGTCTATCAGCCGGTGGTGTCGTCCAAGACCGAGCAGATCACCGGTTACGAAGCGTTGCTGCGCTGGAACCATCCCGTGCGCGGGCCGATTTCTCCCACCCTGTTCATTCCGATCGCCGAGGATAGCGGGCTGATCGGCCAGATCGGCGAATGGGTGATGCACACCGCCTGCCGCGACGCCGCCGACTGGCAGGACGGCATCCGCGTCGCGGTGAACGTCTCGCCCAGCCAGTTCGCCAATCCCGGCTTCCCGTCCACGGTGATGAACGCGCTCGCAGGCGCACAGCTTGCGCCCGAACGGCTGGAGCTGGAAATCACCGAAAGCGTATTCCTGAACGACGACGACGGCACCGACGCGATGTTCACGCGCCTGAAAGCGATCGGCGTGCGGCTGGCGCTCGACGATTTCGGCACCGGCTATAGTTCGCTCGGCTATCTGAAGAAGGCGCCGTTCGACAAGATCAAGATCGACCAGAGCTTCGTGCGCGGCGCCGCGACCAAGGGCAGCCGCAACAGCGCGATCATCAAGGCGATCGTCAGCCTGGCCGAAGCGCTGGGCATGGACACCACGGCCGAAGGCGCGGAAACGCAGGACGAACTGGCGCTGATCCGCCAGCTTGGCTGCAGCCATATCCAGGGCTATATCTACGGCAAGCCGATGCCCGCCGCGGACGTGCTGGCAAGCCAGCGCAGCATGGGCACCGCGGCCAGCGCCAACGGCTTCCAGTCCAGCCGGCCCGAACGCAAGACGATGCTGCGCACGATCGCGATCCATCATGACGGCCATGTCTATACCGGCCGCGTCCGCAACATCTCCGCCACCGGCGCGCTGATCGAGGGATTGTGGAACGTACCCGAAGGCACATTGTTCGCGATCGAGCTGGCCGAAAACCAGTTCGTCAACGCGACCGCGCGCTGGTCGAAGGACGACCGGATGGGGGTGGAGTTCGCCGGATCGGTCGACATCAGCACCCTGCGCAACGCGCCCAGGTCGATGGCGGGGTGAGAGCGGCGGGCGGTGGTGGCGTAGCGTCAGATTTCCCTTCTTCTCCCCTCCCTGAAAGGGAGGGGCTGGGGGTGGGTTCCGCCGAGGCACTCGGCGGTCTTGTCCAATATCACGGTCAGCACACCGTCCAAATTCTCGAACACGTCGCCATTCCAGAAACGCAATAGGGCTCATCCCTGACTTTCGAGAAAGGCTGTTCGCCGCTGGTCATAGGCGAGGGCGTCGTGATGCTGCGAACCGTCGAACTCCAGCGCCAGCTTGGCGGTTCGACATGCCATATCCAATATGTAAGGGCCGACAACCAGTTGCCTCGTAAATCGCGGTCGGTAGCGCGAAAGCGCCTTCCACACCATGCGTTCGGCGTCGGTTTGCGCGCGCGTTGGCGGTCATATGTTTTGGAATGCGACGCATGACGCCAGGATAGCGAGGCTCGCTTCGCGCGCCTACCCACCCCCGGCCCCTCCCTTTCAGGGAGGGGAGGTGGCTTGAACGAAAATGGATAGGTCCAAACGCAAAAAAGGAGGCAGTCGCCCGCCTCCCTTTTGCATCCCCCCTAAAATCCCGCGATCAGGCGGCGATCGCCACCGGCTCCATTGCGGTATCCGCCACGACCAGCCCACGGCCCAGATCGCGGATCAGGCCGATGAAGCGGGTCGCCTCGCGCACGATCATCGCCTTGTTGAAACAGGCCGCCGCGCCCCGGTCCATCGCTTCGGCGACGATCGGCGCGCCGTCGCGCATCAGGCTGGACAGCATGATGACGGGGCATGGCTCCATGTCCATGATCTCGTCCAATATCATAAGGCCATCCTTGCCCGGCATGGCGATGTCCAGCGTCACGACGTCGGGCTTTTCCAGCCGGATCATGTCGATCGCCTCCTCGCCATTGCGGGCGATGCCGACCACCTCGATCCGCCGGTCGCGCTCCAGCAGCGTTTCGATCATTGCGCGGATGGTGAGCGAATCGTCGACCACCACTATCCTGACGGGCTTCATCACAGGCGTCTCCCCAAACCGTTACACGCCCTCATAACGGCCGGGGAACGAAAGCCTTTAATGTCCCTAATACGGATTTAACTACGTGGCCAGTTGCCCGCCGCGAAATTGGGGAAGAACAATTTGCGGAAGCTGATCGACACGGTCCGGCCCAGCGGGTCGAGATAGCCCGGCTGATAGCGCAGCGGCGTCGCCCCGGTCGCATCGGTGACTTCGCGGCGCTGGTTGAAGATATTGTCGATGTTGAACGATATCCGCGCCCCGCGCAGGAAGGGGATCTTGCGCTCCAACCCCTGCACCTGCCCCAGATTGGCGAACAGGCGCAGGTTCGCGGCGGCGAGGCTGCCGAAGTTCAGGCGCGAACTGCCGCCCGCCGTACCCGTCAGCGCGCCATCGACATGGGTGCCGCTTTCCCAGTCGATGCCCAGCCGCGCGCCGATGCCATTGTTCATATAGCCGACCCGCGCCTCTATCTCATGCCGCGGCTGGCCGCCCGACGATCCGGTGGCGTCGCCGTCCAGCAGATTCAGTTGCGGCACGCCCGGCGCGATGGCGATGCTCTCGGTCAGGTGCCAGGTGTGATAGAGGCTGAACGTCATCCGCCCGCCGCCCTGGCCGCCCCCGCGCCCACCGCCGCCAAAGCCGCCGCCACGTGGCCCACCGCCGCTGCCCGGTCCGCCACCGCCCGGCCCTGCGCCGCCATCGCCGCGCCGCCGATCGCCGCCGTCACCGCCACCGGGCGGCGGACCGCCTTCGCCGCGGGGGCCGCGATTGCCGAACAACGCCTGCAATTCGGGCGGCCGGTCTTCCGGCTTGCCGCCAGATGCGCGCCAGGCTTCCACCAGCTTCTGGACATGCGACTTGATCGGGATCGACAGGTCGAAGCCCCAGCGCAACTGCTCGCTCTGCGACGACAGGAAGTTGATCGGCCGCGCGTCGATCTGGAGCAGATTGCCGTCGGCGTCGCGCACGAAGCGCTGCGGATAGGCCGCCTCCAGCGCCGGGGTGGGCGTGGGGAAAGCGGCGATCGGGTTGCTGGTGCGGCTGTTGAGATAAGTGGCGGTCAGCGTCAGATTGGGCTTTTCGAACGGCTTGATCCGGGCGCTCAGGCGGAACTGGTCGCGCACGCTTTCGCGCAGGCTGGCGTTGCCGCCCGACAGTTGGGACACGAACACCGTCTGCCCGGTCGCATAGTCGAACACCGACACGTTGGGCGTCACGATCTGCGGATCGGTGATCTGCGTGCCGGTGGGCGCGGCGCGATCCTGATTGGCGGACAGCAACAATTGCACCGCCTTGACCGGCTCCCAGCGCAGGCCATAGCCCAGCGTCGAGAGCGTGCCGAAGTCCGAATAGCGTTGCGCCGCGGCGTTGAAATTGACGCCGATGTCGCCCACCGCGCCCAGCACGCCCTTCGACCGGCTGGTCAGCGGCAGGTCGACGCTGATCTGCCCGCTGCCGATCTCCCGGCTATAGTCATTGCCGCTTGCCACGCCCGACCGGACCGACCGGCTTTCGAAGCCATTGGCCGATGCGCCGAGCCGGATCGAGGTCATCACGTCGCCCGCCGGCAGGTCGAACAGCGACCCGCTGACCAGCAGGTCGCCCTGCACCGCCCGGCTTTCCGCGCGGGCGCGGTCGGTCAGGCGGGTGGCGGTCAGCGCGGGCGCGAAGCTGCCATAGGGATTGACGCTGGCGTCGCCGGCATCGAGCGCCGTCTGGATCGCGCCGGTGTCTATGCCGCGATCGGTGCGGGTGCGGGTGATCGACAGGTCGCCATTGCCGGTGAAGGACCATTGCCAGCTCCCGCCCAGCCGCCCGCTCAGGGTCAGCCCGATATGGCCGGTCGTGCCTTTGGTCTGCTGCTGCAACGCGCCGCCCTGCGCCAGATAGCGATAGAGGGTGACGTCATTGGCGAAGGGCGAGAAGGGGCTGCCCGCCGCCAGATCGAACGCGCCCTGCGACAGGCCCTGGAGCGAATCGCTGTCCGACAGTTCCAGCCGTCCGTTCAGCGTCGCCGACACCCCGCCCAGCGCGCGGGCGAGGGTGGCGTTGGCGGAAAAACTCTCCGTCTCCGGGCTGAGCGTGCGATAGCGGGTCAGGTCGCTGACGCTGGCGGCATTGGCGCCCGCGACGAAATCATTGAGCGTGGGCGGCGTGGCGGCGGCGCTGCCCGGCACGCTGGCTATCGTCACGGTCTGCCCCGCCAGCGCCGACAGCGCCGGGTCGATCTCACCATCCGTGCCGGCGCCCACGATATTGCCCGTCAGCGCATAGGGGCGGCGCGGCGCGGTGGCGGTGATTCCCCGCTCGCTTTCCAGCAACGCGGCGGCGCGGCTATATTGCAGGTTCAGGGTGAAGCGATTGTCGCCCTGGATGCGCAGCAGCCCGGCCTCCACCTTGCCATTTTCCCGCCCGCCCTGGGTCGTCGTGCCCGCGCGTCCTTCGGCCGTTTCGGCGCGGAAGCGCTGGCGCAGGACGATGTTCACCACCTTCTGCGTCGGCGCATAGCCATAGGAGAGGGCGACCTGTTCGGGCAGGATGTCGACCCGCGCCACCGCTTCGGACGGGATGTCCTGGATCTCGGAAAAGCTGGAGATGCGCTTGCCATTGAGCAGGATGACCGGCGATCCGTTGGTCTGCGGCGACAATTCGCTGATCAGTTCGGAAATGGAGGTGACGCCCAGCGCGCGCACGTCGGCGGCGGACAATTGCTGTTCGGGCTGGACGTCGCCGATCACCGATCCGCGCTGCGGCTGGCCGGTAACGACGATCTCGTCGCCCTCGTCCATCTGCACCGGCGGCGTGCCCTTCTGCTCCTCCTGCGCCATCAGCGCGCCGGGCGCGACGCCGGCCATGAGTGCGACACAGACGATGGATGCAGAAAAACGCACGAAAACCCCCACAGACAAACCCGAAGCTGATCACTGGCCTAGCAGCCGCTTGTCGCAAGATTCTGGCAACGACCAGCGATATTTGTCGCAAGATGTAATCGTGTCGGCTGAACGTGGGCTGAGGCCGGGGTCTTGACCCTGCAATGTCAGGCCGCGTCGTGGAAGATGATGCCCAGCATATAGCGCACGCCCGACAGCAAGCGGCTGACGCCGTGCCGCATCTGCACCCGATGTACGCCGCGCGCGCCCGTCACCGGCCGGTCGCGCACCGGGAAGATCACCGCGTCGCCCTGGCCCAGCGGCACCACTTCGGCGCGCGACTGCATCCGCGGCCGCTGCTCGGTCAGGACGAAGGCGCCGCCGGTAAAGTCGCGCTCCGGCTGCGACAGAAGGATCGCGACCTGCAATGGAAAGATATGCGGGCCATAGACATCCTGGTGCAGCGCATTCCAGTCGCCTGCCTCGTAGCGCAGCAGCAGCGGGGTCGGCTTGTCCTGCCCGGCCAGCGCGCAGCGGGCCAGGAAATCGGCGTGGCGCGCCGGATAGATGTCGCCGGTCCCCAGCATCGCCGCCCAGCGATTGGCCTGCGCCGCCAGTACGGGATAGAGGCTGTCCCGCAGCGCCGCGACCGGATCGGGCAGCGGATAGGCGCAATAGCGATAGCGCCCGCTGCCATAGCCATGGCGCGCCATCACCACCTCCTTGCGAAAGGCGCGCGGATCGTCCCACAGGGCGACGATCGCGGCGCACTGATCGAGGGACAGCAAAGCGGGCAGGCGCGCCGCGCCATGGCGGTCGAGATCGGTGAGGTCCATGGGCGCCAGGGTGGACTTGTCGCGACGCGGCGTCATCCCACCGCTTGCGGTCAAATGCCTTTCCCGTTCGCCCCGGGCGCAGCGAGGTGCCTTCGCCTTATCCCGCCTTTCGAAAGCGGAACAGAAACCGGTCGGTCTTGCCGCGCACCGCCGGGTCGAACACCAGCTTGGCATGATCGTCCGCCGCGTTGGCGAGCAATGGGCTGTCCGCCTCCAGCGTGAATCCGGCGGCGATGAAATCGGCCTTCACCACCGCCGGGTCGATCCGATGCACTTTGTCCACGATCGCCCGCGTGTCGCCCGCCGCGCCGACATGATCGACGATGCCCACGATCCCGCCCGGCTTCGTCGCGGCATAGAGCCTCTTCACAAAGGCGGCCGGATCGGTCCGCGGGATGCCATATTTCTCCGACTGCCAGTATAGATCGTGGTAGCTGAGGTTGATGATGGTGAAGTCGAAACTGTCCGCCGGCGCGCTGAACGCCTCGAACGGGTAGCGGACCCATCGCACATCCGGCCGCCGCGCGACCAGCGCCTGCCATTTTTTCTGTTCTTCGGGCTGGGTGTAGAACTGGTTCGGCTCGAACGCGGTGACCTTGCCGGTCGGACCGACCGCATCGGCCATGATCTCCGCCCAATAGCCCGATCCTGTCATGATGTCGGCCGCCTTCATGCCGCGCTTCAGCCCCAGGAAAGCGAGCGTTTCGGCGGGCTTGCGGCTCTCGTCCAGCGCTCTCGCCTCGGCCGGGCGTTTGGCGTCCGAGATCGCGGCGGCATAGTCGGGCGCGGGCGGGTTCGGCGTCCGGGCGGCGAGCGGCGCGGCGAGACTGGCAAGGCAGAGGATTGCGGGGCAGAGGATGACGGGGCTGGCGCGCATGATGATTTTCCCTCCTGATGGCGCGCCATCATGCGCCGTGCTTGTCCGCCGCTCAACCCTGCGGCATGACGGCTGTCGATGCTGCACGTCGCTGGTCGAAACGGCGCGCAATCGCTGTCCTACAGAAGTTTCGGCTGCTATAAGCGGCTGTAAACAGGTAACTTTACATAGATTCCATAGTGCGCACATGTATGAAGTTCGGGAAAGGCAGGCAAAGCATGGCCGATCATGACTCCAGGGACGGCAATATCGCCCGGACCCTCTATTCGCCGATCGCCCCCTTCGCTTCCGGCCATCTCGATGTCGGCGACGGCCATCATATCTATTGGGAACGGGCCGGCACGCCCGGCGCGAAGCCGGCCGTGTTCCTCCATGGCGGGCCGGGCGGCGGCATATCGCCCGATCATCGCCGCCTGTTCGACCCGGCGCGCTACGATGTGCTGCTGTTCGACCAGCGCGGCTGCGGCCGATCGACGCCCCATGCCGATCTGACCGCCAACACGACCTGGGATCTGGTCGCCGATATCGAGCGGCTGCGCGCGATGATGGGCGTGGAGCGATGGCTGGTGTTCGGCGGAAGCTGGGGATCGACGCTGGCGCTGGCCTATGCGCAGGCGCATGTGAATCGCGTCACCGAACTGGTGTTGCGCGGCATCTTTACGATCCGCAAATCCGAGATCGACTGGTATTATCAGGCGGGCGCGAGCCGCATCTATCCCGACAAATGGGAACGGTTCGTCAGCCCGATCCCGCAGGCGGAGCGCGGCGATCTGGTGGCCGCCTATCGCCGCCGTCTGACCGGCGATGATCGCGCCGCCCAGATCGCGGCGGCGCGTGCCTGGAGCGTGTGGGAAGGCGAAACGATCCGCCTGCTGCCCGACCCGGCGCTGTCGGCGACCCACGACGCCGACGATTTCGCGCTCGCCTTCGCCCGCATCGAAAATCATTATTTTGTTCATGGCGGCTGGCTGGAGGACGGGCAGCTGATCCGCGACGCGGGCAAGCTGGCGGACATTCCCGGCGTCATCGTGCAGGGCCGCTACGACATGGCCTGCCCCGCGGAAACCGCCTGGGCGCTGCATCGCGCCTGGCCGCAGGCGCGCTTCGAAATGATCGAGGGGGCGGGGCACGCCTATAATGAACCGGGCATATTGGACGCGCTGATCCGCGCGACCGACGGTTTTGCGGACATAATAGAGGGATGAGGGGGCAGCCCATGAGCGGAACGGCCATTGTCGGCATCATCATACTGATCTTCGTGACCGGGTTCGGTCTGCTGGCCGGCTGCCCCGCTTATAATGTCTATAGTCAGGAACAGGCCGGGCGGGCGGCGCTCGCCGAAGCGCAATCGTCGCGCCAGATAGCGGTGCTGGAAGCGCGCGCCCGGCTGGAAAGCGCCAAGATGCTGGCGGATGCCGAGGTCGTGCGAGCGGAGGGGGCAGCGCGTGCCAACCGAATATTGCAGGACAGCCTGGGCGGACCCGACGGCTATCTCCGCTATCTGCAAATTCAGGCGATCGACGCCAAGGATGCCAATATTATCTACGTGCCAACCGAAGGCGGTCTGCCGCTGCTGGAAAGCAACCGTCTGGCGCCCCGGACCAGCCCGGCGCCATAAGGCCTCAACGCGTGCCCGGCCCCAAGGCGGGATCGAGGTCGCGGGGGCGGGTGAAGCTGCTCAGCGTCGCGCTATTCTCGCCTGCTTGCCCCCAGCGGTCGATGGCGAGGTCGAGCACGGCGATGCTGGCGGTCGGGAACTTGACCTCCACATCCTCGCGCAGCGGATTGACGCCGTCGTCGGGGACGAGGTCGAGGATCAGCTCCTCCAGCCCCGGATTATGCCCGGCCAACAGCGCGCTGTCGGCGCTGTCGGGCAGGTCGCGCACGACGTCGAACAGGGTGGGCGCGGATGCCAGGTAGATGCGCCGGTCCCAGCGCGCATCGAGCGTCTGGCCATAGCCCGCGAAGAAGGTTTCCAGCGTCTGCATCACCCGCACCGCGGGGGAGGCGACCAGCAGGTCGAACTGCATCTTCCGCTGGGCGGCGAACTGGCCCATCAACATCGCGGCCTTTTCGCCGCGGCGATTCAAGGGGCGGTCGAAATCGCGCGCCACCGGATCGTCCCAGTCCGATTTGGCGTGGCGCAACAGGGTCAGGCGCTTCATTGTCTCTCCTGTTCGGGAGTCCCTGATCGGGGCAGGCCGGATTCGCCCCCCTGATGCCCGAACAGGCCGGTTTCGCCAAGCGTTTCGCGATGCGACGCCCCGCTGACGGCGATGATCGCCTCGTCCAGCGTCAGGCGGCGGATCGGCGTTCCGGGGGGGAAGGCGCTCAGCAAGCGGCTGGGCATGGCGGCGGACAGGATGACGAAATGGCCCTTGTCCTCGGCCCGTCGGATCAGGCGGCCAAAGGCCTGCGCCAGCCGCGCGCGGATCAGCCGGTCGTCATAGGCGCTGCCGCCGCCCGCCAGTCTGCGCGCGGCGTGCAGCACGGTGGGCTTGGACCAGGGCACGCCCTCCATCACCACCAGCCGCAGCGAATGCCCCGGCACGTCAACGCCGTCCCGTAAAGCATCTGTGCCCAGCAGCGAGGCACGCGGATCGTCGCGGAAGATATCGACCAGCGTGCCGGTATCCATCGGGTCGACATGCTGGGCGTAGAGTGGCAGGCCGGTGCGCGCCAGCCGGTCTGCGATGCGGGCATGGACCGCGCGCAGCCGCCGAATCGCGGTGAACAGCCCCAGCGTCCCGCCGCCCGCCGCCTCGATCAGCCGGCCGTAGGCGCCGGACAGCGCCGCTATATCGCCGCGCTTGATGTCGGTGACGATCAGTACTTCGGCGCGGCCGGGATAGTCGAACGGGCTGGCCGCCTCGAACCGTTCCGCGCCATAGGGCAGATGCGTTGCGCCGCTGCGCGCCTCCGCATTGGACCAGTCACCGCCGCCCTTGAGCGTGGCGGAGGTCAACAGCACGCCCTGTGCGGGCTTCAGCACGGTTTCGGCGAGCGGGCGGGTGGGATCGAGCCAGTGGCGATGGATGCCGATATCGAACTCGCGCCCTTCGACCCGGTCCACCGTCATCCAGTCGACATAGTCGGGGTCGGCCGGTCCACCAATGCGCGCCAGCAGTGCCAGCCAGGCCGCGATCAGGTCGCGCCGCCAGCCGAGCGAGGCGATGGCGCCCTCGACCCGCGCCCGCGCCGCGCCGTCCAGCCAGTCGGGCGCATCCTCGATCACCGCCTCCAGCCGGCGGGACAGACGCACCAGCGGCCTGATCAGCGCGTCGAGCGCCAGTGCGGCCTCCTGCGCCGCATCGACCAGCGCGCCGTCGGGTTCCGCCAGTTCCGTCTCCAGCCCATAGCCGGCATCCGCCTCGCCCGCCGCTTCCGCGCGGGTATAGACGGTGCCGCGCACCGCGGCGAGCAGCGTTTCCAATGGTCCGAACGGCTCGGCCGCCACCACCCGCTTCAGCCAGTCGTCGGCGGGCAGCGCCTGCGCTGCGTCCACTGCTGCGCGGATCGCCTGTCCGCCTTCCTCGTCATAGCTGGCGAGGTCGGACAGACGCGCCGCCAGCCCGCGCCGCCGTCCGCGCGATCCGCCCTCCGGTCCCATGATCCAGCGGCGCAGCTCTATGGCCTCCTGCCCCGACAGGGCGACGGAGAAGGTCGAATCGGCCGCATCGAACAGGTGATGCCCCTCGTCGAAGACGATGCGCTGCGGGCGTTGCCCGGTTTCGCGGCCCCGCGCGGCGTTGATCATCACCAGCGCATGATTGGCGATGACGATATCGGCGTCGGCCGAGGCGCGCGCCGACCGCTCGATGAAGCATTTGCGGTAGTGCGGGCAGCCGGCATAGATGCACTCGCCGCGCCGGTCGGTGAGGGCCGTGGAGCCGTTGCGCCGGAACAGGGTGGGCAGCCAGCCGGGCAGGTCGCCGCCGACCATGTCGCCATCCTTGCTGAAAGCGGCCCAGCGCGCGACCAACTGGGCGAGGATGGCGGCGCGACCGGCAAAGCCGCCCTGCAACGCATCTTCCAGATTGAGCAGGCAGAGATAATTTTCCCGCCCCTTGCGCACCACCACCCGCTTCGCCGCGACCGCGGGATCGGGAAAGAGACGGAGCGATTCGCGGTCGAGCTGGCGTTGCAGCGCCTTGGTATAGGTGGACACCCAGACCGTGCCCTGCGCTTGCATTGCCCAGAGGGAGGCGGGGGCGAGATAGCCCAATGTCTTGCCGATGCCGGTGCCAGCTTCGGCCAGCAGCATATTGGGCTGGTCGCGATGCTTGCGGGGCAAGAAAACGGTGCTGGCGGCGGCGGCATAGGCGCGCTGGCCGGGGCGCGGTTCCGCCCCCGCGCCGGTCAGCGCGTCCAGTCGCGCCAATATCTGCTCCTCGTTCAGGCTGACGGTGCGCGGGGCGGGGCGGGGTTGGGCCTCTTCCCATTCGGGCAGTTTGGAAAAGAGCCAGCGCTCCGCTTCCTTGGGCCGGGCGATGCGCGGCGCGACCAGCGGCGACCAGGGCCAGCGCAATCGATGCAGCGCCTGCGCCGCCGTCCAGCCGCCCTCCCGCTCGGTCCAGTCGGCTGCCTCCAGTCGGCCCAGCAGCAACGCCGCCCCCTGCTGCAACAGTGCCGGGATGTCCGACTCGCTGGCCGGCGCGGGCAAGCCGAGCGCCGCGGCCAGCCCCTTGGGCGTGGGCACCAGGAAGCGCGCGGGATGGAGAAAGGCCCAGAGTTCGAGCAGGTCGAGCCCATTGAGTTCGGGATAGCCGAGCCGCTGGCCGGTGAGGGGCGCGTTCAGCAGCAGTACCGGGGTTTCGGCGGTGCGCGCGATCGCCTGTCCTTTGGCCAGCGCCTGGGTGCGGTCGCCCTCGCGCAACCAGATGCCGCCATGGCTGGCGTGAAGCGCGGGCAGGGTGGCGGGATCGATCACCTGTCCGGGCTTAGGCGAACAGGAACAAAAGGAAAACCTGAAAAGTGGCGCGTGTCAGCCCGTGCGCCGTCCGAAACCACCGCCGCCGATGCTGGCGCCGCCGAAGCCGGCCGGGATGCGCGGCTGAAAGGCGGCCGGCGCGCGTTTGGCGGCGCGGGCCATTTCAAGCTGCTCGTAAAGCGGGCCGTCGCTCAACTCATAGGGGAAGCGGATGCCCATCCGGTCCTCTTCGGACCAGCGGACCGTGCCGAAGACGATATAGCCGTCCAGATCGATCTGGCATTGCGACCGTGCAGGCAGGGTGCAGCCCACCACTTGGGCGCCGCCTTCGCTCAGGTCGACGATCACGCCGTCCAGGCTGTCCAGCACCGTCGTAACGACGATGGGGATCTCCACGGCTATGCGCTCGCGGCTGCGCTGAATCTGCATATGGCCTCCTGTGGCGCCATTATCGAGGTCCAGGGTTAATGAAATCTAAATATGAGAACGATTCTTAACGTGGATTTGCCGCCAATACCCGTTTTCTTTCGCCCTTTCCGGGTTTAGGGGGCGTTCCATGACCATGTCCGACATCATCCGCACCGCCGCGACCGCCTCCAAGGCCTGGCCCTATGAAGAAGCCCGCAAGCTTCTGAAGCGCTATGCCAGCGGCGCGCCGGACAAAGGCCATATCCTGTTCGAAACCGGCTATGGCCCGTCGGGCCTGCCGCATATCGGCACCTTCAACGAAGTGCTGCGCACCACCATGGTCCGCAACGCCTTCCATGCCCTGTCGGACATTCCCACCCGGCTGGTGGCGTTCAGCGACGATCTGGACGGGTTCCGCAAGGTGCCCGACAATGTGCCGAACCAGGCGATGCTTGGCGAATATCTGGGCAAGCCGCTGACGCAGGTGCCCGATCCGTTCGAAAAGTTCGAAAGCTTCGCGCATCATAATAATGCGATGCTGCGCGACTTTCTCGACAGTTTCGGCTTCGACTATGAATTCGTCTCCGCGACAGAGCAATATCAGGCTGGCGCTTTCGACGAAGCGCTGCGCCAGGTGCTGCGCCGTTATCAGGCGATCATGGACATCATGCTGCCGACCCTGCGCAAGGAACGGCAGGCGACCTATTCGCCGGTCCTGCCGATCAGCCCGAAGAGCGGCATCGTGCTACAGGTGCCGGTCGAGGTGATCGACGCCGAAGCTGGCATCGTCCGCTTCGTCGATGAAGGCGAGACGATCGAACAGTCGATCCTGGGGGGCGCGGCCAAGCTGCAATGGAAGGTCGACTGGGCGATGCGCTGGTATGCACTGGGCGTCGATTATGAAATGGCGGGCAAGGATCTGATCGATTCGGTTACCCAGTCGTCCAAGATTTGCCGTGCGCTGGGCGGCCGCCCGCCCGAAGGCTTCAACTACGAGATGTTCCTTGACGAGAAGGGCGAGAAAATCTCCAAGTCCAAGGGCAATGGCCTCAGCCTCGAACAATGGCTGACCTACGGCCCGCAGGAAAGTCTGGCCTTCTACGCCTATCGCGAGCCGAAGAAGGCGAAGCAGCTCCACATGGGCGTCATCCCGCGCGCCGTGGACGAATATTGGCAGTTCCGCGGCAATTATCCTAAGCAGGCGATCGAGCAGCAACTCGGCAATCCGGTCCATCACATCCATGACGGCAAGCCGCCGCAAGGTGAGTTGCCGGTGACCTTCGGCCTGCTGCTGAACCTCGTCGGCGTGATGGGCGACGCCAGCCGGGAGCAGGTCTGGTCCTATCTGCAAAATTACGTTCCGGGGGCGAGCGCGCAAACCTATCCGGAACTGGACGCGCTGATCGGCCATGCGCTGGCCTATCATCGCGATTTCGTCGCGCCGACGCTCAAGCGCCGTGCGCCCGACGCCAATGAGGCGGCTGCGCTGCGCCGGTTGGATGCCGAACTGGCTGCGCTGCCGGAAGGCGCATCGGCCGAGGATATCCAGAATATCGTCTATGCCATCGGCAAGGACGAGGCGTTCGGCTTTGCCGAGCTGCGCGACTGGTTCAAGGCGCTCTACCAGACGCTGCTGGGCGCCGATCAGGGGCCGCGCATGGGCAGCTTCATCGCGCTGTACGGCATCGAGAACAGCCGGACGCTGATTGCGCAGGCGCTCGTCGCCTGACGCGCGCCGGCGCGGAACATTCCGCGATGGTCGGGCGTTCTGCGCATCGGTCCACCCCCCTTTCGGACTGGTGATGCGCCTTGCGTGCGTCATCGGCCGCGTGCGCCCGGAAACGGGCGGCGCGGCCAAGCGGGGGGTACAAAGAAAAGCGGCCCCGGACGATCCGTCCGAGGCCGCTTTTCTGTGATGGTATTTACCAGAAGAAGGCGCGATGGGCCGTAATCACCCGGCCGGTGCGAACATTGACCAGCAGCACGTCGTTATAATGCCGCACCCAGCGCTGGTTCACGCCCGGGCGGGGCAGGCGATAGCGGTTGGTGTCGGTGATGTAATAGCGCGAGCTATAATAGGCAGGACGAAGTTGCGCCCCCGCATTCCACTGGCTGTAACGGAACGGCGCACGCCAGTTGCCGCCGCGATAGACATCGCGATGGGTGCGACGATAGTCGCGCCAGTCTTCGCGCGCTTCCTGACGGGCGTCACGAACGTCCCGGCGCGCTTCGCGCACGTCGCGGCGGTCGCCATAGCGCTGCGCCTGGCGCAGGTCGCGCTTCTCCTCACGCAGATTGCGTTCGCTGCGGCGCACCTCGCCGTAGGATTGGGCCGACGCGACGCTCGGTGCGACGGTGGCGGCAAGCAGACCCAGGATGATGAGTTTACGCATAGAAATTCTCCCATATTCCGTGGCGGTTGAACCTGTCCGGCAGGATCGGGTTCCCTCGCCTACACAAGGGTTATGGGATTTGGCGGCTGAACGGTGCGAGAATGAAGCTGTCAGATTCCAGTCATTTATGTCGCAAAGTGTAACCGGCGGACGACAGGGGTCAGCCCCAGGGGCGTTCGCGAAACCATTTGGTGACGACATATTTGGTGCCCCGTTCGACGGGCCGCGCCGCATGGAGGCTGAAGCGGTTGGGCGCGCCGTCGCGGTCCATATTATTCCAGATCAGGATCATGCCCTCGACCGGCGGCACCATGAATTCGCATTGCGGGAAATGGGTTTCGCCGCCAGCCTCGACCGGCGACAGATAGATCATGGCGGTCCATGTCCGCTGCCCGCCACTGGTGCGCATTTGCGGCCAGTAGCTGGCGGTGACCGGGAAATAGTCGCAATGGACCTTATATTCCTGGCCCGGGGCGTAGCGTTGTCCCTGCAGCGTTTCGCCATGGCGGGCGGGCAGGCCGGTCAGTGCGCAGATGCGGTCGCTCACCGCCAGCACGAGCTTGTCCCAGGGATTGAGGTTGCAGCTATGACTGGTGCGATAATCGGCGTTGGCGCTGCCCGAAAACAGGGTGGACGGCTTGGCGTCGGCGTCGATCATCGCGCGCAGGCCCGCCGTTTCTTCCGCGCTCAGAAAATCCTGGCGTCCGTAGATTTCGAGTTGCGGAGCGTCGATGCGATGCACCATCGGATTGCGGTCCAGGCGTTTGCGCACATCCTCTCCGATACCGGCGCGCAGCGGCGACACGGTGCCGCCATCATCCCTGTCTTCGCTCATATTTTGGCTCATGGCTGCGTCCTGCCACAGAGGCGACCATCCTGAAAAGACCCCGGCCCTGAAAAGACCCCGGCGCGTTTCCGCTCCGGGGTCAGGGGTTCCTGAAGGCCAGTCCAGGAAGGGGCACTCGTCTGGCATAGGCGCGGCTGCCGCCGCGGCATCACCAGAAGAAATTGTTGATCACGTCGACCACATAGCCGTCGCGAATATCGACCAGCAGGGCATCGTCATAGTAACGGATCCAGCGCAGCGTGCCATAGGCTGGCGGCAAGCGGTAGCTGTAGGGATCGTCCAGCCAGTAGTTGTTGGAATAGAGCAGGCTGTTCAGCACGATACCCACCGAAAAGCGGCGATATCCATAGTCCCAGCCGCGCGGGGCATAATAGCGGCCCATGCGATAACGGTCGCCATAGCGGTTGCGATAGCTGTTCCAGTCGTAACGCCGATCCTGACGCCAGCCATTGTCCCAGCGTCGCTGATTGCTCCAGCGCGTGCGATCGTCATAGCGGCGACCATTATTCCAGTTGGCGCCGGCCTGACCGCGATTCTCGGTCCAGCGGCGATCGTCCCTGCGGTCATTGCGCCAGTCCTGACGGTCCTCCCGCCGATCGTTGCGCCAGTCCTGGCGATCCTCCCGCCGAGCGTTCCGCAAATCCTGCGTGATGTCGCGACGGCCGTTGCGCCAGACGGGCGGGCTTTCGCGTTGGTCGTTGCGACGGTCCTGCCAATTTTGCTGGCGATCGTCGCGCCGGTCCTGGCGCGCTTCGCGCTGCGCCGGCGTGCCGGGGCGGTTCTGATCGCCCCGCCATTGCGGATTGGCGCGCTGTTCAGGGCGTTGCTCAAGGCGGCGCTCGGGGCGCACTTCCGGTCGCGGCGGCGCCATCTGCGGCGCGGGCCGTTCGGCCATGCGCTGCTGCCAGCGTTGCGCCTGCGCTTCGCCGCGCGGCTGGTCCATGCGGTTGCCGCGGGATATGGCGACGCCGCCTTCGGCGCGGCCAGCCCGCTCGCCACCGCGATTGCCGCGCTGCTCCGGGTTGCTCTGGGCATAGGCCGGTGCGACGCCGCTCAGCAGCGTTGCGGTCATCAGGCCTGCCAGCATCATCTTCCTCAACATCGTCGTGACTTTCGTTGGCCGGGGACACTACGCCCCCTCATGATCCCTCTCTACGCAAGGCGCGATGTCGAGATGCTGAACCCGTCCGACAGCTATTTGAAAGAATCGGGGAAAGACGATAGACAGGCGATATTCAGACGACGAGTGTCCGTTGGTACGTGTCGCATTGGCGACGAAACCCCGGAGTGCGCCCAGAAGCTGATCCAGATCAGTGCGCCGCCGTGTAACTGCCTATAGGACTGACGAGTGACGATATCTCCCGATGCTGGCCAGACCCGCCAGGCCTTGCGCGAAGCGACGATGGAAAGCCATCGGCGGGTCAATTCCATCTATGCCGGTTTTGCGCTCGATTCGGTGATCGATTATCGCGCCTTTCTGACGGCCCATGCCAAGGCGCTGGGCGGTCTCGAAGCCGCGGCCCGGCCCGACGCGCTGCGGCTGCCGCTGCTGGCGCAGGATCTGTCGGCGCTCGACCTCCCTTTGCCCGATCCGCTGCCATTGGAGGCGCATCCGGGCGACGGCTTCCATTGGGGGCTGCGTTATGCGCTCGAAGGATCGCGGCTGGGCGGCGCGATGCTGTCGCGCCAGGTCGCGCCGGGCCTGCCCAAGGCCTATCTGTCGGCCGCGCATGGCAAGGGCGAATGGATAGCCTTCCAGCAGGCGCTCGACAGCGCCGCGCGCGAAGGCGGCGAAGGCTGGCTGGACGACGCCGTGCAGGGCGCGCAGGCCGCCTTCGCCTTGTTTGCGCAGGCAGGTCAGGCGGCCGATCGGGCGGTCTGCCATGGCTGACCGGGAAGTGCCCGACACGATCTTTTCGGTCGACCTCGACAATTGCGATCGGGAGCCGATCCATGTGCTGGGGACGGTTCAGCCCTTCGGCTTCCTGATCGCGCTGACCGCCGACTGGCTGGTGTCGCGCGTGTCGGCCAACAGCGCGCAGTTCATCGGCCTCTCGCCCGACGACATGCTCGGCAAGCCGGTCCACACCCTGCTCGACGGGGAAGCGATACATGCGCTGCGCAATCGCATCACCCTGCTGCGCGGCCCCGATTCCGTCGAGCGGCTCTTTTCGATTCCGCTGATGGCGGGCGGCCCGGCCTTCGACGTGGCCGTGCATTTCTCCGGCCCGCTGGTGGTGGTCGAGGCGGAGCCGGCGGCGCATGACGAGATGGAGGCGAGCAGCACCGTCCGTTCCATGGTCGCCAGGCTCGCCCAGGCCGATAGCATGACCGCCTTCCTGCGTGACGGCGCGCGCCAGGTGCGGGCGCTGACCGGGTTCGACCGGGTGATGGTCTATCGCTTCGCCGATGGCGGGGACGGCGAAGTGGTCGCCGAAGCCTTGAAGCCGGGCATCGAGAGCTTCTTCGGTCTCCATTATCCCGCATCCGACATTCCTGCACAGGCGCGGGCGCTCTACCTGCGCAATATCTTCCGCGTGATCGCCGATGTGAAGGCGCAGCCGGTGCCCATCGTGCCGCAGCTCGACCCGACCGGCGCGGCGCTCGACATGTCGCTCTGCCTGACCCGTGCCGTGTCGCCGATCCATATCGAATATCTCGGCAATATGGGGGTGGGCGCCTCGCTCTCCATCTCCATCATCGTGGAGGGGAAGTTGTGGGGGCTGTTCGCCTGCCACCATTATGCTCCGCGCCTGCCGACCTTTGCGCAGCGCAGCGCCGCCGAACTGTTCGGCCAGATTTTCTCGATGATGCTGGAAAGCCGCGAGCGCGGCGACACCGCCACCTATGAAGGCAAGGCGCGGCAGGTGGCCGACCGGCTGATGTCGGCCGTGGCGCAGGATCATGATCTGCTGACCAACGCCCGCTGGCTGGGTGATATCATCTTCGACACCATCCCCGCCGATGGGGTGGGCGTTTATATCGACGGGCAGATGACCTTTTCGGGCCTTGCTCCCGACGAACCCGCCTTTGTCGCGATCGTGTCGATGATGAACCGTGTCGCCGCCAGTCAGGTCTATACCACCGACAATCTGTCGTCGGTCTTGCCGGAGGCCGCCGCCTATGCCGATCGCGTGTCTGGCCTGCTGGCGATCCCGCTGTCGCGCCGTCCGCGCGACTATGTCGTGCTGTTTCGCGCCGAACAATTGCGGTCGGTGCGTTGGGCGGGCAAGCCGGAAAAGGACATCGAATATGGCCCCAACGGGCCGCGCCTGACCCCGCGCAAAAGTTTCGAATCCTGGTCGGAACTGGTGAAGGGCGTGGCGCTGCCGTTCCTGCCCGCCGAGCTGCGCGTGGCCGAAGCGCTGCGTACCGCCCTGCTGGAAGTGATTCTGCGGCTGTCCGATTCCGCCGATGCCGAACGGCAGCGGGCGCATGAGAAGCAGGAATTGCTGATCGCCGAACTCAACCATCGGGTGCGCAACATCCTGTCGCTGATCCGCGGACTGTTGTCGCAGACGCGGGATAGCGCGCGATCGGTCGACGAATTTATCGGTACGCTGGAAAGCCGCGTGCATGCGCTGGCCCGCGCCCATGACCAGATCACGGCCGATCGCTGGAGCCCGGCGCGCCTCTACGATCTGATCGAGGTCGAATCGGGCGCCTATCTGGGCGAACGCAGCGACCGGGTCCGGCTGTCCGGGCCGAATGTGCTGCTGACGCCGGGCTGCTTCACCGTGCTGGCGCTGGTGATCCACGAAATGCTGACCAATGCCGCCAAATATGGCGCGCTGTCGGACAGCGGCGTGGTCGCGATCGACTGGCGGGTGGACGAGGATGGCAGCCTGCTGATCGACTGGACCGAAAGCGGCGGCCCGGCGGTGATCGCGCCGACGCGGCGCGGCTTCGGATCGACCGTGATCGAGCGATCCATTCCCTATGATCTGGGCGGCCATGCCGAAATCAACTATCGGCTGGCGGGCATCGAGGCGCATTTCTGCATTCCGTCGGCCCATGTCGTGTCCGTGCTGCCCGATGTGACGGGGACCGATCGCGCGAAACCGGTGGCGGTGGTCGAACCCGGCCTGCTGAAGGGGCGCACCGTGCTGCTGGTCGAGGATAATATGATCATCGCCATGGATGGCGAGGATGCGTTGCGCGACCTGGGCGCGGAGGTGATGACCGCGGCCAGCATCGGCCGCGCGCGGGAGGCGATCGCGATCCAGCCGGTCGACCTGGCAGTGCTGGACTTCAACCTGGGGCATGAAACCAGCCTGCCGATCGCGGACCTGCTGGCGGCGCGCGGCATTCCCTTCATCTTTGCCACCGGCTATGGCGATGGGCTGGAATTGCCGGCGCAGTTTGCAGATGTGACCCTGCTCAAAAAGCCCTATTCCAGCGTGACGCTGGCGCAGGCGCTGACGCCGGTGATCGACGCGGCGCCCTGAACCGCGACAGCGAAACGGACAGTTTCCGCATCGTCGATTGCAGGCCGGCCGGCAGGTGGCGATCTATGCGCCATGTCTACCCAGCCAACCCTTTTCATCCCCCATGGCGGCGGTCCCTGCTTCTTCATGGACCCGACCGATCCGGACCATCCGCACAGCGACCCGATGTGGCGGCCGATGCAGGCCTATCTCGCCGGTCTGATCGCGACCCTGCCCGAACGGCCGCGCGCGATCCTGCTGGTGTCGGGCCATTGGGAGGAGGAATCCTTCACTGTCCATGTCGGCGAACGGCCGCCTTTGCTGTTCGACTATTATGGCTTTCCGCCGCACACCTATACGCTGCGCTGGGACGCGCCGGGTGCGCCCGAACTGGCGCGCCGCGCCACCGCGCTGCTGCAGTCGAGCGGCTTCGCCACGGCGGAGGAAGCTACGCGGGGCTGGGACCATGGCGTCTTCGTGCCGCTGAAGGTCGCATTGCCCGATGCGGACATTCCCGTCGCCCAACTGTCGCTGCACCATGACCTCGATCCGGCCGCCCATATCGCGGCCGGGCGTGCGCTGGCTCCGCTGCGCGACGAAGGCGTGCTGATCGTCGGGTCGGGCATGAGTTTCCACAATCTGCGGGTGCGCGGGCCGCAGGCGATCGCACCGTCGACCGCCTGGGACTATGCGCTGACCGCCGCCGTGACCGATCCCGATCCGCAGAGCCGGGCGGCGCGTGTCGCTGCCTGGGACCATCTGCCGCAGGCCCGCTTCGCCCATCCGCGCGAGGAGCATCTGTTGCCGCTGATGGTGGCGCTGGGCGCGGGCGGCGACGATGCCGCCACCTGCGACCATCGCAGCTCGGTCATGGGCTGGTCGGTGTCGGGTTACCGCTTCGGCTGAGCAGCCGACCGGCCCAGCGCCGGCACGGTCCGCGCGGCATCTTCCGGGGTGATGCCCGGCGGTGGCGCGGCGGCGCCCTGATCCCCGCTGCCCTGATCTTCCCCGCGCATGATCCGGCCGGCCCGCTTGATCGCGCCGCGCAGCCGCGGGTAGATGCCACACCGGCAGATATTGGTGATCGCGCCGTCGATCTCTTCGTCGGAGGGATCGTTGGTCCGTCGCAGCAGCACCGACGCGGCCATGATCATGCCGGGGATGCAATAGCCGCATTGCGACACATTATCGGCGGCGAACGCCTGTTGCAGCGGATGGCCGCGATCGGGCGACAGCGCCTCGATCGTGGTGACGAAGCGGCCTTCGGTCTTGCCGATCGTCACCTGGCAGGATCGCACCGCCTCCCCATCGATATCCACGGTGCAGGCGCCGCAGTCGCCGGTGCCGCAGCCATATTTGGTGCCGGTCAGGTTCGACGCATCGCGCAGCGCCCAGAGCAGGGGCGTGTCCGGGTCCATGCGATATTGCACCGGCCGGTCGTTGACGGTGAAGCGGGTCACGCCACCCCCTTTTCGGCGGCATCGATCTCTTCCGCTTCCGCCTTGTGGTAAAGCACTTCGTTGCGGATATGGATGGTCCGCGACGCCAGCCGGATTTCCTGGATGAAGGTGGCGAAAGCCCCCGCCTGCAGCAGCATCGCCAGGCTGAACAGGACGGCGATGGGTGTGCCGAGATGGGCGTCGAACAGATTGCCCGCGAACAGCAGGATGACGACCAGGCAGACGGCGCAGGCCGACGCGACCGACAGAAAGATCGCCGCATTGACCACGCTCATGCGCCGGTCCAGCACGCGGATTTCCGCGACCATACGATCATGTTCCTTGCCGCGCGTCGTGAGCACCAGCTTTTCCACGTCGCGCGCCCGGTCGATGATGCGCGCAAGGCGGCTGACGCAGACGTTGAGGAAGGCGCCGATGCCCGCCAGCAGGAACACCGGTGCAAGCGCCAGCTGGATGGTCTGGGCGACCTGGCTGACCTGGGGCAGGGGGATCATCAAGCGGCACCTCTCATCCCGTGAAGCTATCCGCCATTGGGGGACAAGGAGCAAGGGACGGTGTCAGGGATAAATGCGTCGCAAAATGCGACTGTGTTCGGGCGTGATGGCGCCCCCGCAACGGCAGGAGCGCCATAGGGGATCAGGCCACGCCCTTGGACGAAGGCGCATTGACGCCCATGGATTTCAGATATTGTTTGATGTTGCGCGCCGCCTGCCGCAGCCGCTGCTCATTTTCGACCATGGCGATGCGGACGAAGCCCTCGCCATCCTCGCCATAGCCCACGCCCGGCGCGACCGCGACCTTGGCATGGGTGAGGAGCTGCTTGGAAAATTCCAGGCTGCCCATCTCCTTGAGCGCGGGCGGCAGCGGCGCCCAGCAGAACATCGATGCGCGCGCCGGCGGAATGTCCCAGCCGGCGCGGCCGAAGCTTTCGACCAGCACGTCGCGGCGCTTGTGATAGAGAAGGCGGTTCTTCTCGACGATGTCCTGCGGCCCATTGAGCGCGGCGCAGGCCGCCGCCTGGATCGGCGTGAAGGCGCCATAGTCGAGATAGGATTTCACCCGCGTCATCGCCGCGATCAGCTTGCGGTTGCCTACCGCAAAGCCCATGCGCCAGCCGGCCATGGAATAGGTCTTGGACAGCGAGGTGAATTCGATTGCGACATCCTTGGCGCCCGGCACCTGGAGGATGGAGGGCGTCGGATTGCCGTCATAATAGAGTTCGGAATAAGCGAGGTCGCTCAGCACCCAGACCTTGTTCTCCTTCGCCCAGGCGACCAGCCGCTCGTAGAAGGCGAGGTCGACCGTCTCTGCCGTCGGGTTGGACGGATAGTTCACCACCAGGATCGACGGGCGCGGCACGGTGAAGGCCATGGCGCGGTCGAGCGAGCGGAAATAATTCTCGTCCGGGGTGGTCGGCACCGACCGGATCGTCGCGCCGGCGATGATGAAGCCGAACGTATGGATCGGATAGCTGGGATTGGGCGCCAGCACTACGTCGCCCGGCTCGGTGATCGCGGTGGCGAGGCTGGCCAGCCCCTCCTTCGACCCCATGGTCACGACGACCTCGGTTTCCGGGTCCACCTCCACGCCGAAGCGGCGGGCATAATAATTGGCCTGCGCCTTGCGCAGACCGGGGATGCCGCGCGACTGGCTATAACCGTGGGCGCTCGGCTTCTGCGCCACCTCGATCAGTTTGGCGATGACATGGTCGGGCGGCGGCAGGTCGGGATTGCCCATCCCCAGGTCGATAATATCCTCTCCCGCGGCGCGCGCGGCGGCCCGCATGCCGTTCACTTCGGCGATGACATAGGGCGGCAGGCGCTTCATGCGGTAAAATTCTTCGGACATTATAGGGGCTTTCCTGAAAGCTCTCTGTAAGGAATAGTGGGTGACGCGCCGTTGGCATGTCACAATCTGGCTATAACCCGCCCGATTGCGACGCGCCAGCGAAAGCCGCGCGAAGCGACGATGCCAGGAGGAGCAAGGTGGCCATGGAAAAAGCCGATGTCATGGAACCCCACCTGCCCACATTGCAGCAGATGCAGCAATGGACCGAGGTGATCGGCCGCGCCCAGCAATTGATGCTGGAACAGGCCGCCGGCGCGACCGGCCGGGCGTTGCCGTTCGACCCGGAAACGGTGGCGCGCATCCAGACCAGCTTCGCCGACGAAGGGCTGGCGCTGTGGCAGCGTTTCCTCGATTCGGGCGGATTGCTGCGCGACCAGCCGGACCCGGCCCCCGCTGACAGTCCGGCGGCGGCGAAGGACCGCCGCTTTGCCGACCCGGCCTGGACGCAGCATCCCTTTTACGACCTGATCCGGCAAAGCTATCTGCTGGTGTCGGACTATATGACCCGGCTGGCGGACGCGGTCGATGGGGTCGATCCCAAGGCCAAGGCCAAGCTGCGTTTCGCCACCAGCGGGATGCTGGACGCACTGTCGCCCGCCAATTTCCCGCTTACCAACCCCATCGTCGTGCAGAAGACGATCGAGAGCGGCGGCGAGAATCTGGTCAAGGGCCTCAAGCATATGCTGGCCGACATGGAAAAGGGGCAGTTGAGCCACACCGACGGCACCCAGTTCGAACTGGGGCGCAACATCGCTGCGACGCCCGGGAAGGTCATCCATGAAACCCCGCTCTACCAGTTGATCCATTATGCGCCCTCGACGGCGGAAGTGCTGGAAACCCCGCTCATCATCTTCCCGCCCTGGATCAACCGATTCTATATTCTCGACCTGTCGCCGGAAAAGAGCTTCGTCAAATGGGCGGTGGACCAGGGGATCAGCGTGTTCCTGGTGTCGTGGAAATCGGCCGACGCGTCGATGAAGGATTTGGTCTGGGACGATTATATCCTGAAAGGCCAGATCGATGCCATCGACACGGTGCGCGACCTGCTGAAGGTCGAGAGCGTCCACACCATCGGCTATTGCGTGGCCGGCACGACGCTCGCCGCGACGCTGGCGCTGCTCGCGGTGCGGGGACAGGCGGACAAGGTGGCGAGCGCGACCTTCTTCACCGCGCAGGTGGATTTCGCCCAGGCGGGCGACCTGACCCTGTTCGTCGATGACGAGCAGATGAAGCTGGTGGACCAGCTTTCGGCTGGCGGTTTCATGGACGGGCGCTATATGGCCGCGACCTTCAACCTGTTGCGCGGGCGCGACCTGATCTGGAACTATGTCGTCAACAACTATCTGCTGGGGCAGGATTATCCGCCCTTCAACCTGCTCTACTGGAACGGCGACACCACCAACCTGCCGGCGCGATGGCACAAGGATTATCTGACCCGGCTGTACCGCGACAATCTGCTGGTCGTGCCCGGCGCGATCAGCGTGGACGGGACGCCGATCGACCTGACGCAGATTCGGACCCCCGCCTATGTGCAGGCCGGGCGGGAGGACCATATCGCCCCGCTGGAAAGCGTCTGGAAACTGACGGACAATCTGTCCGGGCCGGTGCGGTTTCTGCTGGCGGGGTCGGGCCATATCGCCGGGGTCATCAATCCGCCCGCGGCGAACAAATATCAATATTGGGTTGCTGAAGAGCCGCAGTCGACGCTGGAGGATTTCCTCGCGGTGGCGAAGGAGACCAAAGGCAGTTGGTGGCCCGACTGGCGCGCCTGGATCGAGCAGGGTGATTCGCGCCGGGTGCCGGCAAAGAGCGCGCGCCAGCCGGGGAAAGGTCGTCTCAAGGCTCTCGAGGATGCGCCCGGACGCTACGTAAAGGCACGCTAAAGCCCCGTGATATGGGCTTTTCGGCCAATCGTGCCGGCAAGTGGTCGAACCGTCCGTTTCAATTTTGTTGCACTGCACAATAACTCTTGCAAGACTCCCGCAAAGCCCTTATTGTGCAGTGCAACAAACGGAGGATGGTCATGGCTGTTACACCAAAGACCCCGAAGAGCAGCCCGCGCGCCAAGCCCGGCTCGACGACCTTGTCGGCGAGCGAGGCATTGAAGGCGGCGGAAGCGGCGATCGGTGGCCCGGCTGAAAAAAAGCCCGCGCCCAGGAAGGCAGTTTCGGCGGCAGTAAAGCCGATCGATACCAATCCGCAGAAGGAGCCAGCGCCGACTCCTGCCCCGACTCCGACCCCGACGCCCACGCCCGCTCCGACGCCTTCGTCGAAGGCCGAGCCTGTCGAGATCCCGACCGAAAAGGCCGACCCGGTCGCGGTCGCCGCCGCCACGACTGCGGTGGACGCTGCGCCCGAACCCGAAATTACAGAGAGCCTGGCCAAGGCCGAAACCATCGCGACCCAGCCGCTGCCCGCAGAAGGAACCAAGATCATGAACGACGTCATCGAAACCGGTAAGAAGTTCGCCGAAGACACCAAGGCCAAGTTCGAAACGGCCTATGCCGACCTGAACGAGAAGGCCAAGGCCAGCGTCGAGAAGTCGACCAAGGCGATCGAAGAATTCAGCGACATCGCCAAGGGCAATGTCGAAGCGCTGGTCGAATCCGGCAAGATCGCCGCCAAGGGCATGGAAACGCTCGGCCAGGAAGCCGTCGATTACAGCCGCAAGAATTTCGAAAAGGCGACCGCGTCGTTCAAGACCTTCTCGACCGTCAAGACGCCGACCGAATTCTTCCAGCTGCAGAGCCAGCTCTTTTCGAGCAGCTTCGACGAGTTCGCCAAGGAAGCCGCCAAGAGCAGCGAAGCGTTCATGAAGCTGGCCGGCGACGTCGCCCAGCCGCTGACCGCCCGCGTGACGCTGGTGACCGACAAGGTGAAGTCGCTGGCCGCCTGATCGGTCGCACTTTTATCATCATGGCGCAGGGGCGTCGCTTCCGTCGGGGAAGCGGCGCCTCTTTGCATTGAAGCTGAAATATCGTCCCACCCACCCGGATCGATTGTCCGGCCCCTTGCCATGGGCCGGCAAATCGCCATATCCTCGGGCATCATGAACAGCCTTACCACATCCCATGCAGGCCCCGTTGCGATGGCCGGCCAGCATCCGGACGATCAGGGCGAGGGACCGGGCGGTCCCAGCGTCGGCATCGCCACCCGGACGCGCACCCGCACCAAGAAGCCCTCGCTCTACAAGGTGCTGATGCTCAACGACGACTATACGCCGATGGAGTTCGTCGTGCATGTGCTGCAGAGCTTCTTCCGCATGGATATGGAGGAAGCGACGCGGGTGATGCTGCATGTCCACCAGCGCGGCGTCGGCGTGTGCGGCATCTTCAGCTATGAGGTCGCCGAGACCAAGGTCAACCAGGTTATGGATTTCGCCCGGCAGAACCAGCATCCGCTCCAATGCACGCTGGAAAAGGCCTGACCGGGGCCGGGCGTTAACCGATCCTTGATCCGTGTAGCGCTTATATTTCAATAAATTACTACATTGAAATACAAGGTTTTTTTAGACCTTGTCGGCATCATGGCCCTGCTGAAACGAAGTGGGGACTTCCATCATGACCAGTATCAACAGCTACGCTATGAACATGCCGCCATCGCCCCGCGCGATGATGGACCGCAAGATCGGCGCCGCCGTCGAGACGGGATCATTGTCGTCGGTCGATGGCGATGCGCTGGAAACGGCGCTCGATTCGATCGACACTGCACTGTCCACCTCGGCGAGCGAGGGCAGTGCGCGGCTCGATCCGTCGGCGATGAAGGACCGGATCGATTCGCTGATCGACGATCAGCTATCGGCCGGGACGCTGACCGAGGACCAGGCCACGGCGCTGCAAAGCTTCTTCGCGCAGGGACCGGGTGGCGCGACGGAAACCGCGGATGCCGGTGGCGAAGAAGGCTTCGGTATCGAGGGGATGGGCGGCGCCGGCGGCCCCGGCCCGATGCGCGGCCCGCCACCCGGCCCGCCGCCGTCGGAATCGACCGACGACAGCAGCACGACCAGCACCGATGCGACCAGCGCGACCGAGCAGTTGGATTCGATCATCGCCTTCCTTGAAAATTTGCGCAGCAGCCTGTCGCAGTCGCTATACGGCAACGCGGCGAGCAGCACCGACAGCAGCAACAGCGGGCTGGTGATCGACAGTCTGGCCTGACCCGTCTTTCGCCTGGGGACTGGCGAAAGCCCGGCGGCGGCGCGGCATCGCCTGCCGTCGCCGGCCATGGTTTTCGCGGTTCCCTCGCGCGCCTGCCCATCCTACACCGGCAGGCGTGAACGAGACGCCAAGAGCCGACATCTACGACCTGGCCGTCATTGGCGGCGGGGTGAACGGCTGCGGCATCGCCCGCGACGCGGCCGGGCGCGGCGCGCGCGTGCTGTTGCTGGAGCAAGGCGACCTCGCCAGCGGCACATCGTCGGCGTCCACCAAGCTGATCCATGGCGGCCTGCGCTATCTGGAGCATTATGAATTCGCTCTGGTGCGCGAATCGCTGGCCGAGCGCGAACGGCTCTGGGGCATCGCGCCGCACATCATCCACCCGATGCGCTTCGTCCTGCCCTGGACACGCGGTCTTCGGCCGCGCTGGATGCTGCGGCTGGGCCTGTTTCTCTACGACCATATCGGCGGCCGTCGCGCCTTGCCCGCGACGCAGGCGATCGACCTGCGTCGCCATCCTGCGGGCGCTGCGCTGAAAGGCGGCTTCGGGCCGGGCTATTGCTATTCGGACGGATGGGTCGACGACGCCCGGCTGGTCGTGCTCAACGCGCGCGATGCCGCCGATCGGGGCGCTGATGTGCGCACCCGCACCGCCGTCGTCCGGCTGGCGCGCGCCGATGGTCATTGGCGGATCGTGACGCAATCGGAACGCGGCGAAGAGGTCGTTCATGCCCGCGCGGTGGTGAACGCGACCGGTCCGGCCGTGCTCGACCTGCTCCACCGCGCCGATCGGCCGACCGACCGGCATATGCGGCTGGTGCGTGGATCGCATATCGTCGTGCCGCGCCTGTTCGATCACGGCTTCGCCTATTTCTTCCAGTTGCCCGACGGCCGTATCTTCTTCGCCATTCCTTATGAGCGCGACTTCACGCTGATCGGCACGACCGACCGCGATCATGACGGCGGGCTGGACCATGTCGCCCCGAGCGCCGAGGAGATCGCCTATCTGTGCGAGAGCGCGAATCGCTATTTTGCGCGATCGATCAGGCCGGCCGACGTCGTCTGGTCCTATGCGGGGGTGCGGCCGCTGGTCGATGACGGATCGACCAAACCGGAAGCGGCGACCCGCGGCTATCGCCTGGAACTGGACGGGGAGGGCGCACCGCCGCTGCTCAGCGTCTTTGGCGGCAAGATCACCACCTATCGCCATCTGGCGGCGGAGGCGGTGGATATGATCCAGCCCCATTTGCCCGCGCTCAAGGGCGACGACTGGACCGCCGCTGCGCCCCTGCCCGGCGGCGATTTTCCGATGACCGGCCTTGCCGACCTGATCGCCGGGCTGGCGCGCGACTATCCCTTTCTGGAACCCGCCACGGTCGACCGGATCGCGCGCGCCTATGGCACGCAGGCGCGGGTCTGGCTGGGGGAGGCCCGCGATGCATCGGCGCTGGGGCTGGACTTCGGCCATGGCCTGAGCGAAGCGGAGGCGGCGCATATGGTGACGCGCGAATGGGCGCAGACCAGCGAGGACATGCTCTGGCGGCGGAGCAAGCTGGGGCTGCGACTGGACCGGCCGCAAGTCGCGCGGCTGGAGCGCTGGCTGGAGGAGAGGCTGTGAGCGAACGTCATCTGCTGGTGCTGGACGCGGGGACGACGTCGACCCGCGCGATGCTCTATGCCCCCGATGGTGCGCGGATCGCGACCGCGCAGGCGGACCTGACCCAATATTATCCGCAACCCGGCTGGGTCGAACAGGATGCGGTGGAAATCTGGACGCGCACGCTGGCATGCGCCCGGCAGATGGTAGACCGTGCCGGGGGAGCCGACCGGATCGCCGCGATCGGCATCGCCAACCAGCGCGAGACGGTGGTCGCCTGGCACCGGCGGACGGGCGATCCGATCGGTCGGGCGATCGTGTGGCAGGACCGGCGCACGACCGATCATTGCGCGACCCTGCGGGCGCAGGGCCATGAGGCGCTGGTCCAGCAGCGCACGGGCCTCGTCATCGATCCTTATTTCTCGGCGACCAAGATGCGCTGGATGATCGACCACCGCCCCGAAGTGGCCGCGGCCGGACATGGACTGGCGCTGGGCACGATCGAAAGCTGGCTGGTGTGGAAGCTGACCGGCGGGCTGCATATCAGCGACGCCAGCAATGCCAGCCGGACGCAGTTGATGGCGCTGGACGGCACGGGATGGGACGCCGAACTAAGCGCCCTGTTCGGCGTGCCGCGCGCGGCCTTGCCGGAGATCGTCGACAATGCGGGCGATTTCGGCGCAACCCTGCCGGATTGGCTGGGTGGACCGATCCGGGTCTGCGGACTGGCCGGCGATCAGCAGGCGGCGACCATCGGGCAAGGATGCCTGGCGGCGGGCGCGGTCAAGGCGACCCTGGGGACCGGGGCGTTCGTGCTGGCGCCGGTGGGGGCGGTGGTGCCGGCATCCGCAAACCGGCTGCTCGGCACGGTGCTGTGCCAGATGGACGGGCGGCGCCACTATGCGCTCGAAGGATCGATCTTCGTCGCCGGCAGTCTGATCCAGTGGCTGCGCGACCGGATCGGCCTGATCGCGGCGGCGGCCGATACCGATGCGATCGCCCGCTCCGTGCCCGACAATGGCGGGGTCTTCCTGCTGCCCGCCCTGTCCGGCCTGGGCGCGCCGCACTGGCGGCCGGAGGCGACCGGCGTCATCAGCGGGCTGACCCATGGGACGGGCAAAGCGCATATCGTGCGCGCCGCGCTCGAATCGATGGCGCATCAGGTGCATGACCTGGCCGCCGCCTTCGCCGCCGACGGCGCGCCGTGGCGGACGCTGCGGATCGATGGCGGGATGAGCGCCAACGACTGGATCGCGCAGGACATGGCCGACATGCTGGACCTGACGGTCGAACGACCCGCCGATGTCGAGACGACGGCGCGGGGCGCGGCCATGCTGGCGGGCGTCGGGGCCGGCCTGTTCCCCTCGCTGGAGGCGGCCGCCGGTATCGCGTCGGCAGCGACGCCGTTCACGCCGCTGATGTCGGCGCAGGTGCGGGCGCAGCGGCTGGCGGGGTGGCGCGCTGTGCTGGCGCAGGCGGAATAAAGCGGCGCCCCGGATTTCGCGAGTCTTCTCCTCCACATGAATGGATCGGTCGTGAGCAAATATTAACGATGAGCGCCTAGCACTGGCCCATCATGTCGCGCACCGCTCTTCGCCAATCTCCCTCCTGGATCGGATCGGTCGCCACCGGCTGCGTCTATTTCGTCGCGGCGTCGCTTGCGCTCATGCTGTCGCGCTTTGAGGGCGGATTGGCGTTCATCTGGGGCGCCAACGCCTTCCTGATGGCGGAACTGCTGACATCGCGCACCGCCCATTGGCCGCGCGCGATCATCGCCTGCGGCATCGCCAGCGCCATCGCGACCGCCTGCTTCGGGATGGGGCCTCTCGCCGCACTGCCCATGGCGGCGATCAACATCGTCGAATCGCTGATCGTGGCCGTGCTATGCCGCTGGTTCGTGGCCGACCGGATGGTGACCGGATCGATTCGCCCGCTGATCGTGTTCATCGTGGCGCTGTGCGGCGTCGCCAACATGGTGTCGGGCGTCGCCGCAGCGCTGGTGGCGTCGGCCCTGACGCCCGTGTCCTTCGGCCATTCCTTCGTGCAATGGTATACCGGCCATGTCCTGGGCGGGCTGACCTGCGCGCCGATTCTGATCATGGCGTTCCAGGGCGAATTCCGGCGATGGATGGACGAGGCCTCGACCCGAACGAAGCTGGAGGCGGTGCTGTTACTCGGCCTGTTCGCGCTGACGACCGTCCACGTCTTCTTTTGGGCGCGCTATCCGCTGCTGTTCGCGCCGCTTCTGCCGCTGGTGCTGATCGCCTTTAGGGTCGGCCATATGGGGTCGGCGGCGGCGATCATCCTGCTGGCCGCGATCGGCGGCAGTGCGACCATGGCGGGGGTCGGCCCGCTGACCTGGGTTCCCGGTTCGACGGGCGACCGCATCCAGTTCTTCCAATTCTATCTCGCGCTCAGCTTCCTGCTATGTATGCCGGCTGCCGTCGAGCTGGCAGCGCGCAAGCGATTGTTCCTGATGTTGCAGCAGAGCGAGGCGCGGTATCGCGCCATGGCCGAATATAGCGGCGACGTGGTGCTGCACATCAGCCTGGACGGCACGATCCAATATGCGTCGCCATCGGCGACTGAGCAGATCGGCTGCGCCCCGGACCTGCTGGTCGGGCAGGCGGTCGCCAATCTGGTCGACCCGCACGATCGCGCCACCGTGATCGCGACCCATCGTCTCGCGCTGGAACAGCCGGGCGCAGTGCACAAGGTCGAGTTCCGGCCGCTGGTATCGACCGACGGACTGGAATGGTGCGAGATGGTGAACCGCGCCATGATCGATGAGCGCGGCCTGCCGAGCGGCGTAGTGAGCATGATCCGCGACATGTCGCGACACAAGGCGCGTCAGCGCGCGCTGCAACAGGTCGCCGCGCGCGATTCGCTGACCGGGGCGGACAGTCGCCGGGCCTTCCTCGACAAGCTGGACCGCGAGATCGAGCGCGTCGCCATCGGCGCCCGCTCGTCCTTGCTGCTGATCGATATCGACCATTTCAAGGCGGTCAACGATCGCTACGGCCATGGCGCGGGCGATCGGGTGCTGAGCGCCTTCGTGGAACGGCTGCGGCCTGGCCTGCGCGCGGGCGACAGCATCGGCCGGCTGGGTGGCGAGGAATTCGCCATTCTCCTGCTCGACAGCGACGTCGACCGGGCGAGCATGCTATGCGAAAGGCTGCGCGCCATCCTGACCGAGCCGATCACCGTCGGCGCGTCGCTGGCCATCGGCGTGACGTTCAGCGCCGGGCTGGTCGAACTGGACGGCGCGTCCGATCGGTCGGCGATGCTGGAAGCTGCCGACAAGGCGCTCTATCGCGCCAAGCATAGCGGCCGCAATTGCCTGCGTCTGGCGGCCTGACCTCCCACGCGCCGACGCGGAAAATTTGCAATGTTATGTTGTAACTTACGGTCGCTTGGCCTAAATACTCGCAACCATGAAGTTGACCTTGCGCCATGCCCTGATGAGTGGCCGGATCGATCGCATCGCGATCGCGCTGTCGGGCTTGTGCGTCGCCCATTGCTTCGCCACGGCTGTGATATTGGGCCTGCTGGCGTCGGCGGGCGGAATTTTCGAAAGCCCCATATTCCACGAGGCCGGGCTGGTGCTGGCGATTTTGCTGGGCGCGGTGGCGCTCGGCCATGGCGCGCTGGTCCATGGTTATATGATGCCCGCGGCGATCGGATCGCTGGGGCTGGGGGTGATGGCGGGTGCGCTCACCATGGATCACGGCCTGCAGGAAGGCGTCTACACGCTGATCGGCGTCGGCATCCTGGCGCTGGGCCACGATCTCAATCATCGCGCCGGCCGCTAGGGCCGACCGCAAGCGATCATGTGAGGGAGCCTAGCCGGCTCCCTTTTGCGGTCAGCGGCTCTTGCTGTCGAACCGATGTTCACCCTTCACCCAGCGCACGGTGCCGGTGCTGGCGCGCATCACCACGCTCTCGGTGGTCAGCTTGCCGCCGGGCAGGCGCTTGACCCCGTCGAGCAGCGAGCCGTCGGTCACGCCGGTCGCGGCGAAGATGCAGTCGCCCTTCGCCAGTTCGTTGAGGTCGTAGATCTTGTCGAGATCGGTGATGCCCCATTTACGGGCGCGTCCCTTCTCGTCCTCGTTGCGGAACAGCAGCTTGCCTTTGAACTGGCCGCCGACGCAGCGCAGCGCGGCGCAGGCGAGCACCCCTTCGGGCGCGCCGCCCGATCCCATATAGATGTCGATCGTGGTTTCCGGGTCGGTGGTGGCGATGACCCCGGCGACGTCGCCATCGGGAATCAGCATGATGCCGCAGCCGATCGCGCGCAGTTCGCCGATCAGTTTCTCATGGCGGGGCCGGTCGAGTACGCAGACGATGATTTCGTGCGGATCGACGCCCTTGGCGCGGGCGACCGATTCGACATTCTCCCGCACCGATCGTTTGAGGTCGATCGTGCCGTCGGGATAGCCGGGGCCGATCGCGAGCTTCTCCATATAGACGTCGGGCGCGTTGAGCAGGCCGCCCTCTTCGGAGATGGCCAGCACGGCCAGCGCATTGGGCCCGGCCTTGGCGGTGATAGTGGTCCCTTCGAGCGGATCGAGCGCAATGTCGATCCGCGGCCCGGTGCCGATGGCGTTGCCGACCTTCTCGCCGATATAGAGCATCGGCGCTTCGTCCCGCTCGCCTTCGCCGATGACGACGGTGCCGTCCATATAAAGGTCGTTGAAGGCGAGGCGCATCGCTTCCACGGCGGCGGCGTCGGCCGCCTTTTCGTCGCCGCGGCCGATCAGCTTCGATGCGGCGATCGCCGCCGCTTCGGTGACGCGGACCATTTCGAGCACCAGGACGCGATCCAGAGTCGAGCTTGCCTGCACCATCATTTTCCTCTGCCTGTTCTTATGGATCGATCCGATAGGCGTCCGGCCCGTTCTTGTCGAGCGAGGAAGGCGGACCGCATGGCTCATTTCGCAACGATTCGCCGCGACATGATACGGCCATGATTGGCTGCTTTTCTGGCATGATGAAGCGGCTTATTCTTCTCGCTCCGCTGGCGATGGCATCGCCTGTCCATGCGCAGGATGCGGGAGAGGATGCGGTGATGGCCGCCTATCGGGACAAGACGCGGGTCGTCCGTCCCTGCGATCGCAGCGGCGATGCTATCGTGGTGTGCGGGACGCGGGCGGAACGCAATGCGCGCGAGCGGCTGCCCCTGCCGCGCTCCAACGACGATGGCGGCGCCCCGTTGCGTGGGGAGGCGCCGCGGGCATCGGCCGTCGCCGTGCGGCAGGGCAGTTGCGGTGTGGTCGGCGGCCAGGGAACGGGCTGCACCGGCGGCTTGCCGGTGTTCCAGATGATCGGCGCGCTGGCCAGGGGCGTGCAGGCGATCGTCGATCCCGATGCCGACCTGTCGCCGCCGCCGCCCGAACGCATCAAGGGCGCCGGGCGGGATTAGGCGGCATCAATCCAGTATGTGCATGACCATCGGCGTGCCCAGCAGGCTGTCGGACCCCGCCAGCCGCTCCAGCGTGTCGCGCACGCAGCGCTCCTCACCGGCATGGGTGACGATCGCGACCAGCACGCCGTCGGCCTGGTTGGCGCCGCGCTGGATCATGCTTTCGATCGATACGCCCGCGTCGCGGGTGGCTGCTGCGATTTCGGCCAGCACGCCAGGGCGGTCCTGTACCTTGAAGCGCAGATAGCTGCGGCCGATGCGCGCGCCGGCGTCCGCCGTATTTTGCGGCGTCAGGGCGGCGACCGGCATGGCGAAGGCATCGCCATATTCGTCGCGCGCGACGTCGATCAGGTCGGCGACCACGGCCGACGCGGTCGGCCCGTCGCCTGCGCCGCGCCCCTGAAAGAAAAGGCGACCGACGAAATTGCCCTCTGCGACCACGGCGTTCAGCGAACCGTCGACATGGGCGAGCGGATGATCGAGCGGCACCAGCATCGGATGGACCCGCTGGAACAGGCCGTCCGGCCCGTTCTGCGCCATGCCGACCAGGCGGATGCGGAAGCCCAGCGCCGCCGCTTCGGCGATGTCGGCGGCGATGACATGGCGGATGCCGGTGGTCGCGACCGCGTCGAAATCCAGTTCGGTGCCGAAGGCGAGGCTGGCGAGGATGGTCAGCTTGTGCGCGGCGTCGACGCCGTCGATGTCGAAGCTGGGATCGGCTTCGGCATAGCCCAGATCCTGCGCTTCCTTCAGCACCTCGTCGAAGCCCCGGCCTTCCTTCTCCATGGTGGTCAGGATATAATTGCAGGTGCCGTTGAGGATGCCGTAGACGCGGCTGATCTCATTGGCGGCCGCGCCTTCGCGCATCCCCTTGATGACCGGGATGCCGCCCGCGACCGCGGCTTCATATTTGAGCGCGATGCCGCCCTGCTCGGCCAGCCGGGCGAGGTCGAGGCCATGATGCGCCAGCATCGCCTTGTTGGCGGTGACGAAGGGCTTGCCCAGGGTCAGGCACTGGCGCGCCAGCGTCAGGGCGGGGCCGTCCGCGCCGCCGATCAGTTCGACCACGACATCGACATCGTCGCGCGTGGCCAGCGTCGTCATGTCGTCCACCCATTCATAGGGTGACAGGTCGACGCCGCGATCCTTGTTCCGGTCGCGCGCGGAGATGGCGACGATCTGGATCGGGCAGCCGGCGCGGCGGGCGATCAGGTCGCCATTGGTCTCCAGCAGCCGAATCACCCCGCCGCCCACCGTGCCGAGGCCGACAAGCGCGACGCGCAGCGGGGCATGGCGGTGCAGATTGGTCATGGCGGCGTATCTTCCCTTCCGTGATGAACGCCGCGCTGATAGCCGCCCGCGCGAAACTGTCCAAGGAAAAGCGGGCGGCCGTCGCGCGCCCTCCGAATCAGGAGGTGGCGCGCGTCCGTCCACAGGGACCGAGCGCGGCGATCACCACGCCATAGTCGGCGCGTGCGGCTTCGGCGTCCTGCATCGACAGGGTGCGGACGGCGCGAGAGGGGAGGGTCGCGGGCAATGTACAGGCCAGCCGATACCAGAGCAGGCTGCCCGGCTCCGGCGCACGGGCGGCTTCGTCCATGATCTCGCCCAGCGCGACGGCCCAGTGCGGCGCCTGGCCCGGACGACGCAGGATCGATAGCGACACCGGATCGCCATTTTCGGTACGCAGGAAAATCTGCGTCTCGCCTTCGCCCGCAACCGTGCCGGCGACGTGGAAAGCGTCGCCCAGGTCCAGGATGCGGGGCGGCGTGTTGGGGGCAACCAGTTCCGACAATATCGCCTTGACCCGGTTCACCTCTGCAGGCGTGGCCGGAATTTGCGCGTCGGGCGCGATCAGCTGGATGTCGCCGGGTCGCCCGCCGGGCCGCGCGAAGAGGATGACCTGCGCCTTTTTGAGCTTGGTTATTTTGCCCCGCGCATCGAGCGGCGCGTCATAAAGATAGGTAACAAGGGGCGCGATTCCCGCTTCACCGCGAATCAGCCCCGTCACGTCGGCCTCGATAAACAGTCTTTTATGGCCTGCGGGGACCGTTCCGGCCTGTTCCGCCTTCAACGCGATGATGTTGCGAATACGCACATTGGCCACTAGCGGCGCTTTGTCCGCCAGGTCCACAATGTCGGCATAGGACAGGCCGGGACGGGCGGCAGATGGTTGCGTTACCATCCTGCCGCTTTGGGCAAAGGCCGGAAAAACCGCGGGAGATGCGGCGGAAATGAGGCACAACAATCCCAGGTGGCGCAGGCGGGTGGCGGATTTCATCGTCAGCTTCGTCCTATGTTTTTGGCCCGTGGCAAGGATGTCACAGGCAAGTCATTCCGATATGAAATGGTAACCGCAAATGAACAAATCGATAAAGCGTTTGCGTGCCACGATGCGTCGCGATAGGAGTTTGCGCGGTAGCAAATGAACGGGCAGGGGCCAAAGGCGATTGGGGTAGCTCGGTCGGCTTGGGTCGTTTTTGGCTGATTTTGTATAAACCACTGGTAAGATGAGTTAAGGAGTGTCGTTGCCGAATGGCCTATGCTGACCACTCGCAAGGATCGAGTCGGACTGTCTCGATCGTCATCGTCGCCCTGATTCACGCTGTTCTTGGCTATGCCTTCGTCACCGGTCTTGGCATGAAATATGTCAAAAAGGCGGCAGAACAGCTGAACGTGATCGACGTGAAGGAGGAACCGCCACCACCGGACGAGGAGCCGCCGCCGCCGCCGCCAGACCAGCCGGTCGAGCCGCCGCCGGTCGTCGCGCCTCCGCCGATTGTGCAGACCCCGGCGCCTGCGCCGCCGATCCAGACCGTTCGGACGCCCCCTCCGGTGTTCAATCCGGTTCCGGTCGCCGCGCCGCCGCCGCCTCCGGCTGCACCGCCGCCACCGCCTCAGGCCGCAACGCGCGCTTCGCCGCGTGGCGCTCCGGGCAGCTGGCTCAGCGATGCCGACTATCCGAGCCGCGCCCAGCGCGAAGAACGTTCGGGTACGGCCGGTTTCCGGCTGGAAATCGGCGCCGATGGTCGGGTGACCAACTGCACCATCACCTCTTCGACCGGCCATGCCGATCTCGACGAGGCGACCTGCCGCCTGCTGCCGAAGCGTGCGCGCTTCAAGCCGGCCAAGGGGTCTGATGGCGCGGAAATGCCCGACACCTACAACGGGCGTATCACCTGGCGTCTGCCGGAATAATCCTGATCGGGCAGGCGTGCGCTCGGCGCCGCCTGGCCCTAGCTTGATCTCATTGAGAGGGAAGTCTTGAACATGTTGATGTATCTCGCAGCTGCGGCTCCCAAGCCGGAAAACCCCTATGGCCTGATGGAAGCTCTGGAACAGGGCGGCACGATCGCCTGGACCGTGTTCCTGATCCTGTGCGCCATGTCGGTCGGTACTTTCTACGTCCTCTTCACCAAGCTGATCGAACAGCAGAAGGTGATCAACCAGGGCAAGAAGGTTCGTGCGACCTTCTGGCGCGCCGGTTCGCTCAAGGAAGCGTCGGCCAAGCTGGAAAAGAACTCGGCCTATAAGCAGATCGTCGACGACGGCATCAAGGCGCAGGAAGAGCATAGCAAGCTGAAGGACCCGGTCGAAGCACATGACTGGCTGCACGGTTCGCTGGCCCGCTCGGAAGCCGCGATCAACTCGTCGCTCGGCGGCGGTCTCGCCTTCCTCGCAACCGTCGGTTCGACCTCGCCGTTCATCGGTCTGTTCGGTACGGTTATCGGTATCTACCGCGCGCTGATCAAGATCGGCGCCGCCGGTCAGGCCTCGATCGACGCCGTCGCCGGCCCGGTCGGTGAAGCGCTGATCATGACTGCCCTGGGTTTGGCCGTGGCCGTTCCCGCGGTGCTCGCCTACAACTTCCTGCAGCGCCGCAACAAGTCGATCGCCGAACAGCTCAACGGTTTCACCGTCGACCTGCTCGCCTATCTGGTTTCGGACGGCGCCGTGAAGCCGACCGTTGCCGCCGCTCCGGCTGCTTCGGTCGCCAAGCCGGCTGCTGCGCCGACCAAGGCCTGATTGCCTTAAGACTCCGGTATGGGACCGGGTGGCGGCTGCGACCGCCCGGTCCCGCCGGACGTGGGCCCCGCCTGACGGGGCGCCATCGACACCAAGGTTAGGATAGTATCAATGGCAATGAGTGTTGGCCCCGGCGGCGGTGACGACAAGCCCTTGTCCGACATCAACACGACGCCGCTCGTCGACGTCATGCTGGTGTTGCTCATCATCTTTCTCATCGCGGTCCCGGTCGTCGTCCAGACGGTCGATCTGCAACTTCCCAAGGTTGCGTTCGAGCCGACCACGACGAAGCCGGAAAATGTGTCCCTTTCGGTCACGACGGCCACGGATGGCAGCTGTGCGGTGTTCTGGGGCATGGCCCCGGTCAACTCCAGTGAACTGCTGGATCGTGCCGTCGCCAAGCTTGAGGCGGACATCAAGAAGGCAGGCGGTGTCGAAAACATGACGCCCGAGGATCTGCCCGAAGTGCATATTCGCGGCGACATCAACACCCCCTATCGTTGCATCGGCGGGACCATCTATACGATGCAGCGCGCCGGTTTCCCGAAGGTGGGCTTCATCTCCGAGCCGGAACCCGGCACGTCGACGACCCGCCTCTGATCGGCTGATTAAGGAGATTTCGCTATGGCTATGAGCATGGGCTCCGATGATGGCGAGCCGATGATGGAAATGAACACGACGCCGTTGATCGACGTCATGCTCGTTCTCCTCATCATGTTCATCATCACCATCCCGATCCAGACCCACGCGGTTAAGATCGATCTGCCGCAGAACGCGCCGCCGACTGACAGCGTGATCGACCCGGTCAAGAACAAGGTCGCCATCGACCCGGCCGGGATCATCACCTGGAACGGTTCGCCGATCGACCTGCTGACCTTGCGTCAGTATCTGCAGCAGTCGCTGCGCCTGCCCGTCGAGCCGGAACTGCAGTTCCAGCCCAACGCCGCCACCCGCTATGTCGTCGTCGACCAAGTGTTGGCGGAGATCAAGCGTGCGGGCGTGACGAAGCTGGGCTTCGTCGGCAACGAGCAATATGGCAACTTCTGATCGCTGACTGCCAGCGACCCTTATCCCGCACAGGACTTCCCGGTTGGCGGGTTGGGTTTGCTGGATCATGCGATGGAAGATGACAGAGACAAAAGGGTCGCCCTCGGGTGGCCCTTTTTTTTGTGCGTCGGGAATGAGGACTGAACCGCCACGCCGGCCGATTTAATCTTTTGCTTACCTCGACCGCCGATAATGCGGCCGAAGCAGCGCGGTATCGATCATGAGTGCGGAACGGAAATCAGAATATGACCGCAAGGGCCGGGCGGCCGAGCGTCGCCACGTCCAGATCGGGGTCAAGGTCCGGCGACCGGGTGAAACCTGGTTCACCAGCCGGATCACGGACATGTCCGTCACCGGATTTCGCCTGCAAAGCTTCATGAAGCTGACGATCGGCAGCGATCTGTGGATCATGTTGCCGGGCTTCGAAGGGCGCCGCGCCCGCGTTCTGTGGACCCGCGGTCCCGAATCGGGCTGCACCTTCGAACGGCCGCTGCATCCCGCGATACTCGACCATATCGTTCGCCTGAACGAGACGGGTGGCTCATACTGACGCGCGACGCATCGCCTGGCGCCATCTGAGCGCCAGACGGATATCAGGCGGCTGGCGCATCCTGGAACTGGAGACTGGCGAGGCGGGCGTACAGGCCGTCCCGGGCCACCAGCGCGGCATGATCGCCCTGTTCGACGATACACCCTTCGTCCATCACGAGAATACGATCCGCCGCGCGCACCGTCGCCAGTCGATGGGCGATGACGATCGTCGTGCGCCCGCGCATCAGCCGGCCAAGCGCATCCTGCACCAGCCGTTCGGATTCGGCGTCGAGCGCGGAAGTGGCCTCGTCCAGCAGCAGGATCGGCGCATCGCGCAGCAGCGCGCGGGCGATCGACAGCCGCTGGCGCTGGCCGCCCGACAGGCGCGCCCCGCCCTCGCCCATCTGGCTGTCCAAGCCCTGCGGCAGGGCGCGCAGGAAGGCTTCGGCATTGGCGGCGCGGGCGGCGTCCCAAATCTGTTCGTCGGTCGCGTCCCAGCGGCCGTAGCGCAGATTGTCGCGCGCCGATGCGGCAAAGATCACGCTGTCCTGCGGCACGATCGCCATCATGGCGCGCAATGCGGCGGGATCGGCATCAGGCAGGGCGACGCCGTTCAGGCGGATGACGCCCGACCCCGGATCGTAGAAGCGCAAGGCGAGCTGGATGAGGGTCGATTTGCCCGCGCCGGAGGGGCCGACGACGGCGACCGTCTCGCCCGGCGCGACAGCAAAGGAGACGCCATGGAGTGCGGCCTGATCGGGCCGGGTGGGATAGTGGAAATGCACATCCTCAAAGCGAAGATGCGCGCCATGATCGCCGGCAGGCAGCGGGACGGGATGGGTTGGCGGCACGATGTCCGGCTCGGCCGTCATCAGTTCATGCAGGCGGCTGGCCGCGCCCGCGCCGCGCAACAGGTCACCCCAGCTTTCGGACAGCGATCCGAACGCGCCGGCGACCAGGCCGCCGGTCAGGACGAACGCGGCGATGCTGCCGCCCGACAGGCGACCGGCGGCGACATCGAGCGCGCCCTGCCACATCACCGCCGTGATCGATCCGAAGACGAGTGCGATCACCACCGCGGTCATCACCGCGCGCAGGCCGATCCGCCGCCGCGCGGTGGCGAATCCGCTTGCCACGGTCGCGTCGAAGCGGGCGGCTTCACGCCCTTCCTGCCCGAAGGCCTGGACGATCTTCATCGCGCCCAGCACTTCGCTGGTGACGCTGCCGATGTCGGCCAGCCGGTCCTGGCTGGCGCGCGACAGGCCGCGTACCCGGCGGCCAAGGCCGATCAGCACCAGCAGGATGACCGGAATGCCCAGCAACAGCATCGCTGCCAGCTTGGGCGCCAGCGCGAAGAGGTAGATCAGCCCGCCGATCCCGGTGACGAGGTTGCGCAGCGCGACCGAGACGGTCGATCCCACCACCTGTTCGACGATCGCCGTGTCCGCCGTCATGCGGGAGGCGATTTCGGAGGGGCGATTTTCCTCGAAGAAGCGCGGCGCCTGGCGCAACAGATTGGCCTGGGTGGCGCTGCGGATGTCGGCGACGACGCGCTCGCCCAGCCAGGACACGAAATAGAAGCGCAGCGCGCTGGCGATCGCCAGGACGATGACGATCATCAGCAGATAGGCGAACCAGCGGCTGATGTCGCCGCCGCCCATGAACCCCTTGTCGATCACCAGCCGGAACCCGCTGGGGATGCCCAGCGTCGCCGCGGACGACACGATCAGCGCCAGCAACGCGCCGGCGATGCGGCCCGGATAGCGACGGGCGAACCCCCACAGCATCGTCAGGCTGCCAAGGGCGGGTCGCGCGTCGGCGCGGGCGGCGGGTTGCGGGGCATCCTCCATGGATGCGGCGCTTAAAGCGATTTCAAGTCAGATGGAACATCTGAAGACTCCAGCGAAGCGAAATCGCGTAAACCGGGGCGCCAGCAGCGTCGCCCCGCCGCAATCGGCCGTTCAGGCGCCGGGGGCGATCTCTCCCGCCAGTTGCATGACGCGGCGGGCGTCGCCCTTGCCGGTCAGGGCGTACGCCATGATGCCGGCTTCCCAATAGGCGACGACGTCGCCCTGTTGCCGGGCGATCAGCGGCGTCGCCTCAGCCGGCGTTTCGGCGCGATCCGCGAAGAAGGACAAGGCTTCCCCCTGCGGCGTGCGCAGGGACATGGCGATCGCCGGACTGTCCGCGGTCGGAAAGAGCTGGACGTCGGTCACGCGCCATCCGGCGGGCAGGGCGGGCAGCACGATGCCGGTCGACCGTTCGATCTCCTGCGGATCGAACGTCGCACTTTCGACCTGGGATGCCATGCGTTGGCGCAGGAGGCCGGCGCGGCGGGAGGCGGCCGCTTCGTCCAGGAATGTGCTGGCCTGCGCGCTTTGCGGAAATTCGCCCAGTGCGCCGCGGGCGATCCAGCCGCTGGCGAGCAATGCGGCGATGGCGGCGGCGCGTCCGACATGGCGCAAGGTACGGCCGGCGTCATTGTCATTGGCGACCGGCAGGCGGGTGTCGCGGCGGCGGCCGACCAGCGTGCCCTTGGTCCCGTCCTTCACCAGGCGGAAATCGATATGCGGCCAGCGCTGCCGCCAGCGCCGCGCCACCAGCCGCTCGCCGGGACGGGCGGCGTCGTCCAGCAGGACCACGCTGTCGGGGGACAGGCGCGCGAACAGGCTGTCGGCCGCGCCGCGCACGAGCGGGTGAACGCTCCAGGGCGGCCCGTCGATGATGATGAGGTCGATCTGGTCGGGCAGGGCATCGATGGCATACCAGCGGCCCGGCCAGTCGGCGCTGTCATGGGTCAGCGGGGCGTGGCGGATGTCGACGTCGAGCGCGTGGTCGGCCAGCCACTGCCGGGTCGCATCGACAAAGCCGCCATGCTGGTCGAAACTGTGCAGTCGGCCGCCGCCATGCAATTGCAGGGCGCGGGCGGCGATGAGGGAGGACGCGCCCGCCCCCAGTTCCACCACATGGGCGGGGCGCAGCCGGGCGATCTCCCGCACGATGTGGCGCAGGAATCCGACATCGGCCTTCCAACTCCCCAGATGCGGCAGGGCGTCGTGCGGCAATTGCAGTTCGTCCAGCAGGGCGCGCTTATCCGCCGGGCGCCCGCCCGACAGGCTGGCGAGCAGCCAGGGCCAGCCGATCGCGCCGAAACCGATGCGCCAGGCCATGTCCGACAGGCGGCGCGGCAGGTCGCTGTCGGCATGGTGCGCTTCGGTGAGCGCGAGGAGGCCGGTGAGGTCACGGGATGTCACTGTAAAAACATGCTCCTTGTCGAACTGCCGGACTATGCCGCCCATCCTGTTTCGCGCATATGACAGCGTCACACATCGTCAATGGATGACGCAGGGAACGCCGATGACCCGTATAATTTCCACGACAGTCGAACGGTGGCCGGTTGCGGGCGCCTTCGTCATCAGCCGCGGGGCCAAGACCCATGTCGACGTCATCGTCTGCACCGTGAGCGATGGGGCGTACGAAGGGCGCGGCGAAGGGACGGCCATCTATTATGAGGGCGAGAGCGCGGAAGGCTGCGTCGCGGCGATACAAGGCTATGCCGGGCCGCTGGAGCGGGCGGCGCTGCTGACCCATATGCCGCGCGGCGCGGCGCGCAACGCGCTCGACTGTGCCCTGTGGGATATGGAGGCGAAGCAGGCCGGCTTGCCGGTGTGGCAACTGGCCGGGCTGGAATCGCCCGCGCCCTTGCCCAGCGCCTTCACCATCAGCCTGGGGGAACCGGACCGGATGGAGGCGGACGCAAGAGCCGCGGCGGCGCGGGGTTTCGCACTGCTCAAATGCAAGCTGACCGGCGAGGGCGACCGGGCGCGCATCGCGGCGGTGCGAGCGGGCGCGCCCGACGCCCGGCTGATCGTCGATGCCAATGAAAGCTGGCACGCCATGGACATTGCGGCGGAGGCGGAGGCGCTGGCGGTGCTGGGTGTCGAAATGGTCGAGCAGCCGGTGATCCACGGGCAGGAGGCGCGACTGGCGGGCGTACGCGCCCCGCTGCCGCTATGCGCCGACGAAAGCTGTCATACGCGGGCCGATCTCGATCGGCTGGGCGATTTCGACGCAGTCAATATCAAGCTCGACAAGGCCGGCGGGCTGACCGAAGCGCTGGCGCTAGCGAAGGAAGCGCGGGCGCGCGGCTTTCGCATCATGGTCGGCTGTATGCTGGGCACGTCGCTCGGCATCGCCCCCGCCGCTCTGGTGGCGCAGGGGGCGGACTGGATCGACCTGGACGGCGCGCTGTTGCTGGCGGATGACCGGGACGGTGGCCTGGCGCTGCGCGACGGGCTGTTGCAGCCGGGCACGCTATGGGGCGGCGCTCAGTAACCGAGCGTCAGGCCGACCGCATAATATTTGGGGCCGACATTGGCCTTGGCCCGCAGCTTGGGGATGAGCGGCATCGCCAGCGTCGCATAAGGGCGGATATTGTCGCCGCTGAAGCGCGCGCCCGCGCCGATCGTGGCGGACAACGGGATGGTATAGGCGGCCTCGACCCGGCCATAGAGTTTCGTGTCGCCATCGCGCAGATACACGCCTGCGCCGGGCGTCAGGCTGAACCCCGCCATGTTCAGCGCATAGCCCGCACCGATCTCCGTGCCCCAATGGCCGTCAGCGCGGCCATAATTGACCTCTGCGCCCAGCCCTTCTGCATAAGCGGTGGAAGGAAGGGCGGCGGCGAGCGCCAGGGCGACGAGAGGGAGGCGCAACATTGTCATGGACAGGGCGGCTAGGCCGGGTGTCTGGCGGCGGCAAGGGGCGAAGGGACGAGGCGAGTCGGTCCTGCGGCAAGGCGCTGTGCCATGGTCGGATCGACGCACCTGCGGTGACAGGGGGATGGTTTTCCTATCCGAGGGGATAGATCAGCGATTATCCCGATGTCGCCCACCCTGGGTCAAGCCTGGGGGTGAGGATGATTCCGATCAGGCGTCGATCACCCCTTCTCCCCGACCGTCCGCACCGGCTGCACCTCGGGATAGGGCATGATCGCCTTGCCGTCGGGGCCGGCGGTGATGCTGGTCTGGGTCGGATAGGCGAATTCGATTCCCTCCGCGTTGAAGCGTTTCCAGATGGCGAGGCCGATGCGGTGGCGCATCTGGAAATAGTCGTGATGGTCGGGATCGGGCACGTCGAAATTGAGCTGATAGTCCAGGCTGCTGGCGCCGAAGGCGATGATGCCGGCATTGACGAAGATCAGCCCCTCCGCCTCGACAATATCCTTCAACATGTCGGGAATCGCGTCGGCCTTCGCTTCCTCGGTCTGGTAGATGATGCCGATGGCATAGGTGACGCGGCGCTGGGTGAGCGTCTGCAGGCTGGTGATTTCCTTCTGCAGCAGATTGGCGTTGGACACGACCTTCCGCTCGCCCGACATGGCGCGCAGGCGTGTGCTTTTCAGGCCAATCCGCTCGACGCGGGCGGTGGTCTGGTCGAACTGGATGATCTCGCCACGGCGGAACGGCTTGTCGAAGATGATCGACAGCGCGGCGAACAGGTCGGAGAAGATGCCCTGCGCGGCGAGGCCAATGGCGATGCCGCCGATGCCCAGGCCCGCGACCAGGCCGGTAACGTTGACGCCCAGATTGTCCAGCACCACGATCGCCGCGATCGCGAACAGCGCGAAGCTGACCAGCACGCGGATCAGGCCCATGGCGTTGGCCAGCGTCTCGCCGCCGCCATCCTCCGCCAGCGTCTTGCGCTCGATAAGGCCCAGGATGATCTCCCGCGCCCACAGCGCGGCCTGCAACACGGTGGCGATGGTGAAGAGGAAAGCGACGGTCTTCGTCAGCGAAGCCGGCGCGTCGGCATAGCCCACGACCAGCCGGGCCGCGACCAGCACCATAAAATAATGGGTGGTGCGCGCGGCGGCGCGGCCCAGCACATTGGCATAGCCCAGCGGATCGCCGCGGCTGCCCTTGTGTCGCTTGCCCAGTTCGCGCAGCGCGGCGAGGGCAAGATAGATGAGGACGGCCGCGCCGACGGCGATCAGGATCTGGACATAGTGGACCTGGAACCAGGCGATGGTCGAATCCCACATCTCGCGCAGGTTCGGCGCATGGACGCTGAGGTCGGGGAGGGCGGGGTCTTTCTTGTCGGCCATGCTGTTCCGTCTGCAATAGGGTGGCGCGGCGGATCAGGCCGCCGCTGCCAGCGGGGCGCAATCCGCGATCCCGTCGAGAAACGCAATCAGGCCGCGCTCCCCGCGCGACAGATAGCGCGTTCGGCGCGGCAAGCGAAGCCCCGCACGCCATTCATCCTGTCCGTCCTTGCACAATGCGAGCAGGGCGGGGTGGACGTAGCTTTTGCGGCTGATCGCCGGCGTGTTGCCCAGCGCCTGCGCCACCGGGGCGAGTAGATCCTTCAGCGAGACATGGCCCGCCGCCAGCGTTTCGAACGCGATGGTGGAGGCGCCCCAGGTGCGGAAATGCTTGGCGGTGAAGGGGCCGCCCATGGCGTCGGCGATATAGGCGTTGACGTCGCCCGACGTGATCGGCCGGGCGTCGCCATCCTCATCCAGATATTGGAACAGATGCTGGCCGGGCAAATCCTGCACCTGCCGCACGAAGCGGAGCAGGCGGGTGTCGGTGACGGTCAGCAACTGCTCCTTGCCCGACTTGGCGCGGTAGCGCAGCGTCAGCGACTTGCCGCTAAGGTCCATGTGGCGGCGGCGCAGCGTGGTCGCGCCGAAGCTCTTGTTGGTGGTGGCATAATGTTCGTTGCCGACGCGCAGCTTGGCGAGGTCGAGCAGGCGGATCACGGCGGCCAGCGTACGGTCCTTGCGCAGGCCGCGACGCGACAGGTCGGCCTCCAGCCGTTCGCGCAATTTGGGCAGGGCGCGGCCGAAATCGGGGCAGCCGGCATATTTTTCCGCCTCCCGCGCGGCGCGGAAGTCGGGGTGATAGCGATATTGTTTGCGGCCGCGATCGTCATAGCCGATCGCCTGGACATGGCCCCAGGGCGAGGGGCAGTACCAGCAGTCGACATAGGCCGGCGGCAGCGCGATCGCGTTCAGCCGGTCGATTTCGTCGCGGTCGGCGATGCGCGTGCCGTCGGCGTCATAATAGGCCCATCCGTGCTTGAGCGCGCGTCGCGTAATGCCGGGAATGGAGTCGTCCGCATGGACGATGGAGCTATGGGCCATCTTATCCTTCTCCCCCATCCTGTTCCTTGAAGCCCGAAAACCCGCCGTTCATCGCTTCGTTCCGCAACCTCCGCGGCGGGCGCCCGTTTAGGCTCCATATCATCAAGGAGAGCATCATGCCCGTCATCGAAGAAAGCCGAATCCTGATCCTTGCAACCGACGGGTTCGAACAGTCCGAACTGTTCGAACCGCGTCAGGCTTTGCTCGACGCCGGGGCGGAGGTCGTGCTCGCATCGCCCGGTACGAAACCCATTCAGGGCATGAAGCATGCCGAAAAGGGCGACAGGATCACGCCGGACATCACGCTGGAGGCGGTCCGGATCGCCGAATATGACGGACTGATCCTGCCGGGCGGGGTGGCGAATCCCGATACGCTGCGGATGAACGAAAAGGCTGTGGCGATCGTCCGCGCCTTTGCCGAATCGGGCAAGCCGGTCGCAGCGATCTGCCACGGACCCTGGCTGCTGGTGGAGGCGGGCGTGGCGTCGGGCCGGACGATGACGTCCTGGCCCTCGCTGCGTACCGACCTGGCCAATGCCGGCGCGCAGGTGGTCGACATGCAGGTGGCGATCGACGGGAACATCATCACCAGCCGCAATCCCGACGATATTCCCGCTTTTGTGGAGGCGTTCAGGACGGCGGTGAGCGCAGGACAGCCGGTCGAAGCCTGAGCGGCGCGGCGCCGAGGTGCCAGGGCATGACGCGCCGGCGCAGGACCGACAGATGCGCCAGCGCCCATGCCGCGCAAACGGTAAGCGTCGGGGCGGCGAAAGCCTGCGCACCGGGGAACAGCAGCGGCGCGACGATGGCGGCGACGATGCCGCCGAGCGCCAGCGCGAGCGCGCGCGGTTCCCCATCCGGGCCGCGTAGCCAGGCCATGGCGGCGGTGACCCCGGTCAGAAAGCTGAGGACGAGATGCAGCGTCGACGGGCCGGGCAGGCCCAGCGCGGCGACCAGCAGCGTCAGGATCGCCACCGCCGGCGCCAGAGGCGCCCGGCCGAGCAGCCGGGTGGTGAGCGGATAGGCCAGCAGTTCGCAGGCGAGCGCGGCCAGCAGGACGGCGACTGCCAGATCGCCGTGCCCGGCGATCAATGCGACCACCGCGGCGGCGCCCCAGCGGATCAGCCGGGACGGCGCCATCAGGATATGGCTGACCCACTCCCGCGCGCCGGGGCGCAGGGCGAAGCGGCGATCGGCGAGCCGCAACTGGAATCCGCCGACCAGCAGCAGCGCGTCGATGCCCCAGGGCAGCAGGCCCGGCGCTTGCCACGGGCAGGCGAGCAACAGGCCGAGCAGCAGGCCGTGGGCCAGGCCCAGCAGGCGCAATTCCCCGGTCATGCCGTCACCGCCCGCCGCGCGTTGAGCGTTGCCGCAAGCGCTTGCTTCGCCGCATCCTTGCGCAGCCGCGTCAGATAGGTGTCGAGCCCGATCTGGAGCGCGAGCATCATGAAGATGAAGGGTTGATAGGCGATGCCCACGAACAGCGATCCGATCATGTAGACGACATGGCCCTGTTGCAGGGCCGACGCGAAGGGCGAGATCCAGGCTTCGTCCGGGTATTTGTCCGGTTCATTGGCGCGCTTGCGATAGAGGCGACGGATCGATTCGGTGCGGATGAAGCAGATGCCGTGGATCAGCGCCCAGATGAAGAAGCCGAAATAGCCCTGTTCGCCCAGCATCTCGAAATAGGCGCTGTGATAGGCGCGGCCCTTGTCGGTGACGATGCGCCGCTCGATCCGTGCGCCGCCGCTGTCGACGACGGTGCTCTGGGCGAAATAGGTGAAGCTGTTCTGGAGATAATTGTCGAAGCCGCCGCCGCCCGGATGCGTCTTCACATAGTCGAGCGTCCACATCCACACCGCGACTCGGGTGGCGGCGCTTTCGTCGCCCTGGTGATTCTCGATCGTCTCCATCCGCTGGGTGAAGCTGGCGGGCAGGAAGGGGATGGACGCCAGCGCGGCCACGGCCAGCAGCGGACCATAGACGAACTTCTTCTTCGACCGCACCAGCATCATGCCGAAGAGGATGACGAGGCAGACGAGGCCCGTGCGCGCCTCCGTGCCGATCGGCATCAACATGCAGGCGAGGCACAGGGCGTAGCAGAAGGTCTTCACGCGCCAGTCCGGCGGAAAGATGGTGCCATGGTTGGACAGCCAGAGGATCAGCGGCATCAGCGATATGGCGACGCAACTGATGATGCTGCCTTCATAGAGGCCGCTATTGTTTTCGACCATCAGGTTGAGCACGCCATAGCCGCCGCCCGACAGCGCGGTCTTCATGCCGCCATTGATGATGATGGTGCTGGCGCAAAGAATCATGAAGAGCGTCAACGCCTCGATCCGCAGCCGGGTGCGCAGGACGAGCGGCAGGAAGATGCCGGCGATGATCGCCTTCCACACCCAGTTCCATTTGGTCAGCGCTTCGACCGGGAAATCGGCGGTCATGGTGGTATAGCCGCAATAGGCGACCAGCACGAGCATCAGCCCCTGCCGCACCGAGAATCGGCAATCCTTCTTGTCGTCCATGACCAGCCAGGCCCCGACCATGGCGGCAAAGGCCATGGCGGAGATGGGAATGGTGTTGAGCAGGAAATAGGACAGGCGCTGGGGCGAGACGATGTCTATATAGGCATAGACGGCGACCAGCAGGAACGGCCGGCGCAGGCCCATCAGGCCGAAGATGCCGAGAAAGGCGATGAAGAAGAGGTCACGCATCGGTATGCGGCTCCGGCGCCGAAGGAAGCTGCGGGGACGGGTCGCGATCCAGATCGGCGCGCGGCAGCAACCGCCAGGCCGCAAGCAGGATCACGCCATGGCTGATAAGCAGGGACAGGGCGTCTATCATCGCGCGTCGATCATAGGGGGCTGAGTGATTCCGTTCGGCACTTGTCCCCACTAGCGAGACAGAGTTGACGGGCCGTTAAACCTTTTTCGGCAAACAGATTGGGCTATGACTCGTATTCTCCATGTCCTGGACCACAGTCTGCCGCTCCATAGCGGCTACACATTTCGCACCCGCGCGATTCTGCGCGCGCAAATGGCAAAGGGGTGGGAGGTGCGCGGCATCACCGGCCATCGCCATGCGGCGCAGGGCGCTCAAGAGGAAGTGGTCGACGGCCTGACCTTCCATCGCACGCCGGGCGAACCGGCCAGCGGCAATCCGCTGATTCGCGAATGGCGCGACATATCGGCCCATGCCGATGCGATCGACGCGCTGGTGCGGGCCTGGCGGCCGGACGTCATCCACGCCCATTCGCCGGTGTTGAACGCGATCGCGGCGCAGCGCGTGGCCAAGCGCCACGGCCTGCCGATGATCTACGAAATCCGCGCCTTCTGGGAGGATGCGGCGGTCGGCAACGGCACCGGGGTCGAAGGCAATCCGCGCTACTGGCTGACGCGCCAGCTCGAAACCCATGCGGTGCGCGCGGCCGATGCCGTTGCGGTGATCTGCGAAGGGCTGCGCGGCGACCTGATCGCGCGCGGCGTGGATGCGGACAAGATCGTGGTGTCGCCCAATGGCGTCGATATGGACCAGTTCGGCACGCCGGTGGATCGCGACCAGGCGCTGACCGCGAAGCTGGGCCTCGAAGGCGCCGACGTGGTCGGCTTCATCGGCAGCTTCTACGATTATGAGGGGCTGGACGACCTGATCGCCGCGATGCCGCGACTCGTGCGCGCCCGGCCCCGCGCCAAGCTGCTGCTGGTCGGCGGCGGTCCGCGCGAACAGGCGCTGCGCGACCAGGCGATGGCGTCGCCCTTTGCCGACCATATCGTCTTCGTCGGGCGGGTGCCGCACGACCAGGTCGAACATTATTATGCGCAGGTCGACATATTGGCTTACCCGCGCAAGGCGATGCGCCTGACCGATCTGGTGACGCCGCTGAAGCCGCTGGAGGCGATGGCGCAAGGGCGTCTGGTCGCGGCGTCGAGCGTCGGCGGGCATCGCGAACTGATCGAAGACGGCGTCACCGGCACCTTGTTCGCGCCGGACGATCCGGCGGCGATCGCCGCGGCGCTGGCGGGCCTGTTTGCGAATCGCGACGGATGGGATGCGCGCCGCGCCGTGGCCCGCGCCTTCGTCGAGCGCGAACGTAACTGGTCGTCAAACATTATGCGTTATGAACCCGTTTACCAGCGACTGCTGGCGCGGCCGTCCCGGACACGTGCGGCCGCATGAGCAAGGGTTGAAGACAAGGTGGCGGCGGGAGTCATCAACAGGCGGAGCATGGCGATCGCCGCATCGGCCGGCATGGCGACCGCGCTGCTGGTGCTGTGGATTCCGGTGGGCCTGATCGAGATGCTCGTGGCGTCGAGTGGCCTCAGCGAAGCGCTGCCCGCCGCTGCGCCGCCGCTGGGATTGAAGGCGCGGCTGTTGATGGCGGGTTTTGCCGGGATCATGGCGCTCGGCCTGATCGGCCTGGCGCGCCGTGATGCCGGTGGGCCGGAACAAGATAATGGGAAAGGACGCGCCCCTCGCGTCCAGGGAGCACATAAAATGGGTTTCGCATTCTCCAAGCTGACCGCGCTGGCGCGGGGCCGTGCTGCGCCGGGCATCGAACCGGACGCGCCGATCCTGCGTCGTGCCGACGCCCATCCCGACGCCCCGTCGCGTCCGCCCATCTTCGCCAGCCGGGATTTCGACGGCATCGATATCTTCCCGCGGGCCGAAGCCGGCCGGCGGTCGCTGGTCGCGCATCGCGACCCGGAACGCGAGACGATCGTGCCGCTCGGCAAGTTGGCCATGCCCAGTGCGCCCATGCCGCTGTCCGAAGCGGAACTGCCGCAGCCCGCCTTCCTGCGTCCGGCCGGCCCTTTTGCCGTGCCGAGCCTGGTCGAAAGCGATATCGAGGATGATCTGGCTGACGAACCCGTCGCCGGGATCGATCCGGCGCCGGTCGCGATCGACAGGACGCCGCCCGCAACGCCCTCCTTCTTGGCGCCGCCTGCTGAATCGATCCCGTCCGCACCGTTGCCAATGCCTTCCACCCATGGCCTGTCGATCGGCGAGCTGACCGAGCGGCTGGAGCGGGGGCTAATGCACCGGTCGCGCAAAATGTCTTCGGCTGCGGCGGGCGATCGCGTGATTGCCGACATGCCGGTGGCATCGGCTGTGCCGGTGCGCGCGGCGGTCGAGCAGGATGCCGACGAAGCGCTGCGCGCCGCGCTCGGCGCACTGCGCTCCATGACCGGGCGACGCTAAAAGCGCGCGCCCGGCGCAGGTCTACCAGTCTTCGATCGTCAGGGCGGACAATTCCAGCCAGACGCTCTCCATGTCCGCATCGCCGTCGTCGACGCTGATGTCGGCAACGAAATGACCCGGCAGCACCCATTCGACGTCGGCCAGGCCGGTCATGAAGGCCGTGCCGCGTTCGGGGAAATCGTCGCCGCTCAGGCGCAGTCGCACGTTGTGGCGTTGCCCTTCGAACAGGGCGCTGGCCCAGGGCCGGCTGACCGCCCGTTCGACGATGGCGGGCTGACCCGCCCGCACGAGCAACTGCGCCAGAAGAGACGGCAGCGGGTTCGTGCGCCGATTTCCTATTGCTTTATTTCGGATGAGGTTGGCCGCGCCGAACCCATGATCCATGCTTGTCATTGGCTGATGCTCCTGCGATAACTGTTCATGAAATGTTCTACTCGCCTTCTTACGCGATCGCCGGGTTCCCGACCCAGGCGCAGGTCGAAAACCAGCCGCGGATCGCGCGCGCATTCGCGCCCGAACCTGGTCGGCGGCATCTGAAATTCGCGAAGAAATTGCTCGATCATACGCAGCAACATTGGCCTTCTTCTCCCCGTTCAGTGCGACTCGCCCGCTGCAAGTCGATAGGTTTATTCCTATCTCTAAGCCAATTTCCTACTTGTCTAGGAAAATTCCTATCATTATGGATTGGATATGGATGAATCGGAACATGCCCGGATTGCGCTCGATCGACTGATTGCCGATCGGGGAGAAAATTATGCCGATCTGTCCCGGCTGATCGGCCGCAATCCGGCCTATATCCAGCAGTTCATCAAGCGCGGCACTCCGCGCAAGCTGGACGAGGAGGATCGCCATGTGCTGGCGCGCTATTTCGGCGTACCCGAACAGATGCTGGGCGGCGCGACGCCGCCGGTCGCTGCGCCCGTCCGGGTGCGCGGCATCCCTGCGGTGGTCGCGGTGCCGCGTCTGGCGCTGGGCGCGTCTGCGGGGCAAGGGTCGCTGGACGAGGATGAGCAGGCGGCGGGCGTGATGGCGTTCGACGCGCGCTGGTTGCGCCATCTGGGCGTGCGGCCGCAGCGTGTGTCGATCATCCGGGTCGATGGCGAATCGATGGCGCCGACGCTCAACGACGGTGACGATATCATGGTCGATCATGACGATGACGCCAGCCGGCTGCGCGATGGCGTCTACGTGCTGCGATTGGACGGCGTGCTGATGGTCAAGCGGGTCGCCATGGGGCCGCGGCGCGGCTGGTTCAGCGTGGTCAGCGACAATCCGCACTATCCCGACTGGGCGGATATCGATCCGGCGCTGGTGGATATTGTCGGCCGGGTCGTCTGGAGCGGCAGGCGCTTGCATTAGGCGTTGAATTGCGCGGGGCCGCATCCCATCCTGTATGGCGGTTCCTATCATAGGCACGAAATGGACGAAGTTTCAGAACTTCCGGGAATTCCGATTGAACGATAATGAATCGATTATCCGCAAATCGATCGAATGGCGCGGCGCGCGCATGGCGCTGGCGACGGTGGTGTCGACCTGGGGATCGGCGCCGCGGCCGCGGGGCAGCCATATGATCGTCCACGCCGATGGCCGGTTCGAAGGCAGTATTTCGGGCGGCTGCGTCGAAAGCGCCGTGCTGCAGCGCGCTGCGGAAGTGATCGGCGGCCGCTCTGCCCATGTCGAACGCTATGGCGTCGCCGATGGCGACGCCTGGGAGGTCGGACTGCCCTGCGGCGGCGAGATCGCGGTGTTGGTCCAGCCGGTGAGCGAGGCCGGCTTCGCGCCCGGATTGTTCGACCGGATCGCCGCCGCCAGCGCGCGCGGCCGGGCGCTGACGCTGGCGACCGACCTGGACAGCGGCGTGACGCGCGAGGCGGCGGGAGAAGGGGATTTCCTCAATCGCTACGATCCGCCGCGCCGTCTGCTGATCGTCGGCGCGGTGCAGATCGCCCAGAGCCTGGTGCCGCTGGCGCAGGCGATCGGGGTGACGCCGGTGGTGATCGACCCGCGCGGCCGCTTCCTGACGGCGGAGCGCTTTCCCGGCGTGGAACTGGACGACCGCTGGCCCGACGAGGCGATTGCGGCGCGCTTCCCGGGCGAATCAACCGCGGTGGTGACATTGAGCCATGACATCAAGATCGACGACCCTGCGCTGGTGGCGGCGCTCCGCGCATCGACGGGTTATGTCGCGGCGCTGGGATCGCGCAAGAGCCATGCGGCGCGGCTGGAGCGGCTAGGGGCGATGGGCTTTGGTGCCGACGATCTTGCCCGTATCGACGGGCCGGCCGGGCTGGATATCGGCGCGATCGGCGCGGCGGAAATCGCGCTGTCGATCACGGCAGGGATGGTGGCCGGGTTCAACGTCCGAGCGATTGCTCATCGGATGGAAAACATCTGATGGCGCGAACCTCGCGCTGATGCCCAGATGCTAAGGGCGATGCGTGCCCCCTGCCGTAAGGGATGGGCAGGGGACACATCCCTTACGCTGTCGGGCACAAAGGATGGCGCGCCCTAGCAAAGCGGCGGGATGGATCAATACCCCTAACGACGTATTTGCGAAATTTCTTGTCGTGCCATCCGATTTTACAGTCGTAATATTACAAGAGTTGCGATATTCTGCGGATAACGACTTCCGCCAAGAGTCGCTATCCGCCTTGTTTCGACAGGATATTTTCAGCAACAGCGGCCGCCATTCTTGCCGCCATAGCGGGCTTCCTGCCGGTCGCGAAAAAACTGCGTGCGGTTCATCGCGGGACGCTCGGGATGATGCGCGGCCATGTGGCGCAGATAGGCGTCATAGTCAGGCATCCCGACCATGAGTCGCGCGGTACGGCGAAGGGTATCGAACAACCCGCTCATTCGGCCGGCACCAGTTGCGAAGGAATTTCGCGTGCGGTTGGGGCCGCGATTCGCCGGGCGGCGAGGCAGGTGCGGACGGTGAAGAAGAGCAGCGCCAGCACCACCGCCAGGAACAGCGCGACCAGCGCGGCGTCGATTCGGTCGTTGAAGATGATGCGCTGCATTTCCGCCATCGACTTGGCCGGGGCCAGCACCTTGCCTGCGTCCGCCGCCGCGCTGAACTTCGCCGCATGGGCGAGGAAGCCGACCTTGGCATCGGCCGCGAACAGCTTGAGCCAGCCCGCCGACAGGGTGCAGATCAGCAGCCAGACGGTAGGGACCAAAGTCACCCAGGCGAACTTGTCCCGCTTCATGCGGAACAGCACCGCCGTCCCCAGCATCAGCGCGATCGCCGCCAGCATCTGGTTGGAGATGCCGAACACCGGCCAGAGTGTGTTCACCCCGCCCAGCGGATCGGTGACGCCCTGATAGAGGAAGAAGCCCCACGCCGCGACGGTCAGGCCGGTGGCGACGATACCGGGGACATGGCTGGTCGTGTCCTTGAAGGACGGCACGGCCAGCGCGATCAAATCCTGCAACATGAAGCGCCCGGCGCGGGTGCCGGCGTCCACGGCGGTCAGGATGAACAAGGCCTCGAACAGGATCGCGAAATGATACCAGAAGGCCTTCATCGCCGGGCCGCCGACGACATGGCTGAAGATTTCCGCCATCGCCACCGCCAGCGTCGGCGCGCCGCCCGCGCGGCTGATGATGCTATGTTCGCCGACATCCTTCGCCGTCTGGGCGATCAGGTCGGGCGAGATCGGGAAGCCCATGGCGGTGACGGCGGCGGATACACTGGCCGCATCGGTGCCGATCAGCGCGGCCGGGCTGTTCATCGTAAAATAGATGCCGGGGTCCAGGATCGACGCGCCGACCAGCGCCATGATCGCCACGAACGCCTCCATCAGCATCGCGCCATAGCCGATCATCGGCGCATGGGCTTCGCTTGCGATCAGCTTGGGTGTGGTGCCGCTGGCGATCAGCGCGTGGAAGCCCGACACCGCGCCACAGGCGATGGTGATGAACAGGAAGGGGAAGAGGCCGCCCGACCAGACCGGGCCGTTGCCGCCGACGAACTGGGTAAGGGCAGGCATTTTGAGCGGCGGGGCCATGATGACGATGCCGATGGCCAGCGCCGCGATCGCGCCGATCTTGAGGAAGGTCGAGAGATAGTCGCGCGGCGCGAGCAGCAGCCACACCGGCAGGACGGAAGCGACCGCACCATAGCCGATCAATATCCAGCAGAGTTGGACCGGCGTGAAGGTGAAGATCGGACCCCAGACCGACGACAGCGATACCGCCTGGCCATAGACGATCGCAGCGAGCAGGCCGACGAGACCCAGCAGCGACACTTCGCCGATGCGGCCGGGCCTGATCCAGCGTGTGTAGGCGCCCATCGCCATGGCCAGCGGCACGGTGGCGGCGACGGTGAACATGCCCCAGGGGCTCTCCGCCAATGCCTTGACCACGATCAGCGCCAGTACGGCCAGGATGATGACCATGATCATGAAGGCGCCGAACAGGGCGATGGTGCCGGCGACCTGCCCCATTTCCATGCGGATCAGTTCGCCCAGCGACTTGCCGTCGCGGCGCATGGAGATGAACAGGACCATGAAATCCTGCACCGCGCCCGCCAGCACGACCCCCACGATGATCCACAATGTGCCGGGGAGGTAGCCCATCTGCGCGGCCAGCACCGGCCCGACCAATGGTCCTGCGCCCGCGATCGCTGCGAAATGATGGCCGAACAGGACAGACTTGTCGGTCGCGACATAGTCGAGGCCATCGGCGCGGCGAAGCGCCGGGGTGGGGCGCGCCGGGTCGAGCCGCATCACATGGCGGGCGATGAACAGCGCATAATAGCGATAGGCGACCAGGAAGCAGCAGACCGCCGCGACCACGATCCACAGCGCGTTGACCGCCTCGCCGCGCGACACCGCGACGACGCCGAGCGCGATCGCGCCGAGACAAGCGGTCAAAATCCAGGGTAGGTGCCGGGTCACATGCGCTCCAGAGCGGTTGGGGGGACGTCGGCACCCTAATCCCCCCCCTCCGAAACACAACCGCCTAGCGGCGCTGCCGAAACGGCCAGTCGATGACGTCGCTGGCCCAGAGCGCCCACCAGATGATGACGGGTTGCAACGCGAGCCGGGGGCCGTGATACCACCAGCTCAGATGCACCCCACCCAGGGGGATGTCGTTGAGCGCATGATTGATATTGGCGGGCCACACACACAGCGCATAGAGTGCCAAGCCTATCCCGGCCGCGCGGCGCAGACCGGGGATCATCAGACCCAGCGCCCCCGCCAGTTCCGCCACACCGGTCAACGCCACGACAGTGTCGGGCATCGGTACCCAATGCGGCGTGATGGCGATGAAACCGCCGGGCCGCGTCAGATGCGCAATGCCGGCAAAGGCGTAGGCGGCGGCCAGCACCAGTCGGGCGATGGTCCGGCCGCGCACGGCCTTAATGCATCACGTCGATTTCAAGCTCGCCTTCATCCTGCCCGTCCCAATAATGGGCGCGTTCGGCATGGACATGGATCATCACCAGTCCAGGCGTGTCGGCGCCATTCTCGAACCAAAGCTCCAGATCGGGGTTCCAATGTTCCTCGAACCGGGCGCGGTCGCGGATCAGGTCGGCGCGGCCTTCCAACGCGATGAACAACGGGCGCTGGCCGAACAGCCCGCTCTTGCCGTGGAAGGACAGGCTGACCCGCGGGTCACGCTCGATATCCCGGACCATCAGCGTGTCTTCGGTGGTGAAATAATAGCTGTCGCCGCCATGGGCCACATCCTGGTTGTTGCTCATCGGACGAGCGCCGATATGGCCATCATCCGTATGGGTCGACAGCATGGCAAAATCGATATGCTGCATCTTTTCGGCCAGGCTGGCCATCGTGTGCTGCACCATGTGCATCTCCTCTGCTCGATCGGGTCTTAACGCAGGACAGGGCGAGTCGGGTTCCATCGATCGGATTCGACTCCTGTTCATAAGAACATATAATGAACATATCGGATATGATTCGGGAGTTGCCGCCATGGAAAGCCGCGCCGCTTTACCGCCCCTTTTTCGCGCTCAAGCCGCCGCCGGTCGTCGCGCGGCAGATCGACCATTTCGCCGCGACGCTGGCGCCGGGGGCGGACCGCATCCGTCCCGAACATCAGCATGTCACGCTCGGCATCACGACCGACTGGCCGGATTATCCCTATGAACTTATCAAGGCGCTGCGCCGGGCAGCGGCGGGGATCATGGCGGAGCCGTTCGACCTGCTGATGGACGGTGTGAACTTTGGCGGCCGGTCGGCGGCCCTACGGCCATCGCGCAGCATTGCGGGATTGAAGAAGGTGCAACAACAGGTCGCCGCCGCGATGGCGCGCGCCGGGGCGACGCCGCGTCCGGGCTGGAGCTTCAGCCCGCACCAGACCCTATACTATAGCGACGGGCGGCCGCAGCAGCGGCGCATCGACGGGTTCGGCTGGCATGTGGAGGAAGTGGTGCTGCTGTGCAGCCATGTCGGCCGCACCCGGCATGAGATAGTGGGCTGCTGGCCGCTAAAGGGCGATGCGCAATATAGCCTGTTCTGACGGCCTCTCAGCGTTTGCGGACGAACTCCGCGCGCAGCACCAGACCCTTGATTCCGTCATAGCGGCAGTCGATTTCCTGGGCGTCGCCGGTCAGGCGGATCGACTTGATGAGCGTGCCGCGCTTCAACGTCTGGCCCGCACCCTTGACGGTCAGATCCTTGATCAACGTGACCTGGTCGCCGTCGGCCAGCAAATTGCCGACCGAATCGCGGACTTCGACGGGATCGATGGCATCGGTTGCCGCTGCGGCGTTCGCCGCGCTGATCCATTCGCCGCTGGCTTCGTCATAGACATAGTCGTCGTCGGCCATGGCCATCTATCCCTAGGTCACGCTTTGCAGCACCGCGGCGCGCAATTCGGGGATGCCCATGCCCTTTTCGCTCGACGTGACGATGATGTCGGGATGGGCGGCGGGGCGCTTGCGGATCGCGTCGGCGGTGGCTTTGGTCACGGCCGCCAATTCGCTCGCCTTGATCTTGTCTGCCTTGGTCAGGACGATGCGATAGCTGACCGCCGCGCCATCGAGCATGTCGAGCATGTCATTGTCGACATCCTTGATGCCATGGCGGCTGTCGATCAGCACCAGCGCGCGCTTGAGCGAGGCGCGCCCGCGCAGATAGTCGTTCACCAGGAACTTCCATTTGCGCACGATGTCCTTGGGCGCCTTGGCATAGCCATAGCCCGGCATGTCGACCAAGCGGAAGCGCAGCGGTTCGCCCACGTCGAAGAAGTTGAGTTCCTGCGTCCGGCCTGGCGTGTTGGAGGTGCGGGCCAGGCCGTTGCGGTTGGTCAGCGCATTGAGCAGCGAGGATTTGCCGACATTGGACCGGCCCGCAAAGGCGACTTCGTTCACGTCCATGTCGGGCAGGAAGTCGAGCGTGGGCGCGGACTTGAGGAAGGCGATCGGCCCGCTGAAGAGCTTGCGCGCTTCCTCGATGAAGTCCGCGTTATCTTGGTCCGTCATTCCACACTCCGTTCGGTTTCGAGCCCTTCGACTGACTGCTTGCAGCAGTCGCTCCGGACAGGCTTGTCGAGGGCCATTGGCACCCGTTTCTCGACAAGCTCGAAACGAACGGGCGTGGTGCTTGGCTTACTTCGCTGCGCTCGCCGTGCTCAGCACGGGGTGGCGCTTGTACAGCCACCATTGCTGCGCCATCGACAGGCAGTTGTTGGTGATCCAGTAGACCAGCAGGCCGGCCGCGAACGGCGCCATGATGAACATCATCATCCACGGCATGATCGAGAAGATCTGCTGCTGCATCGGGTCCATCTGGGCCGGGTTCAGCTTGAACTGGAAATACATGCTGATGCCCAGCAGCAGCGCCAGCACACCGATCGCCAGGAAAGAGGGCGGGGTGAAGGGCAGCAGGCCGAACAGGTTGAAGATATGCAGCGGATCGGGCGCGGACAGATCCTTGATCCACAGGACGAAGGGCTGGTGCCGCATTTCGATCGTCAACTGCAATACCTTGTAGAGCGCGAAGAAGATCGGGATCTGGATGAAGATGGGCAGGCAGCCGGCCAGCGGGTTGACCTTCTCCTGCTTGTACAGTTCCATCATCTTCTGCTGCAGCTGCGGCTTGTCGTCCTTATATTTCTCCTGCAGCGCTTTCATCTTGGGCTGCACCGCGCGCATCGCCGCCATGCTGGCGAACTGGCGCTGGGCGACCGGGAACATGAGCGCGCGGACGCAGAAAGTGAGGCAGATGATCGCCACGCCGAAATTGCCCAGCGTTTCGAACAGCCAGTGGAGCAGCGCGAAAATCGGCTGTTCGAACCAGTAGAACCATCCCCAGTCGATCGCGCGGTCGAACAGCTTCACGCCGTTCCGCTCATAGGCCTGGAGCGTCTTCACTTCCTTGGCGCCGACATAGAGGCGAATGCTCTGCGTCGCCGCCTTGCCGGGCGCCAGCATGGTCGAACCGAGCGCGGCGTCCGCCTGATATTGTGTGCCGGCGCCTTTACGGAATTGGCCGGCGAAATCGGCGTCGGCGCCGGGAACCAGCGCGGACAGCCAATATTTGTCGGTGAAGCCGATCCAGCCGCCCTTGGACTGGAAGCTCTGGGTCGACGGACCCTTGTCCAGATCCTTGTAGTTCACGTCATAATTGGCCGCGCCGTTGAACACGCCCATCGGGCCGACATGGATGGTCCAGGTGTCGGGGTCCTTGGGGATGCCGGTGCGGCTGATATAGCTGTACGGCTTCACGTCCACCGCGCCCGCGCCGCTGTTCGACACCTTCTGCGCGGCCGAGATCATGTAATTTTCATCGACCGACAGGCGGATTTCGAAAGTCTGGCCCGCGCCGTTGTTCCAGGTCAGCGTCACCGGGCTGGTCGGCGTCAGTTCGCTGCCCTGCGCGGTCCAGAGCGTGTCCCTGTTCGGCGTCTTGAGGCCTTCGCCCTGCCAGCCGAAGCCGGCGAAATAGGCATCCTGCGTGCCGCTGGGGCTATACAGGCGAACGGCGGGCGAATCCTTGGCGATCGTCTCGCGATAGGTTGGCAGCACGATGTCGTCGATGCGCGCGCCGCGCAGGTTGATCGATCCGGTCAGCTTGGGCGTACGGATCGGCACGCGCGGACTTTCCTTCAGCACGATGGCGCGGTCGCGAATCGTCGCAGGGCCGTCGGCCGTGTCGGTGCCGGGGGCCGCAACCGGGGTGGTCTTGCCGCCTTCGATCTTCGTCGCCGGCGGATTGGCCGCGGGAAAGACATAATGCGAGACATAGGGCCAGCCGAACAGGATCGCCGCGGTCAGCAGCACCGCCAGAATGATATTCTTCTTGTCGTCCACGTGTTCGGCTCCGCCGTCTTATGTCTATCGGGTCAGGGGACCGGGTCGTAGCCCGACCCGCCCCATGGGTGGCATCGCATTAGCCGCTTGAACCCCAGCCAGCTACCCTTGATCGCGCCATATTTGCGGATCGCCTGAATCGCATATTCCGAACAGGAGGGGGCGTAGCGGCAGGTAGGGGGCAGGACGCGCGAAGGGCCGAGTTGCCAGAAGCGCGCGATCAGGATCAGCAGGCGGCCGATCACGGCTGTTCGCTTGAACGCGCCGCGGGCGTATCGCTCTTTTTGGCGGGTTTGCCACTGCGGGGGCGTGCCGGGCCGCGCGGCGGATCGACCGGGCGCGTCATGATCTTGCCGAGCGCCTTGCCCAGTTCGGCGTGCAGCAGCGCAAAGTCGCGTTCGATCCCGCCTTCGCGGCCGATCAGCACATGATCCGCGCCGGCAATGCCATGGGCCGGCAGCAGTGCGCGCGCCAGAACGCGAAAGCGGCGCTTCATCCGGTTGCGGATGACGGCGCCGCCAATCTTCTTCGTGACCGTGATGCCGATACGCATCGCCGGATCGCCATCGCCGCGTTCGCGCACCAGCAGGACGAATCCCGGCATGGGCGCGCGGCGTCCGCGATTCGCCGCCAGAAAATCCGCACGCCTGCTCATGACGGCAGGCGCAGCGGACGGCGGCGCGTCGATCAGGCGCTCAAGCTCTTGCGGCCGCGCGAACGGCGCGCGCGAATCACATTGCGGCCGCCGGGGGTCGCCATGCGCGCGCGGAAACCGTGACGGCGCTTCCGAACCAGATTGCTCGGCTGAAAAGTGCGCTTCATCGTTCATTCCTCAAAACAACTAGAGAATCAGGCGTGACAAAAAAGGGCCGCCAAAGCAGCGGCCGCCAGTCAGGGGGCGTCCGATAGGCAAAAGGGGGGGCGAAGTCAATGGCTGAGGCCGGAAGAGTCCGTTCGTTTCGAGTGACGTCGAGAAACGAAGCGGAGCGCTTCCCGTTTCTCGGCACGCTCGAAGCGAACGGATGAGGATTACTTCCCCCGCGCGCTCGCCACGCCGTCCTTGAGCGCGTCATAGCCCACTGCGCCGTTCAGTACCTGGCCGCCGATCACGAAGGTCGGCGTGCCGCTGGCCTGCAATTTCTGGGCGAGCGCGATGTTGGACTGGATTTCGGCGTCATATTTGCTCGATGCGATTGCGGTTTCGGCTTCCGACCGGGTGATGCCCGCCTTGGCCGCCGCCGCCACGATCGTGTCGCGCGTCACCTTGCCCGCGCCGTAGAGCGCCTTGTGATAGGCCATATATTGACCGCGCTCGGCCGCCAGCAGCGAAACTTTTGCCGCGGCGCTGCTTTCATCCGACAGGATGGGGAGTTCGCGATAGACGACCTTCACCTTCGCATCGTTCGCGACCAGCTTGGCCAGGTCGGGCAGAGAGGCGCGGCAATAGCCGCAGGCATAGTCGAAAAATTCGACCACGGTGACATCGGCATTGGCCGCGCCTTCCCAGGCGCCCGCATAGGGGGTTTCGAGCGTGCTGCGGCTGGCGTCGATGGTGCTCGACATGCGCTTGGCCTGCAACTTCTCCACCGCCTGCGGGATAATTTCGGGATGCTCCAGAATATAGTCGTGGACGATCTTCTCGATCGCGGCCTTGTCACTGGCGTTGACGCTGGCGGGCGCCTGCGCGGCCAGCGCGACGCCGGCAATGGCGGTCAGGGCGAGGGCGCCAAGGGTCATCTGTATGGTCCTGTTGGAAAGGGCCGCGCGAAAGCTGGGCCGGGTCTGGTCTGTCATATCTATCTTTTCTTGCGCTGCTGCTCGATCGCGGCGCGGGATGTCATCGCGATATCCTGCGCCCGCAGATAGTCAACCGTGCCGGCCTGCAATCCCTGCATCGCGGCGTCGGCGCTGCGCAGCGCCATGGGATGTTCGCCCATCATCGCATAGCGTTCCGCCGTCGCCAGCGCCGCGCGCGGCGTGTCGCCGCGCCGTTCATAGACGACGCCCAACTGATACCAGGCAAAGGGATTTTCCCGGTCGCGCTGGACCGCAAGGCGCAGCACCTGCTCGGCCTCGGCGAAATTGCTCTCATCCTCGGTCGCGATCAGAGCGTGGGCGAGTAGCACTGAGATCAGCGGCTGGTTGGTGATCTTGACCGCTTCGCGCAGCGGCGCCACCGCGTCCCTCGGGCGGCCGCTCTCGAGCAGGATCTGGCCCTTGAGTTCGAGGAAATAGGGGTCATGCGGTGCGGCGGCGAGCAGGGCGTCCGCCTCGTCCAGCGCCCTTTGCGGATAGGCGCTCTTATGCCAGGCATAGGCGCGCGCATAATGGGCCGGGATCGACTGGTCGGTTTCGGGATATTTCTGCAAGGTCTGGGTGGGTTCGGACACGAAGCCGATCAGCTTGGCCTTGATCCGTTCGAACCGCGCTTCCAGCGCCTTGTCCGGCGGCCGGTCCCAGGCCGGATCGACGGTGTAGACTTCGCGCAGCACGTTGATGCGCTCGCCCGACAGCGGATGGGTGCGTCCGTAGCTGTTGTCCTGCGGGATCGCGAGGCGATATTCCTGATTTTGCAGCTTCTTGAAAAATTCCAGGCTGCCCTTGCCGCTGAGACCCGCCTTCGACAGGTACCGCGCGCCGGCCAGATCGGCCGAGCTTTCCTGCCCGCGGGAAAAGGCCAGGAACTTGGTCATCGCCGCCTGCTGGCCCAGGCCCATGATGCCCATGCCCGCTTCCGCCCCGCCCGCCGCGATCGCGGCCGCGCCCAGCACCAGGCTGAGCAGGGTGACGCCGGTGGCCTCCTTGATCCCCTCGCCGAAGCGGACGACATGGCCGCCTTCGATATGGCCCAGTTCGTGCGCAACGACGCCCTGCAACTGGTTCACATTGTCGGCCTGGGCGATCAGCCCGCTATGCACCCAGACGATCTGGCCGCCCGCGACGAAGGCGTTGATTTCCGGGTCGTTGATGACGAGGACTTGGACGTTTTTCGGCTCCATGCCGGCGGCCTTGACCAACTGGCCCGACATGTCGGCCATGAAGGCTTCGGTTTCGGCATCGCGCAATATTTGCTGGGCCACCGCTGGCTGCGCCGTGCAGGCGAGCGCGGCGATCGCCAGCACGCAAATTTTGAGCCGCGCCCGCATCAGCGGCGCGCCATGGGCAAAGAGGGGCAGACCGTCACGGCGGCTTCGTGCCAAGGTCGGCCTGAACCTGCCGTGAAGAGGCAGGGAGCAACGAAAAGCGCCGCTGCGCACCGGTCGGGACCGGATGGGCAGCGGCGTTTGTTCATAACAGCCTAAGTCCGGCCTTATTGGCCGAAGGTGCGTTGCCACCAGCCACGGCGGGGTTCGCCATCCTCGCCCACGCCGTCTTCGCCATTGGCGGCGTCGGCGGTTTCGGCAACGGAGGCTTGCGGCGCGGCCGCTTGCGCCACCGTTTCGACGGCGGGTGCAGCGGCCTCGACCTCTGTATCCGCGACGACGGGCTTCTTGCGACGGGTGCGCTTGGGCTTGGCCGGCGCTTCCTCTGCAGCGGGCGCCTCGACGGCAGGCACGGTTTCCTGCGCAGCAACATCCGCTTCCGCAGCATCGGCGACGGGCTTCTTGCGACGGGTGCGCTTGGGCTTGGCCGGCGCCTCCTCGGCAGCGGCGTCGACCGGCGCGGGTTCGGCGGCGGCTTCCGCCACAGGCTCGACCACGGGTTCGGCCACTGCGGCTACCGGCTCGACATCCGCCTTGGGCTTGCGGGCGCGGGGGCGACGACGGGTCTTGGGCGCCTCTTCGGCGGGCGCCGCCTCGACCACGGCTTCGGCGACCGGCTCGACTGCTGCCGCAACCGCTTCCGCCGGTTCGCCAGCTTCCGCTTCGACGGTTGCAACGTCCTCGCCGCCTTCCCCGCCTTCGCGGCGACGGCGACCACCACGGCGACCGCGACGACCGCGGCGACGCGCGCCGCCATCCTCGTCATCACCCGCGGCGGCAGCTGGCGCCGATGCGTCGGGCGCGTCTTCGGCTGTCGCGACGGCTTCGTCTTCACCCTCGGCTTCCGCATCGCCATTCTCGCTGGCGTCTTCCTCGGCGCGATTATCCTCTCGCTGGCCGCCACGACGGCGACGGCGACGACGACGACGACGGCCGCCGTCACGATCTTCGTCTCCGCGATCGCTGCGATCGCTTCGTTCTTCACGCTCGGTTTCGGCTTCGGCTTCGGCCTCCTCGACCTCTTCCTCTTCCTCCTCGATGACGTCCAGATCGTCGTCCTCTTCCGGCAGCGGCGCATAGGTCACGACACGTTCGGGCCGTGGGCCGCTCGCCTCGACCGACATGCGCGCGCCCTCGATCTCGCCATCGGGCAGGATTTCGATGCGCACGCCATAGCGCTGCTCGATCTCGTCCAGTTCGGCGCGCTTGTTGTTGAGGACGTAGAAGGCCGCTTCCTGGCTGGCGCGCAGGGTGATGAGGCTACCGCGACCACGCGCCGCTTCTTCTTCCAGCATCCGCAGCGCGCCCAGGCCCGCCGACGATGCGGTGCGGACCAGGCCCGTGCCTTCGCAATGCGGGCACTGGCGGGTCGATGCTTCCAGCACGCCGGTGCGCAGGCGCTGCCGGCTCATTTCCATCAGGCCGAAGCCGGAGATGCGGCCGACCTGGATGCGGGCGCGATCGTCCTTCAGCGCCTCCTTCATCGCCTTCTCGACCTTGCGGATGTTGGAGTTCACCTCCATGTCGATGAAGTCGATGACGACCAGACCGGCCATGTCGCGCAGGCGCAACTGGCGCGCGATTTCGCGCGCGGCTTCTAGGTTGGTGGCGACGGCGGTCTGCTCGATACCATGTTCGCGGGTCGACCGGCCCGAGTTGATGTCGATCGACACCAGCGCTTCGGTCGGGTTGATGACCAGATAGCCGCCGGACTTGAGCTGCACGACGGGGTTGTACATCGCCGCCAGTTGCTCTTCGACGCTGGCGCGCTGGAACAGCGACACCGGATCGGCATATTGCTTCACCCGCCGGGCATGGCTGGGCATCAGCAGGCGCATGAAGTCCTTGGCGGCCTTGTAGCCATGCTCGCCCTCGACGATCACTTCCTCGATATCCTTGTTATAGATATCGCGGATCGCGCGCTTGATGAGGTCGCTGTCGTTGTGGATCAGCTCGGGCGCTGCGGCTTTCAGCGTCTTTTCGCGAATCTCGTCCCACAGGCGGGCGAGATAGTCGAAGTCGCGCTTGATCTCCGGCTTGGTCCGCTGGAGGCCGGCGGTGCGGACGATGCAGCCCATCGAGGAGGGCAGCGCCATTTCGGCGATGATCGACTTCAACCGCTTGCGGTCGGCCGCATTGCTGATCTTGCGCGAAATGCCGCCGCCATGGCTGGTGTTGGGCATCAGCACGCAATAGCGGCCGGCCAGCGACAAATAGGTGGTCAGCGCCGCGCCCTTGTTGCCGCGCTCTTCCTTGACGACCTGGACCAGCAGCACCTGGCGGCGCTTGATGACGTCCTGGATCTTGTAGCGACGGCGCAGCGCCATGCGCTTGCGGCGCAGTTCGTCGGCGGCTTCGTCGCCGCCGCGGCCACGACCGCGTCCACCGCGACGGCCGCCGCGATCGCCATTGGCCCCGTCGTTGCCGGCTTCGCCCTCGGCCTGTTCGGCGTCTTCGCCCGGCTCTTCATCGTCATGATGATGGGGCGCCTCGACATATTCGACGCCGCCTTCGGCCGGGCCATGGTCATGGTCTTCGTCGTCATCGTCGAAATCGGCGCGCAGCGCGGCCTCTTCCTCGGCGTGGGCGCGTTCTTCGCGCAACAGAGCCTCGCGGTCCTCGCGCGGGATCTGGTAATAATCCGGATGAATCTCGCTGAAAGCAAGGAAGCCATGGCGGTTGCCGCCATAATCGACGAACGCCGCCTGGAGCGACGGCTCCACGCGGGTGACCTTGGCCAGATAGATATTGCCCTTGAGCTGCTTGTGCTCTGCGGACTCGAAGTCGAACTCCTCGATCCGGTTACCCTTGACGACCGCGACCCGGGTCTCTTCCCGGTGGCGCGCGTCGATCAGCATACGCATTGTCATTTATATATCTCCGGCGTGGACGGGCTGCGGCACAGGGCCGCGCCGCCACGCGATAGTGAAGGGACGGCCGGGCGCGCTCCGTTAAGGGCGCGGATGTCGGCATCGTCCAGGTTTGAAGGAAATTATGCGCGTCTGCTGCGTCGGCAGGGCCGGACAAATCGCCGGGCCGGACCATCCACGCCGCATCGCCCGTGACCGGGGCAAGCGTGGAATGGAAATCATGCCTCATGCAGCGTCAACCTGTTTACGACACTGCGGGGGGCAAATGCTGCCTCCGCCGGTGCCTGTCTCATTGCCCCGCAAGGCTGCCATGATATCGGCAAGTCTTTCAGGAATATGAATGGGTAGCAGTCAAATACCGACGGGGCAACGGCCGCCTGAAATATAATGCCGTGTCCGCCGGTCGGGCTATCGATGCTCTATTCATCGTGAAGGACGGGTTAACCTTCTCATTTTACCGGGCCACAAGGAGCGATGCTTAATCCGGAATTTAGCGTGGGGACGCTGAACGGATTAGCCCAAATGAAATTTGGCTGGACGGCCGACAGGCGCGCGTCGCACAAGCGGCGTATGCTCCAAAGCATTGCCCTGGCAGGCACGATATTGATGGCGGTCCCCGGCAGCGCCGGCGGCATATCCGGCGTGGACGTGCAGGATGACACCGTCGTCGTGCGCTTCGACGACCGCGTGGACGGGGCTTCGGCCTTTCTGCTGGATTCGCCGCGCCGCATCGCGCTCGACATCAACGGCGCGCAAATGGGCAGGGGGCGGTTCACGCCGGGCAACGGCGCCATCGCCGCGGTGCGCCAGGGGCAATTGAGCGGCGACACGGCGCGCGTGGTGCTGGACCTCTCCACCCCGGCGACGCTGGGCAATGCGCGGCTGGCGCAGGACGGAAAGTCGCTCAGCTTCTCGCTACAGGGCGTGAGCGACAGCCGGTTCCGCGCCGAAGTGGGCAAGGGGCGCACGCGCTTCGACGGCCCTGCCGACATGGCGGCGCGTCCGCAAAAGCGCATCCATTCGATCACCGTGCCGATCCCCGCCGCGGCGCGCGGCGTGTCGCTGCCACAGGTGGAGGGGGCGCATGACGGCGCCCGGCCGCTGGTGGTGATCGACGCGGGCCATGGCGGCCATGATCCCGGCGCGATCAACAAGGAAAATGGCAAGCGCGAGAAAGACGTGACACTGGCCATCGCCCAGGCGATTCGCGATCAGTTGGTCAAGTCCGGCCGGGTGCGCGTGGCGCTGACCCGCGACGACGATAAATTCCTGGTGCTGCAGGAACGTTATGGCATCGCCCGCAAGCTGGGCGCGGACCTGTTCATCTCGATCCATGCCGATGCGGCAGAAAATACCGAAGCCCATGGTGCGACCGTCTATACGCTGTCGGAAACGGCGTCCGATCGCGAAGCGGCACGGCTGGCGGCGCGGGAAAATAAGGCGGACATCATCAACGGCGTCAATCTGGGCGGCCAGTCGGGTGACGTCTCGTCCATCCTGATCGACCTGACGCAGCGCGAATCGATGAACATATCGGCCAATTTTGCGCGGCTGTTGCAGCGGGAGGCGGCGCCCTATGTGCCGTTCCGCAGCGCCTATCACCGCTTCGCCTCGCTGATGGTGCTCAAGGCCCCGGACACGCCGTCGATCCTGTTCGAAACCGGCTATATCAGCAACGCCGACGACAGCGCCTTCCTGTCCTCGCGCGAGGGACAGGGCAAGATCGCTCGCGGCGTCGCCCGCGCGATCGAGGTGCATTTCGCCCGCAAACTGGCGATGCGCGACGGGGCGGCTGGCGGCTGAACGCAGCCATAAAAGTGCAAAAACCGTTCGCCCTGAGCCTGTCGAAGGGCGTTGCGCGTGCCCTTCGACAGGCTCAGGGCGAACGGAGGTGGGTTCGGTTTGGGCAAGAGTTGCGGCGGATCGCGTCATGCCCACTGGTCTTGGCGATAATTTGACCCTAGAGCCTCTTCCCTATGGAAGAGGCCCGTTCCGAACCCGCCCCGTCGTCCTTCGCCTATCGCCTGCGCCGCGACGCGGGGGGCTTTTTCGGCCGTCTGCGTCCCTTATGGCAACGCCGCTGGTTCCGCTGGACGTCGATCCTGCTGGGCGGCTTCGCGCTGTTCTGCGCCCTGTTCTGGCTCATCTTCGCGCGCGGCCTGCCCGATGCGGCGACGCTGCTGGAATATGAACCGCCTCTGCCCACCATCGTGCGCGATATCAATGGCCAGCCGGTGCACAGCTATGCCCGCGAGCGCCGCGTCCAACTCCAATATAGCGATTATCCGCCGCTGCTGATCCGCGCCTATCTGGCGGCGGAGGACAAGACCTTCTTCGAACATCATGGCGTGGATATTCCCGGCTTCGCCGGCGCGGTGGTCGATTATGCCAGCAAGCTGGGGTCGGGCCAGCGCGCGCGCGGCGGCTCCACCATCACCCAGCAGGTGGCCAAGAACCTGCTGATCGGCGATGAATATTCGCCCACGCGCAAGGTGAAGGAGATGATCCTCGCCTACCGCATGGAAAATGTGCTGAGCAAGCAGCAGATACTCGAACTCTATCTCAACCAGATTTTCCTCGGCCGCAACGCTTACGGCGTGCAGGCGGCCGCGCGCGCCTATTTCGACAAGGATGTCGCCGACCTGACCCTGCCTGAAATGGCCTATCTCGCCATCCTGCCCAAGGGGCCGGCCAATTACCGCCCCGAAAGCGAAAGCGGCCATGCCCGCGCGCTCGACCGGCGCAACTGGGCGCTGGGCGAGATGGAGAAAAATGGCTGGATCACGGCGGCCCAGCGTTCGGCGGCGCAGGCCCAGCCGCTCGGCACCGTGGCCGCCCATGGCTCCAGCTTCGACGCCCGCGCCGGCGGCTATTATATGGAGGAGGTGCGCCGTCGCCTGATCGGCCTGTTCGGCGAAAAGGCCGATGATGGCCCCAACAGCGTCTATGCCGGCGGCCTGTGGGTGCGCAGCCCCTATGATCCGGTGGTGCAGGACAGCGTGGCCACCGCGCTGCGCAACGGCCTGCTCCGCTTCGACGCCGGACGCGGCTGGTCCGGTCCGGTCGGCCACATCAATATCGACAATGGCTGGGAACGCGAACTGGCGGCCAGCTATATCGACGTCGATTATGCGCAATGGCGCGTCGCCGTCGTCATCAGCCGGACCTCGTCCGAGGCGCAGATCGGCTTTGCCGACGGCAGCACCGGCGCGCTGCCCGCCGGATCGGCGCAGATGCCGTATCGCAAGATCGGCGGCCCTGCCTTTTCGGCGATGAAGCCCGGCGACCTGATCGTCGTGGCGCGCAACGGATCGAGCTGGGCGCTGCGCTCCATCCCCGAAGTGTCGGGCGGCATGGTCGCCGAAGAGGTCCATTCGGGTCGCATCCGCGCGATGCAGGGCGGCTTCGATTCGCGCCTGTCCTCCTACAACCGTGCGACGCAGGCGCTGCGCCAGCCGGGATCGACCATCAAGCCATTCGTCTATGCCGCCGCGCTCGACAATGGCATGACCCCGGCGTCGATCATCGTCGATGGCCCCTTGTGCGTCTATCAGGGCGCGGGCCTCGGCCAGAAATGCTTCCGCAACTTCTCCGGCGGCAGCGCCGGGCCGCAGACGATGCGCTGGGGCGTGGAGCAGTCGCGCAACCTGATGACCGTGCGCGCCGCCAGCCAGACCGGCATGGACCGGGTCGTGCGCACCATCAAGAATATGGGAATCGGCGACTATCAGCCCTATCTCTCCTTCGCTTTGGGCGCGGGTGAGACGACGGTGGAACGGATGGTCAACGCCTATGCCGCGCTCGCCAACCAGGGACGGCAATTCCCGCCCAAGGTCATGGATTATGTGCAGGACAGGCGCGGCAAAGTGATCTGGCCGGAGCGCTGGCGCGCCTGCGACGGCTGCAACATGGCGAACTGGGACGGCAAGCCGATGCCCCGCTTCGGCATGGAGGGCAAGCAGGTGATGAACCCGATGACCGCCTATCAGGTCGTCCACATCGCCGAAGGCGTGGTCCAGCGCGGCACCGCCACCGTGCTGGCCGATCTGGGCCGGCCGCTGTTCGGCAAGACCGGCACCACCAACGGCCCGACCAACGTCTGGTTCGTGGGCGGATCGCCCGATATCGTCGCCGGCGTCTATATCGGCTACGACCAGCCACGAAGCCTGGGCGGCTGGGCGCAAGGCGGCCGCATCGCCGCGCCGATCTGGAAGGCGGCGATGGCGCCGATCCTGGAAACCATGCCCAAGACGCCCTTCGTCGCCCCGGCGGGCGTGCGCATGGTTGCGATCGACCGCCGGTCGGGCAAGCGCGTCTATGGCGCCTGGCCGACCAGCGAGCCGAAGGCCGCGGTCATCTGGGAAGCGTTCAAGCCCGAATCCGAACCGCGCCGCACGATCCGCAAGGAGGAAGCGGAGGAACAGGCCAAGGTCGCCGAAAGCCGCGCCGACCGCGCCGTGTCGAGCGGTCGCCGCCGTACCGACGCCGACTTCCTGGAAGGACAGGGCGGAATCTACTAAGGTGCCGTCGGGCCTACGCTCTTCCCAAATCTGCCGCCCTCGGATAGGGGCAGTCGCCTGATGCGTTGAGACGCCACGACATTTCTGGAGACTCCCCATGCGCGCCGAAGCGCAGCAATATATCGACCGTATCGACGCCGCGCTGGACCTGCTGCGCCGCTTCCTCGACTGGGACCGCGCGCTGCGCCGACTGGACGAGCTGAATGCGCGCGTCGAGGACCCAACCCTGTGGGACAATGCGAAGCTGGCGCAGGAGGTGATGCGCGAGCGCACCCGGCTGGAAAGCGCGATCGGCGCCACCCGTGCGATCGAGGGCGGCAAGAGCGACAATGCCGAACTGATCGAAATGGCAGAGGCCGAGGGCGACGAGGAAATGGTTTCCGAAGCCATCGCGTCGCTCAAGGCGCTGGCCGACCGGGCGGACGAGGACAAGATCAAGGCGCTGCTGGCCGGCGAGGCCGATGCCAGCGACACCTATCTGGAAATCCATGCAGGGGCTGGCGGGACCGAAAGCCAGGACTGGGCCGAAATCCTCTCCCGCATGTATCGCCGCTGGGCCGAACGGCGCGGCTACAAGGTGGAACTGGTCGATTATCAGGCCGGCGAAACCGCGGGCATCAAGTCGGCCACCTTCCTGATCAAGGGCGAGAACGCCTATGGCTATGCCAAGACCGAAAGCGGCGTCCACCGCCTGGTCCGCATCAGCCCCTATGACAGCGCCGCGCGCCGCCACACCAGCTTCTCATCGGTGTGGGTCTATCCGGTGATCGACGACAATATCGATATCGAGGTCAAGGAATCCGACCTCAAGATCGATACCTATCGCGCATCGGGCGCGGGCGGGCAGCACGTCAACACCACCGATTCGGCGGTCCGCATCACCCACGTCCCGTCGGGCATTATCGTCGCATCGCAGAATGACCGATCGCAGCACAAGAACCGCGCGACGGCGATGAACATGCTGAAGGCGCGCCTGTACGAAGCCGAACTGCGCAAACGCGAAGAAGCGGCCAATACAGACTATCAGGCCAAGACCGAAATCGGCTGGGGCCACCAGATCCGCTCCTATGTGCTCCAGCCCTATCAGTTGGTGAAGGATCTGCGCACCGGCGTTACCTCGACCGCGCCCGACGATGTGCTGGACGGCGCGCTCGACCCGTTCATGGCCGCTGCCCTGTCGCAGAAGGTGACCGGCGAGAAGGTCGATGTGGAGGATGTGGACTGATGATCCGGGCGGTCATGGCGGGCGTGCTTGTCCTGCTGGCCGCCTGCGACCAGATTGGCGGCGGCAAGGATTCGCATCGCTCCGCCGTGGCGGCACCCTTTCCGCAGGCCGACCGCCCGGTGGCCCCGATCGTGTCGACCCGCTGGTCGAGCGAGGAAGCGCGCGACCGGGTCAACGAGGCGGAAGATATCATGGACCGGGCGGGCATCCGCCCCGGCATGACCGTCGCGGATATCGGCGCAGGCGAGGGCTATTATACCGTGCGTCTCGCCAGACGGGTGGGCGACAAGGGTCGCGTCCTGGCGGAGGATATCATGCCCGAGGTGATCGAGGCGCTGTCGCGCCGCATCACCCGGGAGAAATGGGATAATGTCAGCGTGAAGCTGGGCGCGCCGGAAGACCCCAAGCTGCCGGAGAACAGCTTCGACCGCATATTGATGGTCCATATGTATCATGAGATTGGCGAACCCTATGCCTTTCTGTGGCACATGAGTCCGGCGTTGAAGAAGGACGGCGAACTGATCGTGGTCGATGCCAACCGGCCGACCGACCAGCATGGCACGCCGCCGCGCCTGTTGGCCTGCGAACTGGCGGCGATGGGATTCCGCATGGAGCAGGTGATCCCGAAACCGACCGCGGGCGGCTATCTGGCCCGTTTCCGGCGCATCGCCGCGCGGCCCGACCCGGCCAGCATCGTCCCCTGCGCCTTTCAGGGCTGAACCGCAGGGTTAATTTTTGCCTAATGTTGCTTGTTGAGAAGCCGGCATGGCCCGATGGCGTAAAGATCATTCAGGGAGGCTGCGGCATGACCGATCGAGGGTCTTTCACGGCATTGGACATGCGACAGCGGGGTGCTGCGCGGCACAAGCTGTTTGAACCCCTGGCGCTGCGCCATGCCGGGGTGCTTCGGCGCGCCCATATGCTGGACCTGTCGGTGTCGGGCGCGTTGCTCCACGCCGAACGGCCGCCGCGGATCGGCGATGGCGTCATCATCGAATTCCAAGACTTGGCGGCGGTTGCGCATGTCATATGGGTGCGGGCCAAGCGCTTTGGCGTGCGGTTCGACGTGCCGCTGCCCGAAACAGCCTTGCGCGCGATACTCGACGGCGGCGCGGCTTGCTCCTGAGGGACTGGCTGCTGTAGGGTCGGCAGCGATGCATTTCGACGATCAGCTCCAGCGCTATTTCGGGACGACCGAGATCGATAGCCTGCCTGCCGCGGCGATGGAGTCCGGGATCGAGCGGATGCGCGTCGACCTGGGGCTGGAGGAGGATCGCGGGCGGCGGTTCGCGCTCTGGTCGCTGCTGTTCCTGCTTGGCGATGCGCCCGACCTGGAGGTCGTGTTCGAGGATGCGACGGACCGGGACGCGGCGCGCAACTTCATGGAATTGACCGAACAGGGCTGACCCTGCCTGCCTCATAGGTCGATGAGTTTTGGTGAAGCGCCTGCGACCCTCTTTCCTTCCGCCAGCCCGTCGGTAAGACGCAACCCAATAGCTTCGAGAGGATCGCATGGAATATCGCACGCTCGGCCGCACCGACCTGAAGGTCAGCCTGATCTGTCTGGGCACCATGACCTGGGGATCGCAAAATAGCGAGGCGGAGGCGCACGCCCAGCTGGATTATGCGATCGGCGAGGGCGTCAACTTCATCGATACGGCCGAAGCCTATCCGGTGACGCCGGTCAGCGCGGACACGCAATTTTTGACCGAAACCTATATCGGCAACTGGATCGCCGGGCGCAGGAAGCGCGACGACATCATCCTGGCGACCAAGGTGGCGGGGCCATCGCGCGATCCGATCCGCCAATTTCGGGGCGGCGACAACCGGCTGGATCGCCGCAATATCCATCAGGCGGTCGATGACAGCCTGAAGCGGTTGAAGACGGATTATATCGATCTGTATCAGGTGCATTGGCCCGACCGGCCGGTGCCGTCCTTCGGCGCGCGCGGCCTGGGTGCGCTGGCCGACGGTCCCGACACGGTGCCGATCCAGGAGACGCTGGAGGCGCTGGCCGACCTGGTCCAGGCCGGCAAGATCCGCCACGTCGGCGTATCCAACGAGACGCCCTGGGGGCTGGGCGAATATCTGCGGCTTGCGCGCGATCAGGGGTTGCCGAGGGTGGCGTCGATCCAGAACGCCTACAACCTGCTCAATCGAATCTTCGAGATCGGCCTGTCCGAATTCGCCCTGCGCGAGGATGTGGGGCTGCTCGCCTATTCGCCGCTGGCGGGCGGCAATCTGACCGGCAAATATCTGGGCGGGGTCATTCCGCCGGGTTCGCGCCGCGACGTGTCGCGCCAGTTCGTGCGCTACGACCTGCCCAACCAGCCGGTCGCCAGCGCCCGCTATGTGGCGGTCGCCCATGCCTTCGGCCTGGACCCGGCGACGCTCGCACTGGCTTTCGTCCATGCCCAGCCCTTCGTCACATCGACGATCATTGGCGCGACCAGCCTGGAGCAGTTACGGGTCGATATCGCGAGCGCGGCCATCCGCCTGACCGATGAGCAACTGGCGGCGATCGAAACGGTGCATCGCGTGCTGCCCGATCCCTGTCCCTGACGAGAGTCTATCGTCAGGCGGCGCGTGGCGAATGGGATTCCTTGTCCGAGGAAGCGGGGGTGTCCGCCATCGCCGCTATGCCGAGCCACCAGTCGTCGACGGAAGGGGTGAGGATCGCCAAACTGCCACGGCGCGGACGCGCGTGCCAGATCGAGGCGACACGCAGATAGCGCCATTGCGGATCGCAGTTGACGGGGACATGGCGAAAGCGGCTCTTCATGCCGGTCGTTACGGGATCGATGGGGCGCAATTCGCTGGGAACGTCACGCCAGCTGCCGTCGGGGAAACGCACAGAAATCGCCATCGCCTGCCTCCATTCCCCGCCGTCACTCCCCCATAACGCGTTACAAGCCATTGAGTTCATTGCGCCTTGTAGGAAAGGGGTGAAGCGCGACTGCGCGCGACGAAAAACGCGTCAAGCGCGATTTCGCGCCAATATCACATCATGCTATTGATAATATGTCGCATTATCTATACGCCGCGAGCCAATCGAATCACGAATAAGGGGCGTTGGAATGAAGGTAAAATGGATCGCGCTGGGCAGCGCAGCGGGCATGGCGTTGTGCCATACGGTGGCTCATGCCGCGGACGGAGCCGCCGTCGCAGCGGCGGATCAGATGCAGGACAGCATCATCGTCACCGCAGCCACGACCGGCTCGAAGACCGACACCGCGCTGGTCGAACTGCCCCAGCCGATCAAGGTTATTACGTCGGAACAATATCTGTCGCAGGGCGCGATCAGCATCTCCGACACGGTCAAATATGCTGCCGGCGTGCTGGCCAATCCCTACGGCCGCGACACACGGGTGGACGGCTTCAACGTGCGCGGCCTGGACGCGCTCCAGTTCCGCGACGGCATGCGCGACATTTTCAGCTATTATGCCAGCGTCACGTCGGACCCCTATAATTTCTCGCGCGTCGAAATCCTGCGCGGTCCGGCCTCCGTTCTGTTCGGCCAGGGATCGATCGGCGGCCTCGTCAACCTCGTCTCCAAGACGCCGGAGTTCCGCACCGGCAGCGAGCTGAACCTCGTCTATGGCAGCTATGACCGCAAGGAAGTCCTGGGCGACGTCAATGTCGCGCTGGCCGATAACCTGGCGGTCCGCTTCGTCGGCCGCGCTCGCGACGCCGACACCTATGTCGATCATGTGCCCGACGACCGCGTGATGTTTGCGCCGTCGATCCGCTGGCAGCCGACGCCCGACACCGACATCGTGCTGACCGGCCTCTATCAGGAGGACGATAGCGGATCGACCTCGCAATTCCTGCCGATCGTCGGCACCTTCCGCCCCAACACGGTCGCAGGCGAGCAGCTTGGGCGCTACACCTTCGTCGGCAAGGCGGGCTGGGACCGCTATGCCGGTCGCTCGCTGCAGGGCGGCGGCTCCATCACGCACCGCTTTTCCGATGCTATCAAGCTCAGCCTGAAGGCCCGCTATATCGACAGCGATCTGGCATATAACACCCATTATGCCGACAGCTATTCCAATCCGCAGGACCCCTTCTCGGTCTATGGTACGGATGGGCGCACGATCGGCCTGACCGCCAGCGCCAGCGATGCGCGAATGAACGTCTTCTCGACCGACAACAATCTCCAGGTCAATTTCAACACCGGCGCCAATATCGAACACAAGCTGCTTGTTGGCATCGACTATAGCTGGAACAAGGTGGCCAAGCGGACTGTTTACGGCAGCGAAATCGTTGATCTCTACGACATCGACTATGGTACGCTTCAAACCTATGACGCTACCGGTCCGTTCGCCGCGGAAACGCAAAAACAGCTTGGAGTTTACGTCCAGGACCAGATCCGTTTCTACGATCGCGTCTCGGTCGTGCTGGGCGCCCGTCGCGACCATGTGACCGGCTCATCGGGCCAAAAGGATAATGCCACCACGTTCCGCGCCGGCATCATCGGCGAAATCGGCGCCGGCATCTCGCCCTTTTTCAGCTATACCGAAAGCTTCCTGCCGGTTGCGGGTAGAATTCAACTGCCAGGCGGCATTCCGAGCGATGCCTACCGCCCACAGACCGGCACCCAATATGAGGCGGGCGTGAAGTGGCAACCGGCCGCCAGCACGTTGGTCACAGCCACGATGTTCAAGATCAAGGAGCGCAACCGCGTCCTGTATGGCGCCAATGATTCTACCACTCAGTCCGGGGTGCTCAGCACAAAGGGGTTCGAGATCGAGGCCAGCCATACCCTGCCAGGCAATTTCGAACTGCTGGCCAATTATGGCTATTCGAAGCTGAAGTCGGAAACCAACACGAGCCTCGACTATATGCCGCGTCATACGGCGTCGGTCTGGTCGACCAAGACGTTCGGCCTTTCCGGCGAGGCTCAACTGCGTCTGGGCGGCGGCGTCGTATATAGTGGCAAGAGCGTCTCGACCGGTCTTGTCGATCCCTATGGATTCAATGCCGCCATTCCTGTCGGCGCGCTATATACGATCGTCACGCCGTCGCGCACCACGGTCGATGCGCTGGCGGAGATCAACTGGAACAGCTGGCGCTTCGCGCTGAACGCCACCAACCTGCTCAACAACCATTATTATGCGTCCTGCCTGGCGCGGGGCGACTGTTTCGTCGGCGCGCCGCGCAACGTGATGGGCACGGTCGGTTTCCGTTTCTGACGCGATATCAAAGGAGAGAAAGCATGAAGAGATTATCCCTGGCCCTGGTGGCGCTGGTGAGCCTGTCCTGCGTGGCGCAGGCGCATGAAATATGGGTGGAGCGGGACGGCACGGGGCCAGCGCGCATCTATCTGGGCGAACCGGGCGAGGCGCTGCCCGAAGGCGGAGATCCCGAGTTCGAGAAGCTGAAGGCGCCCAAACTGATGCCCGCCTCGCAGGCGGCGCAGGTCCGCAAGGCCGGCTATATCGAGGTTGCGGCACCGGCCGGCGACGTGCGCGTCATCGACGACACGGTGTTCGAACCCTGGGGCGAAGAGGGCAAGAAGGAAGGCGTAATCTATTACGCCCGCGCTGGCCGCGCCGAGGCGAAGGCGGGCCTGCCGCTGGAGATCGTGCCGACCGCCGCCCATGCCGACAGCTTCACCTTGCTGCGCGAAGGCAAGCCGGTGCCCGCCACCAAGCTGACCGTCATTTCGCCCGACAAATGGACCAAGGCGTTCACGACCGATGCCCAGGGTCGCGTGGCGCTGCCGCTCAAGGACAAGGGTCGCTATATTCTGAGCGCGACGCAGGAGGAAAAGGGTGACCTCAGCCTGGCCAACCAGAAGGTCGCGACCCTCTATCATATGGCGACGCTGACCTTCTTGAACGACTGATCAATATGTGACGGCGCCTGTCATCGATATGACTTGGCGCCGTCAACCAAACCACATTGCGGTGCAACATGATGCGGATAGGCCGCCCCCGACTTCAGGTCCAAGAGGGGGACTATCCAAATGCGTATCACCACCATATTGCTGATGGCGTCGACCGCCATCATCGCCCAATCCGCCTATGCCCAGGACGTTGCGCCCGCCGCGGCCGATGTGGCGGCGGACGCCGGCGCCGACATCATCGTGTTCGGCCGGGGCGAAACCCGTCAGGTGCAGGAAATCTCCGCCAAGGACATCGTCACGCTGACGCCGGGCACCAATCCGCTCAAAGCGATCGAAAAGCTGCCCAGCGTCAATTTCCAGTCGGCCGACCCGTTCGGCAATTATGAATGGTCGCAGCGTGTGACCATCCGCAGCTTCAACCAGAACCAGCTCGGCTTCACCTTCGACGGCATTCCGCTGGGCGACATGAGCTATGGCAACCATAACGGCCTGCACATCACCCGCGCCATCAGCAGCGAGAATATCGGCAGCGTGCGCGTGTCGCAGGGCGCCGGCTCGCTCGGCACGCAGGCGACGGGCAACCTGGGCGGCACGGTCGAGACCTTCTCGATGGACCCGGCTGAAGCCTTCGGCGCGCAGGGCAACCTGACCTATGGCAGCGACGACACCTGGCGCGCCTTCGGCCGCATCAACCTGGGCAGCGCGGACGGCATCCGCGGCTATGTGTCCTATGGCTATGGCTCGACCGACAAATATAAGGGTGAGGGCGTCCAGGACCAGCATATGGGCAACGCCAAGGTCGTGATCCCGGTCGGCGACGCCAAGATTGACGGCTGGCTGAGCTATTCGGACCGGCGCGAGCAGGATTATCAGGACATGTCGATGGGCATGATCCGCCGCCTCGGTTGGGACTGGGACAACACCTATCCCGACTATGCCCGCGCGATCGACTATGCCGACCGCCTGAACGACGTCGACAAGGTCAGCAACAGTGGGGGCTCGCCCTTTCCCGACGGCCTGTACGACTATAGCGGCGCGCCCGTCGCCACCGGCCAGACCTATCCGGGCAATGTCACCAGCGCCGACGACGCTTATTATGACGCCGCCGGCTTGCGCAAGGACTGGCTGGGTGCGGTGGGGCTGACCACGCCGATCGGCGATGCCGCGACCTTCAAGATCAAGGGCTATTATCACAATAATAGCGGCATGGGCCTGTGGGCGACCCCCTATACGCCAAGCCCGAACGGCGTGCCGATGTCGGTGCGCACCACCGAATATGACATGGACCGGATCGGCGCGTTCGGCAGTGTCGACTACACGCTCGGCATCCAGAATTTCAGCGTCGGCGCCTGGTATGAAAATAACCAGTTCCATCAGGCGCGGCGCTTCTACGCCTTCGCCAGCCGCACCGAGCCGGGCCTGTCGTTCCGCGACTATCCCAAGAACCCGTTCGCGACCCAGTGGGAATTCGACTTCACCACCAATACCTTCCAATATCATGTCCAGGACAAGATCGACCTCGGCATGGTGACGATCAACCTGGGCTGGAAGGGCTTCAAGGTCACCAACAAGGCCGAGGCCATCGTCCAGGCGAGCTTCCCGCAGGGCAAGATCAAGGTCGAGGACTGGTTTCAGCCTCATGCCGGCTTCGCGGTGGAGCTGAGCCCCGAAGCGGAAATCTTCGGTGGCTTCACCCAGGTGACCCGCGCCTTCGCCAGCGCCACGACCACTGGTCCCTTCTCCACCAACCAGGCCGGTTTCGACGCGATCAAGGATGATCTGAAACCGGAGACGTCGGACACGTTCGAACTGGGCCTGCGCTACAATACGCCGGTCTTCAACGGCACGCTCGGCGCCTATCTGGTCAACTTCAAGAACCGCCTGCTCGCGGTGCAGGTGGGCAGCCCGATCCAGGGTCTGGCCTCCGCCCTCCAGAATGTCGGCGGCGTGCGCGCGGTCGGTGTCGAGGCGGCGGGCGACCTGAAGCTCGGCCATGGCTTCGGCGTCTATGCCAGCTACAGCTACACCGACGCCACCTATCGCGACAATGTGTTCAACAGCAGCGACGGCACGCTGGTCGCCGCGATCAAGGACAAGACCGTGGTCGACAGCCCCAAACATATGCTGCGCGGGGAGGTGAATTACGACCAGGGCCCGATCTTCGGCCGGATCGGCGCCAATTACATGTCGCGCCGCTATTACAGCTACACCAACGACGTGTCGGTCCCCGGCCGGTTGATCGTGGACGCCTCGCTGGGCTATCGCTTCACCGACAAGATCGAGTTGCAACTTAACGCCACCAACCTGTTCGACAAGAAATATGTCGGCACGATCGGGTCGGGCGGCTTCGGCAACAGCGGCGACGCGCAGACTTTGCTGGTCGGCGCGCCGCAGCAATTCTTCATCACCGCCAAGGCGGGGTTCTAAGCACTGGTTCACCCCTCCCCTTCAGGGGAGGGGGGTATAGTGATAGTTGCCAGTTTGTAATTTTCTGACCACAAAGCCAATGTCGGTCATGGGTGGTTAGGGGACCATCGGCTTTAGGTCTAAGAAATCCGAAAGCAGACTTAAATCCCGCGCGGCCATACTATCTGGCCAACTGTTCCGAGCAGCGCCAGCACTATTAAAAGTGCAAGCAGTGACGCCACCGCCCAAAATCTGAACGGTTCTTCCATCCGTCGGCCAGACAACGTGATCCCAAAATACGGCCATTCCATTTTGCCATTTCTGAAGCCCGTGATAAGCAGCCAAATGAACAACACGGTGACGCTTCCGGTGATGATCGGCCCATAGATATTCTCACTCATACGGCGTAAACTGCATCCTGAACGCGATAGACGCAATGTCTGCTTGTGATGATGACACCGCCGCGATCAAATGGCTGGCTTTGGTCGTAGGTTGCTACTCGATCTTGCCGCCATCCAACAGAATGCGTCGGCCCTCAGGGCATTTAACGTAGGAAAATTTTCGGTTTCGATCCTGAATGACAAATTCACTTCCGGTTAAGCGAAGAATCGGGAACCTATCAATCTGATGCAACGGCTGCGCCTTGGGCGCATTGCCATCATCGTCGGTTTCATAACGCAGCACTATCTCTCGCATGAGCGTCCGACCTGCAATTCTCCAACGCCCTTCGACGCCGCTAAACTCATCCCCTTCCGAGAATTTGCCGTCATCGCTGTAGCCTGCGCCATAGCCGGTCGCGCAACCGTCATCTGCGAGCGCCCAAACGCCGATGATTTGTGCCGCGTCATCATGTGTCGTTGGCTTGCTCGGTTCCGCTTTAATGGGTCTGGCATCAATAGGTGATGCTATTGGAATAGCTGCTGCGTCCTGCCCGACATAATATCCGGCTCCGGCCAGTGAGGCGGCGAAGCCAAATCCAAAAGCGCCATAAAGCATTGGCTTAATCATGTTTTGTCCTCTCCAAGCGCAATCAGAATTTCACGCGATTTTCTGCTGCTGCCCGCCCCGGCTGATTGGCTTGGGCCTGATCCGCCCACAAAATGCGAAAATCTATCATCTTCATTTCCAGCGACTTTTCGCCGTCATCGTCAGAGATAGAGGCGGTCATCCACATCGTCGTGAAGGGATTGGGAACAGGGTCAATGCTGCGAACTCGTTCAACTAATTCCCAATGATACATGCTGCCTGTTATGCTAGCCGGAACACCATATTTTGCGGTCAATTTGGATAACAGCGTTGAGCGAAATGCCTCGTCTTCCGCGAAACGGCCAAGCCGCTGGCTCGATTGAATGCGATAAATGCGGCCCAGCGGGGTCACTTCAAAATTGAATTGCAGCCCATCACGCTCCGCATCGAATTGGTATCCGCCTATCGGCTCGATCCGCGCCAGCTTTGCTGCCTCCCGCAAAGGCATCCCCAATGCAAAGCCGCCAATCTCTCGCGATTTTGTTGCAGACGCGATGGGCTTGGCCGCAGAATCTGCTTCGACTGTTGGCGACCATGCAAAAACGCAGATGGCTAACGCGGCCATAGCCAGATGCTTATTCATTGGGTCAATTCTCCGCCAATCACCATCATTCGATTTAATATGATGGATATAGCCAGTGGTTTAATGACCACTTAATTGGCGCTTTGCGTTCATGCGTGGGCGCGATCTTGTTGGCAAAAATGTGAGGCGCATTCGCGTCGCTCAAAACGTGTCGCAGGAACGCCTCGCTTTCGATGCGGGCGTGGATCGGTCCTATCTCGGCGGGCTGGAACGGGGTGAGGAAAATCCAACCATTGACCTACTGGACAGGCTGGCCTTCACGCTGACCGTCCCGATCCAAGAATTTTTTACGGCCATAGCGGATGATGATGGCGCTTTGGGCCTACCGCGTGGGCGCAAAAAAGGTGGGCGTGTAGCCTAAACGTCAGGCTGATATAACCGTCGCTACCATCCGAGCCAGTTGCGGGGACAGACGGCAAACGCCATCCTTCCGCAACATAAAGTCCGCCCCGGAAAATTTGCGGCTTCTGGCAAAGGACAAAATGGCGGCATCCACCTTGGGCCGCTCTGGCTCGATCAGGTCATAAACATAGGCGGGGAAATCGGGACGCGAATGGTGCATAATCCCGGCATAGGGATCGAAGCCATCCGCAACCGCCTGAATTTGTAGCTGCGCAGCCTTTACGGCATAAGCGTAGTTCAGCATGGCGTTGATCGGATGCGATGCTTTCCAGTTTCTTGGCTTGCGCCCAGTCAGCACGGAACTTCGTGATCTATATGTGCGCCATTGATCCGGGACGGGATAGCGGGCAGCCGCAGTCCATTGCATTTCGATGTCTGTCCATACCGCGAAATAGGCGGCGGCACTTTCCCCCTCGATAGCCCTAATGTCATTCATATCGTTGATGGCGTCCGTCCGCAGCCGCTGCGCAGCGTCCTTTGCCTTCTCGATTGCAGTTGCCGCAAACCGTCCCTGCCCAAATTGTCCCTCGATAGTGGCGATGCTGCTATCCATCTTCCGGGCAATTAAATCGGCGGCGAAAGCCAAACGAGCCGTCTCATCCTTCTGAGTTGCATACTGCCATCGCAAATTATCTGGATTGGCGGTGAAGCCCGCGCCGGACGCCACAACCGCTACGTCGCCGTCAGCTTTGATCCGAGCCAATGCTACGCCTTGTTCTCCAAGCCAGTTCAACACATCGAAGGAAAGCGAGCCGCTACCGTCCAGCAATATGATGATGCGCGGCAAGGCCAAGTCGCCTTTGAAATAGCGATGGTTTTCCGGCTGCTGCGGATAATGGGAAAAGCCCTGCCTGATAACCAGCGCCCCGCCTTGGATGCGTAGCCAAGTGCCTTGGCCGGTCAGAATGAGGGCGTTGGGATTGCGTTCGCGGACCAACCGTTTCCGCTGCGATTTTTCGCTTTCGAACAGCCAATAGTCTGACCGGACAGCCCATTCGTCAGATTCATGGGCGGGCGAAAAACTGGTGGCTTCAAACATGCGAAATCATAGCCGAATCGGCATAAAACCGCCAAGAAAATGAGGGTTAATGCCGCTGGTTTCGTACCATACTGAGCGCCATCACATAGGTCGAAACAGCCCAGTAGCCGCACGAAATCTGCGGATACAATTCTGCCAGTTGAGGCTGTATCAAATCAAGCATGGTAGCGGCTTCGGCAAATCCCGGTGGCATCTGTGGCAAGTCTCGAAGCTCGAAATCTAGCATCATGGGCATGGCGAAAAACAGCCATGCACGGGCGCTGTCCCGCGCATCCAGCAATTCCGTGTCCGTTGCATTAAGCAGATGAAGTTCTCCACCAACATCATGCTCGTCGGGTTCGGCAAATAGTCTTTGGATTGAAGCGACGGCGGCGGGTGTCATCATATCGGATGCCAATGGACGTATCAGCTCTGGAAATATGCCGGAACCCAAAAGCATCTCTGGTAATGCGCCACTGTCTCCACTGCCCGAACGCATCACTCCCAAGGCGCTGACGAGCAAGTCCGACCAATTGGTTGCACGGTCTCTGATGAACATCACATCCAACGGACCGCTTTGATGAATGAGCGCTTTTTTCTTCGCCGCTGACAGGCTTCCTACTGCGGCGAAATCCGTTGAGGATGTAACCGACTTAAACAGCAAGCGACGACATCGCTCAAATTCCGCGATCAGGGAGCGTCTGACTTTCGATGTGTCGTCATGCCCCCATTCGATGAAAGCCTGAGCAATCACCGCGCTTTCGCGAACGACATTCCATTTACGGATCGACGCGATGTGAACCGTACCGGGTTTGCCGGAGGCTATTTGGTTTAAGTTACGCAGCCATGGAGACGTCGTCCAGCATGGCATAATATTGTGCTTCGGCCTCAGCCGGTGGGATATTGCCGATGGGCTCCAGCAGGCGTCTGTTGTTAAACCAGTCCACCCATTTGAGCGTGGCATATTCGACGGCTTCAAAGGACCGCCATGGTCCTCGCCGATGTATCACCTCGGCCTTATAAAGGCCGTTGATCGTCTCAGCCAAAGCATTGTCATAGCTGTCGCCGACGCTGCCAACCGATGGCTCGATCCCGGCTTCGGCAAGCCGCTCCGAGTATCGGATCGACACGTATTGCGATCCGCGGTCGCTGTGATGGATGAGACCACCCCGATGGACAGGACGTCGTTCGTGGATAGCCTGTTCCAGTGCGTCCAGCACGAAGCCGGCATGCGCAGTCCTGCTGACCCGCCAGCCCACAATGTAGCGAGCATAGACATCGATCACGAAGGCGACATAAACGAAGCCCGCCCACGTCGCGACGTAGGTGAAGTCCGACACCCAGAGCATGTTCGGCGCCGGTGCATGGAACTGCCGGTTCACATGATCGAGCGGGCACGGCGCAGCCTTGTCGCTGATCGTGGTGCGCACGGGCTTGCCCCGGATCACCCCCTGTAAACCCAGATCGCGCATCAGACGCGCGATAGTGCAACGGGCAACAGCAAAGCCCTCGCGGTTCATCTGCCGCCAGACCTTGCGCACGCCGTACACCCCGAAATTCTCGGCAAAGACCCGGACCACCTCTGGCTTCAGATCCTGATCGCGCCGGACACGATCTGACAGTCGCTCCGGATCACGTCGCTGTGCGACGCGCTCATGATAGGTGGATGGGGCAATTGGCAGAACCCTGCAAATCGGCTCGACCCCATATTCCGCGCGATGCTCGTCTATGAAGGCCGTCATCGTTTGAACGGGCGGTCGAGCTCCGCCTGGGCAAAATATGCGCTCGCCTTGCGCAATATCTCATTGGCCTGACGCAACTCCCGGTTCTCACGCTCCAGCGCCTTCAGGCGATCAGCCATCTCGGTAGGCACGCCAGCGCGCTTGCCGCTGTCCACCTCCGCCTTCTTTACCCACTCGTTCAGCGTGTGCGCCGAGCACCCGATCTTCTCGGCGATAGAAATCATCGCTGCCCAGCGAGAGGGATGATCTGCTTCGTGATCCAGCACCATGCGCACCGCCCGTGCGCGAACCTCAGGTGCAAACTTGTTCGTCGTTTTGCTCATATCGGCTCCACTTACTCAGAAGTTGGAGCCTCCGGCAAACCCGGTACGGTTCAGGGGGCAGCTCGCCAGCTTGGCGTCGACCCATCAAACTTGCGGAGAAGGTTGGCCAATCGACACCAGAGCGAGCCTCTCTGAACTCTGCCGTGTCGAAATTTTCTGCCTGACCTCGGATGATTCCAGCTGATCCGCCAATTCTTAGACGCCGATTGAAAATAGCAGGATACAGGATTAGGCCGTAAAACGAGCTGGATACGTTGGTGAGGCAAAGCGAAGCTGATACGATGAGAGTTTATCGCGAAAGCCCGCTCCACCACCTGATTCATTCGAGCGCCGCCACAAACGCCCACCATATGACATTCTTATGATCGATCTTACCCATTATGAGCACCACCGAAATTGAATGGACTGATTCGACGTGGAACCCCGTTGCGGGTTGCAACATCGTGTCGGCTGGCTGCACAAATTGCTATGCCATGAATATGGCTAGGCGCTTAGCGTCGATGGAAATGTCCAAATATAAAGGACTAACACGAATATCCGGCGGCAAAGCGATTTGGACAGGCAAGGTACGGCTAGATGAAGGTTCGCTCGGCATCCCATACAAGTGGAAAAAACCGCGGAAAATATTCGTAAACTCCATGAGCGATCTTTTCCACGAGGCAGTAAGCTTGGACTTCATAAGAGCTGTATGGAAGGTAATGAAGGAAACGCCACAGCACCATTATCAGATATTGACGAAGCGTCCCGAGCGAATGGCTGTCATAGTTTCGTCAGAGATCGGCGAAGTTTTGTCTAATGTATGGCTTGGAACGAGCGTAGAAGCCGCTGACGTTGCGGATCGGATCGAGCATCTTCGCCGTACGCCTGCGGCTATCAGGTTTGTATCCTTCGAACCATTGATAGCTTCGGTCGGAAGCGTGGACCTTTCTGGCATAGACTGGGCAATCGTCGGCGGTGAAAGCGGTCCTCGTTCCAGACCGGCAAAAGAAGAATGGATCGACGAAATATTTGATCAATGCTCTATTGCTGATACGGCGTTTTTCTTCAAACAATGGGGTTCTTGGGGTAGCGATAACAAGCGTCGATCAAAGAAGGCTAATGGACGAACCTACAAAGGTCAGCATTGGGACGATATGCCAATTTTCAATGCAGACCTTAAAAAGAGAAATTCCGATGTCCAAGAAGGAATATGATTGGGCGAACGGCGCTACTCTTAGTAGCCATTCTAAGATAAAACTTAAGATATTGGACGAGTATTTTCGCGAATATCTCAGAATTCGATGCGTTCTTCCTCAGCAGGGAAAATTTCGCCTCGCTATCGTTGATGGATTCTGCGGAGCCGGATTGTATGACGACGGCCCGATAGGTTCTCCGATAATCTTTTTGCGAGTGCTTAAGGAAATTTCCGAGGAGTTAAATATCATCCGAGCCATTGAAGGGTTCAAGCCGCTCGATATGGAATGCTCATTGTATTTTAACGATTTGAGCCAAGAAGCGATATACTTACTCCAAAGTAACATTGACCCCGTGATGAAAGAGATAGCTGCAACCTGTCCGAGGTTGTCACTTGATATAAACTTCTCAATAGGGGCATTTGAAGAAAATAAAACATCTATATGCGATAATATTAAATCTAAAAACTTCAAGAATGTCCTATTTAACCTAGACCAGTATGGCTACACACAGGTCTCGGAAAAGTCTCTTGGATACTTAATGGGGGTAGCTAGGTCGACTGAGATATTTCTCACCTTTGCTATAGAGTCATTTCTGACTTATCTCACCCCAAGCCGAGTCATCGAAATTTCTACAAATAGTTCCGTTCCATTTGCAGGAAATATTGTGGATATTGACAAAAATCAAAATAAAAACCAATGGCTTGGTTCGGTAGAAAAAGTGATTTTCGAAGCTTTAAGGTATATATCCAGCTATGTAAGTCCTTTCTCTATACATAATCCAGATGGATGGAGATATTGGCTAATACATTTTGCAAACTCTTATAAAGCTCGACAAGTTTATAATGATGTCCTCCATAAGAATAAGAGCTCTCAAGCCCATTTTGGGAGATCAGGATTAAATATGCTTTATTACGATCCGAATGAGGAATTGAACCTATACCTCTTCGATCGTGCAAGTAGGTCACATGCCAGAAACCAGCTTGATCGGGATATTCCCAATCTTTTGGAAACAAATGGTGGCCATATGAGAATTGATGAATTTTATTCTAACTCTTATAACCAAACGCCCGCTCACAGCGATGACATCAATTTTTCATTGGTCAACAATCCGGATTTGCATGTTATCACGTCATCCGGTGGGACAAGGCGTAGCACTAATACCATAAAGAGCGGTGACTTCGTAATGCTACGAAATCAAAGAAGCTTTTTCTCAGCACTCACGGGATAGAAAAATGGGAGATCCGTCGATCATGTTGGAATGGGGAAAACTGCTCAGTTCGGCTAGGCGAAAAGACCTCTCCGACAGGGCTGATCCGGTGCCGTTGAATGCAGCGGGAACGCGAACCGAGATCGAGAGGGACTACGACCGGATATTGTTCAGCACTCCAGTGCGCAGGTTGGCGGATAAAACCCAAGTTTTCCCTCTGGATAAGAACGATAGTGTTAGGAATCGCCTCACCCATTCGCATGAAGTATCCAATCTAGCGAGAAGCATTGGTGTTGCGCTAGTTTACGATGATAAGAGCAAATTTCCCAAAGATGATCAGGCGAAGCGAGACTTACCGTCGATGCTCGCTGCCATTGGTCTCGCGCATGATTTGGGGAATCCCCCCTTCGGCCATCAGGGTGAGAAGGCAATTAGCTCATGGTTCAAAGATAATGCAGCGACGGCTCTTGATTTGGAGGGGACCGAGGGCGTTAGCGCGCTCGAAATACAGCGCATGAAGTTGGATTACCTAAACTTCGAAGGAAACGCCCAAACGTTTAGAATTCTGACTAAATTACAGATTCTCAATGACGAATTCGGTCTTAATGTGTGTTGCGGAACACTCGCGGCGCTGATGAAATACCCTGTTACCTCAGAGCTTATCTCTGACGATAACAAGGCTACCAAAAAATTTGGATGCTTTCACTCGGAACTAGTTTGTTTGGACGAGGTTTTCAGAGAAACTGGTTTGATAAAGGGAGTCAGACACCCACTTGCTTACATTATGGAGGCCTGTGACGATATCGCTTATTCCGTTCTTGATGCAGAGGATGCTGTAAAGAAGGGCCTTGTTTCTTTCTCCGATATAATTTCTTACCTTATTGCGACGTATCCAGAAGATAGAATGATCAGAGAAATTGTAGAAAAGGCCGAGAAAAGGCACATTGTTCATAGAGGTCACAATTTATCACCCGCTGAGTTGAACGATATATCGACGCAAATGTTTAGGGTTTTCGCGATAGGCGCGATGATAAGTGCTGTCATTGTAGCACTCGAAGAAAACTATGATTCGATTATGAACGGCAAGTTCAATGGGGATTTGATCGGATCGTCAGCGGCTAAGCTCGCTTGTAAGGGGCTGAAGGATTTTTCGTTCAAGCACGCCTTCATTCACCGTAGCGTCTTGGCAATCGAGTTGCAGGGATACAATGTCATCCATTCACTCATGGACATGATGTGGGGAGCAATTGCAGCGCGTGGTGATCCGTTGGTTGTTGATGCCCGAGATTCAGAGGCGAACGTTTTCCAGCGCTACGTTTACAACCGAATTTCTGAAAATTATCGCCGGATTTTTGAGAGCAAGAATAACCATTTGCCTCTGAATTATAAGCGCAGTCAGCTGCTGGCGGACATGATTTCTGGCATGACCGATAGCTATGCGGTAAGCTTGGAACAGGAGCTAAAAGGGCTTTGCTCAACCAACGGATGAGAGTTTTTTCGCGGTGGCGGTAGCGACGAATAACGATGTTTTGAAAAAGAGGGTGAGGCGCTTTTTTGAGAATCCGCCGCCAGAGCGGCGTGCTGTTGTGAAGGTTGTCTCAGCACTAAACGAATTAGCAGATGTCTATATTTTTGGAGGCTTACTGAGGGATTTGGCCTTGGCGGGAGTGGCCGACTTCGAAAGCGATGTTGATATCGTTATCCGGCCTTTTGATGTTCAGGTTTTTCAAAAATGGGCGAAAGAAAATGACTTCAGGCCGAACAAGTTTGGTGGCTTTAGATTAATCAAGGATCGCTGGCTATTCGACGTCTGGGAACTCGACCGAACCTGGGCCTTTCTCCAAGATGCTTCCATTCCTCGTACGAAGCACACCCTGATTGACACTACGTTTTTCAACTGGGACGCAATTGTTTACGACATAAAGGCTAACCAGATAATTTGCAGTCAGTCATATTTTGAGAATATTTCCCAGCGTCGCCTCGATATAAATTTTGAGCCAAACCCAAATCCATTGGGAACACTGGTAAGATGTTTAAAAATTCTCAAAAACTATAGAGCGAGGACTGGCCCAAAACTTACAAAATTTGTTAGAGAAAAAATGAATATATTCTCGGACATCGAGATTTTTGAGTATGATAAGAATAAATCTCGTGTGCCATCACTTGAACATGATTTCATATCAGTGATTCGGCGTCGAGCTGGATTGGCTCGACCTTTCGGTGATTTTGAATGGATATTTGCGGAGCAAATGGCACTACTCTGACCATATGTGGTCAGTGACAGGCATTTCGGCACTCATCACTATACCCCCCCCCCTTCAGGGGAGGGGCCGGGGGTGGGGGATGTCGATCAGGCGCAGCCACAGGGGCAAGCCCCCACCCCAACCTCTCCCCTGAAGGGAAGGGGCTTAGGAAAGACAAACAATCCTCATGAAAAAGACCGCGCTCTTCACCACCGCTCTCGCCATCCTCCTCCCCTCAACGGCGCTGGCGGAACCGCTGCTCCTGATCTCGATCGACGGGTTGCGCCCCGGCGACGTGCTGGAGGCGCAAAAGCGCGGCCTTTCCCTACCCAATCTGCGCCGCTTCCTGACCGAGGGCGCCCATGCGTCGGGCGTCACCGGGGTTGCGCCGACATTGACCTATCCCAGCCACACGACGCTGATGACCGGCGTGTCGCCGGCCAAACATGGCGTCGTCGCCAATAACAGTTTCGATCCGACCGGAATCAACCAGGGCGGCTGGTACTGGTATGCACAGGATATCAAGGTGCCGACCCTGTGGGAGGCGGCCACGAAAGCGGGCCTGTCCACCGGCAATATCCATTGGCCCGTCAGCGTCGCTGCCAAGGGCGTGACCTGGAACCTGCCGCAAATCTGGCGCACTGGCCATGCCGATGACGCCAAGCTTCTGGATGCGCTGGCGACGCCGGGGCTGAAGGCCGATCTGGAGGCGAAGGTCGGCCATCCCTACGCTATGGGCATCGATGAAAGCCTGTCCGGCGACCAGAATAGGGGGCGTTTCGCCACCGCGCTGATGGCCGCGCACAAGCCGGATTTCCTGACCGTCTATCTTACTGCGCTCGACCATGAGCAGCATGAAAAGGGGCCGGACACGCCTGCCGCCAAGGCAGTGCTGGAAAAGATCGACGCGATCGTCGGCGACCTCATCGCCGCCGAGCGCAGGGCGCATCCCGATGCGGCGATCGCACTGGTCAGCGACCATGGGTTCGAAGCGACGCAGACCGGCCTCAATCTCTTCCGCGCCTTCATCGACGAAGGCCTCATCACGCTGGATAAGGACGGCAAGGTCGCGTCCTGGCAGGCGATGCCCTGGATAGCGGGCGGGTCGGCCGCGATCATGCTCGCGCGGCCGGAGGACGCCGCCATCGCCGACCGCACGAAACAACTGCTCGACCGGCTCGCCGCCAACCCGGCGAACGGCATTGCGGCGGTGCTGGACAAGGCGGCGATCGCCAGGGTCGGCGGCAATCCGCAAGCGGCCTATTATGTCAATCTGAAGCCCGGTTTCGTCACCGACATCTTCCGCGGCGCGGGTGCGCCGCTGGTGGCGCGCACGCCGGTCAAGGGGATGCACGGCTATCTGCCCGGCCCCGCCCATCTGGAGGCGACCTTCATGGCTATGGGCAAAGGCATCGCCGCGGGCAAGGATCTGGGCCGGATCGACATGCGTGCGATCGCGCCGACGCTAGCCACGATCATGGGCGGCACGCTGCCCGATGCGGAAACGCCGCCGATCGACCTGCGGTAACAAAACTGCGCACAAAGCGTCATCGGATTGACCGGTGGCCTTCATGTCGCTGCAACCGCGCCGTAAGCGGCGCGTCATTTGCCGGCTGTAATCTGGCGCAATGACAGCGATACATCCCCGCCAGATCCGCATCCCGGCTGCCGACAAGGCGCGGTTGCATATCCTCTTCCTCGCCAAGCATGCCCGCGCCGGCGGCCGGCCCGATGCGCAGGATGGCAATCATGCCGTCTATCATCATGAGATGCGCACGACGCTGGAGGCGATCGGCCTGCATGTCGATGTCGCCGACAGTTACGACGCGCTGTTCGATCGGCCCGACGCCGACTTCGTCGTCACCCTGCTGAACCGCGGCGGCTTCCAGAATAGCGAGATGCTGGCGCCACTGCTGCTGAGCCGGCACGCCATGCCTCATCTGGGCGCCAGTCCGATCGTGCGCGGCCTGTCCGACGACAAATATCTCAGCAAGCTGATCGCGCGCGCGCGTGGCGTGCCGACGATGAACGCGCAATTGTTCCGCCGCGGCGGCCTGTTCGACGCTCCCGCCTTCCAGGCCGACAGGCTGGTGGTGAAGCCCAACGCCTCCTCCGCCTCCTGGGGCGTGAAGATGGTGGATGACTGGACGGCGGCGCAGGATCATGCCGACAGCCTGTTCGCGCTGGGCCATGATGTCCTGGTGGAACAATGGGCGCCGCTGCTGGACGTCGCGGTGCCGGTGATCGGCGGCAGCGGCGGCCAGCCCTGGATCTTGCCGCCGATGCTATATGTGCCGGCCGATCCCCATCGCGAACGCAGCTATGAGGAAAAACGTGGCCTGGTCGATGCGGGGGACGATCCGCTCGTGCTGGTCGAGGACATGGACCTGCGCGCCCGGCTGGAGGCGATGACGGCCGCGCTGCTGCCCGAACTCTGGCCGTTCGATTATGGCCGGTTCGAATTTCGCTACGATCCGGCGAGCGGGCAAGTGCTGTTCATGGAAGTGAACCTGTCTTGCAACCTGTGGTCGAAGAAGACGATCTCCCGCTCGGCCGCCTCGATCGGCCTCGATCATGCGGCGCTGGTCGAAACGATCGTCGGCCATAGCCTGGCGCGGCAGGGCTTGCTGAGCGACGCCATCGTGCGGGTCGCGGCATGAAGAGCGGCGGCACGACGGCGATCCTGCTCGCAGGGCGGCGTGACGGCGCGACCGATCCGCTGGCGCTGGCGGCGGGGGTGACCCATAAATGCCTGGTCCCGGTCGCGGGCCAGCCCATGCTGCTCCATGTAATCGAGGCGCTGGTCGCCAATCGCCGGATCGGGCAGGTGCGCGTGGTGATCGAAGACCCGGCGTTGCTGGCCGGTCTCCCGCCGCTGCGCGGGCTGCTCCATAGCGGCCGGGTGGTCGGCGTGGCGGCGTGGCCCAATCTGGTCGATAGCGTGCTGGCCGGTGCGGCCGGCGCCGCCTTCCCGTTGTTCGTCACCACGGCCGACAATGTGATGCTGACGCCGGAGGCGGTGGACGAGATGCTGGACGGATGCACGGCGCAGGGGGCGGATGCCGCCGTCGCCTTCACCCGCCGGGCGTCGGTGCTGGCCGCCCATCCGCACGGACAGCGTAAATTCTACAATTTCGCCGACGACAGCTATTCCAACTGCAACAGCTATTGGCTGCGCGATCGGGCTGCGCTGAAAGCCGCGGAGACGTTCCGGTCGGGTGGCCAGTTCGTCAAGCATCCGGCGCGCATCGTCGGCGCTTTCGGCCTGCTCAACCTCCTCCGCTTCCGTTTCGGCATCGGTACGCTGGAGCAGGCCTTCGCCCGCTTTTCGCGCCGCTTCCGTCTGACCATCAGCCCTGTGATCCTGACCGATGGCGCTGTGGCGATCGACGTCGATCATGCGCGTTCGCACGCCGTGGCGGAGCAGATGCTGGCCGGGCGCAGCACGCTGGCCGTGGCGGCGGAGTAAGGCTTGCTCACGCTGCGCGCGCTGCCGGTCCGGCGGGACGGCGGCAATAGCCTGATCGCCGCCTATCATGACGGACTGGCGCGCCACTGGCCGCCTGCGCGGCGGCTGGCGGCGTATGGTCTGTCTGCGATCGGCTGTGGCGGATGGTCCCCCGCCGAACGGCTCTATCTGGGCGAAGACGTGCGGACGCAGGGCCTCAGCATGAAGGATCGCAAGGGCCTGCATCGGCTGCTCAACCCGGGCGCCTTTCCACTTTCTTGTAATATATTGAAAAATAAGCAATTATTTGCGATAATGGCCGCCGGCCTGCCGCTGCCGGATGCCTGCGATCCCGATGCGACGGATCTCGAAGCCTGGCTGGCCGGGCAAGACGACGTCATCGCAAAGCCCAGCTATCGCTCCAAGGGGCAGGGGGTGGCGCGTTTCGTCCGCCACGGCGACGGTTGGCGCAACGGCGATTCGGCCCTCACAACTGTCCAACTCGCTGTTTTGCTGCGCACACTGTGGCGCAAGGGCGGCGTCATTCAGCAACGCCTGCCGACCCATTCGGCGCTGGCCGACCTCTCGCCGGGGGCGCTGCCGACGTTGCGCATCGTCACCTGCCTGAACGAGGCGGGCGTGCCGGAAATCTGCGACACGGCGCTGCGCCTGTCGGCGGGCGGCCCGCGGCCGGTCGATAATTTCAACGCGGGCAATCTGGTGCTGGCGGTCGATGCGGGGGGGCGTTGCGGCGCGGCCTGGCGCAGCGGCGGCAAGCGCGCGCCGTCCCGCCACAGCCGTCACCCCGTCACCGGCATGGCGATCGAAGGCATGGTGCTGCCCGATCATGATGCGGCGCTCGCGCTCGCCCTTCAGGCGCATGAGCGGTTTCGACAGGGCTTCACCCTGATCGGCTGGGACATCGGCCTGACGACGCGAGGACCGGTGCTGATCGAAGGCAACTGGAATCCCGGCACCGACATCCTGCAACTGGTGAACGGCCGGGGCGTGGCGGACAGTCGGCTGGGCGCACTGTATCGCCACGCGCTCAATCGATTGACGGACGCCGACTGGCGTGCAGCGCGGGCGGTGCAGCGGGACCGGCGGTGAAGATCGCGCTTTATGTCCATGCGCTCGCGGCGACCGGCGTCGTCCGCAACGTGCGCCTGCTGGCCAGTGACTTCCGCGCGCGGGGTCATGACGTGACGCTGGTGACGGCGCTGCCCGGCGGGGAAGGGGTGGCGGGCGTGCCGCATCATGCGCTGCTGGCGGGGGCGGGCGGATCGCGGATGCTGCAGAAATGGCGGGCAATGCCGCGGCTCCAGGCATATCTGCGCCGGACGCGACCCGATCTACTGCTGTCGGCCGGCAATCACGGCCATTTGACGGCGCTGCTGGGCAGCCGGTGGGTGCCGGGAATGCGACGGATTTATCGGGTCAGCAACGACCTGCGCCGTGCCGCGGCCGGCGCGCCTGGAGGCATGGCCGGGGCGGTGGGGCGATACCTGATGGTGCGCCTGCTGGCGGCGGATGCCGACCGGCTGGTGCTGGTATCGCCAACGCTGGCAGTCGGCGGCTTCGCCCGCACGCTTGCCGAAGGCCGGGCGCAGGTGATCGAAAATGCGATCGATCCCGCCATTGCTCGCGCCCGCGCAGCAGGGCCTTCGCCCCATGGCTGTTATGACGATGGGGTGCCGGTCATCGTCGCGATCGGCCGACTGGCGCCGCAGAAGAATTTCGGCACCCTGCTGGCGGCCTTTGCGGAATTGCGTCGGGCCGGCATAGCGGCCCGGCTCGTCATATTGGGCGAAAGCCGCGACCGTTCCCGGCAGGCATTGCGCGACCGTGCCGACGCGCTCGGCGTTGGCACGGACCTGTTGCTGCCCGGCGCGGTCGACAATGTCTTCCCCTGGCTCGCACGCGCCGGGGCCTTCGTGCTGCCGTCCTGGTGGGAGGGATCGGCCAATGTGCTGCTGGAGGCAATGGCGCTGGACGTGCCGGTCGTCGCATCGCGCAGCGCCGGCAATGCGGTGTCGCTCTTGGGGCAGGGAACCCATGGGCTGCTGGTCGATCCGTCGGACCCGGCAGCCATGGCGCAGGCGATGGCGCGCCAGATCGATCCGGGGCGCGCCGTGCGGCCGGGCGATCGGATCGAAGCCTATCGGCTGGACGCGATGCTGGAACGGTGGGCCGGGCTGCTTGCGTCCGTCGCGCCGTCCCGTAAGACAGGCTGACCGTTTTTCTTCGACGCAGCCCGATAACTGGATTCATGCCGATGAACCCGTCCGCCAGTCCCGAACTCCATCCCATCACCCACGCGCGGTTCCTTGCCGACGTGGCGTTACTCGGCCGCCGGATCGAGGCGGATGTATGGATGCCCGATATCCTTGTCGGAATCGGGCGGGGCGGCCTCGTTCCGGCGGTCTATCTGTCGCATCGTCTGAACCGGCCGATGCTGTCGATCGACTATAGCAGCAACCTGCTCGCCCTCGCCGACCCCGCGCTCGCCGGCATCGCGGCCAAAAGCGCGGCCGGTGTCCGCTGCCTGCTCATCGACGACATCAACGACAGCGGCGGGACGATCGGCCAGCTTCGCCGCCTGCTGCGCGACCAGGGCAGTGATCTGCGTCATGTGCGCTTTGCGGTGTTGCTCAATAATGACAGTTCCAGCGAGACGGTCGATTATTGCGCGGATAATATCGACCGAAAAATCGACAAGCGCTGGTTCGTCTTTCCCTGGGAAGCACTTGCGGCGGAACAGGCGATCGTGGAGGAAGCGCTGTCCTTGCCAGATCGACTGGCCTGAACAAACTCGTCGGGATGACGGGATCAAGATCAAGGCCGGGATAGGGGTAACGATATCGAGATGGTTGACGGCAAATTTATTTGGCAGACCATCCTATCGCATTGAATTGATCGGGCGTTCATTTCGTCGAACATTACAATCTATGTAAGTTGCCTGCGCACCCGTTCTCGGGCATGTTGAGAATCGCCAGATGGCCGCAAAACTTTTGTTGAGTATTGCGGAGATTTGGAGGGGGTATACGCGCGGCCGGGGCACTGTGCTTTGTTACATCGCAGGATAGGAAGAGGGGGGGCAGACCTCCGCGCCGCCGGGTGCGCCGCAATCGCGTTCGGCATGGCCTTGTGCATTCAGGGCCAGGATGCGCGCGCCGCCAATGCGACGCGCAAGCTCCTTCAAGCGCCCAATCCCCGGCCCTTCAGCGCGCCGACAGAATCTGACCCGCTGCTCGAACTGGCTAAACCGGCCGTCGCCGACCCGCTGTTCCGATCGGAAATCGAAACGGCCATCCGCAACAATCCGCTGCTCGACGAAGCGCGAGCGAGTGAACGCGAGGCACGCGCGGCGCGGACACAGGCCCGATCGCTGCTCTTTCCTTCGATAGACCTGTCGATCGATGCCAATCGATCGGTCGCCCGCAATTTCTCCAACGATCCCGGTAACATCATCGAACGGTCGCGACCCGAAGGACGGACCGACGCGACGGCCTCCGTGCGACAGCGGTTGCTCGATTTCGGCGCCGCTTCGAACCGGATCGACGCGGGCAACGCGCGCGTGGATGCAGCGCAGCAGGGCATATTGGGCTATGGCGAGGAAGTGGGGCTGCGAACCATCACCGCCTGGTATTCGGTGTTCTCGCAGCGGTTGATGGCGCAGGCAGCACAGGAATATATAGTGCGCCAGCTGCAGTTGCGCGAGGGTTTGCAACGCCGCATCGATCAGGGCTTTTCGGCACAGGGCGATCTGCCGCGGGTCGACAGTTCGATCGCCAATGTCCGGTCCCGGCTTGCCGGCATCCGTCGTGACCTGGCGGGTGCGGAGGCGCAATATCGTGCGCTGACCGGCCACGAGCCGCCGCCTGCGCTGACCCGAGCCGTCCTGCCGCCCGAAGCGGTCGATGACATGGAAATGCTGGATGCGATCGTGCTGCGATCGCCGGTTGTCCGCAAGGCGGAGGCGGAGGCGCGGGCAGCGCGGCAGGAAGCGCGTGCGACCCGATCGGAGAGATTGCCTACCATCGCCGCAGGCGTGGATGCGGGGCGCTACGGCGTGTTCGAAAGCCCCGGCGACTATGATGTGCGCGGCCGCATCATCGTGCGAGCGCAGCTTGGCGCCGGTTTCAACGCCAAGGCCGACCAGGCGACCGCGCGTGCGGACGCTGCGGACGCCTATGCCGACCGCGTCCGGCAGGAAGCGGTGCGTGACGCACAGATCGCGCTCACCGATATCAGGGCGCTGGACGATCAACTCGCCGCGGCGGAGGCGAGCTATATCGCCAATCGCAATACCCGCGACGTCATCGCCACGCGCTTCGAAGCCTCACAGGGTACGCTTTACGACCTGCTCTATGTCGAGGACAACTACTTCTATTCCATTGCAAGCTATGTGCAGACCCTGGCCGAACGGGATGTGTCGCGCTTTGCCCTGCTGGGCCGAACAGGGCGATTATTGCCCAGCCTCTCGATCGCCGTCACTCCTTCGGACCGGATGGAAACGCCATGACCGACCAGCCCCTGATCGCCGCCGCCCGGCAACGCTTCGCACCCTGGCTGATCGAACCCATGCTGCGCAATCGCGGCACCTACATCAAGGTCGCGGCCGCCGCTGCCATGATCAATCTGTTTGCGATGGTCTCGTCCCTGTTCACGATGACCGTCTATGATCGGGTCATACCCAATGATGCGTCCTCCTCGCTGGTGGGACTGAGCATCGGGCTCGCCATCGTGGTCATATTCGATTTCGTGTTGCGGCTGCTGCGCGTCTATTTCGTCGATATCGCCGGTGCCAATATCGACTATGAGGTGGGCGACACGCTGTTTGCCAAGCTGCTGTCGATGCGACTCGACCGCCGCCCCGGGTCCACCGGCACGCTCACCGGCCTGATGCGTGAACTGGAGACGCTGCGGGACTTCTTCGCGTCCGCCACGCTGACGGCGATCATCGACGTGCCCTTCGTCATCATCACGCTGGCGGTCATGGCGATGCTGGGCGGGATATTGGTGCTGCCGCCGCTGGCGATGATCCCCGTCGTGGTCGTCGCCGGCTTGATAACCAACCCGGCGCTCGACCGCTTGTCGGCGGCCAGTCTGGGCGACGGATTGCGCAAACAGTCGGTGCTGGTGGAAACCGTCGGCAGCCTAGAAACGGTGAAGGCGATCGGCGCGGGCGGGATGCTGGGCGCGCGGTGGCGGTCGGCGCTCAAAAGCCATGCGCAAAGTTCGCTGAGCCAGCGACTGACGGCATCGATCGCGATGACGGTGGCCAATAGCGCGAACATCATCGCCTATTGCGGCATCATCATTCTGGGCGTGGGGCTGATCCGCGACAATAGCATCACGACCGGTGCGCTGCTGGCCTGCTCCATCCTGTGCGGACGCGCGATCGCTCCGCTCGCGCAGATCGCCAACCTGCTGGCGCGCCTGTCCGCCACCCGCATCGCCTGCCGCCAGATCAACACCTTGATGGACACGCCCAGCGAAGGGCCGGCGGGCGAGCCGCTGCAACCCGCGCAGCTGCTGGGTGCGATCGAGTTGCGCAATGTCGCCTTCCGCTACCCGCGCGCCGCCGAAAAGGCGCTGGATCAGATCAGCCTGTCTATCGCGCCGGGCGAGCGCGTCGGTTTTCTGGGCCGCGTGGGGTCGGGCAAGTCGACCCTGGCGCGGCTGATCCTGGGCCTGTACGAACCACAGGAGGGCGTGGTCATGATCGACGGCACCGATGTGCGTCAGTTCGATCCCGGCCGATTGCGCCGGTTCATCGGCGCTGCGATGCAGGATAATGTGCTGATCGCCGGATCGGTGCGGGACAATATCTGTCTCGACCGTACGGATATCGACCATGACGAGATGATCCGCGTCGCGTCGCTGAGCGGCACCCATGGTTTCATGGGCAAGATCGTCAATGGCTATGACCTGAAGCTGACGGATCGCGGCGAAGGCCTGTCGGGCGGGCAGCGGCAGTCCATTTCGCTGGCGCGCGCCCTGGCAGGACGACCGCCCATCCTGGTCTTCGACGAGCCAAGCAGCGCGATGGACATCCAGACCGAAACCGACCTGATCGACCGCCTGCAACCGGAAGTGGAGGGGCGCACCATATTGCTGATCACCCATCGGCCCTCGCTGCTACGGCTGGTCGATCGGATCGTCGTGATGGAACAGGGGCGGATCGCCGCCGACGGGCCGCGCGATATCATCCTGCAGCGGCTGACGCGGGGCAAGGCGGCATGAGCGGCGAGGCGCAATTGCCGGGTGACGCGCATATCCGGCCCGCCGTCCCCGCGAACATCTTTTTATGGGCGATCGCGGCTTTCCTGCTGATCTTCCTGCTATGGGCGGGATTGACCGAAATCGACCGGACCGTGCGCGCCAATGGCCGGGTCATTCCCAGTTCGCAGTTGCAGGTGATTTCCAACCTGGAAGGCGGCGTGGTGGACACGATCCTCGTGCGGACCGGACAGGACGTGAAAGCTGGCGCCCCTTTGATTCGCCTCAGCCCGATCCAGCCTGGCGCGGAGTTGGCGAGCAATCGGGCCAGCGGCGACGCGTTGAGCCTGAAGATATTGCGGCTGGAGGCGGAGATTTCGGGGCGCAACCCGGTCTTTCCGGCCGCCCGCAATGCCAGCATGGCCGGCCAGATCGCGGTGGAGCAGAGCCTGTATCGCGCGCGCATGGCCGAATTGGCCAGCCTGGCCAATGTCGGGTCCGCCCGCGTCACCCAGGCACAACGCGGGATCGGTGAGGCCGCTGCGGTTCAGGCCGCCCGCATTTCCGCGCGCGATACGGCGCGTACCGACCTCGACCTGATGCGTCCGCTGGTGCGCGAAGGGATAGAGCCACGCCGGTCGCTGCTACAGGCGGAAAATGCCTATAGCGTCGCGACCAGCGAAGCGGCCGGGTCCGGGGCCGCGCTCAGCCGCGCCCATTATATCCTGGCGGAGGCGCAGGCCAGCGCGATGCAGCAGAGGCGCGACTGGATCGCGCGTGCGGGGGATGAACTCACTGCCGCGCGCGCCGAAATGTCCGTGCGCGACGCGACGATGCCGGCCTATGAATATAAGCTCGACCGCACCATCGTGCGCGCGCCGCTGGACGGCCGCGTCAACCGCGTCTTCGTGACGACGGTGGGCGGCAGCGTGCGTGCGGGCGATCCTTTGCTGGAAATGGTGCCGGCCCGCGACAACCTGCTGGTCGAGGCGATGGTGGCCGCCAAGGATATCGCATCGGTCCGGCTGGGCCAGCGGGCCAAGGTCGAAATATCGGCCTATGACAGCGCGATCTATGGGTCGATGCAGGGACAGGTCGTTGCCCTTTCTCCCGATGCGGTTGTGAATGAACGGACCGGCGAGAGCCATTATCTGGTCCGGGTGCGCACGAGTAGCGATGCCATCCTGGACAAGGAAGGACATCGGCTTCGCATCGGGCCGGGTATGGGGGCCAATGTCAGCCTGCTTGGCGATAAGCGCACGATACTGGCCTATATTCTGACCCCGCTGACGCGCCTCAAGGAAACGGCCTTCCGCGAATGAGCGGGCTTCCTGGCGATCCAGCGGCGGAGACACAGGTGGTTCGGCCTCATCACGCGTGCTTTCTCATGGCGCATTCCTTTCGCGCGATAGCAGTGATTGCCGCGGATGACGTTCCGCCCTGATCTTACCGCCGCAACACCGCCAATTGGGTTCGATCCAAAAAAAGGGCCACCCGACGGGATCGGGTGGCCCTATTCACAATATCTGGGTCACGTTTACACGATGACGAATTCGGACGCGACCATGCTCAGTCCCGTGCCGATCGTCGCGAACTGAACCGCCGCGATCGCTCCCGTGCCATCCGCGTCGAACAACAGCGCGCCAGTTGCACTGTTGTAGATGATCCGGTCCGCAGCATCATTGGCGGCCGATCCGATCTGGAACTGAGCAGCCGACAGCGTACCCAGCGCCAACCCGGTAAATATGGCGTCGTCCAACTGGATCGTATCATTGGCCACGACATAGTCGGCGATCGTATCGACATTACCGCCGCCCAACGTGGAGTTGAACAGGAAGATGTCGGCACCGGTTCCGCCAGTCAGCGTATCCGCGCCGAGCCCGCCGTTGAGTATGTCGTTGCCGCCAAGTCCGTCCAAATTGTTGGCCCCGTTATTGCCAGTGATGGTCTGGCCCAGGTCATTGCCGGTAGCGTTGATGTTGGCCGCCCCGGTCAGGATCAGTTTTTCAATGTGGCGACCGGCCAGCGAATAGGTCACCGACGAGAAAATCTGGTCGTCCGTACCGCCGGACGAGAAGCTTTCCACGACATTGTCGCCGACATTGTCGACATAATAGATGTCGCTGGACGTGCCACCGTCCATGGTGTCGGCGCCTGCACCGCCATTAATGGTATCGCTGCCGGCACCACCGGTAATCACATTGGCACCGCCATTGCCGGTCAATATGTCATTGAAGGATGTGCCGGACAGGTTTTCGATACCGACCAGCGTGTCGGTGCCGGCGTTTACAGTATTCTGCGCACCGGCGATCGCCAGACTGACGGTCACGCCGGCTGCCGCACCGGCATAGTTGGCGGTGTCGACACCTGCGCCGCCGTCGATCATATCGTTACCCAGGCCGCCGTTGAGTATGTCGTTGCCGCCAAGGCCGCTCAAGCTGTTATTGCCGCTGTTGCCGGTGATCATCTGGGCCAGGTCATTGCCGGTGCCGTTGATGTTGGCCGATCCGGTGAGGGTCAGTCGTTCGATATGGCGCCCGGCCAGCGAATAGGTCACCGACGAGAAGATTTGATCGTCCGTGCCACCCGAGGAGAAGCTTTCCACGACATTGTCGCTGACACTGTCGACATAATAGATGTCGCTGGATGTGCCGCCATCCATGATGTCTGCGCCTGCGCCGCCGTCGATGATGTCGCTGCCGGCCCCACCGATCATCACATTGGCGCCGCCATTGCCGGTCAGCACATCGTCGAAAGATGTGCCGGACAGATTTTCGATACCGACCAGCGTGTCGGTGCCGGCGCCGATGGTATTCTGCGCGCCCGCGATCGCGAGGCTGACGGTCACGCCCGCGGCCATGCCGGCATAGGTGGCAGTGTCGTTGCCTGCGCCGCCATCGATCATATCGTCGCCCAGGCCGCCATTGAGCACATCGGTGCCGCCCATGCCGCTCAAGCTGTTATTGCCGCTATTGCCCATGATGGTCTGGCCGAGGTCGTTGCCGGTGGCGTTGATGTTGGCCGATCCCGTCAGGGTCAGTTTTTCGATATGGCGCCCCGACAGCGAATAGGTCACGGACGAGAAGATCTGATCGTCCGTGCCGCCCGTGGAGAAGCTTTCCACGACATTGTCGCCGACATTGTCGACATAATAGATGTCGCTGGACGTGCCGCCATCCATGGTGTCGGCGCCAGCACCGCCATCAAGCGTATCGCTGCCAGCACCGCCGGTAAGCACATTGGCGCCGCCATTGCCGGTGAGCACGTCGTTGAAGGATGTGCCGGCCAGATTTTCGATACCGACCAGCGTGTCTGTGCCGGCGCCGATCGTATTCTGCGCGCCTGCGATCGCGAGGCTGACGGTTACGCCGGCCGCCATGCCGGCATAGGTGACAGTGTCGACATCCGCACCGCCATCAAGCGTATCATCGCCCAGGCCGCCATTCAGCCGGTCGTTACCCGTCCCGCCTTGCAGCACGTCATTGCCGTCCAGGCCGTTCAGCGTATCGGCACCGGCATTGCCGATCAGCCGATTGGCCTCCGCCGAACCGGTCAGCGTATCGTTGCCCGACCCGGTCGTCGCATTCTCCACGCTGGCGAGCGCGATCAGGCCAGAACCGCCGCTGATCGCGAATTCGCCGTCGGAAAGATTGACCACATAATCGGAGAACAGCGCGGAGCCGTCGATCGTATCGACGCCGGCGCCGCCAGAGAACAACTCTCCATAGCCGCCATTCCAGCCAGCAATGACCTTGTAGATATCGTCGCCCGCTTCGCCATAGGCAGTGTCGACGCCCGATCCGCCATCGAATATGTCATTGCCGGTGCCGCCGATCATCTGGTCGTCGCCGCTGCCACCACTGATGGTGTCGTTGCCGGCGCCCCCGCTGAGGACGTCGTCGCCGCCATTGCCGTTCAGCACATTATTGGCGCTGTTGCCGGTCAGGGTGTCGGCGAGTTGGGTGCCGTCGACATCCTCGACCCCGGTGATGGTGTAGGGGCCGCCGAAGCTCGGATTGAAGTCCCAACTTCCCGCTGCCAGATCTACCGTGGCGCCATAGGTCGCAGTATAGTCACTCAGGTCGAGCCGATCTGTGCCGCTGCCGCCGTCGACATTGTCGCCAAACTCGCCCTGCAGCACCTGGAAGACATCGTTGCCCGCTTCGCCATAGACAAAATCGGTCCCGAAGCCGCCCTGGATGATGTCGTTGCCGTCACCGCCATAGATGGTGTCCTGACCGATGCCGCCCTTCAGCGTGTCGTTACCGCCATTGCCGTCGATGACATTGTTGTTGCCGTCGCCGATGATGGTGTCGGCAAGCTGGGTGCCGTCGACATTTTCGACCCCGGTGATGGTGTAGGGGCCGCCGAAGCTGGGATTGAAGTCCCAGGTGCCAGCGCTGAGATCGACGGTTGCCCCATAAGTGGCGGTGTAATCGCTCAGGTCGAGCCGGTCGGTGCCGATGCCCCCGTTGATATTGTCGCCAAACTCGCCCTGCAGCACCTGGAAGACGTCGTCGCCAGCCTCGCCATAAACGGTGTCGGCCCCGAAGCCGCCCTGGATGATGTCGTTGCCGTCACCGCCATAGATGGTGTCCTGACCGATACCGCCCTTCAGCGTGTCGTTACCGCCATTGCCATTGAGGACATTGTTGTTGCTGTCGCCGGTGATGGTGTCGGCAAGCTGGGTGCCGTCGACATTTTCGACCCCGGTGATAGTGTAGGGGCCGCCGAAGCTGGGATTGAAGTCCCAGGTGCCAGCGCTGAGATCGACGGTTGCGCCGTAGGTTGTGGTATAGTTGCTGAGATCCAGTCGATCCGTGCCGATACCACCATCGATATTGTCGCCAAATTCGCCTTGCAGTACCTGAAAGACGTCGTCGCCAGCCTCGCCATAGACGAAGTCTGCATTGAAGCCGCCCTGGATGATGTCGTTGCCGTCACCGCCATAGATGGTGTCGGTGCCACCGCCGCCCTTGAGCAGGTTGCCCACGGCATTGCCGGTAATCGTGTCGCTGCCCGACCCGCCTGTGGCGTTCTCGATCAGCGAAGCGTTGCTGCCACCGAAGGTGAGGGCGTTGAAGATGTTGCCGCGGGCGTAATTGCCTCCGCCCAGATAGGCCTGCTGCGTTCCGCTGAACAGCGAATAGCCGCCAGGCGTCAGATCGATGGTGACGCCGCTGCTATAGGCCGACAGGTCATATGTATCGACGCCGCCGCCGTCCCAGATGGTTGCGAAAATACGATTGTCGCCGGGCTGGATAGCGATGTCGCCATTGATATAGGTGATGCCGGTAGACGGATTCCAACTATAGGTCGTGTTTTCCGCATGAACCGTATAATCCGCACCATACATGGTCTGGAGCGCGGCGATGTCGAGCATCATATATGTTTGCGGCGCGCCGAACTCTTCATAGCTGTACCCGCTGAGCGGCGCCCCGACATAGCTGCGATAGGTCATGACCGAAAATTCGATCGAGTCCCAGGCGGTAGGGAGCGCAACGTTGCTGACGCCGCCCGTTTCCTGTCCATGTTTCAGGCCGAGCGAATGGCCTAGTTCATGGAGCATCGTATGCCAGGCATAGTTGCCTGCCACGGGGTTCTTCAGGGAATTGGACGTGCCGTCATAGGCGTTGCCGAAGAAGGTATCGCCGCCATAGATGTTGTTGGCCGGATAATAGGCATAGGCGGTCGGCGCATCGCTGGAATTGGCGCCGCGGATGGTGGCGGTGCCGAGCCCTGCACCGGCATAGTCGATGGTCAGGTTAGTGAATCCCTCGATCGAAAAGCCGTAGGCGCCGGCAAGCTGGGTATAGGTCGCTGCGTTGAGCGCGGAATGCATCGCCAGCAATTGCTGCGCCGTGAATTGGGAAAAGCCCTCATTCTGCGCGCTGGTGCCGTCGCCGTCGCTATCGGAAAAATAGCCAGACTGATAGTCGGCTGTCGAGTCCACATCCGAATAGGTGATGCCTCCGGACCAGGCGACTCCGCGCAGGATGCCATCAATCCGGGCGTCGCCCGTGGCGCCCACCGTTACCGTCGTGGAAGCACTGCCATTTTCCGCCAGATCACCGGAACTGGGCGTGGTGGCAGGGGGTGTCGGTGCATCCATCGGATAGAGCAGCCGGACTTCGCTGCGCACCTGCGCTTCGCGCGCCAGCGACCATGTGCCGGTAAATTCCGGCCTCGATCCGCTAGCATCCGAAGTCGAGGGAAGGGAATAATCGGGAGTTAACTTGACCTTGACGGGCCCAGAGCCAGTGACCTTGAACATACATCCTCCTAAAGAGAAGAGAGGCTGACACGTTCACTGTGTCGATTGGCGACCGTTTGTTGCGGGCTTTAATGGCACTATTCACTGTTCATGCCAAGCTTTACATTTGTCCTGTAAATCAACGGCATAGTCATCATCGAAAAATAGACTATTGTATTGTTTGGGTTTTTGGAAAAGCGACTCTGCGCAAAATCAGGATGGTGGATCGCATTTGCGCGAGGCGCCATTCAGACAAGGTGTCGGATCGAGGCGGCGCGGTGCTTTTGCATTCAGAGTTGTGGCGCGTCGTTTGGCTTCGCGAGCAAGAGGGTGGCCGGGATGGCGTCGCGCGAACATGTCATAGGCCGACGCCGAATCCTTTTGCTCTACCGCTGTAAATTCGGACCGGATCGCGGCTTCGGGATCGGGGGGAGGCGTCATGATGCCGCCAGTGCCGGGCAGCCTGCGAACTTTTGTCGGCGGAGGCGTGCCGTCTGCTGGCGCATCGTCCATTCCGCCGCCTGCAAGCAAACCGAGGCATATCAAAAACGCAGGATTCGTCATGAGTCCCTCACCATTGGTGTTGATGCAGGATATCGGCCGCTCCGGTTCGTCGACATACGCATGTGGAACTGGCTATAGAGCGTGTCAGCCGTGACCTTATCATGCGTGAGGAGCTGCGACAATGCGGCTGTCCTGATGCCGGCCTACCATCGTCGGGGCTTCGGCCGACGGCACATGCCGTCGTTGCGCATCCGAATGGATCGCCGCGCGTTGTGTCCGATATGACCGACAGTTTCGCGATATTGCCCCATTTGCTCGCGCTTTCGATCGCCTATGGACTGGCCCTGCCGATCGGCTGGAATCGGGAGCAGGCGGAACGCAGCGCGGGCATCAGGACGTTTCCGTTGGTCGCGGTCGCAAGCTGTGGCTTCGTACAGGCGGTCGAGACGATGATGGCGCATGATCCTGCCGCCATCGCCCGCGTATTGGAAGGCGTGATCGCTGGTATCGGCTTCCTGGGCGGGGGCGCCATTCTGCAGCAGAAGAACAGCGTTCGGGGAACGGCGACGGCGGCCAGCCTGTGGGTGACCGGGGCGGTCGGCGTGGCCGCGGGATTGGGCAGCTATGACGTCGCCGTCGTGCTGACCGCGTTCACCTTATTGACCTTCTGGGTGCTGGCGCCGCTCAAGCCGGCGGAGAATGAGCGCGACGAGGACGACGCAGGCTGACGATCAAAGGGAGCGGCGGCGGGCGAGGAAGAAGGTCGCCATCGCTCGCGATGCGTCCGGGCCTTTGGGGTCGGTGTGGCTGCCGCCTGCGTAGCCGCCTGACCAGGCATGGCCGCTGCCATGCACCGTCCATTCCTCCAGCATGACCGGCCCGCGACCATAGCGATAGAAGCTGCGGGTGAAGGCCCGTCCGCCCGGTGCGACGCCCGCTTCCGACTCGACGCTGAGTGCGCGCGTGCTCGACCGCTGCAACTGGCTGACGAAGCCGCTGGCGTTGGATGGGTGGACCACCCGGTCGCTGTCGCCGTGGAACAGGATCATGGGCAGCGGCGGCGTGGTCTTGCCGATGGGTGGAACGGCCTGCCCTCGCATCGCCGCCAACGCTTCGCCGACCGAGCCGATCGCGCCCATCGGCACGCCCGAATGGACGCCGACCGCGACATAGAGCTGGGGATAGGCGGCAGCAATGATCGCGGCCGCTGCTCCGCCGGCGGATATGCCCGCAATGTAGACGCGCCCGGCATGGCCTCTGCACCGGTCCAGGATATGGCGGGTCATGCCGGCGATGACGGCAGCCTCGCCGCTGCCGCGCTTCTGGTGCGACGGGCTGTGCCAGTTCCAGCAACGATTGGGGTTGGCGCGCGGCGATTGTTCGGGATAGAGGACGAGGAAGCCCAGTTCGTCGCCCAGTCGGTTCATCGCCGTGCCGGTCGCAAAATCGGCGGCCGACTGGGTGCAGCCGTGCAGCATGACGATCAGCGGCAGGCGGCGGCGCGTGGAGCCGACTGGCGTGTAGAGGCGATAGCGGAGCGACCCCTGCGCGCAGCTATAATCGCTTTCGATGAAGCTGCCGGGTGCGGGCCGCACGACGCGATCGACCTTTTTGGCCGCGCTTTTGCCTTTGGTCACCCGCGGCGGCTTTGGCAGCGTAGGCATCAGCGCGCGTTGCCACAACAAGGCGGCGGACAGCGGACGACCCTTGCGCGCCATGCGGGCTGCCTTGAGCACGGTTGGGAAAGGGTTCTTCACGGGCGCTCCGCGGCTGCACCATACCGGTCGGCGTGCTGTCGGCATGACATGGGGTTCGGCATCGTGATGTCTTGCTCCCTCTAGCTGCTGTTTTTGTGATGGATGGCACCGTCGGCCGTGCCGATCCGTGCGGTGCTATAATCCCCCGGCAGCGGCATTCGATCCATAGCCTGTCCGGGCGGCGGCGGTTTGCGCGGCGCGTGCCAGTCGCTGCGCCCAGAGATGCTGGCCAGCAGCGTCGCCGATCAGATTCTGGCGTACCTCCATTTCAGCATAAGGAAGATCGTGCGCGAAGGCGTGACGGGGGACGGTGTGGTCGGTGGCGTCCATCCGATAGGGTTGGTTGTCGCCGACGGCCAGCGCGGCGTCAGTGCGCAGCGCGTCGAGCATGGCCTGCGCGAAGTCCGTGCGGCCTAGCCAGTGCAGCACGCCGACTTCCCATGGGCGGGCGACGCCGTCCATCACCGGGGTGAAACTGTGCAGCGATAGCAGGATGGTGGCGCGCCCCACTGCCTGCCGCGCGGCGATGGTCGCGGTTATGGCCGCCTGATAGGGGGCATGGATCGCCGCGACGCGCGCGGCGCGGGCGGTGGCGTCCAGCCCTTCATTGCCGCTGATCCGGCTGCCGTCCGACACGGCTGGTATCGCCGCCAATTGTTCCGGGTCGCGATTGCAGTCGATGACGAGGCGCGAATAATATTGATGCAGGAACGGCGCGTCGAGCAGTGTGGCGAGGGCATGGCCGAGGCCATGGACGCCGATGTCGATGGCGATGTGGCGGCCGCGATCCGCGGCGGCGAGGCCGAGATCGCCGAGCGCAGCCGGCACTCCCGATCCGGCATGGTCGCCGATCAGCAGGAACGGCGAGGGGCCTGCTGCGTTGAACAACCCGACCGGCGCCGGATCGTCCGCACCCAACAGCCCATCCGCCGTGCGCCCGGCCATCAGGACTTTCTCCCATGCCGTTGCTGACGATCCATCATGTGACCAGCTATCGCTATCAGCAGCCGGTGTCGCTGGGTGAACATCGCATCATGATGCGCCCGCGCGAGGCGTTTGACCAGCGGTTGCTGTCCGCCCGGCTCGACATCGATCCGGAGCCGAGCGAACTGCGCTGGCTGCACGACGTGTTCGGCAATTCGGTGGCGATCGCATCGTTCAAGCGGCGGGCCTCGCATCTGGTGGTGACGAGCGAGGCGACGCTGGAACATGCGCCGCTGGCGCAAAGGCAGGTGGATGTGGAGCCTTATGCCCGGCTGTTTCCCTTCACCTACGCCTCGGAAGACATGCCCGACCTGCTGCGGTCGATCGAGCGGCAATATCATGATCCTGCACGGATCGTCGACAATTGGGCGCGCGCTTTCGTCAGCAATCATGGCGATACCGGCACGGTCGACCTGCTGACCCGGATGGCGACCGGCATTCAATGCGACTTCACCTATGTCCCGCGCCACGAGAAGGGCACCCAGTCGCCGATCGAGACGTTGCGCAAGCGACAGGGCACTTGCCGCGACTTCGCCGTGCTGATGATCGAGGCGGTGCGGGCGCTGGGTTTCGCCGCGCGCTTCGTGTCGGGCTATGTGTACAACCCGTCGCGCGCAGAAGATGTCGTGGGCGGCGGCAATACCCATGCCTGGGTGCGCATTTTCCTTCCCGGATCGGGCTGGGTCGAATTCGATCCGACGAACGGCATCATCGGCAATCGTGGGCTGATCCGCGTCGCTGTCGCGCGCGATCCTTATCAGGCGCTGCCATTGTCGGGCACATGGTTCGGCCTGCCGGCCAGCTTCCTGGGGATGGACGTCACCGTCGATGTACGGCGCGCCGATCCCCGTAAATTTCCCGTGTCAGACCATGGGGCCATCAACAGCCGAGCCATCGGCGCTTCAGGAAAGTCACCTTAAGATGCTGATCCGATGCGGATATGACATAAGATTCGAGACCGACAACAGGACCGCGATGATGGCGATGCTGAGCCTGCATCCCTCGCGCCATCACGACCTGCGCACGCCGCAGAGACTGATGGCGGCTCCCGACATCCCGCTCTATCATTTCGAGGACGGGTTCGGGAACGTCGCGACCCGCCTGACCATCCCCGCAGGTGGCGTTACCCTGTCCTGCGACTTCGTGATCGAGGATAGCGGATTGCCTGATGCGCAAGCGCCCGACGGGCCACAGATGGCGGTTGAGGATCTGCCCGATGCGGTCATGCCCTTCCTGCTGGGCAGCCGCTATTGTGAGACGGATAGGCTGATGGCGGTCGCCTGGGCGAATTTTGCGCATTATGGATCGGCGCGGGCGCGGGTGGATGCCATCGTGGATTTCGTCCACAACCATATCGAGTTCGGTTATCATCATGCGCGGCCGGACAAAACTGCCTGGAACGCCTATCAGGAACGGCAGGGCGTGTGCCGCGATTTCGCCCATCTCGCCGTCACCCTTTGCCGCTGCATGAACATCCCGGCGCGCTACTGCACGGGTTATCTGGGCGATATCGGCATTCCGCCTGTGGACGCGCCGATGGATTTTAGCGCCTGGTTCGACGTCTATATCGACGGCGAATGGTATACCCATGACGCCCGCCACAACAGACCGCGGATCGGCCGCATCTTGATGGCGCGCGGGCGCGACGCCACTGATGTCGCCTTGACCACCGCTTTTGGTCCGGCGAATCTGGTGCGGTTCGAAGTCCATACCGACGAGGTCCAATCCATTGACTGATCCACATGCCAATCCCCTGCTGCAATCCTGGGACGGGCCGCTGGGCGCGCCGCCGTTCGACAAGGTGCGGGACGAGGATTTCCTGCCCGCGTTCGAGACCGCGATGGCTTTGCACCGGGACGAGGTTTCCGCGATCGCAGGAGATGATGCGCCTGCGACATTCGACACGGTGGTCGCCGCGCTGGAGCGGTCGGGCGAGCCGCTGGCTCGGGTGCGCCGGCTGTTCTGGACCTTGTCCTCGGCGCAGGGGACGCCTGCTATCCGTGCGATCGAGGGGCAGGTTTCGGCGATGCTGAGCGCGCATGGAACGGCGATCAGCCATAATGCCATGCTCGCCGCGAAAGTCGCCACGGTCCATGCCGCACGGCACGATGCTGGATTGACACCCGCACAGATAAGGCTGGTGGAAAGCAGTCATGCCGGCTTCCGGCGCGGCGGGGCGGCGCTGACCCCGGTGCAGAAGGACCGGTTTGCCGCGATCGACGCGCGATTGTCGGCGTTGGCGGTGCAGTTCGGCCATCATGTGCTGGCCGCGACCGCCGACTGGGTTCTGGACCTTGGCCCGGACGATCTTGCGGGTCTGCCGTCGGGTCTGTGCGATGCGGCCGCCGGGCGCGCCGCGGCCAAGGGGCAGGTGGGGCGCTATCATGTGACGCTCGACCGTACCGATTACGAGAGTTTCCTGACTTTTTCGGCGCGACGCGATCTCCGCGAGGCGCTGTGGCGGGCCTTTACCGATCGCTGCGATGGCGGGGCGCATGACAATTGGCTGGTGATCGCGGAGACGCTGGCGCTTCGGCAGGAGCGGGCGGCACTGCTGGGTTACGCTGACCATGCCCATTATGCGCTGGAAGACAGTATGGCGCATGATCCCGCCGCCGCTGCCGACCTGCTCGCCCAGTTGTGGGAGCCGGGCAAGCGTCGCGCCGCCGAAGAAGCGGCCGAATTACAGGCGCTGATCGATGCGAACGGCGGCGGCTTCGCGCTCGCGCCCTGGGACTGGCGCTTCTATGCCGAAAAGGTGCGCCGCGATCGCTATGCGCTGGACGGCGGGGCGGTGGCTGAACATCTGCGGCTGGACGCTGTGCGGCAGGCGGCGTTCGACAGCGCCGCGCGTCTCTATGGCCTGACCTTCACGCGCCGGGCCGATATCGCCGGCTATCATCCCGATGTCTGGGCGTGGGAAGTCGGCGACGCGACCGGTGCGCCGGTCGGCCTGCTCTTCACCGACTATCTGGCGCGGCCGGAAAAGCATGGCGGCGCCTGGATGGGCAGCCTGCGCGTGCAGGAGGCGATGGACGGCGACGTGCGTCCGGTCGTCTATCTGGTGGCCAATTTCGCCGCCGCGCCACCGCCTGACACCGCCGCCACGCGGCTGTCGATCGACGAGGCACGCACCCTGTTCCACGAGTTCGGCCATGCGCTGCACGGCCTGCTGTCGCGCGTCACCTATCCCAGCCAGTCCGGGACGGCGGTCGCGCGGGATTTCGTGGAATTTCCCAGCAAGTTCATGGAAAACTGGATCGTCAGCCGGGACGTGCTGTCGGGCTTCGGCGTACCCGACGCGCTCATCGATGCGATCCGCCAGGCCGAAGCCTATGGCCAGGGTTTCGCCACGGTGGAACTGATCGGCTGTGCGCTGGTCGACCTGGCCATGCACCGGTCGGTGGGTGCGGCCGCCAATCCGCGCGCTTTTGTCGCGGCGGAACTGGAGCGGCTGGGTATGCCGCCGGAAATCGGGCTTCGGCATCGCGTCCCCTATTTCACCCACATCTTCGACGGCGGCTATGCCAGCGCCTATTATAGCTATGCCTGGTCAGAGGCGCTGGATGCCGACGCGTTCGAAGCGTTTCTGGCGACAGGCGACATTTTCGATCCTGCGCTCGCCGCCCGCTTCCGGGCGGAGATATTGGCGGCGGGGGACAGTCGCGATCCGATGGAATCGTTCAGGGCTTTTCTAGGCCGCGCGCCCGACCCGAGCGCCTTGATGCGCGCGCGCCATTTGGTCGATGCCTGACGCCGCCGCGGTTCAGCCGACCAGCGTGCGGACGCTGCCGGCCAGGGTCAGCGGATTGAACGGTTTCAGGATCACGCCCCTGGCGCCCGCTGCATGATAGCTCTGCACGTCCGCTTCGCGGGCGCGGGCGGTGACGAAGACGAAGGGTATGTCCGCAAAGCCTGCCAGCTCGCGCAGCGCGACCATCAGCGTGGGGCCATCCATGCGGGGCATCATCACGTCGAGCATGACAAGGTCGGGTCGCCATGCACCGGTCGCGGCGACCTCCAGCGCTTCGGCGCCATCGGCGCACAGCCGCAATTCGATCAAGGGGTCGAGGGCGAGCGACAATTTGACGATGTGGCGGATGTCCTTGTCGTCATCGACATAAAGGATGCGCAAACGGTCGGCTTCGCTCATGCGCCTTCTTCCTCCCCGCCTTCTGCCCGGCCGTGACGGGTCGCCACGACCCGTCGCACCGTCGCCTTGAGATCGGGCAGCGACGTGCGCGATTTGACCAGCACCGCGTCGATCTGGCCGGCGATCTCTATATCGACATCATGCGCGGAATAGATGATGGTCGGGATGGCGACCCCTTGGTCGTCCACCAGATCGGGTAACAGGTCAAGGCCGAGGCCTTCTTCCAGATGGACGTCCAGGATCGCCAGATTAGGCGTTTCCACACGAAGCAGGGCGCGCGCTTCTGCAAGGGTTGTGGCCTTGAGGATGTAGGCGATGCCTTTGAGCGCTGCGGCGGTGATTTCAAGTGTGTCCTGGTCGTCGTCGAGATGAAGAACCGTCGGCCGTTTGATGCCCGAATGGCGGAAGGATGCCGTGATCGCCGCCTTGAGCCGGCCGGGATCGATCGGCTTGTCGATCCAGTCGATCAGGTCCAGCGACAAGGGTGTCGACGCATCGCCGCCCGCAGCGGATACCATGAGGATCGACAGTTTTTCCGGTCCTTCCAGCCGGCGCATTTCGCGCGCAAAATGAAAGGCGTCGGCATCGTCGAGCGCCATGTCGAGCAATAGAAGGCTGAAGCCATCGGCGACGATCGCCGCGCGCGCTGCGCGGGCGTCGGTGACGACGCGGCAGGCATAGCCTTCCTCCGACAATTGCGACTGAAGCAACCGTGCGACGGCGGGATTGCTCTCGCAGATGAGCACATGGGTTTCGCCATGGGGGCGCTCGCGCGGCAGGGCGACCGGCAGCATGACCGGCAGCGAAAAGGCGAAGCGGGTTCCGCCGCCGGGCCGGTCCTCGAACCACAATTCTCCGCCATGCTGCGTGACGATCTCGCGCGCGATGGCCAGCCCCAGCCCCGTACCCGGCGCGCCTTCGTCATTTGCGGCGCGCTCGAACCGGCCGAAGATGCGCCCGCGAAATTCCTCGGGGATGCCAGGTCCGTCATCATCGACAAAGACGGTGGCGCGACGCCCGTCGGCGCTGCGCGTGAGGCCGACGGCGATATGATGGCCTTCTGAGGATATCTTGACGGCATTGGACAGGAGGTTGGTGATGACCTGCAACAGCCGTTCCTCGTCGCCCTGAACCATCAAGGTTTCGTCCGCCATGGTGCGGTCGAGCAACGCGCCGGCGGACCGGACCAGGCCGCCATTGTCGTCGCACGCGCGCATCACGACATGATGCAGGTCGATCGGGGCCAACGTCATGCGCAGTTTGCCCGAATCGATGCGGTCGATGTCGAGCATGTCGTTGATGAGGCGGATCAGACGCTGCGCATTATTTTCGGCGATGGTGACGAGGCCTGCTGATTCCGGGTCGAGCCGATTGCCGACATCCAGCCGGAGGAGCGCCAGCGCGCCGACGATAGATGTCAGCGGCGTGCGCAGTTCATGGCTGACGGTGGAGATCAGGTCGTCCTTCAACCGCTCGACCCGCTTGCGTTCGACAATGTCGCGCAGTGACACGACGATATGGTTGCCGTCGGGCAGCGACATGACGCCCAAGGCGATATCGACAGGCAGCAGGCGGCCGCTTTGGTGCCGAACCTGCCGATCGGTCCAATAGGGGGTGCGTAGTTCGCCATCGACAAGACCGATGCGGTCGAGGAAGCTGCCGACGCCAGGCGCAATGTCGGAAATCAGGTCGAAATCGCGGCGCGCGAGGCTGGTCGCCTCATAGCCCAGCATTTTCGTCGCCGCCTGGTTGATGGTTTCGATGCTTCCGCTGGGATTGACGATGATGATGGGGTCGATCGTGCTGTCGAGGATGGTTTCGTTGCGCCGCGCCGCCTCGAACCCGCGCAGTTCGACAATATATTGCGACACCCGCTGGCGCCACAGGCCGAGCAGCGCGATCGCCAGCGACAGGCTGCTGAGTGCGACGAGTATCCACATGACCCGCTGCAATGTTTCGGTGCGGCTGCGATAGTCGGCGACGCGCGTTTCGCCGATCCGCTGTTCTTCGCGGATGACGCGATCCAGTTGCTGCTGTAGCCGGTTCATCAGTCGCTTGCCTTCGCCTTCCGCCACACGCCGGCGCGCCGCTTCCGGCCCGCTGTTCGCATAGATTCGCAACACCGTGTCCATCTCGGCTACCTTGGTCCGGGCGATCCGGCGCAGGCCGTCGAAGCTGGTCTGGTGCGAAGGCGCTTCGCGGTAGAGCGCGTCGGCCTTTTCGAAGCTGCGCTGGATTTCGCCATGCCACTCGCCGTAGCGGGCGCGGAATTCCGGGTCGTTGGTGAGGATATAACCGCGTTGGCTGGATTCTGCGGCGCGCAGTTCGGACAATATGTCGATTAGGAGGACGCGTCGATGGAACGACTGGTCGGCATTCTCGCGCAGGCCGTTCCAGCGGCCATATTCACCGCCCAGCCAGAAAAGCAGCGCCGCCAGCACCAGCGGAACGACCAGCGCCGCCAGCACGAAGGGTGACGCGCTGGGCGGCTCGGGGGGCGCGCCGTTCATGTTGGGCGGGCCGCCGCCACGTCTCCCAACAGCGGCTGCACCGCGAGCAGCGCCTGCGCGCGGTTGCCGACATCCAGCTTGCGGAAGATCGCCGTCAGATGGGCTTTCACCGTCGCCTCCGATACGGCGAGATCGGCGGCGATCTGTTTGTTGAGACGCCCGTCCGAAAGGGCGATCAACACCCGGAGCTGTGCGCCGGACAGGGTCGCGATGCGATCGCGCAGGTCTGCCGGATTGGCGTCGATATCCACCGCGGGGAAGCTGGTCTGCCCCTCCGCCAGCTTCTTTATGTCGCGCGCCAGGTCATCGAACGGCCGGGTCTTGTACAGGAAGCCCGCGGCGCCCAACGCGCGGGCGCTTTCGACCAGCGTCGCATTCTCATGCGCGGAGATCATCGCGATGGGCGTCCGGCCGGCTTCATGCTGCACCTGCAGGAAGCCGGAAAAGCCGCGCGCGTCGGGCAGGACGAAGTCGAGCAGGATCAGGCGATATTTGGCGTGGCGCTTCAAGGTCGCCAGGGTTTCGCCGATCGTGCCGGCGGTATCGACCGTGACGCCAGGCATCACCGCGCGCGCGGCGAGCGCCAGACCCTCACGGATCAACGGGTGGTCGTCCGCGATCAATACGCGGCCTCCGGTTACGGTCTCCACCATCCTCCAGCCTTATTGTTATCCATTTGTAGAAAATGGGCTAGTCACGGGAAAGGACGCAACAGGATGTAATGCATCTATGGACGGATCGCAAAACACTTTGGCTGTCATCAGTGTTGCCGCCTCGTTAACCTATGCGCATGTTGGCGCCGCAATGCGCCTTGCCGGATGGGAGGTGTTGGAAGCATCATGCGACGATGGCGACGCTGTCGCGGCGGCCAGCATGATCGTTGTGGACGGAATGGGCGAGGTTGCGTCGCTGCGGCGCGATCATATTGTGGCAGCGGTGATGGATGGCGGGAGGACGCCGTCTTTTCCGGTCGATCTGGTGGTCGATCCGGATCAGGGCGTTGAACGGCTTGCCGCCATTTTCAGTCAGTGGCTGCCGCCGGATACGGCCAGTCTGGCGCGCATGGCGACGATGTTCGGCCGCGACGGCCTGCTGCCTGTGGTGGAGGGCCTTCGCGCGGAACTGGAAAGGGCTATCGAGGGAGCCGAGGGTCATAGCGCCCACCGCATCGCAGGATTGACGGGCACATTGGGCTTCACCGTGGCGAGCGAGAGTTGGCAGGCGGTCGATCTGGGAACGGGCGGGCGAGCGGCGGCATTGCGCGACAGCCGGACCGCCTTGATCGCGATTGATCGCTGGCTGGCGGCGACCGGTTGAGCGGACTCAATCCAATCCGGCGCCATCCAGCATGACGGCCAGCGCGACGCTGCTGATCGGCTGAACAAAGCGGAAGCCGCAGTGGTCGTCGCGCGTCCAGCAGATGGTTCCGGCGACTCCGTGCCGGTCGCCAAGTGTCAGGCCCAGCACGCCTTGCCGGCCGTTCGCCAGCGGTTCGGACAGGACAAGCCGCGCGCCGCCGACAGAAATATTTTCGATCGTGGCGGCGATCGGCATATCGTCGATCAACAATGGCGCGTCGCCGCGCAACGGGAAGCGCGGCTGGCGCGCAATCCGTCCCGACCGGCTGGCGCGGGCCGCGAAAATATCCGCCGGGCAGCAGCGCAGGTCGAAACTGAGGCCGGCTTCATGCCCCACCGCCCAGCGGATGCAGGCAAGGCGGGGGTCGAGACCGCGCATTTCGATCAGGACGCGGGCGCCGGGCGGCGGCGGGGCGGGCAACTGGATGCGCATTCCCCCTTCCGACAGGTCTCTCACCATGCAGGGCAGGCTGCGACCATCGAACGAAATCTTGCCGATGGTAAAGACCGTCGCCGCGCGGGTGTCCCGCCGCCGTTCCATCGCGACAACCGATGGTCCGGCGATCGAAGGAGCGGCCATCGGCATCATCGCCGCCTGTTCCATTCCGTAGGACATGTCTGACTTCCCCCTTTGGCTAACGCAGCTTGACGCGGAAGCGGACGGTAAATGATCCGCCCGCCTTGAATGTGGTGATCGGCTTGATACGGATGGCGCGGACATTGGAGTCATAGCCGTCGGCATCCGGGATCGGCGTGTAGGCCCAATTCGCCCCGTTGCTGAATTCGATACCGTCGGTTGTGCTGCCAAGGCCGCTGAACGTGTAGGTCAGGCCGCTGTCGCCCACGCCCAGCACGATCGCGCCGTTGGTGAAGACCACCGGGCCGCTGCCGCTCGTCCCCAGATCGCTGACGCGCAGGATTACATTGGCGGGCAACTGGTCCTCGAACGAGACGCCCCGCACTGTCTTGCCCAGGTTGGCGAGCGGGTTGGCGAGGGTCGCGCTGTAGTCGACCACCGCGCCGGGGATGGCGCGCGGGATCAGGTTGCCCATGGGATCGGACACGACGCTCACCGACTTGGTCGCCGTGATCGGATCGGCCAGGGCGGGTGTGGACAGCGCCGCAAGCAGGAGGAAGGTGAACCGGCGCATCAGCGGCCCTTCCCGAGCAGGCCGGCGATGGCGTTGCGGTCGAATTTCATGCGCATCGTCACATAGGGGCCGCGACGGGTGTAGCGGTCATCCTCGAAATCGCGGTCGCGATAACCCGCGATATTATATCCGGCGCTGATCCAGACATTGGGCGCAGGGGATACGCCGGCCGACGGTCCGCCGCTGAACGCCACCGCACCGCGGCTCCAGGCGTGCTGCGCCGACGCTTGCACGCCGATGTCGAAACGCTTGCCCAGGTCCATCCTCAGGTCGACGCCGGTGACGTCGATATAGCCGGTATAGTCGTCCGCGCCATAGCTGCCGCTGACCCATTTGGCGCCATAATAGACGGTCGCCTCGACATTGTGGCGGCCGCCTTCTGCGCCGGTGCGATAGTTGACGGCAAGGTTGTTAATAAGGCGCAGGGTGCGCTGGCCGATGCCGCTGCCGGCCGGTACGCCCAGCACGTTGCCCCCGCCCACGCCCGCATCCGCGCTTTCCTTGCGCAGTTCCAGCCGCTCCAACAGCGACCAGCGGCTGTCGAGCGGTCGCCAGGCGAGTGCGACCGAGGTCGCCAGGCTCTTCGCCTGCGCGCCGCTGACCTGGCTCAGCGTGGAGTAGCGGACGGTGCCGGCAAGCGTCTTGCCCTCGCCCAGCGCGCGGACGACGTTGCTGGTGATGTTGAAGCGCTTATTCTGGTCGGACTTGCGATATTCGACCCGGCCGTTCCAGGACCAGAGGTCGGCGCGGTAATTGGCGCCCAGCGTCACCGCGGCATAATCGCCGTCATTGCCATAGAGGCTGCCCAGCGCACCGCCGCCAACGCTGCCCGATCCGCTGGTCTGGAACGGCTGGACGACGCCGCCGGCCGGAATCTTGCCGCTGACGGTCGTGCTGGCGTCGAAGGTCGCGTCGATCGTCCAGCGATCGCCGATCGGCAGCGACTGAACCAGACCGTAATTGGCATAGACGCGCCCGCCATTCTCCCCTGACGTCTGGTTGTTGATGGCGGTGGTGACCTTGGCGCCGGTCCAGGGCTGGACGTCGAAGCCGATTTGCGCGGTATGGGTCGTGTAGTCCTCGCCCTGCGCCACTTCATAGCCACCGATCAGGCGGATGCCCGGCTTGACGCGCCAGGCCGCGATCAACTGGTGGCGGGCGGGGAAATCGACGCTGTCGCGGTCGCCGCCCGGCGCGAACTGGGTCTGGCCGGTAAGGGTCAGCTTGCCGCCCATCAATATCTGGATGCCGCCCAGCGTCAGCAGGCGGGAGTCGCGATCCTTGCCGTCGATGCCGTGATCCAGCGCGAACTGCGCGCCGGCGAAGATCGTGCCATGGTCGCGCCGATATTCGATGCGCGATTCGCCAGCGAAGCGGCTGCCGGCACCGATCAGCTGGTCCTGATACCAGGAGGAGGCCGTAAGCGCCCATTTTTCGGCCAGTTGCACCCGGCCGTCGAAGCCGATGCGGCGCGTGCCCGCCTCGACCAGATTCTGCTGGCCGAGGCCAAACGCGTCGTCCTGCTGTCGTGCATAAGCCAGCACATCGGCCTTCTTGCTGTGATGTTCGATTTCCGCCAGCCAGGCGCGGCCGTCGGTCAGGCCGTCGCGGCTGCCGGCCGCCATTTCGGCGCGCAACTGGGTCGTGTCGCTGATTCGCGCACTGACGTCCGCGCCCAGCAGCAAGCCGTCGCCATGGCTGTTGTCCTTGATCGCCGACACGCCGACCTCGGCCTTGCCCTTGGCGAACTTCATCGCGGCGCGGCCGCCTGCGGTCAGCTTCTTGCCCTTGCCGTAGGTTTCATAGTCGACGACGATGAAGACCGGATTGTTGGCGGCGTCGCGGCCCAGCACCGGCTCGCGGAAGCGGATGGTGCCGATGGTCGCGTCGATATCATAGTCGATATGGCGGGTGAGCGGGGTCGAGGACAGGATGCGCTCGGGGCGCAGCCGGTCGCGTGTTTCGATGCTCAGCTTGTCGCTGTTGGGAACGATGTCACGGCCCGACAGGCGATAGGGGCCGGTCAGGCCATTGCCCTGGATTTCGTCGCGGGCGTGCAGGTCGTCGCTGTTGGCGGCGAAGGCGCTGAAGCTGAGGCGATCGTCGGCATAATCCGCCTTCATGCCGTTGAGGGTCCGGCTGTAGCGGGTCAACTGGGTCTGGGTCATGCCGGTTTCGAAATCGCCGAACAGGGCACTGAAATCCTTGCGCTCCAGCCGCAGATAGAGTTTGCGCGCGGTCGCGGCGTCATGGCCCTGGCGGGTGGCGTCGCCATAGACGGTGTAGTAGCGATCCGGGTCGATCTGGCCCAGCAGGCCGCGCGAGCGGTCATATTTGCGGTCGCTGTCATAGGCGATGGTCATCAGCCAGCTGCCCTTGATCCGGCCCTTGGCATAGAGCGCCAACTGCCCGTCGGTGACCAGGCTGTTGCGGCTGGAGGCAGGCAGGGCGGACGAGCGCCGGCGCAGCGTGTCGAAGCCGATCGTACCCGACCCGAAGCCGACCACGGTCCAGTCGCGCGCCACCGCCGTCAGGCGCGCGCGCAGTTCGATGGCGCGCTGTTGCTTGTCGTCGGTCAGGGTCACGGTCGCCCGCAAGGCGCCGGCCTGGGTGGTGGGTTGCAGCGCGAGATAGGCGATGCCTTCGTCGCCGATCACCAGCGCGGTGCCGCTGGCGCGGCGGCTGGCGGGGACGGTGGTGTCGACCGCAATGGCATAGGGCTGGTCGACCGTGACGGGAACGGTCGTGCCGTCGCGCACCGGGCGGCCGCTGCGATCGGTCAGGCGGAAGGCGAGGACCGGGTTGGTCAGGCCGTCGGCGGCGAGCTTGCTGGCGTCCGGCGCGACGATGGCGTTGGCGGCGGCGCCGGCATAATGGACGGTGCCGTGCAGCGTCTGGGCGATGCTGCCGTCCGCATTCATCACGGTGGCTTCCAGCGCGTTGTCACCGGGATCGAGGCCGAGGCCGGACCATTTGGCGATGGCGATGTCGCCGTCCGTATCGGTGGCATCATAGGCCAGCGCATCGACCAGCCCGCCGTTGAGGCGTAACGCGACCTTTTGCCCGGCATGATGTTTGATGACGACGCGGGTGGACGGGGAGCGGGGATTATAGCCCTGCATCGGGAAGAGCAGGGCGATGCCGGCATCCTGCCCGTCGAACCATTCCCGGTCGCCTGCGGCCTGCGCGGCGTCGGGCGCGGCGGGTAGGGCGTCGGCGACGGCGGCAGCGGCGAGGCCGGTCAGGCGCAGCTGGAAATCGACGCGCTGGAGCAGGCCGCCTGCGCTCTCGACGAAGCGCGACGTTGCGCTGCCGCCGTTGCGCGTGTCGGCGTCGCACAGCAGCGGCGCGTGACTGGCGGGCAGGCTGGCGCCGTCGAGCTGGACGACGTGGCGACCGGGCCGTACGGCTTCGAAATGATAGAGGCCGTCCTTGTCGGTGACGACGAAACTGCCATCCTCCATCAGCAGGCGAATGCCGGCAACGCCCTTGCGCCCCTTGGCCGGGGCGTTGCAGTCGCCCTCGGTGACGCGGCCGACGACAGTGAAGCCGTCGGTGAAAAGCAGCGCGCCGATGCGGACGGAGGCGGCCGCCTCGTTACTGGTGGCGCCGGCAGAGCCGGAGGCGAGCACGCGGTTGAGCGCCTCGCCGCGCGGTGCGCCGGGCGCGACGGAGACGATATAGCGCACTTCCAGCGTCTTACCGGCGGGCAAGGCCGGGATGGTGAAGTCCAGCGTTCGGCCGTCTGTCGCGACCAAGGGTTCGTCCGCCCCTCGGGTCGATCCGCGCTCGTAACGCAGGCCGGGCGGCAGGATGTCGGTCAGATGGATGCCGCTGGCGTCGTCGTCCGAGCGGTTGTCTACGCGGACCAGATATTGGACGAAATCGCCGGGCGAGGCTTCGCGGACCGAGGCGGTCTTGGTGAGTAGCAAATGGGTATCGCCTACGCGATCGAGGGGGATGTCGGCGATGAAGGGTTCCGGATCGCTAAGGGCGAAGACGCCGCCGAACGACGCCTCGTTCAGTATGAAGGGATGGTTCATCGGGCCGCGCAGCGCCTCCAGATCGGCGCGACTGCGGGTCGAGGGCGCGACATAATGGGCCGGCGGCGTGACTTGCAGATGATAACGGCCCGGTGCGGTGAGCGGAAAACGGTAGTTGCCCTGGGGAAAATCATAGAGGCGACCGCTGGCGTCGGTGGTGCTGCCCCCGCTGACGACGGTGGAGGGGTAGGCGCTGACGCCGTCGTCGCCGAACACCTTGGCGGGCTGGCCGTTCTCGCCCAGCAGCGTCACCGTCGCGCCATCGACCAGCGCGCCGGTTTCGGAATCGAAGACATAGCCGGTAGGATCGATCAGGATCGAGCTCGTCGATCCGTAGCTATAGGCATCCTCGGTGAAGCTGAGCGTCAATTGCGCGCCGCGATCCAGTGTCGGGTCGCAGGGGGAGGCGGAGCCGTCATTGCCCTGCGGCACGCCGCCGGCGAAGACGCCGGTATCGGGACCTGTCTCCATCATGGGAATGGTGCTGGTCAGATATTGGGTGTGGACGTTGATCCAGGAGGTTTCGCGTAGATTGGGATCATGATTGCCGCCCGGATTGTCCAGCACCAGAATAAGGGGGACATGGGTGTCGATGGATTCGGCCACCGGCGCGCGCGCAAGGTCGGCAGCGTCGATCGGGGCGGGGGTGAAGACGATGGAGGGCGACGTTTCGCATCGCGTGCCTTGCAAGCTGTAACCGACCGGGAGCAGGCGAAAGCTCAACCGGGTCGGGCGCTTGGCGCGGGCTTCGACGTCGAAGGTCACCGTGTTGGAATCGATGCTGACCGGGCCGGTCGGCGCCTGCCAGGTCGCGGTCGCGGTATTGGTGACGCGCGTCTGCCCCTGCGTCGCGACGGGGGTCGCGGCGGCCACGCCGCTCAGGGCGGCAATCAGGTTGGCAAGGGCGCGGACTTTGGCCATAGGGGTCCTGCCGGCGCGCGCGGGTAAAGCGCGCGCCGCCCAGTTATCCTTTGCTTTTCCAGTGATTAGTTGATCGTCACCTTGAAGGCGACGGCCACCGAACCCAGGCCTGCGACGGTGCCGACATTGGCCGTGACGGTGTGCGTACCGCTATTGTAATTGGCGGTGTAGCCGTCGGTTTCGGCTGCGTCGTCGGCATCGTCATCCTCGGTCGTGCCGGCCAGCACGCAGGTACCGCCCGGCAGGCCGACGCTGATCGAACCCGGCACATAGGTCGTGTTCGACGGCACGATGTCGGTCAGCGCCACGCCGTTCGCCCCGGTTAGCGCGGTGCCATTATGGACGAGCAGGCAATATTGCACCGTCGCGCCGGGCAGCGCCTTGGGATTGAGGGTGTTGACGCCATCGGACAGGATGAGGGCCGACTTGGTGACCGTCAGCGCGACATTCTGGGTGCCGATGACATAGGCGGCATAGGCACGGCCCTGGCCGTTGCGGGCGACGTCGCCCAGGTTGAGCGTACCGTCGCTGTCGTCGTCGGCGAACACGATATCGACGACATTGTCGGCATTGCCCAGATTTAGGTCGGTCGCGACGAGCAGGGCGCCCTTCGTTCCCGAAGTGCCGCCGGCGGCAGCGATCACATGCAGCGACACCTGGGCTTCGTGGATGCCCACGGTCGCGGGGATATTGCCGACGATGAACACGGCGACCGAGGCTTCGGGCGCCAGTTCGTCGATATAGGTCTGGGTATCGACATCGACGTCGTACACGCCGTTGTTATTGCTGTCGACATAGACCTTCATGCTCGAGATGTCGAAATCGTCGGTGCCGGTCAGGATGCCGACCGACAGGGTGGTCTGGTCCGGATCGAGCCAGAAATCCTGGATGCCGTTGGTGTGGTTGGTTACCTTGAACTTGGTGACGGCGGCCTGCTGGCTGAGATTGACCTGGGTGGCGCCGGTCTGGTCGGTGATGACTGTGAAGTCCACCTTGCGGTCGACCACGAACTTGGCGGTGTTGGACGTGGTGGTCTGCGACGCGCCGTTGACGGTATAGGTCACGGTTGCGGTGTTGGCGACTTCCGTGCCAGCGGTGGTAGCGGTTGAGGCGGACTGGGCGTGGGCGGTGCCGGTAGCGGCGATTGCGGCGCCGCTCAGCAGCATCAGCCGCAGGGAGCGAGAGATCATCTTGTAGTTTCCTGTGGTTCGAGCAGCGGGGGTCATTTGAGGACGGCCTTGAAGGCGAGCTGGCCCTGTCCTCCGGCAGGCACGGTCGCGATGCGCCAGCGGATGTGGCGGACATCATTGGATGTGGCCGCGCGGCTGCCGCCGCTGGCCGTGGGCAGGCGCAACTGGGCGAGCGCGCCATAGGTCTTGCCGTCGACCGACAGTTCCGGCGCGGCCGATCCGGCCCCGGGCGCGCGATAGGTGATCGCGCCGGGCACGGGGTTGTCGAGGACGATGTCGGACAGCGGCTGCGCGCCGGTGTTGCGATAGGCGAGCACGAAGACGACATGGTCGCCCGGCACGGCACGCGTGGCAGGCGCCAGCGAGGTACTGACCGCGCCGGCCTTGTCCAGCGCGCGCTGTTCGACGAAAATCTTGGAGGCGACCTGCAACGGTCCCTGGGAAGCGGCTGCCGGGGTGACGACGGCCGCGGCGGCGAGAAGAGCGGTGATCAATGTTCGGGCCATGGTTCCAGTCCTTGTTGAGGCACTGGTTCCCTTGGATGATTTCGCGGCTAATGAAGTCTTACCGTTCGGTCCGCAACGATCCGAAGTTCGACCATCGTCTAACGATCGCACGCAATTCGTAGCGGAATATGGATCGGCGCGCGCCGGGCGCGCAAGGCCCTTGCGAGGGAGGATAGTTCGACCCGGCGGGCCTTCAGCGGCATGGAAACAGCGCTTTTACAACAGCGCGACGAGTCAGTCGGCAAGCGCCAGGCTGGCTTTATATGCTTCTGGAACGGGGCTGGTTCAGGCCGCCATGCGATTGCCCGACAGCTTCATCAGCAGCGCGGGAACCTCGCCCGCGGGGATCGGCCGGCTGAACAGATAGCCCTGAATCTGGTTGCAGCCTTCGGATCGCAATATGTCGAGCTGCTCGCTGCTTTCCACGCCCTCGGCCGTCGTCTCGATGCCCAGCGCGTCCGCCAGCGTCGTGATGGCGCGGATGATGGCGGTGGCGCCTTCATTGGCGAGCAGGTCGACGATGAAGCTGCGATCGATCTTGAGCTTGTCGAAGGGAAAGCTGCGCAGATAGCTGAGCGAGGAATAGCCGGTGCCGAAATCGTCGAGTGCCACCCGCACGCCCAGGACTTTGAGGGAGTGCAGCGAGGCAAGCGTCGCCTCCACATTGTCGATGAACAGGCTTTCGGTGATCTCCAGTTCCAGCCGCTGCGGCTCCAGGCCGGACCGCGCCAGCGCCTGGAGCACGATGCTGTTGAGCGTCGAACTGCGGAACTGGACCGGGGACACATTCACCGCGACGCGGATGTCGTCGCCCCATGTGGTGGCGATCCGGCAGGCTTCATGCAGCGCCCATTCGCCGATCGGGATGATCAGACCGGTTTCTTCCGCCAGTGGAATGAAGTCGATCGGCGACACCATGCCGCGCACCGGATGGTTCCAGCGCATCAGCGCCTCGAATGCGGTCACGCGGTTCTGCGACAGGCCGAAGAGCGGCTGGAAATGCAGCTCCAGCTCGCCCTTGCGAAGCGCGTCGTGCAGGTCGACCTCCATCGCGCGTCGCGCCTGCGCTTCGGCATCCATGGCGTTTTCGAAGAATCGGTGGCTGCCCTTGCCGTCATGCTTGGCGCGGTAGAGGGCAAGGTCGGCGTTCTTGAGCAGCGACGTCGCATCCTGCCCGTCCTGCGGCGCCAGTGCGATGCCGACGCTGCCGCCGGTGACGATGCGATGGCCGTTGACGGTGAAGGGACGGGTCAGCGCCTGAACGATCGCGCGGCCGGTCTGGTCGGCGGCGCCATTGCCATCCTGGACGATGATCGCAAATTCGTCGCCGCCCAGCCGGGCGACGAAGCCCTGGGGGCAGGTTTCGGCGAGGCGCGTTGCGACTTCGCACAGCAGCGCGTCGCCGGTCGGATGGCCCAGCGTGTCGTTGACCGACTTGAAATTGTCGAGATCAAGGCAGAACAGCGCGAAATCCACCCCGCCATGGCGGTGCAGCGCCAGCGCGATCTGTTCGCGCAGCAGGGTGCGGTTGGCGAGGCCGGTCAGCGAATCATGAAAGGCCATATGCGCGATCTGGCGCTCGCGCTCCTCGACCGCAGTGACCATGCGGTTGAAACTGCGCGCGAGGCGACCGATCTCATCGCGGGTTTCGACCACCACCTGGGCATGTTCGCCGGCGCTGACTTTGCGCGCGGCGGCTTCCAGCGCGATGATCGGCCGCGCCAGCCGGCGCGAGGCGGCAAAGGCGCCGGCGATCGCCAGCAGCAGGCCGAGCGCGCCGAAGCCGAACAGTGCCCAGAGGATGGGCGCATAGCCCCGCAGCGCGCGGGTCAAGCTATATTCCAGTATCAGTCGTTGCGGCGCGGCCTCCACCAGCGCAGGCACAGGTTGCCCCCAACTGAGAATGCGTTCGCCGCCGCGGTCGATTTCCCGCACCTCGGTGCCCCGCGCCGCAGCGGCGGTGAGCGGCACGAGTTGCGGATGCAGATCGATCGAAGAAAGCTTGGCGAGTTGTTGCAGGTCGACCGGCCCCATGTTGCGCGCGAACACGACCCAGCCCATCAACATCGGCGCGCGCACCGGCGCGGCGGCGACCATATGACTCTGGCCGCGCCAGCGCACGATGCCCCGTTCGCGTCCGGCGTCCAGTGCGTCGAACAATTGCGTCTGCTCCGTGGCCGATAGCCCGTCGGAACCTCCCGCTATCGTGCCATCGATGCCGACGAACATGGCGTCGTCGATCTTGAACCGGCCCTGCAGGCTCTGCAATGCGGAGGCGATCGTCGCCGCGTCGTTGGTGCCGACCGCCGCGCGAAAGCCGAAGTCGCTGGCCAGGACATTGCCGGCCTGCGCCAGTTGATGGAACTGCATTGTGGCGATCCGGTCGAACAGGGCGCTGCCGACTGTCATTTCGCGGCGGATCTGGCTTTCGGCATAGGATTCGATCGCCTTGCGCGTACCGAACAGCGACAGCATCGACACCGCGACGAAAAGCGCTCCATAAAAGAGCGTCATGCGGAAGGTCAGCGTCGACTGGAAGCGCCAGACGGCGCGCCGCCAGAATCGTTTGAGGGCGAGAGCGTGGCTCATTGAGCGTTGCGGAGCGTTAGCGGGACGGTCTTGCTGGCCGCGCCGCTGCCCGGAATGGGGATGTTGACGACGATTTCATTGTCCTTCGCCTTGAGCAACGGATGCCAGATCGTCACTTGCGCTGTGCCGGTCGCCATACCGGCCAGGTGCGCGGTGCCGGCCGCATCGCTCTTGATCGCGAAGGGCGTGTCGACGACCTTGATGAAGCCGCTCATCTGGTCGTGGATGTTGCAACCCAGCGCGACTGCCCCCACCGACGTGAAAGTGTAGCTGCGTGTTTCATCCTGGCCGAACAGCTTGATCTCGAACTTGGCTGGTTTGGAAAAGGAATAGACGTGATGGCGCACCTTGTCCTTGTTGGGAAAGCGCACCGTGGTCCCAACCGGCACCACCAGCACATGCGGGGCGAAGGCGATATTCTGCTGGACCATGGTAGTAGGCCAGGGAAAGCGGATGGGGCCGGGCGGGATGCCGCCCGCTGGACGCACCGTAACGACGGCGTCGGCGACCGGGCGCCCTGCCGCATCCACCAGCTTGAGGTTGAGATCGCCCGCCAGCGCAGGCGCGGCCATGCAGGTCAGGGCGAGAGGGACGAGGCGCAGGCAATACATGATGCCTGCTCCTAATCGCTAAGGTTGAAGAAATGTTTAGTGCGAACCGGACGTATCTTTTGCCATAAAAATCCGCATGGTTGGCCAAAGCGAATATTAACCATGGCGGGCTATCAGCATGGCATGACCCGATATTCCTTCATCGCGCTCGCCGCCCTGGCGGTTGCCCTGCCATCCGGGCAAGCCACGGCCAAACCGCTCCGTAATGGCGGTAAATTGCTGCTGACCAACGGCATCAGCTCGTTGGAGGGCGCGGCTGGCGGTGGCCTGACCCCTTGGGCGGTGATCGCCGGCAATGAGACGGACGAGGGCATCGGCCTGTCCGCCCATGGCACGATCGTTGAGGTCAAGGATTACGACTATCAGAGCGCCGGCGTCGCCATCGGCTTTCGCGACCGGCTGGAACTGAGCTACACCCATCAGGATTTCAACACGAACGAGATCGGCGCCGCGCTGGGACTGGGGAAGGATTATGCCTTTTCGCAGGATATTGTCGGCGCGAAACTGCGCGTGGCGGGCGATCTGGTCTATGATTCGCTGCCGGCGATCGCGGTCGGCGTGCAGTATAAGAAGAACGGGCAGGGCGACGTCGTGCGCGCGATCGGCGCGCGCCATGACGAGGGCGTGGATTATTATGCCACGGTCAGCCGGCTGTTTCTCTCCCGCTCCATTCTGCTGTCGGCGACGGCGCGCCTGACCAAGGCGAACCAGATGGGCCTGCTGGGCTTTGGTGGCGACAAGAATGGCGACTATGGCGTGGAGTTCGAAGGATCGGCTGCTTGGCAATTGTCGCCTGGACTGGCCATTGGCGGCGAGTTTCGCAGCAAGCCCGACAATCTGGGCATCGCGCGGGAGGATGACTGGTTCGACGCCTTCGCCGCGCTGGCGCTCAGCCGCAACCTGACCGCGACGGTCGCCTATACCGATCTGGGTTCGATCGCGACGGTGAAGGGCCAGCGCGGCGTCTTCCTCTCGCTCCAGGCCGCCTTTTAAGGACTATTGAGATGTCGCTGATCCTTTCCCTGCTCCTGCTTCAGGCAGCGCCCTATGCCATGCCCGGCGAGGCGACGGTCGATCCCTATGTCGCCAGCAACGCCAATGCCGGCGCGACGCCCTTCACGGGCGATGCGATGGCCAGAGCCTTTCACGGTCAGGATGGCATCGGCCGGGTCGTCGACCATATGGTCACGCTGGCCTATGCCGACCCGGTCATCGGTGAGATATTCGTCAGCCATGACAAGGTCCGGCTGAAGCGGACTCTGGTCGAACAATTCTGCTACATCCTCAACGCTGGCTGTTCCTATAGCGGCCGCGACATGGCCAATGCGCACAAGGATCTGGGCATGCAGCGCAAGGATATGAACCGCCTGGTCGAACTGCTGCAACAGGCTATGCGCGACGAGAAGATCGATTTTCAGGCGCAGAACCGCTTCCTGTCGAAACTGGCCCCGATGCACCATGATGTGGTAGGACAATAGGGGCGCGGTTCGTCATTCGAACAGAAGCACGGGCTTGATCGCGACGCCGCTTTCGGAGTCGTGGAAGGCGTCGTTGATCGCGTCGAACGGATAGAAACGGATCAGCCGGTCGAATGGGAACCGCCCGGCCTGGTGCCAGGCTATAAGCTGCGGGATGAACCGCTTGGGGTCGGCGTCGCCTTCGACAATGCCCCGGATCGTACGCCCGCCGCTCATCACATGCGAGACGTCGGCCTGAAACAGCGTACCGGGTGCCGCTGCGCCGACAATGCCGCAAGTGCCGCGCACGCCCAGCATCGCGATCCCCTGCTGGATCACCGCGGGCAGGCCGGTGCAGTCGAGCGCATGATCGACGCCGCCCGGCACGGTTTCCAGCACGCGCGCGACGGGATCGTCGGTGCGGCCGTCGATCGTCAGGGTCGCGCCCAGTTCCGCCGCCAGCGCCAGCCGCTCCGGGTTCAAGTCCACGGCGACGATGGTCGTCGCACCCACCGCCTTGGCCGCCATGATCGCGGATAGGCCGACCGACCCCGCGCCCAGCACGACCACGCTCTGCCCCGGACGGACCTGAAGCGCGTTCATCACCGCGCCTGCGCCGGTCAATATGCCGCAGCCCAGCGGGCCGGCGATCCGCAGGTCGAAACCCTCAGGCACGACTACCGTGTTGCGGGCGTGACAGATCGCGTGGGTCGCGAAGGAAGATTGGCCGAAGATGTTGGCGAAGACCGGGCTGCCGTCGCTCGTGGCGAGGGCGGTGCTGCCATCGGGACGGGTGCCGAAGAAATTGCGCGGGAAAAATTCATGGCAATAGCTGCTGTGGTCCGAACAGCAAGTTGGACAGCTTCCACAGCTATTATAGCTCATCACCACAGGATCGCCGGGGCGGATGTCGGTCACGCCATCGCCCACCTGTTCGACGATGCCGGCGCCCTCATGCCCCAGTACGACCGGCAGGGGTACCGGCACGCCCTGCTGCCACATGGTCGCGTCGGTATGGCACACGCCGGTGGCGACCAGCCGCACCAATATTTCGCCCGCGCGGGGTGGTTCGATGGTCAGCGACCGGATGACCATGGGGCGGTTCGATGCTTCAACGACGGCGGCGCGGATGTCCATTTTCGTCCTCTTCCGATTTCTCTCTAATAGATGGGACCGATATCAAATGCTGCATCGATGGCCAAGCGCTTGATGCATCCTCTACGGATTTTCCCAGGTGGCCTCGTAGAACATGGCGATAAAAAGCCAAATATTCTGCTTACTAGCCATATTTTTGCGGGCAGGGTGAATGTCATTCTTTGGCGCCAAGGGGATTGCCTTGCATAAACATATTCGCTAATGTGACCGATATCACGATAAAGCGGATGGCAGATCCGAGAGTGTTGGGAGGATGAAAATATGAATCTTCATTTGGTGTCTCGCTTCAAATACGGGCTTCTGGGCAGTGCGGCGCTGTGCGCCTTGGCCAATGTCGCGTCGGCGCAGGACGCCGCGCCGCCGCCCCAGCCGACGGAGGTCGATGACGCGGCGGCTGCCGACATCGTCGTCACCGGATCGCGCATCGCCCGATCGGGCTTCAACGCGCCGACGCCCGTTACCGTAGTCGGCGGTGAGCGGCTGGAGCAGCGCGCCATCACCAATGTCGGCGACGCGCTCAACGAACTGCCCTCCTTCCGTCCGCTGGTGACGCCGGCGACGCAGCAGGCGGTGGGCGGCAATATCGGCGCGCGCGTACTCGACCTGCGCGGCCTTGGCGCGACCCGGACGCTGGTGCTGCTCGACGGCAAGCGTTTCGTGCCGTCGACCACGCAGGGCACCATCGACGTCAATTTGATCCCCAGTTCGCTGGTGTCGCGCACCGAAGTCGTGACCGGCGGCGCGTCGGCCGCCTATGGCTCGGACGCGGTGGCGGGTGTCGTCAACTTCATCCTCGACCGCAACCTGACCGGCCTCAAAGGATCGATCCAGGCGGGCATATCCGACCGCGGCGATTATGCCGGGCAGAATGCGCAACTCGCCTGGGGCACGAAGTTCGCGGACGAAAAGGGTCATTTCATGATCGCGGGCGAATATGACCGGTCGGACGGAATGGGCGATTGCTACACCCGCGACTGGTGTCCGCGCGAGCAGTTGATCGGCAACAGCCCGGCGGGATCGGGCGGCCTGCCCGCCAGCATCCGCGGCGGCCCGGCCGGCACCGGCACCATCTCGTCCGGCGGACTGATCGTCACCAATTCCGGGCCGTTGCGCGGGCTGGCGTTCAACCCGGATGGCACGACGCACGCTTATGATTTCGGCACCATCTATGGCACCAATCCGTCGCCGCTGTTCACCAAGGGCGGCGAGGAGTCGGTGCGCAACGGTTTTCTGGACGGCATTCTCCTGATCCCGCCGGTCAAGCGTTTCGTCGGCTACAGCCAGGCATCCTATGAATTTTCCGATGCATTGAAGGCCAGTGTCGACCTGTCCTATGCTCGGTCGCAGGGCATGGTGATCGGATCGGTCGCCCGCACGACGCAGACGATCCAGCGCAACAACGCCTATCTGCCCGACGGCGTCGCGGCGATCATGGACGCGAATGCCATCACGGCCTTCACCCTAGGCCGCGCGCTGATGGATCTGGGCGGATCGGTCAACCATAGCGACAACAAGACCTATCGGGCGGTGCTGTCGCTGGAAGGCAAGATCAGCGACAACTGGCGCTGGGACGCCTATTATCAATATGGCCGCAACAAGTTCCGCCAGGATTATAGCGGCAACGTCGTCGGGTCGCGGGTCACCAACGCGGCCAATGCGGTCAATGTGAACGGCCAGGTGGTGTGCGGCATCAATGCCGACGCCAGCAGTGCCAATGACGATCCCAGCTGCGTGCCGATCAACCTGTTCGGCTCCGGCAATATCTCGCCGGAGGCCGCCGCCTATATCGCGCCGTCGGGCTATCAGACCACTGACACGACCGAGCATGTGGTCGCTGCCAACATCAACGGATCGCTGTTCGCGCTGCCGGGTGGCGATTTCTCGATCGCGGCGGGTGGCGAATATCGCAGCGACAAGGCGGTCGGCGCCGCCGACGCCCTGTCCACCGCCAACGCCTTCTGGTCGTTCAACGGCAAGGCGGTCAATGGCAGCATCCGCGTCGCCGAAGCCTATCTGGAGGCGCAGGCACCGATCCTGAAGGACGCGCCTTTCGCCCAGACGCTGGAACTGAACGGCGCGGTCCGCCGCACCCATTATCGCCGCTCCAGCCCTGGCCTGGACACCACGACGGTCAATGCCACCACCTGGAAACTGGGCGGCATCTATGCGCCGATCGAGGAAGTGCGTTTCCGCGTTACCCGGTCGCGCGACATTCGGGCGCCCAACCTGACCGAATTGTTCGGGCCGGTCACGCTGGGCCGCACGACGATCGTCGATCCGCTCAACAACGGCGCGCAGATTCAGGTCAACAGCTTCTCGGGCGCCAACCAGCAATTGTCGCCGGAAAAGGCCGATACCTGGACGGCGGGCGTGGTGCTGGCGCCCAAGGGCTTTTTGCGCAACTTCCGCTTCTCGGTCGACTATTATGACATCGACCTGCAGGGTGCGATTTCGACGCTGGGCGCGCAGGTGGTGGTCGATCGCTGCGCGGGCGGGCAGACGGCACTGTGCAACTTCGTCCAGCGCGATGCGTCGGGCACGCTCACCAGCGTCAGCGACGTGCTGCAGAATGTCAGCCAGGTGCGCAATCGCGGCATCGATTTCGAGGCGACTTATCGCACCGACGTCGGGTCGCTGGGCAGCCTGGACTTCCGCCTGCTGGCGACCCGTTATCTCAAGCTGGAGATTGGCGGCATCGACCGGACGGGCCAGACCGGCTATCGTCCGGGCACTACCACCGGCGTTCCCGACTGGATCGTGGACGGCACGGTCCTATGGGATCTGGGCAGCGTCGCATTGAACCTGCACGGCAAATATATACCCAAGGGCGTGTTCGACACGGCCCTGGTCGGCCCGGAGGATGATGGCTATGCGCCCGGCCTGCCCAACAGCGTCAACAGCAACCGTGTTGCCGGCCGCTTCTATCTCGACCTTGGCGCGACGGTGAAGGTGAACGACCAGTTCGAACTGTTCGGCGTGGTCAACAACCTGCTCGACAAGGACCCGCCGCTCGCCGCCAGCGCGCAGGGGGCCACCAACCAGGTCTATTTCGATCCGATCGGCCGCTACTTCAAGGTCGGCGCGCGCGTCCGCATGTAATTGGTTCAACAAAGGAAACTGGCAAGCACATGGCAAAGAAGACACTGCAACAACTGCTCGAAACCAGCGACAAGTGCATCGTCGCCCCCTGCGTCTATGACTGTGCGTCGGCGCGGGCGGTGGAGATGGTCGGCTTCGAAGCGATGATGCTGTCGGGCGGCGAAGTGTCGATCGCGATGAACGGCGTGATCGACTATGGTTTCAGCAACCTGACCGATGTGGAATGGATCACCAGCCGCATCAGCCAGACATCGCCCATTCCGCTGGCCGCCGATATCGAGGATGGCTTTGGCGGGCCGCTGGCCGTCTATCGCAGCGCCCGGCGCATGGCGATGGCGGGGGCGACCGCGCTCCAGTTGGAGGATGCCGATGACATGGAGGAATCCACCGGCCTGCTGCCGCGCGAACGCTATCTGGAAAAGGTGCGGGCGGCGCTCGCGGCGCTGGAGGGCACCAACTGCTTCCTGATCGCGCGGACCAATGCCGACCCGGAAACGCAGATGGACGAAGGCTGCGAGCGGATGCGGCTGGCGCATGAACTGGGCGCGAAGATGACCACCGTGGTCAAGATCGGCACGCTGGCCCATGCCCAATATGTCTCGTCCAGGGTGCCGGGCTGGAAGATGTTCCCCGACGTGCGCAACATCAACGGCAAGCCCGCGGTGACGGTGGATGACATCTATCCGCTCGGCTTCAACATGATGACGATGCACTATACGCTGAAAGCTGCGATGGACGGGATGCTGGAACATGGCATCAGGAACTTCGCTCAGCAGGGCTGCGACTATACCTGCGAGAAGGTGGACGCGACCGGCATCATGGGCATGAGCGCGACGCCTTTGTTCGACCCGCAAAGCTATATGGAGCTGGAAGGCCGTTTTTCGGGCCGCGCCAAGGAATATACGATTGTGGGCAATCAGGTCGAAGACTTCCCCGAAGGTTTCGTCCGCTCATCGATCGACGATCGCCTCTGAGAAAGGATTAGCTCTCCCCCTGGGAAGCCCGGCCGTCTGCACGCGGCCGGGCTTTTCTTTTATGGACCGGGTGAGAAAAACGACGTTAGCGAACCACTGAGCATGAGAGGCGTGGAACCGGTATCCGGCTGGCTGGTTTATGCGGTGTCGGACGCGATCATATCAGCCCCCCCCCCCCGCTCGATCCGTTCGGCTCCCTATCGAGGCCCCGCTGTCCCCCCGGCGGGGCCTCATTTATGGGGCCTGATCGCGGCCCCGCGCTGGCCGGAACTTCCGGAACTTCACTCATATCGCGCATGGCGAATTTTTTGCCGAAACTTCTCGACCCGAGAGGGACGGGCCGGTTGGCTGGCAGAACTGACGATGGGAAGGAACCGGGCAGGATGATGGCGCAGGCGGCCGGTGTAGGACAGCGGGGGGCTGATGAATTGTGAGCCGCCGGTAAGGGTGGGGAGCGGATGGTATGCTTTCTTCCTTCATGCCAGCGTTGGCCTACGGCCGCCCTTCGGGTCGCTGGCATGACGGCCTATGATCGCTTTATGACACTCCCGGCCCTTCCAGAAAATGCGGATGTCTGCGAGCGCCTCCACCCTCACCCCTCCAGTCCCGCCAGCCGCAGCGCGCGGTAGGGGCGTAGCGCCAGCAACAGCAGCACGCACATGATCGGGGCGGCGCAGCCGACGACGATGGCGAGGGAGTAGCGGATGTCGGTGGGGGCGGTGAAGAGATGGTCGGTCATGAAGCCGATCACCACCGGGCCGATGCCGATGCCGACCAGCGAAATCACCATGATGTAGAGCGCCGTCACCTGCCCCCGCGCGCGGTTGGGCAGGATGAGTTGCAGCGCGGTGCCGGCGCAGGGAACGGGCATGCAACTGAGGAACATCGCCGGGGCGATCAGCGCCAGCGCGGCCCAGGCGTTGGGCATCAGTGGGGCGAGCGTGCCGAAGACGCCGCAGGCGAGGAAGCCGAAGGCGGCGACGCGCAGATGGGCGTCGACATGGCCGGCGCGGGTCAGCCGGTCGCTCAGCCAGCCGGCGAAATAGGTGCCGCCGGTGCCGCAGATCATCATGATGAGGCCGAAGCCGATGCCGACCTGTGCCGGGGTCCAGCCATAGACGCGGGCGAAGAGGGCCGGCGTCCAGACATTATAGGCGAAGTTCACCACCGTCACCATCGAGAAGCCGGCGAACATCAGGGTGAGTGCGCGGCGGCGGGCGCGGATGACGCCCAGCACTTCGGCTATCGTGAGCGGCGTCGTGCCGCCGGGCCCACGCCGTTCCGGCTCCTTCATGAAGAGCAGCAGTGGTGCGAGCAGCAGGCCGGGTGCGCCGACGATCAGGAATGCGGCCTGCCAGGGTTCCAGGCCAAAGGGCAGGCCGGTGCCGTGCCAGCGTTCGGTGAGCGACTGGAGCAGCTTGCCCCCGGCCATGAAGGCGAGGCCGATGCCGAACGGGGCGCTCAGGAAAAAGATGCTGACGGCGCGGCCGAGCTTTTCGGGCGGGAACAGGTCGCTGAGCAGCGAAAGGCCGCTGGGCGTGACGCTGGCTTCGCCGCAGCCGACCGCGACGCGCGAGAGGAAAAGTTGCGAGAAGTTGCGGGACAAACCCGACGCCATGGAGGCGAGGCTGAAGAAGAAGAGGCTGATGCCCAGCACGATGCGCCGTTCATAGCGGTCGGCCAGGCGGCCGAGCGGCACTGCGCCCAACGTGTAGAAGATGCCGAACGCCACGCCCTGCAACAGCGCGAAGCTGGTGTCGTCCAGGCCGAATTCTGCCTTTACCGGCTCGACGGTCAGGTTGAGGACGACGCGGTCGAACTGCGACGCGATCGAGGCGAGCGACAGCAAAAGCGCGACGGTCCAGGCGCGGCGCGGGTTCGGCCATGGGCGGACATCGGCAGTATCGGGAACTGGGATGTCCGGCTGGGGCATCAGGGCCATGGTCTTCCTCTCGTCTTGCGGGCTGGCGACGGCAGCCTCTTTATGATGGGGGCAGCGCGTCTGCGATCCGGCGGACCTGCTCGGCGACGGACAGATTGCCGTCGATGACAAGCACGCGTTCGTCCGGGCCGGGCGGCTCCAGCGTGGCAAGCTGGCTGTCGAGCAGGGAGGTCGGCATGAAATGGGCGGGCCGCTGGCTCATGCGCCGTTCCAGATCGGCGCGCGACAGATGGGGCAGGGCGAACAGCACATCGCCCACCTGCTGCCGGATCAGGTCGCGATAGTCGCGCTTGAGCGCGGAGCAGGAGGCGACGGCGCCTTGCCGCGAGGCGGTGAGGGCAGTCGCGACATTGCGCAGAAAGGGCTGGCGCGCTTCGTCGTCGAGCGGAATGCCGGCGGTCATGCGGGCGACATTTTCGGGCGGGTGGCAGAGGTCGCCCTCCACGAAGGTCCAGCCCAGATGCTGCGCCAGCGCCTCCGCCAAAGTGGACTTGCCGCAGCCCGCCACACCCATCACCACGACGGCGCGGGTCATGCCGGCTGCTCGCCGTCCATGTCGAACAGGCGCATATAGGCGACGCTGTCGGCCGGGCCGAGGCCGCCGGCGACGGCCATGCGGTGCAGATCGGCGATCAGCGAGGTGACGGGCAGCGGCGTGCGGGTGGCGAGCGCGGAAGCTTGCACCGTCTCCAGATCCTTGAGCATATTGTCGATCCGGCCGGTCGGCGAATAGTCGCGCCGGGCCATTTTCGCCATATATTCCTGGAGGATACGGCTGTCGGCGCGGCCACCGGCGAGCGCGGCGGGGATCAGGGTGGCATCCACGCCATGCGCCTCGGCAAAGCGGACGGCTTCTGCCACCGCCATGAAATAATTGGCGCACAATATCTGGTTGATGAGCTTGACCGTCTGGCCCGCGCCCGGCGCGCCGAAGCGGGTTATGTGGGCGGACAGCAGGTCCAGCACCGGCCGGGCGCGATCGACATCCTCCGTCGCGCCGCCGACCATGAGGGTCAGCTTGCCCTGCGCGGCGGCGGGTGCGCCGCCCGACAGGGGGGCATCGACCCAGCCCATGCCGGTCTCGTCGCGCAGGCGTTGCGCCAGGGCGGCGGTGCGGTCTGCGGCGATGCTGGACATGTCGATCAGCAATTTGCCCGCGTCCGCCGCTTGCGCGACGCCATCGGGGCCGAAGATGGCCCGTTCCACGATGGCGGCGCTGTTGAGGCTGATGATGACATGGCTGGCATGAGCTGCGGCATCGCGCGCGCTGGCGGCGGCGGCGGCGCCGCGGGCGACCAAGGGCGCCATCTGCACGGGATCGCGGTCGTAGAGGTGGAGGCCGACCCCGCTATCGAGCAGGCGACCGGCGATCGCCGATCCCATCACGCCCACGCCGATGACCGCAAGCTGCATATTATCTGTCCCTTACCGAAGCGCGCTCGACGATGCGCAGGCCGACATCGAGGGTCGATGGGGCCGGGGTGGCGTCGCTGGCGAGCAGATCGACCAGCATCTTGCCGGTGCGCAGCCCCAGCGCGTGAAAATCGACATGGATGGTGGTGAGCGCCGGGTTGATTTCCCGGCCGATCTCGAAATCGCCGAAGCCCATGATGGAGATATCGTCGGGGATGCGCAGGTTCATCCGCTGCGCCTCCATCACCGCGCCGACGGCGGACAGGTCCGACACGGCGAAGATCGCCTCTATGTCCGGCTGCCGTTCGACCAGCGCGCGGAAGGCGGCGGCGCCGTGGTGGAAGCTGACCGGGGCGGTGCCGTGGCGCAGCACGCCGTCGGTCGAACGGCGGGCCAGGCGCAGTTCTTCCTCGAAACCGCGCATACGCTCTTCGCCGCGATGGTCGGTCACTTCGCCTTCGGGCGAGGCGGCGATCGCGCCGATCCGGGTGAAGCCGCGATCGAGCAGATAGCGCGCGGCGGTGCGGCCGACCTGATAGTTGGAAAAGCCGATCGCATGTTCGATCGGCTGGCTTGGCAGGTCGGCAATTTCCACCACCGGCACGTCGGCGGCCATCAACATGCGCGACGCATTGCGCCGGTGCATGGCGCCGGTCAGCACGATCGCTTCGGGGCGGCGGGCGAGCAGGTTGAGGAGCTGCCGCTCCTCTTCCGCCATGTCATAGTCGGTATAGGCGATCAGCAGGTGATAATTGGCCTCTCGCAGCGCTTCGGTCAGGCCGTGGGCGACCGCGGCGAAGTTGGCGTTGGTCAGCGTCGGCAGCATCAGCGCGATGAAGCCGGTGCGGCGGCTCGACAGGCTGCCGGCGGTCTTGTCGGGGACATAGCCCAGGTCCGCCACCGCCTTGAGCACCTTGTCGCGCGTGGTGGGCAGCACCAGTTCGGGATCGCTCAGCACCCGCGACACCGTCATGCGCGATACGCCCGCCAGACGCGACACGTCGCGGATAGTCGGTCGCTGCGACGCGCGCCGGCCGGGTTTCGGTTCGGCAGGGGCGGCGGTATCGCGGGGGGGACGGCTCATGAGCGGGGCTTTCCTGATGGCTGCTATCCGTGTCGCATATCAGCGTCAGGCGGTGGCGGCCACTGCGTTGCCGCCGCTGATGGCGTGGTAGAAGCGGCCCTCGAACATCTCCAGCAGCTCCAGCGTCAGGGCGCGCGCCTGGGTGCGGATGGGGGAGGCCAGCGCCTCCTCCAGCGCGGCGAGCGAGGGATAGTCGACCTGCTGCATCATCGCGATCGGCGGCGCGCCGTCATCGACCTGATCCACGAAGAAGAGGCGGACGTTGCTGCCATGGGGGAACTGGCCCCAGAGCGGGGCGAGGCGGGTGCGGACGTCCTCACGGAAACGGTCCTCGAAACCCGGCTTGATCGTGCCCTCGAAAATGGCGGTGCGTGTGATCACAGGATATCCTCGTTGATGGCGATGTGCAGTTTGACGAAGCGCGAGCGGTCGCCGGCCTGTTCGAAGGCATCGACCGACTGTTCGAGCGGGAAGGTGCCCGACAGGATCGGGCTGACGTCGATCGCGCCGCTGACGATCAGGTCGACGGCGAGGCGGAATTCGCCATTGGCGCGGAAGGCGCCGACAAATTCGATCTCGCGCGATTGCAGCGGGTTGACCGGGATCGGCGCGGTGCCGGGGGGCAGCATCCCGACCTGGACGATGCGGCCGCCGCGCCGGACGATGGGGAAGAGCGAGAGCAAGGCCGACGGCGCGCCGGAGGCTTCGAAGGCGACGTCGAAATGACCGGCGGGGCTGGCATAGGTGCCGAGGGCTTCAGGATCGCTGGCGACGTTGATGGTACGGGTGGCACCCATGCGATCCCGCGCGACGGCGAGCGCGGCATCCTCGACATCGGTGCAGACCACTTCGATTGCGCCGGCATATAGGGCGCAGCGGGCGGTCAGCAGGCCGATCGGGCCGGAGCCGGTGACGATGACGCGCTTGCCCAGCAGTGGCCCGGCGCGGTTCACGGCGTGGAGACCGACCGACAGGGGTTCGGCGACGGACAAGGCGAGCAGGTCGGTGTCGGCCGGGACGGGAATAATCTGGTCGCCGCGCAGGATCAGCGTCTGCGCGAAGCCGCCCTGGACATGGGGGAAGCGACCCGCGCTGCCCAGGAAGACCATGTCGGTGCAGAGGTTCATGCGGCCGGCGCGGCAAAAGTCGCAGGTGAGGCAGGGGCGGCTGGGGTCGAGCGCGGCCTTCATGCCCGGCGCGACATGGGTCACGGCCGATCCGGTTTCGACGACGACGCCTGAAATCTCATGCCCTAACGCCATCGGTTCGCGCACCGCGAAATCGCCCACGGCGCCACGATGATAATAGTGCATGTCCGATCCACAGATGCCGCCATAGGCGATGCCGACGCGTACCTCGTCAGGCGCCAGGGCGCGCTCCGGGTGGGCCTCCACCCGCAGATCCTTCTTCCCATGACATATTGCAGCCAGCATAACGCTCTCCTTACATGGGACCGATATCATTTGGCACATATGATCGCAATATCCAATATTTGCGACGATATGACAATTTTCAAGATTGCAATGTGACCGGTCACGTAATAGGCAAAAGCGTGATGGAGGTTTGTGACTATGTCTTTGTTCAGTCTTGATGGCCGCACCGCACTGGTGACCGGCGCGGCGCGCGGCATCGGTTTCGCGATCGCCGACGCGCTGGGCCAGGCGGGCGCGCGTGTCGTCCTGAACGGGCGCAGCCAGGATGCGCTGGATGCCGCAGCCGTGATCCTGCGGGACAAGGGCGTGGATGTCGCGACCAGCCTGTTCGACGTCACCGATCAACCCGCGGTCAAGGCCGGCATCGCCGCGGTGGAGCGGGATGTCGGAGCGATCGATATCCTCGTCAACAATGCCGGCATCCAGCGCCGCGCGCCGCTCGACAGATTCGATGATGATGACTGGCGCGACCTGATGGCGACCAATCTGGACAGCGTCTATTATGTCAGCAAGGCGGTCGCGCCGCACATGATCGCCCGCGGGCAAGGCAAGATCATCAATATCGGCAGCGTCCAGTGCGAACTGGCCCGTCCCGGCATCGCGCCCTATACCGCCAGCAAGGGCGCGGTGAAGAATCTGACCAAGGGCATGTGCGCGGACTGGGCGCGGCATGGATTGCAGGTCAATGCGATCGGGCCGGGCTATTTCGACACGCCGCTCAACAAGGCATTGGTGGAAGATCCGGTGTTCGACGCCTGGCTGTGCCAGCGCACGCCCGCCGGGCGGTGGGGCAAGCTGGAGGAACTGCACGGCGCGGCCGTCTTCCTTGCCTCCTCCGCCTCCAATTTCGTGAACGGCCAGACCATCTATGTCGATGGCGGCATCCTGTCGGTGATTTGAGGAGTGACTATCATGGCCGACACGATCGCATTGCAGCTTTGTCCGCTGTCCGAGTATCTGGAAGCGGAACTGGCCGCCCGCTGCCCGTCGCTGCGCTGGTTCGAGATGGACGATGCGGCGCGGACTGGCTGGCTGGAGGCGAATGCTGGCAAGGTGGCGCTGGTGGTGACCGGCGGGCATCTGGGCTGTTCCAACGATCTGATCGCGGCGTTGCCGTCGCTCAAGCTGATCGCCATCAACGGCGTGGGCTATGACAAGGTCGATGTGGCCTTCGCCAAGGGGTGCGGCGTCGATGTCAGCACCACGCCCGATGTGTTGACCGATGATGTCGCCGACCTGGCGGTGGGCCTGACGATCGGCCTGCTGCGCCGCCTGCCCGCGGCCGATCGCTTCGTGCGCGATGGCCGCTGGCTGGAGGAGGCGTTCCCGCTGGGACGCAAGGTCAGCGGGCGGCGCTTCGGCATCGTCGGGCTGGGCCGGATCGGCCGGGCGATCGCCGATCGCCTGAGCGGCTTTGGCACGGTGGCCTATCATGGCCGGTCGGCCAAGGACGCGCCCTATCGCTTCGAACCCGATCTGGCGGCGCTGGCGCGCGAGAGCGACATTTTGGTGCTGGCCTGCGCCGCGACCGAGGCGACCCGCAACCTGATCGACGCCGGCATCCTGACGGCGCTGGGGGCCAAGGGCTATCTGGTCAATGTCGCGCGCGGATCGGTGGTGGACGAGGCGGCGCTGATCGCGGCGCTGGACAGCGGCGGCATCGCAGGCGCAGCGCTCGATGTGTTCGCGGAAGAGCCGTCGGCCCCGGCCGGCCTGATCGCCAGCGACCGGACGCATCTGGCCCCGCATATCGCCAGCGCGACGGTGGAGACGCGGATCGCCATGGCCGATCTGGTGCTCGCCAATGTCGATGCGCTGCTGGCCGGACGGCGGCCGCCCACGGCGCTGAACCTGTCATGACCGGGCGCGTCGCGGTCATTACCGGCGCGGGCAGCGGCATCGGCCGCGCCGTGGCGATCGCGCTCGACCGGCGCGGCTATCGCCTGGCGCTGGCCGGGCGACGGGCCGACAGTCTCGCGGAGACGCGCGCCTTGATGGATGGGGACGGGGAGGCGCATGTGCTGGTCCCGACCGACGTCACCGATGCGGCCAGCGTGGCGGCTTTGTTCGAGGCCACGGTGGATGCGTTCGGCCGGGTCGACCTGCTGTTCAACAATGCCGGGGTCAATGTGGTGGACGTGCCGATCGACCAACTGGCGGAGGGCGACTGGCGGCGGGTGATCGACACCAACCTGACCGGGGCCTTCCTCTGCCTGCAGGCGGCCTTCCGTGCGATGAAGGCGCAACAACCGCAGGGTGGCCGGATCATCAACAACGGGTCGATTTCCGCCCATAGCCCGCGGCCCCGATCGATCGCCTATACCGCCAGCAAACATGCGATTACCGGGCTTACCAAATCGGCGGCGCTGGACGGGCGGCCGTTCGGCATCAGTTGCAGCCAGATCGACATCGGCAATGCCAGCAGCGCCATGGGCCAGCGCATGTCCGCGGGCGTGCCGCAGGCCAATGGCGAATGCGCGCCCGAACCGGTGATGGACGTGGCGCAGGTGGGCGAGGCGATCGCCTATATGGACGGCCTGCCGCCAGAAGCGACGGTGCAGTTCATGACGCTGATGGCGACCAACATGCCCTTCGTCGGGCGCGGCTGAGGGCCGGGCTTACGCCCTGCAAGCCCGGTCGGTCCAGTCGGTTCAGTGGTCCGCCTTGTCCGCGGCCTGGCGCGCGGCGCGTTGCCGGGCGTCGGTCGCGGTCACGATGCCGTCCTTGTCCAGCATGCCGAAGCGGACATGGGTCTGGCGAATCTGGCGCTGCCGTTCCTCGACTTTCTTCTCTTCGCCGCGCCCGGATGCGGCGGGAGGAAGGGCGGGTGCAGGTCCGCTTCGTCCTCGACCGCGCCGGCATGTTGCTGGAAGGCGCGATCGTCCGGGGATCGGGCCATGCCGTGCCGGACGAGGAGGCCGAAGCGAGGCTGCGCCGCGCCTCCCCCTATCCGCGCCCGCCCGCCGAATTGCCCGGCGAGCGCAGGGAATTTACCGTGCCGATCAAGTTCATCCTGCCGGTCTGAGCGGGATGGCCGCGCCATTGCGCGCGCCGATGCCCGCCAGGCTCGCTTTGCAATCAGTCTGTCACGGACGCGATCTAGCAAGGGTTCCATTGACATTCCGCCCGACCGGGAGACGATTCGGATGAACGCGACGATCGCAATGGAAGGGCGCAGCGTCCGCCCGGACCTCGACAAGGGGCTGGGCCTCGCCGGGACTGTGGGCATCGGGGCCGCGATTGTCGTCGCGCTGCTCTACGTCGCCTACAGCATCTATGCCGACGCCAGCGTGGCAGGGGTTCAGGCCACGACCTATCTGCCGTTCATCCTGCTGTTCATCGCCCTGCTCATCGCGCTGGGCTTCGAGTTCGTGAACGGTTTCCACGACACCGCCAATGCGGTCGCGACGGTGATCTATACCAATGCGATGCCGGCCAATCGCGGTGGTATGGTCGGGCTTCTTCAATTTCCTCGGCGTGCTGTTGTCGAGCGGGGCGGTGGCGTTCGGGATCGTCTCGCTGCTGCCGGTGGAACTGATCCTGCAGGTGGGATCGAGCGCCGGTTTCGCCATGGTGTTCGCGCTGCTGATCGCGGCGATCCTGTGGAATCTGGCCACCTGGTGGCTGGGCATTCCTTCGTCCAGTTCGCACACGCTGATCGGATCGATCATCGGCGTGGGCGTCGCCAATGCGATGATGCACGGCAAGAGCGGGACGGCGGGCGTCGACTGGAGCAAGGCGACCGAGATCGGCCAGGCGCTGCTGCTGTCGCCGCTGATCGGGTTCGGCATGGCGGCGCTGCTGTTCATCGCGATGAAGATCCTCGTGCGCAAGGAAGAACTGTATCAGGAGCCCAAGGACGGCGTCCCGCCCCCGCCCTGGATACGCGCGCTGTTGATCTTCACCTGCACCGGCGTCAGCTTTGCCCATGGCTCCAATGACGGGCAGAAGGGCATGGGCCTCATCATGCTGATCCTGATCGGCACGGTGCCCACCGCTTATGCGCTGAACCGTGCGGTGCCGGAACGCTATGCGATCGAGTTCCATCACAATTCGATCGCCGCGGTCCAGGCGCTGGGCGTCAGGCCGGCCGCTGACGCCGATCCTGCACAGGCGCGCCAGGCCGTCACCCGCTATATCGCCGACAAGCGCGTGTCGGACGCGACCGTCCCCGCGCTGGCCGTGCTGATCCAGGATGTGGACCGTCAGGTGCTGGAATATGGATCGCTGGCGAAGGTGCCGGCCGCCGCCGTCAGCAATATCCGCAACGACATGTATCTGGCGTCCGAAGCGATCAAGCGGTTGGGCAAGGACAAGGAAGCCGCGCTGCCGCAGGCCAGCGGGACGGCGCTGACCGCCTATAAGGGGTCGCTGGATGCGGGCACGCGCTTCATCCCGAACTGGGTGAAGGTCGCGGTCGCCTTCGCGCTGGGTCTGGGCACCATGGTCGGGTGGAAACGGATCGTCGTCACCGTGGGCGAAAAGATCGGCAAGTCGCATCTCACCTATGCGCAGGGCGCGTCCGCCGAACTGGTGGCGATGGGAACGATTTTCGGCGCGGACCATCTGGGGCTGCCGGTTTCGACCACCCATGTGCTGTCGTCCGGCGTCGCCGGCACCATGGCTGCGAACCGGTCGGGCTTGCAGATGAACACCATCCGCAACCTGTTGATGGCCTGGGTGCTGACCCTGCCGGTGTCGATCGGCCTCGCCGGGCTGCTCTACATGCTCTTCTCCCGGATTTTCTGAGGGGGCGCGCCATAGCGACGGACGAAGAACCGATTTTCCGCGTCCCCGTGCCGGACCAGGGCATGGGACCGGGCCTTATCTGGGGCCTCGATTTTTCGGGCGACGGCGGCGTGAGCCCCGTCGCCCGATGCGATTCGGATCAAGGCGGCAGGTTTCGCTGGCTGCATCTCAACCTGGCCGACCATGGCACGCGCCGATGGATCTTCCACTCGGAAGCGTTTTCGCCGCAGATCGGCGATCTGCTGCTGTCTCCGGAAACGCACCAGCAGGCAGTGGTCGAGGGCGACAGCGTCGGCTGCGTGCTGCATGATTTCGAACGGGACTTCGACGTGGCGGATACCGAACGGATCGGCGCGCTGCGCATCGCGCTGACGCCTAGCCTGATGCTGACGACGCGGCTGCATCCGCTGCGATCGGCCGATATCGCCCGGCGCCGACTGGAACGGGGCGGCGGGGTCACGATCAACGGGCCGGCGCAGGCGCTGGACCTGCTGGTGGGCGCTATCACCGCCAATATCGCGGAGATCGCCCGCTCGCTCAGCCAGGATGTGCAGACGGCGGAGGATGGGCTGCTCGACGGTCGCCATCCACCCGCCCCGCGCGACCTGATCCGAATCCGTCGCCGCCTGGCGCAGCTTCATCGATTGCTGATCGGAATGCGCGGGGTGTTCCAGCGGCTGGAAGAGGATGAGGAACTGCCCGAACCGCTATTGGCCACGGTCGAAAAACTGGCCCAGCGGCTCCAGTCGCTCGATGCCGACATATTGGGGGTTCAGGCCCAGTTGCGCCAGTTGCGGGACGAGGTGGACATCCAGGCGGCGCAGCGCACCAACCAGAATCTCTACATGCTCTCGATCGTGACCGCGTTGATGCTGCCCGCCACGCTGGTCACGGGCCTGTTCGGCATGAACACCGGCGGGATGCCGCTGGCCGATGGCCCGCATGGCACGCTGGTCGCGACGCTGATCGCAGCGAGCGCCGCTGGCGTCACCTATTGGCTGCTGCGCTGGATGGGCTTCATGCGGCGCTAGCCGGCGTGACGCCCGGGCAGGCTGGACAGGCTTCAGAAGCGGTCGGGAACGATCATCTCCGGCGGCACGGGGTGGCGGTTATAGTCCGCATGCCGCACCCGGTCGGGCAGCACCACCGGCATCTTGGGCACATCCTCATAGGGAATCTGGTCCAGCAGATGCGCGATGCAGTTGATGCGCGCGCGCTTCTTGTCGACCGCCTCCACCACCCACCAGGGCGCTTCGGGGATATGGGTGCGTTCCAGCATCGCTTCCTTGGCGCGGGTATAATCCTCCCAGCGGCGGCGCGATTCCACGTCCATGGGCGACAATTTCCACTGTTTGAGTGGATCGTGGATGCGCATGGCGAAGCGGAACTGCTGTTCGTCGTCGGTGATGGAGAACCAATATTTGATCAGGAGGATGCCCGAGCGCACCAGCATCCGCTCGAATTCCGGCACGGACCGGAAAAATTCCTCGACATCCGTCTCCGAGCAAAAGCCCATCACCCGCTCGACGCCGGCGCGATTATACCAGCTGCGATCGAACAGCACGATCTCCCCCGCAGCCGGCAGATGGGCGGTATAGCGCTGGAAATACCATTGGGTGCGTTCGCGTTCGTTGGGCGCAGGCAGCGCGGCGACGCGGCAGACCCGCGGGTTCAGGCGCTGGGTGATGCGCTTGATCGCGCCGCCCTTGCCGGCCGAATCGCGGCCCTCGAACAGCACGACGACCTTCAGTCCCTTGTGCACGACCCAATCCTGGAGCCGCACCAGTTCATGCTGCAGGCGGAACAGTTCGCGGAAATAGACGCGGCGCTCCATCTGCTCGCGCTCGGGATGCTCCTCCATGTCGGCGAGCATCGTCTCCAGCCGATCTTCGTCGATCTCCATCTCCAGCTCTTCGTCGAAACTGTCGGCGATCTCCGCTTTGATACGGTCCATGGCGAAGCCGGACTGGTCTTCCAAGTGCATGTGCGGCCCTTCCGATGCGTCAGCGATGATGCCTTCGTCGCATGGCCCGATGACATTATGTTGACGGGGGCAAGACCGGCGGGCCCTGGCGCCGGCCGGTGGGAAAGGGGAGGGCGCCATGGACGTCCTCCCCCCCCTTCGCTTCAGTCTTGTGGGCGTTCCACCTCCACCGGTGGATGCGCGTCCAGGGGCATGGCGCGCCGACCCCAGCGGGCATAGAGCGTCGGCAGAACGAACAGGGTCAGCAAGGTGGCCGAGATGAGGCCGCCGATGACGACGGTGGCGAGGGGCTTTTGCACTTCCGCCCCCGCGCCGCTGCCCAGGGCCATGGGCACTAACCCGAGGCTGGCGACGAGGGCGGTCATCACCACCGGCCGGAGCCGCTGGATGGCGCCGATGCGGGCCGCTTCCGCCCGCGCCATGCTCTGTCGCATCAGCGCATGGATGGACGACACCATCACGAGGCCGTTCAGGACCGCGATGCCCGACAGGGCGATGAACCCCACCGCCGCCGAGATCGAGAAATCCATGCCGCGCAGGAACAGCGCCAGCACGCCGCCCACCAGGGCCAGCGGCACGCCGGTGAAAACGATCGCCGCGTCCCTTGCCGACCCAAGGGCGCCGTAGATGAGCAGGAGGATGAGGATGAAGCAGGCGGGGATAACCAGTTGCAGGCGTTCGCGCGCGGACGCCAGATTTTCGAACTGGCCACCCCATTCCAGATAGGCGCCCGCGGGCAGGCGAACCTGCTCCGCGATGGCGGCCTGGGCGTCTCCGACCACGCCGGCGATGTCGCGGCCACGCACATTGGCCTGCACCACGACGCGGCGCTTGCCATTTTCGCGGCTGATCTGGTTGGGACCGTCCACGATCCGGATGTCCGCGACGCTGGCCAGGGGGACGAACTGCCCATCGGGCGTCGGCAACTGTAGCTGCCGCAGGCCATGGAAGTCGGCGCGTTGCGCTTCCGACAGGCGGATCACGATCGGGAAGCGACGATCGCCCTCGAAGATCATCCCCGCTTCCCGGCCGCCCAGGGTGGCTGACACCATGGCGTGTACATCCTGCGCCGTTACGCCCAGACGCGCCATCGCGTCGCGATTGACCCGGATGTCGAGCATTGGCAGGCCCGTGGTCTGCTCGACCTTGACGTCCGCGGCGCCCTGCGTCCGGCGCAGGACGCCGGCGATCTTCTCGGCCGTGGCGTTCATGGTGTTGAAATCGTCGCCGAACACCTTGATCGCGACATCGCCGCGAACGCCGGCGATCAGCTCGTTGAACCGCATCTGGATCGGCTGGGTGATTTCATAGGCATTGCCGGGGAACCGGCCGAGCGCCTTTTCCAGCCGGTCGACTAGCTGGGCCTTGGTGAGGCCCTGATCCGGCCATTCGCTGCGCGGCTTGAGGATCACGAACATGTCGGTGGCGTTGGGCGGCATCGGGTCGGACGCCAGTTCCGCGGTGCCGGTCTTGGAGAAGACGAACTTCACCTCCGGCTGTTTCGCCATCATCTTTTCTATGGGCGCCTGCATCGCCTGGCTCTGCTGCACCGAGGTCGCGGGAATGCGCAGCGCCTGGATCAGCAGGTCGCCTTCGTCGAGTTGCGGCAAGAACAGCTGGCCCAGCGACAGGAAGGCGGCGATTGCCAGCAGGAAGCCACCGACACCCACCCCAATGGTGAGCGTCGGCCGACCCATGGCCTTGTCCAGCCCCGGCGCATAGCGCCGGCGCAGCCAGCCCATGATGCGGCCTTCCTTCTCGTCGATGCGATTGGACAGCCAGATGGCGATCGCCGCGGGCACGGCGGTCAGGGACAGGACGAACGCGAAGGCGAGCGCGATGATGACGGTCAGCGCCATCGGCACGAACGTCTTGCCTTCGACCCCGGTGAGGGTGAGCAGCGGGACATAGACGAGGATGATGATCGCCTGGCCATAGACCGAGGGACGGATCATCTCGCGCGCGGCCGCCGCCACGGTGGCAAGGCGTTCATCGACCGAAAGAAGGCGGCCTTCGCGATGCTGCCTGTCGGCCATGCGCCGCAGCGCATTTTCCACGATGATGACCGCGCCGTCCACGATCAGGCCGAAATCCAGTGCGCCCAGGCTCATCAGGTTGGCCGACACGCCGAAGCGGAACATGCCGAAGCCCGTCAGCAACATGGTAACGGGGATCACCGCCGCTGCGATCAGGGCGGCGCGGAAGTTGCCGAGCAGGGCGAAGAGGACGATGATGACGAGCAGCGCGCCTTCGCCGAGATTCCTCGCGACCGTTTTGATGGTCGAATTGACCAGCGCAGTCCGATCAAGCACCGGCTGCACGATGACGTCCGGCGGCAGCGAGGCATTGATCGCCTTCAGCCTGTCCGCAACGGCGATGGCGACGTCGCGGCTGTTCTCGCCGATCCGCATGATGGCGGTGCCGACGACGACTTCGGTGCCATTTTCGGATGCCGAACCCATGCGGATGGCCTGACCGGTCTTGACCGTCGCCACCTGGCCCAGCGTGACGGGCACGCCCGCCCGTGTGGCGACGACGATGCGCGAGAGTTCGGTGGCGTTGCGGATCAGGGCATCGGAGCGGACCGCCAGTCCTTCGCCATTGCGATCGACGAAGCCGCCGCCCACGCTGCTGTTGTTGCTTTCCAGCGCGGTGCCGAGATCGGTCAGGCTGAGGCCGAGCGCGGCCAGCCGCTGGACGTCGGGAACGACCTGAAACTGCTTCACATAGCCGCCGATGGAATCGATGCCGGCCAGCCCCTTGCCGTTTTTCAGCAGCGGGCTGACGATCCAGTCCTGTGTCGTGCGCAGATAGGTCGCCTTGTCGACATCGTTCGTCAGCCGCTCGCCTTCGGGCGTGATGTAGCTGCCGTCCGGCTGCATGCCAGGCTCGCCGGGCAAATGCGTGTCGTCCTTGCGATGTTCGAGCCGTACGGTCCACATATAGACTTCGCCCAGACCCGTGGCGATCGGCCCCATTTCCGGGTTCACGCCTTCGGGCAGATTGTCCGCGATCCCGCTCATCCGTTCATCGACTTGCTGGCGGGCGAAATAGATGTCGGTGGATTCGTCGAAGATGGCGGTGATCTGCGCGAAGCCGTTGCGGCTGAACGACCGGGTATTTTCCAGGCCGGGAATGCCTGCCAGCGCGGTCTCGATCGGAAAGGCGACCTGCTTTTCGACCAGTTCGGGCGACAGCGCCGGCGCGCGCACGTTGATCTGGACCTGGTTGTTGGTGATGTCCGGCACGGCGTCGATGGGGAGGCGGTACAGGGCGACGCCGCCGATGACGGCGGCGATGGCGGTCAGCAGCAGGACGAGCCAGCGCTTGTGGACCGCCCAGTTGACGATGGGAGCGATCATGGCTCAATGATCCTCATGGGTGGCTTCGCCCTTGCCGAGTTCGGCCTTGAGCGTGAAGCTGTTGGTGGTCGCGATCCGTTCGGTCCCCTTGAGGCCGGCGCGCACGATCACGCTGCTGCCGCTATTGTCGCCGAGTGTGACCGGGACAGCCTGGAAACCGCTGTCGGTCCGCACGAACACGACCGACTTGTTCTCGACGGTCTGGACGGCGGTGGTGGGTATGCGGATCGCGCCGTCCCCGCCGCTGTCGGCGAGGTCGACCGATGCCGTCACCGGCTCTCCGACACGCCATCGGCCCGCGCGATTGTCCAGCATCGCGATGACCGGCACCATGCGGGTCTGCGCGTCCAGCACGGGCGAAACGAAGCTGATCCGGGCGGCCCCTTCACGGTCCGCAGCCTTGACGATCACGCGGTTGCCGGGCTTGACCCGGCCCGCATCAGCAGGCTGGAGATGAAGTGCAATCGAGACGCTGGACAGATTGGCGATCCGATAGAGTTCCGTGTCGGCCGCTACCGTCTGGCCCAGAACGACGCTGCGCGAGATCACCTGACCCGAGACGGGCGCGGCGATGCCGAGCCGGTTGAGGCCGCCACCGCCGCCGCCCGCCGCGGACACCTGGCTCTGGGCTTGCCGATAGGCGATGCCCGCCTCGATCGCGGCGGTGCGGGCGGCGATCAGATCCTGTTCGGGCGACACGCGCTGGGCGAACAGGCGCTGTTCGCGGGCGAGGTTGGAATTGGCCAACGCCAGCCTGGCGCGGGTCGCCTCCACGTCGCCCTTGAGCACGGCGGCTTCGCGGCTTTCGATGATGGCGATGGTTTGGCCGCGACCGGCCGACTGCCCCAGATTGCGGGTCAGCGATACGACCCGCCCGCCGATTGCCGCGGCAACGACCTGCGTGCCTTGCGGATCCCCTTCGATGGTTGCGGGCAATTCCAGCGTACCCGAACCGCCGGTCACAGGCCGTCCCAGCTGGATGCCGGCAGACGCGATCTGATCGTCCGACAGGATGATCCTGCCTTCTTCTTCTGTGTGGGTGGTTTCGCCGACGGCCCCGTGCTCCATGGGCGAAGCGGCATCGCCCGCGTCGTTTCCGGCGCTGCCGCCGCAGCCTGCGAGCAGGACGGCAAGGGTGATGGGAAGAAGAAACGCTTTTGCGTGTGTGATGGTCATGGATCAGTTTCCCTGTACGGGCGCGGGAGCGATCAATCGCTCCAACCGGGCCCTGGCGTTCTGGTAGGATGCGAGCGCGTCGATCGCGGCGAGACGGGTCTGCGCAAGGGTCCGTTCGGCGTCGAGAAGGTCGATCTGGCCGAATTTCCCCTCGCGATAGCCGATGCGCGCGATGCGGGCTGCCTCCTGTGCGGCGGCGAGGGCCGGACCGTTGGCATTGCGCGCGGCGGTCGCTGCATTGTCGGCTTCGGCCAGCGCATCCGTGATCGCCTGTTCGACATCGAGCGCGGTCATGCGCCGTTGCGCTTCCGCCTGGATGCGCTGCGCGCTGGCCTGCGCGACGGCCGCCTGACCCGCGTTGAACAGCGGTATCGGGATGGAGAGGGACAGGACGGCAGCGGTGTCGTTGGTGGCGGAGAGGCGCCGGACCGCCGGGCCGATCGTGACATCGGGTATGCGTTGCGACCGGGCGAGCCGCACGCCGGCATCGGCCATGGCAAGATCCGCATCGGCCGCCGCCAGCGCCAGGGTGCCGGCGCCGGTCGCCATCGTCGGCCCGAAGGATGCGGGTGGCAGATGATCGAGCGCCGCCCCGTCCAGCGCGCCCGCAACCGGCTGCCCGATGCGGCGCTCCAGATTGGCGCGGATGGCATTGGCCAGGCGCTGCGTCTTTTGCACCTCGGCCTCGGCGTTGAGCTTGGCGACGTCGGCCCTCTGTTCCTCGAGCGGGGAGGCGCGGCCTGCCTGTACGCGGATGCGGGCGGCGTTCAGGGCGTCATGGGCGATCCGAAGCTGGTCGCGCGCCGTCGCCATCCGGCGTTCCGCGGCGATGGCGTCGATATAGAGAGCCGTGACCTGAAGCCGGATGTCGGCTTGCGTGATAGCCGCCACGAGGACTGCGCGATGAGACTGGGCGTCCGCGACCGCCATCCTGGCGGACCGCTTGCCGCCCAGTTCGATGGGAATGTTAAGGCCCACGGTCGTTTCGGCCTGACGGACGCCGCCATAGGGGCCCGACCCGACCACATTTTCGACCTGCGACTGCAGTTCCGGGTTCGGGCGCAGGCCGGCGACGGTGCGTGCCGCTTGCGCGGCGTCCATGCCGGCCTGCGCCGCGTCGGCGGCCGGGGCGCTGCCGCCGGCGATGGCGACGGCCTGGTCGAGGGTGAGGGCTGGGCCGACGGGCTGCCCCGTCGCAATATTATCCTGCGCCTGCGCAACGGCGACGCAAGAGGTGGCGGCCAGAACGGCCGCGATGATCCTGTGCATATAGGAAATCCCGATTGATACGCATCAAGCCGTACATCCGCCGGAGGCGGGCACAGCGATTTGATCGTCAATCAGGCGATGGGGGGACGCAGATCGGGGCCGGGTGCCCAGCGGCCAAAGGCCCTGGAGGTGGCGGCAGTCTTGGGCGCCGCCTGGATATCGAAGAAAATGGGCGCGATCGTCCGGGGCAGCAGCGACGCGGCACTATGGCATCCGCCATGATGATGCGGGACCGCCTTGTCGGCGTCGCCCGGCGACGGATTGGAATCGCCGTCGTCATGGACGTAACCGGAGCATTCGATGGCGGAGGCGGAGATGGTTTCATTGGCATGGACCACCGACGCCGCCATGAGCGATGCGACGATCATCCACAAAAGAAGGAAACCCCGACGAACCATGGCGTGCGCAATAACGGACTTTCCCCGATCCGTCATGGTCAAATCGCCGTAGAGGCCCGATCGGCATGGCTCCGGGGCGGGGCGTGACGGGCAGGCGGCGGCCACGCGACCAGCGCAGCCGGGCCGGCGCGATACATTCGCGCCTTACGGCATCATTGCGGAGCGGCTATCGCGATCACGCCCACGCCGCGCTCGATCGTGATCCGGGTGCCGAAAGGCTGCGACAGCCGTTGCAGCCTTTCGAGGATGCGCGCGCCGGTCGCGCTGTCCGCCATGTGGGGTACGCCGCGACCGGCGCCGGTCGCGCTCACGCCCAGATCCACCGGATAGAGGTTGATCCGGCTCAACCGGCCATCGCGATACTGGCTGACCGCGATCACCGTTTCATAGAGCTTGGGATCGGAAAATTCCTTGGCGTTGCGGGCTGCAAGCAGTTCGGGCGTGGTGACGCTGCCGGGTTCGACGCCGAACTGGTCGTACATGTCGGCCGGTACGTCATCGAGGCTGTTGTTCATCATCGCAAAATTGCCGAGCGAATAGAAGATCGGCTTGCCCTTGTAGATTTCGATCCCGCGCAACTGGTGCGGGCCATGGCCGACATAGACGTCGGCGCCCGCGTCGATCACCTGATGCGCCAGGCCCTGCGCGAAATTCGCCGGGGTCTGGAAGGCGTTGCCCGGCTCATGATTGTGGAGCGAGAAGACGGTGAAATTGCCATTCTGCCTGGCCTGGCGCACGGCGAGCAGATTGGCCTTCACATCCTTTGCGTTGAGATCATATTCGATCGTCATGGGGGTGGCGGGATGGGCGGTGGCGCGAAACTCCCGCCCCTTCATCTTGACCGCCGCGCCCGGCTTCGTTCCCGCCAGCCGCGCGATGGTCGCAAGGTCCGCGTCCGACACCAGGCCGATTTCCGTGCTGCGGATGGTGTTGGCGCCGGGGCGGCCGGGCACCTGGCCCAGCGGATCGGCGGCGGGGGTCATGGGGGTGAAGCTGGTCGTCGCCGAAATGAGGCCGACGCGGCCATGCGGTCCGTCATAATAGGATGGCGCGCGGGCGGCGGTCATCGAGCGGCCGGTCCCGGCATGGACGAGATGGGCCTGGTCCAGCAGGTCGAGCGTGTCGAGCATCCCCTCCACGCCCCAGTCGGTGGCGTGGTTGTTGGCGTGGCCGACAATGTCGACGCCCATCTTGGCGACGTCGCCGGGCACGGCCGGGTCTGCCAGCATCCAGGTGCCACCGGACTCGGCCTGCGGCGACCCCCTGAAGGTCTTGAGGTCGAGCGCGGTCGTCTCGAAATTGCCGAAGGTCACGTCCGCGCCGCGCAGGATGCGCAGCATGTCGGGCGCCTGCCTTTCCAACGTCGCCAGCATCGGGCGGAGGTAGATGAGGTTGCCGATCGCGGCGAAGCTGAAGTCGCCGGCGATCGGCGTGCTGGGAACGGTGGTGGGTTGCAGCGTGCCGCCGCTTTCCTCTTCCTCGGCATGGAGGGGGAAGGCCGCGGTCATCATCATCGCGGCGCTGGCCAGCGTCAGGGTGCGCAGCGCCTTGCGGCGAAAGATCGTGGACAGCATCGGATATTCCCCTTGGGCCGGGATCGGCTTTGGCGCGGGGATAGCGGCTGGCGCTGACATGAACCTGTCACACGGGCGGCGGCGGGCGTCGTCCGGGCGTCAGTCGGGTACGGATTGGAAGCTGACGATGGCGCACAGGCCCCGGCCCGTTCGGCCGTCCTCCAGCGTGATGGTGGCGCCCATCCGTTCCGCAATGGCGCGCGCGATCGGCAGGCCCAGGCCCGTACCGGCCGGCGCATTATGGCGCGGGACGCGGTAGAAGCGATCCCAGACCTTGTCGCGATCGGCCGCCGAGATGCCGGGGCCGTCATCGTCGATCGCGACGGTCACGGCGTCATCGCGGCGGCCGACATGGACGGACACCGTGCCGCCTGGCCGGTTGTAGCGGATGGCGTTGTCGAGCAGGTTGCCGATCAGTTCGGCCGCGAGCGTGGACTGGCCCATGGCCATGAGCCTGCCGGGGGCGTCCTTTTCATAGCCGATGTCGATATCGGCGGGCGCCTGCGCCGCGCGTTCACCCGTCACCGTTGCGGCGACCTCCGCCAGATCGAAGGGCTGCAATTGCGTGCCGGCCTGATCTTCGCTGCGGGCAAGCGCGATCAACTGGCGCAGCAGTTGTTCCAGCGAATCGATGGCGTGCGGAATGTCCTGCAGCGCCGCCTTTCCTTGCGGGGAAGTGGGGCCGTAGCGGTCGAGCACGTCGAGCTGCACGCGGGCGACGGCCAGCGGCGTGCGCATCTGGTGCGATGCGTTGGAGGTGAATTGGCGCAAGGATTCCGTCGCGCGCTCCAGCCGCGCCATCAGGCCATTGAAGGCGGCGACGAAGGGCTGCATTTCGATCGGTCCGGTTTCGGGCGTTTCCAGGCGAAAGGTGGGCGACGCGTCGCGGCGCGCCCGATCCACCTGCCGCGTCAGGTCCGACATCGGCCGCAGGCCCCATTCGATCGCCCACCAGAAGAGCAGGCCGGTAATCGCCAACGCCGCCAGCCCCGCCAGCACCACCTGTTGCAGGAAGGTGCGTTCATAAGCGGCGCGATCGTCCATATAGTCGGCGACCTGGATGACGACCAAGGCCTTGGCGCCATCCACGCGCCGGATTTCGGTCGCGATCCTGGCGGGCTTGCCGTGGAGCGCGCCGCTGCGCAGATAGGCGGCCTGCGTGACCTGCTGCGCGTCGGCCGGGTCCAGATAGCCGCGCACCATCGGCGTTTCGCGATAGGCGTTGACGAATGTCGCGGGCCGGTGTCGATCGATGACGCCGTCCCATGTTTCGCGATAATCGACCGGCGGCCGCAGCGCAGGGTCGCCGGCCACGAGCGTTTTTCCCCGATAGACGCTGTAGAGCACCACCGGGCGCGCCCGTCGCCGCAGCAGATGGATCACCAGCGGCACCAGCCGCTCCCGATCGGCGGCCGGGCTGTTATAGGCCAGGCTCAAGGTCCGCACCGACCCGATCAGCACGCGATCGACCGTGGTCGCCTCCGTATCATGGGTGACCAGCGCGGTGATGATGCAGAAGAGCAGCACCAGCGCTGCCAGCGGCATGAGCACCGCGCCGGTCAGGCGCAGGCGCAGCGAATGGGGAGACTGGCGCATCGGGAATCGGGCCGTCAGGCGGCTTCGATCATATAGCCAAGGCCGCGAATCGTGCGAATGGCCGGACCGGAGGGTTGCAGCTTCCGGCGCAGGCGGCCGACATAGACTTCCAGCGCATTGGGCGTGACGGCGTCGTCGAAGTTGAAGATTTCGGCCGACAGCCTTTCCTTGGCCACCACCTTGCCGGGGCGACCCATCAGCGTTTCCAGCACCGCCAGTTCGCGGCGACGCAGGTCCAGCACATGGTCGTCCAGATAGACGGTCCGGCTCGACCGGTCGAAGGCCAGCGCGCCGATGCGCAGCACCGGATCGGGCGTGCCCTGGCTGCGCCGGACCAGCGCGCGGATGCGCGATTCCAGTTCTCGCGGGTCGAACGGCTTGGCCATATAGTCGTCGGCGCCCCGGTCCAGCCCGTTGATCCGATCGTCGACCATGTCGCGCGCGGTCAGGATCAGCACCGGCGTCGTCGCGCCGCGCGCACGCAAACGGCTCAGCACGTCCAGCCCGTCCATGTCGGGCAGGCCCAAGTCGAGGACGATCGCGCAATAGGGTTCCTGGCCGACCAGGCGCAACGCATCCTCGCCGCTGGTCAATATATCGACGGCGAAACCAGCTGCTTCGAGTGACGCGACCATGCCGCGCGCCAATCGTTCGTCATCTTCCACCAGCAACAACCGCATAGCTTACTCCGGCACGCGGCACCCTCTCGAAGGCAATCGGCTCAAAGGCAACAGGATTGCGCGACGCATGGCGCATCCCGACGCAAAAGGGAAGGGCGGGAGTCGATCGCTTGCCATTGATTGCGTGTGATCGGCGCTTTTCCCGCATGTGTCAGGTTCATGACAGCGACTCCGGCTAGAGGCTGATGCGACCCGCGCCATCGGTTGCGGAACGACAAGATGAGCCCCCGCCCACGCAAGGCGGGCGCATGGGGAATCCGACATGACGATCAAGCTGCCTTCGCTTGCGGGGGCGTTCCTGTCCTTCTGCTTTGCCGGCACGGCCGCCGCCGCGGCGCCAGCACCCCTGCCCGCGCCTTTGCCCGCTCAGGCTGACCCGGCCAGCCTTGCGCGGATAGATGCGCTGTTCGCGCGCTGGGCCAAGCCCGCTGCGCCAGGCTGTGCGGTCGCCGTATCGCGCGACGGTCAGCCGATCGCGATCCGCGCCTATGGCATGGCCAGCCTGGAGCTGGGCGTGCCGAACGGCGTCGACAGCATTTTCGAGGCCGGCTCCGACTCCAAGCAGTTCACAGCCGCCGCGACGCTGATGCTGGCGCGCGAAGGCAAGCTGTCGCTGGACGACGATATCCGCAAGTTCGTACCCGAAATGCCCGATTACGGCGCGCCGGTGACGATCCGCCACCTGCTGCACCATGTCAGCGGTCTGCGCGACTGGGGATCGGTCGCCGCGATCGAAGGCTGGCCGCGCAACAGCCGCACCGCCGACAATCAGGACATGCTGGCGATCGTCGCGCGGCAGAAGGAACTGAATTTCGCGCCGGGCAGCCATTATCTCTACAGCAATAGCAATTATAATCTGCTCGCGATCATCGTCGCGCGGGTCAGCGGCCAGTCGCTAGCGGATTTCACCCAGGATCGCATCTTCAAGCCACTGGGCATGACCCATACGCGATGGCGCGACGACCATGCCGATGTCGTCGTCGGGCGGACCGGCGCCTATGAATTTGAGGATGGCGCCTATCGCAACGACCAGGTGATCGAGGACGCCTACGGCAATGGCGGCCTGCTGACGACGGTGGGCGACCTGGTGAAGTGGCAGGCGGCGCTCGACGCCGATCGCTTCGGCGCCGGTTTCACCGCGCAGATGCAGACGCCGACCAAGCTGAACGACGGCACGCCGATCGCCTATGCGCTGGCGCTGGTGAACCTGGACCATCATGGCGTGCAGGAAGTCAGCCATAGCGGTTCGACCGGCGGCTATCGCGCCTGGATGGCCCGCTATCCCAGGCAGAAGCTGGCCGTGTCGCTGCTGTGCAATACGGGCGATGCCGACACGCCGACGCTGGGCCGCGATGTCGCCGACATCTTCCTGCCGCCCTACAAAGCCAAGCCCTATACGCCCAAGGGCGCCGTGCCTTCGGGCGTCTATGCCGACGGCATGACCGGATTTCCCGTCCGCTTCGATGCCGACGAGCAGGGCCGGCTGCGCGCCGACGGCAAGCTGCTGACCCCGGTCGGCCCCGGCCGCTGGGCGCAGCGCGAGGATGTCTTTGCCTTCAGCAAGACCGGACTGGTGCGGGAAAATCGGGAGGGGGAGAACATCCCCTATCGCAAGATGGACGCCGTCACCGCCTTCGATCCCAAGCCCTATGTCGGTCGTTTCTGCGGCATCGACAGCTTCGCCTGCCTCAGCTTCCGGCAGGATGGCGATATGCTGATCTACAGCGGTCCGCGCTGGTTCAACCAGCCGCTCGCGCCCGCCTATGCCGACGTCTTCACCGGCGAGGCGATGCCGCAATCCTCGCGCATCACCGTCAAGTTCGAACGCGACGCAACCGGCGCCGTCACCACGCTGCGCTTCGGGGAAGGCCGCGCCTACGACGTCGCCTTCCGCCGCGTCGCCGACTGATTTCACAAACATCGCAAAAGAGCCGCTCGGGTCGCGGCCACCACCAAAGCAAGAGCATAAGGGGACTATCACATGCCTATCGTTGAACACGGATTTCGCCGACTGCTGATGGCCGGCACCGCCAGCGCCTCGCTGGTCCTGTCGCTCGCTTCCGTGCCTATGGCCATGGCGCAGAACAGCGCGCCTGCCGTCGATGAAGCTGCCGAAGAAGCGGCTCCGGCGATCGTCGTCACCGGATCGCGCATCGACCGCAAGGGCTTCGAAGCGCCCACGCCGACCACCGTCATCGGCGAAACCGAACTGCGCCAGGGCGCCCGCCCCAGCATCGCGCAGGTTCTGAACGATCTGCCACAGTTCCGCGCGACCCAGTCGCCGGCCAGCACCGTCGCCAACACCAACTCTTCCTCGTCGGCGATGGACCTTCGCGGCCTGGGCGTCACGCGCACGCTGACCCTGCTCAACAACCGCCGGTTCACCGGATCGTCCGACCTTAACACCGTGCCGCAGGGCCTGGTGAAGCGGGTCGAAGTCGTCACCGGCGGCGCGAGCGCGGCCTGGGGTTCGGGCGCCATCGGCGGCGTCGTGAACATCATCCTGGACGACGATCTGGAAGGCCTGACCCTGGGTGCGCAGAACGGCATCTCGTCGCGCGGCGACGGCTATCGCTACAGTTTGGACGCCACCTTCGGCACCAAGTTCGCCGACGGTCGCGGCCACTTCATGATCGGCGGCGAATATCAGAAGGATGACGGCATCCTCGACCGCAATTCGCGCAAGAATGTCGGCAGTTCCAACCTCTTCTCGCCGACCACGGGCGACCATGACTATATTCTGGTGCGCGACGTCAATGCGTCCAACACCAGCCTGGGCGGCCTCATCAACGCGGGTTCGCTCAAGGGCCAGACCTTCAACACGGACGGCACGCTGCGCGCCTTCCAATATGGCAGCCAGATCAGCGGCACGACCATGGTGGGCGGCGAAGGCGTCGCCACCAACGACGAATATGCGCTGACCAACCCCTATCAGCGCGTCAACAGCTATGCCCGCGCCAGCTTCGAAGTGGGCGACGCCACTTTCTGGGCGGACGGCAGCTATAGCCGCATCTGGGCCAAATATCCCTTCTATGCGGAAAGCGGCACCTACACGCTGTCGGCGACCAACCCCTATCTGTCGCAGGCCATCCAGAGCCAGTTGGCCGCCGCCAAAGAAACCACCGTCAAGGTCGGCCGCGTGTTCGAGGATTATGGCTACCGCACCTTCGGCTATTATCGCCAGAATATCGAAGGCGCGATCGGCGTCGACGGCAGCTTCGCGGACGGCCAGTGGCGCTATTCGGCTTATTACAGCCATGGCGAAAACCGTAACATGCAGAGCTATGACAACCAGATCAACGGATCGAAGCTGACCAACGCGCTCGATGCGGTGACGGATGCGAACGGCAATATCGTCTGTCGGGTCACCCTGACCAACGCCAATTCGGGCTGCTCGCCGCTCAACATCCTGGGCACCGGCACCGCCAGCCAGGCCGCGATCGACTATGTGTTCGGCGATGTCGCCCGCGTCGTCTACACGACCAAGCTAGACACCACCGGCGCCAGCCTGCGTGGCGATCCCTTCTCGACCTGGGCCGGCCCGGTTTCGGTCGCCTTTGGCGCAGAAGCGCGCTGGGAGGAGCAGGTCACCAACAACCTCGACGCCGTTTCGGCCGCCAAGGGCTTCAGCCGTTTCAACTTCTCGCCGCTCGACGGCGGCTTCAACGTGCAGGAAGCCTTCGGCGAAGTGGCGGTCCCGCTGCTCGACCAGCCGTTCAGCAAGCTGGATATCAACGGCGCCGCCCGGTACAGCCACTATAGCACCAGCGGCGGCATCTGGTCGTGGAAGCTGGGCCTGACCGACCGCATCTTCGACACGCTGCTGATCCGCGCATCGCGCTCGCGCGACATCCGCTCGGGCAGCTTGGCCGAATTGTTCACCACCAGCACGACCAGCTTCACCACGGTCGCGGAAAATGGCAGCACTTATTCGATCACGCGCTATGGCGGCGGCAACGCGAACCTGAAGCCGGAAATCGGTAGCACGCTGACGCTGGGAGCGGTGTTCACCCCGACCTTCCTGCCCGGCTTCAACTTGTCGGTCGATTATTATGACATCAAGTTGAAGGACGCGATCACGTCGCTGGGCGCGCAGGACGTGGTCAGCGGTTGCGCCAGCGGCAATAGCGACCTGTGCAGCCAGATCGTCCGCGACGGCGCGGGTGCGCCCACGACCATCTACACCACCTATATCAACCTGGCCCAGTACAAGACCAGCGGCGTGGATGTCGAGGCGACCTACACCCTGCCGCTCAGCAAGGTCAGCAGCGGCATGAACGGCACGATGCGCATCCGCGGCCTTGCGACTTATGTCGACAAGGTGCTGATCAACGACGGCACGACCACGGTCGATCGCGCCGGCGACGTGGGCGATAATGTCAGCTTCGGCACGCCGCACTGGCGCGCCACCGGATCGCTCAACTACACCAACCAGGATGTGTCGATCGACGCCCGCGTCCGTTATGTCGGCGGCGGCAAGTTCAACCATGCGCTGGACATCGCCAACAACGACATCGCGGCGCGCGTCTATGTCGACCTGGGCGGCCAGGTGAATATCGACAAGTTCACCCTGTTCGCCAACGTCAACAATCTGTTCGATCGCGATCCGCCGCTGACCACCTACGGCGCGATTCACTATGACACGATCGGTCGCTATATGACGATCGGGGCGAAGGTTCGTCTCTGATCCAGGCGGGACGATGGCGGCGCCGGGTCGGCGCCGTCAGAAACGACTAAGGGGAATATAATGAAGCGGTTGGCGATGAAGGCGATGCTGGCGGGCGCGGCCCTGTCGCTGTCCGTGGGCGGTTTGGCGCAGTCCAGCGCCCCACTGCATTCCCCCGCCGACGCGCGGATATTGGCGACGATCAAGGCGCGTCCGGCGGTGAAGGCCGCGCTCGCCGCGCTGGAAAGCGAACATGACCAGTGGGTCGACACGATCGTCGCGCTCACCCAGATTCCTGCGCCCCCGTTCAAGGAGGGCGCCCGCGCCAAGGCCTATGCCGAACGGTTCAGGGCCGCCGGTCTGGCCGATGTGGAGATTGACGAGGTCGGCAATGTGCTGGGCCTGCGGCGCGGCACCGGCAAGCCGGGCGGCAAGCTGGTCGTCGTGTCCGCCCATCTGGACACCGTCTTCCCGGAGGGCACCGACGTCACCGTCCGGCGTGAGGGCAACATGCTGCACGCGCCGGGTGTGGGCGACGACGTGGCCGGCCTCGCCACACAGCTCAGCCTGATCAAGGCGCTGGCAGCCGGCAAGATCGCGACCCCGATGGACATTTTGTTCGTGGGCGATGTCGGCGAGGAAGGGCTGGGCGACCTGCGCGGGATCAAGCATCTGTTCCGCGAGGGGAAATATAAGGATCGCATCGCCGCTTTCTTTTCGATCGACGACGGGTCGGTCGACGGGCTGACCAATGGTGGCGTCGGCTCCAAACGCTATCGGCTGACCTTCAAGGGGCCGGGCGGCCACAGCTTCGGCGCTTTCGGGCTGGTCAATCCGCTGGCGGCCATGAGCCAGGCGATCGTCAATATCTACGGCATCGCCGTTCCCGCATCGCCCAAGACAACCTACAGCGCCAGCGTCGTCGGCGGCGGATCCTCGGTCAATGCGATCCCGAGCGAGGCGTGGCTGCAACTGGACATGCGGTCCGAAAGCGCGGCAGAGCTGGCCAAGCTGGAGCGGGCCGTGCTGGCGCAGGTCGACGCCGCGGTGGCGTTGGAGAACAAGGCGCGATCGACCAGGGACGGCGCCGTCAGCGTGGACAAGGTGCTGATCGGCGATCGCCCGGCGGGCATGACCGGTGCCGACACGGCGCTGGTTCGGCAAACCGCCGCGGCCTATGCGACCGAGGGCGTTGCGGCACGGCTGAGTTTCAGTTCAACCGACGCGAACGTGCCTATGAACCTGGGCATCCCCGCCATCACTATTTCGCGGGCGGCGACGGGCGGGCGCGGCCATTCCCTGGACGAATGGATCGATATCAGCCCGCGCGAATCCTTGAAGGTGAAGCGGATGGACTTGCTGGCCATCCTTGCCGCGGCGGGCTTGGGCTAGAGCATCGTGCGGAGAAGTGGGAACCGGTTTTTCGCTAAAAACGATGCGAAAACATAAAACTAGAGCGTGCGACTTGCGTCCGATCAAACGCAGCCCGCTCTAGGCGATCCAGATGGCGGCACCGACGCGCTTGCGTCGATCCAGGCGGGGGCGAGAGCAGCTGCATGACCGGCTTGCGCTTTTCGGACGCTCCGTGCGTCCGCTGTTCTCGATCCGGCGTCCGTAGATGCGGGCCTGCCCCCTTATCACTGGCGCATGGCGGGAATGCCGTGCCGACAGCTATTGCCTCCGCCGATCAGGTGACGCGCCAGACCCATAGCTGGATCGAGTTCGAGATAGCGTGCCCCCGAGCAGAGGAAGATGCTGCTGTTGAGCCATTCATAAGGGCCGTCGGGCGCGATGAATTCCGGAATGGTGCGAAAATAATAGCTCGTCGGATCGACAGGCTCTCCGCTCGCCAGCCGCGCCATGACATCGGCAGGCCCATGCCGCAGACCCTTGTTGCGGATCTGGATGATCGCGCCGTCGTCCGTTTGGATCGCATAGGTCGCGTCCGCGACCGTGACGCCGTCCGCACGCAGGAGCTGCCAGTCGCTGCCGCCGCCAAGGATATGGCCGCGGATGCGTGACCCCTCGACCCTGCCGGAGAGGATCGGTATGATCCGCCGCATACCATCGGGCGTCTGTCCGATCTGTATCGGATCGGCCAGTTTCGCATGCGCGGCATAGAGGAATTCCAGGCCCGGCCGCACGGCGTCCATGGGGGCGATATCTTCAGGCGACATAGTCATCGCTCCTTTTCAGACGATCCCGGTGCAACATTGCGGCTGCACGCAGGGGAAGCATGTGTGGGCAAGGCGCTGGCAGGACATCACATTCTGCTGCGCATCGAGGGGGAATACCATATCTGCGCGCGCCGGAAGGTCGGCGAACATGTGCCGGGTCAGGCGCTCATAATGGCTGACGAAGCGGGCCACGGCAGCGTCGTCCATGATCCCCGGCGCATCCGGCGCGATCGCGCGAAGCTTATGTTCCTGAACCAGCCGGTTGTTCAGGACATGGTCGAACGAGGGCGGCTGCAACATCACCAGATGATCGATAAGGGAAAACCATTGGGCATAGGATGTTTCAAGGGCATGGTTGACGTGGTGCCGCCAGATGCCGTCGGGGTCGTCCTGCGCCTCCAGCGCGTTGAGCGGCTGGATCAGGCTTGTGGCATCCTCCGGTCGCGCGCCCACGCACCAGCCTTCGAACAGCAGGATATCGACCTTGCCGGAATGACGCGTCCAGCCGGTCCGCGGCAATCGATCGTCCAGCGCCTTGCTGAAACGGGGGATCAGGACCTCCCGCCCGGCCGCCATATCCTCCAGCAGCGATATCCCGGCATCGACATCGTGCGTCCCCGGCACCCCGCGCGTCCGGAAGAGGGGATGGATGTCCTGCGCCATCTGCTCCCGCGCCTGCAACGGCAGGTAAAGATCATCGAGCGCGACGACCGTAGCCGACAGCCCATATTCGGGCAGCAACGACGCCTGAAGGAAGCGGCAGACCGTGGATTTCCCGCTGCCCTGCGCCCCGTTCATGCCGATGACCAGGGTGCGTCCGGCCGACCCATGCCATTGCGCGATTTGTCTTGCGAGGGGCCGCCACCAGCGATCGACAATCGCGGCATAGGATGGGGGCAACCGCTCGGCCGCGATAAGATCGTCGATGGCCGTCCCCATTACAGACTATCTCGGGGCACCCGCCCCTCCCTCCAGTCGTCGAGGTTGGCAAGGGCGCGCAGGCCCATCGCCTCCCGCGTCTCCCGCGTCGCGCTGCCCAGGTGGGGGAGGAGAACCGTGTTCGGCGCATCGCGCAGCCGTTGCGAGACATGGGGTTCGCCGGCGAAGACATCCAGACCCGCGCCACCGATCCGCCCGGTTTCCAGCGCGTCGATCAACGCGCTTTCGTCGACGACGTCGCCACGCGCGGTGTTGATCAATATGGCATGAGGCGCCATGTGCGCGAATATGCCCGCATCGATGATGTTGCGGGTTTCCGCGCCGCCCGGAATATGCAGCGATACGACGTCGCTGTGCGCGACCATGTCGGTCAGCGCCGGGACGTAGCGGGCGTCCAGGCGCCGCTCATCGTCCTGTGCGCCGGGTCGTCGCGAGAAATAGACGATGTTCATGCCAAAGCCGAAACGCGCGCGCTCCGCCATCGCCTGCGCGATCCGGCCAAAGCCCACCAGCCCCAGCGTCTTGCCGCGCAAACTGGTGCCGAGCAGATGGGTCGGCCGCCAGCCGGTCCATTGCCCGGCCCGCAATTCCCGTTCGCCTTCGCCTGCGCGGCGCGCCGTCATCAGCATCAGGGTGATGGCGATGTCCGCAGTCGCGTCCGTCAGCACGCCGGGCGTATTGGTCGCGATAAGTCCCGCCGTCCGCACCGCGGGAAGATCGATATGATCGACGCCGGCGCCGTAATTGGCGATGATCTGCACCCGGCGCCCCGCAACCCCCAATATGCCGGCATCCAGCCGGTCGGTGATGGTGGGGCAGAGCGCATCAAAGTCGCGCATCGCGGCCGCCAATTGCGCACTCGTCAGCGCAATGTCGTCATCGTTGAATGTCGCGTCATATCGTTCCGCGATCAGCGCCTGGACCCGGTCGGGCCATTTGCGCGTCACCAATATCCGGGGCTTGTCGGGCATCGTGACGGATCAGTTCTTTGGCGCCGACGCGGAAAAATAGGCCGTGAACGGATCGTCGGCATGTTCGGGCGGCTCGCCTTCGCGCACGGTCGTCCGGCGCATGTCGCGACGCTCCTTGTAGATGTCGAAATCGCCGCCCCGATGCATGGTCGCCAGATTGTCCCAGATGACGATATCGCCCGGTTCGTAGGATACGCCGAAAACATATTGCGGCTGAGTCGCGAATTCGATCAGATATTGGATAAGTGCACGGCCTTCCGCACGCGGCAGGCCCATGACATCCATCGCATGGCTGCCGATATAGATGGCGGTGCGTCCGGTCGCTTCCTGATGCATGACCATCGGCTGGCGCGCCTTGGGACGGCCGTCAATCTCCTCCTCCGTGATCGGAAAACCGGCGAGCAGGCGCGAATACCAGAGCGAATGTTCGGCTTGCAGCGTATCGACCTTCTCCCGGATATCGGCCGGCAGGTCTTCATAGGCCGAGCGCATGTCCGCGAAATAGGTGAGGCCGCCTTCCTTGGGCACTTCATAGGCGAGCAACAGCGAATAGGCCGAGCGCAGGTCCATGAAGGAGGAGTCGGTATGCCAGAGCCGGTCGCCCTTTTTGTGCAGCACCATATTTTCATCGACCAGTATCTCGCCCGTCGGGGTCAGGTTGCTGGCGTCGAATATCTCGGGCGTGTTCGGGTGGCGGCGGGGCCGGTTCTTCACCGCGGGCGCGGTTTCCAGATGGCCGAAATGGCGACTGAAGGCGATGTGGGCGGCGTTGTCAAAGCCGGTTCCGCGAATGACGCACACGCCCCATTGGTTCATCGCGTCCTTAATGGCGGTGAAATCGGCGTCGCTCAGCGGCTTGCCGACGTCGATGCCCGAAAGCTCGGCGCCGAAGCGCGGGGTGATGGGGGTCGCAGTTAAAGCCATGATGATATTTCCTGTTAGGGCCTCGTCGCCGCGGCTTGCGCCGGAAGGACGATGTTTTCGGTGGGAAGGGGATTGCGGGCGGCCCGGCGCTTGCCGACACGGGCGAGCAGGACGAGCGAAATGGCAGAGAGCAGCGGCGTGGCCGCCAGCAGGACGAACAGCAGGCGCGGCGGCATATTCATCGCCAGCAGATAGCCGCCCAGCAGCGGCGCGAAGATCGAGCCGATCTTCGCGACCGACGTCGCCCATCCCGCGCCATTGGCGCGGATCGCGCTGGGGTAGAAAATCCCTGCGATGGAATGCATGCCGAAATGCGTGCCGCTGATCATCGCCATGCTGAGCAGGGAGAAAGCGGCCAGCCCCTGTAGCGAGACGGGCGCCAGGCCCATGACCAGAAGCAGCGGCGCCGCCAGCATCGGATAGAAGGCGATGGCGATCGGACCCAGCCGGTCGGTGAAGCGCATGAGCGCCAGCCCCGCGAGCGAACCGCCGATCGAGCTGACCGACATGATCATGGCCGCCTGGGTCCGGGTGAAGCCGACATCTTCGAAGATGATCGGTCCCCAATTCGACTTGAAATAGACTGCCATCGAACTGCCGATATAGGCGAGCCAGAGCAGGGTGGTGATCGGGCGCAGGTCGCCTTTGAACAGGGTCGCGATGCGGAAGGTCTGCCCGGTCGAGGCCGTCGCTTCGTCGGTCACCACGAAATGATCCTGCGGCCTGGCGCCAAGCCCCGGCGCCAGCGCGTTCAGCGCTCTGGCGATTTTTTCGGGCGATCGCCCCTTCACCGCCAGGTAGCGGGCGGATTCCGGCAGCAGGGCGAAGAGAAGCGGGACGAGCAGCAGCGTCGCCACGCCCGACACCATGAATACCGATTGCCAGCCATAATGGGGGGCGAGCCAGACCGTCATCGGTCCGGCGACCACGCCGCCCAGCGTATAGCCCATCATGATGACGGTCACGACCGTCGCCCGATAGCGGCTGGGCACAAATTCGATGTTGAGCGCCCAGGCGAGCGGCATCAGCCCGCCCAGAGCCACGCCGTTCAGGAAGCGGAGAAGCAACAGCGCCTGCATATGCGGCGCGAGCGCCATGGCGATGCTGGTGGCCCCGAACGCCGCGACCGATGCGATGATGACCGGGCGCCGCCCATAAAGATCGCCCAGCCAGCCGAACGCGATCCCGCCCAGCATCGCGCCGAACACACCCGTGGCGAAGAGTTCGCCCAGGGAAATCACGTCCGCGCCGAACCCGTCGCGCAGATAGGGCGCGACGAAGGAGATGACGAGCATGTCGAAACCGTCGAGGAACGTGACCGCCCAGGATATCGCGATGAGACGGATGACGAACGCATTGATCCCCTGGCGCTCGATCACATCCGTCACCTCGATGACGACGGGGGGTGACGGATCGGTTGCGGTCATGCTCATCTCGGCTCCTCTCGATCCCGCGCCTTATGAACCGAAGTGGAAGCGGGCGCCGATCTTGAACGCACGACCGACCGGATCGAACAGGATCTGGTTGGTACCGCCCGATGGCCCGGGCATGGCGGGCGGATCGCGGTCGAGCAGGTTGTTCACCGTGGCGAACAGCTGGAAGGTCCGGCCGTTGCCGGCATCGACATTCACCCGCGCCGTCATGTCGAGGTAGAAGCGGCTCGGCACATTATTGTTGTCGACGCTGTTCGGCGCGGTCACGGCATAGCCGTCCTGATCCGGCCCGACGAAATTCGTCCAGTAAATCCCCGACGGAATGTAGCGGCCATGGCCAGTCAACTGGAATTTGCCGACCGTCCAGGTCAGCACGCCGTCCAGCACATAATCGGGCACGCCCGGTATCGTCCCGGTGCGGACGCCGGTCTGGCCGGCGCGATCCACCGCGCCCAGCGCGTCGACGGTCGTCAGTTCCTTGGTGATATTCGCGATCAGTTGCGCGTTCAATTCGCCCCACGATCCGAGCGGCTGACGATATTGGAATTCGATGTCATAGCCGCTGGTCTTGAGCGCATTGGAATTGAGGATGACGTCGCGCACCTGAAGAATCTGGTTATTGGCGTCGCGCGTGATCTGGCTGCAGAAATTGGTGGCCCCCTGGGCGCAGCGGTTGACCAGCGTCTGCGCCCCGAGGGCGCCGATCGCGTCGGCTACCTTGATGTTGTAATAATCGACCGACAGACGCAGGCGCTGGAGCAGGCCGTGGCGCGGCGCGATCACGAAGCCGCCGGTCCAGCTGTCCGCCTTTTCGACGGACAGGTCGGGATTTGCGCCTGTGATGACGAAGGGATTGGTCTGCAATCCGCCGTTCAGCGGGTCGGACAGGCCGATCGAGCGGAGCGTCTGCGGGCCGAACAGTTCGAAGATATTGGGCGCGCGAATATCGCGCGACCGGGTGCCGCGTAGCCGCACGCCTTCGACCGGCTCATAGACGAGGCCGGCTTTCCAGGTCGTCACCGATCCCGTCGTGCTGTAATGGGTGCGTCGGGCTGCGCCATTGAGATCAAGCGCATAACCGACCGCTGAATCGCGCAGCACCGGCACGGCGATCTCGCCAAAAACCTCCTTCACCGTGACGCCACCCGACAGGGCCGAGCCGTTGAGCGAATAGAAGCCGTTCGCCGCCGAGATCGGATCGGCGGTGCCGTCAACCGTATCCCGCCGATATTCTGCGCCGACCGCCACCGTCACAGGCCCCGCGGGCAGGTCGAACAGCTCGCCACGCAGGTCGATACCCGCCACATGCTGTTCGTTGACGGTATGTTGCAGGCCGTTGCCGGTGATGTAACCCACCGATGCCTGACTATATTGCCCCTCGCCGAACGGATTGAAGGGCACGCAGGCGGCATCATCGTTGCTGGCGATCGCGTCGGCATTGACGCGGCATATGGTCTGGCCACCGGACTGCACCGCGTCCACCGCCTTCAGGAGATTGGCTTGGTTGACGAGGTTGGTCGCGCGCTGGGTGAAATTGGTGCGACCATATTGGTAGAAGCCGTTCACCGTCCATTTGTCGCTCAGTTTCCCCTCGACGCCCAGCACGCCGCGATAGGTTTCCGTGGTCGATGTCGCGCGACCGGGACCAAGGTCGAACGCCGCCTTGCCCAGGATGAAGGAGGCGACGCCATTGGCGTCCATCGCCGACGCCACGGCGGCGGGAATGAAGGGATTGTCGCGCTTGATGCGACCCAGCAGCGTACCATTGAAGTCGCGGAAGATGGCGCCGTCGACCGTGCCCTTGACGCGCCCGTAGGAGACGTCGGCGGTCAGCGTCACATCGTCGGTCAGTTCCGCCGTCAGGGCGCCATAGGTGGAAACCCGTTCCAGCGGTACTTTGAGCCGCAGCGCGGAGATGAAGCCGTTACGCCCCTGTCCCTCGCCGCCGAGCATGAAGAGCGGGCCGACCAGCGTGCCATATTGGAATTGGCCCGGCGTGCCGTCGGCCAGGAACTTGGTGCCGCGCAGGGGGTCGGTCGCCGTCGTGCCGATCGCCTGACCCGCCGCATTATAGGACCGGTTGATCAAGCCGCCCGGCGTCATGGTCGATGTATTGACTCCGCCGATGATGAGGTTGGCGGGCAGGCCACCGGCGCCGGGCGTGTTGCCCAGGATCAGGGTCTGACTATCGCACCAGCTGCGGCTCGTGCAGGTGCCCAGGCCTTCCAGCTTTTCATATTCGACCGCGCCGATCACATGGACGCGATCGCCCAGGCTCATGCCGCCCGAAAGGCTGGCGAACAGATTGCCGTCATCGCCGCGCTGCGACATGCCGGCGGCAAATTCGCCGTCCAGCCCTTCCTTCTTCCGGTCGAGGACGAAGTTCACGACGCCCGCGACCGCATCCGAACCATAGGCGGCCGAAGCGCCCCCGGTCACGACATCGACCGTGCGCAGCAGGGAGGACGGGATGAGGTTGGTATCGACCGACCCCTGCACAGTGCTGGGCACGAAACGCTTGCCATCGACCAGGACGAGCGTGCGCTGCGGATCAAGTCCCCGCAGATCGAGCAGTCGCGCACCGATATTGCCGCCCAGATTGGCCTGGGCCGCCGGACCGCTCGATGCGCGGAAACTGGGTAGCTGGTTCAGCGCTTCGCCGACATTGGTGATACCCAGCGCATCCAGCCGTTCTGCGCCGATCGAGGTGACGGGTGTCGGTGCGTTGAAGTTGGAACCCAGCCGCGTACCCGTCACGACGATGTCCGTCACGGGCAGGTTGGCGGGGGTCGCGTCGGCGGCTTGGGCGGATTGCTGCGTGGCGGACGGTTCGGCCGTCACGGCTTCCTGCGCGGCTGCGCCGATCGGCAGGGCCGCCATCGCTACCCCGACAATGGCCAGGACGCTCGCATGTGCGCGCATGTGCTGGGTGCTCAATCGCATCGTCATTTCCCTCTCCTGGCCTTCTGCTGCGGCCTCTGCATAATTTATGTACCGTGATACATATATTGTCAACGCCCTCTTGCTATCGAGAAGACCGGCGGAAAACGGGCATTTTGCAGTTATTCAAGAGCGCCGCTAAGAATGACTGGCGGGCTAAAATTCAGTGCGCCTGCCTTGCGATGGGAATGACATGGCCTCCGACGACTCCAATCCAGTCGACCCGTTCGACAGCAGCACGCCGCAATATCGCGCCTATTTTCCGGAAGGGTCGCGGGACGATGTCGAATTCCGGCTGACCCGAATACTCTCGCTGTCGGCCCGCCGCTGGGGGACGCATGTCGAGAATCGGATGCTGGCCGCGACCGGTCAGTCCAGGTCCAGATGGCAGACCCTTTTCGTCCTCAGCGTCGCGCCGCCGCCGGTCACCACGTCGCTGCTGTCGGCCCGTCTTGCCATTCAATGGCCGCCGCTGATCCGGACGCTGAATTCGCTGGAAGCCGACGGTTTGATCCGGCGGACGGAGAATCCGCACGACAAGCGATCGCGCCATATCGAGATCACGCCAGCCGGCATGGAGGTTGTCGAACAGGTTCAGCCGATCCTGTCGGACATCCGATCGACGGTATTTGCCAAGCTGAGCGAACAGGAGATGGAATTGGCGACCCGCGTTCTGGGGATGATCGTTGCTGGCGTAGGGGAGGCTCAGGATATCGGCGACGACTGACATTGTCGGCGGCATTGCCATGGAACGCCGCGACACTGTCGGTTTGTCATGGTGATGGAATGACGGTCGCGGACGCGCCAGCCGGCGCTCGGGGTCAAGGCCGCGCCAGGCTCTGATCGAAGCATTGCGGCTCGTTCGCCAGCGTCATGTCCGCCTGCGCCTCGATCGCGCGAAAATGACATTGCGACAGGCTTCGATCCTGCGGGACCGCATATCGCCACATTGGGGCCTTGGCCGCACCGAACCGGTCGCCGGCCATTGGCGAACCCGGTGACTGCGCTCCCCGCAGCGACGCCAGGCCGCTCAATGCCGCGCGCCGAGAAAACCCATGCCTCCACGATCGACTTCGCCGCAGAATGAGAATTATACAGCAAGAATAATGTATTTTGGCGGAGCGGCAGCCCATCATATTAAGCTAGTATCATGTTGATTTATATACAAATTGTTGGACGCAATCCGCCTGATACCATGCATTATACCATGGCCAAAAAATTTGCCCGTTCGATGGCCCAAAATGGGAATCGAACCGGCCATGCAGATACCATATGCTCGCGCCGGTCTTCCGCCGAATCAGAGGTGCATCATGCAGACGAACGAACAGGGCGAGACCTTCGGGGCGTGGCTGCTTAAGCAGGTGAAGCGCGAGGACTGGATCGGGACGCTGGCCGTCCAGGCGAAGGCTGATCCGCGGTTCCGGGCAGCGTCGACGCCCGATGAATTACGCAAGCGGCTTCAGGAGGCGGGAGCCGAGGGCGATCCTTTCGAGGCGCTGGATGACGCCGAGATAGAGTGGCTGAGCGAGTAACATGCCGATCACGCGCAGCGATATGCCGGAGGATGAGCAGTGGTCTGCTGCGGCCCGGATGCTAGAGGTGCATGGTGATGATGTCGGCAACGTCCTCATTGAGCGTGTCCGATCTTTGATGGACGCTCACGAGCATCAGGAGGCAAAGACCTGGCTCGATATATGCAGCAAAGTGCAGCGCCTATATGGCGGTGAAGGTGGCGCTTAGTGACGCTGACGGATTGGGAACTATGGGCCTGCGCCCAGCAGGTCGTAAAGCAGCACCGGGCTAAGGCTCCGGCGCATGTCGCGACGCGCATAGGCGAACTGGCGGCGGCTGGGGATATGGACGGCGTTGAGGCATGGAAGGCCATTGCCGCGCGCGTCGACCAACTTATGGACTATCGCAGCGGACGTCCTCTCAGCCGTCAATAACTATGGACGGCACCGACCCTCGTCATATCCCGCTGAAATCATCGCTGGGTTCGCGCGGCGGCCAGTCTTCATCAAATCCGGCGTCGTAGCTGGGCGGAGGCGGTGCCGGCGTTGGCTTCTCCACCGGCAGGACAGGCGCGCTACCGTCGAACGTCACCCGGATCACCGCGCCGAATCGATCGGCGCGCTGAAAGATCGCGCGGACCATTGCGAGCTGGCCGCCGATCCATTGTGCCTGTTCGGCCCGGATATATCCGATCTGCACGTCTCGCATGGAATAGACGGCGACCGCCCGGCTATCGGCTGGGTTCTTGGGCTCGCGTCGCAATTCGACCGGCTCGCCTGGGGCGCATATCTGGATTTCGAACCGGCGGACGGGGCCACGCTTGTTCGCATATTCGGCGCCGACGACGGCGATGGACATGGGAGGCCGGGCCATGCGGGGAAGATATGGCCTGGCCGGAAATCCCACAAGAGGAAGAGCGGGCGAGTTCCCGTCAAATCAGCGCTGAGCGCCACCCGATCCGCCCCGTGCCGATCTGATATTCATGTGATGGTCGCTCTTCACTCGAAGGAGCAACGCCATGACATTCGATATCGCCGACGATCTGGACCGGGCGCATCTTGCGCGCCAGCGTCGCGTGGCCAAACGAGGATGGTTTAAGGCCGTAGACAAATTGGAGCGGCCCGACGGGGTCGCACCGTCCTCGCACGCGGGGGAACCGCGCTCGTCCGATGGACGGGCCGCATAAGTGCAGTGCCGCTGCTGGGAGGAAACTACAACTGCACAAATCACTGCCTACGAAATCGTCGTCACTGATACTCAGGCTTCGGAAACGGCAGCGCCGGGTAGCGGCAGCCCTTCGCGAACCGGGGCTTGAGGAACCGCAGATATCGAAACTGGCGCAGCTTGTGCCGCGTCGCCCGATCGATGTTGGCGCGGATGTGCGAGGCGCGCGGTCCGTTCGCCGACTTCGAATTGGTCACAAGCGAATTGTGGTAAAATTCACCGTCCAGTTCCCAGAAGATGCCCAGATGCTCGCCGTGATAGGTGAACCCCGCCGCCTGATAGACCGTCCCGAACAGGCCGCAGCGCTGATCGGCAAACGACTGTATCCATTTCACGGCCGGGCGCACGCGGCGGATGAGCCGGATCGAATAGGCCAGTGCCTTGCTCTCGCTGTTGCGGGGCGCGGCGTCGTGCAGCCACATGCGGTTGAGTTCCAGATATTCGGTCATGCCGGTGCCTTCGACCACGCTGCCGGCGCTGGCCGGGTTCATGGCGAAACCATATTGCAGGACGCCCACCATCTGCGCGCCGATGAAGACGCCCAGGTGCAGTGTCGATCCTGAGTATATCCGCTTGCTGTAATGGTTCGCGCGGATCAGGTCGTTTGCCAACAGACGGTCGATGATCTCGACGCGAAAGGCGCTGTTGCCGAAGCCGATAGCCTCGCGCTGCAACAGCAGATCGGCATGGGGATTGAAGAGATAGCCGGTATCGTCACCAGCGACGCCGAAAGGCGTCTGGCCCGTTAATAACTCCATAGGGGATTATGCTCACAAGGAGCCCCGCCTGTTGCGCAGGTGCGGGGCGAAGCGGCTACGCGAGCCGCTAGTAGCGAGTGTGACGCTCGCTGGTTGCTGGGTTGCAGCCCAGCACCCCCGCTCGCGATCCAACCACCGGAAAAATTGCGGCAGTTCGGCGCGGCGGACGTGTCTCAAAAAAGAAAAGCCACTTATCAAATTCTGCTTGCGCGGAAATGATAAGTGGCTTATCTATGTGTTCGTCAGACGGCGACACCATCCCGGCAAGCCCGCTGACAAACCCGAAAGGAAAGAGATGGCAGTCTCAATCCGGCTTCGGATTTGGAAAGTGAAGATCATCTTCACGATCGAAATCTAGAAGCGCCCGCCCCGGTCTAGCCACCGGGGCGGGTTAGGGTTGCAAGATACAGACGGTGGAGACGATATGCAAGCCGAAGACCTGAAGTCGAAGCGGTTGGACATGGGTTTGAGCCAAGCCGATTTCGCAGATGCTATTGGCGTTTCGCGCGTCCTATTGGGGCAGATGGAACGTGGTCAGGCGCCGATCGAGAAACGCACGGCAATGGCAGCGACACATCACTGGATCATGGAGTGCAAGAGCGACGCGGCGCGCGCCGAACGGCGGCGACTGTTCGCCAAACTGCATGAGCAGTTGGCGGAGGATTGATCGCTCTTGCGGATTGATCGGACAAATCCGGGTTCTCCGGCGTTGATGACCGGCCGACCGGAAGGGGCTATCCCAATGAGCCCAAGGGAGTGCTGCCGGACAGCAACATCAGCGCTGGTTTCTGCTAGACTATAATCCACTAATTTTTTTATCTATTTCCTTAATCTTAAGATCGGCATCTTCAATTTCTGCAACTGATGAACCATTGTCAATTAATTTATTATGGAAATCTACTAGTTTATTTCGTTCATTAATTAGCATGTTGCGATCATCTATCTGCTTTTTTCTTTTTCCTGCTAGAAGTATGGCCTCCTCTACGGTTTTTGGGGCCTTCCCATCGGGGCGAACCACCTCCTTACCGGGGAATATGCTCGTCCGACTCGCAGCATAATATTGAAATAGAGTGCGGCGATCTGGATCTAATCGCTGAGCGATTTTTTCCACCTCTTGATAATTTGAGAAGTCGATGTTCTCTATCTTCGTATCTTCTACTTTATTTTGGCAGCCAAGCAGCAGAATGATCGGGATGAAGAACAATTTTCGCATGATGTCCCCTTTCGTTGCTGGAGAATGCCATTTCCGGCAGATCATGCAAATACCGAACGTATAATTGCCCGGCAGCGCTAGTAGACCAACGATGACACCTGCCCCCCGCCACCTTTCGCGGCACAGGTCCAAGCCCCAGGATCGTCTGATCCTGAAAGCGGCTGATCGTCGCCCGACGGTCAAGTCTCGCTGCAAATCCAAATCGCTATGTCGCTGGCGCAACCTCAATATTGCTCGATGAAACTGACGGTCGTGGTGGCGGAGCAGGCCGCGTAGATCGCCGCGCTGGTATCCAGCAGGAGACTGGCTCCGGCAACGGGCTGCAATGGAAATCCGGTTGTCGTGGTGACGCCGCTATTGCCGAAAGCGCAGCTATTGGCCGCGCCGACGTTCAGCATGATCTTCGACCTGCCGGCGCGCGCAGCTGCTACCAACGTGCTGGATGTGCCGACGGAAATCTGACCGGTTGCCATCGAACCGCTACCCTTGGCGACGACATAGGCTCCAGATGTGTCGCCGGGCGCACGTACCCATTGTGCTGTACCGGGATTGTAGAGACTGCCTGACGCATATACTTTCAGCGCATTGAGCGTGTTGCTTCCTGTGTCGTTAGCGGTGCCCACCCCTGAAAAGGCGGTCGCACTGTCAGCAGTCATCAATTGCACTTGGAGCGCCGAGCGAGCGCCAAGTTGCAGATTTCCGCGCTGTCCGTCAGTCAACGTCGGCAGCGTGGTGGAATAGATACCGCCCACGCCGACAGGATTGCCGGTTGCTGCCGCGCCAGCCGCGCCAGCGCCCTGCACCTGATCGGCCGTCGCGCCGCTACCCCCGCTGATTGCGGTCACTGGCAGCGGCGCTGAAGCGGAAACGGGAACGCAGCTGCCATCGACCTGCTTGACGCATGGGGCCTGCATTGGGGCATAGCCAGCCGGGGCCTGAACGGAAGAGCCGGTCGTTTGAGCCAGCGCGAGCGAGGGTATAAGGGCAAGCGCCAGCGCGCACGCCCATCGGATCATGGTCATGAGGATATCCTTGATGATTGAGGTGACTGTTGCGGTCGCTACCGTGCGACCGGACAAATCCGCGCCATGGCGGCCGTTGCCAAGACGGCGGCGGCACGGGCGTTGTCGCATGTGGCGTAGGGCTGGATGGTGGTGCAGCCCGCAAGACTGAACACCGCCAGGGCGACTAACAGTAGCGGATTGCGGACTATGGACTTTAAACTGAACATGGGGAAGACTGACCTGGGGCAAATGGGGCGGTGTGAATGCGCGACGGGCAATGGCGAATTGCGATTCTCGCGATCGGATGGCTGGCGCTAACCGCAGCTGAAAAAGTTACTGAGCCACCAGCTAACGAGACCCAAACAGCAGCCGGCGGTCAGCAACAGCACGCCGCGAACCCAATAGTATTGTCGGCTCCGCCAGTGCCGAAGTCGACCTATCGGCCATATCCCAATCGGTATGACGAAGCCTGCTATACCGCCAAGGATCACGATAGCGCTGACTTGTGCGCTCAGTGGCGCGCCGCGCTCAGTGGTGAGAAAGCAGCGGAAGAGGCCCATCGCGCTACTTTCTGGTCTATCTTCGCATCCTGGATCAACCTCTTGGCCGTAGCGGGTTTGCTCGGGACGATTTGGCAGACACAAAGGGCGCTGACTGAAGCCCGGCTGACCAACAAGCATACCAGCGAAGGACAGCGCGCCTGGGTTTCCTCGACCGTATCGATCGATCGCTTCACGTTTGACGGGGACAAGGTTGCTATCGAATATACGTGCATATTCACGAACTCGGGAGACACCGTCGCACGCGAGGTTTATGTCGAAACCCGATGCTTCACGGCTCAAACCCGCGCCGAAGCAAGCGAGATCGCGCGCATACATAGGCACATCAGAGACAGGAGGAAGCCCGGGCGCGACGCTCTCATACCCAAAGAGAGCCTGACCTACCTGCTGGCGGAAAATGTCACCGTCCACTCTCATCACTGGGACGAGCGCGGCAACATCGTTCTCCTGATCGTCACAAGCGTCTTCTATAAGACCAATCTCGGAGAGGACGCGGCAACCGAACAGTCCTACACCATCGGACGCACCATCTCGGGCGCTGGCAACATCAGATTCCTTCGTCAGGACATGGAGGGATGCGAAGTCGATGATCTCGCGGTGATGAGCCATCGATCCGGTGAGGTGACCTAGAGCCATGGCGGGCGAAAGGGTCAGGGCAAGCGCCAGCGCGCATGCCCATCGGATGATGGTCATGGAAAAGCCCCCTATGTGAATTTCTCAGATCGCCGGTTTGTCGCCAGCATGCGGCAGATCAGCCGTGCGTTCGTCGGGCCGCTTGAGCCGGATCAACTGCCAAAGCGTGCGCCCGGCGGTCACTATGTAGACCGCACCCTCGATCGCCAGCCCGACCTTGCCCATGCCGCGCGCCATCTTGCCGATGCCCGTCAGCGCGCCTCCGTCGCGGGCGGATCGGATGGCGGCGCATTGGCCAGGCTCTGGCCCATGCGATCGACGCTCCGTTGCGTCCAGCGTCCCTGCACCGCCTCGATGATCCGCTGCAACACCAGCAGGAAGGCGGCCACATCGAAGCCGTCGCCGACAAGCTTGCGCTCGATCGCCCGCCAGAGCAGGAATACGACGCCGATCGCGATGGCGGACAGCAGGACGATCTCGCTGCCATGATCGGTCAGCTTGAGGCACGGCGGCTTCATGCTACTAGCCCCTTCATCGCTACCAGCCGCGACTTGCGATCAGCCAGCCCGTTGAGGCCGCCGTTTATCTTGCGGGTAATTTCCTCCAGCAGATCCTTGTCAGCCAGCCCGTTGAGGTTGCGGTTCGACCAGTAGGCGCAGGCCAGATGCATCCCTATCGATGGATATGCAGCAATCTCCGGGCGACGTTCCAAATCAATTCCGATCTGCCGGCCGAAGAAGCGATAGTTCGCACGGCCTGTGATTTGGATAGGCCCACGCCCTTTGAATCGGATACCATCACCGGGCTGGATGTTGCCCAGATTGGTGCGGCCCTCATAGGCGGACCCGCTGGCGATCTCTTCCATATATTTGAAGGAGCCGCTTTCATGTCCGACCTGGGCGAGAAAGTGGGCGAGGCGTTGCGCGCTGCCCATGATACCATAGGCTGGTAGATGGACCGTTGCACCGATCGCCAGTTCTTCGGCTCGATCCCTCGCAGCACCGAGCTTTTGGAACAGAGCGGTGAATGATTTCACGCCGAACGCGCCATCTTGGGCCACTCCGATGCGACCCTGTAGGTTGGTGATCCAGGTCATGTCATTCGCCTCCCTTCGGCCGTTCCGCCGCCCGCGCCAGTCGGTCGGCCGCGACAACCTGCTGCGCCCGCTGGGCAATCTCGCCCTTGCCGTCCACGATCGCGCGGAGTTTCATCACCTCCGCGTCGGACTTGGCGTGCATCTTCTGGCATTCGGCCAGCATCGTCTCGACCGCATCCAGGCGGTTGGTCAGCGTCTCGATGCGATGCTCAAGGCCCGAGATCAGCTTGGTCGCTGCGTCGTCAAGGCGGGCTTCTCGCTTGTCGAGACGGCCCGCCATCCATTCGGCAAACCACTTGACAGCGAAGAACCCGCCGCCCCCGCTGGCCCCCAGGGTCGCGACGGCGCCGATCTGCTCGAAATATTCAGAGGCCATCCGCCGCTGCTCCTAGATGTGGAATGTCGTGTCAGAACCGCATCAGATCGCGATATCGACGGTGGAGGCGAGCATCTTGGCCCACGCATAGGCATCCAGCCGCTCGCTTGAGGTCAACAGGCGTGACCAGGCCATTGCCAGAACGACGTCGCCGGTGCCGCCGTAGACACTGGAATAGCCGCTGCCGATCAGCAGGGCCTTGTTCGGGTTGGTGCGCACATAGCCGTCATTCACCGCGCCGACCCCGACAGCGCCGCTGGTCATGTTACGGATGGTGGGGCCGTCATCATTCGAACTGCTCAGGCCTGTTTTCGCGGCAGTGCCGATCAGGCAAGCAAATCCAGATGCCAGCGCAGCCCCGCTGACAGTCGTGATCGTGCTGCCGCCATTGTTCGAATAGGTCGCTTGCATTCTTGGCCCGGTAACAGAGCCAGCCATAAAAGCAGTGGAGGTCGAAGCTCCGTAGTTGCCGACGAACATGAAGCGCGTGGCTGGGGTCGCATCGACGGTGCCGGTTTCTCGCCCGACAATGAGGTGGGTAATGTCCTCGCCGATATCGACAAAGGATGTCTCCAGATAATTGGCTCCAGAACGCAGCGAAACAGAACCTTCCCCATCGAGCGGCGACCCGATCTGGCGGGCATTGGCTTTTCCCTTCGCCCAATTGCGTAGGAATGCGTCAGTCCCTGCGACGCCAGCGTGCAGAAATTCCAGATGATCGCCAAGCGTGCCGGGGAGGATAAGCTCGGCGGCGGCGGGGCTCCAACTGAGTTCGCCGGTGTTGAATTCAACGCCCATGATAGTCTCCTTTAAGCGATGCAGGCGATGGTGCTGGCGAGGGCAAGCGCTTGCTGCTCGCGGGCGATGCCGAATGGATGGATGATGTCGCTGATCGTGGTCGTGCGGATGCCGGTCACGCTGTCGGTCGAGCCAGCGCTGGTTGCCCAGCCAGCCTCCGCCGACTGATGCGCCCAGGCAGAACACAGGTGGACATTAATTTTCCCGGCGTCACGGCGCGCTTTGACGATCGCCGTGACGGCGTTGATGATCGCCGCCCAGCTTCCCTGCCATGTCGCGTCGCCCGTCAGGTCCACAGGCATGGCCGACGACCAGACGATAACCTTGGTGGCGGGCCATGCGCGCTCGATTTCGTCCAGCACATAGCCATAGCCCTGATTGACCTGCTCCAGCGCCTTGACCGCGCCCTGCTCGTTGCGGTCGTTCATGCCGAAATTGAGCGGGACGATGTCAGGGCGCACGAAACCGAACGGGGCAAAACGCTGCTCGAAGAAACTCAGGTCAGCCCGATATTGCTGGCCGCCAACGGTGACGATGGGCGTGGAGGCGGATGAACTGCCGACCGGGCAGAGATACGGGTTCCACTTGTTCTTTTCCGCCTTGGACAGCGCCATATAGGCGGCCTCCTGCCCCACGGGGAGCGGGCCATAGGGAATGTCTCCATCCGTCATGTCATAGCCCAGCACGTCGCTGAACGCCCATCCCTCATGGGCTTCACCCAGCGGGCCTGCGACATTCTGCGCATCGGTGGAGGATGCAGAACCGTTGATCGTGCCGACAAAGATCACCGTGAAGCCCCAGGACTCCAGATAGGCCTTGATAAACTGCGCCATCTGGCGGTTCGTGATGCTGTCGCCCCACAGCATCAGGATCACGGTCATTGCGGCAGCGAGCGGCACCGTCTTGACCATGACGCTCAGCGTCTTCACCAGTCGCGCCGTCCGGTTGCCGATGGTACGCACGGTCAGTGTCGCCGTGCTGCCCATGCGCGACGGGTCCAGTTCGATCACATTATCAACCGAACTGCCGCAAAAGGATTTCGCTGGTGGACCTGCCCGACTGTCGATCGTGACACGTCCAAAACGGTCGTCCGATCGCGACATGCGGATATTCTCGACATAGAGCGGCAATGCGCGGTCGCTGGTCAGGAACAGTTCGGACCCGATCATGGGAAGCACGTCGATGACCGGCTCGGGCGGGGGGATCACGCCGCCATCGTCGCCGTCGCCGGACCTGAAACCGCTGGCATCGGCTACGAAATTGACTTGGCCCAGGCCATTGACGGATCGCACATAGGCATCGCTGATCTCGCGGACGACCATGCCGGGCAGGCGGGTGCCGCTCTCTTCGCTGCCGATGATGAGGTCGCCCAGATCATTGCGATAACTCATGCCGCCGCGCACGTCGCCCGTCAGCCGACCACCGGGCAGGATAACCGCGCCGTCGTCATCGACGCCGAAGGGAGATTGACCCAATCGGTTCGTCCCGCGCAGAAACGGCCCGCTATCGGAAGGGCGTCCGAACTTGAAGCCCGGGAGGTCGAAGCCACCCTGGGAATAAAAATAGGCCCACAGCTGGCCGAGCAGATTTTTCCACTGAACGGCGGCCTCATTCGGCATGGCGGGACCATCCGTTCGGCGAACCGTGTCCGCGACGAACAGGACTAGTTCCGCGCTTGGCGTGGTCTTACCGGTCGGAACCGCGATGCCCGCCAGCTTCAGATATTCTTCTGCGACGCGCTGATCGTCGGCAGATCGCACCCAAAAGGGCGCGCCCTCGTCCGTTTGCGCCAGGCCCTCGCCCGTTGTGCTGTATAGCTTACCGATGGTTTGCGCCGTGGTGGCCGCAATCTCGGCCCGACCAGCCGCTGTCTCGGCTTGCCCACGAAATGTGTTCGCGGCGCCCTTGGCGGCATCGGCTTGATCGACCAGGTTTTCCACGGTCTCGACGAACGGCGCCACCGCCGCGACTGCCTCCGCGCGATTATGTGCATCCATCGCCGCGGCCGTTGGCTCATCGATGATGTCGGCTTTGAACAATTCCAGCGATGCACGATCACCCGCCGCCCCGCGCTGGACGATCGCCAGCGTTGCCGCGTCCATCGTCACCTCGATCGCCGGGATGGCCGCGACGATCGGCGCACGATCGGTCGGGAAATCCGGCCCCGGTTCGACCTTAACCTGCTCATAATAATGGGTGAAGGACGCGCCGCTGGTCGTTTCGGTGAAATAATAGCTGATCGCCTTGGATGCACCGGTCAGGAATATCTGCGTCGCGGCGGCGGCATCCCCCATCAGCAGGGCGGATTTGCCGCCTTCCTCCAGATAGCTGTCCCGCACCAGGAAGGGGTCGGTCTGCCCGCTGATCAGGAAAGCCAGGGCGAAGGTCTTGCCGACCATATCCTGCGGCACGCCCTGGGCGTCGGTCACGATCACGCGCAGGGCAAAAGGTTCGCCGGCGCGCACGATCAGGGCGCCGGCGGGGGACAACCCCATCGGATGGCTCATTGCTGGTCCTTTTCGGTTAGTTCAGCTGATCGGCACCAGCGCGCCGTCCACGACGCGATGGGTGACATCCCAGTTGCCGCGATACTGGTCCACTTCGACATAGGGCCGACCGTCGGCCTTGATCTCGAAGTCCGGACCAGTATCGCACTGGATGATGCGGCCGTCCGACGGCGCGAAGAAGACGACAATCATCAGTCGTAGATGATCGTGGTGGCGATGTTGCGGCCGTTCACGGTCATGGTCGATGGTCCATTGAACATGATCTCCACGCTATAGGTGCCGGCGGCAAGGCCGCTCTTCGATCCCGACAACGGCACCGCAGGTGCGGCGGCCGCGCCACCGGCCGAGAAGACTTCGGTGCCGTCGATATACAACGCCAGATCGGCGGCCGCCGGCGTGCCGCTATAGGCCGTCGCCACCGCCGCGACGGCCTGGATTGAACCGGGGGCCAGCAGCGTCACCGACTTGCTCAGCACGACCTGTGCCGCCCCGGTCCCCGCCAGCGATCCGGATGCCGTCGCACTGCCGAACTGGGCGCTGTTGCCGGTGCCAGCCTTGATCCGGTTCACCTGCACGTCGTTCATGGCGATGCCGTCATCGCCGACCTCGAACAACAGGTCGTCGGTGCCCGGCTTGAACAGCCGAAGGGCATCGAGCTCTGCGTCGAAGCCGGTCTGAATCTGGCTGTTGGTCAGCATGATCGCGCCGACACGGCCGTTCGGCTTGATGAGTAACACGGCCTTGGCGATATAGTCCGGCGCGGGCTTGATCAGCAGATCCTCCAGCCCGTCGATCGCTTCCTGTATCGGCGATTGAGGCAGCGGCGGCACATTGGTCAGCCCCTCGATCGTCAAGGTGCAATAGCTTTTCGCGACCAGCGACAGGTCGATCGAGAAATCCTTGAAGAAGCCGTAGATCGTCAGGCTGTCATATTCCTCCTCGCCGATCCACAGGCAGGCGCGGGCGCGCAGCGCGGCAAGGCGACGCTGTACGATGTCCGCGTCAGCGGCGTCGATCAGGGAACGGATGCCCATCCGCTTGGCCCATCCCCGCTCGACCACCGTGGTGGTCCCGAAATCGTCGGTATTGCGCCGGCTGAAATCGGTGATGGCGACCGAGGGGCCGGTTTCCGTAATGCCCAGGTCGACGATCGCGCCGACGATCAGCGTCCCGATCTCCACATAGGCGGAAGAACCGCTAGCGGACGCCGTTACGCTGATCGAGGCGGCCGAATCGATCGGCAAATCCCGAAAGATCAGATTGGCCTGGTCGGCCTCCCGCGTCAGTGTTTCGTCATAAACACCCGACCCGCCGACGGACACCTGCACCCGGACAGTGACCGCGTCCGTGTCGAGGATGGCGACGGTATCGACATATTGACCCGGCGCGATCGTGACGGCGATGCTGTCCGTCTGTCGCGTTGCCGATCCTACCCCCTCATCGAACATGGCCCATCGATTTGTGGCGCCGACTTCGATCCACCAGCTGCTCGCTTCTTCTTCGGGATCATGACCGGCATTCTCGACCGCGACGCTTTCATAGACGCGGTGGACCGCCGCCTTGATGACGCGATAGCCAAGCGGATAGGTGGTGCTGGACGACCATTCGGGATGGTCGGTCTCCGGCACATTGCTGGCCGTCAGCATGGCGTCCGTCACGATGACGGGGGGCACGACCATCATGCCGCAGGCACCGTCGAAAGGGCGTCGCCGCCACTCTGCGCGGTCACATTGTCCAGCGTGCGCACCAGCTTGCCGGTATTGCCTGCCGTGGCGGCATGGCCTGCATTGTTATCGGCGCGCATCTGCTCCAGCTCGGCTTTCAGGGCGTCGATCTTGGCCCCCAGGTCCGCCGTGCTGCCGGCGCTGCCAGTCGCGCTACTGGAGGGGATCGCGGCGGCGTCCGCCGCGGCGCGCAGCGTGTCGTCGATCGAGGTCAACAGCAGGACACTGGCGTTGGTCGCGTCCAGCGTTGCCTGCGCCACGTCGATCTGGTTCTGCGCCGCGTCGATGCCGCCGTCGACATAGCGCGCGACCATCGCGACATCGCGCTGATATTGGGCCATGCTCGACGCATTGTTTCGCGCCGATGTCAGGAAATCCTGACTGACGCCCTGCAGGTTGGCCAGCGCGGTGGCATCGCCCCCGGCCGCAAGCCCGCCGGTCTGCATCAGCTTGATGAGGGCAGCACGGTAGGACAGCGCGCCATCGTCCTGGCCGAACAGGGTATCGCGATAGGCCTGCAACGAATCGACCAGCGGCTGCATCTTTTCGATGATCGCGCTGGCATCCTCCATCGCCCATACCCGCTGCTGCAAGGGACGCAGGCTCGCGTCCATCTGCTCGATTTCGATCTGGCGCAGCATCGCGACCGACTGCAGATCCTTGCCCTGCAATTCAAGGATGCGTGCTTCCAGCGTGCGCCGATCCCGGCTCAGTTCTTCCGCTTCGCTGTTCGCCTGCTTGATCGCCTCGACCTTCTTCAACTGGTAGAGCTGTTCAAGATCGGCATATTCCGCCGCGTTGGCGCCAGCCTCGGCAAACACGGCGCGCAATTTGGCGAACTGCTTGTCCAGCGTGTCGATCGCTGCCCCGACCGGATCGGTCATCGCCTTCAATTCCGTGAAAACGCTTTCGAACTGCACCGCCTTGTCCAGGGCGGATTGCAGATCACCGCCGGCGCTGAGCAGGCGCTGCGTCGATGCGCGTATGCCGGTGATGACGCCCTTATCGAGCGCGCTCTGGATCGCCGCCGCGATGGCTTCTTCCGCCGTGTCGAACGATTGGCGATCAGCAGATGTGCCGGAGGTCGGATCGAAGATATACTTCTTGTTGCGCATCCCGAGCGACCCGAGATTGAGGCCACTGTTCAGACCGCCGCCGAGCGCGCTCGCGATATCATAGAGGGATGACCCGAATGCAGTCGCCATGCTCTGGCCGGCAGAATAACGACCGCCGCTATTGCTGACCTGATTGTAATCGACACCGCCGGTCGCACCCACGTTGATGCCGCTCGCATAGCCATATTTTGTGCCGCTGAAGAGCTTGCCCAATATCCCACCGGCTAGGCCACCCACGATGCTGCCGATCGGCCCCGCAAAATCGCCCAAGCCCTTGGCTAGGCTTTCCAGTCCGGTCTTTAGGAATTTCTCGCCTAGCTTCTCACCGAACGCGCCGCCGATAAACGATCCAATGCTGCTACCCTGGCTGCCCAGCAAAAGCTTGCTGGCCGCCGATCCCGTCGCGCCGCCATTCAGAAGGCCGCCCATCGTTTTCGCGAAAGAGCCATTGCCGCCAAAAATCTGATCCAGCTTGCTCGTGACTTTATCCCACCCGTCCTTGCCCACCATGCCGGTGACGCCCTGGAGAAGGTTGCCAAAGCTCCCTCCAACGCTGGAGAAGTTGCCAGTATAGAGGCCACTTACGAAGCCAGCGATCGTCCCGGCAGCTCCGCCAATCTGCTGGATGACGTCGAGCTGGCGAAGATAGAGGTCCAGTATATCCTGCTGGCCCTGCTTTTCGGCTTCCAGCAATTTGGCGCGATCCTGCTCCTGCTCGATCATCTTTTCGCCGACAGTCTGTATTCCTCGGCCCCATTCCAGATGCTGTTTTAGCATGTCCGCGACCAGTTTTTGCACATTGCCTTGGGCAGTAAGGCGCCCCTCCAGCAGCCATTTGTTCAACTTTTCATATTCCGCCGCCGCTTCCCGCGCCGCACGCGCTGCCTCGCGCAACTCCTTATTGTGGCCGCGCGTCGCAGCCTGCGCGGCCTTTTGCGCGGCCTCTGCTGCATTGACCGCCGTCATCGCGGAGGTCAGGTCGTCGCGATATTTCACGAGGGCGGCGCCGCCAGCCTTATCGGCCGCTGCCGCACCCTGCTGCACAAGCGCCAGCTTCGCACGCGCACGCTCAACCGCGGTCGTCGCGGTGGCGAAGCCAACCTGCTTTTCGATCAGGCTCGTGGTGCCGCGGGCGAGGGCAGAGGTGTCACCCGCCAAGCCTCGCAGCTCCTTGCTGAGTTTTTCATTTTCGCGCTGAGCTATGATAGCAGCCCCGGCCTGGCCAGTTATATCCAGAGTGAGGCCTTTGAGATCGGGGCGGGTGGTTTGTGCCAGACGCGCCAAGCTTTGCGATAGCTTATCGATATTGCCGCCGGCTGCGGCTAATGCCCTCTGAACATCTGGGTCAAGCACACGCTGTACCGCCGCAATGTCGGGGTCCCAGGACTGCGGATTGCCCGCGACATCGATCCGGGCATTGCGTGCTGCTGCAAATGCAGCGTTTCGCTGTTGGGACATGGCCGCCTCGTTGTCGGCAATCTGCTTTTTCCGGGTCAGGATCGCGTTCAAAACGAGGACACGGTTCTGTTCGATCAGCTTGCCGGTGGCCTGATCGATGAAATTGCCGATGTCGGACTGGCGCGTCTGAAATTCCTTCATGCCGTCCGCCGCTTTTTTGGCAGCTTCGCCGCTTTCGAAAAACTTGTCCGCCATCCCGGCGAGCAGCGTGATGCCTAGCGTGATAGCAATGCCCCATGGGCCGTTAAGGAAGCGGCCGACTGTGCCCAACTTGCCTTCAAACCCCGATAGCGCACCGGTCGCCTGCGGGAACTGCATCGCAAAGGCGCGAAGGACAGAAGTCCCGCCAATCACCTGGACGCTGAAATCGGACATCTGAAAGCCAAGATTCTGCACCGCCGCCCGTGATGCGTTCGAAGCCCCAGCCGCGTTCTTGGCAGCATGTTCCATTCGCGTGATCTCAGCACTCGCGCTGCGCAACCGCGACGCCAATTCGGTCAGGCCCTGGCTCTCCGCCGCCACAGCCTTCATCTCCGCGCGCATCTGTCGTATCTCAGAAGCGCTTTTACCAAACACCTCTATCTGCCGTTCCAGCTGCCGAACCATGCTCTCGCCGGCCTTTTCAGCGCGATTGGTGTCCCGAGCGACATTGGCCAGTTCGCGGCTCGCCGCGTTGCCGAAGGTGGTTATCTGGGACGTAGCGCCGCCCAGCTTCACCATGCCTCCAGTCGCGCGCTCGATTTTGGTAGCTTCGGCCAGCACCTTGCCTTCGGTGCTTTCCATGACCTGTTGCAGGCGCGTCAATTCGTCGAATGATGCGCCCGTCTCGATCGCGAACCCCACCTCCAGGGTCGGGACGTCATAATCTGCCATCTTGACCCTTTCGGTGTTCAGCCCAAAAGCGCCCGCAGGCGCCGTTCTTCTACGTCACGTTCGCGCGCGGTCACGACCATGCGCCAGGGCGGCGGACATGTTTCGGCTTCGGCGCGGCGGCTCTCTGCCAGATATTCGACGGACAATTTGCGCAGCAGGCGCGCCTCCCAGGGCAACAGGCGAACGCCTGTCGCCTGTTGCCATGCGTTGATGGCGACCCAGCTCAGCGGCGCCGCGCCCATGCCTGCCGCTTCCGTCAGGCCGATCTCCAACAGCCGGTTGATGATATGCGGCGCGGGATTGGTTGGCATCGGGACCGGAAGACCATCCCGGCGCCGCTGCTCGGCGCGGCTCAACGCGGGAGTTGGAATATCCCGCTGCCCGCGCCGACTGCGTGGGTCCGGCTTGGGCGTGGCGTTGAACCACGCCATCTGCCGGATGACGAGGATCAGTTCCCGGCTGAGCCGGGCTTGAAGTTTCCCCAGTCCTGCACCGACTTCATCACCTGCTGCGCCATATAGCCGAGCTTCGGATCGGCATAGAAGGCCTGGAACAACTCAGCGCCCTGCTTGTCCCCAGCGGGCGGATAGGTGAAGTTTTCAAACGCCACCGTGATGGCGGACAGATCCTCGGCGCGTTCGGCGTTGCGCTCAATGGGCGGCACCGCGGAAGGCTTGCCGTCATTATCGGCCATGCGCTTTAGGACGCGACTGGTCTGCCGCGACTCGATCATCGCGAACTGCTCGGAGCCGGGACCATAGACGATCACGCGGCACGGCTTGCTGGTGTCGCCATTCGAATAGAGCAGGTCGCCGGTCGCGCTTTTGAGGTGGATGGGAGCGGTGGCCGCAACGGCCTGGGTGGTGATGTCCATGGATAGTCCTTCGCGGGTTTTGGGTTACATCGACCCGCCCCGTGACCCGCGAGGCGCGAGACGGGTCGATGCGCAGTGATCCGAGCCGATGCGGCGCGGAAATGGGGTTAGGAGGCGGCGACCTTCACGACATCGCTACAAATCTCGACGGTCGGATTGGCCATGACGACGGTGTCGGAACTGTCGATGGTTTCGGGCATCCCGAACACGCGGCCCATGAAATAACGCTTGGCGCCGTCCTGCAGGGTCACCTTGAAGGGATAAAGCTTTTGCGTCTTGTCGGCCGCGGCCGTCTGCATCAGGATTTGCCCGGCGTCGAGCATATCCAACGCCATGGACGGCGAAAGCGAGCCGGAGTCGTAAGACCCTTTCAACTTGTCTTTCGCGCCCTTCAGCGGCTGAAATTCGACCTTGGCGAAGGTGGGGCTGATGGTGCCGATCTTGTCGACACCGCCCACTTCGGTCAGTGTCAGCGCTGCATAGCCTGCGGCGTCGAAGGTCGCGGGCGGTGTAGCCCCGATGGCGATTGTCGAACCGGCAGCAGTTTGCGCAGTCATGATGTGTCTCCTGTTGGGCGAGCCGGCTCAACCGGCACGATTCTCTTGCCGAAGATGGGTCAAGCGGCGGCGCTGGATGCGGCCGCAGGCTTGCTGGCGTCTTTGCGATCGTCGGCTGTCGGTTTCCGTACCAGGCCAGCGGCCTCGTAATTGGCGAACGCACCTTCCTCGATCGCGACGATCGACCCGCCAGCAAAGGCCGTTTCTGTCCCGCTGTCTTTGAAATCGCGAATGATGAAGGCTTCCTTTTTCCTGGCATCGGTCATGTTACGTCTCCTGTTCGTAAAGGGTTCAGCGTGGCGCGTCGTAGGACACACGGAAGTCATGGGTTCGCTCGAAGCTATTGCCCGGCCCCAACAGGCTCGGCCCTGCGCCGGCGGACAGGATAGAAATGCGCTGCGCGTCGCCCAGGATGTTGCCGGTCCATAAAGTGAGGCACCGACGGACCATCACCAGCCTGGCGTCGCGATCGGCAACGCTGACGGCGCGCACCGTGGCCGACACGCGCTCGACCGACCGCACCAGCGGCTCGCGGGCCAGCGTCTGACGATCGGTCAGGCTGACCGACTTCAGAACGATCCCAAGCTGATTTTCCGGCAGCATATCTTCCTTGATGGATGCCACCGGAACCAGGGCGACCAGCGGCTCATACTCACGCAACAGCGTGCCCACGATCTCGACGCCTCTCATGGTTCGTCACCCTGATCGGATCCGGTGATGCCGGTCGGCGCGACCCGTGCGCTGATAAAGGCCTGCGCAGCGCGGATCGCGTCCGCTTCCTCCATGTCCAGCGCCGGGCGAAGGAATGGATGCGCCCGCGCGCCGGGGTGAAAGACAGTCGCACCGACGAAGTTGCCGCCGATAACCAGCGAGGCATTGCCGCCCTCTTCGCGCACCTTCGAATTGATCCGCCGGACGCTCTGGCCCCGGCGCTGGCTGTCGGACACGCTGATGAAATGTGGGTCCGTCCCATATTCCAGCCACAGCGGCAGATTATAGTTGCCCATCAGCACCTGCACGCGGGCGATGATCTTGCCGTCTTCGCGTTTGGTCCGGACCTTGATCTTGTCCGACACTTCCGATGAGACGGACAATTCCTTGGCCCGCGTCGCGACGATCGTGCCCGCCGCGCGCGCCGCGCCGCGCAGGACGCGCTCCCGCACGGCTTCCGGGATATCGTTCATGTAGCGCTTGACCGCCGCCTTGCCGCGCGACGTGGCCATCAGGCCGGGTTCCCAGCGGGCCGATAATCCTCGACCATGAACTCCAGCCCCTCGCGAAAACCCAGTTCGGCGGGGCCGCCTATTATTTGCATGATCCGATCGCCCATCACGAAGCGCATGTCGGGCGTGAGGCCCTCGCGATACAGCATCCGCACCCGCGCAGGCCGCCGCGCCGTGGTCATACCCTCACTCACCTGCTCGCCACGCGATGGCAGCACATCCTGCACCTCGGCAAAAACGGTCGCCACATCCTTCCACCGGCCTGATCCGGCTCCCTTCAAGCTGTTGTCAGCCACAGGACGCTGGATTTTAATCCGGCGATTTCGGCGGCCAGCGGAAAGTGAGGGGTGTGCCATCAGACGCACAGCCGCCGATAATCGCGGCACAGGCCCCTGGCCGCATTCTCCGCCTTCACGAAGACGTCGCCGCCTTCGCGGTCGTGGTAGAAGCCGGCGACAAGGATTCGCATGGCCCGCATGATCTTCGGCGAAAATTCTTTGATATCGGCGGGCGAGGCGAAGCCCGCGGTCATGGTGACCGTGATCTGACTGGCCGGATAGATCGCCGGCCATGAGGTAGCCACCAGACGCGCGGGGCGGGCGGCGATCTGAGCGAAATAGGCATCGCTGGCCAGCACTGCATCGGCTCGCGAGGTATCGACATAGGCGACATTGTCAATCGACACGATCGGCCATGCCTTCAGGGCGTCGCAGAAGCTGGGCAGCACCTTCGTCACAGTCCGCCGCGTCAGGATGAGGCCAGTGTAGCCCTCGATCCAACCGCGCGCGTCAACGATGGCATCGGTCAGAAATGCGTCATCCTCGACGTCGCAGATGTTAAGCTGGCGCCGGGCATCTTCCAGGGTGATCGGTTCTGCCATGCAGCGCCTCCGGTAAAGGGCTGGCGGGCAGCATCAGCCGCCCGCCAACCATCACTTTTCTTCGTCCTCGGCGGCTTTCGGAGCGCCGCCCAGATTCTTCACGACCTCGTCTTCCAGGGTGGTAAGACCGGAAGGGGTGTTGAAGTCGATCTGGTTGCTGGCGATGGTCGCGCCCTTGCGCGGCTCGTTGTCCACTGCGGGGTGGGCGGTGTCGATACGCTCGACAATGGTCGGCTCGATCAATGCGCCCGATGCCGCGACATCGGTGGCAGGTGCCAGGTCATCAACCTTGAGTGCCTTGGTGTCAGCCTCGCCGGGCACGTCGGACAGCTTCACGTCGCTGGTATCGACGGACTTCTTGATGGTCATCTTATGTCTCCTGCATAGGTAGGCGACGGGGCCGAAGCCCCGCCGTCAGGATCACGCCTGCTTAAGGAAGCGCATATATTCGGGGTTCTGGACGCCGCCGCCGACGCGCTTCGTCGTGTAGAAGTGGACGAAGGGCTTGTTGGTGAACGGATCGCGCAAGATACGGATGCCGATACGGTCGATGACCAGATAGGTCATGTACATGTCGCCAAAGAGCATCGAGACGAGGCCGGTCGCCATATTGGGCATGCCCGGCACTTCGACCACCGGATAACCCGCCAGGGTCGACGGCTCGCCAGCAACATAAGTGGGCTGCCAGATATAGTTGCCCTGGCCGTCCTTCAGCTTCCGCAGCTTACCCAGCGTCGAGCGGTTCAGGTAGAACTTCGCGTTGCCGTTCCGCTCGCTGGGCAAGGAATAGACGAGATCGATGACCTCGTCGGTGGTGACAGCCGCGGCACCGGCCGCGGTGCTGCCGGTGATCGCGCCGAACGGGTGCTTGGCGGCGCTGGCGGCGCCGGTGACGTAGGTCAGCACGCCATCGGGCTTGTTGGTGCCGTTACCGGACAGGAAAGCGATATTCTCCTGAATGGCGAACTCGCCGTCGACCTGGCCCGAAAGCCATTCTTCCAGATCCAGCGCAACGTCGTCCAGCGCCGTCTGCGTGATTGCCGGATTGGCATAGAGTTCACCGGTGGCGAACGAAAGGCTGGTCAGGCCGGGCGTAGCGGTGGCCGGCCGCGCTGCGGTTTCACCTACCCAGCCGCTCCCGATCACGCCGTCGTTATAGACGCGCGAAAATCCGCTGCCGCCGATCGTGATGACCTGGGCATTCTCGCGGATCGGCGAGCGCTGCTTCAACTTGTTGGTGATGGTGCGGTCCCACTCGACCGGTGCGAGATAACCACCGTCCGCGGCAGTGCCGACAGACATGGCCGCGGTAATGTCGCCACGACGCATATGTGCTTTGAACGCGGTCACATATTCCGGGTTCGTCGGCTCCATGTCGCCGGGCGTATTGCCGTTCAGCTTCACAGCAGCGATTTGCTTGGCCTGATCATCGATCGCCGAAGTGATCTCATCCAGCGAAGCGTTGATCTTTTCCAGCTTGTCGGTCGTCAGGACGTCCGTCTTGCCAGCCTTGATCTCGTCCAGCTGCTGAGTGTGAGTGGCCTTGAACGCCTCGAAGGCGGTCGCCAATTCTGCGATAGAGGCGGGGGTCCGGGCTTCCGCGCGCACGGCGATGAGGCCCCGGCCCAGCGCAGCGGTGCTGCGCAGGAGCGTCGTCTTGGTCATTTGCAGTTTCCTGTGTTGGGGTTAGGCCTTCATGGCCTTCAGAAGGACGGAGAAATCCGCCTCCACGTCATCGCCAGCGTTGTGCGTGGCATCGTCGGCATCGTCAGCGCGCGGCGTGACGATCCCTATCGCGCGGTACATCTCACGCCGCTCGGAACGCGGCATGTGGTGCTTCGCGAGAAACTGATCGAGAGACTCCTTGTCGCTCGGGAAAATATCGGCGGCTGCCGTATAGACCGGCATCTGGGCTTCGCGATCCATAAGCAGGTCTGCCAGGCCAGCGTCGATCGCTTCCTGGCCGCGAAAATAGACGTCCTTGCCCTCGATCATCGCCGTGAAGTCATCTACCGGGCGCTTCGACCGCGCAGCGTAGGTTTCGCACATGGCCGTGTCGATATGTGTCAGCGTGTCGATTGCGTCGCGCATGTCCGACTTGGTGCCAAGGAAAAGCCCGCGAGCTTCATGGATCATGATCTCGGCATTGGCGGCAATCGAGATGGTGTCGCCAGCCATTGCAATGACAGAAGCGGCAGAGGCCGCCACGCCCAAAATCTCTACGTCAACGGCTGCATCATGCCGGCGGAACAGATTGTAGATGGCGACGCCTTCGAAATAATTGCCGCCGGGAGAGTTCATTTCGACCGTGATCGGCTTGCCCTGCAATTGTCGAAGAACGGCGGCAATGCGCTTGGCGGTCACCCCGCCGCCGTCGCCATCGTCGCCGATATAGTCGAAAATCGAGATGGTAGAATTGCCTTCGGCCGCAGCCTTCACCTCGAATCGCTTAAAGTCGGGCGCCAAAGCCTTCGTCTCGAACTGCCAGTCGGCGCCCGATCCGAGATTAGGCATCTCAGGCGGCCGCCCCGCAAATACGTTAATGAGCCCGTTATGCCGCATCTGCCTGATCCTCTTTCGCAATCGCCTCGGCCGTCGTGCCGGGGCGGGGAAGGTCGTTCCCGCCGTCCTCCGGGTTCAGATCGAAATTACTGCGCACTTCATTCTGCTTCATCCAGCCGAACCCGCCGCCGGACCCGAGCGCCTTGGCGAAAAAGTCGGCCTGATCTTTGAGCGAGCCGCGAAGAAGGGCGCCCTCGTTGAACTTTGCGTACATGATGTCCTGCTCGGCCGAACTCAGCAGGCACATCCAGATGGCCTCTTCCCAGATGACGAACCACATCATCAGGCAGTAGGTGACGAAGAACAGGCCCAACTGCTCGATGCCGCTGCCCCAGCTCGTCTCATCGAACATCAACAGCGGGCGGGGGACTCCGCTGAACCGCGCCACCTCTTCCGCCTCGCCCTGCATAAGTTCGCGTAGCTGACTGTCACGCGCGGTGGAGGCGAACAGCTTGGCCTTGAGCCCTTCTTCCAGCACCATCCAGTCGTCCTGCGCCTCGGCGCCGGCATAATTCTCGCGGAGGCTGGCCTTCAGGTTTTCGATGGCTTCTTCGCCGAGCGTCTGATCGCTCTCTAGCGCGCCACGTGCCATCGTGCCCTTGGTCAGCATCCGCGCGGCAGCGCTTTGCGCTTTGGCGGCGATTCCCAGTGTGTCGGTGCAGACGTCGACCAATGACACGCCGTTCAGCCCATCCAGGGTCAGCGGCGCACGGAAATGGAAAATATCCTCCTGCTGTAGCGTCGTCACCCCACCGTTCGGGCGGGTATATTCGAACGTCAGCTTGAAATCGTCGGATAGCTTTGGTTTCACCGACCGGCGCGCCAGCGGGATCAGCTCGCGCACCGCGCCGCGCGAGCGGACCTTCATGGCATAGGCATTGCCGTCCAGCAGGGCGACCAACTGCATGTAGCTCTTGAACTGGCCAGCAGTCTGATAGGTGTTCGCGCGTCGGTGAAGCACGTTGAAAAGCGGATGGTCCTTGGCCTTTTCCGTGGTGCCGTCCGCCTTGCGCCGCATCAGGTGTAGGGGAAGCATCCCCATGGAGCCGGATATCAGCGACATGGCGCGGAAGAACGTGCTGTTGCGTAGAGCCTTGCGCTCGTTGACCACGACACCGGTAACCCCGGCTCGACCTTCCCGCATCAGTGTCGGCAACGCAGGGTCCGAGAGATTCAGCGTATCATAGGCAACGATCGGACCAGCGACCGTGGGGCGGGCCGCGACCAGCGCAGGCGGCGCGTATGAGCGTCGGCCGCCCGAAGCGCGGATGTAATCATTGGGCGACAAGCCAGCCATTCGCCCTCCTACAGCCTGAGAACGCCGCGGGAGGCGTAGACCGACTTCTTCTTCGGTTTCTCGGCGGCCGTCGCAGCGCCGACGCCCATTGCGATAGTGACCATGCCGTCGATGCGCCCGCGCGATCTCTTCTTGTCGAAGGCCCGGTTGCCCTGGCCATCGGTGTCCAACACGGCGTTGGCGGCGCAGGAATATGTGACCGGCGAGGCGTCGATCAGGATCTTCGCATCAAGGATACGATCCTCGGTGCGGGTGATGGAGTGCGGCATGCACAGCTGCCGATCTTCGAACATGATGCGCTTGCCCTGGGCATGCTTCACGATCTTGATGCCGCGGCCCTCTGGCTTGCCGGGGCCTTCCCACAGCCACCATTCAAGCCCGATCTCGTCGCAGGCGTCGGTGAAGGAGGTCAGGAAGGCCGGATCAACGACCAGGGCTTCAACATCATGCTCGGCGTGGAGCTGGGCAACCTGCATCGCGACATAGGTATAATCGATCGTCGGGCCGGGCGTGGCGGTGAGATAGCCATCCTCCAACCAGTCGAGATAGGGCGCCTTGTCGGTATCAGCGCGGTCCTCCAGGCCTTCGCGCGCCGTCCAGTACCATGTCTTTGATGCGATCAGGTCGTCAGGAAGTTCCCAGGTGCCCGACAGCGCCGTTAAATCGTTCTTCTGCGACAGGTCGAGCGACAGCCAGCATTTGCGCCCCCGCATGGCCCGCGCCTCGACCACGCTCTGTACCGCCGACCACTTCTCTTCGTTGATCCAGAAGTCGGCAGCGGCGGTGTCGATGCCGAAATACAGCCGCTTTACACTCGACTTGGTCGATGGCCGTAGCTTCGCGGAGTTGACCGTTTCCCGGATATTCTCAATCGGGAACGTCTCGCCCAGCGCCGGTAGGGATTTCTGCCAGCACTTCTCATTCTCGAACACGTTTTCCCGGTCGGCCTTGTCGATCCGGGCGATGAACGCGAACGCGGTATCGTCGCGCGCCTCGCCTTTCACGATAGACTGATACATCTGCGAATAGGACGTGCCGACATGCTGGGTGCTGCCCGGCGTGTTCGTGCCCAGCAGCATCAGCGCATTACCAGCAACCTTGTCGATTGCTGCCTTCCAGGTCAGCAGCGACAATTCCGATTTGAATTCGTGGATCTCATCGCCCGCGACATAGGAGGGGCGGGGACCGGACTGAGATTCGCCGCTGGCGATCGGCATGAAGAACGAACCGCTATCAGGATGCTCGATCTTCCAGGCGTTCTCCAACTCGCCGCGGATGACGACCTCTCCCAGCCCTTCAAGGCTCTCGCCCTCGTCGCCACCGGGAATATCGGCGCGGCACATCGCCGCAGCGTCGCGAAAGAGGACGTTCGCCGTGGCCTTGTCTTCGCCGATGGCATAGCATTGGGCGCGGGCGATCTCGCACCATCCCATGATATAGACGCCGATCGCGCCCATCAGCGGCGATTTGGCCTGGCCCTTGCCTGTCTCCAGCCAACCGGAGCGGAACCGCCAGCGATCGGCTGCTGTGCGCCAGCCGAACAGCGAACCCATCACAAACGTGTGCCATTCCAGCGGATAGAAGGGCTCGCCCGCGCTGGGGCCATCCGTCACCTGGAAAACGGATGGCAGGAACTCCAGCGCATGCGCCGCAGCATCCGGCCGCCAGAATATGCCCCGGCGCTCGCCGTCGCGAATATCGCGAAGGTGGCGTTCGGCAGCATGGCGGACCAGTTCGCCGCAGGTAAACATTTTGCCGTCGACAGCCGCCTTCGCCCATGCTGTCGTCGGGTCGGGGTCGGAGAGGAAGCGATTAGCCACGGTTTCTCAGATATCCGCCGCCCGCCTGTCGCTTGACCTTCTTTTCGACCTTAGCACCGTTTCCACGATCGCGCGGCGACACGCAAAGCTCCTTTTCCAGCGCGGCAGCCTGGCTGGCGGCATTGCTCATCGTCGTCCACCAGGGGTTATAGGTAGGCACCCCAGTCTTTTTGGCCTTGATGACCGGTCCCATTTTCAGCACTTCTCGCGCCGAAATGTCATAGGTCACATAGGCGACCACCAGCCGCTTGATCGAATGCGCGTTCGCGACAGCCAGCTTTTCGGCGCCGCGTATCTCGCTGATCAACGATTTCCAGTAGTCCGCCGCCGCAGAGCGATCCCCCGCGCGTCCGAAAATCGCGCGCCAGTTGGGCTCGGGCGGGACGCCGTCGCCGCCGGGCAACTCGACAAGGTCAACCATCGTCATCTCCGGGCGTCCGGCCGAAACCCTCCCCCCTCAAAATTTGATCTCGGTGCGCACGGTGGGCAGGCTCGGTGTCCGGGGCCTGCCGCCTCGCAACTTTCGACCCCCGGGGGGGGTATAATGTTGCGCGTTCACGCCCTGTTCCATGGGTGGTCCGCGCTGGTCGGTCGACCGTCACGCCCGATGCCCTTGCCCTTGATGGGCTGGGCATGGCCGAACTGTTCGGCGGTGACCTCGACATGGCAAGGGTCGCACAAATTGCGGGTGTTCTCATCCTCGTCACTACCGCCCAGCGCCAGCGGCTTGATGTGGTCGACCACCGTCGCGAACACAGTCAGGCCGCGCTCATCGCACCGCTCGCATAGGCCGTCGGTGCGAGCCAGGCGGCGCTTGCGCTGCTCCTGCCCAGCGCGACCGCGAAGGCGTTCAACCACGTCCGCGCACCAATGCCCGAACCTGGGCCGCTATCCGCTCGCCATCGTCTATGATCCGCTCGACGCGATCATGCGACCGGGAGGGCTCGCGCATGTCAAAGGCCAGCATGTGCAGCTCGCTGGCAAGGCGCTCCATCTGATCGGCTGGGTGAGGGCGCTGGCTCATGCCAAACGCTCGGACGCCTCAATTGCCCTGTCATATGCCGCGACGATCGCGGCCTCGGCTTTGTAACAGTCGGTGCCGCCATAGGGCGATGGGCTATGCCGCAACCGATGCTTCGTGCCGTCAGCCATGTGGATCAGCATCGCGGTATAGCTATGACCGCGATCCCAGGAGATGGAGGCGACATGCATGGGATTAACGATCAGATCGTCACTCACCTTAATCATGCTGCCTCCGAACTGGTTGCCACAGCGGGATTTGAACCCGCGACCTCCAGCTTATGAGGCTGGCGAGCTACCGGACTGCTCTATGCGGCTATGGAGCTAGGGGCGGGACTTGAACCCGCAACCTCCTCATTACGAGTGAGTGGCTCTACCGTTGAGCTACCCCAGCAGAAGTGTGTGACGCGGGCCGGTGCGCAACTACCGGCTTTCAAGCGGGGCTGATGGTGCGCTCGATATCACGCATTGTGCAACACTCGGAGGTTGCGCCACTCAGTTCTTCGCTCGACCCTTGTGAGGTCGCCGCGTCACCGTGCCGCCGACCGGGTAAGCCCAATCCAAAGCGGCAATTGAATGGTCGGTGGCGCTCTATCCAGTTGAGCTAACCCGGAGTCTCTTACACCCCGGAGCGGGACTTGAACCCGGAACCTCCACCGACCAAGCCCGATAACTGGAACCGTCAAACGACGGGGCCAAACCAGTCAGAGCGGGAACGAGAATTTCAGACATTGCGCTGCTGTCCTACTGCCCGCCCAGCGGCGTCCAGTAGTTTGGTCGGGGAGCGCAAGGGTCAATGCCCCAGTTCGTCTAGCCCCGTCGGCTGCTATGGCAGCGGCACCCAATTAAGGTTGATCGATGCGTAGCACAACAGGCAGGACGCGCCAAGCCTCTACCGTCATCGTGTGAATGCCCCCAAAGTCGATTACCGCACTCGTCCCGTTGCTCTCCGTAATTGACCCCTCCAGCCCCGCCAGCGCTGAGACATCTGCCACCGTGACCCTGTCCCCGGGCGCGAAGGACTTGCGGACTTGACGAAGCGCCTTGCGCCGCGCGCGCTCAGTGCCAAGACGTTCAGCGCGAGCGCGGATTGCTTCTTCTCGCGTCTCGGCATCACGCTCCGCCTGCGTCGCGGCATCTGCGATGTCTTGGGCCTCACGCAGGCCGGCAACGCTACGCTCGCTTACAAGCGCAGCGTGTCCGCACCGCTGCATAACCCTGAACGGCAGATGCGACGTCCTGGGGCTGCACGCGAAGCGGGCCAGATCGTCCTCGGCCCCTTCCCGCACAAACACGAAGCCGGACAGGATGGGCACTGGCACCTCGATCTTTCGGCGTGTCTGACCCATGACGAGTTGGCGAGCTTGCCCCGGCGCCGGGCGGCGCACTATGCGCCGAGGCGTCCAGGCCTCGAAGCCCTCGATCGTGAGCATGTCTAGGAGAGGCAACGTCTTCGGGCCGTTCGTCCGCAATATGCACCACCGGTCGGTCATGCTGCACACCCTTCAAATGGTCGCGAGGTTTGCATGGTTTGGCGGGTCTGTTTCACCCTATATATATAATTTGGCACTGCTAAATCCCGTATGTAGGCTGAAACATACCATTCAAAACTCGCAAACCTCGCGCGCCAATATTGAGACTAAGCATCATAGCGACCTCGCAAACCTCGCAAATATGGAAAATAAATTCTTCATTCCTGCAATTTTCTTACCGACCAAAGCTTCACATTTGCATGGCCATCGTCTTTCGATTGCAGCTTCATGCCGTTGACCACGCGATCTTTGTACTTGATCAGGAACTTGCCGAGTTGCCGCGTTCCAATGTCCCCACGCTTGTCCTCAGCGACCTCTTTTAGAGCCTCATTGAGATGCGGATGGGCTAAGGCTTCAAACATTCGCGATTCAGCTACCTGTTTGATTTCCGCAGAGGTTTTCCAACTATCGCCTACCGCGCCGTGCCATGTGCCCAGCACCAATCTGAGTGAAGACGTTACCGGATCGTCATCCCGCGCTGCCTCCATGGAAGCACAAGGGTCGTCACAGCCGAGCCAGATCAAGGCGGAGCGAACCACCTTGCTCCACTCCTCAAACGAGGCTAGCGGCGGAGCTTGATCGGGATGTCCGGCACAGGCATAGGCGCGCACGATCGTCAGGGCGGCGGCTATATATTTACCCCTGTTTGCCATTACTGTCTGGCGCGGGTTCGACTTGAAGCGGCGCAGTTCGGGACGCTCCATTCCAGGGTCGAGCATGCAAATGACTGCACGCCTCGTCATGTCGCCAACTAGGTGGATATTATTGCCCGTGGCGAAGCAGGTTGCGCGGCTCTCGATCTTCACCAGTTTGGACGAGCCAAGAATGCGCGGCTGAACGACGGGCCGTTCGATCATCTGGCAGAGCAGATCGCCGCCAAGCTGGCCATTGACGTTGTCGATGGAAATAATCGCCTGCCCTCCGATCAGGGCCGCGACTAGGCGCTTCTCGGTTTCCTCTTCCTTGGGCGCCGCGGCGATCACCGGCGCGGGTTCGCCCGTGCTGATGCACGACGCCAGGTCGATGATGTAAGACTTGCCTGATCCGGGCGTAGGAGCCGATGTGACATGCATGGGCGCTACTGCCATGGCGCCGCGGGCAACCGGCGTGATCAGCGCTGACAGTGCCACCGAATGGCTTGTCTGGTCCACGAAAGGGAAATCGACCAGCAGGCTGTTCAGCGTCCGCAGCGCTTCAAGCGCATCGTCGCGGCTGGGCCTAGCTGCGATCGGTGGGAGCTTTGGCGGCTCGACCAAAAGCAGGCGCGTCTGGGGATCGTATCCGGGTGCTGACAGGATCGTGCCGTCTGGCTTCAGCGTTGGCGTCGTGATGACGCCTGCGATGGCGGGGAACAGCCATTCGCCTTCCCGGTTCAAAATGATGCTGGCGATCTCGCCAGTTGGATCGGTCGGGACCAGATCCTTCTTGCGCTGGTTGTATTTCACCCAATGCGCCGACCTCGACATATAATCGACCATGCCGATCGCGGATACTTGCGTCAGCCGGGCAACCTTGGTCCTCTTTCCGTCGGCTGCCGCAACTTCGTCGATTACAGGCCTGACGATGCCGCCCGCGCCGCGAACATAGAAGGGCGCGCCGGCATCAATCAGTGCTGCTTCAGCTTCGCTCGCAATGGTATGAAGGGCGTCAGGCCGGATCTCGATTGTCCGGCCGCGCTCGTCCTTTTGGGGTTTCCGGGCCTTCTCAAAATGGTCGCGGATGCTGATGACCGTGTCATCATCGGACATCATGAAATCCTCTGCAATTGGTCGTTCCAGTCTTTGAACGGCGGTTCGGGAAATATCTCGGAGACGCCCAGACCTTGGGCGGCATAGGCGGTTCGGGCGTTGATGACGGCGATCTGTCCCGCGTGGCCATTGTCGCCCGCCAGCGTGATCGAGTGGACGCCGGGCGGCATTTCCATCCGGGGCATCATGGCGGTGCCACAGGCGACCCACACGGAGCGGCCGGGCAATTCCTGCATCAGCGTCCAGCCATCTTCAGGCCCCTCGCAGACGATAATGTCATCCGCAATCGGCCCCAGACGGATTGCTGAGCCAACGACAGTTCCGAAAGATAGCTTGGCCCTGACCTTCTTACCGTTCCGGGGCGGCCTTTCATACTTCCCCCCACCATCGGGTCGCAGGAAGATGCACTGAACCCCGACGACAGCACCGGCACCGTTCTGGAGCGCGCAGACGACGGCAGGGTGATCGGGGCCGACCCGCCCGGTGTCATGGTCGTACCATCGCGGCGTCCGGGTGAACCGGATAGAGCCGGGTAAGGGCACACGGATGCCCCGTGCTCGAACGTACCGCTCGCCGATCGAGCCTGCCAGCGGACCGGCACCCTTCCAGATCGATCGAGCCAGTTCGATCCGACGGGCAACATCGGCAGCATCCGCCTCCCTGCGCCTTACCTGCTCTTCGGGCGGCACCACCGGGAAGTTGTCACCCGTCAGAGCCTCATAGGCCTGGCGGAACGTCATGCCCTCTTTTTCCATGAGGAAGCTGACATGATCCCCATGCGCGCCACAGCCGAAACAGTGATAGACACCCTTGGCATCGCTGACCTCGAAGCTCGGCGTCCTGTCAGGATGGAACGGGCAAAGGCCGACCATCTGCGTGCCACGCTTGCGCAGCTTCACATGCCGGGCGATCAGGTCCGAGATATTGTGCTGAGCCTTGGCGTCGGGCAGCGCCATGTCATCGCGCGGTTTGCAGCGGCCCGTCATACCACCACCGTCACCTTCTCGGCGGCCCGAGTAACGGCGGTATATAGCCATTTAGAAGCGTCATCGCGGAATGCGCGGCTTTCATCGAAAACGACCACGTCGTCCCACTGCGACCCTTGTGACTTATGGCAGGTGATGGCCCAGCCGAATGTGAACTCATCGTTTTCCCGGCGCCTGCGCCAGTCGAGCGACTGCTCTGTGCCATTGAAGAACTGTTCAGGGACGCGAATGCAGACAGGCGAACGATCATAGTCCTCGGATGTCACGACCATTTCGAGGTAGCGGCCCATGTTTCGGGCACGCTCCACGCGCCACAGCCCGCCATTGAAGAGCATTTTTTCCTTATTATTACGCAGGCAGATAAGCCGGTCGCCGAATGTGGGGTGCCAAGTATCCCGGCCGCCACCAAGGCCCTTTATCTCGCGGACCCGGCGATTGTACGAAACGCGCGTCCGGTTCAAACCGCATAGCAACTGATCGGCGTTCACTACCAAATCGCGTAAATGGTCCTGATCCGCGTGCTGGCGCTGGATAACAAGGCTTTCCCCATACTGGCCAGGCGTAAGGGATCGGCCCTCGCGAATATCCATGCTCAGGCGAATGATCGGGTTATCGCGTGCCTGGCGATGTACCTCGGTCAACATTACGTCGGGCGTGCCGTTGATGAAGAAGCCTTCGCCTTTGACAGGCGGCAGTTGTGCTGGGTCACCCAGCACCAGAATTTTCTTCTTGAAGCTCAGCAGATCCTTGGCGGTTGCTTCGTCCACCATCGACACTTCGTCCACGATGAGCAGTGATGCAGAGGCCAGATCACTATCCGGGTTGAGGACGAAAGTCGCTTCGCCGGTGGCATCATCGACTTCCGGTTTATAGATGAGGCTATGGATGGTGCTGGCGTCCGCGCAACCCTTGCGGCGAAGCTGGAGCGCCGCCTTCCCGGTGTATGCGGCGTACAGGACTTTGCCTGATGCGCTCTCCGCCATAAGGCGCGCCAAGGTCGTCTTACCCGTGCCCGCGACACCGAATAGCTTGAACGGATCGATAGAATAACGGTCGCCGATCCACGCCGACACCTTCTTCACCGCAGTTTCCTGTTGAGGAGCCAAGTTCATGCCCGCGCCTCCGCGATCGGAGCGCCAGCAGCGCGCAGGTGATCGATCAGCGTTTCCGCCTTACGGAACACGCCGCAGCCATGGCCTTGCCGGTGATAGCGGTTCAACCGATCGCGCTGGGCAGGCGAGGGCATCTTCTTGCCGTCCTTGAACTCAGCCAGAAATACGCCATGTCCTGGCAAATCCACCGACCACGTGATGATCAGGTCAAGCGCACCAGCCCGCGCGCCCTCACGCCAACGCTGGACGCGCTCCCAATCGGTTGCCTTGCCAGCGTTCGGGATGGCGACGGCGTCACATGACGGACCAAGCCGCGCCAGCATCGACAGGAATGCCATCTGGCGCTTCAGCTCAGGCTCAGGATCGCTGTCCTTTGGTTCGATGAACCAAGGTTCGTCCGCGTCGTCACCTGCCAGCGCGGCGAAGATATCAACGGCGCTCATCTCGCGCCTCCCGCTTCTGCCGGGCGACGGTCAGTTCATATTCAATTTCCTTGGGCGGGACGCGATAAGAGCGCGCGAGCTGGTCGATCGCCAGATGTTCCAGCGAGCGGGCGTTCGCCAGCATGACCTTTAGCTGCGCGCGGGCCGATGCTACGGTGATCGCCTCTTTCTGGCGTGACATCCTCATTGGGGCCACCGCCAGTTGTTCACCGCGAAGACGGCATCAACAAGCTCGAAGGAAAGCAATGCGCTCGCGTAACGGTCTATGAGGGCGTTAGCGACGTCACGAAAGTCTGGGTAATACTCGAAGATATGGGCAAGCAATTCGCACACCTCTTCGGGATCTTCGTGACTGGCGATATGGTGCGCGGCCGGATAGCGATGCGCAGTGTCGTTCGCGACTATCATCGCGGTCACTCCGCCTCGGCGGGCACGTGAACCAGCAGATCTCTGGCTTTGACCATCCCCTTCGTGGCGTCCTCAATTTTGATAACGCGCGTAAGGGTGGGCTGCCGTTGGCGATAAGCCCATTTGCGAACGATGTTTTCAGTTTCGCCAATCTCTTTTGCAAAGCTGGCGAATGTGAAATCCGACGAACGGATGAACTCGAGAAGGGTCATCCAATCAATGTGCACTATCGGTGCGCTTTTGAAAAGAGGGTTAATGCACTGAGGGTGCAGTTGCTAGAAATGCACTGCTGGTGCATGGCGGAACCATGGCTATGCAAAACTTTATCGCACAACGGCGCAAGATCGCGGGGCTCTCTCAGTCGGAGCTCGCTTCGAAGATCAAAGCTACTCTCAGCATGGTCGGCAAGCTCGAGCGCGGCGAGAGGGAGTTAACAACCAGCTGGCTACTGAAAATTAGCGAGGCGCTCGCGTGCAAGCCGGCCGACCTTATTCACGACGAAAATGATGAAGCAATTGATGAGTTCGGCTTGGTGAACAGTGTCGGCATTATTGTCGATGCTTCCACCAAGGAGAAGAAGGACATGACGCTACTTCCATCATTTGATGGTCTTCGCGTTTTGAAGCAGCGTGCGTATCGCAAGATTATGGTAGAGGGCGAAGCTATTTCGGTAGACAGATACAACTCTGTTACCTGTGTGGCCTCTCTGAACCTTTCTATTCCCCCGGGATCGCAGTTCTTATTCAGCTGGAAGGATATGACCGACCACCCGGCGGTTGGTGTTCTGTCGGTAATTGGGGTTTTTGTACCTGACGGTTATATCATCGCGATCGGAACAGCGCTGCCTGGAACGCAGCCGGACCGCTATCACGTGCTGCCGCTAAATGGCACGCCGATGTCTGATGTTACGATCGACATGACGACCCCAATCAAGACGGTTCTGCTGTAGTGCACTGACAGTGCAATTTTCCTGTTGACGTTGCGCACCAACGGTGCGTATTAACCAGTCTCGTTAGCCGGGACTGGTAACCAACCCTGTCCGGCAAGCGCCAGACCCGCCGCCCTTATGGGCCAAGCGGGCCGCTCAGACAGGAGTTTCCTAAATGGCCGACGCCACCAAGGCGCGGAGCGATGACGCTTCGCGAGCAGCACCCTTATGCCCGCCAGAGCGGATGCTCGGCACCCATCGCATGGACGACAGCGACGATGCCTTTGGCCCGCTGCCCGACATCACCACCGGACGGACATCGGCTGACGCTTTAGCCGCACTCGACTGGGCCGTTGCGAACGACCCAGCGGCATATGGCAAGGCTTGGACCGACGAGTTGCGCGACATCGGCGTGACTGCCATGTGCGTTCGCACCGAGGACGGCGACAAGATCGAAGTCTCGCATCCCTGCGACAAGCTGCTGATCGAACGCCGCCAGCGTTGCGACGAACTCGTGAAGCACTTCAAGTTGGTTGACGGCGGTCGCGCGCAGATCCTCGATCATCTTCGCAAGATCGGCAGCGCCTACGGCTATATCTTCAAGGTGTCGAAGTGACCGCGCTCGCCTTGGTGGCGGCCGAACCGCCCTCGATCGCGCTGGAGGTCTTCACGGCGATCCCGCCTTGGGCGCGGGCCCACGCCGTCAAGGACAACAGCACAATGCCGCTCTTCCGCCAAGGCGAAGTCGCCGTCTTCGCGGACGAACCGAAATCGATCCCCGAACACGGCAAGCTCTACGTCGTAGAATATGGCGGCAACCCGATCGCACCGGGGCACAGCACGCTCACCAGGCGGACTTGCTCGCTTGCCGAGGCGCATAAGCATTTGAAGCGTGATGGCGAGGCCGCATGGTCTTTTCGTTCTTATGCTGGCCCTATCCACTGGGCAGATGGCTGGTATCCCGACGAATACATGATGGCTGATAAGGTGCTTGGCCCTGTCGTCGGCATCTATGCCCCCAGCGGGAGCGCAGCGTCGTGAGCCGCCTCCGCAAGTTCATCGCCGCGATCGAGCCTTGGTATCACTGGGGTCCTCATGGCGGCGCGTCGCTGAAAGACGAACGCGGCGGCGATGGCGGGTTCTTCATGTTCGAATGGTTCGGCCTCCAAATCTTCATCGCGTTCACGCGCTTCCCAAAGGAGAAGTGACATGACCACACGTCGCCAAGTCCTGGCAGCGACTGTTGCCGCGCCGATCGCCGCCGTCGCACCATCCGCCATGGCGCAGCGCTTTGTCTGCTCGGTCTATGATCCGATCCCTGAATATCAGGCCGCATTCCACAGCTACAATGAGGATGATGCAGCATCGGTCGCGCGCCACAGGGCGGCCCGTGACGCCCTCTACGATTGGGTGCCGGACGCCGCCGAAGACATGCTGCGCAAGATCGTCTGCATTCTAGACGATCATGGCACAGCCCCCGAAACGACGCTGTCCCTGCTCATCGAGCAGGTTGATCGCGTCGTCATCGACCACGCTTGAGGGAGGGATCGATATGACCCAACCATCTCCACCACCGCACGCACCGACCATCCTGATCGACGCATGGAAGCGCTTTTCCAGTGATGCTTGGAAGCAGTATGGCGATGCCCCTTCGACTGAGCAGAGCCGCGCGGACGAAAATCTGCTCTCGACTTGCATCGGAGACACGCCAGCCGCGATCGCCGCCAAGCTCCGTTATGCCCTGTACCTGAACGCGTCAGAACCGTGGCTTCAATCCGCAGCCTTGGGCGCCGAGGTGCCCGGCTTTGCCGACATGCTGGCGGCGGACGACACGATCAACGAAACTATATGGTCTGCGATCCAGAGCCTCGAAGCGATGGAGGCGCGGCCATGACCTGGATCATCATCAAGCAGCCGCACCCGCTGGACGCGATCTGGTCCCACGCAATGACGGCCGTCGATCTGGCCCAGACGGCGATTGACGACTTGCCCGATCCGTACACGAATGAAGAAATCGATGCGCTGGTAGACGTCCATACAGCGGCAGCGTTGGCCGTTATTGCTCTCCCCGCGCGCGATGTGGCTGATTGCATTTCGAAGCTGGACCTTACCGGCCCGATGACTGCCGGTCCGCTTGTCGGCACGGACAGGACCGCCATCATCAATGAGATGCTGGACCTGATCGATGTCGGCTTGTCGCAAGGCGCGAAGCTGAAGGCAGCGGTCCCCGGACTATTGGAGGGCGTGACGCTATGACCTCCTGTCTTCACTGCGCCCACTTCCTCGAAAGCGGCGTGAACCCGTCAAGCCGTCGACCCGGTGCCATGCTGCGCGCCGACAAGATCGGCCTGTGCCGCCGCAATCCGCCGCATTGGATTGCGGATGCCGAACTGGAAGACGGCGGTCAGTATTCCTTTCCCGCCGTCCATCAGGATCACCGCTGCGGCGAGTGGTCATATTGGGGGCCATGGGAATTTGATGACGATCCCGACGGTCCCGGCGGCGGCGAGTCCGCCACAGTCACAGCGCTTTTCCCCGCCCGACCCCACGCCGCATAGGAGCATAGCCCGATGCCTACCGCCGACACTACCGCGCGCGATTACACCGCCGCCGAGGTCACCGCCTACGAAGCTTATCTAAGCGCAATCGCGGAACACAATATCATCTGCGCACGAACCGCCGCGACGACGCGCGAAAAGATGGACGCCGCCACCGCACAGTTGAAGGCGTTCGGCCGCTTCTGCGAAATCGCTGGATATCCCGACGGCAGCCCCCGCTCGCCCGACGACATCCGCACGATCGGGGAATTGAAGGAGAAGCTGGGCAGATTGACAGAATGCGCCCGCAGCGCTTGGGCGATGCTCCGGGCGGTCGACGCCATGGGCGTTATCCACCGCATCCCCGAAGGCGTTGATCGACAGGACCATGGCGCCTGTGTCTGTCTGGTGCAGGACGCCCAGGTCGTGCTGCGCGAAGCCGTCTCGATGGCAGACGGCGAATGACGAACGTCCGCCTCACCGTGCCCAACATCCCGGCCTTTATGGTGACCCGCAAGGGCCGCACCCAGCGGCCTGGCAGCACATTGCCGCGCACGCGCTACCCAACGCTGGACGAGGCCGTCACCGTGGCGGAGGCGCAAGCCGCCGAGCGTCCCGGCAGCGTCATGATCGTATTTCAGGAAGTGCTTCGCGCGAAAGCCGAAGCCGACCCCATTCCGGCCGCCGCCCCCTCACCCCGGCGGTCGGGAGGGCCGGGCGACATTCCCCCGATGTCGCCCGGCTCGAAAGGCGGTGCGTGATGATTGTTCGCTCAGGCGTGCGCCCGACGCCAGTTACCCCTGTGGCGGTTGTCGAGGGCTACGTGGAGGTGAAGGACGACGCGAGGCCTGCCGCCAAAAGGTGGCCGGTCGCAAAGGGCAATCCTCCATCGGTAGAAAACCGGCATCCGTCCGAACTGCGCCTTGACGACAGCTACCAGCGGTCCACCGACAACGGTGCCAGCAAAGCGCTGATCAAGAGGATCGCCACCGGCTGGGACTGGCGCATGTGCCTTCCGCTGGTCGTGTCGAAGCGGGATGACGGGTCGCTATGGGTGATCGACGGTCAGCATCGGCTGGCGGCGGCGCTGCTGCGCGGTGATATCCCGTTCCTGCCGTGCTGCGTCGGCGTCTATGGCAGCGTCGCGGACGAGGCCGCCATGTTCGTCGCCATGAACCGGGCGCGCAAGCCGATGAACCGGCTGGACGACTTCCACGCGGCTATCGCCAGCGGCGATGGCGAGGCGATCCAGATTGCCCAGATCATCACAGACGCCGGGTTCACCGTGTCGCGCAAGACGGGATCGCAAAGCTGGGTGCCGGGTGAAGTCGCCTTCACCAGCGCGATATCGAAGGTCCTGCGCAAGCATGGTGCCAAGGTCTGCGCCGACGCCCTGGGCGTCATGCAGGAGGCATTCCCCGACGAGGTTCTGAACGCGGGCGCCAGCATGTTCACGGCGCTGACCAAGCTCGCGATCAACCCGCCCGAAGGCTTTGACCCGGAGCGCATGTTTCGGGCGCTGCTCAAGCGCAACCAGCGCGAATGGGCGAGCTTCCTTAGCGAGGTGAAGAGCGGCGGCGACGAGCGGGCGCTGGCCCTGCGCGAAGTGATGCTGATGGCCTACGAGGAAGAAGGGGAGGCGGTCGATGGATGAGGCTTTCACCAGTGCCGCAGATTTGCGTGGTGTCGACTGGATCGAGAAGTGGTCAGGCCTTGGCAACGGCCTGACCAACGACCCGAAAACAGGCAACCTGATGCTGTCTCACTCAGGCGACGACCAATCAAAAGCGCTGGCAGTCGAGATTATGGATGATCCTATACTTGCTCACGCGGTCGGCAGGTTCCTCTTGGAATATCATCGCCGAGAAAATCGCAGGCAGGCCGATGAAGCCCGATGACGATATCCGCCAAGAGGTCAGGCGCTGGCCAGGCGCGACCGTCAATTTTGACAGGACCGGTCGCCACCCGCGCGCAGTCCTTCATTTCAACGGAAGGGAACGCTTCGTGACAATCCCAGGAACGCCGGGCGACACCGCCCACGGCCCGAAGAACAATATCGCCATCGTCCGCCGCACCCTGAAGGCGCTGGGCGCGATCCGCGTAGCCATCCCGTTCGGGCGCGGCCGTAAGCGCTGGCGCAATCCCGGCGTGCAACAGCGCGTCGTGGTGGCGGGAGAACCCGCCCCTGTCATGCCTGACCCGTGGGAACCGTTGCAGGCCGTCGTTCAACCGCAGCAAAATGCGGCGGTTGAAATACAGGTGCGTCAAACTGGCGCACCTGTCTGCGAGTGCCTCGCCTGCCTGTCCGACATGGCCGGCATCTACCCCTGTTTGATCGAGGATGAATCCCAATGACCACCCCCGCCAAGATACTCACTCGCGCCGAAGTCAACGGTAAGCCCGTTACGTTTTTCTCACCGCCGCATTCCGCGCCGGACTTTCCTTGGGTCGATGTCGAAGAACTTGCTGCCGCCTTTCTCGAAGCTGACGCGGCCAAAAGAATGACGCAACACGCCCATAACTTCGATCGGGACAACCGACCGGTGACGACGGCGCAGAACGGCGACAGGATCGCGACGATCGTCCCTCACGCTCTCGCGCAAGGCTTGTGCGGCGCGGTTGACGAATGGTCGGGCTTCGTCTCGACCGATGACGAAGATGGCCCCGCGTTCGTCGCCTATTGCAGGACAGCGGGAAAAGTCGCTGCGGATCACTGGCCGCTGAGCATCGAGCAGTTGATTTATGCCTTCAACAATCCCGGTGGCCCGTTCCTGAAGGACGGGGCGCAATGACCGACCTTCTCGACCTCGCGGCCCGCCTTGAGGCCGCGTGCGACATCACCGGCAAGCCGATCGGGCGGCACATGATTGCCACCACCAATGCCGTGTCCGAAATATTCGGGAAGGACACCGGTCGGGAAGCCCAGGACATGGCGACCGTTACCGGCACTCTCAGCGACTGCATCGACGCCGAGGCCAAGCTGTTCGACGCGCTGGAGATCGTGGCGAAGGAGGCTGTGGAAGCATTGCGGGCCGCAGCGAAGCCGATCGACCTTAAGGGCATGGCCGAATTGATGGGCACCACCGAAGAGGACGTGACCGTCAGCACGGCATGGCACGCGGGATATGATGCAGGTTCGAAAAGCCATGCTGCGTATTCGGCAGGCTATACCGATGCAGAGCGCGATGTTGCCGAATATCTGGATGACGTGAAGTACCGGATGTCCCGCTGCGAGCATCGATCGTCGGAAACGCGGGCACTGCTCCATCCGAGCGTTCGGGAGGAAGAGCAATGACGATCGCCGATAACAGAAGCCTGCGAGCCGAGATCGCGGCTCTCTTGATTTTGCATGGGATGCGGCAGGTTCCTAACAAGCTGATCCGCGATATCATTGCCAAGGTCGAAGGCGACTTCGTCCGAAATTCGCACGCGCCGCCGCATCTTCCGACGCCCGAAATGATCGCAGCGGCGTGGGACGTAATCGATAAAGCGAAGTTGGCCGGCGGTATCAAGCGGCTCGGTCCCGGCCTTGGCGTCGCGGAGGTATGGCAGGCGATGGCGGCCGTTGCGGCGGAGGCGAACCAATGACACCTGTCGAGAAAATCGGCAAGCAACTGACCGAGGGCGCGCTCAGCGCGATCGGGAAATGGATAATCATCGCGGCGCTGGGTTTGGCAGCCTGGCAATGGATTTCGCCGCCCGCGCGGGACGCCACCGATCCGCCGTCAGGCGCGCGCAGCGGTATGCGCTTGCGCACTGACAACGGCACCGGATGCCAGTATCTGGAGACGAAGGGCGGAGCGTTGTCGCCCCGTCTGGCGCCGGATGGCAAGCAGGTATGTGGCCCGGCATTTGACGTCGAGGTGCAGAAATGAACGATGTTATCGACCTGAGCTTCGAGGGCGCGCCGATCCGATCTGTCATCATTGAGGGCGAGCCGGGTTTTGCAGGCAAGGATGTATGCCTGCGACTGGGTTATGCAGATCCGACCAATGCAATGAAGCAGCACTGCAAGGGGGTGGCGAAACACCACCCCCTTCCGTCGCCTGGAGGACCACAAAATAGTCGCATCCTCTTCATGCCCGATGTCTTGCGCCTGATCGCGGGCAGTGCATTGCCCGATGCGGAGCGTATGGAGCGCTGGATGTTCGAAGAAGTCCTACCGTCGGTCATCAGGACCGGATCATATGTATCCGACGGCGTCGTGAACAATTTCGCCCCGGCCGCGCGATCGACGCTGGGCGGCATCGTTAAGCGCGTGACCCATGCCGAACTGCATGAAGCGCTGCCGGCGCTGGTAGAACCGATGATTGAGAGGTTGCTCGATGCACGGATGTTGTCCGACCGGCGCAAGCTGGTGGAAGGCGTCAGTGCTCTGGAGATCGCTGAAATGGCAGGATATACCAAGGGGAAGCGCCCCCGGGGCCTGATCCAGTTCATCACACGCCGCATCCGCCGTTATCATGAGGACCGGGGCATTTTGCCGCACCGGACGCCGCATGGCTCCTGCAAGGTGCTGATCTATGTCGAAGCCGTCGTTCGCCGCTGGCTGACCGACGGCGGCCGGACCGAGATCGAGGCCTACGTCGCAGAGCGCATGGGGCAGGGGAAGCTGAGGTTTATCAGCGCAGGTGCCAAGGAGGCGTTCAATGGCCAGTAATCCCGATCGCCTGCTTCGGATCAACGAAGTGGAAGCGATCGTCGGCCTTAAGCGTGCCATGATCTACCGCCTGATCCAGCGCGGAGAGTTCCCCAAGCAATACAAGCCCGGCGGACATGCCAGCCGCTGGGACGCGGCGGAAGTTCGGGCTTGGCGGGAGCAGCAGCGCGCCGCTTAAATCGCACCGCCCTCAGGCGCCGATTCGCCGTCAGAGGCCAACTGTTCGTCTATCAGACGAGACAGCAAGCTATGAAGGGCAGATAGATTTAATGGTCCCGCCTCTATGCTGGCATCTGCGGCTTTCAGCGCCGCAACATACTCGGGTCGATTAGCTCTTATGAGCTCGGGCAAAATGACGTCACCACCGAGCCAATTACCAGCCTTAAGGCAAAGCACGAAATAGCAGACTACCCGCGCAGTCCGGCCGTTGCCATTTATAAACGGGTGTATCCAGTTCAGCCGCCACAAGACAAAGGCTGCCAGAAAAACCGGATCGCTTTGATCCCAGTATCTGTTAACCTCGTCCACAAACAAGCTCATGAGGGCAGGGACGCGGACGTGATCAGGCGGTTTATATTGTTCAGGTGGCCGTCCTACATAAACCGCGCAAGGCCTGAGTTGGCCCGCATTAGCGTGCAGACACGAAATTGCATGATAATTAAGCGCTAGTATTACCTCTAGCGACAGCATTGGCCGATTCAAGGCTAAGGACGCACCTACCACCGAGCGTAGGAAATCGTACTGGCGATTCAAATTGGCAATGGCCAATGCCTCGTAGGCCGGATGGGATTCCGTCTCTACGAGGTCAAAGACTATCATTCGGCGCGCTCTTCTTAGCCGTTGATGGTTTCGAGCTCGCGCCGAATATCGTCGCGCGTGATCGTGCTGTCTTGCGGCAGATTGCCGTAAATGAACGAGACGCGCTGTTTGCGCAGTTGCGATCCTGACGCCGGGTGCTTGGCTGCCGCAGCGAGGCGCTGCAACAGGGCCGGATCGGTATCGATCTTCGTCGGCATAGCTAATCCTCCATGGCGGTGCGATATCTTCGATCGGCGTTTAAACGCTCGATCGATGGTTTGTACATGTTCCAGGTTAACGAACTTTGCAATGGTTGGTGCCTCCGTTCGGCTCATTTATATATTCTTATATACGATCATATAGTGTCATAGACGATCACATGTAGCGCCCTGTTCCCGTCGCGGCATACCGGATTGGCTGGCCCAAGTGGATCGCGGGCGGCCACATGTCACCGACGAGGATGTCCGCCCATTCCTGCGCCAGCTCGCGCCGACGGGGCATATAGGACGCCCGGTTATAGCTTCCCTCTGATCCGGACGTTCCCTGCGGCACATGCGCCAGCATCAGGTCGATAACGGCGCGATCGTCCGGGTTCTTGAGCAGCTTGGCGCGCTCATTCATGATGGTGGAGAAGGCGGCGCGGAAGCCGTGCGGGACGTGGCGCTGATAATAGCCAGCCCGGATCAGCAGTGCGCGCAACGTGTTTTCAGAAATCGGCCGATGCAAATGGCGTTCGCCGGGGAACAGCAGGTCAAGATCGCCAGACAGAGGCCGCAGTTCCAGCAGCAATTCGACAGCCTGCGCCGATAGCGGGACGAGATGGTCGCCCTCCGCTTCGGCTTTGCGGTCCTCATCGCCCTTCATGCGCGCCGCAGGGATACGCCAGAGCGGCTCCTTCGCCGTCCCCCTATCCCAATCGATGCCCAGGAACTCCGACCACGCGGCAAATCGGATTTCGCCCGGCCGCGTGGCGGTCAGGGCCAGCAGCCGCAAAGCGAACTTCGTGATCGCGCGGCAACGTTCGGCCTCCGCGTCGATCAACACTTGCCGGATAGCGGAAATGCGCTGGTCGATTGTGTCGTGGCCATCGACAATCGCCGGTTGTTTCTTCGACCGGGGCTTGGGGGCGAGCGCTTTGCCCAGGCTGCCGGCCGGATCGTGTTCGCACAGGCCTGACGCAATGGCGAAGACGAACACGGCGGAGCATCGCGTCCTGATCCTATGCGCCGTCTCGATCGCGCCGCGCTGCTCGATCGCGACCAGCAGTTGCAGGACATCGGGCGCCTTGATGTCGCCTATCGGCCGGTCGCCGAGCTTCGGGAAGATATTCTCCTCCAGGCTCTTGATGACATCGGCCGCATGGATCTTCGACCACCGCGGCTTCTGCTTCGCGTGCCACTGGCGGGTGACCGTCTCGAAGGTGTTGACCACCGCCTCGACCTGCGCGCGCTTTTCGTTCTTCCGCTCCACGGCCGGATCGAGGCCCCGCGCCAGCACCGCCTTGGCATCATCTCGGAGCCCGCGCGCGGTGACCAGCGTGATGCTGGGGTAAGAGCCGAAGGCCAGCGTCTTCTGAGCAGGCTTGCCCTTGGCGTTTGTCCCAAAGGTGTAATTCATCCGCCAGTGCTTCCCACCGGCGCGAGATACCTGCAGGTAAAGCTGGCCGGAATCGGTCAGCCGATAATCCTTATCGCGGGGCTTGGCGGCCTTAATCTTCGCATCGTTCAGCATCTTGTTCGATACCATGTTGGCCATGGTCCGATACCATGGCTCCTACCATGTCGACCACGCGACGCCAGTAGACGCCTGTGGAGAACAGTGCGGGAACGATTGCCCAAAAACCGCAGAAAATCAAGGGTCCGTAGACGGCTATAGATGTATGGATATGGTATAATGGCGGAGCGGCAGGGATTCGAACCCTGGATACGCTTTTGGCGTATACTCACTTTCCAGGCGAGCGCCTTCGACCACTCGGCCACCGCTCCGCATTGCACTGGAAGTGCGGCTCCCTATCGTGCGATGTGCGGCTAGGCAAGGGGTATGGGCAGGGGATGCTTTACTTTATCCCGACGCCGCTGTTTGATCGGTGCATGAACCGTCTTCTCGCGCTTGCGCTGTCCGCCGTCGTCCTTTCCGCCTGTCTTGCCGTCCCGGCTCTCGCCACCGATCCGCCCGCCACGCCCGCCGCCGTGGTGGCGCAGGCGCCGGCGGGCGCATGGCGGCCGATACCAGCGGACGAACTGCTGGTGATGACCATAGAGGGCGGCAAGCGCGTGGTCATCCAGCTCGCACCCGGCTTTTCGCCGCGCCATGTCGCCAATATCGCGGCGCTGGCGAAGGCGCATTGGTGGGACGGCACCAGCATCAACCGGGTGCAGGACAATTATGTCGCGCAATGGGGCGACGCGACGGAGAAGAAGCCGATGCCGCCCGGCCTGTCCGCCACCAGCCCGGACGATTATGCCCTGCCGCTGGCGACGCGGCGGCTTGCGGTCACGCCCTTGCCCCATGCCGATCCCTATGCCCCCTCGACCGGCTTTGTCGGCGGCTGGCCGGTGGCGATGGACGGGACGTCGGCGTGGCTGCCCCATTGCTACGGCTATGTCGGCGTCGGGCGCAATATATCGCCGGACGCCGGGACGGGCGCCGAACTCTATGCCGTGATCGGCCAGGCGCCGCGTCAGCTCGACCGCAACATCGCAGTCGTCGGGCGTGTGATCGAGGGTATGGCCAACCTGTCAAGCCTGCCGCGCGGATCGGGCGAACTGGGCTTTTACACCCCCACCGAACATCAGGTGCCGATCCTGACGGTCCGTCTCGCCAGCGAACTGCCGGTCGCCGACAGGCCGCATTTCGAGGTGATGGACACGCTGTCGCCCAGCTTCGCCGATTATCTGCGCCTGCGCGCCAACCGGAAGGATGATTTCTACGATCGCCCGGCCGGCGGCGTCGATCTGTGCAATGCGCCGGTGCCGGTCAGGGCCGCGCCTTAAAAACGGAGAACATTCTCATCCCGCTTGCGTTATCATGACGCCAGAGCGGCGCGATCGCAACCCGCGCCCATTTCTGGAGAGGCTCAGATGATCGTCGGCACCGTCAAGGAAATCAAGAATCACGAATATCGCGTCGGCCTGACCCCCGAAAGCGTGCATGAACTGACCGCGCACGGCCATGTCGTGCTGGTGGAGAGTGGTGCGGGCGAGGGCATTGGGGCGACCGACGCGCAATATGAGCGGGCCGGGGCGACGATCATCGCCACCGCGGCGGAGATTTTCGTCCAGGCGGAGATGATTGTGAAGGTCAAGGAGCCGCAGCCGCAGGAGCGCGTCCTGCTGCGGCCGGGCCAGATCCTCTACACCTATCTCCACCTGGCGCCGGACCCGGAACAGACCCGCGACCTGATCGCGTCGGGTGCAACCTGCATCGCCTATGAAACCGTGACCGACGTCCATGGCGGCCTGCCGTTGCTCAAGCCCATGAGCCAGGTCGCCGGTCGCATGGCGATCCAGGCCGGTGCGACCGCGCTGGAAAAGGCGCATGGCGGGCGTGGCGTGCTGCTGGGCGGCGTGCCGGGCGTGCTGCCGGCCAAAGTGGTGGTGATCGGTGGCGGCGTGGTGGGTTTCAACGCGGCGCAGATGGCGGCGGGCCTTGGCGCCGATGTCACCATCCTCGATCGCAGCCCCGAAGTGCTGGAAAAGCTCGGCATGTATTTCGAGGCGCGGGCCAAGACCCGGTTTTCCAACCGCGCCAACCTGGCCGAATGCGTGGCGGAGGCGGACCTCGTGATCGGGGCGGTGCTGATCCCCGGCGCCGCCGCGCCCAAGCTGGTGAGCGCCGCCATGCTGAAGACCATGAAGAAGGGCGCGGTGCTGGTGGACGTCGCGATCGACCAGGGCGGCTGCTTCGAAACCAGCCACGCGACCACCCATGCGGACCCGACCTATATCGTCGATGGCATCGTCCATTATTGCGTCGCGAACATGCCCGGCGCGGTCGCGCGCACCAGCACCTATGCGCTCAATAATGTGACGTTGCCGCATGCGCTGCGCATCGCCGAACTGGGGTGGAAGGACGCGTTGCGGCGCGATCCGCATCTGCGCGCCGGCCTCAATATCTGGGACGGGAAGGTCACGTATCAGGCTGTCGCGCAGGATCTGGGCCTGCCCTACACGCCGGCGGAAGACGCCATCGCCTAACCTGCGCCATCGACCGTCGGCCGGCCGGCGTTGCCTTTTACGCCTAGGTCGCCGTCGCGATTTTGTTTCTCCCATGCGTCAGACTTTGGGACAGTGGCTTGCGGGTTCGCGCACCTCGTTCGTCTAGCGGGACAGGGGGACATGACCACATGCCCCCATGCAGCTTGATTCCGCCGAAGAGAGGCATGGTTTAACGTCATGGTCGATTTCCCCATATTCGCCGCCTTGATCCGCAGAGGCGAACGCAACATCATGCGCGCTGGCCGCACTGGGCAGGAAGGGGCGCTGTAATGCAGGGCGATGTCATGACCTGGCTCATTCCGCTCATCGCGATGCTGGCCGCCGGCCTGCTCGCGGGCTTTGCCGCAGGCATTTTCGGCATTGGCGGCGGCTTCGTCGTGGTGCCGGCCCTGCTGGTCGTGCTGCCGCTGCTCGGCGGCACGCATGACGCCATCGCCCATGTCGCGATCGGCACGTCGGCGGCGACCATCATCGTCACCTCGATCCGTTCGCTCCTGTCGCACGCCAAGCGCGGCGCGGTGGAGTTCGAGGTGCTCAAGACCTGGGCGCCCTGGATCGTCCTGGGCTGCGGCGCGGGCGTGATGCTAGCCAGCCATGTCGACGGCCGCACGCTGAAGATGATCTTCGGCGGCGGCGTGATCCTGATGTCGCTGAACTTCCTGCTGCCCCGGGTGAGCGGCAAGGTCGTCAGCGACACGATGCCGTCGGGCATATTGCGCATGGGCATTGCCGGCGGGCTGGGCACCTTTTCCTCGCTGCTGGGCATCGGCGGCGGCACCATCGCCATCATGGTGATGACGCTGTGCGGCCGCACCATCCACCGGGCGATCGCCACGGCGTCGGGCATCGGCACGCTGATCGCCATCCCGACGACCATCGGCTTCGCGATCATCGGCCTGAAGGAAGGCGGCCTGCCCTGGGGTTCGCTGGGCTATATCAACATCCCCGCCACGCTGGCGATCGCCTCCATGTCGATGCTGACCGCGCCGCTCGGCGTGGCCGCCGCCCACAGCCTGCCCGCCGGCCCGCTCAAGAAGATTTTCGGCGCCTATCTGCTCGTAATCGGCTGCCTCATGCTGCGCGCCGGGCTCAAAATATAGACGCCAAAGCCGGGGCTTTGCGCGAAAGGCCGCCAGTGACAGGCTAACAGCCTTTGTCACTGGCGGCCTTTCGCGTTATCTGCGAGCCGGGGGACATGATGGCGCAGGCAGACGCGATTTCGATATTGCTGGTGGAAGATGACGAGGCCGCGCGCGCCAACATCGCCACGATCCTCAGCGACGCGGGCATGGTGGTGGAACAGGCGATCGACGGCGCCACCGGCCTCAACCGCGCCGGTGGCGGCAGCCACGACGTCATCATCCTCGACCGCATGTTGCCCCATCTGTCGGGCATCGACATCGTCACCCGGCTGCGGGTGGCGGGTGTAGGCGCCCCGGTGCTGATGCTGTCGGCGCTCGGCCGCAGCGAACATCGGGTCGAGGGCCTGGAAAGCGGCGTGGACGATTATCTCGCCAAGCCGTTCGAACCCGACGAACTGGTCGCCCGCGTCCGCGCGCTGTGGCGTCGGGCCAGCCGGCGCAGCCATGAGCCGGTGCTGCTGTTTGGCGACCTGGAATGCCATGTGAAGGCGCGCACGGCCTTTCGCCAGGGCAAGCATCTGCCGCTCTCGCCCAAGGAATTCGAACTGTTCCGTTATCTGATGGAACATGCCGGCGAAGTGGTGACGCGCGAAATGCTGCTGCGGCAGGTATGGAAATTGAGCTTCGATCCCCAGACCAATGTCGTCGACGTGAATGTCGGCCGTCTGCGCCGCAAGCTGGAGGACGGGTTCGATGGCCCGGTACTGGAAACCGTGTGGGGTACCGGTTATCGCCTGATCGCTGCGGCGGGGGCAGGGGCCAGCAGTGCCTAGACCCGGGCTGTTCCGTTCGGTCTTCGGGCGGGTCACCCTGTCGGCGCTGCTGGTCAGCCTGCTCTCCACGCTGGCGCTGTTCCTGGTGGTGCAGAAGATCGTCGAGGATGATGGCCGGGCGATGCTGGCGCGGGAGGTCGATACCGACCTGGCCGGACTCGCCGACATCTATCTCAGCAGCGACGAGGCGGAACTGAAGGCGCGGATCGCCGATCGCCTCGCCATGTATCGTGAGGATGGCGAACGTAGCTGGTATCTGCTGACCGATCCGGCCGGTCGCCGTCTGGCGGGCAATCTCGACCGCTGGCCGGTCATCGCATCCGAAGTGTCGGAGGCGCGCTACGTCAACCTGCCCGACGGCGACCGCATGTTCGCCCGCGCGACCCAGCTCGGTACCGGCGCGCGCCTGCTGGTGGGGCGCAGCAGCTATCGCGGGCAGGCGCTGCTCACCCGGCTTGCCACCGCCTTTGCCGTCGCCGGGGCGGGCATCGCGCTTCTCAGCCTGATCGCCGGCCATTTCGCCGCCCGTCGCCTGCGTGCGCGGGTGGAGGTGGTGAACGCCACCTTCGCAGCGGTTCGCGCGGGCCGGATCGCCGCCCGCGTGCCGGGGCCGGGGGACAATGATGAACTGGCCGAACTGGCCGCCAACACCAACGCCATGCTCGACCAGGTCGAACGGCTGGTCGAGGCGCAACGCACCGTGTCGGACCAGACCGCGCATGAGATTCGCACCCCGCTGATGCATCTCGACACCCGCATCCTCAAGGCGATGGAGGGGACGCAGGACGAGGCGCTGTTGCGCACGCTGGATCAGTCGCGGGCGGAAATCCGAAGCGTGGTGCGCCTGCTCGATTCGCTGCTCGATATTGCCGGCACGCAGGCGATGCGCGGCGACCTGCGCGGTCTGGCCGAAGTCGATCTCAGCGACGTTGCCGAAAGCCTGGCCGATCTCTACGGCGCCAGCGCGGAGGATCTGGGCATCGGCTTCCATGCGCGGATCGCGCCAGGGGTGCGCGTGCGCGCCGACCCGATGCAGATGACCCGGCTCATGTCCAACCTGCTCGACAATGCCTTCAAATATGTGCCGACCGGTGGCTCCATCGTGCTGGAACTGGCGCCCGGTCCGCATATCGTGGTGCAGGATAATGGCCCCGGCATCCCGCCGGCCGACCGCGAGCGGGTGTTCGAACGCTATGTCCGGCTTGACGGCGCGCGGGGCGGGGGGCATGGCCTTGGCCTTTCGCTCGCCAGGGCGATCGCAGAGCGGCACGAATTGTCGCTGCATGTGGAGGACGCCGCGCCCGGTGCGCGGTTCGTGCTCCAGCCGGAGGACCGCGATGATTAGGCTGCTCTTGCCGGTATTGCTGCTTGTCGCCGGACCGGCCGCGCCGGCAGCCGACATGCTGCCTGCCGATCCGGTGTTGCGGACGTTGATGGAAGGTGAGGTCGCGCAGGGCCATGGCGATCATGCCGCGCTGCTCGACACGGCGCAAATCCTCAAGGCGCTCGGCGCGACCCCGGCCGAAGGGCAGGATGATCTCGCGGCGCTATGGACGCAGGAGGCGCAGGATCATGGCGTCACTCAGTCGGCGCTCGGTTTTCGCGGCCGTGCGCTGGGGCCGGCCTATCGGCGCGGATCGCTCGGCGCGGGGGACAGCGTGACCGTGCGGCAGCTTTTCTTCGCCGGACAGCGCGCCCAGATTTCGGTCGCCCCGGCTCACGGCGCGGCCAATCTGTCGATGCGGGTGCAGGGCGCGGATGGTAATACCCTGTGCGCCAAGCCGATCGGCGGCACCCAGGCGGACTGCGCCTGGCTGCCGCTTTTCACCGACCGCTACGACATCGTGATCGAAAATGGCGGGTCGGTTCCTGCCGCTTTCTATCTGGTGGTCCGCTAGGCTTTTAATCGACTGACTTCAGGCCGATAAGCCCTGATTTTCGGGGATTTTCGCGCGTCGGCCCGTCGCCCCAATGCCTCGCTTCGTCCATTCTGCATATCCGTTCAGGCGAAAAGGGCCGGGGTCGGCGCGTTGTGCCATGCATGGTTCAGATCAGAAGAGGAGAAGAACCCATGATGTACGCAAAGCTTATCGCCGCCACCGCCCTGCTGGGCATGGCTCCTGCCGCCGCCATGGCGCAGGAAGGCCCGGTCAGCTATGAAGAGCAGCTGGCCCGGGTCGAAACCCAACTGGTCTATCAGGCGCCGATCGCTGGCGTGCAGAATGATTACTGGTTCAACTATCAGACCGATCTGGCCGAAGCGCGCAAGGAACTGACCAACGATCTGCGCGGTTCGTCCGACGCGGAGGATAATCGCGACGCCTGGGAGGAATATCGCGCCGAGCTGGCCGACGCTCGCGGCGACTATGCCAAGGAAATGGCCGAAAAGGGCTATCCGGTCGGCGAGGTTCGCGTGCTGACCGACAATGGCCGCTAAACGGCACTGTTGACGGGGGAGGCCTGTCCTCCCCGTCAATCGGCATCGGGGTCGCGGAAATTCAGCCGCCGCGTCACCGTATAGTCCAGCACGCCGACCAGCAGATAGCTGATCCACTGTTTCAGGAGGGTCAGCCCGCTGCGACCCGACCGATGCGCCTCCAGGCTGATCGCCCGGCTTCGCGCCGCCTCGCGTCCGATGAACTGGCGCACGTCTTCCGCGAAGACGGCATCTTCCACCCGCAGCATCACTTCCAGATTGATGAACAGGCTGCGCATGTCGAAATTGGCCGATCCCACATAGACCGCATCGTCGATGACGATCAGCTTCATGTGCAGCTTGCACGGCTGATATTCGTAGATATTCACGCCTCGTCGCAAGAGCGGCCCGTAGAGCAATCGCGCCGCCGCGACTGTCGCGCCATTGTCCGATCTGGCCGGCAGGATGATGCGTGCGCCCTTGCGTTGCGCGGCGCGGGCGATGCGTTTGAGCATCCCGCGTCCCGGCGAAAAATAGGCGGCGATCATATCGACCCGCCCCGCCTGCTCCAGGTCATGCTTCACCACTTGCGCCCAGGGGCTCAGGCGCCGGGTCGGTCCGCCGATCAGCCAGCGGAACGGGTCGTCTGGGTGGTGATGGAGCGACGGATGCCATTGTCGGACCATGCGCCGCAAAGTGCGGAAGCGATGCTTTTTCGTCGATCCCCAACGCCATAGCTGGCCATACCAGAGGGTCATCGCCTCGACCTGGCCGCCGACGATCAGCAGGCCGATGTCGCGCCAGCAATCCTCGGCGGGAATCCCGAAATAGCCGTCCTCGACATTGAAGCCGCCGATCATCAGTCTTTTGTCGTCGGCAATCGCCATCTTCTGATGGTTGCGGATCAGGTAGCGGGTGGAACGGCTGGTCCCGAACCGCGCAAAATGACCGCCCGCCTCGATCAGCGGCGCGAAAAAAGCGTCGGGGGTGGCGGACGATCCGAACCCGTCGATCATCAGCGTCACCGCTACCCCGCGTCGTCGCGCCGCGATCAGCGCGTCGCGGACCAGCGTCCCGCTGCCGTCGGCCGCGAAGATATAATAATAGAGCTTCAGGCTGTGTTGCGCCCCGTCGATCAGGGCGATCAGCGTGTCGCGCAGGGCCGGGCCTTCCGCGATCAGGCGCAGATGATTGCCGTGCAGGTCCAGGCGGATATCGTCCGCTTGCGCGCAGGCTGGGGCGGGCTCGACGGTCGCCATATCCCCTTCATGCCCATTTCGCTCGTGTATCGCCATGGCTTTATGGCCTTTTCATTGACTCTTGCAGGGACGGCTGCTAGGCGGCCCGTTCACGACTTTCCTTCCGTTATTTGCAGGAGGCCCTGTTTGGCCCGCGTTACCGTCGAAGATTGCGTCGACAAGGTTACCAACCGTTTTGACCTCGTCCTTCTCGCCGCCCAGCGCGCGCGGGAGATTTCCGGCGGCGCCGAGCTGACGCTCGACCGCGATCGGGACAAGAATCCGGTCGTCGCCCTGCGCGAGATCGCCGAGGAAACCGTCTTGCCTGCCGATCTGCATGATTCGGTCGTCGCGTCGCTGCAGAAGGTGCAGATCGACGATGACGATACGCCGGACGAGATCGGTTCGATCGCCCAGTCGGCGGAGGCTCTGCGCCTGACCGCCGCCGCGCCGCCGCGCAATCAGAATATCGGCGGCGATTACGACGGCTGATCGCTGGAAGAGTTTGGAGAGGGAAAGAGGCTCGGCCTGCGCAAGCGGGACCGGGCCTCGACCTTTTTGAGACAGCAAAAAGGCGCGGGGACGGATTGTCCCACGCGCCTTTTCTGTTTTAGCAGCTGCCGTTGCGGTCGATCGCGCGGCCAGCCAGCGCGCCGGCGCCCGCGCCGATGATCGTACCTGGCGCACGGTCGCCGCGCGTGTCAACGGCCCGGCCCAGCAGCGCGCCGGCTACGCCGCCCAGCAGCAGACCGGTGGTGCCGCCCGACTTGCGGCAGCGGTAGCGGTTGTCGTCGCGATAGCCGCGCCGATCGGCATAGCGGTCGCCACGATGATGATCGCCGCGATAGTCGCGATGATAGCCGCGACGATCATGGTCGCGCGCATAGGATGTCGCGGGCACCACGGCGCTCAGCGACGCGGCGGCAAGGGCGGTGGCCAAAATGGCTTTACGAAAGATCATCTATATTCTCCTCAAACCCTGAAATCTCTGACTGTGATTGGGGTATCGCATGAGGCACTTGTTTCGTTCCTGAACCGGCCTGTTATGCGCGGTTCAGCTAAGACATTGGAACATCTAAAGAGACAGCGCCTGCTGCCCGCCGCCCAATGGCGGCAGCGCCCAGTCGATCGCACCGCGGCCCTTGGCTTCCAGAAAGGCGTTGGCCCTGGAAAAGGGCCGCGATCCCAGAAAACCGTTGTGCGCGGAAAGGGGGGAGGGGTGCGCGGACTTGATGACCAGATGGCGGCTCTGATCGACGAAGCCCGCCTTGCGCTGCGCATAGGCGCCCCACAACAGGAAGACGACCGGCTCTTCCTTCTGTGCGACGATCCGCACCACCGCGTCGGTGAACAGTTCCCAGCCCTTGCCCTGATGCGACGCGGCCCGCCCCATTTCCACCGTCAGCACGCTGTTGAGCAGCAACACGCCCTGCCTGGCCCAATGCTCCAGAAAGCCATGGCTGGCCCGTGGGATGCCCAGATCCGCCTCCATCTCCTTGTAGATATTGACCAGCGACGGTGGCGTGCGCACGCCCGGCTGTACCGAAAAGCACAGGCCATGGGCCTGCCCTTCGCCATGATAGGGGTCTTGCCCCAATATCACGGCTTTCACCTGATCCAGCGGGGTCAGGTCCAGCGCGCGGAAATATTCGCTGCCTTTCGGGAAGATGCGCTTCCCCGCCGCTTTCTCCGCCTGCAGGAAATGTTTCAGTCCCTGCATGTGCGGGGCGGCGAATTGGTCGGCCAGCGGCGCGCGCCAGCTTTCGTGCAGCTTGATGGTGTCGCTCATGCCGTCTGATGGCGCGGGGCGCAAAGTCCTGTCAACCTGCCTGTTTCGGGGGCAAAGCCTCTTGCCTCCCGCGCGCTGATCCGCGACAGGCAAAACATGTCGTTCGCTCGTCCCGTCAGCTTGCTCGCCGCTTTCGGCCTGTTTCTCGCCCCACTGCCCAGCGCGGACGCCTTCGGCCCGCCGCCCAAGCCGCTGGTCCAGCAGACCGCCGAAGCGAAACTGTTGGGTGAATTTGCGCGCTTTGCGGCCCTGTCGGATGGTTCGGTCGGGATCGCGGTGCGCGATCTCCAGACCGGCGAGACGCAGGCGATGAACGGCGACACGCTGTTCCCGATGGCCAGCGCCTATAAAGTGGCGGTGGCGGGGCGCATCTTCGCGCTGGTCGATGCGGGGGAGGCGCGGCTCGACGAACAGCTTGCGCTCGATCCTGCGCTGGCGAGCGAGGGCGGCATCGCCTGGATGTTCTCCCGCCCCGGCGCGACCCTGTCGATCGACCGGCTGCTCGAACTGATGCTCCAGAAGAGCGACAATAATGCGACCGACGTGCTGGTCGCGCGGGCGGGCGGGCCGCAGGCGATCACCGGCTTCGTCAACAAGCTCGGCGTCACCGGGCTGCGCGTCGACAGCGACACCGCCCATCTCCTCTACCGCGCCATGGGCATCCATCCGCTGGCGGGCAGCTTCCGCCAGAATGCGGACGCAGCCCGCCGCGCCGACCCGCAACTGGTCACGCGCGACCTGCGCGACCTGCCCAACATGGCCTTCGCCGCTGAATTACAGGATACGTCCACGCCCACGGCGATGCTCGACCTGATCGCCGCCTATGAATCGGGTCGCGCGCTGTCGGCGGCCAGCACGCAGCGGCTGTTCACGATCATGGCGAATTGCGAAACGGGCAAGAAGCGCATCGTCGGCATGTTGCCGCCCGGTACCGCGGTCGCGCACAAGACGGGCTCGCTCAACGGCATCGGCAACGATGTCGGCGTGGTGCGGCTGCCCGATGGCCGCCGCTTCGCAATCGCGGTTTTCGTGATGAAGGACGGCAAGGGCCATGTCGCGCGCGACCGGATCATCGCGGAGGCGGCGCGGGCCGCTTACGATTATTTCCTCTATGCTCCCGACAGGGCGCACGGTCTGGCGCATAAGACTTAACAGCCACCGGCTGTTTCGTTACGCTCGCGGTCAAAGAGAGGATGCCAGGCATATGGCCGTGACACGCATGAAGCGCTTCCGCGACTTTTGGCCTTATTATCTGCAGGAACATGCGCGTCCGGGCACCCGCGCGCTCCATTATGCCGGCACCAGCCTGGTGGTGGCGCTCGTCGCGGCGGCGCCCTTTGCCGGGCGATGGTGGATGGCCGTGGCCTTGCCCCTGGCAGGCTATGGCTTCGCCTGGGCCGGCCACGGCCTGATAGAACGCAATCGCCCTGCGACCTTCCGCTACCCGCTCTGGTCGCTGCGCGCGGATTTCGTCATGTGGTATCGCTTTCTCACCGGTCGCATGGGTCGCGACCTCGCCCGTGCCGGTGTACGGCCCGACGGCACTGTCGATCCGGCGAGACGCATGCCCGTCTGACCGATCCGCTTGACCCGCCCCGGCGCTCTGCCACAAGGGGCGCGATGACATTGTCCGCGATCTTCTTGCAGCCCGACCGGGCGACCCTGGCTGAACGTTGGCAGGCGCTGGAGGCGCGGTCGGACGGCAGCTTCTTCCTCGGCTGGACCTGGGCAGGGGCATGGCTCGACAGCTATGGCGTCCGGCCTGATCTGCTGGCGGTCACTGACGCAGCGGGGCAGGATGTGGCGCTGGCGCTGGTCGGCCATGCGATGCGGCCGCGCCTGTTGGGGGGCGTGGCGACGCTCAGCCTCAACCAGTCGGGCGATCCCCAGGCCGATCGTCCCTATGTCGAATATAATGGCCTGCTGGTCGAAGCCGGGCGGGAAGTGGAGGCGACCGTCGCCGCGCTCGCCGCATTGGCGCGCCGCCGCGACTGGCGGGCGCTGACGCTGAGCGGGATCGCGCCCGATTCGTCGTTGCTTGGGCTGCCCGCGCGCCGCCGCATCCGGGTCGATGTCTCCCCCGTCTATCAGGTCGATCTCGACGCGGTGCGCGTCGCCGACGGCGATTATCTGTCGTTGCTCAGCGCCAATACGCGCAGCCAGATCCGCCGCGCGATGAAGGATCATGGCGGCCCACTCCCCGACGTTGCTATCGGCGGGCTTGATGACGTCATCCCCTGGCTGGAGGAGATGGCGGCGTTCAACGGCGGCCGCCATGCCGACAACGCCTGGGACGATGCCGGCTTCCGCAGCTTCGTCGGCACGATCTGCGCGCGCGGACTGCCATCGGGCGCGGTGGAACTGCTGCGCTTCGCCGATGCCGGCGGCGTGGTCGGGCTGCTGGTCAATTTCGTCCATCGCGGCGTGGCGATGAACTATCAGTCCGCCTTCGCCGCGGCGCGCACCGCCAAGGACAAGCCCGGCCTGCTCTGCCATGCGGCGGCGGTCGGTCATTATGCTGGGCGCGGCCTGTCCCGCTATTCGCTCCTGGCGGGGAAGGATCGCTACAAGCAGAGCCTCGCCACCTGCGAGGAGTCTCTCGAATGGTGGGTGCTGGAACGGTTCAGCCCGCGCCTCGAAGCCGAAGCGCTGCTACGCCGCTTGCTCAGGCGCCCAGCTTCCGCATGATGCGATAGATCAGGCGGCGGATTCCCTGCGCCTCTGGCCGGGCCGTCACTGTGCCGACCGGCAATCCCCGTTTGCGCAGAAGCGCGTTGAAACTGTGCAGTTCGCCTTCCGCCACGCTGCGTTCCGACCGCCATGTCACCGACAGGCTGACCGATACGGTCGGGCCATTCTCGACGAAATGCGGCGCCTTTACCGGCACATGGATCGCGTCGCCGGGTTCCAGCCGCACGGCCTTGCCATGCGCCTTGAACCCGTCCTGCCACACCAGGTTGCGGTGGCCGCCGCCGTGAAAATCCTCGCTTTTCTGCGCCGGAACCAGATGCTGGTCGCGCGCGGGGAAGACGGTCATCGTCTTGATGCCCATGATCTGGAGCAGGATATTATGCTCCGGGTCCATATGGAATGGCGTGACGCTGCCGGGCGAAGACAGGAAGATGAAGGCTTCGCGATGCAGCATCGGCCCGGTCCTGTCCGCGACGATCGGCGCCAGTTCCGCCAGCGCCGCGTCCAGCAGCGCGGCATAGGCCGGGTCGCGCTCGACATTCTTGAGCACGGCCCAGCTACCATTGGTGTCGATCGTCCGGATCGTCTCGCCCAGGGTCAGGCCATTGGACGGGGTATCCTCCGGGCGCACGCCCAGCGGCAACTTGCCCAGATTATATTCGACCGAGGCGGCGGGCATCCGCTCGGCCAGGGTCGCCAGCGCGTCGAGCGTCAGCAGGCCATGGCCGATCAGCCCATGATGCAGCTTCGTCGACTGGTCGGGATAGGCGGCGGCGAAGAGCGCGCGGGCGTCGTCGGGGAAGATGATGGCGTCGGCGACCGGCGCGATCGGGCTATGGGCGGTCATGCCTGTCCTTTCAGTTTTCTGGCGATCGCCTCCACCCCATTGGCGAGCGCGAAGGCGGCGCTGCGCTGCATCCGGGCCACGCCGGCGCCATGCAGGGCGATACGATATTGCACGATGGTCCGTCGCTCCGCCCACAGGCTGTCGATCATCGGATGATCGGGGGCGGCGCAACTGTCCATCCAGCCGATCGCCGGATCGGCCTGCACCGCGTTCAGGTTGGCGATCTCGATCAGCACGCCCGGCGAAAAGCGGCCCAGCGTCTCGTCGAAGGCGATCTTGAAGGAAAAGGCGCCCTCGCCATGGCGGAAATTGACCAGCATCGCGATCGCCCGGTCGTCCAGGTCGATGCGCAGCATGTGCAGGCGCCCGGCGTCGAACGCGGCGGTGCAGGCGGCGCGGAAGAAGGCGGCGTCGGCAGGCTTGCATTCCAGCGCAGTGCCTTCCTGCCCCTTCCAGCCCGACGCCTCCAGCGCCAGGAAATCGCCGCACCAGCGCGCCAGCTCATCCGGTTCGCTCAACAGGCGCGTCTCGACCGCGCCCATCTCCGCCAGCCGTTTTTGCAGGCGCCGCAATTCCTTGCGCTTCTTCGACCGGACCTGCGTTTCCCAATAGGCGTCGGCCGTGAGGTCCGATCGCAGCATCGCGCGGTCGTAGCGGTGGATTTCCAGCCGGCCGCGCCGCTGCTCCACGCATAATGCCTCCAGCGCCGCGGCGTTGGCCCCGGCGGCGTCCAGTCCTTGGAGGTGCAGGAAGCCGCGCGCCCAAGGGGCCGCGTCCAGTTGCGCCAGGAAGTTGCGCCAGGCCGCGACCTCATGCCCCTGGCGAATGATCGGCGCGCCGAAGAAACAATGATCGTGCATCCAGTTCGCCACGCAGCCGATCGGCAGCCGGCCATGGCGGGGCTTGCGGACGACCGGCAACAGGCCGATCGCCATGTCGCCATCGCGCGCCTCGATCAGGTGGACGTCGCCGTCGCCTGCCAGATGGTCGATTGCGGCGCCCAGCATGTCGGGCGCATAGAAAGCGTTGGCCTCCGATGCGTCCAGCGCCAGCGCCAGCCAGCGGTCGCGCTGTCCGTGCCCCGTCAGACCGGCGGGCGCGGCTGGGGGCGTGGGATGGGATGCCATGTCCATGGCTTTCGCATAGACGATAAAGATTAGAGCGCGGTAAAGATCGGCGAAAGCCTGAGCGTCCCGCGCGGCTTGGAGCCGATGAGGGCTTTACAAGCCGTGGTGGATTGTCTGAGACGGGGGGAGGGGCCGCGCATCTGCGCCCAGCCGAGAGGGAAGTGCATGACCATCCTCGTTACCGGAGCTGCCGGATTTATCGGCATGCATGTCGCCGACCGGCTGCTGGCGCAGGGTCATGCCGTGGTCGGTATCGACAATATGAACGATTATTATCCGGTATCGCTGAAACGCGACCGGATTGCGCAGTTGCAGGCGGCCCATGGTCGGCTCTTCACCTTCCACGAACTGGATTTCGCTGATCTCGACGCGCTGCATGCCGCCCTGGCCGATCAGGTGATCGAGGCGATCGTGCATCTGGGCGCGCAGGCCGGGGTGCGCTATTCGCTGATCAACCCCCACGCCTATGTCCGCTCCAATCTGGCCGGCCATGTCAACATGCTGGAACTGGCGCGGGAGCGGCGGGTGCGGCACCTCGTCTATGCATCTTCTTCGTCGGTCTATGGCGGCAACGACATTCTGCCTTTCCGGGTGGAAGATCGCGCCGACCATCCCGTCTCGCTCTATGCCGCGACCAAGCGCGCCGACGAACTGATGAGCGAAACCTATGCCCATCTCTTCCGTATTCCGATGACGGGGTTACGCTTCTTCACCGTCTATGGCCCCTGGGGCCGTCCCGACATGGCGATGTGGATCTTCACGGCGAAGATATTGGCGGGGGAGCCGATCCCGGTGTTCAACCACGGCCGGATGCAGCGCGACTTCACCTATATCGATGATATCGTCGCCGGCATTGTCGGTTGCCTCGATCATCCCCCCGCCGACGATGGCGCAATCAAGGCCGGCGGCAGTCGGGCGCCCCACCGGCTCTATAATATCGGCAACAACCGGCCCGAAGAATTGATGCATCTGATCGCCGTGCTGGAAGACGCCCTGGGCAAAAAGGCCGCGATCGACTTCCAGTCGATGCAGCCGGGCGATGTTCACGCCACTTATGCAGATATCAGCGCGATCTCGCAGGATATTGGTTTCGCGCCGACAACGGGAATCGAGTCGGGCGTGCCGCGATTCGTCCAATGGTATCGCACCTATCATGCGGAACGATGACGACATGATGCAATGCGGATAGGAAATAGGAAAAGGTTCCACGGCTCGTCGCTATAAATAATCAGTTCACCTTAACATGGTCCTGATATTGCCCGCTTACCTGCGGCAATTTTTCTTTCGCACTTGCAAAATACATTGCCATAAGTGCCTGAAACAGCGTAAGCCATGCTCCCATGCTGGTTGCGAAATCAGCTAGGGGTCGCGGAACGAGGGAAAGGCGACACATCGAATACGATGGTTCGTCGCCGTTGATCCGGCCGGGTGATCTGGTCGTGAGAAACGGATAAAAGGGCAAACGCGTGTCGACACCAGCTTCGAAGATTGTACCGTTCGGCTCAGGCGGCCGTATCGTCGAGACTGCATGCCGCAGTCTTTCGATCGCAGCCTCAGGGCTGAATGCGCTGGAGGCCAAATTCTCGGAACGGGAATTTGCCGCTACCTTCCTGCGCGTGATCGGCGTGATCATGAAAGTGCGCGGCCGTGTGATCGTCACCGGCATCGGCAAGAGCGGCATCGTCGCGCGCAAGATGACGGCGACGCTCACCTCTACCGGCACCCCGGCCATTTTCCTGCACCCGGCGGATGCAGGGCATGGCGATCTGGGCATGATCACCCCGGATGACGTCGTGTTGATGCTGTCCCATTCGGGCGAATCGACCGAACTCGGTCCGATCATCCATTATTGCAAGCGCTTCGCCATTCCGCTGGTGGCCATCACTGCGCAGGAGCAAAGCACCGTCGCCATGGCGGCCGACATGTGCGTGCTGATGCCCGAAGTGGAGGAAGCCTGCCCCAATTCGCTCGCCCCCACGACGTCGACCACGGTGCAGATGGCGCTGGGCGATGCGCTGGCGATTTCGCTGATGGAGATGCGTGGCTTTTCCGCCGACGATTTCCATAAATTCCATCCCAATGGCCGACTCGGCGCGCAACTGGTCAAGGTGCGCGAACTGATGGCCACCGGCGACGACGTCCCGATGGTGCGGGAAGACGCCTCGCTGCTCGACGCGACCATCGAAATGACGCGCGCGCGCCTTGGCGGGACGGCGATCGTCGACCGTAACGGCCGGCTGATTGGCGCCTTCACCGATGGCGACCTGCGCCGCACCGTAACCGGCAAGCAGAATCTGACCGAGGCCGTGGGCCGGTCCATGACGCTGACCCCGTTTGCGGTCGGCCCCGATGAACTCGCGTCGGAAGCGATGCACCTGATGCATGAGCGCAATATCATGTTGCTGTTCGTCTGCGAAAATGGCCGTCTGATCGGCGCGGTCCATATGCACGACCTGCTCCACGCCGGGGTTGCCTGAGCCTTCTCGTCGTCATTCCCGCGCGGGCGGGGTCTTCCCGCCTGCCGCGCAAGCCGCTCAGGCTGATTGCCGGGCGGACGCTGCTCCATCGCACGATCGCGATGGCACGCGCGGCGATTGGTGCGCGCGAGGGCATCGCCCTGACCGTTGCAACCGATGACGAGGCGATCGCCGACCATGCCCGCGCTGTCGGCTGCGATGCGGTGATGACCGATAGCGCCATCGCCACAGGTTCGGGCCGCGCGCTCGCCGCGGCGCAGGCCCAGCCCTCGCCACCGCGCTTCGTCGTCAATCTCCAGGGCGATTCGCCCTTCCAGCCCGAAGGAGCGCTCGGCGCGGTGATCGCCGCGTTGCAGGACGGCGCGCCGGTCGCCACACCGGTCATCGCGCTGGATTGGCCCGCGCTCGATGCGCTGCGCGAGCATAAGGCGCGATCTCCCTTCAGCGGCACCACCTGCGCCCGCGCGCCCGATGGACGCGCGCTGTGGTTTTCCAAGGCGATCATCCCGGCGATCCGCAATGAGGACAAGCTGCGCGAAACCGATCCCCGCTCTCCGGTCTGGCGGCATGTCGGCCTCTACGGCTATGCGCTCGACGCATTGGAGCGGTTCGAAGCTTGTCCGCCGACGGTGCTTGAAAATCTGGAGGGGCTGGAGCAGTTGCGCCTGCTCGAACTGGGCATATCGGTCATGACCGTGGCGGTCGATCCGCCGCGCTTCGACAGCAGCGGCATCGATACGGAGGCGGACATCAGCCGCGTCGAAGCGCTGATCGCCGTCTATGGCGACCCGACCCCGCCGCTCTGATCGTCCGCCCGCCATCATGCGCCGCATCTTCATCCTCCGCCACGGCAATACCTTTGCCAGCAGCGCCGACGCCTGTCGCGTGGGCGCCCGCACCGATATCCCGCTGGTGGACAGCGGTCATGCGCAGGCCGGCCGGTTGGGCGACTGGTTCGCGCGCCAGGCGCTGCGGATCGACCGCCTCCTGTCCAGTCCGCTGCTGCGCGCCCGCGAAACGGCCGATCATATCGCCGCCGCGACTGGCCATGCCCCCGATGGTGCGCGCGACTGGCTGGGGGAGATCGACCATGGTCCCGACGAAGGGCGGCCGGAGGCGGCGGTGCTGGCCCGGATCGGTGCGCAGGCGCTGGCCGACTGGGACGAGCGCGGCATCGCACCCGATGGCTGGATCGTGGATGCCGACGCCCGCATCGCCGCCTGGCGCGCCTTCTTCGCGGAGGGCGGCACGGGCGTGGACCTGCTCGTCACGAGCAATGGCGCGGCGCGCTTTGCTTTGATCGCGGCGGGCCTGCCGCTCGGCGCGCTGAAGTTGCGGACCGGGGCTTTTGGCGAACTGGCCGTCGATCAGGATGGTGGGGTCACGCTGGTACGCTGGGACGAGCGACCTTAGAGCATCGTGCGGAAAAGTGGGAACCGCTTTTCTGCTTGAAACGATGCGACAACAAAAACTTAGAGCGCGCGACGTGCGTCGGATTTAACGCAGCGTGCTCCAGTCCTTTATCCGCACTCCACCGTGACATGCTCCATGCGCGGGAGCGCACGCACCCGCGCCCTTACCTTGGGCGCGTCGGCGCCGGGGGCCAGGCTGATGATCGCGGCATGGGCATGGGGGCCGATGCGCCAGACATGCAGGTCGCGGATGGTGGCGCCTTCGGCTTCCGCCTGCGCGCGCACCCGCGCCATCAGCGCCGGCTCCGCCGTATCGAGCAGGATCGCGGCGGTGTCCTTCATCAGGCCCCAGGCCCAGCGTGCGATCACCACCGCGCCCAGCAGGCCGACGGCCGGGTCCATCCACCACCATCCCAGATAGCGCCCCGCCAGCAGAGCGCCGATGGCCAGCACCGACGTCAGCGCGTCGGTCAGCACATGCACATAGGCGGCGCGCAGATTATTGTCGGCATGGCCATGTCCATGGTCATGGCCATCATCGTCATGCCCATGGTCGTGGCTATGATCGTGGCCCAGCAGCAGCGCGCTGATGATGTTGATGATCAGGCCGACGACCGCCACCAGTGTCGCCTCGCCAAAAGCGACGTCGATCGGCTGGAACAGGCGCAACCCCAATTCGACCGCGATGAACAGCGCGGTCACGCCCAGCAGCAGCGCGGAGGCGAAGCCCGACAGGTCACCGACCTTGCCGGTGCCGAAGGTGTAGCGCGGGTTGCGCGCATGGCGCTTGGCATAGCCATAGGCGGCTGCCGCCACCGCCAGCGCCCCGGCATGGGTCGCCATGTGGAATCCGTCCGCCAGCAGCGCCATCGACCCGGTTATCCAGCCGAAGGCGATTTCCACCACCATCGTCGCGGCGGTCAGCCAGACGACCCACAGGGTCCGTTTCGCATTCTGGTCGTGTCCGGCCGACAGGTAGATATGGTCGAAATAATGGCTGTCTTCGCCATCGTCGGCCATGCCGGCAGGGCCATGGTCGTGGCCATGATCGGCATCATTATGCCCATGGTCGTGATGGCCATGCCCGTGATGATCCTGCCTGTCGTCGTCGTGCATCGTCATTTCCCGTAACGGCGGATAAGCGCCAGCATTTCCTCGGTCGCCGCCTGGCGCGCTTCGTCGGACAGGCCCGGACGGGCGACATGTTCGCGCATATGCTGCTCGATCAGTTCCTCCATCAGGCTGCCCACCGCGCCGCGCACCGACGCCACCAGCTGCAATGTTTCCGAACAGCCGGCGTCGCCGGACAATTGCCGCTCCACGGCGGCGACCTGTCCCGCGATCCGGCGCACCCGCGCCAGCAATTTATCCCGATCCGCTATGATGTGCATAGGATACCCCCCTATACTATAATTGCGGAAAAGCAAGAGTGGATCGGGATGCGCCGCTCCCCTATCAGGGGCGCCATGACGAGCGATCTGGACTGCGACCTGGCGATCATCGGCGGCGGCCTCGCCGGCGGGCTGATCGCGCTCGCCTTCGCCGCGTTGCGGCCGGAGGTACGGCTGCTGCTGGTCGAACAGGGGGAGCGCCCTGGCGGCAATCATCTCTGGTCCTTCTTCGACGGCGATGTCGCGTCCGCCGATCGCTGGCTCATCGATCCGCTTGTCGCCCATCGCTGGCCGCAGGGCCATGCCGTGTATTTCCCCGGCCACAGGCGCGATCTGGCGACGCCTTATAACAGCGTGACTACTGTCCAACTGGCTGTCGCTCTCGAACGCCAATTGGGCGATCGCCTGCTGACCTGCGCGACGGCGGATGCGGTCGATCCCCGCGCCATCCACCTGATCGACGGTCGGACAATCCGGGCACAGGCGGTGATCGACGCGCGCGGGGCGGGGGATTTGTCGGCCCTGCGCTGCGGCTGGCAGAAATTCGTCGGCCATGCCATCCGCTGCGACGATCCCCATGGCATAAACCGCCCGGTCATCATGGATGCGACAGTCGACCAGATCGACGGTTATCGCTTCGTCTATCTACTTCCTTGGGACGATCGCACTCTCTTCATCGAGGACACCTATTATAGCGATACGCCGGACCTCGACGTACCCGCGCTAGACGCCCGCATCGCTGCCTATGCGCAGGCAAAGGGGTGGCATGGCGAGGTGGTCCATCGCGAACAGGGCGTCCTGCCGGTCGTGCATGGCGGCGATTTCGAGCGCTACTGGCCAAAGGACGACCCGGTCGCCCGCGCCGGGGTGCGCGCCGGCCTGTTCCAGCCGATGACCGGCTATTCGCTGCCCGATGCCGTGCGCTTCGCGCTCTGGCTGGCAAATCAGCCGCTCGACGGCCTGCCTGCCGCGACCCGCGCTTATGCCAAGGCGCACTGGCGGCGCGGCGGCTATTACCGGCTGCTCGGCAGGATGCTGTTCGGCGCCGCCATGCCCGATCAGCGCTGGCGCATCTTCGCCCGCTTCTATCGGCTGCGCCCGGACCTGATCCAGCGCTTCTATGCCGGTCGCTCGACCATCGCGGACCGTATCCGCATCTTGTGCGGACGGCCCCCTGTACCCATAAGGGACGCCATGCGAACATTATGGAACCCGCCCGCCTGATGACCAACAGGACCGCGATCGTCATCGGCGCAGGCTTTGGCGGCCTGGCGCTGGCCATCCGCCTGCAATCGGCCGGCATCGACACCACCCTGGTCGAAGGCCGCGATCGCCCCGGCGGGCGCGCCTATATGTGGGAAAAGGACGGCTTCACCTTCGACGCCGGACCGACCGTCATCACCGACCCTGATTGCCTGGCCGAACTGTGGCGGCTGTCGGGTCATGACATGGCGCAGGACGTCACCCTGATGCCGGTGTCGCCCTTCTACCGTCTCAACTGGCGCGACGGCACCAATTTCGATTACAGCAATGACGAAGCCGCGCTCCGCGCCGAAATCGCCAAGCTCGATCCGGGTGACGTCGCGGGCTATGAACGCTTCTGCGACTATGCCGCTGGCGTTTATGAGGAGGGCTATCGCAAGCTCGGTTCGGTCGCCTTCCTCGACTTTGCCTCGATGATCAAGGCGGCGCCCAGCCTCGCCAAATATCAGGCCTGGCGATCGGTCTATTCGGTCGTCGCCAGCCATGTGAAGAATGAAAAGCTGCGCGAGGCGTTGTCCTTCCACACCTTGCTGGTCGGCGGCAATCCGATGAAGACCAGCGCCATCTACGCCCTCATCCACAAGCTGGAAAAGGATGGCGGGGTCTGGTTCGCGAAGGGCGGAACCAACCGGCTGGTCCATGGCATGGCGACCCATTTCGAACGGCTGGGCGGTACGCTGCGGCTGGGCGATGCGGTCACCCGGATCGAAACCTATGGCGACAAGGCGACGGCCGTCCACACCGCCTCGGGCTGGCGCGGGGAGGCGGACGCGATCGCCACCAATGCCGACCTGATGCACAGCTATCGCGACCTGCTCGGCCATCATCCGCGTGGCGTGAAGCAGGCCGACAAGCTCGGCCAGAAACGCTGGTCGCCCAGCCTGTTCGTCCTCCATTTCGGGATCAAGGGTAGCTGGCCCGGCATCCCTCATCACATGATCCTGTTCGGTCCCCGGTACGAAGGGCTGCTCACCGACATTTACGATCATGGCGTGCTGCCGCAGGATTTCTCGCTCTACCTGCACCATCCCACGGTCACCGATCCGTCGATGGCGCCGGACGGCCATTCGACCTTCTATGCGCTGGCCCCGGTGCCGCATATGGGCAAGCTGCCGATCGACTGGGACCAGTTCGGTCACGCCTATGCCGAACGCATATTGGACGAGATCCAGCATCGGCTGATCCCCGACATCCGCTCGCGCATCGTCACCCGCTTCCATTATGCGCCCAGCGATTTCGGACGCGACCTCAACGCCCATATGGGCAGCGCTTTCAGCCTGGAGCCGCTGCTGACCCAGAGCGCCTGGTTCCGCGCACATAATCGCGACGATGTCATTCCCAACCTCTATCTGGTAGGGGCCGGCACCCATCCCGGCGCGGGCATCCCCGGCGTGGTGGGCAGCGCCAAGGCGACCGCGGCGCTGATGCTGGACGATTTACGATAGAGGGGCATGACCCCGCGGACGGACATAATGAAAAGACTGGCTGTATATTGCGGATCGGCGACCCCCGCCGACCTCACCTATATTGACGCGGCGCGCCATGTCGGGCGGACGCTGGCGGAGCGCGGCATCGGCGTCGTTTATGGCGGCGGGCGCTTGGGCCTGATGGGCGCGGTCGCCGACGCGGCGCTGGAAGCGGGCGGCGAGGTGATCGGCGTGATCCCCGAAGCCCTGGTCGGCGCGGAGGTCGCGCATCGCGGCTGCACGGAATTGCATGTCGTCCAGACGATGCACCAGCGTAAACAGCTCTTCACCGACCTGTCGGACGGCTTCGTCACCCTGCCGGGCGGCGTCGGCACGATGGACGAATTGTGGGAAGCGATCAGCTGGGCGCAGCTGGGCTATCATAGCAAGCCGGTTGGCCTGCTCAATGTCGCGGGCTTCTACGACCAGTTGATCGGCTTCAACCGGCAGATGATGGAGGCGGGATTCATCCGCGCGCAACATGCCGGTATTCTGATCCACGAAGATAGTATCGAGGCACTGGTCGACGCCATGGCCGCCTATCAGCCGCACGAGACGATCTTCGCGATGAAGGCAGACAGGCTCTGACGGTATAAAAACGCATCCGTTCGCGTCGAGCGAAGTCGAGAAGCGGTTGGCGCGTTCCCTGTGCTTCTCGACTAGGCTCGAAACGAACGGTCGTTGGGTGACTTTCCTTGCAAGGCAGGGCATGTCTCGCCGCATGTCCTCTTCAATCCCCGACCGCCCCGCCCTCGTCGCCCACGCCTGCGACAGCATCGCGCGCGGCTCCAAATCCTTCGCCATGGCATCGAAGCTGTTCGACCGGAAAACCCGTGAGCGGGCCTGGTTGCTCTACGCCTGGTGCCGCAAGTGCGACGATATCGCCGATGGCCAGGATCATGGCGGCGCGATGACCAGCGTGTCGGATGCGCAGGCCCGTCTGTCGATGATGCGCGTGCTGACGGACAAGGCGCTACGCGGCGAACCGACCGGCGACCCGGCGTTCGACGGCTTCGGTGTGGTCATGCGCGAATGCGCCATCCCCGAACGCTACGCCCACGACCTGATCGAAGGATTCGCCCTCGACGCGCGCGACTGGCGGCCGCGCAGCGAGGCGGACATGCTGCGCTATTGCTATCATGTCGCAGGCGCTGTCGGTTGCATGATGGCGGTGCTGATGGGGGTGGACCCAAAAGACCGCGCGACGCTCGACCGTGCCTGCGATCTGGGCCTTGCCTTTCAACTGGCCAATATCGCCCGCGACATCAGCGAGGATGAAGCGGCGGATCGCTGCTACCTGCCGCAATTATGGCTTGCCGAAATGGACATCCCGCCGGGCGAGCATATGAAGCCCTGGGTCAGGCCCCGGCTGGCGATTCTGTCCCGCCGACTGGCCGACATGGCCGCCGCCTATGAGGCCAGCGCCCGCCACGGCACCGGCGCATTGCCGCCCCGCGCCGCCTGGGCGGTGCTGGCGGCCGCCGGCATTTACGGCGACATCGCCCGCGCAGTTGCGCGCCGCGGCGAGCAGGCCTGGGACCACCGCGTCGTCACCCCCAAGCGTGAGAAGCTGGGCTGGGTGGCGCGCGCGGCGGTGCAGGTGGCCGGCCGTGCAAGTCGCTGGCCGGCCGCTGTACCGCGCCCTGCGAGCCTCTGGACCCGCCCGGCCTGACGAAAAAAAAGGGCCGATGCTTTCGCACCGGCGCGTCCAAAAAAAAGGGCCGGTGCTTTCACACCGGCCCAAGGCATGTTCGCAGGAGGAACAAGGTGAGGCGGGCGGCCCTTGCCCGACAGGCGGGCCGCCCTGCCAATCTCAATAATTGTAGGCGCGTTCGCCATGCTCGCCGAGGTCCAGGCCTTCCAGTTCGACTTCCTGGCTGACCCGCAGACCAGTGACGGCCTTGGCGATGAAGATGGCGATGGCGGTGCCGATGCTTGCCCAGATAATGGTCACGACGACCGCTTCGACCTGAACCAGCAGCTTGGCGCCGATTGCATAGTCTTCCGCGCCGGGGCCACCGAAGGCGGGCGAGTAGACGATGGCGGTGCCGATGGCGCCGATCATGCCGCCGATGCCGTGAATGCCAAAGGCATCCAGCGAGTCATCATAGCCAAGCTTGGGCTTGAGGACGGTGACGGCATAGAAGCAGACGATTGAGGCGACCGCGCCCAGGATGATCGCACCGAACGGGCCGGAGTTGCCGGCGGCCGGGGTGACGGCGACGAGGCCGGCGATGATGCCCGAGCAGAAGCCCAGAGCCGAACCCTTATGACCGTTCAGCTTTTCGGCAAGCATCCAGAACAGGCCGGCGGAAGCGGTGGCGACGAAGGTGTTGATCATGGCCAGAGCCGCCGAGCCATTGGCTTCCAGCGCCGAACCGGCGTTGAAGCCGAACCAGCCGACCCACAGCAGGCCGGTGCCGACGCCGGTCAGGACCAGCGAGTGCGGGGCCATCGGCTCCTTGGGGAAGCCGATGCGCTTGCCCAGGATGATGCAGGCCACCAGCGCGGAGACGCCCGCATTGATATGGACCACGGTGCCGCCCGCAAAGTCGAGGGCGCCGGCCTTGAAGAAGTAGCCCGAAGCCGCCCAGACCATGTGTGCGATCGGGAAATAGACGATCGTCAGCCAGACGGCCGCGAACACCATCACGGCCGAGAATTTGATGCGTTCGACCACCGAACCCAGCACCAGCGCCACGGTGATCGCGGCGAAGGTCATCTGGAAGCAGATGAAGACATATTCGGGGATTTCGACGCCTGCGGTGAAGGTCGCAGCCTGCGAAGCGGGCGTGACGCCCTTCAGGAACGCCTTGTCGAAGGTCGAGATGAAGTTGGAAAGGCCGCTGGTGTAGTCGGGGCCGAAGGCCATCGAATAGCCGTAGATCACCCAGATCAGCATCGCGAGGCACGCGGCCGCGCCGATTTGCGTCATTACCGACAGCATGTTCTTGCTGCGCACCAGGCCGCCGTAGAAGAGGGCGAGGCCGGGCAGGATCATGGCCAGGACCAGAACGGTGGAGGTCATCATCCAGGCGACGTCGCCCTTGTCGACCGTGGCGGCGGGCGCCGCCGCGTCCTGCGCCCAGGCAGGCAGCGCGGCGAACAGCGACAGGCCGGTTGCCCCCGCTATCCCGCAAAGTTTCTTGGAAAAGGTCATTATTTCCCCCTTCTTACAGCGCGGTTTCGCCGGTTTCGCCGGTGCGGATGCGCACGGCCTGACCGACATCGAGGACGAAGATCTTGCCATCGCCGATGGCGCCCGAATTGGCGGCCGCCTGGGTCGCTTCGACCACACGCGGCGCAAGGTCGTCGTCGCAGACCACCTCGATCTTGATCTTCGGGACCATATTCGTCGAATATTCGGCGCCGCGGTAGATTTCGGTCTGCCCCTTCTGGCGGCCGAAGCCCTTCACTTCGCTGACCGTCATTCCTGCGATGCCGAGCGAGGAGAGTGCCTCGCGGACATCGTCAAGCTTGAACGGCTTGATGATAGCCATGACAAGTTTCATGTCGCCCCCTGTTACTGGTGTGCGAGGGCATACTCAGCAAGAGGCGTGCCAAAACGCTAATGACGCGTTAATGCGGGCTTGGATCGCGGCCGCCTATGGTGCAGCGCCGAAAAAATGAGCAGCAGCCATTCTCTGCCTAAAAAATGGGCAGATTTTTTACCAGCCAGCACCCTTGGCCGCCGCGTCTGCCTCTTCCGGCAGCGTTTCGCGGCCCAGAGCGGCGTTGCGATGCGGGAAACGGCCAAACCGGGCAATGGTTGCATGGTGCTGACGCGCAAAATCGAGCGACCGTTCGTCGCCTGTGCCTTCGAACAGGGTTAGCGACAAATCCTGATCCTCGATCGCCTCGCTATGCTGGAAGGGCATGTAGAAGAACAGCCGGCCTGCCCCGCCGATCTGGATATCATAGCCGTGCGCGATGGCGCCGCGCGCCACATCCCTCGCCAGCGCATCGGTGGCGAAGGCCTGCGCCGTTCCGCGGAACATATTGCGTGGCATCTGGTCGAACAGCAGGACCGCCGCCAACGCATCATCGGCCCGGTCGAGAAAGGTTTCGGGCGGCAGGGCCCGCCTGTCTTGCCATGTTTGACGATATTGCCGGGCGCATTGCCGGTCGAGCGACGGATCGTGGCTCCACCAGCCGGCTTCGCCTACCTGATTGAACCAGAAATCCAGCAGCGCCGCGGCCCAATCTGCGGTCACTGCATCATGGCTGTCGGTCAGCATGTTCATCCAAGTCCAATGACGGACGGCCGCTTAGGTTCCCGCCACTCATATGTGAAAAGGCTCCGGTCGCCGCGCTGCCGTACGGAGACCCTGGCTTGTTACGTCGCCGTGCCGCCGACCGTCAGGCCTTCCATCAGCAAGGTCGGCTGGCCCACGCCCGCGGGCACGCTTTGCCCGCCCTTGCCGCACATGCCGATGCCTTCGTCCAAGGCCCAGTCGTTGCCGATGCCGGCCACCTTGGTCAGCGCGGTCGGGCCGTCGCCGATCAGGGTCGCGCCCTTGATCGGATCGGTCAGCTTGCCATTCTCCACCTTATAGGCTTCGGTGCAGGAGAAGACGAATTTGCCCGATACGATGTCCACCTGCCCGCCGCCGAAGCTCTTGGCGAAGATGCCGGACTTCATGCGGCTGAGCAATTCGGCCGGATCGTCCTGCCCGCCCTTGATGAAGGTGTTGGTCATGCGCGGCATGGGGGCATGGGCGTAGCTTTCGCGACGGCCGTTGCCGGTGGGCGCGACGCCCATCAGCCGGGCGTTGAGCCGGTCCTGCATATAGCCCTTGAGGATGCCGTCTTCGATGAGGATATTTTCCTGCGTCGGCGTGCCTTCGTCATCGATCGAGAGCGAGCCGCGGCGATTGAGAATGCTGCCGTCATCGACCACCGTGACGCCGGGCGCAGCGACCCGCTGGCCCACCCGGCCGGAAAAGGCACTGGTGCCCTTGCGGTTGAAGTCGCCTTCCAGGCCATGGCCGATCGCCTCATGCACCAGCACGCCTGGCCAGCCGGGGCCGAGCAACACGGTCATTTCGCCCGCAGGCGCCGCGATCGATCGCATATTGACCTGCGCCTGGGCCAGCGCTTCGTCGATGGCGCGGTTCCAGACGGCGCGGTCCATCACTTCGTCATACAGATAGCGCCCGCCAATCCCGAACACGCCGGTTTCGCGGCGGCCATTTTCTTCCAGGATGATGGAGACGTTCAGGCGGACGAGCGGACGGATGTCGGTCGCGGTGAAGCCGTCGGCACGGATGATCTCGACCACCGACCAGCTGCCGGCCAGGCTGACCGACACCTGCGCCACACGCGGGTCGCGGGCGCGGGCGGCGGCATCGATCTCGGCGCACAGCTTCACCTTTTCGGCGAAGGGGACGATCTCCAGCGGGTTGGCGTCGGTATAGAGGTGGCGATTGGTGCGCTGGGGCGGCGGCGCGGGCGGGCTGCTGGCCGGATCGAGCAGGGTCAGCGTCTGCGCCGCCTTGCGGATCGCCGCTTTGCTGATGTCATTGGCGTGGGCGAAGCCGGTCATTTCGCCCGATACGCCGCGCAGGCCGAAGCCCGCGTCGGTCGAATAATCGGCGGTCTTGAGTCGTCCGTCGTCGAAGCCGAAGCTCTCGCTTGCCCGATATTGCAGGTAGAGTTCGCCGTCGTCACAGGCTTTCAACGCCTCGGCGGTCAGGCGCCGGGCGCCATCGGGATCGAGCAGACCCGCACGATAGAGCAGGCCGCGGGCGTCAGTGAAGCCGGGGGTGAACAGGGGAGCGAGATCGGTCATGCCGCCCGATATAGGGGCGGCGGTCCCCAAGCCCAATGGAAATTTTAGAGGCTGGCGCCCGATGCGATATCCGGCTTGGTCACGATCTCGCCATTGTCGGCCGCGCCGCCGATCAGCACGAAGCGCCGGTCGCAATAGCCGCAATCGACATAGCCATGTTCGTCGATCTCCAGGAAGACGCGGGGGTGGCCAAGCGCGGCAGGGATATCTCCGCTACCGTCGCAGGACACGCGGGATTTGGAGACTCGGAGGATTTCGGGCGGTTGGATCATGGGACGCGGGATTAGCAGCGGCCGCGCTGCGCCGCAATATCCGCCGTTACATCAATGGCAGGCGATGGCGGGTGCACGGCCTGGGGCCGTCCGCCTTGGCCGCTTTGGCGACGGAATGCCAGCGTGTGCAATCGCTGACCGCTATCACCGCCAGCGGCGACAGCATCAGCATGAGAGGCATGAACGTGCCGCCGAAGAAAGCTGCGAATGGCATGCAGTAACAATGCGATATCCATGCTTGCTGCACGATGAACGTTACGGATGCGGATTGATGGCGGCGCGCGCCCGCGCCCGCCTGTTTCGCCGTAAGCGGTGCTTGGGACCGTGTCTTCATCGGTAAAACTGGTGGGCGATGACGGGCTCGAACCGCCGACATTCTCGGTGTAAACGAGACGCTCTACCAACTGAGCTAATCGCCCCCTATCGGGAGAGCGCCTATCTACGGCAAAAAGCGCGGCGGTCAAGGGTGGAAGGACATGATCAGGCGCCGAGCAGACGGCGGCTGGCGCCGAACCAGCGGGTGAGCGCATCGGCAGCCTCCTGCGCCAGAGCGATGAAGACGCGGCGGCCATCATGCGGGTCGGCATGGCGCTCCACTAGTCCCTTGTCGGTGAGCGTGCGAATCCAGCGCAAAGCGGTGGTGGGTGGTACGGCGGCGGCGATGCAGAGGCTCGACACCGATACCCGCTCATGGTCCAGCCGGGCGGCAAGCAGGTCCAGCATCATGTCCCAGGCCGGATCGGCGAACAGATCGCCGGGCAGGAAGTCTGCGCGGATGCGCCTGGCGCGCAACAGGTCGCGGACCTGGGCGGCGGTGATCGCGGGCGCGGCTTTCTCCGCCGTCTGGGCCAGCGACCCGACAGTCGCGCCGATCGGGGCCAGCGCAGGCATCCCGATATAGTCGCTCGGCCGATCGGAAATGCGCGGGCCCAGGTCGAAGCTGGGCGTCGCCATCCGCGTCCGCTCCGTGAGCGCGTCTAGCGTGCGGGCGAGGCGGCCTACCTCCTCGCTCAACTGCTGGAGCCGGGCGCCTTCCCGGTCGACTTCATGGACATGGCCGACGACCGGCCGATGTTCGCCCGCGGCGACCAGCGCCGCGGCCAGTTCGGTGCGGTCGGGATCGCAGAGCAATTGCGTATGCGGGCCGCGCAGGCAGGCGAAGGCGAGTTCCACCGTTTCCCACCCGGCGACCAGGATCACCGCCATGCCATTCTGGATCGCCTGAGTTTCGAGCTGCACCAGCAGCCGTTCCAGCAGCGGCGTCATGGCCGGGCAGAAGAACAGGACCGTGTCGCACTGGGCCTGAAGGTCGAGCCGGACCGGGGCGTCGGCCAGCGCGGTCACGCCCAGCAGGCGGAAGCCCGCCGCCGCGGCCACCGGCGCCAGGTCGGGCGCGTCCATCCGGTCCGCGATCACCAGCAGGCTGGCGCGCTCGTCGCGCGGCGCCAGCGGGGTGGCCTGGCCGGTCAGGGGGTGGGCGTAGGAGAAATCTTCCATCATGATCCGAATCCTGTTCTACCTTCGTTCCGGAGAATAAAGCAAGAACGGATCGTTTCAGCCCCACACAATGCCCGTTATGGATAGGGTCTGGAGCAAAGCCGCCTCAGGGTTGCGCGCCGCGCCCATCTGGCGCGATCTTTCGTCCAGCTTGTCGCCGTTTTGGCGGGAGAATGCAGGAAGTTTCCTATCCTCCCAACAAAGGATGAAGCCACCTCCATAATGGAGTCAATTGTCACACCGCCGTCGCGCGGGCGAAATCGAGGTAGAGCGCGCGCAGTCGCATCGCGACCGGGCCGGGCGTGCCGTCGCCCACTGCCAGCCCGTCGATCCGGACCACCGGCAGGCACAGGGTCGAGGCGCTGGTGATGAACGCCTCCTTGGCGGCCAGCGCTTCATCGACGGTGAAGGCGCGGCGGATGACGGCGATGCCGCTTTCCTCCGCCAGCGCAGTGAGCGCCGCGCCGGTGCAGCCGGCCAGCACCGACTGGCTGTAGGGGCGGGTGACGATGCCTTCGTCGGTGACGATGAAGGCGGTGGACGATGCGCCTTCGGTGACGAAGCCGTCCTCGACCATCCAGGCTTCCTGCGCGCCGGCGTCCTTGGCGGCCTGCTTGGCCATGGCCTGCGCCAGCAGCCCGACGCTCTTGATGTCGCGCCGCGCCCAGCGCAGGTCGGGCATGGTCGCGACGGCGATGCCGGTCTGCACGCCGGGCAGATCGACCAGCACCTTGTCCTGCATGAACATGAACAGGGTCGGCTGGATGCCGGGCGAGGCGATGAAGTCGCGGCTGGCGTCGGCGCCGCGGGTGATCTGGAGATAGACGAGGCCTTCGGTCAGGCCGCTGCGGGCGACCAGTTCCTTCTGCGCGGCTTCGATGTCGGCCAGGCTGAGCGGCAGGGCGATGCCGATCGCGGCGGTGGAACGTTCCAGCCGGGCGAGATGGCTGGCGCTGTCGACCAGCCTGCCGTCGATCACGGCTGCGACTTCGTAAATGCCGTCGGCAAACAGGAAGCCGCGGTCGAGCGGGGAAATGCGGACGTCTTCGAGGGGCAGGAAGCGGCCGTTCAGATAGGCGATGGCGGTTGAGGCGGACATGGGGGCGGGTGCGATCCTTATCGGGTGGGTTTGGCCGCCGCTTTTGCCGGTCGGGTCTGCGGGGTCAAGGGGTGAGGGGCAAGGACCGTCGCGGTCGGGTCACGCATCGAAGTTCACACCGTCGCTGGCGTTTTTTCGGGGACTGAGGATTCGAGAATGCGACGGAATGGCGTGGGTGAGGCAGGGCGCGCGTCGCGGTCAGGCCTCGGTTGAGTCTCGCATAGGTATAGCGGACGCGTCACCTGGGTCACGCCTACGCGCCTGTGACGCGCCATCCGGGTCACGGGGTATGGGATGGGGTGGGAGACAGGGCGTTGTTGCATCCCGCAGGGTAGATCAGAGAAAATCCTACATTGGAAGTGTTGGTTGAGGGAGGGATGTCGAGGTAAGGGACGCGTCGTGGAACGACCATTTTTGGACGAACGAAGATGATTCGGCGCTCCCCGAAAGCGGACGTTGCGTGCATCTGCATTCTGGATGACAATGGCGTCATGAGCCAACGCTTCCTCGGTCGGTCAGCCGTCACATTGATAATTATGCTGTTGCTCAATGCCAATCGGCCGGTGTCTGAATGGCAGGGGTTCTCGAACCGTCCCATCGGATTTACAACGAGATGCGCGGCTCGTGTGCTGAGTCAATTTGGCCATGTCGTTAGCGAGACGGGACGCAAGCCCGAGGGTGGACTGATCCGGTTGATGCTCCGTGCCGCACCAGACACGAAACGCTCGCCACCTGTCCTGATGGCCTACTTTGACGGCGACGCTAATTTTAGTTCGGTCTTCATGGAAGCGAGCAACCGTCGCGTTGCGAATGCGGTTTGGAGGGGGTTCAAAAGGCAATGTGGATTGCCGCATGGCAGCTAAATAGGTTTTTTGCGTCAAAGCTGCCCTTCCGCTCCCCACCCAAATCGGCCGCCAACCGTCGTCGCTTAACTCGCAGCCAACGGCTCCGCGCAAACGCGCCCTACGCCGCCTTGCCCTTCAACGCCTTCTGCCGCCGCCTCTGCACCGACGAGCCAATCCCCAGCGCCTCGCGATATTTGGCCACGGTGCGGCGGGCTATGTCCATGCCTTTGGCGCGGAGCAGGTCGACCAGCGTGTCGTCGGACAGGATCGCCTGCGGGTCTTCGGCGCCGATCAACGCCTTGATGTGGCTCTTGACTGCTTCGGCGGAGACGGAACCGCCATCGCCGCCCGATGACGACACGCCGCTGGTGAAGAAATATTTCAGTTCGTAGAGGCCGCGCGGGCAGGACAGATATTTGTTGGAGGTCACGCGGCTGACGGTGCTTTCGTGCATGCCGATCGTGTCGGCCACCGCGCGCAGCGTCAGGGGCTTGAGGTGCGCGACGCCCTGCTGGAAAAATGCCTCCTGGCTGCGCACGATTTCGCTCGCCACCTTGATGATCGTCTTCTGCCGCTGGTCCAGCGCCTTGACCAGCCAGTTGGCGCTGGCGAGGCAGTCGGCCAGCCAGGCCTTGGCGCTCTTGTCCTGCGGTCCGGTGGCCAGTTCGACATAATAGCTGCGGTTGACGAGCAGGCGGGGCAGGGTGGCGCTGTTGATCTCGATGGCCCAGCCGTCCTTGGCCGGGCGCACGAACAGGTCGGGCGTGACCGGGGCGGCGCGATCATCGGCGAAGCGCAGGCCGGGCTTGGGATCGTAACCGCGCAACTCCGCGATCATGTCGGCCATATCCTCTTCGTCCACGCCGCAGATGCGGCGCAACTGGGGCAGCGCGCCCTTGGCGAGCAAGTCGAGATTGGCGAGCAGGCGGGCCATACAGGGATCGTGGCGGTCGGCTTCCTTGGCTTGCAGGGCCAGGCATTCGGAGAGACTGCGCGCGCCGACGCCGGTGGGATCGAATGTATGGATGACGCCCAGCACCCGTTCGACGTCGAACAGGGGAACGCCCAGGCCGTGGGCGGTCTGGAGCAAATTGGCCTCCAGATAGCCGGCCTCGCTGATCTGGCCGATCAACTGGGTGGCGATGAACAGGTCCATGCCTGACAAGGCGGCGCGGGCCTGCCCCATCAGATGTTCCTGCAGGCCGATGTCGGGCGCGGCGAAACTGTCGAAGTCGGGTGCATCTTCGCTATAGCCGCCCGACAGCGCGTCCATGCCGCCGCCGCTGGCGCCATGCGCGTCGGCCATGCGGTCTCCCGGTCCGTCGTCGATGAAGCTGTCCGCGCCATGATCGACGTCGAGCGGGCTGTCGGCGCCGCCCAGCCCCTGTGCGATCAGATCGTCGGTGGCGCCCGTTTCGGCGGAAAGCGTGGGGGCGTCCACGCTACGGTCGATGCCGTCGGGGGCGGTGGCCGCGTCTTCGCCGCCGCCCGATTCGAGCAGCGGGTTTTTTTCCAGCTCGCCTGCGACGAACGCCTCGATCTCCAGATTGGACAGCGCCAGCAGCTTGATCGCCTGCTGGAGCTGGGGCGTCATGACGAGCGACTGGCTCTGGCGAATGTCCAGGCGCGGCCCGAGCGCCATTATCGCGCTCCTTCGCCAGAACGCGCGAAAGAGCGCGTTCTGGTGCCGCACCGGCCCACACCCCCACCCGGCCGCCCACAGGCTACTGACGTCGGGCAACCGGGTGGGGGTGCGAGCCGGTGCGGCATGAGAAGAGCGCGCCCCCGCATCATATCAAAGCTGGAAATTCTCGCCCAGATAGAGGCGGCGGACGTCGGCATTGGCGACCAGTTCGGTGGGGTTGCCCGCGAACAGCACCTGGCCGTCATAGATGATGCAGGCGCGGTCGACGATTTCCAGCGTCTCGCGCACATTATGGTCGGTGATGAGGACGCCGATGCCGCGCGTCTTCAAATCCTTCACCAGATCGCGAATGTCGGCGATCGACAGCGGATCGATGCCCGCGAAAGGCTCGTCCAGCAGTACGATCGACGGGTTGGCGGCCAGTGCGCGGGCGATTTCGCAGCGACGGCGTTCGCCGCCCGACAGCGCCATCGCCGCCGAATCGCGCAGCCGGGCGAGGCCGAATTCGTCGAGCAACTGTTCTAGCCGGGCGTCGCGGGCGGACTTGTCCGGCTCGGCCAGTTCCAGCACGGCGCTGATATTCTGCGCGACCGTCATGCCGCGGAAGATGGAGGTTTCCTGCGGCAGATAGCCCAGGCCCAATATCGCGCGGCGATACATGGGCAAGTTGGTGATATCCTGCCCGTCCAGCACGATGCGGCCATGATCGGGACGGACGAGGCCCATGACCGAATAGAAGCAGGTCGTCTTGCCCGCGCCGTTGGGGCCGAGCAGGCCGACGACTTCGCCCTTGCCCACGGTCAGCGACACGTCGGAGAGGACGACGCGCTTGTCATAGCTTTTGGCGATCGAGATGACCGACAGGCCGTCGCTCACTTCCTGCGGGATTTGCGGGCGTTGCGCCGTCCGTTCCGGGGTCATCACGTCGTCCATGCGTCTTGTCCTTGCAGCCCTTTGACCAAGCATCCCTTGAATTTCGGAACGCATAGGGCGGTTGGCAAGCTTTGTGCATGGGATTGCCGTCGGGGCAAGGGGAAAATGTGCCGATGCGAGGCGATAGGGCGGCGGGTGGCGTCAGCGATCCCAGTTGCGCAAGGCCGGCCCCAATGCCCGTTCCAGCGGTTCCAGCCAGCGGGCGAAGCGATGCCAATGGTCGACCCCGTCGGTGAAGATGGGCTGGCGCACCTGTTCGCTGCTGGCGGTCCGCACCGCGCGCTTGTTGGTCCAGAAGGCGAGACAGGCCTGTTCGAACGGCAGGTCGAGATGGGCGAGCAGGCGCGCGACCTCGCCCGGCGTGTCGGCGACCATCTGTTCGTAGAGGACAGGATGGACCCGGCCAGGCGCGGCGGCGTCGAAGGCGGTCATAAGGGCGACATAGTCGCGATAATAATGGCCGATGTCGGTCAGATCGTAGCTGAACGCCTGGCCGCGCGCGAAATGCTGTTTCCATGCCGAGTAGCCGCAGGCCATGGGATGGCGGCGGGCGTCGATGATGCGGGCGTTGGGCAGGATCAGCCGGATCAGGCCGACATGCTGCCAGTTGTTGGGCATCTTGTCGATGAAGTGCGGCCGGTCGGTGTGGCGGTGGATGCGGGTGCGGTCGATATATTCCTCGCCCAGCCGAAGCCGGTCGGCGGGGGTGAGGGAGGCGATCATCGCGGCGAAATCGGGAAATTCGCCGTCGTCCACGCGCGATTGGAGGCGGCTGGCGATCATCATCATCTCCGGCAGCTCCATCGTGCCTTCGACCATGCTGTGGCTGGAGAGGATCTGTTCGACCAGCGTCGATCCCGCGCGCGGCAGGCCGACGATGAAGATCGGGTCCGACGCCGTGCATCCGCCAGTGCCTTGGGCGGCGAAAAAGGCGCTGGTGAAGGCATCGCGCGCCGCGGCGACTTCGGCGGAAAATTCGGCGGCGTCGTGGCGGATCATCGTGCGGCGGAGGCGGTTGCCTCGGTCGTAATGGCCAAAGGCGGCTTCGTCCTCGCCCGCATCCTCCAGCGCCTTGCCCAGCGAGAAGTGGAGGTGGAAGATGTCCTCCTGCCGGGTCGCCCGATCGGGGGCGAGGGTGGCGAGCGCGCGTTCCATCGTCGCGATGTCGGGCGCGTCCAGTTGCACCGTCTTGAGGTTGGCGAGGCTCCACCAGGCTTCGCCCATGGCCGGCTGGTGCGCCACCGCCTGGCGATAGGCGTGGACGGCGTCCTCCTGCCGCCCCAGCGTCTTGAGCGCATGGCCCAGATTCTGCCAGACCTGTGGCTGGTCGGGCTTGAGGGCGAGCAGCCGTTCGTAGATCGCGCGGGCGCCGTCCTGATCGCCCAGCCGCACCAGCACGGAGGCGCGGATCAGGTCGTAGCCGGGATGCTTCATCGGCGAGGCGGCGAGGATGTCGGCATGGTCCAGCGCGTCGGCCAGCCGGTTGTTCTGGAGCAGCAGGCGGATGAGGAAGTCACGCGCCAGGTCGAAGCCGGGGGCAAGCGCGACGGCGCGTTCGACCAGCGCCAGCGCCGCGCTCATGTCGCCGCGCCGCCACTGGATTTCGCCGGCCATGCGCACCGCTGGCGGATCGTCGCGTCCAGCGATGCGCGCGGCGGCGGTGTCGAGATCGCCCGCGTTCATCGCCATGGCCGCTTCGAGCAGGATGCGGTCGCGGGACGAGGCGTGGACGCCCGACAGGTCGGCGCGCCAGGCGTCCTGTTCCCGCCCGATCTGGCGCAACTGGGTCGAGAGCAGGAACCAGCCGGGGGCCAGAGCGGGCTGTTGCCGCAGCAGGCTTTCCAGCAGGGCGATGGCGCGGGCGTGATCGCCCGCCGCGGCCGCGGCCTGCGCCGACGCCCAGGACGAAGGGGGCGGGCGATCGATCGTGCCGGCAACGGTCGAAACAGGGTGCATCGTCTGTCCTATTTCCTTTCGGTGCTGCAGCATGAACGCGATTTTGCGGCGGCGCAACAATCTATGGGAGGCGGCGCAACTAAGCTGTTGACTCCTGCTTTCGTTGCCGCATTATCAAAGCTGGACGATCGTCATGGAATGGCGAAAGTCCAAGGGGTAGTCATAGAATCATGGATGTTGCGCGGTCGCGCGACGGGTCTGGAAACCATCCGGTTTCTGGCCGCAGAGGCCTGTGCCTTTGCGAGGGCCGGCGGAAGAATATGCCCGCAAGGGCAGGGTGCAGTGCGTCATAAACATGCGGGCAAGCCGCGGGACAGGGAGAGTGAGGCGAAGGGCGCGGTTTATCCAAGGGGGAGTCAGAACAAGATGAAAGTCCCGTCGCGTCGTCGGTCGCAGTTGATGAAGATTTTAGGAGTGACCACCATATTGGCCGGCCTGGCCGGGCCAGCCGTCGCCTTTGCCGCCGAAGCGGCGGAGCAGGTCGCACCCGATCCGGCCGCCATTGCCGCTGCCGACGATGCCGGTGGCGGCCTTACCGAAATCGTCGTCACCGCGACGCGCAGCGCGCAGTCGATCCAGAAGGTGCCTATCTCCATGCAGGCGCTGGGCGCCGAGACGCTGGCGGAGCGGCAGGTCAAGGGCTTGAGCGACTTCGCCACGCTGCTGCCGTCGGTGTCGTTCGAAGGGATCGGGCCGGGCCGCAACACCGCCTTCTTCCGCGGCATCGTGCCGGCGGGTGGCGCTTACGCCTCGGTCGGCTATTATCTCAACGACATTCCGATCACCGGTACCGAAGTCCCCGATATCCATGCCTACGATCTGGAGCGCGTCGAAGCGCTATCCGGGCCGCAGGGTACGCTCTACGGCGCGGGATCGCTGTCGGGCACCATCCGCCTGATCACGAACAAGCCCAATCTGGACAAGTTCGAATTCGGTTACGACGTCGAAGCCAATAAATATGGCAAGGGCGATTTCGGCGGCCAGCTGGAATCCTATGTCAACGTGCCGCTGAGCGATACGATGGCGGTCCGGGCCATGGGCTATTATCGCCGCGACGGCGGCTATATCGACAATACGTTCAACAACGGCACGTTCAACGATGGCCGCCCGGCCGTCTATAATCTGGGCGACAATAATCCCAACACCACCTACGCGCTGAGCAACGCCGCGATCGCCAAGGATGATTATAACACGATCAAGGAATTTGGCGGCCGCTTCCAGTTGCTGTGGCAGCCGGTCGATGGATGGGACATCACGCCGGAAATCACCGCGCAGAAACAGGTGTCGAACGGCTATTTCGGCTATGACCCGCGCGTCGGCGACCTGGAAGTCCATGATTATGACCAGACCAGGAATGACGACCGCTGGTATCAGGCGGCGCTTTCGATCCATGGCCATATCGGGGACTGGGACGTCGTGTCCGCGACCGGTTATTTCAAGCGCCGTACCCGCACGCTGAATGACTATACCTATTATACCGTCACCTATGACGGCTTCGGCGCGGGCTATGAAAGCTATCTGCAGTTTTTCGACAATTGCACCGGAACGGGCGCGGCGCAGCAATGCGCGATGATCAACCCGACCCAATATTATCATGCCGATACGCATCGCAACAAGTTCACGCAGGAACTGCGCATTTCCACGCCCAAGGACTGGCCGTTCGACGTCACGATCGGCGGTTTCTACCAGCGGCAGAAGAATGAGCTGAACACCAGTTACGCCATTCGCGGGCTGGATACGATCACCGGCTATACCGCGACCGGCGGCGGCGATGTCGCGGGCGGATTGATCGGCGTGCCCGCGATGTACGGCATCGCCTATGACGAGGACGGCAATCCCTATTTCGACACGACCGACGTCATCAATCCGAACGGCAATCCGCTCGGCACGATGTTGCTCGGGACGCAGGCGGTGAAGGGCGACGCCTTCTACTTCGTCGAGCAGAACCAGCTCTATCATGACAAGGCGATCTTCGCCGAAGGCCATTATAACATCACGCCCACGCTGAAACTGACCGGCGGCATCCGTTATTTCTGGACCGACTATAAGGTGAAGGGCTTTGCCGGCGTCGCCGGATCGGCGGCCGGCGTGGGCTGTACGACGCCCCTGCCCGACGACGAGCGCCTGACCTGTATCAACACCAATACCAATGCAGCCGACGGCACCGGCCGTTACAAGGAGGATGGCGAGACACACAAGATCGCGCTCGACTGGCAGTTTCAGCCCGACAAGATGGTCTATTTCAATTATTCGACCGGTTTTCGACCCGGTGGGTACAACCGGCCGCTGCGCATCCGCAGCCTGGGCAAGATCGTGGACGTCGCCCCGTTCGAATCGGAAAAGCTGACCAATTTCGAGCTGGGCGTGAAGACCACCTGGAACAATATGTTCCGCTTCAACGCCGCTGTCTATTACGAGAAATGGAACAATATCCAGTATAGTGTCGTGGTCGCGGGCGCGCAGGGTGCGGGGATGACCGGCAATGCGGGCAAGGCGGTGGTCAAGGGCATCGAATATGATGCCGACCTGAAACTGGGCAAGTTCACCTTCTCCACCTCCGGCGCGTATAATGACGGCAAGTTGAAGGGGGACTTCTGCAACTTTGCGTTGAATGCCGCCGGGGATGCGATCGGGCAACTTAGCAGTTGCGCACCGGGTGTCGATGTTGGCGCAAATCCGCCGATCCCGTCCGTCGCCGCCGCCGACGGCACACGCCTGCCGCGCCAGCCCAAGTTCAAGGGCAATACATCGATCCGCTACGACACCTATATGGGCGATTACAGCGCCTATATTCAGGGCGCGGCGCTCTACCAGACCGGCGCGACGCAGGACCTGAACGTCGACAGCAATGCGCTGCTGGGCAACACCAAGGGTTTCGTCAGCTTCGATTTTTCCGGCGGGATCAAGAAGGATAATTGGAGCCTGACCCTGTTCCTGCAGAACGCCTTCGACAAGCGGGGGCAACTGACCCGGAACACCTTCTGCTCGATCGACTTCTGTTCGGGATCGTCGCGTACCTTCACGATCAAGCCGCAATTTTTCGGCATCCGCTTCGGCCAGAAATTCTGATCGCGGCGATATTTCCAGGAAATGGGGACCGCCGTCGAATCAGCAGATTCGGCGGCGATTCGCGCGTGGCGGCCCCGGGACGTCATCGACGGAGCGTTTATGACATCGGGCCAGTGGAAACCGGCAATCCGGGCCGGGTTAATCCGTAATTCATCCGCCTTTTTGGCGGAATAGCGTGCTTTCCGCCAGTCCTTCAACTCAACCGGGTGGATGCACGACCGGACAGAATCGCATTGCCCGAACGCCCTTCTCCAGCGTCCAACGACGCAGTCATTTTGACTATCAGGAGAATAATATGTCGCCCTCTTTGACGAAAATAGGGGCCCTGACCGCGGTTTTGGTGGGCTCGATGGGCCTGACAGGCTGCGCCACCAAAGGGTTTGTACGCGAACAGGTCGCCACCGTGAACCAGCGCGTCGACGCGCTCGACGCGAAATTGCAGACGACCGACGGCACGGCGCAGCAGGCCCTGGCGGAAGCCCGCGCCGCATCGGGTCAGTCGCAGCAGAACAGCCAGCGGCTCGACCAGCTAAACGGACGCGTCGATGGCGTCGAGCAGCGGATGCAGGAAGCCCAGCGCAAGCGCGCGCGCAACTGATCCGCGCCAATGATACAGGACGGCGGTGTCGTCCTGATCGCTATCGGGCCGGCGCTTCCCTTGGCGTCGGCCCTTTTTGCCGACCCCTCTTTGCGAGAATATCCGATGAAGTTTCCTATGCTGCCGGCGATCGCCTTCTTGGGCGCCGGCTTGGGTCTGACCGCCACCGGACCGGCGCGGGCGGCGGAGACGGGCAAGGCGGCCGCAGCGGCGCCTGCGATAGAGGAAGCGGTCCTGTTGTCGGATGGCGCCACGCGCGTCGCCGATTGGGTCGCCACGGCGAAGGACAATCATGCGCTGCCCTATATCATCATCGATAAGCCGGCCGCCGCCGCCTATCTGTTCGACGCCAGGGGCAAGATGCTGGCCCATGCGCCGGTGCTGATCGGCATCGCGCCGGGGGACGATGCGACGCCGGGCATCGGCAGCAAAAACCTGTCCGAGATCGGACCGGCGGAAAAGACCACGCCGGCGGGGCGTTTTCTGGCGAAATTCGGCGTCGCTGCGGGCAAGCAGCGGGTGTTGTGGGTCGATTATGCGACGTCGGTGGCGCTGCACACGATCCCGCCCGGCAATCCGAAGGACAAGCGCAAGGAACGGATGCTGTCGCCGGGGATCGACGACAATCGCATCACCTTCGGCTGCATCAACGTGCCCAAGATCTTCTACAACCAGAATGTCAGCCCACGGTTTCGCAAGAAGGGCGGTTATGTCTATATCCTGCCCGACAGCAAGCCGCTGGAAGAGGTGTTTCCCCGGTTGCGGGTGCAGCCTTTCCTCAATGCCGCGGCAAGCAGCGCCGATGCGAGCCTGGCCGGCCAGTAGAGCCTAACCCTGCTGCCCCGGATAGAGCAGGCGCAGCGAGGCGGGCGCGCTGCACTGGCGGATCGCTGCGTCGACATGGCGGGCGCGTTCGGCCCTGAGCGCGGTGGTGGACAGGGGGTGCAGCCGTTCGCGCGCGACCTCCTCGGCGGTGAAGGGCGCGGTGCCGCGCGGCGCGCTGGCCCCGCCCAGCCCGAAGACGACGAAATTCATCATGTCGGCGAGCTGCTGATTATCCTTGATCCGGCTATGCGCGACATTGGGCAGGCGGATCAGATAGGCGCGGGCCGCCGGCGTGCAGAGGAACCAGCCGACCCGCCCGCGCAGTTCGGGCAGGCGTGCGGGCGCGGCGCTGCCTGCGACGCCGTGGCAGCCCGCGCATTGTTCGACATAGTCGGCGCGGGCCGTCGCCGGGTCCGTGATCGCCGCGGGCAGCAGGCCCATGGGCGGCAGTGCCGCACGCAGGCCCGCGGTAGCGCCGAGCAGGAGCAGGACGCACAGGATCATCGGCCGCGCCGTTCCGTGCGCCCGCGCAGGCAAGCGCTCCGTGCCACCGTCTGGACTGGGCGCCCGCCTGCGCGGGAACATGGGACGGTCTGACAAGGGCATTATGCCTTAGCTCGCGGCCCCCACCAGTACCGCGGTGGAGCAATGATAGTCCATGCTGCTGGTGCCGAAGCACCAGATCACGTCATTGTTGAGCTGGGGCATGTAGAGCTGGGTTTCGCGATCGGTATTGTCGCAGCCGCACTGGCCGCAGGCGGGCTTGCCGCAACAGTCGCGATAGGCGATGAGATAGGCCTTGCCGTCGTCCGGGTTGATGCAGGTGCCGACCCAGGAGACGGGCGACGGCTCTGCGCCCGGCGGGCAGCTGTGGATGCCGCCGCCGCAGCAGGTGCAGAGCGCGCCGTCGATCGCGCAATAGCGCCAATAGTCGCATTTGCTGTCGTCCTTCGTCTGCGCGCTGCGGGCGAAGAAGGTCTTGCCGTCGGGCGACCGGTCGGGCTTGGCCGCCTCGGCCCGGCTCACCGGCAGCAGCGGGAAGGCCGGGGCGGCGACCAGCGCGGCGCCCAGGCGCGAGAGCATCGAGCGGCGCGAACTGGCCCCGGCGAATGTGCGCAGCAGCTTTTCGCCCATGCTGTCGGCGTCGAATTTTTTCATGGAATGTGCCCCCATTTCTGCCGTCAGGCCGCCTGCGCCTTCAGCCCGCTGATATAATCCTGCACCGTGGCGATGCCCATTTCATGCGCGACCACCAGGCTTTCGAGATGTTCGCGGCTGTTCACCAGCCCCTTGGACAGGATCGCGCCTTCCTCGTCCAGCAGCACCGCGAAGGGCAGCTTGGCGACCGACAAGGCCTGGCCCACTTCCGGTCCATTGAGGAAGGCATGGCCCTCCAGCCCATGCTGCGCGATCATCGCGCGCTGGGTTGCGACATCGTCGTCGCCCACGAAGGTCAGCGCCACGCGTTCGGCGCGGGCGAAGCTGGTCGCCATCGGGATCACCGCCTTGCACAGCGGACATTGTGCCGACACGAAGAGCAGGAGGCGCAGCTTCACGCCATGGGCGTGGCCGCCGACGCTGACCGGCTGGCCGTCGAGCGTGGTGGCCGGGATCGCGCCGATCGCGCCGCCCACTGCCGGGCCGCCGCTGGTGGCGAGCGCACCGGCCGGGGCCACGCGGATGTGCAGCACGCCCACCTGCCGCGCCAGCGCCAGCAGCGCGACGACGAGACCGATGATGATGATCCAGGACAGGATCTGGGAGATAATCAGCGAGGTCAGCATGGCAGGCTTATCTCCGATGGGCAGGCGACGCGGCGAGCGCGGCCAGCGACTGGAAGAGCAGGCAGAGAAGCGTGATGGCGACACCGGATGCCAGCGCGGTAGCGATGTCGATCGCGCCGAAGACGGGCGGTACAGGCAGGCGCAACGCCAGCAGCGCAGCGAGCGCGCCGTTACGCGCCACCAGCGGCCAGCCGATCGGGTGGCGCAGCGCGCCATGGCCGCAGCCGCAATCGATATGACCGCGCCCGCGCGCGATGTTGATTGCCATTGCGCCAGCGAACAGCAGCAGCAGGGCGATGCCGAGCAACGCCGGCAACGGGCGCAGGCCGATCAGCAGCGCCGCGCCGGTCGCGACCTCCACCGCCGGCAAGAGGCGTGCGGCGGGCATGATCAGTCGTCGGGGCAGCAGGCGATAATTGGCGATCACGCCGGGCAGCAGCGCACGGTGCCGCCACTGATCCACGCCGCCGGCCAGGAACAGCAGGCCGATGGCGATCGAGACGGCGAGGCCGAACAGGGCCGGCATCTGTCCCCCCAGCGCCATGGTCAGGACGGTTCCAGCACGGTGATGATGCCGCCACCGGCCTTTTCAATCTTGTGCTTTTCCTCGCCGGTGGCGACATCCAGCACCTGCACCTCGCCCTTTTCACCGTTCATGTAGAGCAGGGGCTTGTCGGTCTGGGACACTTCGATATTGTTCATCGGCTCCTTGAGTACGAAGCGCTTCACCACCTTCTTCGCGGCGACATCGACCTGCCACACTTCGCTGCCCGATGCCTTGTGCGTCCAATATTCGCCCATATGCATCAGCACGAACATCATGCCCGTCGGGCGGTGCAGCGCCATGGGCTGGCGGCCGCCGGGATACCAGTTGAGTTCGAGCGGCTTGGTGTCGCCGACGCGGATGCCGGCCGCCGCCTGGATCGAGAAGGGCGCGGATACGGTCGGCGTCGCACTGATCTTCGCAGTGTAGATCTGGCCGGTATAGGTCAGGAAGGTGGTCTGCTTCTTGATCCGGTCATAGGCGAAATTGTCGAAGATCGGATCGTCGCTGGCCGAGAAGAAGGGCGCCGTATGGGTGATGTCGGCCTTCGTCCCCTTGATCGCAACGGTGGCGAGCGACCCGTCGGAGCAGAGCGCGGAGAAGCCGACGCCCGGATTGGGCATCAGGCTGGCGCAGCCGGGCAGTTCGATCGCGGTGATCAGCTTGCGCTTGACCAGATCGACGATGTTCACGCCCGATGTGGGACTGAAATCATAGACATAGCCGGTCTTGCCATCGTCGCTGATGATGAAATTATTCTTGCGCGACCCGATGAGCAGGCGACCGGGCATGGCGATTTCGGTGACCAGGTTCAGCGTCTTGCTGTCATAGACGGTGACCATGTCCTGCCGCGTGCCACGGTCGTTTTTCGACCAGATGGTTTCGGCGACATAATAATATTTGCCGGCCGGATCGATCGCCATGTCGGCCAGTCGCCGGGTTTCGACCATGCCCTTCATCTTGCCGCTTTCGCCGTCGAAGATGCTGGTGCCCGGCATATCCCACCCGCCGTCCACGAAAAACCATGTCGGCTTGGGCGGATCGATGGTCATGGTGTCGGATTCTTCCGGCTCCACCGACGCCATGGTGTCGGCCGGCGCCGCCTGCGCCATGGCGGCGCTGGCGAGCAGCGATCCGCAGAGGGCGGCGGCGAATATCCTGAAACTGGTCTTCGACATGCTGGCTGATCCCCCTGATCCCTGCTGCGTCGGGAACAAGGTTTGACAGCTGTCCAGATTTGGTCAAGGGGGCGAAACGCCGTAGCAACAAATAAATGTTGCGGTGCGAAAAAGTCAGGCCAGTTCCGGCTCTCTGGCAGGAGCCAGGGCGGCGATATCCGCCGAGGTCGCGGTCCGGGCCAGCGTCAGCAGCGACTGGACGGCGAGCGCGGTGAAGGCGGGCATCTTGTCGGCCCAGGGCTTGCCATGGCCCAGGAACGGCGTGGCGCCTTCCATCGTGGCGCTGATGAACAGGGCGACGGTGCGGACGTCATCGGGCGACAGTGCAGGATTGATCGCCGCGACATGGTCGCCGATCACGCCATGGACCCGATCGTAGAAGGCCTTGACCCGGTCGGCGACGAAGGGGTTGTGATTGGCCAGCGCCCATAATTCGGTGAAGAGGTGGGTGGTCCGCTTCGACCCGATATCGTCGAGGCACAGGATGATGACCAGTTTCAGCCGCTCTTCCGCGGTCAGGCCGGGCTTGCGCACGACTTCGTCGAGCAGCTTGCCATAGCTGTCGACCAGTTCGTCCAGGAGCACCTGGATCAGCATTTCCTTGCGCGGAAAATGATAGCTGACATTGCCCACCTTCATGTCGCAGCGCGCGGCGATGCGGCGGATGGTGAAGGCATCCGCCCCCTCGTCGATCAGCACATCCATCGCCGCCTTGAGAATGGCGTCGACCGTTTCGGTGCCGCGAGCATAGATGCCGGGACGGGAGGGGGGGCGTAACTGCGTCATTTAACTTATTTCGGGCTGTATCATCCCTTTCCTGCGGTGGCCAGAAAAGATGGGCCGGCAATGGAGGGTTCCGGCCTGTCCTTCGTCTTTCACTCTTCAAACAGTTTGAATTCGGCCAGACGGGTCGCCTTGCCCCTTGGTTGCGTGAAGCGCAGGCGGACCTTGCTGGTCCGCACTCGCGGCCAGCGTATGTCGGTGACGCCGTTGGCGATCGGGCTGCCCCGGGGCGTCGCGATGTCGCGCCAGTCGCCATCGACCCAGGCCTGAAGCCGGTAGGCCTGCGGGACGGCATAGCCCTTGCCATCGGCGAAGAAGGCCAGTTCGGCGCGGGCGAGAGCGACCGGCTTGCCCAGGTCGACGGCGTACCATTGATCGGCCGGGGACGAAGCGGGAGAGGGGGCGGACGACCAGCCGTTCGGCAGTTCGGGGAAGAACCATGTCCGGCCGTCGATCGCGTCATGGATGTTCTCAGGGTCGATGGCGCTGGAGGCCGAGCCGATCGGGAATTGCCCGCGCACCAGTTGCACCGCGCGGTTGACAGGGCGGGCGATCGCAGGCGTCGGGGCGCGCGCGACCGGGACTTCGACCCGACCCAGCGTGTCGCGGCGGGCGACTTCCCTGCCGTCCACTTCGATCGACAGGCCCTTGCCGCGCCTGTAATGCCTGCCGTCCGCGTCCCATGTCACGGCGATCCTGTGGCCATGATAGGGAACGTCCTGCACCCGGAACCAGGCAAGGGCCTGGGCGTCGGCCGCATCGGGCAGCAGCGGGTTCACCTCCAGCACGTCGTCGGCGCGGGGACGGATGCCGACCAGCCCGGTCAGGATCAGGTCGTTGAAGCCCGAATGGAAATAATGGTGGCTGCGGTCGAGGCCGACGATCGGCTTGCCGGTTTCGGGGTGATAATCCTCCTCGATGTCCAGTTTGCTGCCCTGATAGTGAAGCGCGGCATATTGGCGCAACAGGCGCATATAGGCGCTGCGGGTGACGGGGCCGGTCGCCCTGGCATGGTCCAGCAGGTTGGCCATGCCGTGCAGCACCTGCGTGGTCTGATAGGGCCAGACCGGGCCGTTCCACTGGCATTCCGGCGCATCGCCCAGATAGCGATATTGCCGCATATAATATTCGTAGTTCGCCTCGACCGTACGCATCCCGGCCCGGCCGGCGAGGGAAGCGGGGTCGAGCAGATGCGCCCACGCCGCGGCATATTTCGCGTCGTCGGGCACAAGGTCGAACATCCAGGGGAGATAGCCGACCAGTTCGCGGTTGCGGATCGGCTCCCAATAGCTGACGAAATCGTTCTTGCGCGACTGGTGGCGGTCGATGAAATGGGCGAGTTTTTCGCTCCACAGGTCGGTCAGGACGCGCTTTCGCAGGGCGTCGGCGCGGGCGGCATAGTCGGCGGCCATGGCTGCGTCGCCCGCCATCGCCGCCATGTTCGACAAGGCGCGGGCGTTGGCGAACATATAGCTGTTGACCGAAGGGCGGAAGGCGTCTCCGCCCCTAAAGCCGTCCTTGCCGCCCGATGCGTCGATCGAGGAGACGGTATATTCGGTGGCGTCGAGTAGGGGTTCGACGAAATAGAGGCCCTCGTCGAAGTCGTATTTGTCGTCCCAGAGGCGATAGATGTGGTTCATGACGGGCAGATGTTCGATCGCATCCGCGCGGTCGCCGTCGACGAGGAAGCGGCCCCAGACGCTGTCCGCCATATGATCGGTGAAGTGTCGATCGTTGCCGCCGCTACGATACATGAAATTGATATAGTCGTCGGCGAAGCGCCGGTCGTTGAGCCAGCGCCCTTCGCCGATATGGAAGCCGCTGGCGTCGTTCAGGCTGGCATAGGGATGGCGTTGCCAGTCGACATCGTCGGCAAATTCGGTGGTGATATAGCCTTCTGCGCCCAGGTCGCGCTGATGCGCGCGATAGAGCGCCCAGCGATAATAATAGACGGCGTCGATGGCCGGATCGGCGGATTCGAAGAAGGGGATGCGGTCCCGATACCAGGGCGCGTCGTTGCCGAAGCGTTGGGCGGCGATGGCGGCTATGTCCATCGCGGCGGGCGGCGGGGGAGGCGCGGCGCTCATGCTCGCCAGAGCGGCTCCCGCCAGCAGAAGCATGGTCGTCACGCGCATGGGTCATCCCTCCTGTCACAAACGAATATGGCGGCCGTAGCGGGACTGGAGAGTATCCCGATACGGCCGCCATCTATGGGGCGCGGCGAGGAGACGCCGCCCCCCATGGGCACTCACTTGAAGGTGTAACGGACGCCCAGCGCGAAGGTGCGCGCGATCAGGGTGGTGCCCAGGTTGAACTGGTCCGGGCCGCCGACATCTTCGAACTTATAATAGGTTTGCTGCTTCGACTTGGTGAGGTTCACCGCGTCGAAGGTCACGCCCAGACGATCGTTGAGGTTCCAGGTGAGCTGGAGATCCAGGCTCTTTTCCGGGTTGCGCCACACGCCGATCGGGTTGGCGAACAGGCGGGCTTCGTTGTTCGCCAGGAACTCCTTGCGCCAGATATAGGACAGGCGCGCGCCGATCGGGCCGTTATCATAGGCCAGCGTGGCGTTGTAGCTGAGGTCAGACACGCCGAAGAAGGACGAGGTCGCCTGCCCCACAATCTCGCCGGCCGAGTTGGACAGCGGGATATTCTGCTTGGAATCGAGGATGGTCACGCTGCCGACAAAGCCGAGGCCGTTGAGCGGGCCGGGCAGGTAGCCGGGGAAATAGGTCAGGCCCAGTTCCAGACCCTTGAGCACGCCGTTCGAGGCGTTGACCGGACGGGTGATCGCGAAATAATCGGTCGCGCCGGCTTCGATACCATTGTTCGGGATATATTCCTGCACCGTCAGCGGGACGACCAGGCCGTTGATCTCGCGGCGGAAGGCGGTCGCGGTGATCGCGCTGTTGCGGTCGAAATACCATTCCAGCGCCACGTCGAAATTCTTCGAATGGGTGGGCGCCAGGTTGGCTGTGCCGGCGCTGCCGCTGCCATAGCCGACATTGGTGAGGTCGCCGGTCAGGTTGTAGTTCGGGTTGATGTCGCCGAAATTGGGACGACGCAGCGTTTCGCCATAGTTGAAGCGCAGGCGCAGATTGTCGAAAATCTCGTAGCGGGCGGTGAAGCTGGGCAGCCAGCGATCCGACCCCGACGACACGCTGGTCCGGGCGCCGCCGTTGTAGCGGTCGAAGAAATTATAGTCGGTATCCACCGTGACGTAGCGGGCGCCGGCCTGCAGCTTGAGCGGGCGGCCGAAGATCGAAATCTCGCCATCGACCTGCAGGTACATGGCGATCGTGCTTTCGTCGATGTCGAACGTCTTCTGCAGCGATAGCTGGTCCGACGTCGCCAAGCCGTAGAGGCCCCGCACCATGTCGGCATTGTCGTGCAGCCAATAGCCATTGGCCAGCGTCCAGCTTGACGGCACGTCGGCGCGGCCCTGATAGAAGTCCTTGTTGGTGAAACTGGCGTCTTCGCCCAGGCCGGCCAGCGTAGTCGCGATCAGCGGCCCGCCCTTGTCCTGTGTGCGCACGGCGTTCGACGCCTTGCGCTGGTCGATGCGGATGCCGGCCTTGACCTGACGGATGAAGCCTTCGTTCCAGGTGTAGTAGCCGTCGAGCGTGCCGGTGATGGCGCTGCCCTTGTCGCGATTGGCGTTGTCGTACAGTTCGGCGACATTCCATTTGCTGGTGTCGTTCAGCAGGCTGTCGTCGCTGAAATGGTAGGACGGGATGCCGCCACCCGCGTTGAAATCAACGTCGATCGAATCGGCGACGCGCGTGGTGCGCATGGCGATGAAGGAGCTTTTCGCCGTGCTGGTCTGATAGGCGATGTCGCCGACGATCTTGCCGCGATCGCCCAGATCCCATTTGCCGTTCAGGGCATACACATAGCTGTCGGTCTTCGACTTGCTGAAGTCGCCGCTGTTGAAACCGAAGACGTCCGCCACGCCAGTGCGCGATTTGATGATGTTGGTGCCGTCATAGGTTTCGACGGTGCCGGGGTTGCCCCACCAGTCGACGAAGCTGAACTGCAGGCTGTTGAAGGTTTCGCCGCGGAAGCCGGCGTAGAAGACTTCGGCCGTGTAGACCGAGCTGCTGTTGGGCGCCCATTGCAGCGCGACGTTGAAGGACGGGCGCTCACGCTTGCCATAGAGGTCGGAGCTGAACACCGCGTCGCGCGACAGATAATAGGGCGTATCGACGCCGTTGATGTTCAGCGTCGAACCGGCCGCCGTGGGCAGGCCGCGATCCAGGCCCGGCTGCCAGTTCACATTATCCGGGCCGGGGAAGATGCGCTCCAGCGGCGACAGGCCGGAACCGGCGGCGGGCGTTTCGGTGGCGAAGGGCACGAGCGCGCCGGCCGTGACGGTCTGGTCGCGATATTTGGTGCGGGTGTAGCTGCCGTTCACCAGGATGCCGATATCGCCGATGCCGGTTTCCCAGCGGTCGCTGACCAGCAGCGCGACGTTGGGGTTATAGGTATCGGCCTGTTCATTGTAGATGCCGCGGGCGAGGCCGGAAATGGCGAAGCCGTCGAAATCGAACGGGCGGCGGGTCTGGACGTCGACCTGCCCGGCAAGCCCGGTTTCGATCTGGTCGGCCGAGCGCGTCTTGTAGACGTCGACGCGATTGACGAGGTTCGCGGAAATATCCTGTAGCGCAAAGCCCTGGCCAGCCGCAGTAAAGATGTTGCGGCCGTTGAGCGTGGTGAGTGCATCGGGCAGGCCGCGGATCGAGATGCCGGAGGCTTCGCCGCCGGTGCGGTTGGTGACCTGAATGCCGGTGACGCGCTGGAGCGCTTCGATGACATTATTGTCGGGCAGCTTGCCCACGTCTTCCGACACGATCGAATCGACGATCTGGGTCGATTGCTTGCGGACGTTGAGCGCGCCGACGATCGAGGCGCGGACGCCGGTAACGACGATGTCGGCGGCTTCGTCCTGCGGTGCGGCATCGACGGCGGTCTGGGCGTGGGCGGCCCCCGCCAGCATCAGCGCGAACATGGACGCGGAACCGAGTGCGATCGGCTTGAAAGCCATTGGACAATCCTCCCCTGGAGCTGGCGCTTGGGCCATGCGTGAATTACTCGGACTAATTATTGCTCCGACAAATGAATCGCAAGCGGAATTTTGCGGTTCATTACAGCGAAATTTCAGCGATGTGATATTATTGCCGCACGCCTGCATGGCTGGGTTTTCCGGCGCATTTCCGTAAGGTCACGCATGGAAAAAGGGCGCCCTGCGTGTCGCGGGACGCCCTTGGGATATTGAATTGTCAGACTTATGTGGTCAGTCGATGTGCCACCAGGCGCTGGGGTCGCGACTGGCCACCAGCGCCAACTGGTCTGCGGACAGGCCGATGGCCTTGCCCGGTGCGGCGATCGACACGAACCGCGCGGCGTGCAGCGACTTCTCGTCGAAGCGGACGAACTGGCTGCGCAGGGCGAAATCGGCGCTCTTGCTGTCCTGCTGCAGGGTCAGCGATCCATCCTCGCCGGCGAACAGATAATGGTCCGGCATCAATATGGGGGACAGCATGATGCTGCGGGCGCCTGCGCGGCCGGGTAGTTGGCGGAACTGGGTCTGCGCCAGCGAGGGGTTGCCCGCAACAAGCTTCGCGCCGTCATGCGCCATCAGGCGCGTGGGGTCGGTGGACGAAATGAAGCGTTCGGGCAGCGGGCCATTGCCCACCGGCACGCCGAAATCGGGGGTGCCGTCGGCCGCGTAATAGAGGCGCTGGACGCGGGTGTGGCGGTCCGGGTTGAACAGCGGGTCGCCCTGGATCGCCGCATAGTCGCGGCCATGATAGACGAGGATGTCGCGGCCCTTTTCGTCAACGGTGAAGCTGTTGTGGCCGGGGCCATAGACGCTGGTGGCGCTGTTGGTGACGAAGACCGGCTGGGGCGATTTGGTCCAGCTCCTGGCGTCGAGCAGGTCGGCATTCTCGTCCGCCGTCAGCAGGCCCAGGCAATAGCGGGCGTCGGTGGCGCTGGCCGAATAGGTCATGAACAGGCGGCCGTTGCGGTGCAGGATGGCCGGGGCCTCGGCCACCTCGTAGCCGCGAATTTCCCAGTCGAGCGTCGGCACGGTCAGGCGGGTGACCTGACTGCCCAGCTTCAGCGGGGATTCCAGCTTGGCGATATAAAGGTTGCTGTTCGTTTCGATCCCCGGCTCGCGCTGCGCCCAGGCGAAATAGCGCACGCCCTTGTGGACGAAGCTGGTCGAATCGAGGTTGAAGCTGTCCCAGGGCGTTTCCAGTTCGCCCAGCAGGCTCCACTTGCCGGTCATCGGATCGGCGCCGTCGCAGATGACGGCATAGGTGCGGATGCGGAACACATCGTCGCCACCACCGCTGGGGCCGGCGGCGAAATACATGATCCACCGGCCGTCGATCTGGTGCAGTTCGGGCGCCCAGATGAAGCCTGAGCGCGGGCCGCTGGCTTCATGGCGCCACAGCACGGCTTCGGCCGCGCTGGTCAGGCCCGCGATCGTCCTGGAACGACGCAGCACCAGCCGGTCATATTCGGGCACGGAACCGGTCAGATAATAATAGCCGTCGTCATGGCGGAAGACCTGCGCGTCGGCGCGCTGCTTGACCAGCGGATTGATCGGGCCGGGCGCGGTCGCCGGGGGCGATGCGGCGCGGGCGACGCCGGACGCGGCGGAGAGGGCGGCGGCGGTGCCGATGAAACCGCGGCGGGATAGGTCTAGGGACATCAAAGTCTCTCCGAAGGTGTTAGTCGGACTAATGGATTAATAGTGGGCTTGCGGCCAGCCATCGGCGCCCCAGGTGACGGGGGCGATGCGCAGGGTGGGGGCGCCGTTCGCCTGTTTGTCATAGGCGTGGTAGACGACATAGTCTTGGCCGTCCTTGTCGTGGAGCCAGCCCGCATGGCCGGGACCGCGGAATCGCTGCTGTTCCTGCAGATCGGCACGCAGGAAGATGGTGCCGCCGCCTTCCATCAGAGGACTGCCATCCTTGCCCAGATAGGGGCCGGTGATATCCTTGGATCGGCCCATGACGGTATAATAGGTGCTGTTGGCGCCCTTGCAGCAATAGTCGTAGCTGACCATCAGCCAGTAATAGCCGCCATGGTCGACGATGAAGGGGGCTTCGACCGGAGCAGGGCCGCCGGCCGGCGCAGGGCGGCGGGCGATGCTGAACGGCTTGGCCTTCGCATCCCTGGGCTTGCCGGTCTTCTGGTCCAGTGCGAACAGCTTGATACCGGTCCAGAAGCTGCCGAGCGACAGCCAGTGGCGGCCCTCCCGGTCGATGATGAAATTGGGATCGATGGCGTTATAGTCGTCGTCCTTGGTGGACAGGACGACCAGCCCCTCGTCGCGCCAACCGTAATTTTTCGCCTTCGGGTCCAGCGTCGGGCTGGTGGCGAGGCCGATGGCGGAGCGGTTCGATCCGAAGGTCGAGACGGAATAATAGAGCCGATAGCGGCCGTTGACGTAGGAAATGTTGGGCGCCCACATGCCGTCGCTGCCGGGGATCGCTTCCTTCGCCCAGGCAGGCAGCGCGGTGAAGATCGGATCGCCCGCGGTCCAGTGGATCAGGTCCGGCGAGGTGCGCGTCTCGATCAGCCGTTTGCCATGGCCGGTGCTGAACACATGATAGATATCGCCTTCGCGGGCGATGACCGGATCATGGGTGGGCACGAGGTCGCCGGTCAGGCGGCTGCCCAGCGTGGGCGCGGCGGGCTGCGCCGCCGCTTGCGCGCAGATGTGGCCGGTCAGGAGGGCGAGGCCCAGCAATGTCACAAGCGTCTGCCGCTTCATGCGGGCCTCTCCATTCATCATCGCATTCAGGGGATTGGAGCGGGCGATGATTCCACCCGCCGCCCGCTCCAAACAGGTTATTGCAGTTCCAGCACCACCACTGATTTGGCCGGCAGCGTCACGGTCAGCGTGCCGCCGCTGACCTGCGCGCCGGTGAAGGCGACGGGCTTGACGGTTTCGGGCGCGTCGAACGTGTTGTGGGCGTTCATTGCGCCGGCGGTCAGGATACGGCCGGTGACGCTGGCGGCATTCAGGCCGCCGAGCTTGACCGTGACCGTGTTGGCCTGATTGGGATCGAGGTTGGACAGGCCGACATGGAGCTTGCCATCCTTGCCACGCACCGCAGAGCCGCTGACGGCCGGCATCACGAACTGGTCTTTATTATACCAGGGCGTGTCGATGCTGATCGGCAGCACGGTCGCGTCCTGCCAGGGTTTGTACATTTCGAACACATGATAGGTGGGGGTCAGCACCATCTTCTTGCCGTCGGTCAGGATCATCGCCTGGAGGACGTTCACCATCTGCGCGATCGCGCTCATCTTGACCCGGTCGGCATGTTTGGCGAAGATATCCAGATGGATCGACGCCACCAGCGCGTCGCGCATCGTGTTCTGCTGGCGCAGGAAGCCGGGATGGGTACCGGGATCCTGCGCATACCAGGTGCCCCATTCGTCCACCGCCAGGAAGATGCGCTTGGCGGGGTCGTACTTGTCCATGATGGCGGTGTGCTTGGTGATCAGTTCATCCATGTGCACGGCTTTGGACAGGGTGTCGGCCCAGAGGGTCTCGTCGAAATTGACCGGATCGGCCTTGGGTGGCCAGCCGCCCTGGGGCAGGGTGTAATAATGGAGCGAAACGCCATCGAGCTGCGCGCCGGCTTCCCGCATCATCACTTCGGTCCAGTTGTAATCGTCGACATTGGCGCCCGCCGCGATCTTCAATATCTTGGTGCCGCTCGGCGCCTTGATGAAGGTGGCGTAGCGACGGGTGACGTCGGCGGCATATTCGGCGCGCATGTTGCCGCCGCAGCCCCACAGTTCGTTGCCTACGCCGAAATAGGGCACGGCCCAGGGTTCCTTATGGCCGTTCCTGGCGCGTTCGTCGGCCAGCGTGCCGGCGGGCGAGGTCATATATTCGACCCATTCGGCCATTTCCTGCGGCGTGCCGTTGCCGACATTGCCCGCGACATAGGCTTCCGCGCCGATCTGACGGATCAGTTCGAAAAATTCATGGGTGCCCACGGTGTTGGGTTCGGTCACGCCGCCCCAATGGGTGTTGATCTTGACCGGGCGCTTGGCTTTGCCGCCAATGCCTTCACGCCAATGATATTCGTCGGCGAAGCAGCCGCCGGGCCAGCGCACGACGGGAACCGATAGATTCTTAAGCGCCGCAATCACGTCGTTGCGGAAACCGTTGGTGTTGGGGATCGACTTGTCGTTGCCGACCCACAGGCCACCATAGATGCCGTTGCCCAGATGTTCGGCGAACTGGGTGAAGATGCGCCTGTCATAGACCGGGCCGGGCTTGGCGGCGTCGATCGTGGCGGTCGTGGGCTTGCCGCCGGTGTCGGCGCTGGCGGGCTGCCAAACCAAGGCGCTGGCGCAGAACAGCAGCGCGCTGGCGGTGCGGCGCAGGGTTTTTGTCATGTCCGTCCTCTCCTGTTGATATCAGTCGTGAAATGCTTGCGTGGTCTGGCGGGTGCCGCGCAGGAAGGCGTCGGCGACCAGCCGCAGCGGGCTGGTGTCGACATCCGACCGGCCGCCCCGGATCAGCGTGGCGAAACGGGCGTAGAGGCCGGCATATTCGACATCCTCGCCATGTTCGGTGCCGCTGGGCAGGGTCAGTACCGCACCGCCATGGGCGAGTTTGAGCGTACCCGCGTCGGTGTCTACGACGATGTCCCAGCTTTGCGGGCCGGTCTGACGCCAGTCGAGATCCATATGGATCGCCGCGCCCGCGGTATCGCGAAAGCTGAGGTCCGCGGCGATCGGCGCGGCGCGATTTTCCGGCAGCACCAGCGTCGCGTCCTTCAGGAAGAAGGGACGCGGCAAGATATGGGTGACGATCGACAGCGCGTTGATGCCGGGATCGAAGACGCCGAGGCCGCCGGGCTGCCAGATCCAGGCCTGGCCCGGATGCCAGACGCGGACATCCTCGCGCCAGACGATCGATACCTTCTCGATCTTGCGCTCGGCCAGCCAGGCGCGTGCCGGGGCGACCCCGGCGGCGAAGCGGCTGTGCCAGGCGGCGAACAGGCTGACGCCGACCTTGTCGGCCTGGACCTTGAGCGCCTCCACCTCTGCCAAAGTCGCGCCGGGCGGCTTTTCCAGGAAGAGGTGGACGCCCTTCGTCAGCGCCTGCGTCGCCAGATCGTAGCGGACCTGGGGCGGTGTACAGAGCGCGATCGCGTCCACCGCCGGCCCCTGCGCCAGCAGATCGTCCAGGCTGGCATGATGCGGCACGCCATCGAGGCCCGCGTCGTGCGGGCTGACGGTGGCGGCCAGGCTGAAGGCGCTGTTGCCCCGGATCGCGGGCACATGCTGATCGCGCGCGATCTTGCCTATGCCCACGATCGCGATACGGATCGGGTCCATGTCGATGGGTTCAGAGCTGCTGGACGGCGACCTGAACGGGCGCGGCGCGCTTCAGCGGGTTGCGCACCGGCAGGGTGAAGGGGGCAGCGAGGATTTCGAACACATCGCCTTCCTGCGGTACGATGCCGTCGCTGAAGGACAGGGTCGCCGTGCCGAAGAAATGGACATGTACGTCGCCCGCGCGGCGGAACAGGTCATATTTGAAATGATGATGTTCCAGATTGGCGAAACTGTGCGACATATTGCCTTCGCCCGACAGGAACGGCTTTTCCCAGATCACTTCGCCATCGCGCAGGATGCGGCTCGACCCTTCGATATGGTCCGGCGGGGTGCCGACCAGCAGTTCCGGGCCGAGCGCGGCCTGGCGCAGCTTGGAGTGGGCGAGCCACAGATAGTTATGACGCTCGGTCACATGGTCGCTGAACTCGTTGGCGAGCGCGAGGCCGAGGCGATAGGGGGTGCCGTCTTCGCCGATGATGTAGACGCCGGCGATTTCCGGCTCCTCGCCGCCATCCTGGGCGAAGGCGGGCATGACCAGCGGATCGGTGGGACCAACGAGCTGCGACCCGTCGCCCTTGTAGAACCATTCGGGCTGCTGGCCCGTGACGCCGGGGGCGGGCTTGCCGCCTTCCAGGCCTTCCAGGAACATGCGCATCGAATCGGTCTGCTTTTCGGCGACGGCGGCTTCGCGGTGCATCTTGTCGCGGCCTTCGGCGGAACCGAGATGGGTAAGGCCGGTGCCGGTCAGTTGCACATGCGCACCATCGTCATGATCGATGGGGGCGAGCAGGCGGTTCGCTTCGAATTCGGCGGCGATATCGACGGCGGCACCCCGGCCGGCAGCCTCGACCGCGGCGGCGAGGCTGATCTTCTGCGCGATCGCATGGAGCGCCAGCGCGCGGATCGTGGCAAAGCCCGGCACGACATAAGCAGCGTCGCCCTGCGCGGCGATGACCGTCCGCTCGCCACTGTCCGAACGATGCTGCAACAGGCGCAATGTCATGAAAACTCTCCTCCCGCGCGCCTGGAAACGGCGCTCAATCCAAATCACAAGCCTCTTGCCGCACGCCTGAATATCGTCCGGTCGAACGAGGCGGCGGCGGTGAATCTGCTAATTACTCCGACATATTACAGGATGATGGTAATGGCAATGCTTGTATTATAGGGACGGATGTGCCTGATTGGGGAAAGGCGAGAGGAGCGGAAATGGTGAAGGAAAATCCGTCTTTGCACAGTGATGAGACGGAAAACGGCGGCGGAGCCAAGGCGGTTCGGGGTCCGGGACGGCGGTTGCACGGCGCGATCGCGCACAAGCTGGGCATGGCTATCTTGTCCGGCCAATATCAGCCGGGCGACGTGCTGTCGGGCGAAGTTGCCTTCGCCGAGGAACTGGAAGTGTCGCGCAGCGCCTATCGCGAAGCGATTCAGGTGCTGACCGCCAAGGGGCTGGTCGAAAGCCGGCCCAAGGCGGGCACCCGTGTCCTGCCGCGCAATCGCTGGAACCTGCTCGACCCCGAAGTGCTGGCCTGGGCCTTTGCCGGCGAGCCGGACATCCAGTTCGTGCGCGACCTGTTCGAACTGCGCGCCATCGTGGAGCCTGCCGCTGCGCGGCTGGCGGCGCAGCGCCGTGACAAGGAGGATCTGCGGATCATGAAGGACGCGCTTGCCGCGATGCGCCGCCACACGCTGGCGACCGAGGCGGGGCGGGCGGCTGACCGCGATTTCCACAATGCGATCCTGCACGCAACGCGCAACGACGCGCTGCTGGTGCTGACCGCCAGCATCGGCGCGGCGGTGAATTGGACGACGCAATATAAACAGCGCGCCCGCGCTTTGCCACGCAACCCGATCCCCGACCATGTCCGCGTCTATGACGCGATCGCCGCGGGCGATCCCGCGGCCGCGGCGGAGGCGATGGGCGTGCTGGTCGATCTGGCGCTGGAGGATACGGCGAGCGCGATGGAGCGCTGAAAAAAAGGTTTGCCTAAATAAAAAGGCCGGAGCGGATATGCCGCTCCGGCCTTTTTTGCCGTCCGAAGGGCTTGCCCTTGGCCTTATTCCGCCGCGACCTGTTGGTCCGGCAGCGCATTGGTCGTCTTCGATCCCCAGAGCGCATAGAAGAGGATGTAGAGTTCGCAGATCGCGGTCAGCAGGAAGCTGGTCTGCAGGCCGTAATGATCCGCCAGCCAACCCTGCACCACCACCAGCGCGCCGCCGGCGATCGCCATGATGAGCAGGCCCGAACCTTCTTCGGTCAGCGGGCCGAGCCCCTTGATGCCGAGCGTGAAGATGGTCGGGAACATGATCGAATGGAACAGGCCGACCAGGATCAGCGACCACATGGCGACCGGGCCGGTGGTGAAGACGGTGACCAGCATCACGACGAAGGCGCCGATCGAGAAGGCGGCGAGGACATGGCCCGCGTCGAACTTCTGCATGATCGCGGAACCCGCGAACCGGCCCACCATCATGCCGCCCCACAGGAAGGTGAGATAACGGCCCGCCTGCTCATGGGTCAGGTTGGCGATGTCGGGCTGGCTGACGAAGTTGACGAACAGGTTGGCGACGCCGATTTCGGCGATCAGATAGATGAAGATCGCCGGGATGCCGAACACCAGGTTGCGGTGGTTCCAGAGTGAATGCTTCTTGCGCTCTTCCTTGTTGTGGCGCTGTGTCGCATTGCCCATGGCGGGCAAGGGAAAGCGGGCGATGACGATGGCCAGCACCGCCAGCACGGCCGCGACGATCACATAGGGCAGGATCACGGACTGGGCGTCGGCCAGCCGTTCGGCCTGGGTCAGGACGACATCGCCCTGCGCTGTGCCGCCCTTGGACCGGCCCAGGATCAGATAGGCGCCGAACAGCGGCGCCAGCATCGTGCCGGCCGAGTTCATCGCCTGCACCAGATTGAGCCGCGACGAGGCGGTTTCGGGCTTGCCGACGATCGCGACATAGGGGTTGGCCGCGACCTGCAGCAGGGTGATCCCGCTGGCGATCACGAACAGCATGACCAAAGTCACGCCATAGGAGGGGATCGACGCCGCGACGGTCATGCCCAGCGCGCCGGCCGCCATGATGAGCAGGCCGATCACCAGCGACTTCTGGTAACCGACCCGTTCGATCAGCTTGGCCGATGGGATCGACGCCACGAAATAAGCGATGAACCAGACCGATTCGATCAAGGTCGTCTGGGTGTAGCTCAGCTCGAACACGCTGCGCAGATGCGGCAGCAGCGTGTTGTTGATGACGGTAATGAAGCCCCACATGAAGAAGAGGCTGGCCAGCAACGCCAGCGCCGGGCCGTAGCGCGTGCCGGGATTGTGCGTCGCGGTTACGCCCGCGCCTGATGAGATCGGTCCTGCCATTCATCCTTCTCCACTGCAGTTCCAGCAGCGGGCCGCCCGATCAAGGGTTGCGCCCGCTTATTTTGTCGGAGTATATCTCCCTCAACCGCCCGTCAATGGGCGCAGCTACTGGGAGGAAGTCCATGCGAAAGGTCGTCGATTTGAAAACAGCGTTGTCACCCGCTGTCGGTCTGTATGCGCTGGCGCTCACGCTCGCAAGCGGCACGGCACTCGCCGCCGACGCCAGCCGCGCGCCGGCCGGCACCGCCAACGGCGCGGCGGTCGAAGCGATCACGCTGAAGAATGGCGCGGGCGTCTCTGCCAAAATTCTGACCTATGGCGCGACGCTCCAGTCGCTGTCCGGCCCCGGCAAGGACGGCAAAGTCGCCGACGTGCTGCTCGGTTATGATGATCTCAAATCCTATGTCGACTTCCCCAATTATTTCGGGGTGACGGTGGGCCGCTATGCCAACCGCATCGCCGGCGGCCAATTCAGCCTCGACGGCAAACCCTATCAGTTGCCGCTCAATGACAAGGTCAACACGCTGCACGGCGGCGGCAAGGGCTTCGACAAGCAGGTGTGGAAGGTCGTGTCCCTGAAGAGCGGCCCCAAGGCGAGCCTGGTGCTGGGGCTGACCAGCCCGGACGGCGATTCGGGCTATCCCGGCAAGCTGGACGTGACCGTCACTTATACGCTGGACGAAAGCGGCAACCTCGGCATCGCTTTCGACGCGAAGACCGACAAGCCGACCATCGTCAACATGACCAACCACGCCATTTTCAATTTGCAGGGCGAAGGGTCGCCTGACGGCGCGATGGGCCATCTGCTGACGATCCCGGCCAAGGCCTATACGCCGGTCGACGCGAACCTCATCCCCACCGGCGAACTGAAGCCGGTCGAGGGCGGCGTGTTCGATTTCCGCAGCGCCCGCCGCGTGGCGGACGGGCTGCGCGATGGCCGCGATGCGCAGATCATCGCCGGCCGTGGCTATGACCATAATTGGGCGCTGGACAAGGGCGCGACCAGAACGCCGGAACTGGCCGCGCGGCTGGAAGATCCGGTGTCGGGCCGCGTGCTGGAAGTGCTGACGACCGAACCGGGCGTGCAATTCTATACCGGCAATTTCCTCGACGGCACCTTCATCGGCAAGGGCAGCCATGTCTATCGCATGGGCGACGGCATCGCGCTGGAGCCGCAGAAATTCCCTGACGCGCCCAACAAGCCGAACTTCATTTCGGCCCGCGTCGATCCCGGCAAGCCCTACCATCATGAAATGGTCTATCGCCTGTCGGTGGCCCGCTGATGCCGGAATGGCGGCTGATCGCGCGCGATGTTGCCGACACGCTGGGGGAGGGGACGCTCTGGTCGGCGCGCGGCAACGCGGTCTACTGGGTCGATATCCTTGCCCCCGCGCTCAACCGGCTGTCACCGGAGAGCGGGGCGGTCGAGCGTTTGGCCATGCCCGAGCCGCTGGGCTGGGTGGCGGAGCGCGGGGCGGGCGGCTTCATCGGCGGTTTTCAGAGCGGTTTTGCCGACATCAGCCTCGATCCCCTGACCATCACCCCCTTCGGCGATCCGGAGCCGCATTTCCCCGGCAACCGGATGAACGATGGCAAGGCGGATGGACAGGGCGCCATCTGGTGCGGCACGATGGACATGGCCGAAGAGCATGACCGCGGCGCGCTTTATCGCCTCGCGCCCGATCGTAGCTGGACCGTGGTGGACAGCGACTATCGCGTGCCCAACGGTCCCTGTTTCTCGCCTTGCGGCCAGTGGCTCTATCATAGCGATACCGCGAAAAAGCAGATGTACCGCTTCCGCCGGACCGAGGATGGCGCGACCGGGCGGGAGCCGTTCATCAGCTTCGGCGAGGAGGATGGCTATCCCGACGGCATGACCGTGGATGCGGACGGCCATATCTGGGTCGCCCATTGGGGTGGCAGCCGGATCAGCCGATTCACGCCCGAAGGCAGGCTGGACCGCATCATTGAAATGCCGGCGCGGCAGGTGACCAACATCACCTTCGCAGGGCCGAATCTCGATCGCATGTTCGTCAGTTCGGCGACGGTGGGCCTCGATGATCCGACCGAATATGATGGCGGTTTCTTCGAGGTGGAGAGCGGCGTGCGCGGCCTGCCGACCAACCTGTACGCGGGCTGATCTCCGAGCAATGACGCCTGCCGCGGCGCGGTCGTCGCAGCATGGCCGCGCCCTTTCCATTTTTACCGATCAAAGCTGGTTGCGTCGCTTGCGCGAATCCACTAGAGCGTCGGGACAACGTTGTCATGACCTCTCCAAAGTCGGACGATGTTGCGATCCCGGACGGCCCTCTGATGAACTGCACGCATCTTCGGCCGTCCGGGGCGATTTTTCCCCATCGCTTCTATTTTCGCGCATCGGCCGCGTGACCATGCCATCGCGGCGAGATCGCGACCGGCTTCCACAGGTCCGGCCCCAGCAGCAGCAATGCCGCGCCCAGACTGGCGCTGGCGAAGCAGGTGGCGGCCAGCAGCAATTGCACCGGCGTGACAAGATCGGATTGCCTGATAAGCGCGCGCAGTGCCGCGCCCTGCAACGCAAGGCTGGCGATCAGCGCGAGGCCCAGCAACCGCAGGCCGATCTGCGCGGCGGGGCGGGGATGCCAATCGACCATGATTCCTGCGCCTCCATCATCGGGGAGGCGCTCTATCTATCGGTCGGCGTAGAGGGTTTCGAGAGCGAGAAAAGCCGCGCGGCGTTGAAATAGCGTAGGAATAGGCTGCTATTTCCGCCGCCAGCGCCGGAACAGCGACACGCCCAGCACGCCGCCGCCCACCACCGCCGCGATCGCGCCGCCGGCCGACGCCAGCGCCCATGCGCCGGCCGCAAGCAGGCCCGTCAGGAAATCGACGATAATAAGGGTGAGATGGATCATGTCAGGAACAAGACGGCGCTACTGGCCGAGTTCCTTGGCTTCCTGATATTTCAGTTCGAGAAAACGGTTCTGGGTCGCCAGCTTGTCGAGGTCGCCGCTGGCCAGCGTCTCGCTCATCCGGCCGATTTCCGCGTCGATCACGGACAGGCCGTCGATCAGTTGCTTCTCGGGCACGCGGCCATTGCGCTCCTCGCGGCGCAGCGGCTGCGGGATCGACTGATAGCCCGTGACCAGTTCGGGCAGATGATCGGCCAGTAGTTTGCGGATTTCCTGCGCCGCCGGTTCCTGTTCGCCCAGCCGCTCCAGTTGCGGGGCGAGGATTTCCAGCTTGACGCCGATGCTGTCGACCAGGGTGATTGCCGGGGCGGGCAGCGCCTTGCGCTGGTTTTCCAGCCAGATTTCGGTCTTGAGCGGCAGGGCGGTAAGTTGGGTTGCGGCAAGCGCCTCCGTCTTCACCCGACTTTCCGTCGGCGCCAGCGCGATCAGCAGCAGCGCGGCGATCATCACGCCCAGCGCGATCATGACGCCGGTGGTGCCCAGCGGCAGGACGAAGCCCGCCACCGCGCTGGCCAGCAGGATCGCCAGCACCGCCCAGAAGGCATATTTGACCTTGCGGATCAGCCCGGCATTGCGCCGCTGCCGCGCACGCGCGGACAGGCTCTGCCCGCGCGCGCTATGGCGGCGTAGCACCGCTTCGGCATCGGCCAGCACGCGGTCGGATCGGCTCACTGGGCTTCCTCCGAAATACGTTCGCCCTGAGCGAAGTCGAAGGGCTCGCCTGATCGCAGCGAAGGCGCCTCGCTCCGCTCGGCAGAGGGCTTCGACAAGCTCAGCCCGAACGGACATAGGGGAAGCATTGCGTTCACCCCTCGATCGCGCTCAGCAGAGGATTGTCGGCGCGGACTTCCTTGGCGGCCTGCGCCTGCCCCTCCGCACGGGCGATATAGCCCTTGGACTTTTCCACCTCGCCCGACAATGTATTCACCGTCGTCTTCATATTCTCCAGCGCCTTCAGCTTGAAGGCGTCGATATTGTCCATCGTGTCATAGATATTCTGGAAGGCGCGCTGGAGCGTTTCGATCGGGATCGTGCTGCTGGCGGCCTGCTCGTGGATTTGCGCGGTCTGGCTTTTGAGCAATTCGCCGGTCCGGTCGATCATGTTGGCGGTGGTGGTGTTGAGCGCGCTGATCTGCTCCAGCACCAGCCGCTGCCCGGCCAGCGCCTGCGCCACCGTGACCGCCGTGCGCAGTGCCGCGACCGTGGTCGTGCTGGCGCGATCGACGCCCTTGACCAGTTCGACATTGTTCTTCTTGACCAGATCCAGCGCCAGATAGCCCTGCACCGTCACCGCCATCTGCGTCAGCAGATCCTGCGTACGCTGGCGGATGTAGAACAGCGCGCTTTCGCGGATCGCCTTGGCCTTGGTCGGGTCGGTCGAATCCAGTTCGAGCGCCTTGGATTCGAGGCGGGCGTCCATGGTCTTGCTGATATGGATCATCTGTTCCAACCGGCCCATGGTCTGCCACATATTCTGGCGTTCGACATCGATCGCGGCATTGTCCTTGATGAGAACATCCTTGCCGCTGGCCAGCGACCCCAGGATCGAATTGATATGACCCTGCGCGCTCTTATAGCCGTCGAAATAGTCGCGCATCTTGTTGCCGAACGGGATGATGCCGAACAGCTTCTTGGGCGCGAGCAGATTGCCGCGCTTGCCCGGATCAAGGTCTTCCACCGTGCGGCGCAGTTCGGCCAGATCCGCGCCGACCTTCGTATCGCTGTCCATCGCCCGCACCGGGCGATCGAGGAAGCGGTTGGAGTGGCCCGCGGCCTCGGCAATCTCCTTGCGCCCCATATTGGTCAACTGGTCGACCCGCGCGCCGAATTCGGGCGAATTGGCGTCCTGCGCGACGAGGTCCGCAACGAAGGCGTCGACCTTCTCGTCCAGCTTGGACTTTTTCTCATCCTCGATGGGTACGAGGCCGGACGCCTTTTCGGGCGCGACCACCGGCACCGGATCGGGCGGCGTCAGGTTGAGGGCGTCGGCAGTCGCGGTCGTCGTGGGCGCAGTGGTGGCCATATCGTCTCCAGTCGCCATAAGCGGCTTTCCCGTGTCATATGGTGATAATACACCGCAGGGCAAGCCTTGAGGGGAACGATATAGGATGTTGCGGCATTGCTTGGCAATCTTGACTGGAGAGGAACCCGTCATGGCCAGCCTGAAACCCGTTGCCGACCTCGTTACCCATCGCAAGCCACGCTTCCCCGGCGAGAGCGCCGCCTATCGTGATGCCCGCACGGCCTTGCTGGCGGAGGAGATAGAATTTCGCCGCCACATGACCCGGCTGGTGGAACAGCGGCGCTCGCTGCCGCCCGGCCCGCTGATCGAAAAAGACTATCGGTTCAGGGACGAGCAGGGGTTCGAGGTCGGCCTGCCCGACCTGTTCGGCGACAAGGACGCATTGGTCGCCTATTTCTGGATGTACGGCCCGGAACGCGAGCGGCCCTGCCCGATGTGCACCAACTGGATCGGGTCGGTCGACGGCAATGCCGCCGACATCAAGCAGCGCGTCGCCTACAAGATTTTCGGGCGCAGCCCGGTCGAGCGGCAATTCGCCTTCGCGCAGGAGCGGGGCTGGCGCGATACCGACTTCGTCCAGACGGTCGGCGACGATTATGCCAATGATCTGGGCCTGCTGACGCCGGACGGCGAATATCCTGCGCTGGTCGTGTTCCGGAAGGATGGCGAGGGCATCCGTCTCTTCTGGATGAGCGAGATGACCGGCGAGATGGGCGATCCGGGGCAAGACCCCCGCGACGCGCCCGATATTGCCGCGCTCTGGTCGATCCTCGACCTGACGCCCGATGGCCGGCCGGCGAACTGGTATCCGAAACTGCGCTATTGAAACGGGGCGGTGTCGTCACCGCCCCTTTCATCGTTCAGCGCGCGCCCTCGGCGTAATAGCGCTCCATGTCGAGCCGCATCTGGTGCAGCGCCTCCGGATTCAGATAGACCATGTGGCCCGCCGGATAATATTTGAACTGGAGATTCTGGCGCAGCGCCGGCTCCAGCATCATGTGCTTCAAATCGCGCTCGGTCGAGAAGAAGGGCGTGGCCATGTCGTACCAGCCATTGAGCGACAGTACGCGCAGATGCGGGTTGGTGCGCATCGCGGCGCTGAGGTCGGCGGTCACGTCCGCGACATTCTGCTTGCCGCCTTCCGGGGCCTGATGGCTCCAGTCCCATTTGAAGTCGCCGCCTTCCCGCGCGCTCAGCCGATAGCTGAGGTCGGTCTTGTAGCCGATCTTGTTCGTCACCTGATCCAGGAAGCTGCCGACATAGAGGCCGGTGATGCCGGTGCTGGACGGATCAAATTCCGGTTCCTCGCCCGCCGCGTCGGCGTCGATCCCCTTGTAGCGGCTGTCGAAGCGGCCGATCGTCTCATGCCCGTCGCGCAGCAATTCCTTGCGGAAACGGCTCAGGCTGACGCGCAGATTGGCGCGCTTCAGATAATCGACCGACAGGCCGGTGAAGCGGCTGAGCTGCTGGGCGATCTGATCGGTTTCCTGCGGGCTGATGTCGGACCCTTTGAGCAAGGCGGTGGTATAGGCGCCATTGGCGAACACGCGGGCTTCCTCGACGAACGCTTCCAGGCTTTCGGGACGGCCGCCGGGGACGCGATTATGATACCAGGCGGTCGCGGCATAGCTGGGCAGATAGCCGACATGGATCGCATCGAAGCCCGATTGGCGGATGCCGTAATTCATGATCGACGACAGCAGCACCACGCCGTTCAGCGTCAGCCCGCGATCCTCCAGTTGATAGGCGAGCGCACCCGATCGGGTCGTGCCATAGCTTTCGCCGAAAATATATTTGGGCGACGCCCAGCGGCCATTCTTGGTTGTGTAGCGGATGATCGCCTTGGCAAAGGCGTCCACATCGCCATCGACGCTGTAGAAGTCGGACGGCTTGGCATCGCCCAATATGCGCGAATAGCCCGACCCGATCGTGTCGAGGAACACCATGTCGGTGCTGCCGATCAGGCTGTCATTATTGGGGCCGACGTCGAAGGGGGCGGGCCTGACCGCTTCGGGATTGCCGGTGCGCACATGTTCGGGCGCGAAGCTGCCCATGCGCAGCCAGAGCGACGACGAACCGGGGCCGCCATTATAGAGGAAGGTGACGGGGCGGTTCTTACCGGCGGCCGTATAGGCAGTGTAGAACATGCTCGCGACCGGCTTGCCCTTTTCGTCGCGGATGGTGAGCGTGCCGGCGGTCTGGGTATAGGGGATGGCCTTGCCATCGACGCGCGCCGTGCCCTTGCTGCTCTGCGTCACTTCCTCGACCGGCGCGCTGGCCCAGTTGGCCGCGACCTGCTCCGCGACCTTGTCGGCATGTTGTTTGGCGGCGTCGGGCGCATCCTTCTGCGCCAGAGCGGGGGAGGCGAGAGCGATGAGCGAAGCGAAGGCGAAGGTGGCGGCAGACCGCATGAGGAAAAGGCTCCGTGGCAAAGATATGGTATATTGTTGGCGACGCGCGGCACCATAGGAATGTCGCCGCACGGGGCAAGGAGATATTGCACCGACGTAAAGCAGCGTCAGATGCGCCGCCCTTCAATCACCGCCGCCATATCCGTGGCCACCGCCCTGGCCGGCGACCGCGGATGCGTGCCAGCGGCGCGACCATGGCCGCCGTCTGGATCGGGTGCGGCGGCCGATGTCCGGCATGAGCCTTTCCTGTGCAGACGCCATGTTCGGCGGATCGGGCGGTCCAGCCCGCCATGTCGCGCCCGCCCTTGCCGCATCGCGGCATTTCCTGTAGGGGCGCGCCCGAAGCCTCTGCGCGGCCTTGTGTCGGCTTGGGTGAACCCATATCCCGAAGGCAAGACATGTCCCTGCGTAACATCGCGATCATCGCGCACGTCGATCACGGCAAGACCACCCTCGTCGACCAGCTTTTCCGCCAGTCCGGCACCTTCCGCGACAACCAGCGCGTCGAAGAGCGCGCGATGGACAGCAACGACCTCGAAAAAGAGCGCGGCATCACCATCCTGGCCAAGCCCACCTCGGTCGAGTGGGAAGGCACCCGCATCAACATCGTCGACACCCCTGGCCACGCCGACTTCGGCGGTGAAGTCGAGCGTATCCTCTCGATGGTCGACGGCGTCGTCCTGCTGGTCGATTCGTCGGAAGGCGCCATGCCTCAGACCAAGTTCGTGACCGGCAAGGCGCTGGCGCTGGGTCTTCGCCCGATCGTCGTCGTCAACAAGGTCGACCGTCCCGACGAGCGTATCCAGGAAGTGCTGGACGAAGTGTTCGACCTGTTCGTGTCGCTCGACGCGACCGACGAGCAGCTCGACTTCCCCGTCCTCTACGCGTCGGGCCGCAACGGTTATGCCAATGAAGATCCCACGCTGCGCGCGGGCACGCTGAAGCCGCTGTTCCAGAAGATCGTCGATCACGTTCCCGCGCCCGCCGTGGAAGTCGATGGCGTGCCCTTCACCTTCCTGGTGACGTTGCTCGACCGCGACAATTTCCTGGGTCGCATCCTGACCGGTCGCGTGACCAGCGGTTCGGTCAAGGTGAACCAGGCGATCCACGCGCTCGACATGGACGGCAAGATCATCGAAACCGGCCGCGCGTCCAAGATCATGGCCTTCCATGGTCTGGATCGCGTGCCGGTCGAAGAAGCCAAGGCCGGTGACATCATTTCGCTCGCCGGCCTCGCCGTCGCGACCGTGGCCAACACCATCGCCGACACCTCCGTGACCGAGCCGATCCAGGCCCAGCCGATCGATCCGCCGACGCTGTCGATGCGCTTTGCCGTGAACGATTCGCCCATGGCCGGCCGCGAAGGCACCAAGGTGACGAGCCGCATGATCCGCGATCGTCTGGCGCGCGAGGCCGAATCCAACGTCGCCGTGAAGGTTACGGAAAGCGCCGACAAGGACAGTTTCGAAGTCGCCGGCCGTGGCGAACTCCAGTTGGGCGTGCTGATCGAAACCATGCGCCGCGAAGGCTTCGAACTCTCCATCAGCCGCCCGCGCGTGCTGTTCGGCGAGGACGAGAATGGCGGCAAGACCGAGCCCTATGAAACCGTCATGATCGACGTGGACGATGAATTTTCCGGCACGGTCGTCGAGAAGATGAACATCCGCAAGGCCGAGATGACCGACATGCGTCCTTCGGGCGGCGGCAAGACCCGCATCACCTTCTCCGCGCCGTCGCGCGGCCTGATCGGCTATCATGGCGAATTCCTGTCCGACACGCGCGGCACCGGCATCATGAACCGCCTGTTCGAGAAGTACGGCCCGCACAAGGGCAATATCGAAGGCCGCAAGAATGGCGTCCTCATCTCCAACGGCGCGGGCGAGGCCAATGCCTATGCGCTGGGTCCGCTCGAAGAACGCGGCATCCTGATGGTCGGCGTGGGCGAAGCGCTCTATGAAGGCATGATCATCGGCCAGAACGCCAAGCCGGACGATCTGGAAGTCAACCCGATGAAGAGCAAGGCGCTCACCAACTTCCGCGCATCGGGCAAGGACGACGCCGTCCGCCTGACCCCGCCCTGGAAGCTGACGCTGGAGCAGGCGATCGCCTATATCGACGATGATGAACTGGTCGAAGTGACGCCCAAGACCATCCGTCTGCGCAAGCGCTACCTCGACCCGAACGAGCGCAAGCGCATGAGCCGTTCCAAAGCGGCCTGATGTTTCAGGTCGCTCGGACAAAGGCGGCCTGATGTTTCAGGTCGCTCGAACAAGGGCGGCCTGATGTAATGTCTCCCCAGGCTCGCTGGGGGAGGGAGACCAGCCGACGCTGGTGAAAGGGCAGGGGGCGTCTCAGGCGCTCCCGCCCTTTGCTTGTTGAAAGGAGCCGATATGGCCGATCTCTATCTCAAGGCGCTGACATCCGAGCGTCGCGCGCTGTGGGCCGAATGCCGGCTCAAGGGCCTGGCCAAGGACACCGTCCAGCGCCTGCGCATCGTCGAGATCGATGCGCTGCTCGCGGCCCATAAGGCCAAACAGGCCGGCAAACCAAGCGCCTGAATCCATAGAGATATTTTCTGCATAGCCGGTTTTGCGAGACAGGCGCAAAAAGCCTGCCTATCCTGGCGCTTCTCACAATGGGGGGATATGCAGATGGAATATATGTTCTTGCCGCTCAGGCGGTACGCCGATTTCTCGGGCCGCTCGCGGCGCAAGGAATATTGGATGTTCTTCCTCGGTTGTATGCTGGCGGCGTTCGCGGTTGGCATCGTGAGCGGCCTGTTGGGCGGGTTTCCCAATGGCGAACCATCGGGCGGCGCATCTGTGCTGATGATCCTGCTCGGCCTGCTGGTCCTGCTGCTCATCATCCCCTCGCTCGCGGTGCAGGTCCGCCGCTTCCACGATCAGGACAAGAGCGGCTGGTTCGTGCTGCTGAACTTCATTCCCTATGTCGGCGGCATCATCGTGCTGGTCTTCATGTGCCTGGACGGTACGCGGGGCGAGAATCGCTTCGGTCCCGACCCGAAGCAGACCGCTGCGGATGTGGGCGATATCTTCAGCTGAGCGGCCTATCGCGCCCGGCCCGACAGGCCGCGAATGGCATGATCGGCACCGTTTGATGGGCGGCGGAATGGTCCGCCGCCCATTCGCATTGCGTCCCAACACCTTGTCGTGTCACTTTAACGGGCGGTGCAAAGCGAATCGCAACCCTGAGTAGCGGATAAAATGTGGGTGGCTGAGTCTCCCGCGCTGGTCGTGCGTTTGGCCGGACGGGTGATTTACGCAGGAGGATTGATGGAGTGGCCGAAACCCTTCCAGCCTTGAGCGAGGGGGAAAAGCAGTGCCTGCGCCTGGTGGCGCAGGGCTTCAATTCCAAGGAAATCGCGCGCCAGCTGCATGTGTCGGAACATACGGTCGATCAGCGCGTGCGCACCAGCCTGCGCAAGTTCGGCGTGCCCTCGCGCAAGGAGGCGGCCCGCCTATTTGTTACGGATGAGCAACGGCAGCCCCAAAGTGGCACATATCAGCCCTTGATATATCAACCGGAGCGCCTTGCCTCCGATCCCGATCCTGCGTCATCCATGCCTCAGCCGGACAGGCCGGATGGGCAAAGGGAGCGCGACACGCTTCTGCGCCGCATCCTCACTTTCGGCCCGCCGCTCGGGGGATCGACCAATGAACTGAGTAAAGATGGCCGCATATTGGCGATGATCCGCGCTGCGGTTCTCACTGGTGTCGGCGTCATCACGCTACTGCTGCTCATTGCCGGAGCCTTCAAGGCGCTGGGCTGATCCATCCAGATACGACCATGCTGACAACGCACCGCCGCCAGGCGTCGTGCGAAGGAGAAGACTTGTGCTCAACCTCGATACCGCCAAGACCCAGGCCGTCGCCGACCAGACCCGCCAGGCCTTTGCCGCGCTGGATACGGCGCTGGTCGATGCCGCGCACCTCACCACCGCCTTCCTGTCGGCGGCGCAGGGGTCGGGCCTGACCGCCAGCGAAAGCCAGCGCATCATTCAACGCATCCACGAAAGCGCCAGCAAGATCATCGAGGGCCGCAGCGACATGATCCGCGCGACCGCCCTGCTGACGCGGTGCCTGGAACATAGTCAGATGGAGGTGACGGCCGTTGGTTGTCCGCTGGGCATGGACGCCCCGGCGCAGGACGACGCGCCGCGCCACCTGACCCTGGTCGCCTGACCAGGTAGCCGTCGGCATCCGCATGGACATTGCCCTCCCTCTCAATCGGAAATGCGGATGCTGGCGGCTTTTTTCTGGCTTCTGACCCTGTGCGCCTGTGCCTTCGCCGCCCTGTTCGGCGGCAAGGACGGGCGATGGTTCGCCCTTGTTTTCCTGGCCAGCGTGCTGCTGACGATGCCGGCCCAACTGGTCGGATCGTGGCATGGCACCCAATTCTGGCTGACGATCGTCGATACGATGCTGTTCGCCGGTCTTATATGGCTGATGCTGCGCAGCAGCAGCTACTGGCCGATCTGGGCGGCCGCCAGCCAGCTTATGACGGTGCTGACCCATGTCGTGACCTTGCTGCTGCACGGATTTTCGGAACGGATCTACGAAGGGCTGAGCACGGTGTGGGTCATTCCCCTGCTGCTCTTCACCATCATCGGCATCGAACTCGACCGGAAGGCGCTGCATGACCGTCCATATCCCGCCTGATCGCCACCTGCCCAGCCAGGAAGCGGTCGACCTGGTGGTCGCGCTGCAACGATGCCTGTGCAATTTCCATGCCCGCAAGGAAGAGCCTGCGATCCTGGATGGCGAGGGGAGCGACCATCTGCCTGTGCTCGCCCGCTATCTCGACGCGCGGCGGATGCGGTCGATGCTGTTCGGCCATGACCTTTTTTCCGATCCGGCCTGGGACATATTGCTGCACCTCTATCAGGCGGAGCTGGAGGGAAGGGCGCTGACGCTGGAGCAGCTCAGCGAAACGCTGCGGCTGTCGCTCAACACCGTCGTCGGCCAGGCGGGCGTACTGGAACGCCGTGGGCTGGTGATGGAGCATCGCAGTTCGCCCAACAGCCGGCGCCGCTGCGCATTGCGCCTGGCCCCGCTGGCGGTGGACGCGATGGCCTCCTGGTTCTCGCTCGCCTTTTCGGGCGAGGAATAGGCTAGCGTTCCAGCGGCAGGGTCAGGCTGGCGCGCAACCCGCCCTGGCCTGCGTCGGCGCGGCGATTGGCGAAGTCCAGCCGTCCGCCATGGCTGTCCGCAATGGAACGCGCGATCGACAGTCCCAGGCCGACGCCGCCCGTCTCCCGGTTGCGCGACGCCTCGCCGCGATAGAAGGGCTCGCACAGCCTTTCTATCGCTTCCTCCGGCACGCCCGGTCCGTCATCCTCGACCGTCACCGTGGCACGTCCGTTCGCCGTCGCCAGCGCGATCCGCGCCGACCCGCCATAGCGCACCGCATTTTCGATCAGATTGGCGACGCAGCGCCGCAGCGCCACCGCGTCGCCGCGCACCACCGCGCGGCTGCTGTGCGTCACCGCCACATCCTGCCCCATATCGGCCAGATCGTCGGCCAGCGTCTCGACGATGGCGGACAGGTCGATCCGCACCTGCGCCGCGCCGTCGCCCTGGCCGCGCATGAAATCGAGCAGGTCGGTGACCATGGCCCGCATTTCCTGCACGTCGGCCTGCGCCTTGGCGCGCGGCCCGTCGGGCAGCGCCTCCAGCCGGAAGGACAGGCGGGTCATGGGTGTGCGCAGATCGTGGGCGATCGCAACCAGCATCGCCGTGCGTTCGCCCAGATAGTCGGCGATCCGCGCGCGCATGTGATTATAGGCGGCGCCTACCGCGCGGACTTCCGGCGGGCCGGTCAGCGGCAGCGGGTCGGCGCGTTCGGGCCGTTCGGTCGCCGCGCCGTCCGCCAGTTGCCGGATCGGTTGGGTGATGCGCCGCGCCACCCAATAGGCCGGCAGCAGCAGCAGGATGAAGATGCCCGCCATCAGCGACAGGGTGATGGCGTACCAGCGCCCGTTCGCGCCCTGCCGCGCCTGTACCACCTGCCAGCCGTCCGTGGTGCGGCGCGCCAGAAGGAAGCTGCCGTGCAACATCGTCCCGTCAGGACCGAAATTGGGCCTGGGCCAGGCTTTCCGGTCGGGATCGGCCATCCGCATCGGCGGCGATTCGCGCATGAGGCGAACATCGTCCGCGCGCGCGCCCAGCAGCGCGGCGACCTGCGCGGCGGCGCGCCGGTCCTCCATCTGTCCCGGTTCGACCAGTGGGACGGGATCGGACTGATAGCGCGTCACCGTCCAGCTACCGGCCGGGGCGGCCGCGCCCTGTAGCAGCGCGGCGGCTTCGCCCGGCATCATGGGCCGGCTGTGCGGCGGTGGCCCGCGGAACGCCACCAGCATCATCGCCCCCAGCGCCAGCAGCAGGGTCGCCGCGACCAGCGCGACGATCCGGGTCAGGATGGACGGGTTCAGGCGATCGAGGCGCGAGGTCACGCCGGGCGGACCTCGGCGGTGAACATATAGCCTTCGTTGCGGATGGTGCGGACCAGTTCGTCCCCATTCTCCTTCTGGCCGCCCGCCCGCGCGCCGCGCTCCAGCTTGCGCCGCAGCCGGCTGACCTGCACGTCGATCGCGCGGTCGTAGCTTTCGCTGTCATTGCCGGCCGAATAGTCGAGCAGCTGGTCGCGGCTCAGCACCCGGCGGGGATGTTCGATGAAGGCGCGCAGCAGTCGGAACTCGCCGTCGGTCAGGGTGACGACGACATTGTCGGGATCGGTCAGCAACCGTCCCCCCATGTCTACCTGCCAGCCGGCGAAGCGCAGTTTCTTCCCACCCGCTTCGGGCATGTCCGCCGCCTGCCGCCGGTGGCGGCGCAGCACGGTGCGGACGCGGGCGAGCAGCTCGCGCGGGTTGCAAGGCTTGGGCAGATAATCCTCCGCCCCCATTTCCAGCCCGACGATCCGGTCGATGTCGCTGCCGATCGCCGACAGCATGATGACAGGCAGGCCGCCGCGCGCCGACAGCCGCCGCAGGATCGACAAGCCGTCTTCGCCCGGCATCATCACATCGAGTACGGCGATGTCGAAATCCTGCGCGGCCAGCGCCTGATCCATCGCCGCGCCGTCGGCCACCGCGGTCACGACAAAGCCATGTTGCTCCAGAAAATCCGACAGCAGCGTGCGGATGTCCGCATCGTCGTCGACCACCAAGATGCGCGAACCGTCCATGGGCGCCAGCATATCGGCGGAATGCGCCTCCTGCAAAGTCATCTGCACGCTGCTCCGGTCAAATCGCCAGCCCGACCGTCACCGTGCCGGTATAGCCGTTGGTGACGTCGCCGGTCATCGTCGGCGTCATCGCCGTCACCTGCGCAGACATATTGTCGCCGAACACATTGTCGCTGCTGGTCGATATGCTGGCGAAATTGCTCTTGCTGCTGGTATAGCCGCTGGTGGCATAGACCGTGTTGCAGGCGTCGGCCGGCATGGCGAATTGCGACGTCAGCACGCGATTGGCGTAGCTGGTGGCGCGCGCCAGGCTCGGATAGACCTCGAAATGGATATGCGGGTAGCGTCCGTCATAGCAGCCGGGGAAGATGCTGGTGAAGGTCACCTGCCCATTGGCGTCGGTCACGCCCACGCCGCGCAGATAATTTTCGCCCGGCACGGTATAGAGCGAATAGAGACCGTCGCGGGTGCAGTGCCAGATGTAGACGGCATAGCCTTCCAGCGCGGCGCAACCGCCGTTGACGTTGACGACGGTGATGGTCAACTCCATCGTGATGCCGGCTGCGGTGCCGCTCGACGATCCGAAGCTCGACCGGATGTCGGTGCGCACGATGCCGCTGTCGTCCAGCACATTGACCACGCTGCCGTTGCTGCTGTTCGACCCGTCGGCCGGATAGGGGCCGTTGGTTTCGGTCGGATCGGCGATGCAGGTGCCGGTCGGTGTCGGCGTGGGGGTAGGGGTCGGCGTTGGCGTGGGCGTCGGCGTCGCGGTGGAATCGCCCGACGATCCCGATCCGCCGCCGCATGCGCCGATCAGCGCCGCGCCGCTCGCCGAAAACAGCAGCCGCAAGGTGCGCCGCCGCCCGATATTCTCCCGCGCCAGTGCGCGCATCTGTTGCAGGTCGTGCAGCAACCCATGGTCGTGCGCCTCATCATGTCCAGGCATCTACCCTTGTCCCTCTTTGTCTCGTTGCAAAAAGACCCTCGGGATCGTCCCTAATCGCGGCATATCTCCGGCCGATTGCCCAATGTAGCGGCTTTGTAGCCGTCAAACGCTCTGGCCTCCCTGCATCATGGCCCATATAGTCGCCGGGTTTGTCCTCCACGCGAAAGCGCTTCATGCATCTTCTCATCGGCCTCGCCGGCATTCTCCTGATCCTCGCCATCGCTTTCGCCTTGTCCTCCGATCGTCGCGCCATCCGTCCGCGCGTCGTAGGCGCTGCTTTCCTGTTGCAGGCGGGGATCGCCATCCTGGTCCTTTATGTGCCGGCGGGTCGCGCGATCATCGGCGGCATGTCCAGGGGCGTGGCCAACCTGCTCAGCTATGCGCAGGCGGGGACGGATTTCATCTTCGGTCCGCTCGCGAAGCCCGAAATCGGCGGGGCCAGCTTCGCCATCGCCGCGCTGCCGGTCATCATCTTCTTCGCCAGCCTGGTGTCGATCCTCTATTATCTCGGGATCATGCAGTTCATCGTCCGCTGGGTCGGCGGCGCGATCGAATGGGTGACGGGCGTGTCCAAGGTGGAAAGCCTGTGCGCGGCCGCCAACATCTTCGTGGGGCAGAGCGAAAGCCCGCTCGTCATCCGCCCCTATCTCGCCGGCCTCACCCCGCCGCAACTGTTCACGGTGATGACCAGCGGCATGGCGGGCGTCGCGGGCACCATCCTGGCCGCCTATGCGTCGATGGGGATCAAGATCGACTATCTGCTGGCGGCCAGCTTCATGGCGGCCCCCGGTGGCCTGCTGATGGCCAAGATCATGATGCCCGACCCGCGCGCGCCGGTGCAGGGCGAATTGCCGCTGGGCGATCATCCCGACCTCCCTCTGCCCGATACGCGGATCAGCGGCGTTGGCCCCGCCGCCTTGTTGCCCGAAGGCACGCCGGGCGAACCCATGCCGGTCGCCACCCATGACGAGGAACGGCCCGCCAACCTCATCATGGCCGCGGCGCAGGGTGCGCAGACAGGTGTCAAACTCGCCGTCGCGGTCGGCGCGATGGTGCTGGCCTTCGTCGCGCTGGTGGCGCTCGCCAACGGCATATTGGGCGGCATCGGCGCGTGGTTCGGTTACCCGACGCTCAGTTTCCAGATGCTGCTGGGCTATGTCTTCCAGCCGGTCATGTATCTGCTCAACATCCCCTGGGCCGAAGCGCAGGTGGCGGGCGGCCTGTTCGGCACGAAGGTCGTGCTCAACGAATTTGTCGCCTATATCAACCTCGGCCAGGTGCAGGGCGCGCTGTCGCCCGCGACCATCGCCATCATCACCTTCGCGCTGTGCGGCTTCGCCAATTTCAGCTCGATCGCGATCCAGATGGCCGTCACCGGCAATCTCGCCCCCAACCAGCGGCCGATGATCGCGAAACTGGGGTTGAAGGCGCTGGTCGCCGGCAGTCTCGCCAACCTGATGAGCGCGGCGCTGGCGGGGCTTATGCTCAGCCTGTAATTTCGATCAGGTCGGCTCCGTAACGGAAACGCTACCATCGTCCCTGCAAATCGGTTATGGTTAACCCATGGGGGCAAAAGATTTTTTCATGGTCGCTCTGGCGGCCCTAGGCTGGTCGGGTACCGTGTCCGCGCAGGCGCCTGCGACGCAGGCAAGGCCGCTGCCGCCTAAGCCGGCCGCGCTGGAAACCTACAAGGACTGGACCATCGGCTGCGACAATCGCAACCGATGCGAAACCGTGTCGCTATTGCCCGACGGCGGCGCGTGGCCGGATAGTCCGGTCATGGTCGGCGTCGTGCGCGAAGCCGGACCCGATGCCGCCGCCGAAGTCTGGGTCAGCCGCGACACCAATAGCGGGGGCGAGATCAGCATCCATGTCGACGGACGCCGTGTCGCCAGCGCCATGAGCCGTGACGGCGACGCCACCATAAGAGGGCCGCAGGCCGCCGCGCTCGCCATCGCCATGGCGCGCGGCAGCGTGCTGGAATTGCGCATGGGCAATCGCTCGCTGGGCAAGCCGTCGCTGGCCGGGTCCGGGGCGGCCCTGCGCTATATGGATGCGCGGCAGGGGCGGGCGGGGACCAGCACCGCGCTGGTCGCCACCGGCCCGCTCGGACCGCTCGCGGTGCGCGCTGCGCCCGCTGCGCCGGTCATCAAACGGGCGCCCTTGCCCGCTGCGACCGCGCCCGCCGCGCTGTGGCGGGAGGAACTGACCGCCCTGGGTAAATTCACCCGCTGCGCCGACGAGATGAAGGGCGCGGAGCCGCCGCAACTCTATCGCCTGTCGCGCACCGAAACGCTGATCCTGGTCCCCTGCGGCAGCGGCGCCTATAATTTCACCTCGGTCCCGGTCATCGCCACCGGCGATGCCGGCCGCCGCGCGTTTCGCCTGGCCAGTTTCGATCTGAAGCCGGGCTGGAGCGAGGAAGAAGCCCGGCCGATGCTGGTCAATGTCGGCTGGACTGCCGACAAGCTGCGGCTCGACAGCTTCGCCAAGGGGCGCGGAATCGGCGATTGCGGCGGCAGCGAAGCCTATGTCTGGGACGGCACCCGCTTCCGCCTGATCGAGGCAACCAGCATGGGCGAATGCCGCGGCGCATGGCATTGGATCAGGACATGGTCCGCGCAGGTGGCGGAATAATCCTGTCGGCAGGATGATATATTCCGCAACCGCCGCACCGCGCTTTGCAATGGTATTGGAACAGGACGCGGCCATATTGACGCCATGACCCAGTCGCTGCGCCAATCCGCCCCATCGCTCATTGCATCCACCCTGCCGAACCCGGTGCGGGCCGTCATCTTCGACATGGATGGCACCCTGCTCGATACCGAAGCGGCGCATCGCCGCGCCTTTGCGCAAACGGGTGACGCGATCGGCTGGCCGATGGCGGACGACCTGCTGCTGTCGATGGTCGGCATCCATCGCGACGAAAATGAGCGGATGCTGGCCGCCCATCTGGGACCGGACTTCCCGCTCGCCCGCTTTTATGCCGACAGCGACGCCTTGTTCGAGGCAGCGGTTGAGGCCGGCATCCCGTTGCGCCCCGGCGCGCAGCTGCTGCTCGACCATCTGGCGCAGGCGGGCATCCCCATGGCGCTCGCCACCTCGACCGCCGCGCCCTATGCGCAGCAGCGGCTGGAGAAGAGCGGCCTGCTGCATTATTTCGACGTTGTCGTGACGCGCAGCGATGTTGATCAGCCCAAGCCGCATCCGCAGCCCTATCTGCTGGCGGCGCGCCTGCTGGGCGTCGATCCGGCGCATTGCGTTGCGGTGGAGGACAGCCATGCCGGCGTCCGCTCTGCTACGGCAGCGGGAATCGCGACGGTGATGGTGCCCGACCTGCTGCCGCCGACCGAGGAACTGACGCTCGCCTGCGCGCAGATATTGCCGAGCCTCACCGACCTGCGCGACCTGTTGCTGGCGACGGAATAGGGGGGGCTGTTCGCTGTCCGCAATGTCATGCCAGCGGAGGCCGGCATCTTTCTTTTCTTCCTAGCGGTTCGCTAGAAGAAGCGTGATCCCGGCCTTCGCTTGGATGACGGTCGTGCGTGACCGGGAAGCTTGCTTCCCGACCCAGCCGTCAGCGAGTCGTCCTGCTGGTCAGTTCTTCCGCTGCGGCACCGTGAAGGTGCCCGACACGCGCCCGCTGGGGCTGGTCGCGGCGCCCGGCACGCCGCCCGACGAACGGCCATCGACAGTGGAGCGGCCGCTGTTGAGGTCCATCACCAGCCGCCCGCCGGTCAGCTTGTTCGCCCCCTGCGTCAGCGTGACATTGCCCAACATGGTGATGAGCTTGCTGTTGAGGTCGTAGATGGCGACATTGCCGCGTGCGGTCTGGTCCGCCTTGGTCACGACGACATTGCCCGATGCGTCGATCCGGTCGATGTCCACGCCATTCGTCCCGCCGCTCGGCTGCTTGCTGTAGGCGACGGTCATGCGGGCGGCGTTCAGCGTCATGCCCGCCTGCGTCACCACGACATTGCCCGACACGACGACGCGATCGGCGCGGTCCTGCACCTCGATCCGGTCGGCGTTGAAATTGACCGGCGCGTTGCTGTCGTGATTCTTGAACACCTGCGCGAAGGACGGGGCGCTGGCGCCGGCGAACATCATCGCGGCGGCGCCCACAAAGCCGGTCGAGAGCAGGATCAGGGTGCGTTTCATCAGTTTCGCCCTTTGAGGCCATTTTGCTCGATACGCAAGCTTGCCCGGCCATTCAATGTCACCGTGCGCGCGGCCATGTCCGCTTCCAGATGGTCGCCGCTGAAGGTGCCGATCGGAATGCGGCCGTCTACCCGGCCCGCGCTCTTCATCCGCCGGGTCTTGAGGTCGATGCCGACGTCGCGCGTGGTCAGGCGGTATCCGCCCGCCGCCTCGAACTGCACCGGCCCTTCGATACCGACCCGTTCGGTGTCCATGTCGTATCGCCCCTTCTGCGCGGTCAGCACGGCGGGGCCGTCCGACAACAGGATGCGGGCCGACATGCTGTTGAGGTCCACGATCGGCTCGCGCGAGCTTTTCTGCACCGCCGACCCGGCGCGCAGGGAGAAGGGCTGGCCCTTGCTGTCCTCGCCGCGATACAGCGCCTCGGTCAGGCGCATCCGGTCCTTCGCCACCTCGACCTTGTTCTTGTCGAGGACGAAGCTGACTTTGTCGCCGCCGGTGAAGGGCGCGGTCGCCAGCAGCGCGGCCAGCACGCCGACCGCGACCGGCAGCCAGTTTTTGAGCAGCGCGACCAGCCGATCATGGCTGCCGCCCGGCTGCGCCCAATGGCGGCGGACGTCGCGTTGTTGATCGGCCTGGACGGACATGGTTGGACCTTTCAGGCTGCGTTACATATGCGCGAAGATGTCGATCTCCGGCCATCCCACCAGGTCGAGCTCGGCGCGATGGGGCAGGAAATCGAAACAGGCCTGGGCCAGTTCCATCCGCCCTTCACGGATCAGCCGCTTGTCCAGCTCGGCCTTGAGCGCATGGAGATAGCGCACGTCGGACGCGGCATAATCCTTCTGCGCGTCGGACAGGACGGGGCCGCCCCAGTCGCTCGACTGCTGTTGCTTGCTGATGTCCTGGCCCAGCAGCTCACGGACCAGTTCCTTCAGGCCGTGCCGGTCGGTATAGGTGCGGATCAGGCGCGAGGCGATTTTGGTGCAATAGACGGGCGCGGCGACCACGCCCAGATAATGTTTGATCGCGGCCAGGTCGAACCGGCCGAAATGATAAAGTTTCAGCCGCTCGGGATCGGCCAGCACCGCCTTCAGATTGGGCGCGGCATAATCGCTGCCGGGCTTGAAGCGGACGAGATGCTCGTCGCCCTTGCCATCGCTGATCTGGACCACGCACAGGCGGTCGCGCGGGGTGATCAGCCCCATGGTTTCGGTATCGATGGCGATCGGGCCGGGGGCGAGCACGCCGGCGGGCAGATCTTCTTCATGGAAATGAACGGTCATGTCCTCCCCTTATGGCGAAACAGGGCCAACCGCAATCAAGGCTTTGTCGGGAGAAATCTTCGCGACGAAACACGGCTTTTGCGCGGCGAATGACGGACAGGAAAGGCGATTTCGGCCAATTGGAACGGAACGGGACCGCGGCAGTGAAAATCATTCGCGCGGCCGAGAAAAGTTGATATAGTGATTCCCAAATCCGCGTCTGCGGTGGATTCTGCATGTCATTCGCCCGACATGTGTTTGTCCGATTGGTCTTGGGGCGAAGCGAAAGTGACTAACAGGGCATGAGTTTTGATAGAGGTCGCCGCGGCGGGCGCGGCAAGGACAAGCGCGACGGTTTCGGCGACGACAATTTCTACGATCAGGGCGGCCGCGGCGGCGGTGGCTTCGGCGGCGGCTTCGGTGGCGGCGATCGCTTTGGCGGCGGTGGCGGCGGCTTCGGCGGTGATCGTGGAGGTTTTGGCGGCGGTGATCGCGGCGGCGGCTTTGGCGGTGGTCGCAGTGGCGGCGGCTTCGGCGGCGGCGGCGGTGGTTTCGGCGGTGGCGGCGGCGGTGGTCGCGGCATGCCTGCCCAGGTCGTCGGCGAAGGCAAGGGCATCGTAAAATTCTTCAACGGACAGAAGGGCTTCGGCTTCATCGTTCGTGACGATGGCGGCGAAGACGTGTTCGTGCACATCAGCGCCGTCGAGCAGGCCGGCCTGACCGGTCTGGCCGAAGGACAGCCGCTCGGCTTCACCCTGGTCGATCGTGGCGGCAAGGTGTCGGCGACCGATCTGGTGATCGACGGCGAACCGCTCCCCGTCACCGATCGCGGTCCGCCGCGTGAAGCGCGCGAACCGCGCGCCGGTGGTTTCGGTGGCGCGCCCGATCGTGGCGGCCCGCAGCGTCAGCTGACCGGCGAGCGCTCCAGCGGTACGGTGAAGTTCTTCAACGCGATGAAGGGCTTCGGCTTCATTCAGCGCGATGATGGCCAGCCCGACGCCTTCGTCCATATCAGCGCCGTCGAACGCGCCGGCATGGCCGCCCTGAACGAGGGCGACCGTCTCGACTTCGAACTGGAAGTCGATCGTCGCGGCAAATATGCGGCGGTGAATCTCCAGTCGAAGGCCGAATAAGGCCGAGGCTGACCATCCCTGTTACCGGGGAGAGGATAGGGAAGGGGTCGCTCGCGAGGGCGGCCCCTTTTGCTTTGGGGAATCGCGGCGCGGATCGCGCTGTCGGTGTGATCTGGCGTGGAGCGGGCTGCGTTTAACCGGACACAAGTCGCACGCTTTCGTTTTCTGCTTTCGCATCGTCTTTGGCGGAAAACCGGTTCCCACTTTTCTGTACGATGCTCTAATTGGGTAACGATGCCGCCCCGTGCGGCCATTACGCAGGCATTATGCTTGCTTGCGTAATGGCCGAAAATGCTCTTTTGCATACAATCAGCCTCGCGTAACCATGTCACGCGTCCAGCCCATTCCCGGCCCTACCGCAACGCCCTAACCCGCGTCCGCCAGCACCAGCGCGAACAGCCCTTCATCGTCGATCCATTCCGCGGCCGGTTCCCATCCGCCGGCCCGCAGCAGCAGCCGTTCGTCGCGCGCGCCATATTTGTGGCTGCTCTCGGTGTGGATCGTCTCGCCCGCGTCCATGTGGAAACATTGACCCGCGACGTGGAAATGCAGCGACCGCAGCGCCTCCAGATGCATTTCGATCCGCGCCTTGTCGTCGTTCCAGATCGCGCGATGGACGAAGCTCTCGATCGGCAGGTCGCCCTCCAACTCGCGATTGATGCGCTCGACCAGATTGAGGTTGAAGGCCGCTGTCACGCCCTGCGCATCGTCATAGGCGGCGATCAGCCGGTCGCGATCCTTGATCCGATCCATGCCGATCAGCAGCTTGGCCCCATCGCCCAGCAGCCGGCGCATCGCCCGCAGCAGGTCGACCGCCGCATCCGGCTCCATATTGCCGATCGTGGATCCGGGGAAGAAGCCCAGCCGCGGCAAATCCTCGATCGCACCGGGCAGGGCCAGCGGCCGGTTGAAGTCACCCACCACCGGCAGCACCGGCAGGCCGGGAAAGGCCGCCGCCAGCGCCGCGCTGCTCGCGTGCAGGAAATCCCCGCTAATGTCGATCGGCACATAGGCGGCGGGCGCGATGGCGCGCAGCAGATGCGGCGTCTTGCGCGCGCTGCCCGCGCCGAACTCCACCACCGCGCGCCCTTTGCCGACCGCCGCGGCGAAGTCCACGCCATGACGGGCGAGCAGGGCGGTTTCGGTGCGGGTGGGATAATATTCGGGCAGGTCGGTGATCGCTTCGAACAGTTCCGACCCGCGCCGGTCGTAGAACCATGTCGGCGGCGTCGCCTTGGGGCTGCGCGACAGGCCCGTAACGATATCATGACGGAAGGCCGGGTCGATCGACCGGGCGATGTTGGGGGCGTCCTCGGTCAGCAACATGGCGCTTACAGATCCTTGGCCAGCCGCAGTCCGGTGAACTGCCAGCGTTGATGGGGGTAAAAGAAATTGCGGTAGCTGCTCCGCGCATGGCCGCGCGGGGTGGCGCAACTGCCACCCTTCAGCACGAACTGGCCGGACATGAACTTGCCATTATATTCGCCGACGGCGCCCGGCGCCGCGCGAAAGCCGGGATGGGGGCGATAGGCGCTGCCGGTCCATTCCCACACATCGCCGAACATCTGCGTCAGCGCGGACCCGTCCTCGGCCGGGCGCGGCCGGGGACTGTCGGGGCCGTCGAGCTGGTTGCCGCTGACCGCCGCGACATTCTGCGCCGCGCTTTCCCATTCCGCTTCGGTGGGCAATCGCGCGCCCGCCCAACTGGCATAGGCGTCGGCTTCGTACAGGCTGATATGGGTGACCGGCGCGGCGGGGTTCACCGGCTGGCGGCCGTCAAGGCCGAAACGGGTCCAGCCCTGCTCGCTTGGCTTCCAGTAGAGCGGTGCGTCCACGCCTTCATTCTGCACCCAGGCCCAGCCGTCCGACAGCCAGTGCGCCGCGGTGCGATAGCCGCCATCTTCGATGAAGGCGATCCATTCGCCATTGCTGATCGGCCGGTGCGCCAGCGCGTGCGGATGCAGCAATGCCTTGTGCCGGGGGCCCTCGCAATCGAAGGCGAAACCGCCGCGCCCGTCCTCTCCGATCTCGACCAGCCCCTCGCGCCCCTCGATCCAGTGGAGCGGGCCGGGCAGGGCGACGGGCGCAGCGCTGGGCGCGCCGAACAGCGCCGGCTCCAGCGGATTGAGCGAGAAGAGATGGAGCAGGTCGGTCAGCAACAGTTCCTGATGCTGTTGTTCATGCTGCAATCCCAGCGTCACGAGCGCCCGCGCGGGTTGCGGCAACATGCCCAGCGCGCCCGTCAGCGCCGCATCGACATGGGCGCGATAGGCCCGAACCTCGGTCAGCGAGGGGCGGGTCAGCATCCCCCGCATCGGCCGGGCATGGCGCGCGCCCTCAGCCTCATAATAGCTGTTGAAGAGGAAGGCGTAGCGCGGATCGAAGGGGCGGTATCCCGCCACATGGTCGCGCAGGACGAAGGTTTCGAAGAACCAGGTCACATGCGCCAGATGCCATTTGGCGGGCGATGCGTCAGGCATGGACTGGACCGTGGCGTCGGCGTCCGAAAGCGGGGCGGCCAGGGCTTCGGTGAGGGCGCGGACGGCGCGATAGCGCTCTTCCAGGTCGTCCTGATGCGCGTCCGTCCAGCTTTTCGCCATGCCTGCCCTCCGATACGGTTGCACCGCTCTCTTGAAGGGACAAGCGCATAAGGCGGCGGGCGGTTCCGGCCCGTGTCCTTTAGGGCAGGATCAAAGCTCCTGCAGGATCGGCGCGGCACGGCATACGCGGTCGCGGCCCGACTGCTTGGCTTCGTACAGCGCATCGTCGGCGCGGCGCAGCGCCGCATCGAGTTCGCCGCCGGTCCAGCGGCACACGCCGGCGGAAAAGCTGATCGGCCGGTCCTGCACGCGGCCGATCGGTTCGCTGCGCATCCGGCTGGCGATCCGCGCCAGCGACCAGCTTGCCTCGTCCTCGATGCAATCCTGGAAGAAGATGGCGAATTCCTCCCCGCCCCAGCGGGCGACCATATCGACGCGGCGGACCAGTGCGGACAGGCGGGTCGCGAAACTGGCCAGCACCCGGTCGCCCTCCTCATGGCCCAGCAGGTCGTTGACCCGCTTGAAATAGTCGATGTCGATGATCGCGATACAGCCCTTGCGCCGGTGATCCGGCAGCGCGTCGATATGGGCCAGGAATCCGCGCCGGTTGGCGATGCCGGTCAGCGGGTCTTCATGCGCGGCCTGATGCAGGTCATCCAGCCGCTCGCGCGTGGCGCTGGCGACGCGTTGCACCCCGGCATAAAGGGTATGGATGACGTCGCCGACGTCCGGCAGCGCAGGGGCGACGTCCTCGCCGCGATGCAGCGTTTCGGCCAGCGCATGGATCGGATTGAGCAGTGCGCCGATGCCCAGAAGGGCTATGCCGGTGCCGATGACCGTGGCCATCGTCAGCAGGACGAACTCGGCGAGCGCGATGCGGCCGCTGGCGAAGCCCCAGCCCAGATAGGCCAGCAACGGCATATGGGTCGCGATGAAGCAGAGGGTGAAGAGGCGCAGGCGCAGCGAGCGCGGAAAGATGAAGGAGGTGGCGAGGTAGAAATGCATGGCGATCCCCGACTGATGCGAATGGAGCGCACCGTCCGGGTGGCATCTAAATGCCGCCTGAAGAAACAAGGTTAATCCTGCGCTACCGGGCAGGCCGTGCAGCAGGCGAGTCAGGCTGCGTTTCCAGTCGGTTGCTGCACCGGGGCGGCGCGTTTCAGCGCGACGCGCCCGGCACCCATTTGACGTCGGCCGCGCCATTGTCGTTCAGGCGGCGCGCCAGCACGAACAGCAGGTCCGACAGCCGGTTGAGATAGGCCAGCGCCTGGCTGTTAAGCGCCACCTCCACGGCCGCGGCGGTTGCGCTGCGCTCGGCCCGGCGGGTGATCGCGCGGGCGAGGTGGACGGCCGCCGCAGCGGGAGAACCGCCCGGCAGGATGAAGCTGTCGAGCGGGGCGAGATCGGCGTTCATCGTATCGATCTGCTGCTCCAGCCGGGTCACCTGACTGGGAATGATGCGCAACGCCCAGGGTTCGTCCGCGCCTTCTGGAACCGGCGTCGCCAGGTCGGCGCCCAGGTCGAACAGGTCGTTCTGGATGACGGTCAGCCAGGCGGCTTCGGGCCGCTCGCCCAAGGCGACGACGGCCAGCCCGATCGCGCTGTTCGCTTCATCGACATCGCCCACGGCCTGCATCCGCGGCGCGTGCTTGGGCAGACGCGATCCATCGACCAGACCTGTCGTCCCATTGTCCCCGGTCCGGGTGTAGATCTTGTTCAGCTTGACCATCTCTGTAGGCACGCCCTTTGGCAACCGAATGAATCTGAAGCACCCGTTCGTGCTGAGTAGCCATTGCGCTTGTCGAAATGGCTACTCAGCACGAACGGAGTGACGACAGGGCAAGTTGCGGGCCTCAGCCATGCCCCTTGGCGATCAGCAGGATCGCGACGATGATGATCGCCGCGGCCTGGAACAGGATGCGGTTCATCATCATCTTGTTCTGCTTCAGGCTGGACGGCCGAACCGCGCCTTCGGGCAGGTTCAGTTCCTCCTTCGTGGTCTGGAGGAAGGCGATGATGCCCCGGATCAGCGCGACCAGCGTGGCGATCATGGCAAGGATCAGGGCGATGACGAGGATGGTGTTCATGGGCGGCAGTCTAGGCGCTCGCCAGTCCGATTCCAACCGGAAAGCGTCCCGCGCGCAGGTCGGCGGCCAGCGCAGCGGGGTCCACGCCCTGCGCTCGCAATTGCGCCAGCGCGATCGACCCGCTGCGCTTGGCGAGGCGCCTGCCGTCCGGGCCTGCCAGCAGCGGATGGTGGACATAGGCGGGGCTGGGCAGGTCGAGCAGCGCCTGGAGCAGCCGGTGGACGTCGGTCGCGCCGCGCAGGTCGTCGCCGCGCAGCACATGGGTCACGCCCATCGCGGCATCGTCCAGCGTGCAGGACAGATGATAGCTGGCCGGCGCATCCTTGCGCGCCAGCACGACGTCGCCATGGGCGAGGGGCGCGGCCTTGACCAACCCCGCTCGCCCCGCGGCAGGGTTGGTCCGAACCGGACTGGGATGGTCTTCCCACTCCAGCGTGCCGGCCCGCGCCACCGCCTTGCCCATGTCGATCCGCCAGGCATGGGCTTCGCCCGCGGCGATCCGCCGTGCGCGTTCCGCATCGCCCAGGCCCCGGCACGTTCCCGGATAGGCCGGCCCCTCCGGTCCGTGGGGCGCGGCCATGCTGGCCTGGATGTCGGCCCGCGTGCAGAAGCAGGGGTAGAGCAGCCCTTGTGCGCGCAGCCGCTCCAGCGCCGCTTCATAGGCGTCCAGCCGCTGCGACTGGAAGATGATATCGCCGTCCCACGCGACGCCCAGCCATGTCAGGTCGGCGATGATGCCCGCGACATGGTCGGGCCGACTCCGGGTGCCGTCGATATCCTCGATCCGCAGGCGGAAGGCGCCACCGGCCGCGCGGGCCATGTCATGTCCCATCAGGGCGGACCAGCCATGGCCGACATGCAGCAGCCCAGTGGGGCTGGGAGCGAAGCGGGTCACCATATGCAGTGGTGTGACGGATAGTGTCATACAGGCTCTTGACGAGTGATATTCGTTAATGCTGTCATGCTCGTGTCACGTTGTTGGTGGATCAGCGGCGTCGGCAAGGGGGTAGAAGCGTTTCTATGTACCATCCCGACCTTATACGGCATCCGGAAAACTGCCCGGCGCTTGTGCTCAACGCAGATTACACGCCGCTCAGCTATTATCCACTGAGCCTCTGGCCCTGGCAGACCGCGATCAAGGCGGTGTTTCTGGACCGGGTGGACATCATCGCCAGCTATGAGCGGCAGGTGCACAGCCCCAGCCTGGATATGAAGATCCCGTCGGTGATCGCGCTCAAACAATATGTGCGTCCGTCCGAACATCCCGCCTTCACCCGGTTCAACCTGTTCCTGCGCGACAAATTCTCCTGCCAATATTGCGGCACGACCAGCGACCTGACCTTCGACCATGTCGTCCCGCGCCGCGCCGGCGGGCGTACCACCTGGGAAAATGTCGCGACCGCCTGTTCGCCCTGCAACCTCAAAAAGGGCGGGCGCACGCCCAAGGAAGCGGGGATGCGCCTGCACGTCGAGCCGATCCGCCCGACCAGCTGGCATTTGCAGGAACATGGCCGCGCCTTCCCGCCCGGCTATCTGCACGAAAGCTGGCACGACTGGCTCTATTGGGATGTCGAGCTGCTGGCGTGAGGCGCCATGTGGCCTTGGCGGCGCTGCTGCTCGTCCTGCCGGGCGGCGCGCTGGCCCAAGTCGATCATTCGGGCCTGACCCGCGCCAAATATGTCCGCAACTGCCTGATGTGCCACAGCCGCGCCGCGCCGGAGGGGATAGCGCCAGCCATCATGCGCGGCCTCTATCCCGAACGCGGCCTGGCCCCGGCGCTGGTCATGCCCGGCGTCACCTGCTGGCGTCGCTGCCAAACATGTTTTGCGCCGGAACCGAAGGCCGTGCATTAGGTCAGGATACCGGCAACCAGTCCAGGTCTATATCCTTGAGCCGGTTGGTATAATGGCCGATCTCCTCCAGCCGCGCCATGTCGTTGAGGATGATGCGTCCGTTGGAGCGGCTGATAAGGCCTTCCTGCTCCATCTGCCGGATCATCCGGTTGACATGGACCGATGTCAGCCCGATCGAATCGCCGATTTCCTCCTGCGTCAGCTTCAGGTCGAAACTGTCGACGATGCTGTCGTCGGTGACGCGCAGCCGGTCGAACATGTCGAGCAGGAAGGACGCGACGCGCGCCTTGGCCGATGTCCGGCCCAGCGCGGCCAGCCGGTCGGTCATCGCCACCCGCTCCGCATTGGACAACAGGAACAGCAGCGCCGCGACGCGGGGATATTCCTCCAGCAGCCGGCGCAGCGCATGTTTGTCGAACGGGCAGACGATCACGTCCGACAGGGCGACCAGCGATTCGGGCGCCTTGCTGTAGATGGTGCTGGCCGATCCAATGAAATCGCCGGGGAAATAGACGCGCAAAATCTGGCGGCTGCCATCGGGCAGGATGACGAAGCTCATCACCCGGCCTTCTCTCAGCACGAACAGTTCCGTTACCGTGTCATTGACCCGCTGGATCATCCCGCCGCGCTTGATCTTGCGCGGATTTTCCTCGAGCCGAGCCAATGCCTTCTTTTCCGCGTCGGACAGGGGCACCTGTTTTGCCAGCCTTTCCGCGAAACAGCTCGTTGCCACCCAATACACCTTTTTCCAATTGTCGTTACGATGGCAAAACGCCCCATGCGCCTTTTGGCTGCATTTTCAGGACGCGCACTAAACTCGATCAAGGTTGCCGCCCGCTTTGCAATTATGTTGCATATGTTCGCCGTGCCACCGGGTTAACCATGACGAATGGCGGTCGAGCCGCCTTGCACGGGGCGCAATAGACGCTATGAACCCTGTCCAATGGACCGCATTCACATCCGCGGCGGCAACGCGCTCAATGGCCGCCTTCCCATCTCCGGCGCGAAGAACGCCGCCCTGACGCTGCTGCCCTGCGCGTTGCTGACCGACGAACCTGTGACGCTGCGCAACCTGCCGCGCCTCGCTGACGTCGACAGTTTCGGCCATCTGCTGAACCAACTGGGCGTATCGACCATGATCGAGGGCGCCCGGCCGGAGGATTTCGGCCGCGTCCTGACGATGCGCGCCGGCCGCGTCACCTCGACCGAGGCGCCCTATGATATCGTGCGCAAGATGCGCGCGTCGATCCTGGTGCTCGGCCCGCTGCTCGCCCGCGTGGGCGAGGCGCGGGTATCGCTGCCCGGCGGCTGCGCCATCGGCAACCGCCCGATCGACCTGCACTTGAAGGCGCTGGAGGCGTTCGGCGCGACGCTGGAAACCACGGCCGGCTATGTCCGCGCCAGCGTACCCGACGGCGGCCTGCCGGGCGGCATCTACACTTTCCCGGTGGTGTCGGTCGGCGCCACCGAAAATGCGGTGATGGCGGCGTCGCTGGCCAAGGGCACCTGCATCCTCGAAAACGCCGCGCGCGAACCGGAGATCGTCGACCTGTGCAACCTGCTCGTCGCCATGGGCGCGGATATTGAAGGCATCGGCACCGACAAGCTGGTCATCCACGGGCGCGAGCGGCTGCACGGCGCGACCTACAGCGTCATGCCCGACCGGATCGAGGCGGGCAGCTATGCCTGCGCCGCCGCCATAACCGGCGGATCGGTCGACCTGGTCGGCGCCAATGCCGACGACATGCACGCCATCCTCGCCGCGCTGCGCGACGCGGGCGTGCAGGTCGATCCGCACAAGGACGGCATCCGCATTGCCTCGGATGGCAAGCTCAAGCCCCTGACCCTGTCGACCGCGCCCTTCCCGGCCTTTCCGACCGACATGCAGGCGCAGTTCATGGCGATGCTGACCAAGGCGGACGGCGCGTCGGTGCTGACCGAAACCATCTTCGAAAATCGCTACATGCATGTGCCCGAACTGGCGCGCATGGGGGCGGACATCGCCGTCAACGGCCGTACCGCCGTAGTGCGCGGCGTCGACAGGCTGGTAGGCGCGCCGGTGATGGCGACCGACCTGCGCGCCTCGATGAGCCTGATCCTCGCGGGCCTCGCCGCCGAAGGCGAAACCCAGGTCCAGCGCGTCTATCATCTCGATCGCGGCTATGAGCGGCTGGAAGAAAAACTCTCGGCCGTCGGCGCCGATATCGAGCGGGTCAGCGATGGCTGAGGGGTGCGGGCTGGCGACCGATCGGGCGACCTTGCTGTCGCTCTACGACCTGGATGCCGGCGGATTCCGTAATCTGGACGAAATTACCGGTTTCGCCGCGCAATTGTGCGATGTGCCGATCGCCCTGGTCAGCATCGTCGAGGATGTGCGGCAGCGCTTCCTGTCCCGCGTCGGCCTGGATGCCGAAGAAACGCCGCGCGACGTCTCCTTCTGCGCCCTGGCGATGCTGCGGGAGGAGATTTTCCTCGTCCCGGACGCGACCCGCGATCCCCGCTTCGCCGACAATGCGCTGGTCACCGGCGCGCCGCATATTCGCTTCTACGCCGGTGCGCCGCTGGTGAGCGCGGATGGCGCGCCGCTGGGCGCACTGTGCGTCATCGACACGGTCCCGCGCCCCGACCTGACCCCGTTGCAGCGGCAGGGTCTGACCCTGCTCGCCCGGCAGGTGATGGTGGAACTGGAAGGGCGCCGCCGCGACCGCGACACGATCCTGCGCCAGCGCATGGACGCCGCCGCCGTCGCCGAAAGCGATCGCCTGTTTCGCTCGCTGGCCGACACCATGCCGCAGATGGTCTGGTCGACGCTGGCGGACGGCTATCATGACTATTATAACGCCCGCTGGTACGAATATACCGGCGTGCCGACCGGATCGACCGATGGCGAGGCGTGGAACGGCATGTTCCATCCCGACGATCAGGATCGGGCCTGGACGCGCTGGCGTCATAGCCTGACGACCGGCGAACCCTATGAGATCGAATATCGGCTGCGCCACCATGGCGGCGACTATCGCTGGACGCTCGGCCGGGCGCTGCCGATCCGCGATGGCGACGGCGCGATCGTGCGCTGGATCGGCACATGCACCGAAATTCACGAACAGAAGCTGATGATGGAAGAGCGCGAGATGATCGCGCACGAGCTGTCGCACCGGATCAAGAACATCTTTTCGGTGATCGCTGGCCTGATCGGCCTGTCGGCGCGGCAGCATCCGGCGATTGCGGACGTGGCCGACGACCTGCGCGATCGGATATTGGCGCTGGGCCGTGCCCATGATTTCGTGCGGCCGCACAGCGCCGAATCCGCGCCGCAGGTTGGCGGCGGGCAAGCCAGTCTGTGGGGCTTGCTCGACCAGATTTTCGCGCCCTATGGCAACGAAGCGGGATCGCGCATCCTGTTGTCGGGCGACGATCCGGCGATCGACGATCGGTCCGCGACGCCGCTCGCGCTGCTGTTCCACGAATTGGCGACCAACGCAGCCAAATATGGCGCGCTGTCGGTGGCCGAGGGCCGGATCGATCTGCACATAAGGGTCGAGGGCGAAGACATCCACATCGACTGGCAGGAAGAACATGGTCCTGTGGTCGTGCCTGGCGGCGCCGACGGCTTCGGCAACCGGCTGATGACGCTGAGCGTCGAACGGCAACTGGGTGGGCGAATAGAAAGAGACTGGCGGCCGCACGGCCTGCGCATCAGCCTCTGGATTCCATCGCGTTCCATGAGCCGGACGGCGGGAACGGCGTAAAACCGGCAATTTCTGCTGCTGTCAGGTCGGGCTGCTCCGCCGCAGCCAGCCGCAGCGTAGCGGAGATGCTGTGCGCGCGGAACGGCTTGGTGATGACGCCCAGCGCCGCGACCGACGCTGCGCCGATTTGGGTCGGGTTGGCGGTGACATAGATGACGCGAATGCCGTGACGGGTGGCCAGCTCGATGCCGATATCCGGCCCGGTCGGGCCATCCCGCAGGTTCAGGTCGACAAGGGCGATGTCGCAATCTTGCGCGCAAGCAAGCGCGCCTTCGCGATCGGCGGCGATCGCGCCGACCTGGAATCCGGCATCTTCGACGATCTGCTCAATCTCCAAAGCGACGAAAATCTCGTCCTCGACTATCAGAACCTTCTTGCGCATTGCCTAACTCGTTAAACTTGATGCAAATAAAGTCCTTGCCCGTCTCTTGGTTCCGCTGCGGTGCAAAAAACCGACCAGATTGCCCCAAAGGACAGGTCAGTCCGCAACGCTGGTCCACAGCGTTTCGAACTGGGTTTCCTGCATCAGCAACACCGACGCGGGATAGCCCGCTTCGCTCGCCTGGCGCGCGGTGCCGGTGGCGCTGTCCACCGCCAGCGCCTGGGTAGGGAAGGGACCATAATATTTATTGTCCAGATTGATCTTCCAGACGCCCTCATGCTGAAGGACGATGTAGCGGGCGTGGGGCAGGGCCATGTCAGAGTACCTCGGTGTTATAATGGTGCCAGGCCATGATCGCGGCGGCGCCGCGATGCGGACGCCAGGCTTCGGCGACGTCGCGGGTCAGTTTTTCGCTCGGCCGTTCGGGCAGGCCCAGGATGCGGCCGATCTCGATCTGCACCGCCAGGTCGCCAGCGGGCCAGATGTCGGGACGCCCCTCCGCGAACAGCAGATAGATTTCCGCCGACCAGCGGCCGATGCCCTTGATCCGGACGAGCTGCGCGATCGCCTCCTCGTCGTCGGCCGGCAGGGCACCCAGGTCCAGAGCGCCCGACAGGATCAGTTCGGCCAGGCTGCGGGCATAGCCCTGCTTCTGGCGGGACAGGCCGCAGGCACGCAAGGCGTTATAGTCCCGCGCCAGCAGGGCGTCGGGCGCGCAGCCTTCGCCCAGCTCCGCTTCCAGCTTGCGCCACACCGCCGCTGCGGCCGCCACGCTGACCTGCTGGCCCACGATCGTCCGCAACAGCGTTTCATAGCCCGGCGCCCGCACCCGCGGCGCGGGATAGCCCACCCGGCCGATCGCTGCGCCAAAGCCGGGCTCCAGCGCGGCGATGGCGTCCAGGCTGGTGCGTAACTGTTCTGCACTCGTAACCATAACTCTGCTGTCCAGCCCTTGATTTCCCGGCGTCTGTGGGTCAGAGCGGCGAAGAAAATTCGAGGGGATTGGATAGATGCCGAAATTGATCGTGGTCAACCGTGCAGGTGAAGAACAGGCTGTCGATGGCGACAATGGCCTGTCGGTGATGGAAATCATCCGCGACAACGGTTTTGATGAATTGCTGGCGCTGTGCGGCGGTTGCTGCTCCTGCGCGACCTGCCATGTCTATGTCGATCCGGCCTTCGCCGACGCGCTGCCGGCCATGAGCGAGGATGAAAACGACCTGCTCGACAGCTCCGATCACCGCAACGAGACCAGCCGCCTGTCCTGCCAGGTCATGCTGAGCGATTCGCTCGACGGCCTGCGCGTCACCATCGCGCCGGAAGACTGAATAGGCGCATAGGCGCCGATATACCTACCGCCGTTCGTTTCGAGCGAAGTCGAGAAACGAGGCAGAGCCGAGTTCGGCGAAGCTAAACAGGAAGCGCTTTGCTAGCCGCTTCTCGACACGCTCGAAGCGAACGACGGTAGATGCCCTAATTCTTCACCCGCAGCGTGGCCGCCGGCGCGTCGCTGGTCAGCGGCGATATCGTCCAGATGATCCGCTTGCCCTGGGGCGTGGTTTCCGCGCCCTCCTCCTGATTCTGGCTGACGATCTCCGCGTCGGTGGTCAGGGTGAATCTGCCATTCAGCGCCTTGGCCGCCTCGTCTCCCGCGCCACCGCTGCCCAGGCCGGCCGGTCCCTGGCTCTTGTCGAACCCGTTGGCGAAGCCAGGCGCCTTGACGCGCACCCGGTCGTCGCCGCGCAGTTCCACCGCGACGAAGGGCAGCACGATCTGGGCGTCGATGTTGAAGGGGAAGAGGAAGGCGTGGGTCAGCTTGCCCGTAATCGCATAGTCGATCTCGAACTTGCGGTTGCCCATGTAGCGGGCCGACCGAAACCCCTTTTCCCTGGTCAGAGCGGCGGCGATCGCCTGCATCTGCGCTTCGTCGCCCTTGTCCGCACTATCCGCGACGGCGTCGCTGAAATCCTCGTCGCGCGCCGCGATCTGCAACAGGGTCGGCGCGGCCTCGGCCTCGCCGTCCGTGTCATCGCTGGTGGACGGTACGCCGCCTGTCATGCCGCTCTTGCCCATGTCCGACGCCAATATCTCCCCCTTATAGGCGAAGGCGAAGCTGCGATCGGCGCGGATGTCCAGGGTCGATTCGAACGTGCCCGGCGTCACCAGGCAGGCGGAGAGCGCCAGCAGCCCCGCCAGCGCCCCCAGGGTGCGATACAAGCGGTTCATGGCATTCTCCTTCCTGACAGGCGGGTCAGCGCACCGTCGCAGCGTATAGCGCGATGGCCGCGGCGTTGGACACGTTCAGGCTCTCCATCCGCGGGCTGATCGGCAGCTTGGCGATGATGTCGCAATGGGCGATCGTATTGTGGCGCAGCCCTTCGCCCTCGGCTCCCAGCACCAAAGCGACACGCGATTCGCCGATCGCCTCGCCCAATGTGGTGTCGGCGTCGCCGTCCAGCCCGATGCGCCAATAGCCCGCTTCGGCAATCTCTTCGAGCGCGCGGGCCAGGTTCACCACCCGCACCCAGGGTATATTTTCCAGCGCGCCCGACGCCGCGCGCGCCAGTACGCCCGATTCGGGCGGGGCGTGCCGGTCCTGCGTGACGATGCACAGCGCATCGAAAGCGGCGGCGGAGCGCAGGATCGCGCCCACATTATGCGGGTCCGTCACCTGGTCCAGCACCAGGATCGGCCGCCTGTCGTCCTGTCCTTCCTCCAGTACTTCGCCCAGCCAGACATCGTCCAGCGGCTCGACTTCGGCGACGATGCCCTGATGCGGCGCGTCGGACGGGACCATGCGGCCCATGTCGGCGACGTCGGAATAGACGATCGGCAGCACCGGCGGCAGGTCGAGGGCGCCCAGCGCTTCGCGCGTGCCCCATATCTTGCGCACGATGCGGTTGGGGTTGGCGAGCGCCGCTATGACGGCGTGGCGACCGTAGAAGCGGGGGAAGGTGCCCTTGGGCTTGGTGGAGCGATGCGGCTTTTTCATGATTGCGCTCTTTTCACATCACCCCATTGACAGGCAAGTCTCCTTTCGCCATTGAGCCGCCTCCAGCGCGGCGGGAACGCAAATTTCTTGTCGCGCAGGGCACTGGACAGGTGGCCGAGTGGTTAAAGGCAGCAGACTGTAAATCTGCCCGGGTTTCCCGTACGCTGGTTCGAATCCAGCCCTGTCCACCACTGCATCGGGCCGATGCAGGCGGTCTTTTACGGACCGGAAACAGGCCGGTGTGGACGCATAGCTCAGTTGGTAGAGCAGCTGACTCTTAATCAGCGGGTCCTTGGTTCGAGCCCAAGTGCGTCCACCATAGCCTGTCCCGACAGGCCCCCAGGCGCGCCGCCTCTTTTCGGGTTTCCGGCTTGCGCGCCTCTCGTTCGAGCCCGTTGAAAGACGAAGGGACAGCGCCCATGGCGTGGCTCATCCTCGGCATTGCCATATTCACCGAAATCTGCTGGGCCTTGAGCCTGAAATGGGCCGCGACCCTTGGAAGCTGGCAAGCATCCGCCGTGCCGATCGCGCTCAGCTTCCTCAACATGGGCCTGCTCGCGCTGGCGATGAAGGGCATTCCCGCAGGCACCGCCTATGCGGTCTGGACGGGCCTTGGCGCGGTGGGCGTCATCATCGGCGGCGTCCTCTTCTTCGGCGACCGGGTCAATCCGGCGCAGATCGCCTTCATGGCGATGATCGTGGTGGGCGTTGTGGGGACGAAGCTCTTCGCCTCGGCCTGACCGCGCGCACGGCACATCGCAAGGACCATTGCCGCAGCGCAACAAAAATCGCGCCGTCGCGTTCGCTGGACAAGTTTCATTCATCCTTGCCCGGTTACGCCCTCCCAACATGACTCTTGATCGCCGCGACCTGCTTATCCGCACCCTTGGCGGCGTCCTTGCCATCGGCTTGCCCCGCCGCGCGCTGGCGCAGGGCGATGTCGAGCGTGTCGACGCCCTGATCGCCAAGATGACGCTGGAGGAAAAGGCGGGCCAGATGACCTGCCTCGCCGACAGCTTCCGCCCCTTCAACCCGCCCAATCCGCAGGTCGGCATCCAGGATGAAAAGCGCCTGGCGCAGGAAATCCGCCGGGGCCGCGTCGGCTGCCTCTTCAACGGCATCGGCGTTGCAGGCGGCCGCCGCGCGCAGGAGATCGCGGTCAAGGACAGCCGCCTCGGCATCCCCTTGCTCTTCGCGGGCGACGTCATCCACGGCCTCAAGACCATCTTCCCGGTCCCCCTCGCCGAAGCGTCCAGCTTCGACCCCGCTTTGTGCGAGCGCACCGCCCGCGCCCAGGCGATCGAAGCCACCGCCGCTGGCCTCCACCTCACTTTCGCCCCCATGGTCGATGTCGCCCGCGATCAGCGCTGGGGCCGCGTGGTGGAGGGGGCAGGGGAGGATGTGACCCTCACCGGCCTGCTGTCCGCCGCCCGCGTCCGCGGCTTTCAGGGCCGCGACCTGCGCCGCGACGACGCGCTGCTCGCTTGCCCCAAACATTTCGCCGCCTATGGCGCGGTCGCCGCGGGCCTGGAATATGGCAATGTCGACATCAGCGAGGAAACGCTGCGCGAAACCCATCTGCCCCCCTTTGGCAAGGCGTTCGCGGCCGGCGCGCTCACCACCATGGCCGCCTTCAACGAGATCAACGGCGTCCCCGCCACCGCCGACAGCGAACTGCTCACCGACATATTGCGCGGCGAGATGCAGTTTCGCGGCTTCGTCTTTTCCGATTACACCGCCGACGAGGAACTGGTCGCCCACGGCTTTGCGGAGGATGACCGCGACGCCGCCCGCCTCGCCGTTCTCGCCGGGGTCGACATGTCGATGCAGAGCGGCCTCTACATCCGCTACCTGCCCGATCTGGTGAAGAGCGGCGCGGTGCCGATGGGCACGATCGACGTCGCCGTGCGCCGCATCCTCTATGTAAAGGCCGCCATCGGCCTGTTCGACAACCCGTACAGATCGCTGAACGAGGAAGCGGAAAAGACCCGCATCTTCACCCCCGCCCACCGCGCCCTGTCCCGCGAAGCCGCCACCCGCTCGGTCGTGCTGCTCAAGAATGAAGGCGTCCTGCCGATCGACCCGGCCAAGAGGCAGGTCATCGCCCTCATCGGCCCCTTCGCGCAGGACACCGCCAATCTCTACGGTCCCTGGGCCTTTTATGGTGACCCGGACAAGGGCGTCGACATCGCCACGGGCCTGCGCGCCGCGCTCCCCGACCCGACGAAACTCACCATCACGCGCGGCAGCGACATCAGCGGCCCGATTGATGGCGGCATCGCCCAGGCGGTGGCGGCGGCCAGGGCGGCGGACATCGTCCTGCTCGCCATCGGCGAATCGCAAGCCATGTCCGGCGAAGCCCAGTCCCGCACCGTCATCGAAATCCCGCCCGCGCAGCAGGCGCTGGCCGACGCGGTCGCCGCCACCGGCAAGCCGGTCGTCATCCTGCTACGCCACGGCCGCGCGCTCGCCCTGCACGATGGCGTCGCCAATGCGCAGGCGATCCTCGCCACCTGGTTCCTGGGGAGCGAGGCGGGCCACGCCATCGCCGACATCCTGCTGGGGAAGGTCGATCCCTCGGGCAAGCTGCCCGTCAGCTTCCCCTGGGAAAGCGGGCAGGAGCCTTTCTATTACGACCGCAAATCGACCGGCCGCCCGGTGCTGGGCAATGGCAGTAGCGAATATAAGGCCCGCTACGCCACCACCGACAATAGCGCCCGTTTCCCTTTCGGCCACGGCCTGACCTATACCGACTTCGTGCTGGACCAGTTGAAACTGTCCGACAGCGCGCTGCGCTGGGACGCCGCGATCGAAGTGACCGCCCGCATCACCAACAAGGGCGACCGCAAGGGCAGCGAGGTGGTCCAGCTCTACACCCGCGACCGCGTCGCCAGCCGCACCCGCCCGATCCGCGAGCTAAAGCGCATGGCCCGCGTGACGCTGGGTCCGGGCGAAAGCAAGACCGTCCGCTTCTCGCTGTCCCGCGTCGATCTGGAGTTCGTCGGCGCCCGAAGCCAGCGCATCGCCGAACCCGGCGCGTTCGACCTGTGGGTCGGGCAATCGAGCGTGGGCGGATTGAAGGGCGAGTTTACGCTTTATGCGCAGGGACCGGCGAAGGGGTAAGGCAGGGCGCGTGCCTAAAGCGCATACCTTTAGCTTCAAACGAGGCATGTGACTCTTTTGGAAGAGGGACGTGGCTGTCGGGATAGCAGCATGACAAGGCATCACCAGACAATCGCAGTAGTCCCGATAGCTAACTTTTTTCGCTACCCCTTGTGCCTACGAGGTAAGGTCATTCTTCTACCTGATGTTGCATAAATTGCCGCTACACCATTTTGCAAAAATTGAATCAGTTGTTCTGCAAAAGGTTCGAGCAGTCTGTATCATATCCGAAATTTCTGCAGGCGTTTTTGTGGCGTTAGGATCGCCATGGGCAATGGAATTTCTGGTATCAACAATTTGATCAATATTGTTAATTGTTGATTGCCCATTTCTTCCAAGCGCTATGAGAAAATCGCGGCGATAGTTCACATAACCGAATCTGCTAAAATAGGACTTAGCCTTTTCGAACTTAGGATTAGAGAAGCCCTTGTTAAAATCTGTAGCCGAAATCTGAGCAGGAAATTCCCCTGTTGATTTCCACATAAGAGAGTCTGTTTCGACAAAAATACGCATATTTCCAGAAATTTTTTCTGGATCAGATCCACTTCTAATGTTTTCGATGCGTTCTTTAGATATGTGATAGAAAAATAGCGGAGCGATCTTGCTCCTACACACTTTATTGTCGAAAATAGCATCAAGCGTGTGCTCGCCTAATTCTTTGATATATGCTTCAATGTGGCTCGACAGCAGTACGACCGAAGCGCGACATAGGGCGCTAATTTCAGCCCCGTGTCGCATCGCATATTTTGTTCTTGCTAAAGTTGCTGCCTTAGAACGAAGTAGTGATACTTCATCAAGGCGTGCCACGAATGCGCCGTAAATAGGCGTATAACGCGGCATTAAAGGCCAATCTCATCCATTTCTTCATTCCAGATCTCAAAACGTCGTTCAGTTCTCTTTTTGTGATCAACTGATCGGCTAATGAGATCAAGAAATTCGTCGTTAGATAGCATTCGGTTAAATTTCTTCAGAAAATCTTCTTTTAGCTCGGAAGCCGTCTCAGTATCTGTTTTCGTAGCAGTATGCATAATCAGATCGAAGAGTGCTCGATTGATTGCTCTGCCTCCAGGGCGTCTGAAGCATCCCTTTTCTTCGAACCAAGTGAGTGATACTTTTAGCGCATTTGACCACTTTAGTTTAAGAGCCTCAATATCAGAGTCGTTAAACCGCCTACCTAGCCTTGCGGTGTCATTCAACCAATGCTTGAGTGGGGTTCGATATTTATCAATCCCTTGTAGCTCAAACGAAAAATATCGGAGAATGATTTCCTCATCGGCTAGTCTCTTATCTGGTAACTTGCGCCCACGAATAGCCAGCCATCGGCTATCAAAAGAAAGTTCCGCTAAAAGATTGTTCAAAGATCCTCGTGAGACGCAATTTCTCAATTCTTGAGCATTGAGGGGCATAGTACTGGTATTGAGTCGCTCAAACACATCGAATTTGATCTCAGGATGGGATTCATTGGTAACCACCACGCATCTCAGAGTATGCGTACGAATACGCCTCTGCTCTTTGCTTGGAATTTCAAAAAATCTTTTACCGTTAAATTCTGGAAGAGCTTCGAGGTCACGAAGAAAAAATTGATTTTCGACAAATCGATAAAGTGAAAAAATCCGTTGCTGCCCATCTATAACGTCAAGTTCATTTTCGTCATTTTCGGAAAGATAGCATGGCGGGATCGGGACATTTAAAAGAACTGACTCAACCAATTTCGAGGCAAGCGTGTCAGCCCATACATATTGGCGCTGAAATTTAGGCCTGTCACTTAGCGGGCGGAGGAATAGAATGTTTGACTTGACCTGCGACACGATCGCATCGATTGCCAGATCGTAGGGTTGAGTTACTACTTTTCGATCTCTCAGCGGCGTTGCTGAAGGGTCAACGGCTTCCGCGTCCTGCTCGTCTTCATAGATGTTATTCTGATCGTCCATATGGTAATCACTTTTCCGAATTTGACGTTCCAGTTAGCGGCAAGGCCGCATTGGGTACAACAATTCTCACAAACGAGATCGAAAAAAAAGCGGCATCGTTCGGCGCGAACGGATCAGGGGTAAGCGCCAAACTTGCGGAACGCCTATGCCCGCTGTTCAATTTTATTTGCATCCGATCATTCTTTTACCTGCAACCTCACCCTGTCCTACACCCCACCACCCATGCCATAATCTCACCAGCTCTTTCCCACCGTCCGCCCCTCGCACCCCGCGCACCACCCCAACGCGGCCCACCCCCATTTCGCAAAAATTCTCCTATTGCGAAATCCATGCCACCCGTTCGTCCCCACGCTTTCGCGTCAGCCACGACGGTGTGAACTTCGCAACGCCACGCCGCCTTGCAAAACGCCGCGACCACGGCTTTCCGACCCCGCGCACCCATGCTAAGGGCGCGCCCATGCTGAATCTCAACGCCATCACCGTGCGCCTTGGCGGCCGCGTCATTCTCGATCGCGCCGCCGCCGCCCTGCCGCCGCGCAGCCGCGTCGGCCTCATCGGCCGCAACGGCGCGGGCAAGTCCACGCTGATGAAGGTGATGATCGGCCAGCTCGATCCCGACGAAGGGTCGTGCGACATGCCCCGCGACACGCGGCTGGGCTATATCGCGCAGGAAGCCCCGTCCGGCACCGCGACCCCCTTCGACACCGTGCTCGAAGCCGACAAGGAACGCGCCGAATTGATGGCGGAGGCGGAGCATACGCAAGATCCTGATCGCCTCGGCCATATTTACGAGCGGCTGACGGCGATCGACGCCTATACCGCGCCCGCCCGCGCCGCCCGCATCCTCGTCGGCCTCGGCTTTGACGAGGAAATGCAGGGCCGCCCGCTCGACAGCTATTCGGGCGGCTGGAAGATGCGCGTGGCGCTCGCCTCTTTGCTCTTCTCCAACCCCGACCTGTTGCTGCTCGACGAACCGTCGAACCATCTCGACCTCGAAGCCACGCTCTGGCTGGAAAATTTCCTCAAAGCCTATCGCGGCACCGTGGTCGTCATCAGCCACGAACGCGACCTGCTCAACAATGTGGTCGACTATATCCTCCATCTGGAAGGGGGGAAGGTCACCCTCTATCCCGGCGGCTACGACGCGTTCGAACGACAACGCGCCGAACGGCTCGCCCAGCTCGAATCCGCCCGCGCCAAGCAGCAGGCGGAGCGCGAAAAATTGCAGGACTATGTCGCCCGCAACTCCGCCCGCGCCTCGACCGCGAAACAGGCCCAGTCCCGCGCCAAGGCGCTGGCCCGGATGCAGCCCATCGCCGCCGCGATCGAAGATCCCACGCTGCATTTCGGCTTTCCCAGCCCCGCCGAACTGCGCCCGCCGCTCATCACCATGGACATGGCGTCGGTCGGCTACACCGAAACGCCGATCCTCAAGCGCATCAACCTGCGCATCGACCCCGACGACCGGCTGGCGCTGCTTGGCCGCAACGGCAACGGCAAGACGACGCTGGCCCGCCTTATCGCCGCGCAACTCGCCCCGATGGAAGGGACGATGGCCTCCAGCCCCAAGATGAATGTCGGCTATTTCACCCAATATCAGGTGGAGGAACTGGACGTCACCGACACGCCGCTGGAACATATGACCCGCGTGATGAAGGGTGCGACCCCCGGCGCGGTCCGCGCCCAGTTGGGCCGCTTCGGCTTCTCCGGCGAGCGCGCGGTGCAGAAGGTCGGCTCCATGTCCGGCGGCGAGCGCGCCCGTCTGGCGCTGGCGCTCATCACCCGCGACGCGCCGCATATGCTGATCCTGGACGAACCGACCAACCATCTGGACGTCGACAGCCGCGAGGCGCTGGTCCAGGCCCTGAACGACTATAGCGGCGCGGTGGTCATCGTCAGCCACGACCGCCACATGATCGAACTGGTCGCCGATCGCCTCGTTCTGGTCGACAACGGCACCGCCCAGCCGTTCGACGGCAGCCTTGACGACTATACCGACATCATCCTGCGCAAGGCCGACGGCAACAGCAGCGGCGACGCCCCGAAGGTCGATCGCAAGGCCGACAAAAAAGCCGCGGCCGAATGGCGCGAGAAGCAAAAGGTGCTGAAAAACGCCGTCAACAAGGCGGAGCGCGAAATGACCACCCTGATCGCCGAGCGCAAGCGTATCGATACGGTCCTGTCCGACCCCAAGGCGGCGACCGGCGCGGAGGCGAAGATGACCACCAGCCAGCTCATGGTGAAGCGCGCCGAGGTTGAAAAGAAGCTGGAGAGCGCCGAGGAAATCTGGATGGAGGCCGGTGCCGCGCTGGAAGCGGGTTAACGCCCCATCAGGATGAACGGCGCCCAGATATAGGGCTGGGCAGCGCCGGGCCGCTTCGATCCGATCAGCTTGAGCATCGCCCGCTGCAACGCCACCGCCCGGGGCAGGCCGCGCGCCGCACCCTTCACCGTCTCCAGCGTGACGAAGGCGCTGGCGTCATCCCGCACCGGCCAGTGCGACACCAGCAGCGATCCCGCCCCGGCATAGCGGAACGCCTGCGCCAGTCCGGAATAGGCGGGGGCCGCGGCATTATCGCCCGCCGCCGTGTTGCAGGCGGACAGGATCACCCAATCCGCGCCGATCCGCATCCCCGCCACTTCCGACGCCGTCAGCAGCCCGTCGTCCCCCACCGCATCGGCGGCCGGGGGGGACAATACCAGCGCAGGTTCACTCACCCCCTCCATCTCCCCGCCCACCAGCCCATGGGTCGCGAACAGGATCACGGCATAGCCGGACAGATCACGATCCCGCAGCCCGGCTTCGCTGGCGTCTCGTCCGATCAGCAAGGTGGTGCGATCTATGCCGAAACGATGCGCGACCGCCTGCAATTCGGCCTGCGATCCCGGCAGCGGCGGCAGTTGCGACAGCGCCCGCGCATCCGCGCCGCCATTGCGGAAATAGGCACTGGCGGCCAGCATCGCTCCCGCACCGCGCGGCGCATCGGCCGTCTGGACGACACCAAAAGTCAGCGGCGCGCCGATGCCCAAAAAGCGCTGGTCGCGTGCCGCCATCTGCTGCCGTCTATCTGGGGTGGCGCTGAAGCCGGGCTGCACCTCGATCGCGAAGCGGTGGATCAGCCAGGGCGCATGGCGCGTCACCGTGGCCATGGGTCGCTGCGGCAACATCCCGAAGGGTAGCGAGGCGAAGGCGCCGGTCGGCACGATGCGCAGCGTCCGCGCCTTGCCGAGCGTGGCGAGGATGCCGGGGGTGAAGATCTGGCTATATAGCGTGTGTGCGCTGCCCTGGTCGAAACCGGCTGGAGTAAGCGAACCGCGCAGCCGCCCCACCAACGCCACCAGCGCGGCGCGATCCATCTGCGCCCGCTCGATCCGCGTGCCGCCGGCGCTGACCGCGAGCAGATAGACGCCGTCGAAAGCCGGCATTACCGCCAGCAGCGCTTCGCCCTCACCCAGCCCGTCGCGCAGCGCGCCAAGATCGGGCCGCTCACCACCATTGGCTTCCACCCAGCGCGGATAGTTCCGGGCGATGGCGGCGCGCTCGACATCGACCATTGCCGCCACGGCGGCGCGTTCGGTGCGCGCCGCCGCGACGCCGCTGTCGACTGCCAAGGCCTTGAGTAAGCGGCTGTCGGCGGCCTGAAGCGTCTTGGTCCGGTCCTGCAGGCGGCGCACCCGCGCGGCCAGCGCCGGATCGGCGACCAGCCGCTGGGCGACCAGACGGTTGGCCTGGGCGATGCGCGATCCGGCCAGGATCGCCATCGCGTCCAGCGCCAGCGCGGCGTCCTGCGCCTGCGCCGCCACCGCCAGGATCGTATCCAGCGCGGCCCGCTGTTCCTCGGTCAGTTCGGCGTCGTCATGGACGCTGGCGTCGTCGCGCAACAGGCCGACAAGTCGGCGCGCCGTCTCGCCGAGCGCCGCCTGATCCGATCCGGTCCAGGCGGACAGCATCGCCGCCTGCGCCAAGGGAATGGCAGGCGCATTGTCGAGCTGGCGGGTTTCGGCCGCGAAGGCTGCCGCCGCAGCGCGGGCCTCTTCGCCATGCCGGGCGGCGATCAAAGCCGGGATCAGATAGGGATAGACGCGCTGCCCGATATCCCGGTCCTTGTCAGACCCGGCGCGCACCCGCGCGAGCGCGGTATTGAGTCGCTCGACGCCTTCGTCGCGATGCCCCTCCGCCAGTGCGGCCGATGCGGCGAAGGCGAGGGCGCGCGCCGATTGCGGGCTGTTTTCGCCCTCGATCCCGCGAAAGCCGCGTTCGGCTTCCATGAACAGCGGTTCGGCGTCGGCATAGCGTTCCAGCGGCAACAGCACCGTACCCAGATTCTGGAGGCCGAACTGGAAATAGAGGCTGCCGGTGCCGACCGTATCGCGCTTTATGGCGATGGCGCGCTGCAAATAGTCGAGGCTCTCGTTACGCCGACCGGTGCGCGACAGCAGCAGGCCCAGCGCTTCGAGCGCGCGGGCGTAGCTGGGATGTTTGCGGTCGACATGGTCGGTGGCGATGTCGACCGCCATGCGCGCATATTTTTCCGCTTCGACATCGCGATCGGCGCGCTGAAGCATCTGGGCATAGGTGTAATAAGCGCCGATCGTATCGGGACTGTTGGGGCCGGAGGCTGCGATCCGCGCCTCCATGCTGGCCCGTTGCGCATCCACCGCTTCGACGTTGCGGCCGAGGCGGGTCAGCGCCTGCGCGTGGGAGAAGGCGATGTTCGACCGCAGCATATGCGTCGACGGGTCGAGCTTGTCGGGCGGCGTGCGGGCGATATAGCTGTCCATATAGCGGCTGGCCTGCGCCAAAACCTCCGCCGCGCCGGTCACGTCGCCCAGTGCAGCCTGAACATAGCCCTTGATCGACAGGCCCTGCATCCACGCGACGGGATAGGCGTCTGCGAAGGGCGCGAGCAGCGCCAGGCCGTCATTGGCATGGGCCAGCGCATCGGGATTCTTCCCGTCGATCTGGTCCATGGAGGACAGGTTGATCAGGGCGACCCCGGCCAGCGGATGCGGCTTGCCCGCGACCTTCGCCCTGAGCGCAGCGACGTGCAGCCGGGCCCAGGCGTCGCGGGTCTTTTGCGACATGGACAGGGCATAATCGTCGCTGTCGAACAGCGCGAAAGCCTGCCGTTCAAGCAAATAGAGCCGGGCATGGCGCGGGTCGGTGGGCGAAAAGGCCGCCGCCGGAGAGGCCGCGGACGCCGCGTGGGTCGGCAAGGCCAGCGCCAGAAGCATGGCCGCACACCGCGTGGAAAGCTGCATGACACCACCCCCGCTCTTCAATCGACCCGTGCGTCTCTTGTGTCGGCGGAGCGCGGGCGTCAAGGCCGATGCCGGTCAGCCCAGCGTCAGACGCCAGTCCCAGCGCAGCGGATCGCCGTCCATCACCTCGACCCCGCGGGCGATCAGGGCGTCGCGAATCTCGTCCGACAGGGCGAAGTCTTTCTCCGCGCGGGCGGCAGTTCGGCGTTCCAGTTCGGCCTCGATCTCCTCGGACGCGATCTGCGCATCCTTGGGCCGCAGGCGCAGGTCTGCGCGGCTGAGCGTCAGCAGGTTCAGACCCAGCGCCTGGTCGAAGGCGGCGATCAGGCAGAGCTTCTCGTCCACCGGCACCTTCTTCATGGCCGTCACCTCTTCCAGCAGCGGCAGGGCGCGGGGCGTCATGAGGTCGTCGGCGATCGCCGCGTCGAACTGCTCCAGCAGCGGCGCCAGCTTGGGGTGCAGGTTGGCGCGCAGATAGTCGAGGCGCGGGGATTGCCAGGTCACGCCCTCGGCCCCGGCCTTAAGGCCCTCGACCCCCATCACCAGCCGCTTGAGCCGGGTCAGCGCCGCGGCGAGATTGTCGGCGCTGAATTCCAGTTCGGACCGGTAATGCGCGCCCAGGCACAGCAGGCGATAGGCGATCGGATGCACGCCCGCGTCGATCAGGGAGAACAGCGTGGTGAAGCCGCCCTTCGACTTCGACATCTTCCCCTGCCGATCCACCAAGAAATTATTGTGCATCCACCAGCGCGCGCCAGTGAAGCCAGCCGCCGCCGCGCCGGGATCGCCGCAGCAGCTATGGAAAGCCTGGTTCTGGGCGATCTCGTTAGGATGGTGGATTTCGCGATGGTCGATGCCGCCGGTGTGGATGTCGAACGGCTGACCGAGGCGCGCCTGCGACATCACCGAACATTCCAGATGCCAGCCCGGCGCGCCCTTGCCCCAGGGGCTGTCCCATTCCATCTGGCGCTGCTCGCCGGGCGGCGACTTGCGCCAGATTGCGAAGTCGGAGGCGTTGCGCTTGCCTGCGACCGGATCGATCCGGGCGTGCGCCGCATCGTCGCGCCCACCGGCCAGCGCGCCATAATCGGGCACGGTCATGCTGTCGAAATAGAGGCCGCTGTCCAGTTCGTAGCAATGATCCGGCGCGATCTTTTCGGCGAAGGCGATCATCTGCGGCACATAGTCGGTCGCAACCGTCCATTCGCTGGGCGACAGGATGTTGAGGTCGGCGATATTCTGCTTGAATGCGGTCGTATAATGGGCGGCGATATCCCAGATGCTCTTGGCCGAGGCGCGCGCGGCCGCCTCCATCTTGTCGTCGCCGGCGTCGGCGTCGCTGGTCAGATGGCCGACATCGGTAATGTTGATGATGTGGGTGACGGCCAGCCCCTTCCAGAGCAGCGTCCGGCGCAGCGTGTCGGTGAAGACATAGGCGCGCAGGTTGCCGATATGGGCGTAGTTGTAGACGGTCGGGCCGCAGCTATAGACGCGCGCATGCTGGTCCTCGATCGGCGCGAACGGCTCGATCGTTCGGGTCAGGCTGTTGAACAGGCGCAGCGGCGCGGGAATGTGCTGGTCGTCGGACATGGGGACGAGCCATGTCGCGAAGCGTCGCGGGGGTCAACCGTCCTTCGCCATCGACCGGAAAGTCCGGAAGTCCATACATATGCGCCATGGCGAATTTTTTCGCCGACATAGGCGAAAATGACGGAAATGCGGGGCTGACGATGGGAAAGAACCGAATGGAAGTTCATAGCCGATGACGGGCCTGTAGGACAGCCGCATCGGGCCAGGTCGTTCCGCCGAACCGGGCGTCGATTGTAATAAAATGTTGCGGGCGGGCCGATCCCTTGCGGCCGGGCATTGGGCATCCGATATTGTCGATGCGGGCCGGGTCCCTCTGGCGATATGGATTTCCCCCTGATCCCTGTCGCGATGTCGGACCGCATCGGGTGTGCCCGGTGCAGGTTTTGCGGCGATTTGCCCCCTCTCGTCGTCGCAGGAGACCGCACCGGGCCACTCGAACCAACTTATGGAGTGAGTGTGTCCTATGAATAATCCCGTTCGCATGCCGGGCTATGGTGCCAGCCAGACGGCGCAGACCGATGCCGGCCTGCGCGCGCATATGCTGGGCGTCTTTCGCAATATGGGCCTTGGCCTGATCATCACCGGCCTGATCGCGGCGCTGGTCGGCAATACGCCGGCGCTGGCCGCCGCCATTTACGGCACGCCCTTGAAGTGGGTGGCGATCTTCGCGCCGCTGGCCTTCGTGTTTTTCTTCAGTTTTCGCATCGACAGGATGACGACCGCGACCGCGCGCATGACCTTCTGGGCGTTCGCGGCGGTGATGGGCGTGTCGCTGGGCAGCGTCTTCCTGGTCTTCACCGGCGGCAGTATCGCCCAGGCCTTCTTCTCGGCCGCGGTCATGTTCCTCGCCATGTCCCTGTGGGGCTATACAACCCAGCGCGACCTGACGAAGATGGGCAGCTTCCTGATGATGGGCCTGATCGGCATCATCGTCGCCAGCCTGATCAACATCTTCCTGGGGTCGTCGGCGATGCAGATGGTCATCTCGATCATCGGCGTGGTGGTCTTTACCGGCCTGACCGCCTGGGACGTGCAGCGCATCAAGTCGGACTATTTCGCCTTTGCCGGGCATGAAGTGGCGCAGAAGATGCAGGTCATGGGCGCGCTGTCGCTGTACCTCAACTTCGTCAATCTGTTCCAGATGCTGCTCAGCCTGACCGGCGAACGGGAATAAGCGGATGCGGGATCAGCCCACCGTATCGGCCATGCTCTGCCCGGTCTGTCATGTCGGATTGGCGATGACGGACCGGCAGGGAGTGGAGATCGACTATTGCCCGCAATGCCGGGGCGTCTGGCTGGACCGGGGCGAGCTGGATAAGATCATCGAGCGCTCGGTGCAGGCGAGCGCGCCAACGCCGCAACCAGCGCCCTTCGGGCAGACGAGCTATCGCCCGGATCGGGACTATCGCGACGACGGGCGGGGCTATCCGAAGAAGCGGAAGAAGAGCTTTCTGGAAGAGTTGTTCGATTGAGAAAAGGCCGGTCCCAAGGGATCGGCCTTTTTGCTTTGCTTTTTTAGTGGATCGCTCTTGAATCGGCGAGTTCTAGAGCGACAAATTGCCGAAAATCATCTGCGACAAAATCATCCGGCATCCCGCCGATCAAGGCGATCTTTCCACGGTTTGCGCTCTCCGAGCAACATATTGCCCATGCATAGCACCAGATCAGATAGTCAGCGAATATCAGATATTTATCTGACTCCATTTCAATTTTCGGGTTTATTTTGCCCGGTGGCCTTGAGCATTCGTCAGGGACATTCTTGACGTTTTCGATTGACCACCAACTGGTACCAACGTCATCCATGAAATCGCTGAGCGGAGCGACATCGCAAAGATAGGCACGAAAGTCTTCGGGTATGCGGATATCATATAGAGCTTCAATCGCCTCAACCTGTGCTGAGGCATTTGATCGTCTAGGTTCATAGGTTCGATCGTTCGCCCACGCTTCCTTTAGCCACTGGCTGGGAGAGGTGCTGCGTTGCAAAAGTGCAGCGGCGCGGATCTGCGCCGCCGCCTCTTCTGCAACATAATCTCTTGTTGGAGTGAGCTTGGATTTCAACCAATGCCACATGGCCTCATTCCCTCAATGCGCCGCGCCCCAACTCGGCCCGGTGCCGATCTCTACGCCCAGCGGGACGGACAGGCTGACGATCGGCGCCGCCGCGCTTTCCATCACGCTCCGGATGACCGCGCTCGCGGATTCCACATCGCCTTGCGGCAATTCGAACACCAGTTCGTCATGCACTTGCAGCAGCATCCGCACGCGGGGCAGCCCCGCTTGCTCCAGCGCCGGTCCCATACGCGCCATCGCCCGCTTGATGATGTCGGCGCTGGTGCCCTGGATCGGGGCGTTGATCGCGGCGCGTTCGGCGCCCTGGCGCTCGTGCTGGATCGGCGCGGTGATGCGCGGGAACCAGGTCTTGCGGCCGAACAGCGTTTCGGTGAAGCCGTTGGCGCGCGCCTTTTCCAGCGTTTCGTTGATATAGACGCTGATGCCGGGGAAGCGCTCATAATATTTGGAGATCATGTCCTGCGCTTCGTCCGCGCTGATTTCCAGCCGGCCCGCCAGCCCCCAGCGCGAGATGCCGTAGAGAATGGCGAAGTTGATCGTCTTGGCGCGGCCGCGGGTGTCGCGATTGACCTCTCCGAACAATTCCTGGGCGGTGCGGTTGTGGATGTCCTCGCCCTGTTCGAACGCCTCCTTGAGCGCGGGCACGTCGGCCATGTGCGCGGCGAGGCGCAGTTCGATCTGGCTATAGTCGGCGGCGAGGATGACATTGCCGGGTTCGGCGACGAAGGCGTGGCGGATCTGGCGGCCGATTTCGGTGCGGATCGGGATATTCTGGAGGTTGGGGTCGGTCGAGGAGAGGCGGCCGGTCTGCGCGCCGGTCAGCGAGTAACTGGTATGGACGCGGCCCGTATCGGCATTGATCTGCTGTTGCAGGGCGTCGGTATAGGTGGATTTGAGCTTGGAGAGCTGGCGCCATTCCAGCACCAGCCCGCAGATCGCCGAGCCTTCGGCCTTCAATTTTTCCAGCACGGTGACGTCGGTGGAATAGGTGCCGCTCTTGCCCTTCTTGCCGCCCTTCAGCCCCATTTCGTCGAACAGGACGACGCCAAGCTGCTGGGGCGATCCGATGGTGAAGGGGTGGCCGGCCAGGTCGAAAATCTCCGCCTCCAGCCCCGCCATCGATTGCGAGAAGGTGCCGGACAGGCGGGAGAGCTGCTCGCGATCGACCTTGATGCCGTGCCGCTCCATGCCTGCGACGACGGGGATCAGCGGCCGGTCGACCAGTTGATAGACGCGGGTGACGCGCTCGGCCGCCAGGCGCTGCGACAATGTGTGCCACAGCCGCCAGGTGACTTCGGCGTCCTCGGCGGCGTAGGCGGTCGCCTTGTCCAGCGGGACATGGGCGAAACTGATTGCCTTCTTGCCGGTGCCGGTCACCTCCTTGAAGCTGATACAGGTGTGCTGGAGATGGACGCTGGCCGCTTCGTCCATGCCGTGGCCGCCCAGCGACTTGCCGGCGTCGAGGTCGAAGCTCATCACCATCGAATCGTCGATCGGCGTCACCTCCAGCCCGACGCGGGCGAGGACGTTGAGATCATATTTGATATTATGGCCGACCTTGAGCACGGCGTCGTCGGCGAGCAGCGGGCGGAGCAGGCGGATCGCGGCGTCGAGCGGGATTTGCGGCGGCACCTCGCCGAACATGTCGTCGGCGGAGCGGTGGGCGAGCGGGATGTAGCAGGCGCGGCCCGGCCCGGTGGACAGGCTGATGCCGACCAGGCCCGATTCCATGCTGTCGAGACTGTCGGTTTCGGTGTCGACCGCAACGACGCCCAGCGCCTGCGCTTCGGCGATCCAGGCTTCCAGTTGCGCGACCGTGGTGACGGTTTCGTACAGGGCGCAGTCGATCGGGGGATGTTCGACAGCGGCTGGGGCGGCGGGGGCTGCGGTCGTGGCGGCGACGCTGGCTACTGCGACGGCGGCGGCGGGCGCGCCGAGGCGATTGAGCAGCGTCTTGAAGCCGTGGTGGGACAGAAATTGCTGGAGCGGTTCCTTGGGAATGCCCTTGAGCGTCAGGTCGTCCAGCGGTTCGGGCAGGTCCATGCTGTCGTGCAGCGCCACCAGCCGCCGCGACAGCCGCGCCATGTCGGCATGGGCGATGAGGTTTTCCTGCATCTTCGACTTCTTCATGGCCGGCGCGGCGGTCAGCACGCTTTCCAGGTCGCCATATTCGGTGATGAGCTTCGATGCGGTCTTGGGGCCGATGCCGGGTACGCCGGGGACATTGTCGACGCTGTCGCCCATCAGCGCCAGCACGTCGCCCAGTTGTTCGGGCTGCACGCCGAACTTGCCCATGACATAGTCGGCGCCGCGCCGCTCATTCTTCATCGTGTCGTACATGTCGACGCCGGGCTGGATCAGCTGCATCAGATCCTTGTCGGAGCTGACGATGGTGACGTGCCAGCCGGCCGCGACCGCCGCTCTGGTATAGGTGGCGATGATGTCGTCCGCCTCGAACCCGGCTTCCTCGATACAGGGGAGAGAGAAGGCGCGGGTCGCGTCGCGGATCATCGGAAATTGCGGGACCAGATCTTCCGGCGCAGGCGGTCGGTTCGCCTTATACTGGTCGTACATGTCGTTGCGGAAGGTGTGCGACCCCTTGTCCAGCACCACCGCCATATGGGTCGGCCCTTCCGCCTTGCCCAGTTCCTCGGCCAGCTTCCAGAGCATGGTGGTATAGCCATAGACAGCGCCGACCGGCTGGCCATGCCGGTTGGTGAGCGGGGGAAGCTGGTGATAGGCGCGGAAGATATAGCCGCTGCCATCGACGAGATAGAGGTGATTCTGGGTCATGCGAGGGAGATAGCGGGTTACGCGCCGCCCCTCCAGTGGTCAGGACCAGTCGCGCGTCAATGCCTCCGCCGTGGCGTCCATCAGGCGGGGTTCGCCGCTGCCGGTCAGCGCATAGGACATGTCGCCGCGGCGCCAGTAGGCGACCGATTCCGCGCCTTCCTGGACGGCATCGGGGCGTTCGGGCGCGCGGCTCCGGTCGCGCAGCGCGAAGAGCGAGAAATTCTTGCCCCCTTCGGTCTTCACCGCCACCACCAAAGCGGGGCCGCGCTCGGTCGGGAAGAGCTGAACGTCGGTGACGCGCCAGTCCGCGGGCAAATGCGGCATGGCGATGCGGGTATTGCTCGCGATTTCGCGCGCGTCATATTTGGGCGTTTCAACCTGCGAGACCATGGAGGCGCGCATCATCGCGATGCGATGGCTGTTGACGGCATAATCGACATAGTCGGGCGGGCCGGACGGACGCAGGAAGACCAGCGCCAGACCGGCGGCGGCCGCAAGCGGGGCGACCAGCGGCAGGGCGCGGCGCCAGCGCGATCGCAGGGGCGCGGCCGGCAACAGGGCGGCGGCATCGGCCATGGCCGGCGGCGGGGCGGCGGGCCGGGGCGCCATCAGCCGAAGCGCGCTGCGGGTCGAGAGGTCGGCCATCACCTGCGCCGCCTGATCGGGATGGCGGGACAGGTGGGTTTCCACCACGAAGCGGCGGGAAAGGTCGAGCTGGTCGTCGACATAGGCGTCGATCTCCAGCGCGTTCACGTCATTGGTCATCATGTCCTCCCACCAGCCGCAGATGCGGACGGCCTGATCCTGATTGTCCGTCCCGCAGCGCGGCGCGCGCCCGTGACAGGCGCGACATCACCGTGCCGATCGGCACGCCCAATATGTCGGCGGCCTGTTGATAGCTCAGCCCCTCGATCGCGGTCAGGTGCAGCACCGCGCGCTGGGGCTCGGGCAGGGCGGCGAAACCCTGCGCGATCTCGGCCAGCCGCACATGCTCCTCCTGCTGCGGATCAATGCTGGATAGCAAGGTCTGGGCGAAGCGATCGTTGCGGCGCGTTTCGGCGGCCTGGCGGCGCTTGGCCGACACGAAGACATTGTGGACGATCGCCAGCAGCCAGCGGGTTCGGCTGCGTTCCGGCTGGTAGGTCGCCCGACGCTCGATCGCGCGGAGGAGGGCGTCCTGCACGACATCGTCGGCGTCGGACTCATCGCGGGCGAGCGCGCGGGCGTAGCGGCGCATCGCCAGCAGGTCCGCTTCCATGTCGCGCGCATCGTCCATCGCTCGCTTATCCCGTTCCGGCGCGTGCCGGGCAAGGCGCGATCGCGAGCGGCGGGGCATGATCGGGCAGCAGCGCCGCATAGGCGCACACCACGGCGTCCAGCACATCGTCCCAGCGATGATGGCTGGCGGCCAAAGCGGCGGCCTGCCGCAGCCGTGCGAGCCGGGCGGGCGATGCGATCAGCGCCGATGCGGCGTCGGCATAGGCGTCCACATCGGCGGGGGGTAGCAACAGGCCGGTACGGCCCTGATCGATCAGGCTGGCGGCGCTGGGCACATCGGCCGACAGCACCGCCAGGCCGGACGCCATCGCCTCCAGATTGACGTTGCCGAAGGCTTCGGTGACGCTGGGGTTGATGAGCAGGTCCGCGCTCGCCACCGCACGGCCGAGATCGATACCGCTCAGATGGCCGATGAAGGTCGCATTGGGCAGGCGTTGGGCCAGCCAGGATCGCGCCGGCCCGCCGCCGACGACCAGGGGGCGGACTTGATGGCCGCGCGCCCGGATCGCGGCGATGGCGTCGGCGAAGATGCCGAGTCCCTTTTCCAGCACCAGCCGGCCGAAGAAAAGCGGCACGACATCCTGTTCGTCATAACCCAGTGCGGCGCGCAATGCGGGATCGCGCAGCGTCGGCGCGAACTGATGCGGGTCGATTCCGCGTCCCCACACCGACACGCGCGCCGCGCCGTGGCGCGCCGCCATCTCGGCGTTGGTAGGCGGGGTGGGCGCCAATATGTGATCGGCGTCGCCATAGAAACGGTCGAGATAGCGTTCCATCGCGCCGCGCAGGAAGCCGAGCCGATAATAGTCGAGATAGGTTTCGAACCGCGTGTGCAGGCTGGCGATGACGGGGATGCCACGCGCGCGCGCATGTTTCTGCGCCTGCCGGCCCAGCAGATCGGGGGCGGACAGATGGACGATGTCCGGCGCGAAGGCGTCGAGGTCGCGGCGCACCTCGCGCGTCAGCCCGATGGCGAGGCGATATTCGGGCCGCCCCGGCAGGCTGAGGGAAGGCACTGAGCGAATGTCGCCGATGGAGGCGAAGGCGGGTTGCGGGGCGGTGGGCGAATAGATGCGCACCTGCGCGCCGACCCGATGCAGGAGATGGCCGACCAGCCGGTTGAGCGCCCGGTTGGCGCCGTCGCGCACGCAGTCATAATTGCCGGAGAACAGCGCGACGCGGATGGCCGGGCGATGATCGGCCGGCAATGGCGGGCGGATCGGGACGACGCTGGACGGGGTCGGGGGAGGAAAAAGGGCAGTCATGGCCCCTATACGCCTGCCAGGATCGCCTTATTCCCCTGCTGACTGACCGCTCGAACATTTCTGCATCATTTCCGGTAACATGGCGCATAAGGGCGGGGGCATGAGGGGGAAATGACGATGCGACTGCGGCGGACGATGCGGACGGCGGTGACGGCTATCATGGGGGCAGGCGCCGCCTGGTCGGGCGTGGCTCTTGCGCAGGATGCGCGCGATCTGTGCGCCGACCGGCCGGGTCTGGGCACGCCGGCCTGCACCGTGGACAAGGGGCGCGTGGTGGTGGAACTGGGGCTGGGAGACTGGACCCGGCAGCAGGACGCATCGAGCCGGACTGACACGATCCAAGCAGGCGACGCGCTGGTGCGGCTGGGGCTGGGCGATCATCTGGAAGCGCAGATCGGCTGGACCGCCTATGGCCATGTCCGCACGCGTGACCGGCCGAGCGGTGCGGTGGAGAAGGATAGCGGGGTGGGCGACGTGCAGGTGGCGCTGCGCCGGAACCTGTCCAATCCCGACGGGTCAGGCTTTTCAATCGCGATCATGCCCTATGTGTCGTTGCCGGCCGGCGGATCGGCGATCGGCGACGGCGACTGGGGCGCGGGGCTGATCGTGCCGGTCAGCTTCGACCTTGGCGGCGGCTTTTCGCTGGGGCTGACCCCGGAAATCGATGCGGCGGTGGATGAGGACCGGTCGGGCCGTCACTTCGCCTATGGCAGCGTCGCGGGGCTGGGCTTTTCGCTGAGCGACAGCGTGTCGGGCGCGATCGAGGCGCAAGTGACGCGCGACGACGATCCGGCCGGCCATGCCACCGAGGCGCTGGGCGGCCTGTCCTTCGCCTGGCAGCCGTCGGACGACATGCAGTTCGATATCGGCGCCAATATCGGGCTGAACGCGGACAGCCCCGACAGCGAAGTCTATCTGGGCGTGGTGCGGCGCTTCTGAAGGCGGAATCTACCGCGGTTCGTGGTTCGCCGCGACCGCCTTCGCCACTGCCTGCATCAGCGCCCAGCGTTCGGGGATCGACACGGTGGTCGATCCGATCATCACCGCCACGGCATAGCTGGCGCCGTCGGGTGCGGTCATGATGCCGATATCGTTGAAGCCGGTCGACCGGGGCGGAAGATCCTGGCCGGTGCCGGTCTTGTGCAGATAGGACCAGCCCGGCGGCACGCCGCCCTTGATCCGTTGCGGCCCGGTCTTGGCCTCCGACATGATCGACAGCAGCAGGCGCGAGGAGGCCGGGGAGAGCATCTGGTTCTCCTTCAGCTTCGCAAGCGCCTGCACGATCGAGGAGGGAGCCGCGCCGTCGGGCGGGCTGGCGAGATAATTGTCGAGCGCTTTCACCCGCACCGACATGGGCAGCTTGTTGCGGGCGGCGTAGAAATTGCGGCCGATCGAATAATCCTGCCGCCAGTCCAGACCCGCGGTCGCCGATTGCAGCAGCCGTTCGCCGGGGCCGAAGCGAATATCCTTGATCATCCGCCGCGCCAGATAGCTGCGCACCGCCTCCGGCCCGCCGACCGCGCGCAGCAGCGTGTCGTTGGCGGTATTGTCGCTCTGCGTCATCGCGCGGCGCATCAGGTCGGAATAGCTGGTGGTCCAGCCGTCATTCTGCGCCACCAGCGCCGCGCTCGGCTGGTGGAACAGGGTCAGGTCGTTGCGGGTGATGGTGGTCGTGTCGGTGATGCGCAGCTTGCCGCGATCCACCGCGTCGAGGAAGGTCATCGATACCCAGAGCTTCGATACGCTCTGTTGCGGGAACAGGGACGTGCCGTTCCACGCCACGGTCCAGTCCGCGCCGATGCGGCGCACGGCGATGCCCACCTTGCCATGGAAGCTTTGGCCGAGGTTGCGCACGACGCTGACCAGCGCCGGGGGCGGCGCTTCATTCTGGTCGATGTCGCGATAGGGCAGCGGCGGGTTGGCGACCGGCCGGATCGGCCATGTGTTGGTGGTGGGTTGCGGTTTTTGCGGCACGGCGGCAGCGGCCTGCGCGCGTGGCGGCTCCGGCGCGCTCACACAGGCCGACAGCGCCGCGATCAACAGGACCAGGCGCGCAGAACCGCCCCGGTTTTTATGCAATGTCATTAGCGTCCCCGCACTCTCTTGGCGTCATAGGGGCGGGACGCCGGTCGCCCGGCAAGACCCATGCGACGAATGATTCCACAAATGCGATGTAAGGAGGATGAACGATGCAACCGCTTGCCGGGACACGCTATCGCTCAGTTGCGGTTCAGGGCCGGACGGGCAAGAAGGCGGCATGATCGATACAAGGATGGACAGGCGCGCGCTGATGTTGGGCGCGCTGGCGACAGGCGGTGTTTTGTGGAGCGGGGTGGCGCAGGCCGCGCCCTTCGCATCACGTCGGATCGCCATGAATATCCGCGGGGAAGGGGGCGATGTCGTCCTGATCCCCGGCCTGGCCAGCGGTCCCGGCATCTGGAACGGGGTGCTGGGCGGGGTGCCGGGCTATCGCTATCATCTGGTCCATGTACGCGGTTTTGCCGGCCTGGCCGCGGAGGCCAATGCCAGTGGCGGGCTGCTCCAGCCGATCGCGGACGAGATCGCCCGTTATATCGCCGCGGCCGGGCTGAAGCGGCCGGCGATCGTCGGCCATAGCATGGGCGGCACGCTGGCGATGCTGCTGGGCCTGAAGGGGTTGGCGAGCCGGGTGATGGTGGTCGATATGCTGCCTGCCGGCGCGGCGATGGTGGGCGGCACGGCCAGCGGCATGGGCTTTCTGGCCGACCAGCTCAGCGGCTATCTGACCGGCACGCTGGCGGGACGACGCTATCTGGCGCAGATGGTCGCGCAGACGCCCGGCGCCAGGGGCAGCGACCCCGATGTCATCGCCAATGCGCTGCGCGACCTGGCCAATATCGACCTTGCGCCCCAATTGCCGCGGCTCGCCGCGCCGCTGGAGGTGGTCTATGCCGTGGGCAGCGACGCCGGGCAGGCCGCCGCCATCACCAGCCGCTTCCGCGCCGCCTATGCGCCGCGCAAGGCCACTTTGCTGAAAGCGATCGGGCCGAGCGGCCATATGGTGATGGGCGATCAGCCGGCGCGCTTCAACGCGGTATTGAAGGATTTTCTGCAAGGATGACCGACCATTATTCGTTCTTTTCCTCACTCTTCCCGTCCCGCCGAACGAACGTGCGGCGATGCCAAGCAATGCCAGCCGCCACGATCGCCGCGGAGGCCATGCCGATCTGCGCGATGTCGGCCAGCATGTCGATATAGATGCTCATGACGCCTCCTGCATGAAGGAAGCCGCATCATTGCACGCAGGTGGTTGCCAAGCACTTAACCGAAAATTAACCACCGCGTCCGGTCAGGGTGCCAATACCGTATCGATCGCGTCCGGCAGCGTTTCGGGATAATCGAGCGTATAGTGGAGGCCGCGGCTTTCCTTGCGGTGCAGCGCCGAGCGGACGATCAGCCGGGCGACTTCCAGCAGGTTGCGCAATTCGATGAGGTCGGGTGTGACGCGGAAATTGCCATAATAATCGTCCACTTCCTGCGCGAGCAGGGCGACGCGGTGCTGGGCGCGCTCCAGCCGCTTCGTGGTGCGGACGATGCCGACATAGTCCCACATGAAGCGACGAATCTCCTTCCAGTTATGCTGGACGATGACCTCTTCGTCGCTGTTGGTGACTCGGCTTTCGTCCCAGGGCCGGATCGGCGGCGGGGCGGGCAGCTCGTCCCAATGGGCGCGGATATGTTTCGCCGCCGCCTCGCCGAAGACGAAACATTCGAGCAGCGAGTTGGAGGCGAGGCGGTTGGCGCCGTGCAGGCCGCTTTCGGTGACTTCGCCCGCCGCATAGAGGCCGGGCAGGTCGGTGCGGCCGTCGAGGTCGATCACCACCCCGCCGCAGGTATAATGCTGCGCGGGCACGACCGGGATCGGCTCCTTGGTGATGTCGATGTCGAGGTCCAGCAGGCGGGCGTAGATGGTCGGGAAATGATGCCGGACGAACGCCGGGTCTTTATGGCTGATGTCGAGATGGACATAGTCGAGGCCGAGGCGCTTGATCTCATGGTCGATGGCGCGGGCGACGATGTCGCGCGGGGCCAGTTCCTCACGCGGGTCGAAGCGGGGCATAAAGCGCTCGCCGCCGCCCGGCACGCCGGGGGGAAGCTTGAGGTGGCCGCCTTCGCCGCGCACGGCTTCTGTAATCAGGAAATTCTTGATCTCCAGATTATAGAGGCAGGTCGGGTGGAACTGGTTCATCTCCATGTTCGACACGCGGCAGCCCGCGCGCCAGGCCATGGCGATGCCGTCGCCGGTCGCGCCCCGTGGCGCGGTGGAAAAGAGATAGGTGCGGCCCGCGCCGCCGGTGCACAGGATCGTCGCCTTGCCGAGCAGCGCATCCACCCGCTTGGTCTTCTTGTTGAACGCGTAGACGCCCCAGACATGGCCGTCGCCCGAATAGCGTTCGCCATGGCGGCTGGTGATGAGGTCGATCGCGATCAGATCCTCAACCAGGGTGATGTTGGGATTGGCGCGGGCGGCCTTCAAGAGCGCGATCTGTACGGCATGGCCGGTGGCATCGTCGACATGGACGATGCGGCGATGACTGTGGCCGCCCTCGCGCGTCAGATCCCAGCGCTTGCCAAAGGCTTCGCCACCGTTGAAGGGGACGCCGAGGTCGGCGAGCCGCTCGATCGCGGCGGGGGCCTGGGAGACGACGAATTCGACGGTGGCGCGATCGTTCAGGCCTGCGCCCGCGACCATCGTATCCTCGACATGCGCCTCGAAACTGTCACCCGCGTCGAGTACGGCGGCGATACCGCCCTGCGCCCAGTTGGTGGAGCCACCATCGAGCGCGCCCTTGGCCAGCACCAGCACCTTGCGGTCCTGCGCGAGGTTGATGGCGGCCGTCAGCCCGGCCGCGCCGGAACCGATGATGATGACGTCGTGGGTGGTGGTGGTCATCGTCGTCCTACATGCTCTTTTACCGTTCGCCCTGAGCGAAGTCGAAGGGTTCGACCGAACGGAGTGAGGTTTTGCCTTCGCTACGCTCAGGCGAGGGCTTCGACAAGCTCAGCCCGAACGGAGAAAATTTCTAAGCGGCCGCCGTCAGGTTGAGGAAGACATCCTCCAGGTCCGGGTCGCGCGTGACCACGTCGACGATGGCGAGGCCGCTGGCCTGCACCGCGCTCAGCACCTGGCCGGCATTGGCGCGGTCCTTCATATAGGTGATGGTCAGGGTGCGGTCGCCCGACAGTTCGACCTTTTCGAAACAGGGGGCCTGTGGCGCGGCGGTCAGGTCGCGGTCGACCGTCACCTGCACCACCTTTTCCTGCGCCATGGCGATCAGCTCGCGGGTCGGCTTGTCGGTGATGACCTTGCCATGGTTGATGATGCCGATGCGGTCGCACAATTGCTCGGCTTCTTCCAGATAATGGGTGGTCAACACGATCGTTACGCCCAGCGCGTTCAATTCGCGGACATAGGCCCACAGTTGCTGGCGCAATTGCACGTCCACGCCCGCGGTCGGCTCGTCCAGCACCAGGATCGGCGGGCTATGCACCATCGCCTTGGCCACCAGCAGGCGGCGCTTCATGCCGCCCGACAGCGTGCGGGCATAGGCATGGGCCTTGTCGTCCAGATGCACCGCGCGCAGCAATTCCATCGTGCGGCGGCGGTCCTTGGGCACGCCGTAGAAGCCGGCCTGATTTTCCAGCGTCTCGAACGGGGTGAAGAAGGGGTCGAAGACGATCTCCTGCGGCACGATGCCGATGCTGTTCTTCGCATTGCGCGGGTGCGCGTCGATGTCGAAGCCCCAGATGCTGACGTCGCCCGCCGTCTTGTTCACCATGCCGGCCAGAATATTGATCGTGGTCGACTTGCCCGCGCCATTGGGGCCGAGCAGGCCGTAAATCTGTCCGCGCGGGATGGACAGGTCGATCCCGTCGAGTGCGCGCTTGCCGCCCTTATAGACTTTGGTGAGGTTGCGGATCTGGATGGCGGCGGGGGCAGGGCTGTCGGTCATGGCTCAACTCTATGGGGATCGAAGCCGGCAAAAGGAAGAGGATCAAAACTCGTCCGCGATATCCATCAGGCCCAGCAGCTTCTTCGGTGCGATCTGGCGCCAGCTTGCGCGGAGGCGTTCGGCGATATGATCCCAGTCGGTGTCGCCCAGGTCGAGGCGGATGCCGACCCATTCGGTGCCGAAATAGGCGGGGCGGTAATAGCGTTCCGGGTCGGCTTCCATCAGCGTCGCCTGTTCTTCCGGTGCGGTGGTCTTCACCAGCACGGCGATGATTCCGTCGCCATGATGGTCGCGGGTGAAATAGGCGAACTTCTTGCCCTTCACGACGCCGAAACAGGGCATGCCGTGCGAGACGATCTCGTCCGCCTGCGGCAGGGCGAGCGCGGCTTCGCGCACCTTGCCCAGCAGCCAGTCGGGCTGGCGTTCGCGGGTGACGAAGTCGGCAAGGGTGCGGGAGTAGAGCTGATGCTCCGCGATGAGGATGCGGGCGGCGAGGCTGTCTTGCGTGTCGCCGGGCAGGATCGCCACCGGTGTCTGGCCCAGCACTGGGCCGTCGTCCAGTTCGGCCGTGACGATATGGACCGAGCAGCCGGCATGGCTGTCGCCTGCGTCGATCGCGCGTTGGTGCGTGTCCAGCCCCTTATATTTGGGCAGCAGGCTGGGATGGATGTTGAGCATCCGGTTGTCCCAGCCGGCGACGAACTCGGGGGACAGGAGACGCATATAGCCGGCGAGCGCGACATAATGCGCGCCTGCCGCGCGGAGTTGCGCGTCGATGATCTGGTCGAACTCGGCGCGCTTCAGCCCCTTGTGGCTCTGGCCGAAAGTCGCGATGCCCTCGGCAGCGGCGAGGGCGAGGCCGGGGGCTTGCGGATCGTTGGCGGCGACCAGGACGATCTCATAGGGGCAGTCCTGCGCCTTGGCCGCGTAGAGCAAAGCTGCCATGTTCGAGCCACGGCCGGAAATCAGGACGCCGACTTTCGCCTTTTGCATAACAACATCCGTTCGTTTCGAGTGAAGTCGAGAACCCTGTTCTGACCGTTTCTCGACTTCGCTCGAAACGAACGGGCGTTATATTACCCCAGATGCGTGGCGGACCAGTCGGCCTTGGCGCTCCAGCTTTCGGTGCTGCCCCTGACGGTGCAGCCCTTGTCGCCTTCGCTGACCGCGCCGATGCGGAAGACGGTTTCGCCCGCATCCTCCAGCGCCTTGGTGACGGCGGAGACATGGGCTTCGTCCACGGCCAGCACCATGCCGACGCCGCAGTTGAAGGTGCGTGCCATCTCTTCCGGCTCGATATGGCCCTGCGCCTGGAGGAAGGCCATCAGGCGCGGCTGTTCCCAGGCGTCGGCTTCGACCGTGGCGTGGCAGCCGTCGGGCAGGACGCGAGGGATATTTTCGAGCAGGCCGCCGCCGGTGATATGGGCGAGGGCGTGGATCATGCCGGCGCGGACCAGCGGCAGCAGGCTCTTCACATAGATTTTCGTCGGCGCCATCAGCGCGTCGATCAGCAATATGTCCTGATCGAAGATCGCCGGGCGATCCAGCCGCCAGCCCTTGTCGGCGGCGAGGCGGCGGACCAGCGAGAAGCCGTTGGAGTGGACGCCGGAAGAGGCGAGGCCGATCAGGACGTCGCCGGCCTTCACCTTGTTGCCGGTCAGCGCCTTGGCGCGTTCGACCGCGCCGACGCAGAAGCCGGCGAGATCATAGTCGCCCGGACCGTACATGCCCGGCATTTCGGCGGTTTCGCCGCCGATCAGCGCGCAGCCGGCCATGCGGCACCCCTGCGCGATGCCGGCGATAACGCGCTCGGCGACGCCGCTCTCCAGCTTGCCGGTGGCGTAATAGTCGAGGAAGAAGAGGGGCTCGGCGCCCTGCACGATCAGGTCGTTGGCGCACATGGCGACCAGGTCGATGCCGACGCCGTCATGGCGGTCATGGTCGATCGCGAGCTTCAGCTTGGTGCCCACGCCGTCATTGGCGGCGACCAGCAGGGGATCGTCATAGCCCGCGGCCTTGAGATCGAAAAAGCCGCCGAAGCCGCCCAGTTCGGCGTCGGCGCCGGGGCGGCGGGTGGCCTTGGCCAGGGGGGCGATGGCGCGGACAAGGGCGTTGCCCGCGGCGATGTCGACGCCGGCCTTGGCGTAGCTGTAGGATTCGTTCTCGCTCATAGTTCCGGCCCCTAGAGCAAAGGCGCGGAAAACGGAACCTTCGATGTAAAGGGCATATCTTCTGGCATGGAGGTGGGGATAAGTCTCGCGTTGCCGCTTGGCATGGCGGGCAATTGTCGCCAAAAGGGCGCGCGTGAGCCTGAGCCAGACCATTTCCCGCCCCGCAGCCCTGTTGCGCCTGCTCTCGCGGCCCGTCCAGATTGCGATCGCCATCGCATTGGGCCTGGCCGCAGCGGCCCTGTTCGCGCAGATGGAAGGCGAGCGCGGCGTGCCGCCGATCGCCAGCGGCGGCGATTTCGAGGTGCGCGGGGTCAAGGTGGACATGTTCGCCAAGGATGCCGACAGCGCCCGCTATGCCGGCTGGCGCATGGCGCAGCGACAGGCGTGGCGGATGCTGTGGACCCGCACCCATGGCGGTGGCGGCGCGCCGGCCTTGTCCGATTCGCAGCTTGAGGCGATGATCTCCGGCATCGAGATCGATTATGAGCAGGCCGGGCCGACCCGCTATGTCGCGACGCTGGGCATCTTGTTCGACCGCGCGCGGACGGGCGCGGTGCTGGGCGTGTCGGGCAATGTGATGCGATCGCCGCCGCTGCTGGTGATCCCGGTGCTGTGGGACGGCGGATCGGCCGTATCCTATGAACGCACCAACGAATGGCAGAAGGCCTGGGCGCGATACCGCACCGGCGACAGCGCGATCGACTATGTCCGGGTGGCCGGATCGATCGCCGATCCCATACTGCTGAACGCCGGTCAGACCGGGCGGCGCGGGCGCTTGTGGTGGCGCGTGCTGCTCGACCAATATGGCGCCGCCGATGTGGTGATCCCGATCGCGCGGCTCGACCGGGCCTATCCCGGCGGGCCGGTGACCGGCACCTTCACCGCGCGCTACGGCCCCGACAACAGCCTGATCGGCAGCGTGACGCTGCGCGCGTCCAACGACAGCGGCTTGCCCAAGATGATGGACGAGGGCGCACGGCGGATCGACGAACTCTATATCCGGGCGCTCAACGACGGCCGCCTGCGGCCTGACCCGTCGCTCATCATCGAGGAGCCGGTCGATCCGGCCGCGCTGGAAATCGAGAATGCGGTCGAGGCGCCGGTCGAGGCGGTGGAACTGCCGAGCGTGGCGTCCAGCGGCACGAGCTTTTCGATTCAGTTCGACACGCCTGACGTCGGGTCGATCGGCGCCGGCGAATCGACGGTGCGGTCGATCCCCGGCGTGCGCACCGCCAATACAAGCAGCCTGGCGCTGGGCGGGACGTCGGTGATGCAGGTCAGCTTCGACGGAACGGTCGACATGCTGCGCGCAGGGTTGCAGGCGCGCGGCTATAGCGTCGCGGTGTCCGGCACGACGCTGCGGATTACGCGGCGACAGGCGTCCCCGCCCCCGCAATGACCCAGATCAGCCTGCCCTTCGAATGGCATGGTGGCGCGGGTGATGGCGACTTTCTGGTCAGCGACGCCAACGCCCAGGCCGTCGCGCATCTGGAACGGTGGCGCGAATGGCCGCTGTCGGTGAGCGTGCTGACCGGCCCGCCGCGGTCCGGCCGGTCCACGTTGGCGCGCCATTTCGCGCAGATGAGCGGCGGCGAGATCATCGACGACGCGCAGGGACAGGACGAACATGGGCTGTTCCACGCCTGGAACGCGGCGCAGACCGAGCGGCGGCCGTTGCTGATGGTGGGGCTGGCGCCGCCGGCAAGCTGGACCGTGGCGCTGCCCGATTTGCGATCGCGGCTGGCCGCCGCGCCCCATGTCGCGATATTGGAGCCGGACGAGGCGCTGGCCCGCGCGCTGATCGAGCGGGCGTTCGACACCGCCGGGGCCGGCTATGCCGCCGACCTGCCCGACTGGCTGCTGCGCCGGGTCGAGCGCAGCTATGGCGGACTCGCGGCGGTAACGCAGTTGCTTGATCGCGCCGCACTGTCATCTGGACGCAAGATTTCTGTCGCAATGGCGAAAGAGGCTCTGCAAGCCGCAGGCTTTCTGCCTATAGTCCCGCCCGATCCCCCTCCTCAGCAACGCGAGTAATCCGTGGCCGAAGCCGATCCCTCCGCCAGCCTGGCGCTGCCCAGCGACCGCTATTTCAATCGCGAGCTGTCCTGGCTGGCGTTCAACCAGCGGGTGCTGGAAGAGGCGATGAACCGCGCCCATCCGCTGCTGGAGCGGTTGCGCTTCCTGTCCATATCCGGCGCGAACATGGACGAATTCTTCTCCGTCCGGGTCGCGGGGCTGAAGGGCCAGCAATTGCAGGATGTCGACCTGCGCTCCGCCGACGGGCTGACACCGGCGCAGCAGCTCGCGGCGCTGACCGAGGAAAGCACGCGGCTGATGGTCGCGCAGCAGAAGGTCTGGGGCGCGGTGCATGACGAACTGGCGCAGGTCGGGATCGAGGTGATCGGGCCGGGCAGCGAGATGGACGCGGCCTGCGGCCAATGGCTGCGCGAGCATTTCCTGACGCAGATTTTCCCGATCCTGACGCCGCAGGCGCTGGACCCGGCGCATCCCTTCCCCTTCATCCCCAATCAGGGGCTGTCGATCATCTTCGACCTGGAACGGCTGTCGGACAAACAGCCGATCCGCGAACTGGTGATGATCCCGCCGACGCTGACGCGGTTCGTGCGGATTCCCGGCGATCCGGCGCGCTACATGGCGCTGGAGGCGGTGATCCGGCGTTTTTCGGCCGATCTGTTCCCCGGCTATCGCGTCCGCAACAGCGGTGTGTTCCGCATCATCCGCGACAGCGACATCGAGATCGAGGAAGAAGCCGAGGATCTGGTCCGCCATTTCCGCAGCGCGATCAAGCGGCGTCGGCGCGGTCGGGTGATCCGCATGGAGATTGAGGAGCGCATCCCCGAACCGGTCGAGGAAATGTTGCAGGACATGCTCCAGGGGCATGAGGCGGTGGTGGTTGAGGTGGAGGGGTTCGTCGGCATCGGCGACCTGTCCGGCATCGTCGACGCCGACCGGCCCGATTTGAAGTTCGAGCCTTATGCGCCGCGCTTTCCCGAGCGTATCCGCGAATATGGCGGCGACTGTTTTGCCGCGATCCGGGCCAAGGACATCGTCGTCCACCATCCCTATGAGGCGTTCGACGTCGTCGTATCCTTCCTGAAACAGGCGGCGGTCGACCCGGATGTGGTGGCGATCAAGCAGACGCTGTATCGCGCGGGCAAGCAGTCGGCGATCATCCGCGCGCTGATCGACGCGGCGGAGGCGGGCAAGTCCGTGACCGCCGTGGTCGAGTTGAAGGCGCGGTTCGACGAGGAACAGAATCTGATGTGGGCCGACGCGCTGGAGCGCGCGGGCGTGCAGGTGGTCTATGGCTTCATCGACTGGAAGACCCACGCCAAAATCTCCATGGTGATCCGGCGCGAGGGCGAGCAGTTCCGCAGCTACTGCCATTTCGGCACGGGCAATTATCACCCGATCACGGCGCGCATCTACACGGACCTCAGCTTCTTCACCGCCGATCCAGCCTATAGCCGGGACGCCGCGGCGCTGTTCAACTATATCACCGGCTATGTCGAGCCGGAGCGGCTGGAAAAGCTGGTCATGTCGCCGCGCGACCTGCGCGACACGCTGTGCCGCCTGATCGACGCGGAAATCGATCATGCCCGCGCCGGGCGGCCCGGCACCATCTGGGCCAAGATGAACAGTCTGGTCGATCCGGCGATGATCGAGAAACTCTATGCGGCGAGCAATGCGGGGGTCCAGATCGACCTGATCGTGCGGGGCATATGCTGCCTGCGGCCTGGGGTGCGGGGCATGTCGGAGAATATCCGGGTGAAGTCAATCGTCGGCCGTTTCCTGGAGCATAGCCGCATCGCCGTGTTCGGCAACGGCAAGGCGCTGCCCAATAATGGCGCGAAGGTCTTCATCAGTTCGGCCGACTGGATGCAGCGCAATTTCGACCGGCGGGTCGAGTTCATGGCGCCGATCGAGAATCCGACCGTGCATGACCAGATATTGGACCAGGTGATGGTCGCCAACCTGATCGACACCGAACAGAGCTGGTCGCTGGACAGCGAGGGCCATTATACGCGGCTGGAGCCGGGCGACAGGCCATTCAACCTGCATCGGTATTTTATGACCAATCCGTCGCTGTCCGGGCGCGGCGCGGCGCTGGACAATGAGGCGGTGCCGACATTGCGCCTGAGCGGGCGCGCCTGATGAATTCGATGCTCAGCCGCGTTCGCGCCGTCGCCGAAAGCATGGCGACGTCGCCCGAGCCGGCCCATGCCCGGACCGCGATCATCGACATCGGGTCGAACAGCGTGCGCCTGGTGGTGTATGACGGGCCGCGGCGCATCCCCTTCATCCTGTTCAATGAAAAGGTGATGGCGGGGCTGGGCGCGTCGCTGGCGAAGACGGGGGCGATCGAGCCAGAGGCGATGGACCGCGGCCTGCGCGCCGTGGGCCGTTTCGCCCATCTGTGCCGCGCGATGAAGGTGACCGAGATACGCTGCGTCGCCACCGCGGCGGTGCGGGATGCGACCAACGGGGCCGCGTTCATCGCCCGCGCGAAGGATATGGGCCTGACCGTCGAATTGCTGACCGGCGCGCAGGAGGCGATCGGCGCGGCGATGGGCGTGTTGTCGGGCATTCCCCATGCCGACGGCATCGTCGGCGACTTGGGGGGGGGCAGCCTGGAGCTGGCGCGCATCAGGGGCGGGGCGGTGGAGCAGACGATCTCGCTGCCGCTCGGGGTGCTGCGTCTGCCGCAGATTCGGGCCAAGGGGCCGCGGATGCTGGAGCGGCAGGTGGTCAAGATGCTGGAGAAGGCGGGATGGACGCCGGAACCGGACCTGCCCTTCTATCTGGTCGGCGGGTCGTGGCGCGCGCTGGCGCGGTTCGACATGCAACTGACCAGCTTTCCGCTGCCCGTCGTCCATCAATATGAGATGACCGCCGCGCGGGCCGAGCAACTGACCCGGATCGTCAGCCATGTCGATCGGACGCGGTTGAAGCAGATTCCGGCGATGACGGGATCGCGCGTGCCGACGCTGCCCGATGCCGCGGCCCTGCTGTCGGTCGTGGTGCGGCAGTTGAAGTCGAGCCGGCTGGTGGTGTCGGCCTACGGCCTGCGCGAAGGGCTGCTTTACGAAGATCTGCCGGAGGATATCCGGGCGCACGACCCGCTGCTGGTCGCGGCCGAGGCGGAAGGGGAGGCGCAGTCGCGTTTTCGCGGCCATGGCGACCGGATCGACAAGTGGATCGCACCGCTGTTCGCCGACGACGATGCCGCCGCCCGCCGCATTCGCCGCGCGGCCTGTCTGCTGGCCGATGTCGGCTGGCGCGCCAATCCCGATTTCCGGGCGGAACGGGGCGTGGAGATCGCGCTGCACAGCAATTGGGTGGGGATCACCGCGCCGGAGCGGGCGATGCTGGCGCAGGCGCTGCACAGCCATTTCGGCGGCGGCATGGGCTGTCCGCCGGGCGTGGAGCGGCTGGCGAAGCCCGAAGAATTGCGTCGCGCGGCCCTGTGGGGGCTGGCCATCCGTCTGGCCCAGCGCCTGTCGGGCGGGGTCGAAGGGCCGCTGGCCGTGTCGCAACTCAGCCGGACGGAGGGGCAGATCGATTTGCAACTGCGCGACGAGGACGCCGACCTCTATGGCGAGACGGTCGAGCGCCGCCTGCGCAACCTGGCGCAGGCGATGGGGGTCAAATATCGCTTGTTCGCGGGGTAGGGTGCCCACCCCTCTTCCAACTTCGCCAAGCCGCTACGCGGCAAGGCTGCGTATCCTTCTCCCCACGGGGAGAAGGTGAAGGAGCGCCGCTTGTGACTCTTCCCCCACTGCGTAATTGCCGGTAAGGGCGGCCGATGACTGCATCTCCCGCGCCCATCAGCCGTTCGCTCTTCGGATTCTCGATCTTCTATGGCGGCATGGTCTGCATTGCCGGGGTGCTGGGCAACAAGCAGGTGGCGCTGGGGCCGTTGGCGGGGATCGGGCCTATGGTGGGGCTGGGGCCGCTGGCGGTCGAGGCGGGGATCTTCGCCTTCCTTCTGCTGGTCACGATTTCCAGTGCGGTGGCGGAACTGCACGGCCGCGCCGTCGCCAACCGGCTGGTGCAGATCGGCTTCCTGCCGCTGATCGCGTCGATCCTGCTGTCGATCGTCGTGCTGGCCGCGCCGGCGGCGGGCGACATGGACCCCAAAAGGGCCGAAGCCTTCGCCATGATGATGGGCGGCACGCCGCGCATCTGGCTGGGCGGGATCATCGCCTATGGCATTTCGCAGACGCTCAACGTCACGCTGTTCGCGCTGCTCAAGGGGCGGGAGGGTGCGCGGCTGCTGTGGCTGCGGGCGGCGGTCGCCAGCATCCTGTCGCAGATCGTCGATACGCTGCTGTTCGTGACGATCGCCTTTTACGGCGTGTTTCCGATCGGCGAATTGCTGCTGGGCCAGATGCTGGCCAAGGTGCTGCTGTCGGCGATATTGGTGCCGCCCGTCATCTATCTGCTGGTCGCGCTGGGGCGGCGGCTGGATCGTCGCTGAGACGGCGAGTGCAACAGCTGTGGCGCATTCGCGATTCTCATTAGTTGGCGAACTAATTATTCGACCATGGCGCGTATGATTCGGCGACGGGTGGAGCCTGCTGGCGATAGGTCGATCCAACTTGTTCCGTTCGTTTCGCGCGAAGTCGAGAAACGTGGGCGTGGCGCTACCGGCTTCTCGACTTCGCTCGAAGCGAACGGGCCAATGTAGAGTCATCCCTCTTCAGCGCCTGGACCGGACTCCCGCCTTTGCAGGTGCACGGCGGGGTGTGCGCAAACCTTGCGGCGGGCGGCATATGGCCTTATGCGCCCGCGCATGAACAGCAAGCACGCTCCCGATCCCGCGCTCCTGGCGAAGGCCGAAACCCTGGTCGAGGCGCTGCCCTATATGCAGCGCTATGCGGGCAAGACGTTCGTCGTGAAATATGGCGGCCATGCCATGGGCGATCCCGAAGCCGCGCGCGATTTCGCCGAGGATGTCGTGCTGATGAAGGCGGTGGGCATCAATGTCGTCGTCGTCCATGGCGGCGGGCCACAGATCGGCGCGATGCTGAAGAAACTGGGCGTCGAATCGCAGTTTATCGGCGGGTTGCGCGTGACCGACGCGGAGACGGCCAAGATCGCCGAGATGGTGCTGGCCGGATCGATCAACAAGGAAATCGTCGGCTGGATCGCCGGGGCGGGCGGCCGTGCGGTGGGCATTTCGGGCAAGGATGGCGGGCTGGTCCTGTGCGAGAAGGTCGGCGGCCGGCGCGAGGCGGACCCCAATTCGGGGATCGAACGCAATGTCGATCTGGGCTTCGTCGGCGATCCGGTGTCGGTGGACCGGCGCATCCTGGACACGCTGGCGCAGGCGGGCATCATCCCTGTCGTCGCGCCGGTGGGTATCGGCACCGATGGTCATACCTATAATGTGAACGCCGACACGATGGCCGGGGCGATCGCGGCGGAACTCAAGGCGTCGCGCTTCTTCCTGCTGACCGATGTCGCGGGCGTGCTGGACAAGCAGGGGCAGTTGCTGAGCGACCTCGACCCGGCGGCGATCGCCGTGTTGCAGCAGGACGGCACGATCAGCGGGGGCATGATCCCGAAGCTGGAAACCTGCGTCCGTGCGGTCGAGGGCGGGGTGGACGCCGCGGTCATCCTGGACGGACGGGTGCCGCACGCGATGCTGCTGGAAATCTTCACCGATCAGGGCGCCGGTACGCTGGTGCGGAAATAAGGAACGGCTGATGACGCTGACTTCGCTGATCGTCCCGACCTTTAGCCAGATGCTGGGCACTTTGTCGGGCTGGCTGGACAAGGCGCAGACGCAATTGCCCGCCGCCGAGGCGGAGGCCTTGCTGTCGGCGCGACTGGCGCCCGACATGTTTCCGCTGGCGACGCAGATCCGCTTCGCCTGCGTCCAGGCGCATGAGGCGGTGTACCGGTTGCAGGGCAAGGCGTTCCCCGCCGCGCTGGACGGATTGCTGAACGAAGGGCGCGAGGCGGGCGAGCGGCCCGGTTCGATCGCGGACGCGAAGGCGCGGATCGGCGAGGCGCTCGCCCTGTTGCAAAGCCTGTCGGCCGATGCGCTGGACGGGGCCGCGGGGACGGCAATCGCCCATGCGCTGCCCAACGGCATGATATTGGACCTGACCGCGGAGCAATATGCGCGGGATTGGGCGTTGTCCCAATTTTATTTCCACCTGATGACCGCTTACGCGATCCTGCGGGCGCAGGGCGTGGCGCTGGGCAAGGGGGACTATGTCGCGCATATGTTCGGCCATATCCGGCCGGGGACGATGCCGGCGGGCTAGTGGCCCGAATCTGAAGTTCGTCACATTATCTGGCAAGGTCTGAGCGAACTTCAGATTCATCAGGGCCACTAGCAAATATTTGATTCCAGTGTGGTTTAGGGATTTAGAATACGCTCCAGACCAAGCCGCTACAATGTGGCGTATTTCAAATCCACCACACTGGCTGTCGTTGGCAGAATAAGCGTCGGCCGGTCCTTGTGGCGGGGTGCCCGCACCGCTAGATACGACATCACATTCGCGGCAGCGCAGCATGGAAGGCCGGTAGCTTGTTCGAATTTCTGAACGCCCTGAATGGGATCGTCTATATCGTGCTGGAGGCGATCTGGTGGATCATCACCGTGCAGATCGTGCTAAGCTGGCTGATCGCGTTCAATGTGATCAACACGTCCAACGATTATGTGCGCAACGGCCTCTATGCGCTCGATCGGATGACCGAGCCGCTCTATCGCCCGGTGCGCAAGGTGCTGCCCGATCTGGGCGCGCTGGACCTGTCGCCGATGGTGGTGTTGCTCGCGGTCATCATATTGCAGGGGCCGGTGCGCGAGAATCTGTTCGCGGCGCTGATGCGGGCCGCGGCCTGAATCCTGCCCTAACGAGCGTCTGGATGGCGGCGGGCGACGACCTGTTGATCGCCGTCCGGTTGACGCCGGGAGCGGCGAAGGACGATATCGGCGGGCTGTGGGTCGATGAGCGCGATGCGTGCTGGCTGTCCGCGCGGGTCCGGGCCGTGCCTGAAAAGGGCCGGGCCAATGGCGCGCTGATCGCGCTGCTGTCGAAACGGCTGGATTGGCCCAAGGGCGCGATTTTGCTGGAATCGGGCGACACCAACCGGCTAAAGCGGCTGCGCATCATCGGCGGCGGCCGCGCGTCGGCGCGCCTGACCGCGCTTATCGAAACATGGGTAGGACAGACATGACCATCGGCAAGATCATCGACGGCAAGGCGTTCGCCGCCACCCTGCGCGACACGGTGGGCGAAGGCGTGGCGGGCTTCGTCGAGGCGACCGGGCGCAAGCCGGGGCTTGCGGTGGTTCTGGTGGGCGAAGACCCGGCCAGCAGCGTCTATGTCCGGTCCAAGGGCAAGATGACGGTCGCGGCGGGCATGGAAAGCTTCGAATTCAAGCGGCCCGACAGCATCGGCGCGGAGGATCTGCTCGACCTGATCGAAGAACTGAACCATGACGAGCGGGTCGATGGCATCCTGGTCCAATTGCCGCTGCCGGGGCATATCGACGAGGCCGCCGTGATCGGCGCGATCGACCCGGCCAAGGATGTGGACGGTTTCCATGTCGTCAATTCGGGCAAGCTGGCGACGGGGCAGGAGGCGCTGGTGCCCTGCACGCCGCTGGGCTGCATCATGCTGCTGAAGGACGAGCTGGGCGACCTGTCGGGACTGGAAGCCGTGGTCGTGGGCCGGTCCAACATCGTGGGCAAGCCGATGGCGGCGCTGCTGCTGGCGGAAAGCTGCACCGTGACGATCGCGCATAGCCGCACCCGCGACCTGGCGAGCGTGGTGCATCGCGCGGACATCGTCGTGGCCGCCGTGGGGCGCGCCGAGATGGTGAAGGGCGAGTGGATCAAGCCCGGTGCAACGGTGATCGACGTGGGCATCAACCGCGTGGCGGATGCCGAGGATGGCAAGAGCCGGATCGTCGGCGACGTCGCCACCGCCGAGGCGCTGGCCCATGTCCGCGCCATTACGCCGGTGCCGGGCGGCGTCGGGCCGATGACTATCGCCGTGCTGCTGCGCAACACGCTGGTCGCGGCCCATGCCCGCGCCGGGCTGGCCAAGCCGGCGGGTCTGTGACGGCGCGGCTGGCGCTGCTGGCGTTAGGCGCGGCCGCTCTGGTCGCTACCCCAAGCGCTGCCAAGCCGCCGCCACGCTTCCAGCCCGATCCGAGCAGCGTGATCGCGGCGGAGATCGCCTTCAACCGGCTGGCGCAGAGCAAGGGGCAATGGACCGCCTTTGCCGAGACGGCTGCCGACGATGCCGTGATGTTCGTGCCGCAGAAGGTGATGGCGAAGGACTGGCTGAAGAAACAGGCCAATCCGGCCGCCTCGGTTCGCTGGTCGACGTCAGTCGTCTATGTATCGTGCGACGGCAATCTGGCCGCCAGCACGGGCAATTGGACGCGGCCGGACGGGTCGGTCGGCTATTATACCACGATCTGGCGGCGCGACCGGAAGGGGCGCTGGCAATGGATCATGGACCATGGCGACACGCTGGCCACCGCGCGTGCGACGCCGGAGTTTCTGAGCGGCAAGGTCGCGACCTGCAGGCGCGGGCCGCAGGGCGCCATGCCGCCGCCTCCGCCATCGGGCAAGAAGGGGGAATTGCCGCCACCGCCCGACGAGAGCCTGATCTGGACCGCGGACGTCGCGACCGACGGCAGCCGGCAGGTGACGGTGCGGATGTGGACCGGCGCGGCCTATGAGACGGTGATCGACGACAGGGTAAAGGCGGGATCATGATCGAGCTTTTCATTTCCGCCTTCGTGACGTTGTTCGTCGTCATCGATCCGCCGGGCTGCGCACCCATCTATGCCAGCCTGACCAGCGGGGCCAATGCGGCGCAGCGCCGGGCGATGGCGATCCGGGCGGTCGGCATCGCGGCGGCGATCCTGCTGGTCTTCGCCCTGTGGGGCAAGCAGCTGCTGGGCGTGCTGGGCATCGCGCTCGACAGTTTCCGCATCGCGGGCGGCATCATGCTGTTCATGATCGCGATGGACATGGTGTTCGAAAAGCGGACCCAGCGGCGCGAGGACCGGGCGAACAAGATCACGACCGAAGAGCCGCATGTCGAGGATGTGTCGGTATTCCCGATGGCGATGCCGATGATCGCCGGGCCGGGATCGATCGCGACCGTCATGCTGCTGATGTCGCGGGCCAATGGCATGGCGGAGCGCGGGGTGGTGCTGGGCGCCGTGGTGCTGACGCTGGCGCTGATGCTGGGCGCGCTGATCGCCGCCGGGCCGCTGATGGCGCTGCTGGGGCGCAAGATCGAGGCAGTGATTACGCGGCTGCTGGGCGTGCTGCTCGCCGCACTGGCGGCGCAGTTCGTGATCGACGGGTTGAAGGCGAGTTTTTGAGGCGCCCGATCCTCTGATATGCCGTCATCCCAGCTTTCGCTGGGATGACGATAGATTGGTTAGCCCTTCACGTCGGCTTCGGTGACCGGCGCGATCTTGATTTCGACGCGGCGGTTGGACGCCTTGCCTTCTTCGGTGGCGTTGGAGGCGATCGGCTGGGTTTCGCCGAAGCCGCGGGTGCCGATGCGGGCCGACTGCACGCCCTTGCTCACCAGATAGCTGGCGACCGACTGGGCGCGGCGTTCGGACAGGGTCTGGTTGTAGGCGTCGGCGCCGTCGCTGTCGGTATGGCCGTACACGTCGATATAGGTCTTTGGATATTGCGACAGGACCGAGGCGACGTCGTTCAGCGTCGGCTGGAACTGCGGCTGCACGTCCGCCTTGTTATAGGCGAAGGTGATGCCCGACGGCATACGCAGCAGCAGATTGTCGCCGTCGCGAATCACGTCCACGCCGCTGCCGGCGGTTTCTTCGCGCAGCTTGCGTTCCTGGGCGTCCATATAGGCGCCGATGCCCGCGCCCGCGACCGCGCCGATGCCCGCGCCCAGGATCTTTTCGGTGCGGTCGTTGCGGCCGCCAACCAGATCGCCGAGCAGATAGCCGCCCAGCGCGCCGCCGATGCCGCCGATCGCCGCCTTCGAAATGCTGCGCTGGCCCGTGGTCGGGTCCGTCGTGCAGGCCGTGGTGGCGAGCATGGCGGCCAGCCCTGCGGCGCCGATGATGCGGTGAGAAATCCTCATGATCCTGTTCCCTTGTCCTTTTTCGCGCCTGTAGGAGCGACTGCCCCTCATAATGGCCGAACATGCCGTTTGTTCCACATGCGAACTGAACCGATGATGAGGGGGATGTTGTGAAATTGAAAGATTAGCGGTTATAGGAGGTAGTTGACCACCATGGCCACGATCCCCCTCCATAATCCGACGCCCTTTCCCTGGGCCGATCTCGTCATCATCCTGGCGCTCGTCGCCCTGAATGGTGTCTTCGCCATGTCCGAACTGGCCATCGTGTCCGCGCGCAAGCCGCGGCTGCAGGGGCTGGAGAAGGCGGGGCGCAAGGGAGCGACAACGGCGCTGGCGCTGGCCAGCGATCCCGGCAAGTTCCTGTCTACCGTGCAGATCGGCATCACCCTGATCGGCATCATCGCGGGCGCCTATTCGGGCGCCAGCCTGGGCGGGCCGACCGGCGAGCGGTTGCAGTTGCTGGGCCTGTCGCCCAACCTGGCGGAAAATGCGGGTTTCGCGCTGGTGATCGGCCTGACCACCTATGCCTCGCTGATCGTGGGCGAGCTGGTGCCCAAGCAGTTCGCGCTGCGCGCGCCCGAGCCGATCGCGGTGCTGGTGGCGACGCCGATGCTGTGGCTGTCGAAGATCACCGCGCCGATCGTATGGGTGCTGGACGGGTCGAGCAGCCTGATCTTCAAGCTGCTGCGGCTGGACCGCGAATCGGAGAACCACGTCACCGCCGAGGAATTGCACCTGATCGTCGCGGAGGCGAGCAAGTCCGGCGTGATCGAGGAAAGCGAGCGGGCGATCATTTCGGGCGTCGTGCGGCTGGCCGACCGGCCGGTGCGCGAGGTGATGACCCAGCGGATGGACGTCGACTGGATCGACATCGCCGCCGACGATGCGACGATTCGCAGTCGCCTGCTGGAAACGCCGCATACCCGCCTGCCGGTAGGCCGCGGGTCGGTGGAAGATATTATCGGCATCGTCCAGGCACGCGACATCATGACCGCGCTGTTTCGCGGCGAGGCGCTCAATGTCGGCGCGCTGATGCGCCGGGCGGAGGTGGTGCCGGACCAGGTCGATGCGATGGACGCGCTGGAAGTGCTGCGCCGGTCCGACGTGCCGATGGTGATGGTCCATGACGAATATGGCCATTTCGAGGGGATCGTGACCCCGGCGGACCTGCTGTCGGCGATCGCCGGCCATTTCGCGTCGGACCGCGACGCCTATGACGAGCCGGACATGGTCGAGCGCGACGATGGCAGCCTGCTGGTGTCGGGGCAGATGCCGATCGACCAGCTGGCCGAACGGATCGGCATCGACCTGTCCGAAGACCGCGACTATGCGACGGTGGCGGGCCATGCGCTGTGGCTGCTCAAGCGGTTGCCGGAGGTCGGGGACTTCATCGACGACCAGGGATGGCGTTTCGAGATCGTCGATATGGACGGGCGCAAGATCGACAAGCTGCTGGTGGCGGAGCGGTAGGGGGCTGCCCTTTGGCCAAGCGACGAAGCATGACAGCTGTCGACCATTTTAGGTCAGCAGCATAAGCAATTGCTTATCCTCAAAGCCGCCATGTAAATGTGGGTCGCAGGTCACCATTCTTAATCAACCCCTGCGAGGTATGCAGATGTCCGACAACTGGAATTTCTACGCCCTCCTTGTCGATGATGAGCCAGCTTCGATCTTTGTCGATCTCGGGGTCACGAAAGAAACACACATCGCTGATTTCCCGATTATGGCGTATTTACGCGTCAGGATGAACAATCCCCGGCCGGATGGGTTATCCAGTCAGGACGAATACGACAGTCTGATTTCTTTGGAGAAAGACGTAGCAGAAGCAGCAGAGCGCGCCGGGAAACACCTCTATGTCGGGCGGAATACGTCAAGCGGAAATCGGGATTTTTACTTTTACACGCAAAACCACTCGATCGAAGATTTTCTCACAAAAGCCATGAAAAAATGGCCTTTGTATGAATATCAGACTGGCCATCGACCAGATGAACAGTGGTCAACGTATTGGCGCTTTCTTTATCCCTCACCAGAGGATTTTCAACGCATAGGAAACCGGGATGTTGTCGATCGCTTGTTGGAACAGGGCGATCGCATAGAAGAACCCCGAACGATTGATCATTTTGCTGTATTTGGTTCGCAAGAGGATAGGAACATCTTTGCCGAACATCTCGTCGCGAAGGGATATGCTATCGTTCGAAAGACTGATGCTGCAAGCGGCGAATTTCAAATTACGTTCGATAGGACAGATCGACCAGATCAAATTGATGAGGTGACGATCGATCTATTCAGAGCGGCGCGGGATATTGGCGGTGAGTATGACGGATGGGGCTGCACCATCGTCAACTGACCGTCCGCTATTGTCGATTTCTGGCGTAAAGCAGACATTCCGCTCTCCACCCCAAGTCGGCCATCATCTTACCCGCCAAGGTCGCTTTCGCTGCGGACGCAATTAGCACGAACGACAAAGGGCGCGGCAATCGATGCCGCGCCCTTTGTCCTTTGCTCTCTGGCGCCGCTTACTCGCTGGCGTTGGCCGCGTTCGCTGCGGGCGCTTCCGTCGCATTGGCGGCATTGCCGGCTTCGGCGGCGTTTGCGCCTTCCGCTGCGGCAGGCGCGGCGTCGGCTGCGGGCAGCGGCAGGTTGGAACCCTGCGTGTTGAGCCAGGCGATCAGGTTGGCGCGATCGGCCGGATTGCCAAGGCCCGCAAAGGTCATCTTGGTGCCAGGCGCGAATTCACGCGGGCTTTTCAGCCAGTGATCGAGATTGTCGAAGCTCCATTCGCCGCCCTTGCTCTTGAGCGCGTCGGAGAAGGCGAAGCCGCCCTTGCCCTGGCCGATCGCTTCGCCGACCGTGGCGTAGAGATTGGGACCGATGCCGTTGGCGCCGCCCTGGTTCACGGTGTGGCAGGCGGCGCATTTGGCGAACACCTTCTCACCGGCCGCGACGTCCGCGCTGGCGAGCAGCGTGTTGAGGCCGGGGCCGGTGTCGCCGCCGCCTTCGCCTTCGGCTTCGACGCCTTCGATCGCATAGCCCATCTTTTCGGGCCGTTCGTCATGGAAATATTTGGAGCTGACGATCGCGCCGCCCAGCGCGATGATCCCCGCAAACAAAGCCCAGCCCGCCACGGTGTTGAAACGATCGCCCATTTCGCTCGATTTCCCTTGCGTTTCTGTTCTGGCGGCTGTCTTCCGCGCCCCCTCTTGTGCGCTGCCATAATGGCGGACACGCCACCATGCAAGCCGGGTTGGCACGGTAAATCGCCCTTCGCGTGCGCGGACGCCGCGCGGATGCTTGCGTGGGGGCGGGTGAAACCCTAAGCGCGCAGCCAGTCATGGAAAATTATCCCGCCCCCGCCCGCGCGATCGTCGCGCAACTCGCGCAAAAGGCCGCGGCCGACCCGGCGCGTGCCGTCGCCTATCAGGGCGCGCCCGGCGCCAATTCGCATCTGGCGGCGCTCGGCTATGCGCCCGATTGCGTACCTTTGCCCTGTTTCGCGTTCGAGGATGCGATCGATGCGGTGCGCAATGGACAGGCGGCGCGGGCGATCATTCCGATCGAAAACAGCCTGCACGGGCGCGTGGCGGACATGCATTTCCTGCTGCCCGAATCGGGGCTGGCGGTGATCGACGAATATTTCCTGCGCATCCGTCATTGCCTGATGGCGCCGGACGACAGCCCGGTGAAGAGCGCGATCAGCCATCCCCAGGCGCTCGGCCAATGCCGCCATTATCTGCGGGAGCGAGGCATTCAGCCGGTCGCCTATGCCGATACGGCCGGCGCGGCGGCGCTGGTGGCGGAAACGCGCACGCCCGGCGAAGGGGCGATCGCGCCCTATCTGGCGGCGGAATTGTACGGCCTGCGCCTGATCGCCGAGAATATCGAGGATAGCGACGACAATATGACGCGCTTCCTGGTGCTGGCGCAGGAGGCCAAGATGCCGGTCGCCAATGTCGGGCCGGTGATGACGACATTTCTGTTCGAGGTGAAGAATGTGCCCGCCGCCCTCTACAAGGCGATGGGCGGCTTTGCGACCAACGGGGTCAATATGACCAAGCTGGAAAGCTACCAGCGCGGAGCCAGTTTCGCCGCGACCGAATTTTTCTGCGATATCGAGGGGATGCCGGGCGACCCGGCGGTCGATCGGGCTTTGGCGGAGCTGGAGTTCCACACCAAGTGGGTGCGGCAGTTGGGCAGCTATCGGCAGGCGCGGCCGCGGACCTGAGGCGCGCGCGGGCGTGGGCCTGTTTCGGGCTAGGGAGACGGCTGAGATGGTTATTTTCCTGCCATCCCCCTCCCGCTGGCGGGAGGGGGAACGTGTCAGCTGGTCGTTCGCAGTCTTTGCCGCCAGTTTCGCGTCGGCGCTTTCGCAGGAGCGAGATCGCGCCTATAGCGCTCCCCATGGTCGCAGCCATCCTTCTGTCCGCCCTGGCGATGAGCGCGATCGTCGGCGTGCGTTACCTGCTGGCGAGCGGCGGGTTCGCACTGGCGACGCGGATTCGCCAGCCGGGACTTTACCGGGGGCTGGAGCGGCAGATGCGGCGGGAGATCGGCTGGTCGCTGGCGTCCGCGCTGATCTATGGCGTGCCCGCCGGCGTGGTCGCCTGGGGCTGGCAGGAACGGGGCTGGACGCGCATCTATAGCGATGTCGGCGACTTTCCGCTGTGGTGGCTGCCGCTGTCGGTGCTGCTCTATCTCGCGGCGCACGACACATGGTTCTACTGGACGCATCGCTGGATGCACCGGCCGCGGCTGTTTCGCGTCGCCCATGCGGTGCATCACGCCAGCCGGCCGCCGACCGCCTGGGCGGCGATGAGCTTCCATCCCTGGGAGGCGGTAACCGGGGCGGTGGTGATTCCGGCTCTGGTGTTCCTGATCCCCATCCATGTCGGCGCGCTGGGATGCGTGCTGACGATCATGACGATCATGGGCGTGAGCAATCATATGGGGTGGGAGATGTTCCCGCGCTGGATGGTGCGCGGGCCGATGGGCGGGTGGCTGATCACCGCGACCCATCATCAGCGACATCACGACCAGTATAATTGCAATTACGGGCTGTATTTCCGGGTCTGGGACCGTGTGTGCGGCACCGACAAGGGGTTGGGAGATTTCCGGAGGGTGGGGGATTTTCGGGAGTTGGGCGAGTTCAAGAAGATGGATGCGTGAGGCTTTTGCGAGGGCTGGGGCTGGGGCTGGGGCTGGCGCTGGCGCTGGTGGCGGGCCTGACGGCGGCGGCACCTGCGGGTCAGCCGCAGGCGCTCGGCATGGTGCTGGAGGGCCTGCGATCCACCAGGGGGCAGATATTGGTGTGCGTCACCCGGTCGGCCGACCATTTTCCCGATTGCACCAAAGATCCGGACAAGCGCCATTTCGCCGTAGCGGCGCGGAGCGGGGCGATCCCGCTCGGCCTGGTCGCGCCGGGCGATTATGCGATTGCCATCGTCCATGACGAAAATGGCAATGGCAAGCTGGATACCTTTGCCGGCATCCCGCGCGAGGGCGTGGGCTTTTCGCGCAATCCGGTGCTGCGATTCGGCGCGCCGAGCTTTCGGTCGGCCGGGTTCCCGGTCGCGGGCGCGCCAGTGGAGCAGGCGATCCGGCTCAAATATTTCCTGTGAAAAGCCGGGCTGGGAACCTGTAACCGCCTCAAAACATTCTTAGGCCCAGACGCACCTTCACGAACAGGGCCATCATGCATATTTTCCGCAGCCGACTGGCCGCGACTCTCGTCGCGGTCCTGCCCCTTTGCGCGCCCGCGATGGCGCAGGAGGAGGAACAGCATAGCAGCCTGACCATCGGCGTGGGCGGCGCGGCGATCCCCAGCTATGAAGGGTCGGACGACTATCGCGTGATGCCGATCGTGCAGGCGCGCGGCAAGGTGCATGACTTCGCCTTCTGGACCCGCGGGACAACGCTCTATGTCGACGCCATCCCCGATCCCACCGGCACCGGCGTAAACTTCGAGCTTGGCCCGGTCGTCAATGTCCGGCTGGACCGCACCAGCCGCAAGGGCATCAAGGACGATGCCGTGCGGCTGCTGGGCAAGCGAGACGTGGCGGTGGAGGTCGGCGGCTTCGTCGGCATCGGCAAGACCGGGGTCATCACCAGCGATTATGACAATCTGTCGGCGCGCGTGGCGGTGACCAAGGATGTGGCGGGCGCCCATGGCAGCACCGTCATCACGCCCACGATCGAATATTTCACGCCATTGTCGATGACGACCTTCGTTGGTCTGAGCGCGTCGGCGGACTATGTCGGCAAGAAATATGGCCGTTATTATTTCGACATCACGCCGCAGGAGAGCCTGGCTAGCGGGCTGGATGTCTATGACCGGGCCGGGCGCGGGTCGGGCTTCAAGCGGATGAGCGTCAACCTGACAGCCGGCAAGTCGCTGTCGGGCGACCTGCGCAAGGGCTGGGCGGTGTTCGGCCTGGCCGGTTATGCGCGGGTGTTGGGCAAATATGGGGATTCGCCGATCGTGGCGGACGCGGGATCGCGCAACCAGTGGGTCGGCGCGATCGGCGTGGGTTATACTTTCTGATTCTGTCCAATCGCCGCCCGTCTTGTCCGTGAGGGGTGACGCCCCACATAAGGCGCGGTATGACGGCGGCGCATGACCGCATGGACAGGAGAATAGAAGCGTGGCGACCCTGGGATTGAGCGAGGCCGACAAGGCGGCCGTGGAGGCGTTTCGCCAGGATGTGGTGGAGCCTTCGCGCACGCAGTTGGTGATCGTCGATTTCTGGGCCGAATGGTGCGGCCCGTGCAAGCAACTGGCCCCGGTGATCGAGAAGGTCTGCGCCGACTATGCGGCCAAGGGCGTCAAGCTGGTCAAGGTCAATGTCGATGAGAATGGCTTTATCGCCAGCCAGTTCCGCGTGCAGTCGATTCCGACCGTCTATGCCGTTTTTCAGGGCCAGCCGGTCGCTGACCTGACGCAGGCGCGGACCGAAGGGCAGCTCAAACAATATCTTGACCAGTTGCTGTCGCAATTGCCGATCGAATCGGATGAGAAGGCGCAGTTGCAGGAAATCGCGCCGCTGATCGCCATGGGCGAGGAGGTGCTGGCGGCGGGCGATGCGGAGCGCGCCTTGTCGGTGTTCGGCCAGATCGCCGAGATGGCGCCCGACAATGTCGAGGTGGCGTCCGGTCTGGCGCGGGCGCTGGTGGCGCTGGGGCGGCTGGACGAGGCGGAAGCGGTGCTGGATGCGCTGCCGGCCGATGTCGCCAGAAATGTCGCGATCGATCAGGCGCGCGCGGCGATCGCGCTGGCACGGGACGTGAAGCCGGTCGCCGACCTGTCGAGCGTGCAGGCGAAGGTGGAGGCCGATCCCGACGATCATGAGGCGCGGTTCGAACTGGCCGGCGGGCTGATGGCCAATGGCGATCGCGATGGCGCGGCCGAGGCGCTGCTGGAGATCGTGCGGCGCGACCGGGCGTGGAACGACGGCGCGGCGCGGGCGCAGTTGCTGACCATCTTCGACGCGGTGGGGCTGGAAGATCCGTGGGTGTCGGCGCAGCGGCGCAAACTGTCCCAGATCCTGTTTTCGTAACCGCCATGCCACTGGCACGCGTCTCCATCTTTCCCTTGTCCGGCGCGCTGCTGCTGCCGGGAATGGACCTGCCGCTGCATATTTTCGAGCCGCGATACCGCGCGCTAATCCATGACGCGATGGCGCGCGACCGGCGGATCGGCATGATCCAGCCGCGCGGGGCCGGCGCCGTACCGCCCTTGTTCGATATGGGGTGCCTGGGCCATGTCAGCCAGATCGAGGCGCTGGAAGATGGGCGGTTCAACATCGTGCTGACGGGCCTGGCGCGGTTCCGATTGGTGCGCGAATTGCAGGTCCCGACCCAGTTCCGCCAGATCGAGGCCGATGTCGAGCAGGCGCCGCAGGAGGACGAGGTGCTGCACATGGCGGAGCGGGCGGCGCTGGAACAGGAATCACGGCGTTTCGCCGATGCGCTGGGCTATGTGGTGGACTGGACCGCGGTGTCGCGGCTGGACGATACGGCGCTGGTCAACGGCATCGCCCAGATCGTGCCGTTCGATCCGGCGGCCAAGCAGACCCTGCTGGAAGCCGACACGCTGTCCGAACGGTCGGAACGGATCATCCAGCTGATGCAGATCGTCGGCCGGATCGAGCGCGACGGTGGGGCCACGATGCAATGATTGGGCATGAAATCGCCCCCATCGATCCATGGCTGCTGGACAAGCTGGTCTGTCCGGTGACGCGCACGCCGCTGCGCTGGGACGCGGCGCGCGGCGCGCTGGTATCGGAGACGGCGGGGCTGGCTTTTCCGGTGCGCGATGGCGTGCCGGTGCTGGTGGTGCGGGAGGCTATGGCGATCTGAAAATGGCGGGTTTCTGCCATGGTCGACCACCCACGGTCGTCATCCCAGCGCAGGCTGGCATGACGGTTGGGAAAAGCAAACGTTCCGCAACATATTCTAAGTCAGCCAATTCCGCTCTCCCTCATGTGAACGCGGCGATGCATTCCACTTCGAGCGGGGCGCCCAACGCCAGGCCGTCGGCGCCGAAGGCGCTGCGGGTGGGAAGGCGTTTGCCTTCGAAATAGGGGAGATAGGCGGCGTTGAAGCGCGGCCAGTCGGCCATTTCGTCCAGCATGACCGTGCATTTGACGACATGGCCGAAATCCAGGCCATTGCTCGCCAATATCTTGCCGATCGAATCCATCGCCCCCTTCACCGCGGCGTCGAAGCCTTCCTTATGCTTGTCCATGCCTTCGGGCACCTGACCGATCTGGCCGGACATGAAGAGGAGGTCGCCGACCCGGATCGACGGCGAAAAGGGGAGCCTGGTGGGCAGGGCTTGCGGCGCGGTGGCGGGCTGGGCCAGAGCGGGTTGGGCGAAGGCGGGTGCGGCGGCCAGCAGCAGGGCGGTGGCGAGAAGGCGCTTCATAAGTCTCTCCTTGAAAAGATCAGGCGCGGGGTAGCGCGGCGAGCAGGCGGTCCACATCCGCCCTGTCGTTGAAGATCGACGGCGCGATGCGGAAATGATGATCGTGCAGCGAGATGCGCACCTGCGCCTTGGCCAGTGGGTCGGCGAGGCGGGTCTTCGCGTTGGGCAGCAGGGCGGTCAGCAGCGGCGTGGTTGTGCCGGGCGGGGTGATAAGGCGATAGCCTTTCGCGCTCAGGCCGTCGCGGAGCGGGGCGATCAGGCTTTGGGCATGGGCCTGGATCGCGGGGACGGTAAGGGTAGCGATATGGTCGAGGCCATGGTCGATCGCGGCGACCACCGCCTGGGCATAGGTGCCGGTGCCGAAATGGCCGAGCGTACCGGGGCGGATGGCGTAGCTGACCGGTTCATTTCCGGGCGGGTCCATCGGATAGACATGGGTTTGCGGCGGGGACAGGGCGATGCCGGGCGGGGCGCCGGGCGCGGCGAAGCCATAATAGCCGAAATCGGCCAGCGGCAGGGCATCCAGCACGCCCCGCCGGGCATAGAGGAAGCCGAGGCCGAAATCGCCCATCAGCCATTTATAGGTGGCGCAGGCGGCGAAATCGACGCTGCTGGCGTGGAGATCGACGGGAATCGCGCCGGCGGCATGAATGATGTCGGCATAGACCAGTGCGCCGGCGGCATGGGCGAGGTCGCAGACGGCCTTCAGGTCGTGCTGGAAGCCATTATAGGTGGAGACGAGCGAGAGGCTGACCAGCGTCGTGCCGGGGGTGATGGCTTTGGCCATGTCGTCCATGTCGATACGGCCGTCGCGCGCCTGCACCCAGGCGACATCGACGCCCTGTTTCGCCAGTTCCTGATACATGGGGAAGCCGGCATAGAAATGCAGCGTGTCGGTGACGATGCGGCCGCTCCTGTGCGGGAAGCCCAGCGCGCGGAGCACGGCCTGTTCGCCCATGGTGGTGGACTGGACCCAGCAGAGTTCGTCCGGGTCGGCGTTCACCAGTCGCGCGAATTTGGCGATGGTGGCGGCGCGGTCCACCGGTCTCAGCGCCGCGGCGGCGGGATCGAGCGTGCGGGCGGCGACATAGGCGTCCATCGCCGCGCGCGCGCCGAGGCTGATCGGATGGGTGGAGGCGCTGTCGAGATAGGCGATGGGGGTGGCGGCGAAGCTGGATCTGTCCGGCAGGCTGGGCGTGGTCGCGCTGGCGCGGGCCGCTTGCGCCGCCAGTGGGACGGCGATCGCCGCGCCCAAGGCCTGACGGCGGCTGAGCGTCATGCCATGACCTTGAGGAAGGCGGCCTTGAACGCCTGCATTTCGGCCGGGCTGCCAAAGGAGACGCGGACCCAGTCGTCCATATGTTTGCGCGGGCCGCCGATGAATATGCCCGCCTGGGCCAGCGCGGCGGTGACAGCGGCGCCGGGGCGGCCGACATGGATCATGGCGAAGCTGGCCTGGCTGGGCAGGTAGCGTAGCCCTCTGGCGTCGAGCCAGGCGAAGAGGTCGTCGCGCACGGCCTTGTTTTCCGCCTTGCGGGTCGGGAGCAGGGTCGGGTCGAGCAGGCTGGCCTCCGCCGCCAGCACGGCCGGCATGGGCGTGATGTTGGTGCCGTAGCGTGCCATGCCGTCGAGCAAATCCTTGCGCCCTGCGATCAGGCCGCAGCGCAGGCCGGCCAGGCCGTAGATTTTCGAGAAGGTGCGGGTCACCAGCAGGTCAGCTTGCCTCGCGACCAGATCGAGGCAGCTTTGCGCATCGCTGAAATGAATATAGGCTTCATCCACCAGCAGGATGCTACCCTTGGGCTTGTTCGCCAGCAGCCAGTCGATATCGGCGCGCGACGTGGTGAGGCCGGTCGGGTTGTTGGGATTGCACAGATAATAGACGCCGGCGTCGGGCGCAGCGGCCAGCAGCGTGCGCGGGTCGGCGGCGAAATCGCCCGACAGCGGGACGGCGACCGAGCGGGTGATGCTGGCATTGTCGAGGCCGAGAAAACCCTGGTCGAAGGTCGGTTCGAAATAGGCGATCGGACGATCGGCGCTGGAGTAGCTGAGCGCCACCGAGCGCAGCGGCATGAAGGAGCCGGGATGGACCTGCACCTGTGTCGGCGACAGGCCGTTCTGGCGCGCGAAGAGGCTTTCGAGCTTCCCGGCAAAGGCCATGCCGTAGCGGCCCGACAGCGGCGGCAGCTTCGCCAGCGCGGCGAGCGCCGCGGGGCAGGGGCCGACCGGATGTTCGTTGCTGTTGATATAGACAGCGTCGGTCAGGCTCGCAGCCATGCCGGCTGGATCGTCGGGCAGGTCGACCTTGCGCCCGCGCTGGGCGAGCGCGGGGACCGGGGCGGTGGCTGCGCCCGCGACGGTAGCGGCGCCGATCGCGCCGCGCATCAGCATCCGGCGGGAGAGGGCGGCGGGTTCGGTCATTCTTCGCTTGCCCGGATGGCGGCGGCGACGCGCTTCACATCGGCTTCGCTGACCGGATCGGCATAGCTGTTGTCGAAATGGGTGCGGACATAGCCGACCACACCGGCGACCTGGCCGGGGGTGAGCATTTCGGAGAACCAGGGCATCCCGCCCTGGCCCTTCATGACGACGGTGATCGGATAGTCCGCCGAGGCCAGCTTGGCATTATGGGCCAGCGCCGGGACGGTGCCGTCGGGCGATCCCTGCGCATGGTCGAGATGGCAGGCGGCGCAGATCTGCTTATAGACCTGCTCGCCATCGGGCAGCGCGATCTTGACCGGGCGGCCGCCGGGGGAATCCGCGAGCGCGGGCGTGGCGGCCAGCGCCGCGAGAACGCCGAGGCGCAGGAGCGCGCGCCGCATCTCAGGCCGCCTGCGCATGGTCGTGGATCTGGGTGATCGCGTCCATGCCCGACAGGATGGAGCCTTCCATCCAGCCGCCATAGTAGCTGGCATGTTCGCCCGCCAGCACCACGCGATTGTCGAGCGTGACGAGAGTCTTGTAATGGGCCTTGCGGTTGTCCTCGCTCCAGGCGGAGGTGCAGCCCAATATCCACGGCACCCGGCTCCAGGGCACGGACACGCCGTTCATAAATTCCTTGCGATATTGCGGGTGGAACACTTCGCCCTGTTTCAGCGCGGTTTCGATCCGCTGCTGCGGCGTCATGCCGGCGAGCTGGAAGCCGGCAAGGTCGCGGGCGAAGGCGCCCAGCAAGACCGCCGGGCCGGACCCGAACATCCTGTCATTGGGATAGGAAAGCTGGGTGATCGACTGGTCGGTGAAGCTGTGGCCGCCATAGATATTGTCGTCTTCCTCCCAGAAGCGGCGCTTGAATTCGAGGCCGATCTTGACGTGGCCGCCATAGGGCACCGCCTTCATCGCGGCCTTGAGCGCCGGGGACACCTGCATGTCGACCTGGCTGATGATCGAGAGCGGGATGGTGCAGACGCAATAATCGGCGCTGACATCGTGCATCTGCCCGCTGGCGACATCCTTGTAGCTGACGGTGACGCCCCCCTTGCCGGACGTTGCGTCCGACTGCGCGACCTTCACCGCCTTGGCGTTATAGGTGACGATCTTGCCGATCTGCTTCGCGAAGGCCTTGCCGATCATGTCCATGCCGCCTGTCGGCTGGAACATCGTCGTCTGCATCACATAGCTGAAATAGAAGGACATGGCGGTCCAGACCTGCGGGTCGAGCACGTCCTGGAGCTTGGCGATCTGCGACGGGGTCGGGGCGCCGTTGCGACCGCCGCCGGGCGCCTGGTCGTAGCCGCGCTGGGCGGAGACCTTGAGGCTGCTGGTATAGGCCAGATTCTTGTCGAGCACGCCCCAGCCGCGCAGCGCCTCCATCAGCTTTTCCTGATCCTCGGCGGACAGCTTGTCGTCCAGCGCCTTGGCGCTGATCGCCTTGGCCAGCAGTTCGGAGGTGTGGCCCTTGAAGTCGGTCGCGACTTCCTTGTAGCGCATCGGCTTGCCGCCAAAGGCTTCGGTCGAATGGATGAAGCCATTATGGTTGAGCTGGATGAAGGGTTCCAGCGCGACGCCGAACTGGCGACAATAATGGAGCAGCGCCTTGTGATGGTGCGGGATGCGCCAGGGGCCGGGATTGAGGTAATTGCCCGCCGCGAACTGCACTTTCTGCACCGTGCCGTCGCTTTCGGTGAAGCTGTCGCCGCCGCGCAGCGAATAGTTGCGGCCGCCGGGGCGATCCTGAAATTCCAGTATCCTGACCGCATAGCCGGCCTTTTGCAGCTCATAGGCGGCGGCCATGCCGGCAAGGCCCGCGCCCAGAATGACGACTGAGGCGCCTGGTTTTGCGCCTGTGAGGACGGGCGGGCCGGTGAACTGGGTTTCGGCGGCGTGGCCGAGCGCGGTCATCGCCTGATACATGGCGGCGGCGCCACCGACCTTGCCGATCATGGTCAGGAGGTCGCGGCGGCTGGGTGTGGTGTCGTGCGTCATGAATGTCCCCCCTTGTTGCGCGCATTGCATGGTGCTTAGGGCGCCTTGGCGGCGATCGCCTCGATCTCGACCAGTTGCTGCGGCCGGGCGAGGCCGGCGATCTGGAAGGCGGAGCGGGTCGGCAGGTTGGGCTGGTCGGCGGTGCCGAAGAATTTCTTGTACGCGCGGGTCATGCCGTCGCGGTCCATTTTGCCGCCCAGCCTGGGGTCGCCGACCAGGAAAACGGTGAGTTTCACGACGTCGCCCATGGTGAGGCCCATGTCGGCCAGTTGCGCCTTCATCCTGGTGAAGATGGAGAGGGTCTGCGCCTCGGTGTCGCCGAAGGCATCGGGGCTTTCGACATCCTTGGGATCGATCGGCGCGCCGGTCGCGCCGGAGAGATAATAGAGCGTGCTGCCGGGCGGGATGATGGCCGCGCTGGCGATCATGGCGCCGGGCGCCTGCTTATGTTCGACGGTGGCGGCCCGGGCCGTGGTGAAGATCGGGGCCGAGGTGGCGGCCATGGCGGCCAGCAGGAAGGCGAAACGCGCTTTCATGGACAATCCCCCTATTGACGATGGTAAGAAAAAGGGCCGGTCCTTGCCGGACCGGCCCTTCCCTCGTGACGTCGATCAGAATTTGAAGTCGATGCGGGCGTAATAATAGCCGCCCGATGTGCTGTAGGCGCTGTGGCCGTAGGACGCGCTGTAGGAGCCCGAGCCGTTTTCATAGGGCGATACGCCGGTGGGAACGACCACGCCCTTGAGCAGCTTGGGGATTTCCGGCTTCTTGTTGAACAGGTTGTTCGCGCCCAGCGAGAAGGTGACCGCGTCGGTGAAGTCGTAATTCACTTCCAGGTCGGTGATGGCCGCCGCCTTGGCCACGCCGTTGAAGTAGAGCTGGTTGGCGTTCACACCGTTCACCAGCGCGCCGTCGGCGATCAGGAAACCGCCTTCGGGGATGATGACCGACCCGTTGGCGGAGGAGGTGAAGGCCGGCCGCACCAGGACGCTGGTCTTGCCGTAGAAGGTTTCGCGCAGGTTGACCGCGAAACGCCCGCTCTTGAACAGGGCGTTGGCGACGACCTTATAGTCCGGGTTGGCGCGTTCGATATTGCTTTCCGACGCGGCGTTGAACAGCGGATAGCCCAGCTTGTTGTTGGTGATCTTCGTCTTGTTATAGTTGGCGGTCAGCGACAGGTTGAGCTGGCCGAAGTCCAGCGCGACGGGATAGCTGGCCGAGAAGTCGATGCCCCAGGTGCGGGTGTCGACGCCGTTGGTGAAGCTTTGCACGCCGATCGTGCCGCTGGTGAAGAGGGCGCTGTCGAGGACGATGCCCGCCGCGTTCAGGGCGTTCAGGATGTCCGCGCCGCCGGGCTGCGCCACGCCGTTGAGGACGGCGTTGCGGGCCGCGGTGCCGGTGATGCGATCCTTGATCTTGATCAGATAGCCATCGACCGTGATCGCCAGCTTGGGCACCGGACGGACGACGAAGCCGGCCGAGAAATTCTTCGACTTTTCCGGCTTCAGCGAATCGAAGCCCAGCAGCGCGGCGGCAGGCGAGCCGGCGGGCAACTGTGCGACGGCGCTGGTCGGGCCGACGTTGATGGTCGAATATTTCTGTTCCTGCAGCGTCGGCGCACGGAAGCCCGTGCTGGCGGTGCCGCGGATGGCGAAGGCGTCCGAGAAGTCGTAGCGGGTCGTGACCTTGCCGATCAGCGTGTCGCCGAAATCGGTATAGTCTTCGTAACGGCCGGCAAAGTCGACGCTCCAGCCATCGGTCGGCTTGGCGATGAAGTTGAGATAGCCTGCCTTGGAGCTGCGATCGAACTTGCCCGCGTCGCTCGCCTTGTAACCGGGGAAGGACTGGACGCCGGTCTTGTAGGTCGAGATGGAATCGCCGGCGATGATTTCATATTCGTCCTTGCGATATTCGCCGCCGAAGGCGAGCGTGATCGGCGTCGCCATGCCGACATCGAATTCCTTGCGGATGTCGGTGGTGAGCGTGGTCTGGGCGAGTTTGAAACCGCCGTCATAAGCGCTGCTGGGCGTGTTGGCAGTGCCGATGCCGCTTAGCTGGTTCTGGTAGCTTTCCTGCCAGATTTCGCGATGGGCCGAGCTTTCCGTCCAGATGTCGTCCTTCTGCGAACCATAGGTGCCGGACACATCATAGTTCCAGCCGCCGCCAAATTCGCCCTTGGCGCCGATGGTGAAGCTATATTCGTTTTCGATCACATGCTGGAGCGGGACCATGCCCACGACGCCGGTATCGCCATAGCAGATGCTGGGATCATAGGCGGCCGGGGTGACGCTGCCGCCGGTGTTGCCGCTTTCGTAGCAGATGCGCTTGGGATGGCGATAACCCTGCTTCGCCCAACCTTCGCGGCGGCTATAGTCGCCGAAGCTGTAGAGTTCGACGCCGCCGAAATCATAGCCCATATTGTAGAAGGCGACGTTGAGGTTGGTCTTGGGCTGGCCGCCGTTGATGCCCGACAGCGCATCGCCCGCGAGGTTCGACCATTGGGCCGGCGCGTTGGGTTGCAGCGTGCCGTCCTGCTGGGTGACGAGCACCTGGCCCTTGCCGACGGTGGTGTAATCCTGGCGGCGGTGGAACAGGGTCAGGTTGAAGAAGCCGTCCTCGCCCAGTTTGAAGCCGACATTGCCCGAGGCGGAGAAGAGTTCGCCTTCGCTGTCATAATATTGACCGCCGGTGACCTTGAACGAGCCGCCTTCATCATTGTCCTTGAGGATGAAATTGAGGACGCCCGCGATCGCATCGGTGCCGTAGACGGCTGCTGCGCCTTCCTGCAACACTTCGACGCGCGAGATGGCGTCGGGCGGGATGACGTCGATGCTGGGCGCGGCAGACCCCTGGAACGCGCCGGAAATCACCTGAAGAATGGCGTTGCCGTGGCGGCGCTTGCCATTGACGAGGACCAGCGTGTGGTTGGGGCTGAGGCCGCGAAGACGGGCCGAGAGCGAGAAGCTGGACAGATCGGTGCCCTGCGTCTGCGCGGTGAAGCCCGGCACCATCTGGGTCAGAACCTGGTTGAGGTTCGGCTGGCCGACATGGCTGATGGCTTCTTCGCTCAGCACCTGAACCGGCGCGGCGGATTCGGCGGCCGAAATGCCGACGGCGCGGGTGCCGGTGACGATGATGGCGGCGCCGTCATCGGTCTGCGGTTCCTGCGGTGCATCCTGCGCGATGGCGCAGGCGGACCAGGACGAAGCCAGAATAAGTGAAAGTTTGAGCGCGGACAGTCGCGTCATTCATGCCCCCTGTTTTTGCATTATGATGACAAGGGGGATGACGGACGGGCTGTGGCAATCCTCTATTGCAGTGCAAAAAAATGCATTAAAGCGTAATATTTCTCAATTGTTTCCATGGCAAAAGCCATCGAGGATATTGCGGGGATCGGCGAATCGGCAAGTGACAACTGTGCATCGCCGCCACGCCATTTTGCAATCAACTGGCATGGCGGATTTTTGACTCTGCTTCGTTATGATTTCATTCAGCCGGTCAGGACGCCATTGCCGCGTCGATCAGCGCCTTGGCCTCCGGGCCTTCCCAATCCATCGCGCCGATCACCCGCACCATTTCCTTGCCCTGCGCGTCATAGATGACGGTGGTGGGCAGCAGGCCGGTGGCATAGTGGAAGCCGAGCTGGTTTTCCGGGTCGGCCCAGGCCTTGAGATGGGGCAGGTCATGTTTGGCGAAGAAGGGCTTGGCGGCCTTCAGCCCCTGATTGTCCTGCGAAATGGTGAGGACGGCGAGGCCCTTGGGCCCATAGGCCGCGGCGATCCGGTCGAGCGTGGGCATTTCCGCGATGCAGGGCGCGCACCAGGTCGCCCAGAGATTGACGAGGATCGGCTTGCCGGCGAAATCCTGGAGCGTCTTTTCGCCGCCACCGGGGTCCTGGAAGGCGAAGTCGGGGGCGGGGGCGCCCGCCTTGCTGCGGTCGAGCCGATAGTCGAAGGCGCCCTCCTTCTTCGTCGCGCCGGCTGTTGCCTCTCCCGACGTGGCGGGAACCTCACCGGCGAGGGCGGCATTGGCTTGCTCCTTCGGCGGCGATTGCCTATCGCAAGCCGCCAGAGCGGCAGGCAGGAGCAGTATCATTAGCGCGCGGAATGACGATATCACGGAAGCAGGCTCCAACAGCATGTGGGGCGGCCGGTTCGCCGCCGGCCCGGCATCGATCATGCGTGAGATAAATGCCTCCATCCCCTTCGACAAGCGATTGTGGAAACAGGATATCGCCGGGTCCAAGGCGCATGTCGCGATGCTCGCCACACAGGGCATCGTTGCGCAGGCCGATGCGGACGCGATTGCAGCGGGACTCGACACCATCGCCGCCGAATATGAAGCGAACGGCGTGCCGGTGAACCTGGATCTGGAAGACATCCACATGGTCACCGAGTCGCGGCTGGCCGAACTGATCGGTCCGGTCGCGGGGCGGCTGCACACCGCCCGTTCGCGCAACGACCAGGTGGCGACCGATTTCCGCCTGTGGGTACGCGACGCGATCGACGAGGTCGAGGCGGGCTTGCTCGGCCTCCAGCGCGCGCTGGTGGCGCGGGCGGAGGAGAATGTTGATGCGGTGATGCCGGGCTTCACGCATTTGCAGTCGGCGCAGCCGGTGACGCTGGGGCATCATCTGATGGCCTATTATGAGATGGTGCGGCGCGACCGCAGCCGCTTTGCGGACGCGCGCGCGCGGCTGAACGAATGTCCGCTGGGCGCGGCGGCGCTGGCCGGCACCGGCTTCCCGACCGATCGCCATGCGACGGCGGCGGCGCTGGGCTTTGCCAAGCCGACCGACAACAGCCTGGACAGCGTATCGGACCGCGATTTCGCGCTCGACTATCTGATGGCCGCGACCCAGGCGTCGCTGCACCTGTCGCGGCTGGCCGAGGAGTTCATCATCTGGGCAAGCCAGCCCTTCGGCTTCGTGAAATTGCCCGACGCCTATTCGACCGGCAGTTCGATCATGCCGCAGAAGCGCAATCCTGACGCGGCCGAGCTGGTGCGCGGTCATGCCGGGCGGATCATGGGCTGCATGACGGCGCTGTGCGTGACGATGAAGGGGCTGCCGCTCGCCTATTCGAAGGATATGCAGGACGACAAGCCGCCGGTGTTCGAGGCGCACGACCTGCTCGCTTTGTCGATCGCGGCGATGACCGGCATGGTCGGGACGGTGACGTTCCGCACCGACCGGATGCGCGGGCTGGCCGAGAGCGGCTTTGCCACCGCGACCGACCTCGCCGACTGGCTGGTGCGCGAAGGCGGCATTCCCTTCCGCGAGGCGCATCATATTACCGGGCGCGCGGTCGCGGCGGCGGAGGCGGCGGCAGTGCCGCTGGACCAGTTGCCGATCGCGACGCTGAAAGACATCGACGCGCGGATCGACGAACGGGTCTATGCGGTGTTGACGGTGGACGCGTCGGTCGCCAGCCGCCAGAGCCATGGCGGTACGGCGCCTGCCCAGGTGCGCGCGCGGATCGCGCAGGCGAAAGAGGAACTGGCGAAACAGGAGCTGGGATCATGAAGAAGCGGACGCTGGCTGGCCTGTCCCTGATCGCGCTGGCGCTGGCCGGATGCGGGGGGCGCCAGCCGCTGAAACCCGTCAAGGGCCAGAATCTGCCTGCGGTGCCGACGGGCGCTGCGACCGCGCCGACCGCGGCGCAGTTGATGGAACCCTCCATCCAGGCCCGGCCCGAGCGCAATGTGGAATTGCTGACGCAATCCCGGCAGCGGGCCGACGACCCGTTCGACCTGCCGCCCGAAAAGCGGCCGCAATAAGCTTTTAAGGACGCGAAGTTGGACCATTTTGACTATGTGAACGGCGCCATGCAGGTGGAGCAGGTGCCGCTGGACGTGATCGCCGATGCGGTCGGCACGCCCGTCTATGTCTATTCCACCGCGACGCTGGAGCGCCATGTCAGCGTCTTTCGCGATGGGCTGCGCGCGCTCGACAACCCGCTGGTCGCCTTTGCGGTGAAGGCCAATCCCAATGGCGCGGTGCTGGCGACGCTGGCGAAGCTGGGGCTGGGCGCGGACGTTGTGTCGGGCGGCGAATTGCTGCGCGCGATCGCCGCGGGCATTCCGGCCGATCGCATCGTCTTTTCGGGTGTCGGCAAGACCGCGCAGGAAATGCGGCTGGCGCTGGAACAGGGCATTTACCAGTTCAATCTGGAGAGCGAGCCGGAAGCCGAGATGCTGTCGGAGGTCGCGCTGTCGATGGGCCTGCGCGCGCCGGTTGCCTATCGCATCAATCCCGATGTCGACGCGGGCACCCATGCCAAGATTTCGACCGGCAAGTCGGAAAACAAGTTCGGCATCCCCTACACCCATGCGCTGGAATCCTATGCCGCCGCGCGCGATCTGCCGGGTCTGGACGTGCAGGGCGTCGCCGTCCATATCGGCAGCCAGTTGACCGACCTCGCCCCGCTGGAGGCCGCCTTCACCAAGGTCGGCGCGCTGATCGAGCAATTGCGGGCCGCGGGGCATGACATTCGCACCGCCGATCTGGGCGGTGGCCTTGGCGTGCCCTATGATCCCTCCCAGCCTTTGCCGCCCAGCCCCGCCGATTATGGTGCGATGGTGTGCCGGGTGACGCAGGGCTGGCCGGTGCGGTTGATGTTCGAGCCGGGCCGGGTGATCGTGGGCAATGCCGGCGCTTTGCTGTCGCGCGTGGTGCGGGTGAAGCAGGGCGCGCAGGCGCCCTTCGTGATCGTCGATGCGGCGATGAACGACCTGATGCGACCCAGCCTCTACGACGCCTGGCACGATATCCGCGCGGTGAAGCCGGCGGGGACGCGCGAAACCGCCAATGTCGTGGGGCCGGTGTGCGAGACGGGCGACACCTTCGCCATGCATCGCGACATGGACGTGGTGCAGGCGGGCGACCTGGTCGCCTTCATGACGGCGGGGGCCTATGGCGCGACCATGGCGGGCACCTACAATAGCCGTCCGCTGACCCCTGAAGTGCTGGTGTCGGGCGACCAATGGGCGGTGGTACGCGCGCGGCCGCCGATCGAGGCGCTGATCGAAGCGGACATCATCCCGGACTGGGTCGGCCGCTGATGCACAGCCTGCCCGTCTTCCTGCGGCTGACGGGCCGGCCGGCCATAGTGACGGGCGAGGGCGAGGCGGCGGACGCCAAGCGCCGGCTGCTGGAACGGGCGGGCGCGATCGTCGTGGGCGAGAGCGATCCCGACGCCCGGATCGCGATCGTGGCGGATGGGGACGCGGCGACCGTGACGCGGCTGCGCGCGCGGGGCGTGCTGGTCAATGCGACCGACACGCCGGACCTGTGCGATTTCACCCTGCCGGCGATCGTGGACCGCGATCCGGTGCTGATCGCGATCGGCACCGGCGGCGCTTCGGCGGGGCTGGCCAAGGCGTTGCGGCAACGGCTGGAGGCGATGCTGCCGGCGCGGCTGGGGGCGTTGGCGACGGCGCTGTACGCGGCGCGGGCGGCGATCCGGGCGCGCTGGCCGGAGGCGGATGCGCGGCGGCGGGCGATCGATGCGGGGCTGGTCCCCGGCGGCGCGATCGATCCGCTGCGCGACGGGGCGGCCGATGGCGTGCCGGGCTGGCTGGCGGGGGAAGGCGCGGCGACGCCGTCGCGGCTGGAGGCGATCCGGCTGCTGTCGGGCGATCCCGACGACCTGACATTGCGGGCGGCGCGGCTGCTGGGGGAAGCGGACCGGGTCTATCATCATCCGGCGGTGGCGCCGGCCATATTGGATCGCGCGCGGGCGGATGCGGCGCGGATCGTCACCCAGGCGCCGCCTGCGATGGCGGGGGACGGCCTGTCGCTATGGCTGGAGCTGGATCAGCCCTGAGCGGCGTGGAGCCGTTCGACCTCGTCATGCAGCGCCTGGATCGAGCAGACGAGGCGGGCGCGATCGAGCTGCATTTCGCGCAGCGCTTCGCGGGTCTCGCCCAGTTCCACAGCGCGGCGGGCGATGCGGGCGTCGAGTTCGGCATTGTGGCGGGTGAGGGCGCCGACCTGTTCGGCGCGCTGGCACAGATGGCGCAGACGGGCGTCGAGAACGTCGAAGTCGAAAGGCTTGACGACATGGTCGTCAGCGCCGGCGGCGAGCGCCTCCACCGTGGACTGGCTGTCGAGCCGCCCGGCGATCATCACGAAACAGGCGTTGCCGGCCAGATTGGCGGCGCGGATCTTCTGCATCATGCCGACCGCCGGCAGCATCGTCAGGCCCATGTCGACCAGGATGATATCGACCGGGCGGGTGACCAGCAGGTTGAGGGCGATGAAGCCGTTTTCGGCCAGCACCACGTCATAATTGAGGTGCGACAGGCGACGGGCGACGACCGCGCGCGCGGTAGGATTTTCATCGACCAGCAGCAGGCGCAGGCGGCGGGGGGAGCGCAAGGCTTCGGCTGCGCCGTCGAGTTCGCCGTGGAGGATGCGGTTGCGCTTGAAGATCGGCATGTCGTCCCACTTTTCCCGATTCTGGCCTGATAGGAAAAGGATAGGAACCGCGCCCGAAGAAATGGTTAACGCGCGGAGGTGCGATTAATTCGATTTAATTGGTTCGGTGCGGTCGCGCGCCATAGCCTCTCCCCGACATCAACGGAGGAGATCGTCATGTTCGAACAGATCACACAGCTTGCCATCGATGATATTGCGGACCTGCAGGACGGCGCCAGCCTGTTCGGGCTGGAGGATCGCGACGCGCTGGAAATCAGCGTGATGGACGTGGTGATCGCGGTGATCGTGCGGCCGTGATCCCGGCGGCGCTGGCCGCGGCGGTCGATGCGGCCGAGGCCGCGCCGCTCGATCGGGCGGCGGCGCTGATCCGGCCGTTCCTGACGGACATTGGCTGGTTCGAGGCGTTGCTGGCGGCGGAGATACAGGCGATGGCGTGCGACCCTCGCCACCTGCCGGGCTTTCGCGCCAGTCGCCAGGGCGGTGCGCGCCATCTGGTGCTGGCGCGGACAGAGCGGATATGGCTGACCGCGAGCCTGCTGGATGGGGGGCAGGCACCCTCTGACAGGGTGCATTTTTCCGGGCGCCTAAGCTTGTGCCGGCCGTTGAACGGACCGCTGGCGGGCGACGCCTGGCGGCTGGAGGGCGAACGGGCGGTGGTGGTCGGCACGCGGTCCTGTGCGGCGGGGGCCACGATCGAACTGGACGAGCGGCGCGAGGCGCTGTGCCTGCGGCCGGCCGACGCGCCGCTGATGCTGCTGCGGGCGCAAATCGCGCCGGTCGGCCCGGTGCAGGCGCGCGTCCATGACCGCAGCGACGGGCGGGCGATCGCCAGCGCGCAGGCGGACGAAGCTCATGCCCGCACGCTGATGCTGTTGTCGCTGCTGCGGATGCAGGGGCGGCGCGATGCCGCCGGGCAGTTCGCGCAGGCGCTGGACGCGCCGCTGCCGGGCCAGCGCTGGGCGGTGATGCGGGAATTTCTGGCGCTCGATACGCAGCGCGCGCTGCCGGCGTTGCGGGCCATGGCGAGGCGGGAGGCCGATGCGACGGTGCGGGGGCTGGCGGCGCGGACGCTGCGGCAGGTGGAGGGCGAACCATGCCCCGCCTGATCGTGCCGCCGGAGGACGGTACGACCATCGATCTGGAGGCGCTGATCGACTGGTGCGAGAGCGCGGCCTTCGACCCCGGATGCGAAGAGGGGCTGGCGGAAGCCGCGCCGATGCTGCGCGCGCTGTCGCGCAACCGCGATTTCCTGTCGGAGCTGGCGGTGGCGGAGCTGAAGGATCGCTGCGCCGGGCAGAGGCGGGTCAATCCCTATTCGGCGCAAGTGTTGCTGCTCAACCCGCCGACCGACCGCTATGTGCTGCGTGCCGCCTTCTGGCCGGCGGAACGCGACCATGTGGTGCGGATGAGCGGCGCGTCGGCGTTCCTCTATCATGTGCCGCACGACCATAGTTTCGACTTTCTGACCGTGGGCTATCTGGGGCCGGGCTATGCGTCCGACTATTATGACTATGACCCCGACGGCGTGGCCGGGGCGGACGGGGAGGCGGTGGCGCTGCGCTTCGTCGAGCGCAGTTGCCTGTCGGAAGGCAAGATGCTGCTCTACCGCGCCAATCGCGACGTCCATGCGCAATTGCCGGCGGAGTCGCTGTCGGTGTCGCTCAACATATTGGCCAGCGCGCCCGACCAGGGGTGGCGACGTCAATATCGGTTCGACACGGCGCGCGGCGTGATCGCCCAATGCATGACGGTGGCGAGCGCTCAACTGCTTCTGGAACTGGCGGTCGGATGCGGCAGCGGCGATGCGATCGACCTGGCGCATGATTTTGCCGCGCGCCACCCGGTCGACGCGATGCGCTGGACCGCCTGGCGCACGATCGGCGCAGGGCTGGGGGATGCCGCCGCGCGGCTGGCCCATGCCGAGCAGGGCGCACGGAGCGGCAGTCCGCTGCTCCGTCGTGCGGGCGAGGCTGCGTTGCGAAACATCCATAACGGATATGAAATGGCTTGTTTTTGACCCCCTCCGCAGGTGGGATGTGGATGACGAGGATATGGCGGGCCAGATGTGGGCAGACGGGTGGAATGCCATGGCATGGGGCCGGATTTCGCGCCGGTCGCGCGGGCGCTGAGCGCGCGCGGCCTTGAATTGGCGATCCGGCCGGGGCGGGACCAGTCGTCGCTGGTGCGCGTGGGCGACGCGACCATATTATGGCAGGGGATAGACGATCCGGCCGCCCGCGCTCGCGCGCTGGAGGAGGGGATGCAGGAGGTGGTCGGCCCCTGGATGCACGAGGCCGAGACGGTCGCCCGGATCATCCGTCTGGCCGATGCCGAACAGCCCCGGTTGCGGCTGGGCGAGTTGACGATCCGGCTGGTCGACCGGCGGGTGGAGCGTAACGGCCGGCCGATCCCGCTGCTGGCGCGGGAATATGCGCTGCTGCTGCATCTGGCGCGGCGGCCGGGTCAGGCGGTGAGCCGGACGGAGTTGCTGCGCGCGGTCTGGCGGCTGGACTTCGACCCCGGCACCAACAGCGTCGAGGTGCATATGTCGCGGCTGCGCGGCAAGCTGGATCGCGGGTTCGCCGTGACGATGCTGCATACGGTGAAGGGGCGGGGCTACGCCCTGTGCCCCGACGGGCGCTGGCCCGACACCGCCTGACGTCCTGATATCAGATGGGTGGCGCGTCCGGCGGAAGCGAAGGCCCGGATAGAAGCGCGTAGGCGCGCAGGAAGATGTCGACAGCGAAGGCCGCGTCGGCGGCGATTTCATTGGGGGCGGGACGGTCGATCCGGCCAATCAGCATTTGCTGGTGACAGCCGGACATCGACAGCGACATCAGCGCGCGTGCGGCATCGATCGGATCGGCCATCCGCAACTGGCCGCGCGTCATTGCGCCATGCAGGAAGTCGGCCAGCAGCAGGCGGGTATTCTGTGGCGCGAGATCGAAGAAAATCCGGCTTAGATCCGGGAATCGACGCCCCTGCGCGACGATCAGCCGATGCAGGGCGCTGGCGTCTGGCGAGGTTATTTTCTCGATCAGACTGCGGCAAGCGCTCTGCAAGGTCGGCTCCAGCGCGCCGTCTGGATCGAGAATCTGCGATAGCCGGCCCTGATAGGCCTTGGCTGCCCGCTCGACCACGGCGGCGAACAGCGCTTCCTTCGAAGGGAAGTAGTTCCACAAGGTGCCCTTCGATCCGCCCAGTTCCGCGGCGATCCCCGACATGGTGGTGTCGGCGAAGCCATGTTCGAGGAAATAGGTCTGCGCCACGGTCAGGATCGCGTCGCGTCGATCCTGGCGGCGGGCCTCCCTTCTGCTGGGAATCACAGGCGTATCGGGCGTTGTCATAAAATCGTACCATAGAGTACGCTATTTCGGTTGACAAGGCCGGGCGGGGGCGGCAAGTGCAATTTTCATACTAGGTGGTACGGTTAGATATGTCCGTGAGTTGCATTGCCCTGGCCGCCCGCAAGGGAGGCATGGCTTCTTCCCTTCTGCTATTGGCGGCCTGCGCCGCGGTCCCCGATCTGGGCGCCAAGCCCGAGCTGCGCACCCCTGCGGCCGTCGCGGCGGAGCGCAGCCTGGCTGCCGCGCCGGTGGCATGGCCGGGCGACGGCTGGTGGAGCGCCTATGGCGATCCGCAACTGGATGCGCTGATCGCCGAAGGGTTGCGCGCGTCGCCCGACGTCGCCGCGGCCGGCGCCCGTTTCCGCAAGGCGGCGGGCATGGCGCAACAGGCGGGCGCGGCCTTGCTGCCGTCGGTCGATCTGGAGGCGAGCGGCGCTGCGACCAAGCAAAGCTATAATATGGGTCAGCCCCGGAATTTCGTGCCGAAAGGCTGGCTGGGCACAGGGCGCGTGGCGCTGGACATGGGCTTCGACCTCGACCTGTGGGGCAGGAACAAGGCCGCGTTGGCCGCGGCCACCTCCGAAACCCGGGCGGCGCAGATCGACGCGCAGCAGGCACGGCTCGCGCTGACGACGGCGATCGCCGACGCCTATGCCGATCTGGCGCGGCTGCATGACGAAGCGGATATCGCGCAGCGCACGCTCGACATCCGGATGGCGAGCCAGAAGCTGGTCGCCGACCGGCGGGACAATGGCTTGGAAACGCGCGGCAGCGTGCGGCAGGCGGACGCGACCGTATCGTCCGCCCGCGCGCAGCTGGCCGCCGCGACCATGGCGATCGAATTGCGGCAGCATCAGATCGCGGCGCTGATCGGCGCAGGACCGGACCGGGGGCTTTCGATTGCCCGGCCGAAGATCGGCGCGCTGGCGCCGCTGGGCCTGCCCGCCGATGTCACCACCAATCTGGTCGCCCGCCGTCCCGACATCGCCGCCGCGCTGGCCCGCACCGAAGCGGCGGCCAAACGGATCAAAGTGGCCCATGCCGATTTCTTTCCCGCGTTGCGGCTGAGCGCGCTGATCGGCGTGCAGTCGCTGGGCTATGACACGGTGTTCAGCGGCACGTCGGCGACCGGTACGCCCAAGCCCTTCATCAACAGCTTGTTCGACAAGGGATCGCTGTTCGGCACAGTCGGCCCGGCGATCAGCCTGCCGATCTTCCATGGCGGGGCCTTGCAGGGCCAGTATCGCGGCGCGCGTGCCACCTATGACGAGGCGGTCGCGTCCTACGACAAGACCGTGCTGGCCGCCTATCAGGAGGTGGCCGACGCCGTCACCACGCGCAAGACGCTGGACCAGCGGCTGGTCGATGCCCGCGCGGCGGTCGCCGCATCGGAGGACGCCTATGGCATCGCCCAGAAACGCTATAAGGGCGGGCTGTCCACCTATCTCGACGTGTTGAATGTCGAGGACCAACTGCTCGGCGCGCGCCAGTCCCTCGCAGGGCTGGAGGCGAGCGCCTTCTCTACCGATATTGCTCTCATCCGTGCGCTGGGCGGCGGCTTCGCCGCCAGCGACTTCCAGTCCAAGGACAAGCCCCATGGCTGACGCCAATCCGCAAACCACAGCGCCCGACAGCGACGATATGCAGCAGGAAGGCCGCCAGTCGGCGCGCAAGACATGGCTGATCCGGCTTGGCCTGGTCGTCATCGTCGGCGGGCTGTTGTGGGGTGTCTGGTATCTGCTGGTCGGCCGCACCCATGTCGCCACCGACAATGCCTATGTGAATGCCGAAATGGCGCAGGTGACGCCGCTGATGTCGGCGCAGGCGACTGAGGTGCTGGTCAGCGACACCCAGCAGGTCAAGCGCGGCGACATATTGGTGAAGCTGGACCCGACCGACGCGAAGATCGCGGTGGCGCAGGCCGAAGCCGACCTGGCCGAAGCCAGGCGTCGTTTCCGCCAGACCGCGGCGACCAGCACGTCGCTGGCGGCGCAGGTGGATGCGCGCGGCGCGGATATCGTGCAGGCGCGCGCGCAGATGGCGACCGCCCAGGCCGACTTCGACAAGGCGCGGATCGACCTGCAACGGCGCGAGGCGCTGGTGGGCGATGGCGCGGTGTCGGGCGATGAAGTGACCGGCGCGCGCAAGGCCTATGCCTCCGCGCGGGCGGCGCTGGACCTGGCCCGCGCCGGCGTCCAGACAGCGCAGGCGACCCGCAGCGCTGCCAGCGGGCAACTGGCGGCCAATGATGCGCTGGTGCGCGGATCGACGGTCGATACCGACCCGGCGGTGATGGCGGCGCAGGCCAAGCTCGATTCGGCGAAGCTGAACCTCGACCGCGCGGTCATCCGCGCGCCGATCGACGGCGTCGTCACCAAGCGGCAGGTGCAGGTGGGCCAGCGCGTGGCGCAGGGTAGCCCGATCATGAGCATCGTCCCGCTCGCCCAGGTCTATGTCGACGCCAATTTCAAGGAGCGGCAACTGCGCGGCGTGACCGTCGGCATGCCCGCCAAGGTGACGTCCGACCTCTATGGCAGCGGCGTCGTCTATCATGGCAAGGTCGTCGGCTTTTCCGGCGGCACCGGATCGTCCATGTCGCTGATCCCGGCGCAGAACGCGACCGGCAACTGGATCAAGGTGGTGCAGCGTCTGCCGCTGCGGATCGCGCTCGACCCCAAGGAACTGGCCGCGCATCCGCTGCGCGTCGGCCTGTCCATGGATGTCGAGATCGACCTGTCCGACAAGTAGGGCGAGATTGAGGAAGGTTCGGGCGATGAGCAGCGACGACGATATCTTCTCGCGGCTCTCGCCGCGCACCCGGACCCTGGCGGGACTGGTGCTGGCCATGAGCAATTTCATGGTTGTGCTGGACCTGACCATCGCCAATGTCTCGGTGCCGCACATTGCGGGCAATCTTGGCATATCGCCCGACCAGGGGACGTGGATCATCACATCCTATGCGGTGGCGGAGGCCATTTGCGTGCCGCTGACCGGCTGGCTGGCGCAGCGTTTCGGCGTGGTGAAGATGTTCACCTTCGCGATGGTCGGGTTCGGCATCTTCTCGCTGCTGTGCGGCATGTCGATGACCCTGGGCATGATCGTCGCCTGCCGCATCGGCCAGGGCATTTGCGGCGGGCCGATCATGCCGATGTCGCAGACGCTGCTGATGCGCATCTTCCCGCCGGAGGCGCGACCCCGCGCCATGGGCCTGTGGGCGATGACGACGCTGCTCGGCCCGGCGATGGGTCCGATCATCGGCGGTTATATCAGCGACAATTGGAGCTGGCACTGGATCTTCTTCATCAACCTGCCGATCGCGGTGATGTGCGTCTTTGCCGCGCAGGCGCTGCTGCGGCCGGTGGAGACCGACACGGCCAAGGTGCCGATCGACAAGATGGGCCTGTTCCTGCTGGTCTTCTGGATCGGTTGCCTGCAGGTCATGCTGGACATCGGTCGCGATCATGACTGGTTCGCCGATCCGATGATCGTCATCCTGGGCGTGCTGGCGGTGATCGGTTTCTTCGCCTTCATCATCTGGGAACTGACCGAGGAGCATCCGGTCGTCGATCTGCGGGTGTTCCGCCATATCGGCTTCACCTCCGGCGTGTTTTCGCTGGCGCTGTGCTTTGGCGCCTATTTTTCGGGCATCGTCATCATCCCCCAATGGTTGCAGATGACGCAGGGCTATACCGCCACCTGGGCTGGCATCCTGACCGCCTTCACCGCCATGGCGGCGCTGATGACCGCCCCTGTCGCCGCGCGTTTCGTGGGGAAGGTCGATCCGCGGCTGATGATTTCAGGCGCGGTCTTCTGGCTGGGGCTGATGACATTGTGGCGCGCGCACTGGACCAGCGGCATTGATTTCTGGACGATGGCGGCGCCGCAATTCATCCAGGGCTTCGCGATGCCCTTCTTCATGATTCCGCTGACCACGCTGACGCTGGGATCCGTGCTGCCGAGCGAAACGGCGTCGGCGGCGGGTCTCCAGAATTTCGTCCGCACCATGGCGATCGCGATCGCGACCTCGCTGGTGCTGACCGGCTGGAGCGATTCGCAGCGCGTGTCGCGCAACGAGCTGGCAAGCGTATTGCAACCGGCCGATGCGCAGGCGCAGTTGGGCGGCCTGGGCTTTTCCACCGAGCAGATCCGCCAGACCATCTCCAATATCGTGGAGCAGGAGGCGATCGTGACGGCGGTCGACCATATCTTCTTCATCTCAGCGCTGATTCTGTTCGGCGCCGCGATCATCGTCTGGCTCGCGCCGCGTCCGACCGGGCCTGTGGACACCTCCGCCGCCCATTGAGCCTCAGCGCAGTGGCAGGGCAATCCGCCGCGTGATGCCGATCGCGTCGAGGAAGGCGGGGTCGTGGCTGACGACGAGCAGCGCGCCATCATAGGCGGCGAGGCCCTGTTCGATCGCGGCGATCGAATCGAGGTCGAGATGGTTGGTCGGCTCGTCCAGCAGCAGCAGCGGGGGCAACGTCTCTCCGCCCAGTACGCAGGCGAGCGCGGCGCGCAGCCTCTGCCCGCCGCTCAGGCTTTCCACCCGTTGCAGCGCCAGGTCGGCGCGGAAGCGGAAGCGGGCGAGCGCGGCATGGACGGCGTTGCGGGAGGCGCCGGGATGCAGGCGTGCGAAATTGTCGGCGATGCTGGCATCGGCATCGAGCAGGCTGGCGTCCTGATCGAGCAGGGCGTAGTCGGCGGAGCGATGGATGTGGCCCGACAGTGGCGCGAGGTGGCCCGCGATCAGGTGCAGCAGGGTCGATTTGCCGACGCCATTGGGGCCTGTAATGGCGATTCGCTCCGGTCCGGCGATGGTCAGGCTGAGATCGCGTAGCGGTGGGTTGACGGGATTATGGCCGGCCGTGACCGCTTCCAGCGTCAGCAGCATACGGCCGGTCGGGACATTGGCGGAAGGCAGGGAGACACGCAGCGGATCGAGTATTTCGATTCGGGCGCGCGCTTCGGTCATCGCCACCTGCGCTTCCGCGCGCTGCTGATCGGCGCGGCGGGCCGCGTCTCCGCTCGATTGTTCGGCCTGCTGCTTGCGCTTGCCCAGCAAAATGCGTGGCATACCGCCCTTCGCCGCCTGCCGCGCGCCCGCGCCGTCGCGGCGCTGCTGACGCTCGGTCGCGAGCTGCGTCCTGCGGGCGAGGTCGGACGCCTGCCGCTGCGCCTGGTCGAGTGCATGATGGGCGGCGGCCAGCTCGATATCCTTGCGCGCGCGCCAGGCCGACCAGTTGCCGCCATGGCGCGTGATGCCGAGGCTGGTCAGTTCGGCGATCGCATCCATCGTCTCCAGCAGCGCGCGGTCGTGGCTGACGACGATCGCTCCGCCGCGCCAGCGGCCGAGCAGAGTGATGAGCGCGTCGCGACCGTCGGCGTCGAGATGGTTGGTCGGCTCGTCCAGAATGAGCCAGTCGGGCCGGGCGAAAAGAGCGGCGGCGAGCGCGGCGCGGGTGTGCTGGCCACCGGACAGGTGCGCCAGTGATGTGCCGGGATCGGCCTCAAGCCCCACCTCCGCCAGGGCGTCGGCAAGGCGGCCGGGCAGGGTCCAGTCGCACTGGTCGAGGTCGTCCATCGTCGCCGTGCCCGCGTCCGCCCGATCGAGCAGCGCCAGGGATGCGCTGACGCCAAACAGATCGGCGATGGTCCGGCCGGGATCGGCATCGCGTGTTTGGCGCAGGGTCGCGACAGCGCCGGTGACGCTGATCTGCCGCTTCGCAGGTGTTCGATCGCCTGCGATGAGTGCGAGCAACGTCGATTTGCCGACGCCGTTGCGGCCGATCAGGCCGATGCGTTCGGGGATGAAGCGGAAGTCCAGGCCGGAAAGGACGGGCGTTCCGTCAGGCGTGGACCAGCAGAGATTCGAAAGAGTGATGGCAGGCATGAACGGCTTTCCTGAAGGCAGAGCGGGTGGGCTGTGCGGTCAGGGCGATGTTCATGGCGGCGGTCCTTGTCGGTGAGGCGATCATGGCGGAAAGTCGCAAGCTTTTCGCGCATCGCAGATGTGAAGCTCGACCCTTAGCAGCAAATGTCCTTGCCGGACAGGGGGTGGGACAGGCTTAGACGCTGGTCAGCGCGGACCGCCGTTGCAGGAGAGGTTCGCCAGATCCTCCGGCCGGTTGATGTTCGGGAGGACGAGGCCGGGCATCGCCACCATGCGCGCGCCGATGCGGGCGAGCCAGCCGTGGATGGAGCGGTTGTTATCCTCCGCCAGATGGGCGTCGAGTTGCGGCGCCAGCGTCGCAGGCCACCAGCCGAGCAGTTGCTGGCCTTTCAGGATGGCGGCGCCCTCGCCGATCAGGGCGGCGGGCAGGGCGGCGGGGTAGAAGGGCATGTCGCAGCCGGTGGTCAGCACCCCGGCGAAGCCATGGTCCAGCGCATGATGGAGCGCCGCGTTCAATCCGCCGAGCGGCCCCATGTCGGGCGCGGGGCGATCCGGCAGGCCGCCTTCCCGGCCGCAAATGACGACCGTCGCGACATGGGGGGCAAGGCCGGCCATCGCATGATCGATCAGGGTGCGGCCGTCGGCCATGCGGGCCAGCGCCTTGTCGCTGCCGAAGCGGCTGGAGCGGCCGCCGGCCAATATGGCGCCCAAAATCCGTCCTTCGTGCATCGCTTGATAGCTCCCCTCTATAAAGCCTATAGCAGAATCGATGCAGACCCGCCTCGTCGAATATTTTCTGGCGCTGGAGCGCGAAGGCCATTTTGCCCGCGCCGCGGCGCATTGCAATGTGTCCCAGCCGACCCTGTCGGCGGGGATCGCCACGCTGGAGGCGCAACTGGGCAAGCGGCTGATCCGGCGCGACCGCAAATATGGCGGGCTGACGGCGGAGGGGGATGCGATCTTGCCCTGGGCGCGACAACTGGTCGCGGCGGCCGAAGCGCTGGGGCAGGCGGCGGAGACGGCGCGCGGGCCGCTGAAAGGGGAACTCAGGCTGGGCGCGATCCCGGCGGCGATGCCCGCCATCGGTTGCCTAGTCGCGGCGATGCAGGCGCGGCATCCCGGCCTCAACGTGTCGATCCGGGCGTTGACGTCGCGCCAGATCGAGCGGGAACTGGCGGCGTTCGAGCTGGATGCGGGGCTGACCTATCTGGATTTCGAGCCGCCCGCCCATGCGCTGTCGGTGCCGCTCTATGTCGAGCGGACGATGCTGGTGAGCGCGGTGGGCGGCGTGGCGGTGCCCGATCCGCTCGACTGGGCGACGCTGGCGGGCCTGCCGCTCTGCCTGCTGCATCAGGGGATGCAGAACCGGCGGATTCTCGACGCGCGGCTGGCCGAGCGGGGGCTGGCGCTGCGGCCGCTGGTGACGGCGGACAGCTATGTCGCGCTGCTGGGGCTGGTGCAGCAGGGGCGGCTCTGTTCGATCATTCCCGACAGCCATGCGGCCTTGCTCGACGGGCTGAACTGGGCGCGGACCCATGCCATGCCGGAAACGGACGAGGGCAGCCGGGTCGGCGTGATCGTATCCGACAGCGCACCGATGGGGCCGTTGGCGCAGGCGGTGCTGGGGGTCGCGCGCGACCTGCGCCTGCCATCGGGCTTCCGGATTTCCTGATAGGGTTTTTCTATCAAAGATGGACGACTTCGATTTGACCCGCTGACGGCCGGGGCGCAGGATCGCACCCAAAATCGGGCCAGAAGGCAGGGTAGAAATGGAAGAATTTATCGGCGCATGGACTGCGCGCCATGGCGCGACGCGCGACCGGCTATTGCCGCTGTTGCACGCGATGCAGGAAGAGGCCGGCCATATCGACGATGCGTGGGTGCCGGCGATCGCCAAGGCGCTGAACCTCAGCCGCGCGGATGTGCATGGGGTCGTCACCTTCTACCATGATTTTCGGCGGGTCGCGCCGGGGCGGCATGTGGTGAAGCTGTGCCGGGCGGAAAGCTGCCAGGCGCGCGGCGGTGCGGCGATCGAGGCGGCGGCGGCGCAGCGTCTGGGCGTGGCGATGGGCGAGACGCGGGGCGACGGACAAGTGGCGCTGGAGCCGGTCTATTGCCTGGGTCTGTGCGCGATCGGCCCCAATGCGCTGGTCGACGGGCGGCCGGTGGCGCGGATCGATGCGGCCGCGCTGGAGCGGATCGCGCTGGAGGTGGCGGCATGATGCGCGTGTTTGTGAGCCGCGACATGGCGTCGGTGGCGCTGGGCGCGGACGATGTGGCGCGCGCCTTTGCACAGGCCGGGTGCGAGGTGGTGCGGACCGGGTCGCGCGGGCTGTTCAGCATCGAGCCACTGGTCGAGGTGGACACGGACGCGGGGCGGATCGGTTTTGGGCCGGTCGGGCCGGATGATGTGGCGGCGGTGCTGGAGGGCAGCCATGCTTCGCGGCTGGGGCCAGTGGCGGAACTGCCCTTCTTCGCCGGGCAGCAGCGTTTCACCTTTGCGCGGTGCGGTGTGATCGATCCGTTGAGCCTGACCGACTATGCCGCGCAGGACGGCTGGGTTGGGTTGGAAAAGGCGCGGGCGCAGGCACCACAGGCCGTGGTGGATACGGTCAAAGGGTCGGGCCTGCGCGGGCGCGGTGGGGCGGGTTTCCCGACCGGGATCAAGTGGCAGACGGTGCTGGACGCGCCTGCTGACGAGAAGTTTATCGTCTGCAACGCCGACGAGGGCGACAGCGGCACCTTCGCCGACCGGATGCTGATGGAGGGCGATCCCTTCTGCCTGATCGAGGGGATGGCGATTGCCGCTCACGCGGTAGGCGCGCGGCATGGCTATACCTATATCCGCTCCGAATATCCCTTTTGCATCGCGACCATGCGCGCGGCGATCGAGGCGTCGGCGCACATCGTCGCGCCCTTCACGCTGGAGGTGCGCGAGGGGGCGGGCGCCTATGTTTGCGGCGAGGAAACGGCGCTGCTCGATTCGATCGAGGGCAAGCGCGGGCAGGTGCGCGCCAAGCCGCCTTTGCCGGCGCTCCAGGGGCTGTTCGGGCGGCCGACCGTCATTAACAATGTGCTGTCGCTGGCGGCCGTGCCTTTCATCCTAAGCGAAGGTGCGGAGGCCTATGCGGCGGTCGGGTTCGGGCGGTCGCGGGGCACGATGCCGGTGCAACTGGCGGGCAATGTGCGGCATGGCGGGCTGTATGAGATCGGCTTCGGGATCACGCTGGGCGAACTGGTGAACGAGATTGGTGGCGGCACGGCGAGCGGGCGACCGGTGCGGGCGGTGCAGGTGGGCGGGCCTTTGGGCGCCTATTTCCCGCCCGGCATGTTCCATCTGCCGTTCGATTATGAAGCCTTTGCGCAGGCTGGCGGGCTGATCGGCCATGCCGGGATAACGGTGTTCGATGACAGTGTCGACATGGCGCATATGGCCCGTTTCGCGATGGAATTCTGTGCGGCGGAGAGTTGCGGCAAATGCACGCCCTGCCGGATCGGATCGACGCGCGGGGTGGAGATTATGGATCGAATCATTTCGCAACGACCGGGGGGTGAAGAGAAGAAAGATCCCGGCCTTCGCTGGGATGACGGGGGGTTGGGGAAGGCGCTATATTCTCGCTCTCCATCCCGGATCGATGTGTCGATCGAGGGGCAGACGGCTTTGCTGCGCGATCTGGCCGATACGATGAAATATGGGTCGCTATGTGCGCTGGGGGGCTTCACCCCCTATCCGGTGCTGAGCGCGCTCGACTATTTCCCCGAGGATTTCGGTGCGCCTGCACCCATCAAGGAGGCAGCGGAATGAGCTTCAATCGCGAAACCGATCATGGCACGCCGCCGGCGCTCGCCACGGGCAAGTCCGTCACCCTGACCATCGACGGGCAGAGCGTGACCCTGCCCGAAGGCACCAGCATCATGCGTGCGGCGTCGCTGACGGGCGGGTCGATTCCCAAGCTGTGCGCGACCGACAGTGTCGAGAGTTTCGGGTCGTGCCGGCTGTGCCTGGTCGAAGTCGAAGGCCGCAACGGCTATCCCGCGTCCTGCACCACGCCGGTCGCCGACGGCATGGTGGTGCGGACGCAGACCGACCGGCTGAAGCAATTGCGGCGCGGGGTGATGGAACTGTATATCTCCGACCATCCGCTCGATTGCCTGACCTGCGGTGCGAACGGGGACTGCGAATTGCAGGATCAGGCGGGCGCGGTGGGCCTGCGCGACGTGCGCTATGGCTATGACGGCGCAACCAATATGGGGCAGGTAAAGGACCAGTCGAACCCCTATTTCGATTTCGATCCCAGCAAATGCATCGTCTGTTCGCGCTGCGTGCGCGCCTGCGAGGAAGTGCAGGGCACGTTCGCGTTGACGATCGAGAATAAGGGTTTCGAGTCCAAAGTGTCACCGTCGCAGGGCGAGGATTTTCTGGGGTCGGAATGCGTGTCCTGCGGCGCGTGCGTGCAGGCCTGCCCGACCGCGAGCCTGATCGAAAAGGCGGTGGTGGAGGTCGGCACGCCCGATCGCGCCGTCGTCACCACCTGCGCCTATTGCGGCGTCGGCTGCACCTTCCGCGCGGAAATGCGGGGCGAGGAACTGGTGCGCATGGTGCCGTGGAAGGACGGCAAGGCCAATCGCGGCCATAGCTGCGTCAAGGGCCGTTTCGCCTGGGGCTATGCGCAGCATCAGGACCGGATATTGAACCCGATGATCCGCGCGTCGGTCAGCGAGCCGTGGCGCGAAGTGTCGTGGGACGAGGCGATCGCCTATACCGCGAGTGAGTTTAGGCGCATCCAAGCGAAATATGGGACGCGCAGCATCGGCGGGATTACGTCGAGCCGCTGCACCAATGAGGAGACGTTCCTTGTCCAGAAGCTGATCCGGCAGGGGTTCGGCAACAACAATGTCGATACCTGCGCGCGCGTCTGCCACTCGCCGACCGGCTATGGTTTGAGCCAGACTTTCGGCACGTCGGCGGGGACGCAGGATTTCGACAGCGTCATGGCCGCGGACGTGATCCTCGTCATCGGCGCCAACCCGACCGATGGGCATCCGGTCTTCGCCAGTCGCATGAAGAAGCGTTTGCGGCAGGGCGCGAAGCTGATCGTCATCGATCCGCGCCGCACCGATCTGGTGCAATCGCCCCATGTCGCGGCGGAACATCATCTGCCCTTACGACCCGGCACCAATGTCGCGATGCTGACCGCGATCGCCCATGTGGTCGTGACCGAGAAGCTCTATGACGAGGCTTTCATTCGGGCGCGGTGCGACTGGGACGAGTTTGCCGACTGGGCGGATTTCGTGTCGGAGGCGGCGCGCTCGCCCGAGGCCATCGAGCCGCTGACCGGCGTGAAGGCGCAGGACGTGCGCGCCGCGGCGCGGCTCTATGCCACCGGCGGCAATGGCGCCATCTATTATGGGTTGGGCGTCACCGAACATTCGCAGGGCAGTTCGACCGTGATGGCGATCGCCAACCTGGCCATGGCGACCGGCAATGTCGGGCGCGAGGGCGTGGGCGTGAACCCGCTGCGGGGGCAGAATAATGTGCAGGGGGCCTGCGACATGGGCAGCTTCCCGCATGAATTTTCGGGCTATCGCCATGTGTCCGACACCGCGACGCGCAGCCTGTTCGAGCGGGCATGGGGCGTGGCGCTGGACGCCGAGCCGGGATTGCGCATCCCCAACATGCTGGACGCCGCGACCGACGGGACGTTCAAGGGGCTGTTCGTGCAGGGCGAGGATATCCTCCAGTCCGATCCCAATACCCATCATGTCGCGGCGGGGCTGGCGGCGATGGAGTGCGTAGTGGTGCAGGATCTGTTCCTCAACGAAACCGCCAATTACGCCCATATCTTCCTGCCCGGATCGACCTTCCTGGAAAAGGACGGCACGTTCACCAATGCCGAGCGGCGCATCCAGCGGGTGCGCAAGGTGATGGCGCCGCTCAATGGATATGCGGACTGGGAGATCGTGCAGTTGGTGGCCAACGCCATGGACTTGGGCTGGACCTATGGCCACCCGTCCGAAATCATGGATGAGATCGCCGCGCTCACGCCTACCTTCGCCGGCGTCCATTATGACCGGCTGGAGGCGGAAGGATCGCTGCAATGGCCGGCCAACGACGCCGCGCCCGACGGCACGCCAACCATGCATATCGACGGCTTCGTGCGGGGGAAGGGCAAGTTCGTCGTCACCGACTATGTGCCGACCGACGAGAAGACCGGGCCGCGCTTCCCGTTGCTGCTGACGACCGGGCGCATTTTGAGCCACTATAATGTCGGCGCGCAGACGCGGCGGACCGCCAATACGGCGTGGCATCCGGAAGATCGGCTGGAAATGCATCCGAGCGATGCGGACAATCGCGGCCTGAAGGATGGCGACTGGGTGACGCTGCGCAGCCGGGCGGGGGAGACCACCCTGCGTGCGCTCATCACCGAGCGGGTCGCGCCGGGTGTGGTCTATACGACCTTCCACCATCCCGAGACGCAGGCGAACGTCATCACCACCGACTATTCGGACTGGGCCACCAATTGCCCGGAATATAAGGTGACGGCGGTGCAGGTGATGGCGTCGAACGGGCCGAGCGACTGGCAGCAGGATTATGCGCAGCAGGCCCGGACCAGCCGCCGCATCGCGCCGCTGGAAGCGGCCGAATAGGATGACGGACATGAGCGACGACACCCATGTCATGTCCACCACGGACCGGCTGGTCTATATGGCGCACCAGATCGCCCGCAACATGGCGATGATGGGCGAGGCGAAGGCGACGGAAGCGCTGGCCGAGCATCTGACCCGCTTCTGGGATCCGCGGATGAAGGCGCAGATCATCGCCATCGCGCAGGACCAGCCCGAGCGCCTGTCGCCGATGGTCGCCGCCGCCGTCGCGCGCATGGCGCAGGGCAGGCCGGCGCCCGCTGTCGATGCGGCGCAATTCAACGCGGTGGACGAGGCCGGGCATTGCGACGCCGGTTGAGCGGCACGCCGTCCATCGCTACGCCGTGATGATGGATGATGCCGCCGCCCGCCCGCTGACTTTCGATCGCCTGACCCCGGACGGCGGGACGCAGGCGATCGACCGCGCGCTGGCCGACGAGGTGCCGGTCGCGGTCGAATTTAACGGCATCGGCTATGCGGTGCTGATGGCGACGCCCACCGACATTGGCGACCTGGTGTTGGGCTTTGCGTTGGGCGAGCGGCTGATCGGGCCGGGCGACGCGGCGTTCGATGTCGATACCCATCGGACCGGACAGGGCATCGTCGCCCGCGCGACCTTGCCGCAGGACCGCACCGATGCCCTGCTGGAGCGGGTACGGCATCGCGCGTCCGAATCCTCCTGCGGCATATGCGGGATCGAGAATCTGGAGCAGGCGATCCGGCCGCTGCCGCGCGTGGCGACGACGTCGCGGGCGGACCGCGCCGCCATCTTTCGCGCGCTGGCGGCGCTGCACGATCACCAGCCGTTGAACGCGGCGACCGGCGCGGCCCATGCCGCGGCCTGGGTCGGGGCGGACGGGGCCGTCCGGCTGGCGCGCGAGGATGTCGGCCGGCACAATGCGTTCGACAAGCTGATCGGGGCGATGGCGCGGGCTGGCGCGGCCTGGGACGGCGGTTTTGCGCTGCTGTCGTCGCGCTGTTCCTATGAACTGGTGGAGAAGGCGGTGCTGAGCCAATGCCCGTTGCTCGTCACCATTTCCGCGCCGACCCGGCTGGCGGCGGCCCGCGCGGAAGAGGCCGGCTTGCCGCTGGTCGTGCTGGCGCGGCGGGACGCCATGTTGCTGCGGAGCAACAGGCCGTTGGCTTAAACCCGGTGCCGCTTGGCATCGCATCCGCTTTCCCTTAGAGCGCGCGGCGTGGGGGCGGCTTGGCTTCCCCTGCGAGATGATCGCGCCGGTGCCCGGCAACGGGCTTAATCGGGAATGCGGTGCGGGCGTGCGAGCGCCCAATTCCGTGGCTGTCCCTGCAACTGTAAGCGGATAGTGCGATGCATATGGTCGAAAGACCGGCCACTGGACCCATGTCCGGGAAGGCTATGCATCCGTGCTGCGACCCGCGAGCCAGGAGACCTGCCGGCGCTTGGTCGCTCTTGCTTTGGTCCAGGGGATGGCCGGGGCACGGTGGTTTTTCCGTCGAGCGACGCCATGCGGCCGGGGCCGCATCGGGTTGTGGACGGGATATGGCGCCATCCCTTGCTTCCGCCCGACCGCATTGCGGACGCCCCAGCCCAAGTCGCACCGGCGCCGGGGGGTATATATGTTGAAAACAGGCATTTCTCTGGTGGCGCTGATCGTGGCGACGCCGGTATGGGCGCAGGATGACGAGATCGTCGTCACCGCCACGGGCATTGCGCAGTCGCGCGACGAGGTCGGCCAGGCGATCACCGTGATCGACGCGGAGACGATCAAGACGCGGCAGGCGATCGATGTGGTCGATTTGCTGGCGACGACGCCGGGCGTGCGCTTCAACCGCAACGGATCGACCGGCGGCGTGACCGGCGTGTCGCTGCGCGGCGCGGAGACGACGCAGACTTTGGTGCTGATCGACGGGGTGAAGGTCAACGATCCCAGCGGCATCGGCGACGGCTATGATTTCGGCCCGCTGCTGACCGGCAATATCCAGCGGATCGAAATATTGCGCGGCTCCAACTCGGTGGTCCATGGCAGCCAGGCGATCGGTGGCGTGGTCAACCTGATGACCGGCGTGCCGGCCGAGGGCTTCGGCGCGAACGCATCGGTGGATTATGGCTATAGCGACACGCTGAGCGCCAAGGCGGACGTGTCGGGCACCAGCGGCATCGCCGCGGGCGGCGTAGGCGCGGCCTATTTCCGCACCGACGGCATTTCGTCGGCCGCAGGCGGTACGGAGCGCGACGGGACCGAGAATATCGCGACCAACGCCAGGCTGAAGCTCAACTTCACCGATATGCTGAGCCTGGACCTGCGCGGCTATTATATCCATGCCGACCTCGATTATGACAGCTTCTTCGGCGCACCCGCCGACAGCAGCGACGTCAGCAAGCTCGACCAATATGTCGGCTATGCGGGCCTCAATCTGGCGCTGCTGGATGGCAAGCTGACCAACCGCGCCGCCGTCACCTGGATGCGCAACGATCGCGACTATTATTTCGTGCGCGGCACCGACCCAGACTATGGCTATTCGGGCACCAACCTGCGCTTCGAATATGAAGGCGTCTACGCGCCGGTCGACCAGGCCAAGCTGCTGTTCGGCTATGAGCATGAGCGGCCGGATTATGATTTCTTCGGCTTCGGTTCGACCGCCAGCGCGAAGATCAACATCGACAGCGTCTATGGGCTGGCGATCGTCAAGCCCTTCACGGGTCTGGCCGTGACCGGTGGCGTGCGCCATGACGACCATAGCCAGTTTGGCGGCGCGACGACCTTCGGCGCGAACGCCAACTATTCGCCCAATGGCGGCGCGACCAATGTGCGGTTGAGCTATGGCGAAGGCTTCAAGGCGCCGTCGCTCTATCAACTGTACGACAGCTTTAGCGGCAATGCGGCGCTGCGCCCTGAACGGTCCAAAAGCTATGATGTCGGGTTCGACCAGAGCCTGGACGGTGGTCGGGCGATGTTGTCGGTCACCGCTTTCCGCCGGGATACGCGCAACCAGATCAATTATGACAACGCCACCTTCACCTATGGCAATCTGGACCGCACCCGCGCCAAGGGCGTGGAAGCGTCGATCGCGCTGAAGCCGGTCGATGCGCTGACCGTCACCGGCAGCTACAGCTATGTCGATGCGCGCGACCGGTCGGCGGGATCGGCGACCTATGGCAATCGCCTGGCCCGCCGCGCCGCCAATGCGGTGAGCGTGTCGGCCGACTATGTCTGGTCGTTCGGCCTGTCGACCGGCGCGACGGTCACGATGGTGGGCGACAGCTTCGACAATGCGGCGAATACGCGGCGGCTGGACGGCTATGCGCTGGCCGGGGTGCGGGCCTCGATGCCGCTGGGCGCGCATCTGGAAGTCTATGGTCGCATCGACAATCTGTTCGATGAGACGTACCAGACGGCCTATGGCTATGGCTCCTATGGCCGCGCTGCCTATGGCGGCGTGCGTGTCCGCTTCTGATCGACAGGCAAGGGGGCGGGCGTGATGCCTGCCCCTTCAGCGCGGCGCGTTCAGTCGCGCCGTGATGGTGCGCGCCGCCTGCACATAGGCGGGGCCGCCGCACACGGTCCAGCTTTGCGGCAGGCTGATGCGCGGAACGGCGGCGAGCGCGGGATGGTGCAGCATTTCGGTGCCCTGATCGACCACGCGGTCGGTGGCGCTTTCCACGATCAGCCAGTCGGGCCGCGCCGCCACCATTTCTTCCAGCGGCACTTGCGCCAGCGGCGGTTTGCCGAGTTTGGCGGCGAGGTTGGTGAGGCCGACGCGGCGCATCAGATCATCGATCAGCGTGCCGGTGCCGGTCATATAGCCGCGCCGCTGATAATAGGCCGCGACGCCGCCACGCCTGGGACGGGGCAGGGCGGCGAGATCGCGATTCATGGCCGCGATCAGCGCCTCGCCGCGATCGACATGGCCGGTCGCGCGCGCCACCTGCCTGATCTGGTCGAGGATCGCGCCATAGCTGTCGGCGCTGGCGAGTCCGAGCGTGCGCCACTGGCCCGGCGGCGCGCCCGCCACCGCATTCGGGCCGATCGGGAAACCCAGGATCAGGTCGGGGCGGATCGCCAGCACTTCCTCCGCGGGGCGGCGCAGCGTGCGAAAACCGCGCGCCCTGGTCGCCGCAGCGGACAGTTCGCGATCGCGCGCATTGCTGCTGAGCGCGGCAATCTGAGCGGGATCGGCGAGGGCGAGCAGATATTGGTCGGCGCAGACGTTGAGCGAGACGATGCGGCGCGGCGCCGTGGGGGCGGCAGCGCCGGTCAGTGCGATCAGCGCGGTCGCCGCCAGAAATATCCTGCTGGTCATGCCCATCGCCTTATCAAGCATGGGCAAGGAGGCAAGCCATGACCGTGCGCCGTCATCATCCGTTGCTGATCCCCGGCCTGCTGCTGCTGGTCGTGGCGGCGGCGTTCGGATCGGTCCTGCTGGGCGCGGTGGCGATCAGTCCGGGGCGGATCGGCGCGGTGCTGACCGGCGGGGGAGACGATGTCGCCCGCACCATCGTGCTGGATCTGCGCCTGCCGCGGATGCTGCTGGGCCTGATCGTCGGCGCGATGCTGGGCGTGGCCGGCGCCGCGTTGCAAGGCTATCTGCGTAATCCGCTGGCCGAACCGTCGGTGCTGGGCGCGTCCAATGCGGCGGCGCTGGGGGCGGTCTGCGCGCTCTATTTCGGGCTGGCGCAGCTGCATCCGATGGTGCTGCCGCTGCTGGCCATATTGACCGGACTGGTCGCCATCCTGACCCTGTTCGCGCTGTCGGGCACGGTGGAAAGCCCGCTGACGCTGATCCTGGCCGGCATCGCCGTGGCGACGCTGGCGGGGGCGGGGATCAGCCTGGCGCTCAACCTGTCGCCCAATCCCTTCGCTGCGATGGAAATCATGAGCTGGCTGATGGGGAGTCTGGAAAATCGCAGCTACGCCCATGTCTGGATCGCGCTGCCCTGCGTCGTCTTGGGCGCGGCGCTGCTGATCGCGGACGGGCGGACGCTGGACGCGCTGACCTTGGGCGAGGATGGCGCGCAGGCGCTGGGCGTCAACCTGTCGGCTGCGCGGCTGCGCATGATGCTGGGCGTGGCGATCGGCGTAGGCGGCGCGGTCGCGGTGTCGGGATCGATCGGCTTCGTCGGGTTGATCGTGCCGCATCTGGTCCGGCCGCTGACCGACCGGTCGCCCTCGGCGGTGCTGCTGCCTTCGCTGCTGGGCGGCGCGGCGCTGCTGACGCTGGCGGATATCGGGGTCAGGCTGATCCCGACGAACAACGAATTGAAACTGGGGGTGGTGACGGCGCTGCTGGGCGTGCCGGTCTTCCTGGTCCATCTGATACGGGAGCGGCGGCTATGGTGACGATATCGGCGCAGGGGCTGACGGTGCGGCTGGGTCGCCACGCGGCGGTGCGCGACGTGGACGTGACGCTGGAACCGGGCGCGCTGGTCGGCGTGGTCGGTCCCAATGGCGCGGGCAAATCGACGCTGATCCGTGCGTTGCTGGGACTGGTGTCGCCGCAGGCGGGGCGAGTGCTGATCGACGGGCAGGACGGGAAGCGGCTCGACCGGCAGGCGATCGCGCGCGCCGTCGCCTATCTGCCGCAGGGCCAGACGCTGCACTGGCCGCTCAGCGTCGAGCGGCTGGTGGCGCTGGGGCGGCTGCCGCATCTGGGCCCGCTGTCACGCCTGTCGGAAGAGGACGAAGCGGCGATCGAGGCGGCGATGGCGCGGGCCGACGTGCTGCACCTGAAAGGCCGGGTCGCGACCGAATTGTCGGGCGGCGAGCGGGCGCGGGTGCTGCTGGCGCGGGCGCTGGCGGTGGGCGCGCGCGGGCTGATCGCGGACGAGCCGCTGGCGGCGCTCGATCCTGGACATCAGATCGACGTCATGGACCTGCTGCGCGGCGAGGCGCGCGGCGGGGCGCTGGTGGTGACGGTGCTGCACGACCTCGGCATGGCTGCGCGCTATTGCGACCGGCTGCTGCTGATGGACGGCGGGGCGCTGGTGGCCGATGGCGCGCCGATGGACGTGCTGACGGCGGATGCGCTGGCGCGGGTCTATGGCGTGACGGCGCGGATCGAGCGGGACGGCGACGCGCCGCTGATCCTGCCGGTGGGGCGGGTGTCCTGATCCACCCCGCCGGCAGGGGCGGAATTACTCGCCGAAGCCGCGTGGGGCCGGATCGGCCACGGTGATGGCGCCGGCGCCGACTTCGCTGACTTCCAGCGCGCGTTCGGCGACGCCGGCGCGGTTGAAGCGGAAGGCGCCGTCGATGCCGGAAAAGCCGCCTGCGTCGCGCAGCCGCGCGGCGGGGAAGGGCGATCCGGGCTTCCAGTCCTGCGCGATCCGCACCGTCAGCAGCACCGAATCATAGCCGAGCGAGGACAGGCGGAAGGGGGATGCGCCGTAGCGGGCGCGATATTTGGTCGCGAGCTGGCGGTAGAGCGTGTCGGAGACGCTGGCGAACCAGGCGCCACGCAGCACGGGGCTGGCGGCCAGCGTGCCTTCCGTATTCCATAATTCGGTGCCGAGCAGCCGCGCGGTGGCGCCGCCATTCTTCCGCACGATCGGCGCGACCTGGAGCGCGACGCGGCCGCTGTCGGCGATCAGCAGCGCATCATAGCTGGAGGAGGCCTGCAATTTCCTGACCGCAGCGGTGATGGAGGCAGGAGTCCGGTCGAACGTCTGCATGGAGACGACGGTGCCGCCGGCCTGCTCGACCGCGCGCAGCAATGCATTGCCCGCCCGTTCGCCATAGGTGCCGCGCGGCACCAGTGCGCCGAAGCGCGACAGGCCCTTGCCCTTGGCGAAGTCGACGACGCGGTCGATCGACTGGGCGGTGTTGTAGCCCAGCACATAGACGCCGCTGCCCGCGATGCTGGCGTCGTTGGAGAAGCTGATCACCGGCACATTGGCGCGCGCGGCGATCGGTCCGATCACGCGGGCGTCCTCCGCCAGCAACGGCCCCAGGATCAGGCGGTTGCCATCGGCCAGCGCCTTGGTCACCGCCGCCGCCGCGCCGAGCGCGGTGTCATAGGTGGTGATCCGGACCTTGTCGGTCCGGGTGTCCATCAGCGCCAGCGTGGTGGCGTTGGCGATCGATTGGCCGACGCCCGCATTGGGGCCGCTCATCGGCACGAGCAGCGCGACGCGATGGCGGGTGGCGTCGGTCGGCAGGCCCTGTACGACCTCCGGCCCGGTCGGCTGGGTCGGGCGGGTGGGGGTGGTGGGCGCCGGCCCCTTCGGCACGATCGATTGACAGGCGGCGAGGAACAGGGCCGCCCCCATGAAGGCGCAACGCGCGCCGCGCTTCACGGCAGCGAACACATTTGCTTGCCGGGGGGCATCCGTCTCTGTCATCTGGCGTCCTTATGGAAACTCGAACTTCTGGGCTAGAGCCTGGGCTTTATATCGTTGCGGGGCCGATCGGCAACCTTGGTGACCTTACGCCGCGTGGGGCGGAAGTCCTGCGACTGGCCGATGTGGTCGCCGTGGAAGATACACGGGTGAGCGCACGCTTGCTGCGCCATGCCGGATCGGACCGGCCCATGGTCCCCTATCACGACCATAGCGCCGAAAATGTCCGCCAGCGGCTGGTCGAACGGATGGCGGGCGAATCGGTGGCCTTGTTGTCGGACGCGGGGACGCCGCTGATTTCCGATCCGGGCTACAAGCTGGTGCGCGACGCGCGGGCGGCGGGGCGGCGGATCACGACCCTGCCGGGGCCGAGCGCAGCGATCGCGGCGCTGACCTTGTCGGGGCTGCCGACCGACCGTTTCCTGTTCATGGGCTTTTTGCCGAGCAAGGCGAAGGCGCGGGGCGATACGCTGGACGAGGTGGCGGCCGTGCGCGCGACGTTGGTCTTCTACGAAAGCGGGCCGCGGCTGTCGGAAAGCCTGTCGGCCATGGCCGCGCATCTGGGCGATCGCGAGGCGGCGGTGAGCCGGGAGATCAGCAAGACGTTCGAGGAAACCGCCTGCGGTACGCTGTCCGAACTGTCCGCCCGCTATGCCGATGGGCCGCCCAAGGGCGAGATCGTCGTCACCGTCGGCCCGCCGGGCGAAGCGCCGCCCGCCAGCGCGGAGGACGCCGACGCGGCGTTGCGGGAGGCGCTGACCCGGCTGTCGGTGTCCAAGGCGGCGGGCGAGGTCGCGAAGAAATTGGGGCTGGACCGGCGGACGCTCTATGATCGGGCGACGGAATTGAAGGGGTGACGAGAGCGGCGGCGGAGAAGCGCGGGCGGCAGGCCGAACGCATCGCCGCCTGGTGGCTGCGGCTGAAGGGCTGGCAGATCGTCGGCCGTCGCTTGCGTACGCCCGCGGGGGAAGTCGACCTCGTCGCGCGGCGGGGCGCGATGCTGGCCTTCGTCGAGGTGAAGGCGCGGGCGAGCGCGGCGGACCTCAACCTGGCGATCGACGAGCGGCGGCTGGCGCGGGTGGCGAAGGCGGCGGAAATATTGTGGCACGAACTGGCGAAACCGGGGGACGACATGCGAATCGACGTCATCCTCCTTGCGCCGGGGCGTGCGCCGCGCCATCTGGCCAATGTCTGGCATGGGGGGTGACGTTTCTCTCCCGTTCGCCCTGAGTAGACCCTGAGCGAAGTCGAAGGGTCGTATCGAAGGGTAAGTGCCGCATAGTGCTTCGATATGGGACTTCGGCTTCGCTCAGCCCCTACTCAGCACGAACGGATATGGAAGGAAGCCGCGCGCATGACCGAACTCAACCCCCTGACCGTCGCCGTGCAGATGGACCCGATGGAGGGCATCAAGATCGGGGGGGATTCGACCTTCCACATCATGCTGGCGGCGCAGGCGCGGGGGCATCGGCTCTATCATTATCTGGCGCCGGACCTGACCTTCCGCGATGGCCGGGTGCTGGCCAAGGCGCGGCCGGTCAAGGTGCAGAAGGTGCAGGGCGACCATTTCGCCTTCGGACAACCGGAGTTGCTGGACCTGGGCCGCGACGTCGATGTCGTGTGGATGCGGCAGGATCCGCCCTTTGACCTCAGCTACATCACCGCCACCCATTTGCTGGAGCGGGTGCAGGCGGAAACGCTGGTCGTGAACGACCCGGCCAGCGTCCGCAATGCACCCGAAAAGCTGTTCGTGCTCGATTATGCGCGCTTCATGCCGCCCACGATGATCACCCGCGACCTGGCGCAGGTGAAGAGCTTCCTGGCGGAGCATGGCGAGATCGTGGTCAAGCCGCTGTACGGCAATGGCGGCGTGGCCGTGTTCCACGTCGGCAGCAACGGCGCGAACCTGTCGTCGCTGGTGGAATTGTTCAACGCGTCCTGGGTCGAGCCGTTCATGGTGCAGGCCTTCATCCCCGGCGTCGCGCAGGGCGACAAGCGCATCGTGCTGATCGATGGCGAGGTCGCGGGCGCGGTCAACCGTATTCCGGGTGCGGGCGAGATTCGCTCGAACCTGGCCGTGGGCGGATCGGCGGCGAAGACGGAGCTGACCGACAGGGAGCGCGAAATCTGCGCGGCCATGGGGCCGGAACTCAAGGCCCGCGGGCTGCTGTTCGTGGGCATCGACGTGATCGGTGGCGAGTGGCTGACCGAGATCAACGTCACCTCGCCGACCGGCATCGTGTCGATCGACGCGTTCGACGGCACCGACACCGGCGGCCTGATCTGGGACGCGATAGACGCCCGGCTGGCGGCGCGGGCGGCGGCTTGATGGGATGCCTTATTTTCGTCCTGCCGGCGCAGGCTGGCATCTCTCTTCTTCCTGGAGCGTTGATCAGAAAAGTGAGATCCCAGCCGGCGCTGGGATGACGGCGTGGATATATCGAGGATGACCGACTGGGTTCTCCGCCTGATCGATGCGGGCGGCTATTGGGGCATCTTCTTCCTGATGATCCTGGAAAATGTCTTTCCGCCGATCCCGTCCGAACTCATCATGGGGATTGGCGGCATCCGCGTCGGGCAGGGGCGGATGGACATGGGCTGGCTGCTGCTGGCCGGCACGATCGGCACCACGATCGGCAATTATTTCTGGTATCTGGTCGGCCATGTGCTGGGCTTCGAGCGTCTGAAACCCTTGGTCGATCGCTTCGGCCGCTGGGCGACGCTGGAGTGGCGCGATGTCGAGGCGCTCGACCGACTGTTCGGCAAATATGGCCAGATCGTCGTCTTCGTCTTTCGTTTCATGCCCGCCTTCCGCACGATGATATCGCTGCCCGCGGGGCTGTTCCGCATGGGGCATGTCCGCTTCCTGTTGTGGACGATGGGCGGGGCGCTGATCTGGAATGTCATCCTGGCTTATGCCGGCTATGTGCTGGGGCAGAATTTCCGGGACATCGACCATTATATCGGCCCGGTGGCGACCGCCTGCGTGGTGGGCGCGGTGATCCTCTATCTCTGGCGGCTCGCGACCTGGCGGCCCAAGGGCTGATGTTCAGAACGGAATCTTCACCCCCACCATCACCCGCTGGGAGGTGGTGCCGTTGCCGAAGCCCTGGCTTTCGACATGGAGGTTCGCCTTCACGTCGCCGAACAGGCCGATCTCCGCCCGACCGAGCGGCGGCTGGATGCTCAGCGGTTCGCGATCGACCCGCTGGCTTGGCTTGCGGGCGGTGACGATGATGGCATTGGCGTCGGGCGAAGGCTTGACCCGCTTCAGGTCGAAGTCGGGCGGAATGTCGGTGGCGCCGACGCTCTGCAATGCCAGGACCAGACGCAGCATCATCGCATTTTCCCTCGCCATGGAGAAGCGATGCAGGCTGGTCGGGAAATGCGGCGCTATCGTGGCCCTTTCACGCCCTGGGATGGGCGTTGCGATAGATGTCGAGCAGGTGCGCGGCATCGACCTGGGTGTAGACCTGCGTCGAGGACAGGCTGGCATGGCCCAATAGCTCCTGCAAGGAGCGCAGGTCCGCGCCGCGGCCAAGCAGGTGGGTGGCGAAACTGTGGCGCAGCGCGTGGGGCGTCGTCCGGTCCGACAGGCCCAGCCGCCCTCGCGCGCCCTGCACCGCGCGGCGGATGAGCGCGGGGGAAAGCGGCCCGCCGCGCGCGCCGCGGAACAGCGGCTGGTCGCGGGCGGTCGGATAGGGGCAGGCGTCGACATAGGCGTCGATCGCGGCGCGCACCTGCGGCAGCAGGGGCACGATGCGGGTCTTGCCCCGCTTGCCGGTGACGCGCAGCGTGTCGCCCAGCGGCAATATGTCGCCATGCAGGCCCATCGCCTCGCCGATGCGCAGGCCTGCGCCATAGAGCAGCAGCAGCACCGCCCAGTCGCGCGCGCCGATCCAGCCTTCGCGGGCCGTCTCGGCGATGTCCTGCGCCAGCGCGACGGCTTCGTCGGGAGAGATGGGGCGGGGCAGGCCGCGCTTGACCCGCGGCCCCTTGAGCAGCGGCACGCGGGCGTCGTCGCCACCGACGAACCTGAGGAAGCCGCGCACGGCGGAGAGTTCGCGGGCGGCGGAGAGATTGCCGATGCCGTCCGTCCGCCGGCTGGCGAGGAAGGCGCGCAGTTCGGCCTGATCGATGTGCGCGAGCGTGGCGGGGCTGACGCCTTCGCCGCGATGCTGTTCGAGGAAGGCGATCAGCCGCTCGGCGGTGGCGACATAGGCGCGGACGGTGTGGACGGAGCGCCGCCGGTCGAGCGCGAGATGCTGGCGCCAGCGTTCGGAAAGGGCGGGGGTCATGTCGGTCACTGTAACAGGACCAGCGGTTTAAGTGGCGTTGGCAAGGTTTCGAACCGTTCGAACAGGCGTTCGCCTGCGACGGTCACGCACATATGGTTCATCGGCACGGTATATTTGAGGCGAAACTGGCTTTGGAAGCCCATCTCCCTATTTTGCGTCAAATTCGGCACCTTTGCGAATGCGACACCAGACGCGCACTCGGCGATGGTTGCCGTGGTGCTGGCCAAATTCCGTGCCATGATAGGGGCGTACCGGGCAGGAACGGTCAGGTTCAGCCGATAATCGACATAATCCACCGACGTCCCGTCGAACGCGGGGCGTTTGTAGGTGGCATCGACCGGCACAGTATAGGTGTCGCAACCGCCCAACGCCATAAAGCCGATGGCTGCCATTGCTATGACGGGAGGTCGCATCCGCCTTGTCTAGGCGATTAGCCGTTGATGCGACAATCTTTCATTTGTCGTCTTCCTATCTATGGGGCCGGGCAAGGCCTTTTCGACGCCCTTGAAATCCGCGCATAAATGGGCACATGGGATGCATGGCAACACCTTTCGATCCGGCCGACCTGCCGACCGGCGTCCTGATGTCGCTGTCTCCGCTGGTGGCGCGGGTGCTGGCGCCCAATCCGTCGCCCTTCACCTATACCGGGACGCAAACCTATGTCGTGGGCATGGATGCGGTGGCGGTGATCGATCCCGGCCCGGCGGACCCCGATCATCTCGCCGCGCTGACCGCGGCCATTGCCGGACGCCCGGTGGTGGCGATATTATGCACCCATACCCATCGCGACCATAGCCCGGCCGCGCGGCCGCTCAGCGCGATGACCGGCGCGCCGGTGATCGGCTGCGCGCCGTTGACGCTGGACGATGACGGGCCGCGGGCGGACGCCGCCTTCGACGCGGATTATCGGCCCGATCGCGTGCTGGCCGATGGCGAGCAGGTCAGCGGGCCGGGCTGGACGCTGGAGGCGGTGGCGACGCCGGGGCATACCTCCAACCATCTCTGCTTCGCCTTGCTGGAGGAGAATGTGCTCTTTACCGGCGACCATGTGATGGGCTGGTCGACCAGCGTGATTTCGCCCCCAGATGGCGACATGAGCGCCTATATGCGGTCGATGCAGCGGTTGCTGGAGCGGGACGACCGTATCTATTATCCCGCCCATGGCGAGCCGATCGAAAACCCGCAGCGGCTGGTGCGCGGCATGATGGGCCATCGCAAGCAGCGCGAGGGGCAGATTTTGCGCTTTCTGGCGCGCAACGGCGACAGCGCCATCCCCGACATGGTGGCCGAAATGTACAAGGGCGTCGATCCGCGCCTCTATGGCGCGGCGGGGCGATCGGTGCTGGCGCATCTGATCGATCTGGACGGCCGGGGTCTGGCCGCACCGCTGGAGGATGGGCGATGGCAGATGCGCTGAGGCGCCCATGGCAACGCTATGCCGGGCCGATCCTTGGCGCGCTGCTGATCCTGTTCGTGGGGGCGGCGATGCTGGTCGGGTGGCAGCGCTATGATCGCGACTATGTGGTCGCGGTCGAGGATGACGGGTCGGCGGTGACGAAGATCATCGCGGAAAAAATTGCAGGTGCCAGCGACCTTCGCGTTTCGCGGCTGAACGGCACGGTCCAGAGCACGGCGCAGGATGTGCGCGGCTTTGGCTGGCTGAAATCCGATCAGCTGGTGAAGATGCCCTATTCGGTCGATTATTTCATCGACCTGTCGGGGCTGAGCGCGCGCGACCTGGAGTGGAACGAGAAGAGCCGCACGCTGATCGTCAATGCGCCCGATGTGACGCCGGACAAGCCCAATGTCGACGAGGCGCGCCGGACGCTGGTGCGCACCAGTGGCCTGTTCGTGACCCGGGCGGCGGGCGAGGCCCTCAGCCGGAAAGTGTCCGCCCATGCGCAGGCGCGGGCGGAGGCGTCGGCGCGCTCGCCCGAACGCATGGCGCAGGCGCGTGAATATGGGCGCAGCGCGGTGAGCAAGATCATGAGTGCGCCGCTGGCCGCGATGGGCTTTGGCGATGCGCGGGTGATCGTCACCTTTCCGGCCGAGCGGCGCAGCAAGGACCAGTGGGACGTCACCACACCGATCAACGAGGTACTGGCCAACAGGCGGCAGCAGCGCTAGGGCGCGGACAAAGGGCCAGCCATGGGACCGAGGAGTTACAGGGTATGAACGCGATCACGGATATTCCGCAGGGCACCGACCTGCGCGCCGAAATCGACCGGCTGCGCAAGGAGCGCAACGCCGTTATCCTCGGCCATTATTACCAGTCGCCCGAGATCCAGGATTTGTCGGACTTCGTTGGCGATTCGCTGGAATTGTCGCGCAAGGCGGCGGAGACGGACGCGGACGTGATCGCTTTTTGCGGCGTGCGCTTCATGGCGGAGACGGCCAAGATATTGTCGCCGGAAAAGATCGTCGTGCTGCCGGACATGGATGCGGGCTGTTCGCTGGAGGACAGTTGCCCGCCCGCCCAGTTCAAGGCGTTTCGCGAGGCGCATCCCGATCATATTGCGCTGAGCTACATCAATTGTTCGGCCGAGGTGAAGGCGCTGTCCGACATCATCGTGACATCGTCATCGGCCGAAAAGATATTGGCGCAGATCCCCAAGGACCAGAAGATCATCTTCGGTCCCGACAAGCATCTGGGCGGATACCTCAAGCGCAAGCTGGGCCGCGACATGCTGCTGTGGCCGGGCGTGTGCATCGTGCATGAGGCGTTCAGCGAAACCGAACTGCTCAAGCTCAAGGCCCAGCACCCCGACGCGCCGATCGCCGCGCACCCCGAATGCCCGCCCTATATCGTCGATCATGCCGATTATGTCGGGTCGACCAGCGGCATTTTGGACTTCGCCAAGACCATGCCGGGCGACACGCTGATCGTCGCGACCGAACCGCATATCATCCACCAGATGGAAAAGGCGGTGCCGCACAAGAATTTCATCGGCGCGCCGGGCGCGGACGGCAACTGCAACTGCAACATCTGTCCCTATATGGCGCTCAACACGATGGAGAAGCTGTATTTGTCGCTGCGCGATTTGACGCCACGGATCGAGATGGACGAGACGCTGCGCGTGGCTGCGAAGAAGAGCCTGGACCGGATGCTGGAAATGGCCAGCGGCACGGTGGGGCAGGGGGATGTGGGCGCGCGGCCATGAGCTTATCCCTCCCCGGCTTCGACCTTGCCGCCTTCGTCGCTTCCACCCTGGCCGAAGATCTTGGCCCCGATGGCCGGGACGTCACCAGCGAGGCGGTGATTCCGGCCGATGCGGTGTTCGACGGGGTGATGGACAGCCGCGATGACGTGACGCTGGCGGGACTGCCGATTGCGGTCGCTTTCTTCCGCGCGCTCGATCCCGATGCGAAGATCGAATTGCTGGCGCAGGATGGCGACCGGGTGGCGGCCGGGACCGACATCATGCGGATCAGGGGCAAGGCGCGGGCGATGCTGACGGCGGAGCGGTCCGCGCTCAACAGCGTCCAGCATCTGACCGGCATCGCGACGATGACGCGGGCCTATGTCGATGCGATCGACGGGACGGGGGCGACCCTGCTCGACACGCGCAAGACCATACCGGGCCTGCGCGTGCTGGAGAAATATGCCACGCGCATGGGCGGGGCGACCAATCACCGCATGGGGCTGTGGGACGCGGCGATGATCAAGGACAATCATGTCGCAGTCGCCGGATCGGTCGAGGAAGCGGTGCGCCGCGCCGTGGCGGCCGGGGTCGCCAGCATCATCGTGGAGGTCGACCGGGTCGACCAGATCGAACCGGCGCTGCGCGCGGGCGCGACCCATTTGCTGCTCGACAATATGGATGCGGCGACGCTGCGCGGGGCGGTCGCCCTGGTGGACGGGCGCGTGCCGACCGAGGCGTCGGGCGGGGTCACGCTGGAGACGATCCGGGCCAAGGCGGACACGGGCGTCACCTATATCAGTGTCGGGCGGCTGACCCAATCGGCCCCGGCCGCCGACATCGGACTGGATTTTGCCTATGCTTAAAGCTGTGCTGCCTGTGATCGCGCTCGTGATGCCCGGCGTCGCACTGGCGCAGGCCAATCAGTGCCGCCTGCCGGACGTCATCGCCCGGCCGCGAATCGAGGGGCCGACGGTCGAAGACCCCAAACGCGTCCTGCCGATCGGCTATTATACGCTGGCGGTCAGCTGGACCCCGCAATATTGCAAGACGTCGCGCGGGGGCGCGCGCGATGCGTTTCAGTGCCAGTCGGACAACAGCTTCGCCTTCACCCTGCATGGACTGTGGCCCGACGGCTATGGCGAGCAATGGCCGCAATATTGCAAGGCCGCCGGCATTCTGCCGCGCAAGGTGATCCGCGATCATCTCTGCGCGACACCGTCGGTCCAGCTGATCCAGCATGAATGGGTCAAGCATGGCACCTGTATGCCGACCAACCCGACTGCCTTCTTCGCCCTGTCGCGCAAGCTGTATCATGCGCTGCGCTATCCCGACATGGCGGAACTGGCGCAGCGCCCGACCCTGTCGGCGCGGGCTTTCGCAGAAGCCTTCGCGGCACGGAACAAGGGCATGGTCGCCGACGGCATTCGCCTGAACGTCACCCGCGACGGATCGCTGAGCGAGGTGTGGATCTGCATGGACCGTAAATATCGCTACATCAGTTGCCCGCCGCAGCAGGGCGGCGTCAGGGACCGGGCGCAACTGCGGATCGAACCGCCGCGCTGATCCCTGGAGCATCGTGCGGGAAAGTGGGAACCGGTTTTCCGCTAAAAACGATCCGAAAACAAAAAACTAGAGCGTGCGACTTGCGTCCGATCAAACGCAGCGCGCTCTAGAGCGATTTCCACTCAAACGGAATCGCGTGACGGTTAAGAAATCGCGTCAAACCAATAAATTAGAGCGGCCAATCCGACGCAGTCGGGTCACAGGCCGCTCTAGCCGTCGATCGTCACCGTCGCGGGATGGTGGCGGTCGAGATGCTTGCGAATGATGCGCAGATTCTTGGTGTTGGACTTGTAGAGAAAGTCGAACAGGTCGCCCGCGAAGGGGATGGCGCCGACCAGCGTATCGACGCCGACATTGGCGGCCATGCGGGTAATCTGCCATTTCGACATGCCCAGATTGCGGGCTTCCCACACGATCCACGCGCCCATCGCCGCGGTGGCGAGGTCGCCGACGACGGGGACCAGCCCTACCAGGCTGTCGAGGCCCACCCGATATTTGGTGCCGGGGATGACGAACAGGCCCTCCAGCACCGCTTCCATCGCTTCGATCCGGCGGCGGATCGAGGCCGGGTCACGGCCGAAACCCGGCAGTTCCCGCGCTAGCCGGTCGAACTGGTCCTGCGAAATCGCCATCGTCTCTGTCTCCTCGCCCCGTTTGCGACGGGGGCCTGATCCCTATACGCACGCAACGCCCAAGCGTTCATCGCACGCATGATCCAATCCCTAATTGGTGGTGCGGAAGAGATGGTTCAATGGGTGACGCGCGCGCGCGGAGGGTTGGAAGCCGGTGAGCCGCTTGGCCACCAGCGACCAGCGTACCGGCGCGCCGAGGGCAATATAGCCGTCATGCGCGACCATCTGCGCTTCGGCTTCGGCGATGCGGGCCGTGCGTTCCTCGGATGAGCTGGAGAGGCTGGCGGCCTGAAGCTGGGCATCGGCGACGTCGCTGCAATGGATTTTGCGGGCGCAGCCGATACGGCCGAGATACCAGAGGGCGCTGTCATAGGCGGCGACTTCATCGATCAGGCGCAGGTCGGCATCCGCATTGATCGCGACGCGCTGTGCGGGCAGACCGATGGCGGCAAGGTCGCGCTGCAGCAGGCCGAACAGCAGCGTGGCGCCAGGACCGGCCGGCAGGGCGATGCGCAGCGGTGGCGGTGCGCCATTATCGGCGCGCCAGCGGGTGACGCTCGCCCCGGCCTGCGCCCGTCGTTCGTCCAGCGACAGCGCTGCCCAGGCCGGATCGGTGGGAGTGCGGCCCAGATCCATCGGATCGGGCAGGATGCGCTCGCTGGTCGCCCAGCCGCCCAGCGGGAACAGGGCGGGTAACTGGCTGCGGTCGATCGTCATGTTGATGGCGGCGCGAATCGCGGCGTCGTCCAGCAGCTTGCCCCGGCCAGTGACGGCCAGGCCGAGCAGGCCGCGCACCGGATCGACCCGCACATTGTCGCGATCGATCCCGGCCGGCACCAGCAGGGGCAGGTCGGTGAAGCGGCCGCCCAGCACCAATGCGGCATCGCGTTCGCGAAAGCGGATGATCGCCAGCGCGGCGCGTTCCGCGCGCAGGACGCGGGTCTGCCAGGGCGGAACCGGCTCGTCCGCCGCCGCGTCGTCGCCGCTGGCGCGGTCGATCGGAGTGAGGACCAGCGCATTGCCGCGCGCGGCGCGACGATAGGGGCCGGTGCCGCCGTCGCGCGACAGCACCGCCATCTGCGGCTGGGCCAGCATTTGCAGCACATAGGGGCGCGGTGCGGCCAGGCGAATCTCGATCACCTCGCCGGTCATCGGCACCACCGCCTGCACCGCGTCGAGCGGGCCGTCGGGATCGAGTCGCCGCAGCGATTCGATCCGCGCCATCAGCATCCGGGCGACATCGGGCGCGGTGACGCGCGCGCCATTGGCCCAGAAGGCGCGGCGCAGGCGAAAAATATAGCTGCGCCCGTCATCCTCGACGATCCAGCGCTGGGCCAGCGCCGGCAGGACTTCGCCGCCCGCGTCGAAGGCGACCAGTCCCTGCGCGGTCGCCTCCAGGATCAGCTTGGCGCCGGGGTCGGGCAGGGCGGCCAGCGGTTTCGCAAAATCGTCGCGATTGCCCACTACGCTCACCACGACGGGATCGTGGCCCTCATCGGAACAGCCACCCGCCAGCAGGCACAATATCGCACCGACGACCAATGACGGCTTTCTGACGGGAGGGCGGGCGCGCGTGAACATGGGACAAGGAGTAGCCTGCGATGGCCGCCCCGCCAACCGGGGATCACCGCCACAGTCATGTCATAAAAGTGACATGTCAAAGACGCGCAGTTGTCACGAAAAATTCATACGGGCTTGGCGAGACAGGAAGGGGAAATCGATGCGTCCCATATTGCGACCGGTGATGGGCCGACTGGCCGCCGGCACCGCCATCGCGCTGGCGATGGCGCCCGCGCCGCTGTGTGCGCAGGCGATCAGCGCCGCGGAAGCCGACGCGTTGCGCGCCCAGATCGCCGCGCTGAAGGCGCAGGTCGATCGGCTGGAGGCGCGGCTGGACAGCGCGCCGGCCGCGCCCGCGCCCGCGCCCGTTGCAGCATCGGCCGCCCCGCCTGCGCAGGTGGCGCAGGCCAGGCCGGCGAGCGACAGCGTCATCGGCTGGAAGGGCGGGCCGGTGTTCAGCAAGGGCGCCGCCAGCTTCCATGTGAAGGGCCGCATCCAATATGACGCCGGGCTGCTGATGACCCCGGACAGCATCACCGATCGCGCCAAGGGCTATTCCAACGAACTGCGCCGCCTGCGTCTGGGCGGCGAGGGGCAGTTGGGCGGTGGATTCGGCTACAAGCTGGAGCTGGAGCTGTCCGACAACAGCGTCGACCTGGTCGATACCTTCATCACCTATGAAAAGGGCAAATGGCTGGTCACGCTGGGCAATCACAACAGCTTCCAGTCGCTGGACGAACTGATCGGCGATACCGGCGGATCGGTGATGGAGCGGGCCGCCTTCACCGACGCGTTCGGCTTCGAGCGGCGGCTGGGTCTGTCGGCGCAATATCGGTCGGGCATCGTGCTGGCGCAGGCGGGTATCTTTTCCGACAGCGCGGATTCGCTGACCAACGATGCCGACGGGGCCGATGGCGGAGACGAAAACAACAGCTATGGCGTCGATGGCCGGGTCGTGCTGGCGCCCAGGTTCGGCAAGACGCAGTTGCATTTCGGCCTGTCCGGCCATTGGCGCGATTTCCAGCGGCTGGCGGAAAATCCGCAGCGTTATCGCCAGCGCGCCTATCTCCACAGCGCCAACAGCCGGTTCCTGGCGACGGCTAATATTCCGGCCGACGGAGAAAGCCATTATGGACTGGAACTGGCCGGCGAGCGCGGGCCGCTATGGTGGGCGGGCGAGGCCCACTGGCTGCGGGTTTCGCGGCCGGGGCTGGCCGATCCCACCTTCTTCGGCGGCTATGGCGAGGTCGGCTATGTCCTGACCGGCGAAACGCGCGGCTACAAGAACGGCATCTTCGGCATCGTGAAGCCCGACAGCCCGGTCGGCAGCGGCGGCTGGGGTGCGTTGCAGGCGACGGTGCGCTACGATTATCTGAGCCTCAACGACAAGGATATCGTCGGCGGCAAGCAGAACGGGATCATCGCCGCGCTGGTGTGGACGCCGGTCGAATATCTGCGTTTCAACGTCAATTACGCCCATCTGGATTATACCGACGCGGCGATCCTGGCCGGTGGCAAGAGCGATTATGGCGTCGATGTCATCGGCTGGCGCGCGGAACTGGATTTCTGACGCCCGCGGACCGGAACAGGCAGGTATCTTCCCCCGGCCGCGCCTGGGTTCATCCCAGCGCCCGCGCTACCACCAGCGCATAGATGCGCGTCAGGTCATGCAGATCCTGCACCGCCACCGCCTCGTCCAGCTTGTGCATGGTCGCGTTGTTCAGGCCGAATTCCACCACCGGGCAAATCCGCGACAGGAAACGCGCGTCGGACGTGCCGCCGGTGGTCGACAACTCCGTCTCCACGCCGGTCACGTCGCGGATCGCGCCGCTGACCAGATCGCTGAACGCGCCCGGCGCGGTCAGGAAGGATTCGCCGCTGATCTTGGCTTCGACTATGCCGCCCTCGGTCGCCGCCAGCCCCTTGATCCGCTCGATCAGCGACGCGCCGCTATGCTGGTCGTTGAAGCGGATGGAGATGCGCGCGGTCGCCGCGCCGGGGATCACATTATGCGCGACATTGCCGACCTCCAGGTCGGTGATCTCGATATTGCTGGGCTGGAACCAGTCGGTCCCCTCGTCCAGCACCTCGGCTTCGATCGCCGTCAGGATGCGCACCAGTTTCGGGATCGGATTGTCGGCCAGATGCGGATAGGCCACATGCCCCTGCGACCCGGCGACCCTGATCCACATATTGACCGACCCGCGCCGGCCGATCTTCACCACATCGCCCAGCCGCGCCGACGATGTCGGTTCGCCCACCAGACACAGGTCCGGGCGCAGGTCGCGCGCCTGCATCCGGTCCATCAGCGCCAGCGTGCCATAGATGGCCGGCCCTTCCTCGTCCCCGGTGATGATCAGGCTGATCGTGCCCGGCAGGTCGTCTGGCAGCGCGTCCAGCGCCGCGACGAAGGCGGCGATCGATCCCTTCATGTCCACCGCGCCCCGCCCGTAGAGCAGGTCGCCGCGAATTTCCGGCGCGAACGGATCGCTGGTCCAGCCCGCGCCCGGCGGCACCACGTCCAGATGTCCGGCAAAGGCGAAATGCGGTCCCGCCCCGGTGGTGCGCCAGGCCAGCAGATTTTCCACCGGCCCGTCGGGCGCTTCGCCCACGGTGAACCGATCCACGGTAAAGCCGCGCGGGACCAGCATCGCCTCCAATGCGGCGAAGACTTCGCCGGTGGCGGGGGTTACGGACGGGCAGGCCAGCAGGCGCCGGGCCAGTGCCACCACATCGTCATTGGTGCTGGTCATGCTCATCCTGCCGCGTTAGCGAAAGCCATGCGGGTTGGCCAGCTTTTGGGGGCCAGCCCCAAGAGGACAGGCCACAGGAGGACCGGCCCATGCCACGGATCGACCTCGACAGCATCGCGCAGACGAACAGCACCGGCTATCCCGCCGGCCATGCGGCTATCGTCGACGGGCGATGGGTGCGACGGCTCGGCCCTGCCCACGGCCTCAGCGATTTCGGCGTCAGCCATGTCGTGCTGAAACCCGGCGCGGCGTCGTCCCAGCGCCACTGGCATGAGGATGAGGACGAGTTCGTGCTGATGCTGGCGGGAGAGGCCATGCTGGTGGAGGAGGGCAAGCGCACGCCGATGACGGCCGGCGACATGGCGGCTTTTCCGAAAGGCGATCCGAACGGCCATCATCTGGTCAATGAAAGCGCGGCCGATTGCGTGTTCGTCGCGTTCGGCCGGGTGCCGACGGGGGATTGCCATTATCCCGATATCGATCTTCTCTGGTCGGGCGGGGCCTACCGCCACAAGGATGGGAGCAGCTATTGACGATGCGGATGGACCGGCGCGGCGCGCTGACCGGAATGGGCGCGATGCTCGCGGCGATGAGTATATCGGCGCGCGCCGCGCCTGCTCCTCTGGTGAAGCCGCCGCGGCTGCGCGCGGGCGACACGGTGGGCCTGATCGAGCCGGCGGGGTTCAGCGACGACGCGTTCGACCTCGATCTGGTCAAGGAAACGATCCTCGCCATGGGCCTGAAGCCCAGGGCCGCGCCGCATCTCGCCGGGCGCTACGGCTATCTGGCCGGGACCGATGCGGATCGGGCGGCGGACGTCAACGCGATGTTCGTCGACCCGCAGGTCCGGGCGGTCTTCGCGGTGCGCGGCGGCTGGGGCTGCGCGCGCATCCTGCCTCGGCTCGATTTCGCGACGATCCGTAAAAATCCCAAACTGCTGGTCGGCTTTTCGGACATCACCGCGCTCCATCTGGCCTTCGCCGCCAAAGCGGGCTTCACCACCATCCACGGCCCCAATGCCGCGAGCAGCTGGGGAGCGTTTAGCTGGGACGCCTTCCGCGCGGTCGCCTTCGACGCGGCGACGCCGACCTTTTCCACCCCGGTCGGGCATGACGATCGGCTGGCGCAGCGCACGGGGCGCATCCGCACCTTCCGCCCCGGCGTGGCGCGCGGGCGGCTGCTGGGCGGCAACCTCACCGTGCTGGCGGCGCTGATGGGCACGGCTTATCTGCCCGATTTCACCGGCGCGATCCTGTTCATCGAGGATGTGAGCGAGCAGCCCTATCGCATCGACCGGATGCTGACCCAGCTATCGCTGGCGGGGATATTGGGCAAGCTGGCGGGCGTCGCCTTCGGCCAATGCACCGACTGCGGGCCGGGCGGCGCCAGCTATGGCGGCTTCACTTTGTCGGAGGTGCTGCAACAGCATCTGGAGCCGCTCGGCATCCCCGCCTTTCAGGGCGGCCAGTTCGGTCACGTCGCCAACCAATATAGCCTGCCGCTGGGTGTGGCCGCGGAAATGGACGCGGAAGCGGGGACGATCAGGCTGCTGGAGGCGGCGGTCAGTTAGGCGGTCTGAAAATCCTCCCCAGGCCTTTGGCGCAGAGGACCAGGGCTGCCTATGGTTTCACGCCATCCAGCCCCGCCACGGTCCCGCTCCCCGCCGGTTCGCCCGCCATCCCCGCCGCGACCTTCTCCGCCGCCGCCATCACGCGCAGCACATTTTCGCCCGCCAGCTTGGCGATATCCTTGTCGCTCCAGCCCCGGCGCATCAGTTCGGCCAGCAACGCCGGATAGGTCTGCACCCCGCCCAGTCCCTGCGGCAGCGCGCCAACGCCGTCGAAATCGCTGCCGATGCCGACATGGTCGACGCCGGCCACTTTGGCGATATGGTCGATATGGTCGGCGACCTGCGCCAATGTCACCACCGGCTCGGGATTGGCCTTCTCCCATGCCGCCAGCGCCGTCTTCGCGCCTTCGGGATCGCCGATATAGAGGCCGCCAAAGGGCGGTGCATTATAGCGTGCGACTTCCGCACTGCGGGCCGCGCTCCAGATACGGCGCGCTTCCGACACATATTGCGGCGCATAATTGACCATCACCACGCCGCCATTGGCGGCCACCTGCGTCAGCACCGCATCCGACACGTTGCGCGGCGTGTTGCAGATCGCCCGCGCGCTGGAGTGGGAGAAGATCACCGGCGCCTTGCTGACCCGCAGCGCGTCCAGCATCGTGCCCTCGCTGACATGGCTCAGATCCACCAGCATCCCCAGCCGGTTCAGCTCATGCACCACCGCCTCGCCGAACGGGGTGAGCCCGTCATGCTGCGGATTGTCGGTCGCGCTGTCGGCCCAGGCGATCGTGCGGGCGTGGGTCAGCGTCAGATAGGATGCGCCAAGCTGGCGATAGCTGCGCAGCACGGCCAGGCTGCCGTCGATCTGGCCGCCGCCCTCCACGCCCAGCAGCGATGCGACCCGCCCCGCCTTGTGCGCGGCGCGTAGCTCCGCCGCCGTGGTGACGAAGGCGAAGTCGCTGGGGTAACGGCGCGCAAAACTATGGGCCAGGTCGATCTGCTCCAGCGTGTCCTTGACCTGCTGCAGTTCGGGCAGGTCGGCCGACACCCAGACCGACCAGAATTGCCCGCCCACGCCGCCCGCGCGCAGCCGTTCGATATCGGTATGGAAGGTTGCCGGGTCCAGCCGGTCGAGCGCCATCGTCCAGCGTCCTTCCTTGGCCTTGTCGGCCAGCGCTTCGGGCCAGTCGTTATGGCCGTCGATCAGGGGGGTGGCCTTCAGCACCTTGGCGACCCGATCCGCATAGGGATCGGCGGCGGCGTGGACGGCGGGGGCGGCGAGGAGGAGCGGCAGCAGGGCCAGGGACAGGCTTTTCATGGGGCGGCAAGCTAGGGCCGCGCCGTCGCAAGTCAATCTCCCGCCGGATGCCATAATCGATCCAGAGGGCTTTCCCCTTCCGCCCCGTCTGCTACTCCTTGGCCAGAATGATGATCGATCCGCTCGTCCTGCTGCAGGCCTATTCCATCGGCGTCTTTCCCATGGCCGACGACCGCGATGCGGACGAGGTCTATTGGGTCGAACCCAAGCGGCGCGCGATTCTGCCGCTCGACGGTTTCCACCTGTCGCATTCGCTCTCCAAGACGATCCGCCGGGACCATTTCCGGGTCAGCGCGAACCGCGCCTTTGCGCAGATATTGGCGCTCTGCGCGCAGGCCGCGCCAGATCGCCCCTCGACCTGGATAAACCATCAGATCGAAGCCGCCTATCGCCACCTGCACGAAGCCGGCTTCGCCCATTCGATCGAGATATGGGAGGGCGACGAACTGGTGGGCGGCCTCTATGGCGTCGCCATCGGTCGTGCCTTTTTCGGCGAATCCATGGTGTCGCGCCGGACCGATGCGTCGAAAGTGGCGCTGGCCTGGCTGGTCGCGCGGCTTCGCGTCGGCGGCTTCACCCTGCTCGACTGCCAGTTCATGACCGATCATCTGCGCACGATGGGCGCCGTTGAAATCAGCCAGCGCGACTATCTTCAGTTGCTGGGCGCGGCGGCCGGCGGCGTGGCGCTGGGGGCCGGGGCGGGCGCATTATCGCGCGGTTCGGGCGTGGCGGCCGAACGGGCGTTTGCGCCGCTCGCGGGCGATGCCGTCACGGGTTCGCCCTTGGCGCCCAGCTTCACCGTCTCCGACCCGGTTTCGGGCCAGGCCATTGCACAGCTTCTGACCCAGACGTCATAGATCGGGTGCTGCACGACATTGCGGTCGGGCCGTTCGCGGAACAGCCAGCCGGAAAAATTGCGCCGCCATTTGCCGTCGGCGCTGCTGCGCACGTCCAGTTGGATGAAGGCGCCGGTTTCCTGCACATTTTCCCAGGGCGCGCTGGTTTCGCACGCCTGTAGCCGCACGATCGCGTCGCCGACGCGCAGCGCTTCGCCCGGCTTCATCGTCAGGTCGCGGGTCAGGCCGTTGCGCTTGTTGAGCAGGCCGACGACGGCGGTGCGTTCCGCCATCGGCGTGGTGCCGGGCAGGGCGGTGCCGGCGACCGACCGGATCGGCGATCCTTCGACCTTGACCGGGCCGGTCTGGTTGCCGTCAGGCACATCATTCTTGCCGCACGCGGCCAGGGCCAGCGCGCAGGACAGCAGAGGCGCGTACAACAGGATCGGCGGGACGCCCCCCGCCGGACGCCGGCTCATGCCGCGTCGGGGCTCCACGCCTCATAATCGCCGGTCGCCTTCTGGCGCTGGCCGCCCTTTTCGAGCGCGCCCGACGGGCGATAGGCGTGGGCGGTGCCAGTGGCGTTGGGGGTCGATTCCAGTTCCCAGATGCGCGGCGGCGGCAGGAAGCTTTCGGGCGCACCCTCGATCGAATGATGCAGCCAGCCATGCCATTCGGCGGGCACGCGGCTGGCGTCGTTGACGCCATTATAGATGACCCAGCGGCGCGTCAGGCCATTGGGGTCGATGCCGCCCTGATAATAGATATTGCCCTGATGGTCTTCACCGACCTTGCTGCCCTTGCGGGAGGTGAAGAGAGCGGTGCCGATGGTCGCGCCATCCCACCAGGTGAAGATCTTGCCGAGGATTCCCATGGGCCAAGCGCTTAGCCGCTGCGACGGGCGCGGGCAAGGAGGATATGGCGCTATCGGGGCGCGGCCGGACAGAAATTGCGGTCGGTCGTGACCTTGCCGCCCGGCACCGCGCAACCGCCCCAGTTCACCCGGTCGCCTTCCGCGATTCCCAGCTCCGCCGCGCGCCCGCCGCGCAGTTCCAGCACGGCGGCGACGGGAATGCCGGCGGACACCGGGATGCGCGAATACGGTTCGGCGTTGCTCTTCAGGAAAGCGATCGTCCCGTCGGTATGGATGAACAGCATGTCGAGCGGGATCAGCGTATCCTTCATCCAGAAGCTCGCGGTGCGCGGCGGGTCCATCGGGAACAGCATCCCCCCGTCGGCAGCGAGTTCCTTGCGGAACATCAGCCCCTTTTCTTGCTCCTGCGGCGTGGCGGCGACCTCGACGTCGAGCCGATGCGCGCCCTTGGCGGTCGAGATGACGACCGGCAGCGCGGCGGTGACGGCCTGCGCCTGCGCGCTATTGTCGGCAGCGGGCTTGGGGCCGGAACAGGCGGCCAGCAGGCCGAGGACGAGAAGGGCGGGGAGGCGGATCATCATGACTGCCTAATGCGATTCGCGGCCGTTGGGGAGGGTATTAACCGTCAATCTGATTGGGGGGCCGATCATGTTCCGTCGTGCCAGCGCAAGCGGGCATCTCCCTCCTTCCGGCGGGATGACGAAGTGAAAGCCGCCCTTCCGCCGTCTGTCCGGCATCATGTAGCGAACGCAGCAAGGCGGTTACGGCTGTCATCGCCACTGATGGCGGACGTATCGCAGATCGCAGCGTCGCTTATCCGGGGCTATCCCCGGTGGGTGGTGAGGGTTGAATAGTTTCGTCCTTGGGCTTGCGGCGTGGTTGGCTTCGCTTTTTGGCCTGTATGATTTCAGCCGTTCTCATGGTGCGCCCACTAGGTTGCCAGGTCACGTCTTCGAATGTTTGACCTTCTGTGACGGCATCCCAAACGCAGTGATCGGTTCGTGGCCTCCCATCCAAGCCAACCCATTCATATCTAACGTCAATTTGGAAATTGATGAACCATCCTTTGGAAATGAGAGGAAAGATTGGATTCCCTCTATCCGTATGATAGACGATGATAATATTGTCTCCAGACACCAATTCTTTGAAAAATTGCTCTCCTTGAGGAGTTGGTATTCCGTCTTTGTTTCGATCAGGGCGGTTAGATTTACTTCTGGACATCGCCGTTTTTACAATAATCTGCTTTGCAGGCATTATGCCCACGTTTTTTATTTCCAGCGAGAATCCTCGCATATCCCCGAAGGTGGTATTTTCTGCGGACACGCCAAGATATGGCCGCAACTGGTACTCCGCGGATTGTTCCGCGACAGCTATTTGTCGTTCAGCAGCATCGGCAGCTCTTCTGGCTTCGTTCGCGCCGGTTTTTGTATGCTTTGCGGCCGCGCGTGCGTACCAAGCAGCAAAGCCAGCCGCGCCCAAAGTAAACGCCCCTATGAAAGTGCCAAGCAACGCCAGCCAGAAAGCGCGCCTAGCCCAGTCAGTGGAATCCTTGGCAGCGTCAGCAGCTTTCCACTGAGCGCAAAGATCGGAATTACGCGCGTCTTGACCTGGCTGGCATCCGGCGTCTGGCTCTGATCGTTCGTTCGCCTGCTGGATGGCAGAAGCAATATTCTGCAATGCTTTGGCGCTGGCGGCATCGGCTTGGTTGTGATCATTGGCCTTCTGTTCTGGTGATGCAGCCGTGAGTGCTAGCCATCCGAAAGCCGCAAGGATGATGCCCCGATCGCTTCTAAGCATTGGACCAAAAACACCACTGTAAATTTACCCCAGCTCAGCTTGTTCCTGATATTCGGCCCAGAGTCCATGATGCCAATGTCGGCCAGCTTCCCGACCAACTCCGCATAGGAAATATTCCGGCGCTTTAGCTCGCCTTTGAGAAGCTTCTACATCTTGTCTTGGGTGCAACATCTATCCTGCTTCATATTTCCCGCCTGCCGCTGTCCTACACCCCCCCGTTTCCGCTATAGCCGCGCCCGGTTCCTTCGCATCGTCAACCCCGCCTCTCCGCTGGTCTGCGACCGCTGGCGGCGAAGTTCCGACGAAAATTTCGCCATATGCGACATGGAAGAAGTTCCGGCCTTCTCACTCCGCCGCCATCGGCTCCCCCGGCGGGGCATCGACCCAGCGCCGTGCGACGGCATAATCATGACCCGCGCGCAGAAACGCCGCGATCGCCTTCTCCCGCTGCTTGGGGTCAAGCGGCCCGGTCGCATAAGGGCCGACCCGCTTGCGCCGGGCGAAGCGGTCCGCCGCCGCCCAGGCTTCGGACGCGATCTGCGCATCGGCCTGTTCGCGATCCTCCTCGCCGATGCCGGCCGCGCGCAATTCCTCGCCGATGCGCCGCGCGCCATAGCCACGCCGGGCCAGCGCCCCGCTCTTCATCACCGCATAGCCGGCATCGTCGATATAGCCCAGTTCCACGAAGCGGTCGGCCAGCCCCTCCGGGTCAGCGGGCTGTTCGCCGCCCCAGCCGCGCTCCTTGATCTTGCGCTTGAGATAGGCGAGCAGCTTGCCCCGGCTGGTGGCGAAGCGGGCGACATGGCGCAGCGCCATGTCGCGCAACGCGCTTTCGTCGAGCGGTGGAGGGAGGCGTTTGCCGGTCATCATGATGCAACATGCGACATGCGCCATCTTTATGCCACAGTCGGGCCGGAATTTCACCGCGCCTTGTCGGCTATGAGTGCATGCTGGAATGCAATATCCGGTGCATGTCGCAGTCAAAGATGATAGCGGCCGCGCCTTCACGATTTTTATGACATTGGGTGAAACCAATATGACGGGTTCGCAAGAGATGATGGCACCGACGCCGACCACCGATGATCTGCCGCGCCGCTTCTCCGATTTCGGGACGCTGGGCGAAGCGCTGGACTATGCGGCGCAGGGCAAACGCGGCCTCAATTTCCACGATGCGCGGGGCAATCTTGCGCGGCCCTATCCGTTCAGCGAATTGCGCGCCGACGCGCTTGCCTGCGCCCACCGCCTGATCGCCCATGGCGTGAAGCCGCAGGACCGCGTCGCCCTGGTCGCCGAAACCGGCGCCGATTTCGCCATGCTCTTCTTCGGCATCGTCTATGCCGGCGCCTGGCCGGTGCCGCTGCCGCTGCCGACCAGCTTCGGCGGCAAGGAAAGCTATATCGACCAGCTCAACGTCCAGCTTTCCAGCTGCGACCCGATGCTGTTCCTCTTCCCCAAGGAACTGGAAGAGATGGCCGGCGAATCCGGTCGGCAGAAATCGGTCGAAAGCATCGCCTTCGAGGATTTCATCGCCCGCGACGCGTCGCCCGTCGACCTGCCGCAGGCGCGCACCGACGAGATCGCCTATCTTCAATATAGCAGCGGCTCGACCCGCTTCCCCCATGGCGTCGCGGTGACGCATCATGCGCTCCTGTCCAACCTGTCGGCGCACAGCCACGGGATGCAGGTGCAGGACAGCGATCGCTGCATCAGCTGGCTGCCCTGGTACCATGACATGGGCCTGGTCGGCTGCTTCCTGTCGGTCGTCGCCAACCAGGTGTCGACCGACTATATGAAGACCGAGGATTTCGCCCGCCGTCCGCTGGCCTGGCTCGACCTCATCAGCCGCAATGAAGGCACCTCGATCAGCTATTCGCCGACCTTCGGCTATGACATCTGCGCCCGCCGCATCTCCAGCCAGACCAAGGCGGAGGACCGGTTCGACCTGTCCCGCTGGCGGCTTGCCGGGAATGGCGCGGACATGATTCGTCCCGACGTGATGCAGAGCTTCGTGGACGCCTTCGCCGATGCGGGGTTCAGCCCCAAGGCCTTCCTGCCCAGCTATGGCCTCGCCGAAGCGACGCTGGCCGTGACCATCATGCCGCCGGGCGAGGGGATCATCGTCGAACTGGTCGAGGAAACCGATCTGTCGGGCGGCGACGCGACAGAGGGGCGTCCCCAGCGCTTCCGCTCGATCGTCAATTGCGGCAAGCCGGCCAAGGACATGATCGTGGAAATCCGCGACGAGGATGGCGGCCTGCTGCGCGAGCGCCAGATCGGCAAGGTCTGGACCACCGGTCCCAGCCTGATGGTCGGCTATTTCCGCGACGAAGCCGCGACCAAGGCGTGCATGGCGGATGGCTGGCTCGACACCGGCGACATGGGCTATCTGAGCGACGGCTATCTCTACATCGTCGGCCGCGCCAAGGACATGATCATCATCAACGGCAAGAATCACTGGCCGCAGGATATCGAATGGGCTGTCGAGCAACTGCCCGGCTTCAAGCAGGGCGACATCGCCGCCTTCGCCATCACCACGCCGGGCGGCGAGGAAGCGCCCGCGGTGCTGGTCCATTGCCGCACGTCGGACAATGAAGAACGGTCGCGCCTGCGCGACCAGATCCGCGAGCGGGTCCGCGCCATCACCGGCATGAACTGCGTCGTGGAACTGGTGCCGCCACGCACCCTGCCGCGCACCAGTTCGGGCAAACTCAGCCGGTCGAAGGCGCGCAACCTCTATCTGACCGGCGAAATCCGGCCCTATGATATCGCCGCCTGACACTCGGCCCGATCGCGATATCCTCTCGGCCAAGGTTACCGATTGATAACCCATGACTGCTAACCCGGTCATGTGGGTAGCAAGCAGGACCAAGCCGTAGAACCGGACCGCCAGGCGCGCGCGTCGCTGCGCGCCATGGCGGGCCTTTCGCCCGTGAAGGACGAAGCGGGCCTGCGCGTGCTGGAGGCCCAGCTTCGATCCGCCGACAGCGTCGCCATCCTGCGCCATGGCATGAATATCTGCGGCCTGCTGTTTCTGTGGGAGGTCTTTTCTCATTGCTGCTCGCCGGTTCTGCTGGGCGGGTGGAGCGCGGCGCTGATCGCCGCGACGACCATCGCCCTGCTGCTCGACCGGCAACGGGGGCGCGCGAAGAATATCGGCCTGTCGCCATCCGATCTGCGGCGGCATGGGCTGGGGGGATTGTTGCAGGGGCTGGTCTGGGCGGCCTGCATGGTGCTGGTGTCGCGATCCGGCCAGACTGCGGAACTGGTGGCGCTCTGGACCCTCATCAGCTGCATCATGGTCTGCGGCGCGATCAGCTATGCGGCGACCCCGCTGTCCGCCACTGCCTATTTGCTACCCTGTATCCTGGGTCTTTTCGCCATGTTCGACCAAGGTGGCCAGATGCCGTTGCGGGCGCTGGCGACCAGCTACGCCCTGTCGCTGCTGGCCGGCTGTTTCATCTATGCGCGCACCTTTGCGCGGCAGCACAGCACGACCGCGCAACTGGCCGAAAAGAGCGAAGTCGTCAGCCTGCTGTTGCGGGAGTTCGAGGGAGGGGGATCGGACTGGCTGTGGCAGACCGACGCGCTGCGGCGGATCAGTGGCGTTTCCGGCCGTTTCGCCGAAACGATGGGGATGCAGCCGGCGGAGCTGGAGGGAGCGCCGCTGGTGCAAATGCTGGCGGGCAGCGGTTGGGACGACGGCCGGTTCGCAGCCGGCCTGCACAGCCTGGCCGACTATTTGAAGCGGCGCGAGAGTTTCAGCAATCTGCTCCTTCCGGTCGAGGTCAAGGGCCAATGGCGCTGGTGGGAGCTGTCGGCTTCGCCCCGCCACGATGAAAACGGCATTTTCCAAGGGTTCCGCGGGGTCGGGTCGGACGTGACGGCGCAGCGCGAATCGGCCGACAAGATCGCGCAGCTCGCCCGTTTCGATCCGCTCACCGGCCTGCCCAACCGCAGCCATCTGCGCGAGGTGCTGGACCAGTCGATGGACGCGGCGAAAGGCCGCTCGCCCGGCTGCGGTTTCCTTATGATCGATCTCGACCGCTTCAAGTCTATCAACGACACGCTGGGCCATCAGATCGGCGACAAGCTGTTGAGCCAGGTGGCGCGGCGGCTGCGCCAGGTCTGCGCGACCGACATATTCTGCGGCCGGATCGGCGGCGACGAATTCGCCGTCATCATGCCGGATGTCGCCGATAGCGCGGCCATCCCTCGCCTGTCGTCGGCGATCATCGGGGCGCTTTCCGCCCCCTATCAGATCGACCAGCATATGCTCTATGTCGGCGCATCGGTCGGATCGGCTTTGTCGCCGATGGATGGCCGCGCGTCCGAAGCCCTGATCCGCAGCGCCGACCTCGCCCTCTATCGCGCCAAGGATGAGGGCGGCGGTGTGCATTGCGCCTATGAGCCGCGGCTCCACGCGCAGGCGGAGGAGCGGCGGCAGCTGGAGCTGGCGCTGCGCGAGGCGCTGGAAAAGGATCAGTTGCACGTTCTCTATCAGCCCGTAGTCGATGCCGACCAGGGCGTGGTGCTGGGGTTCGAGGCGCTGGTGCGCTGGACCCATCCACAACTGGGCGTCATATCGCCGGTCAAGTTCGTACCGGTGGCTGAGGAAGCGCGGCTGATCGCGCCGATCGGCGAATGGGTGTTGCGCACCGCCTGTATGGAGGCGGTGACCTGGCCGGACGATATCCGGATCGCCGTCAATGTCTCGGCCGAGCAGCTGACCCATCCCAGCTTCGTCGCCGCGGTCGTGTCCGCGCTGGCGCAGAGCGGGCTCGACGCGCGCCGGCTGGAGCTGGAGGTCACCGAAAGCGTATTCATGAACGAGGATGCGGGCGCGCTCAAGGTGCTGGACCAGTTGCTCAGCCTGGGTATCCAGCTCTCGCTCGACGATTTCGGCACCGGCTATTCCTCGCTGGGCTATCTCAGCCGTACCCGGTTCAACACGATCAAGATCGATCGCAGCTTCGTCGTTGGCGCGTCCAAGAATACCGCCGAAAGCCTGGCCATCATCCGGGCCGTGGTGACGCTGGCCGAAAGCCTGGGCATGAGCACCACGGCCGAGGGCGTGGAGACCGAGGCCGAATTGCAGATGGTCCGGCGGCTGGGCTGCAAGAAGGTGCAGGGCTATTATTTCGGTCGGCCGATGCTGCCCCAGGACGCGGCGCGCCTGTTTCCGAAACCCCAGCGGGCTGCCATCGGCTGACGCCGCTCTAGCCGGCCTGCAATTGCCGCTCGACCATCGTCCACAGCGAGGCGAAGGCCTGTGCCGGCGGCGAAGTCGGGGCGAAAGCGCCTAGCGGCTTGCGGCGCACCGTCATCTGCTCGATCGTGCTGGCCATCGGAATGGCGGGCCAGCCCGACTGGCTGTCCAGCGCCGCGCGATGCAGGCTGCGGCGGCGATCGACCATCGAATAGACCGGCAGGATCGGCGCATGGTTGCCGCCGCGTTGGACCAGATAGCGGGCGACCTCGCCCATCGCCCGCTGCGACAGGGGGGACGGGATGACGGGGATGACGATCAGGTCGGCGGCGCGCAGCACCTGCTCGCTGGTCTCGGTCAGGCCGGGCGGGCAATCGAGGATGATCCGGTCATAGTCGCGCCCCAGGCTCTCGATCAGCTTGGCCAGCCGCTTCTTCTTGTCCATTTCGCGGAACAGATGGTCGAGGCTGCGCAAGGAGGTGTCGGCGGCGATCAGGTCCAGCCCCGGCACGGTCGACGGCTGGATCAGCTTGCGGACGTCCACATCCTTGCTGAAGATCGCCTGCGCCGCGTCGCGGCTTTCCGTGTCGGTGGAGAGCAACCAGCTCGACGCGGCCTGCGGGTCGAGATCCCAGAGGAGGGTGCGCCGCTTGGAGATGCAGGCCGATGCCCAGGCCAGGTTGATCGCGAAGGTGGTCTTACCCACGCCGCCCTTCAGACTGTAGACGGCGATGGTCGCCAATGTCGGTTCCTTTGCCATGAGGAGAGAAGCTACGGCTTCCCGCCATCAAAGCAAGCGCTCAGATCATGGCTTTGTTACGCGCCTGTGACGTGGCGACATGAGACAGGGAGTTGGACAATTATATCGCATTTTCAGAACAAAGATCGTTTCGGATATGCAATGATAGAGTGTTTAGATTTTTATAGAATTTCCAATACCTTATCCTGCGGCCGGCAGAAGCGAACGCCCTTCTCGGTCTCGACGAAGGGGCGATTCACATAAGCCGGATCTGACGCCATTGCGTCCAGGATCGCACTGGCGTCCAAGGTAGGCAGGCCGCGTTCCTCTGCGTCGGTGCCCATCTTGCGGATCGCCTCCGCCGGGGTCAATCCGGCGTCGGCGATGATCTGCGCCAGCTTGTCGCGGGTGAACGGGGTTTTCAGATACTCGATCACCTCGACCTCGACGCCCGGCGTCTCTTCGAGGATCGCCAGCGTCTTGCGCGACGTGCCGCATTTGGGGTTGTGCCAGATGGTCGCCTTCACGCGTCGCCCTCCCGCGCCAACCATTCCTCAAGCCATTTGATCGTGTAGTTGCCGTTGAGGAAATCGGGATCGCGCAGCAGCGCCTGATGCAGCGGGATGGTGGTCTTCATCCCTTCGATCACATATTCCTCCAGCGCCCGCTTCAACCGCATGATCGCGCCCTCGCGGGTGCGGCCATAGACGATCAGCTTGCCGATCATGGAGTCATAGTAGGGCGGCACCTTATAGCCCTGATACAGGCCGCTATCGACGCGGACATGCATGCCACCCGGCACATGATAGCTGGTCACGGTGCCCGGCGACGGCGCGAAGGTCTTGGGATCTTCGGCGTTGATGCGGCATTCGATCGCATGGCCGGTGAAACGCAGCTCGTCCTGGGTGACCGACAGCGGCTTGCCTTCGGCGATGCGGATCTGTTCGCGGACCAGGTCCATGCCGGTGATCATCTCGGTCACCGGATGTTCGACCTGAAGCCGGGTGTTCATTTCGATGAAGTAGAATTCCCCATCTTCCCACAGAAATTCGATCGTGCCCGCGCCGCGATAGCCCATATCGGCCATCGCCTTGGCGCAGACGCCGCCGATGCGGTCGCGATCGGCCTGGCTCAGGATTGGGGAGGGGGCTTCTTCCAGCACCTTCTGGTGACGCCGCTGGAGCGAACAATCGCGCTCGCCCAGATGGATGGCGTTGCCATTGCCGTCGCCGAACACCTGGATTTCGATATGGCGCGGATTGCCGAGATATTTTTCGAGATAGACGGTGGCGTCGCCAAAGGCGGCCTTTGCTTCCGACCCGGCCTGCTGCATCAGCGTTTCCAGATCGTCGGGCGAATTGCACACCTTCATGCCGCGACCGCCGCCGCCGGACGCGGCCTTGATGATGACCGGATAGCCGGCCTTTTCCGCGATCGCCTTGGCTTCCTCCAGGTCGCTGATCGCGCCGTCGGAGCCGGGGACGAGCGGCAGGCCCAGCGCGCCGGCGGTGCGCTTGGCTTCGATCTTGTCGCCCATGGTGCGGATATGTTCGGGCTTCGGCCCCACGAAGGCGATGCCGTGCGCTTCGACGATTTCGGCGAACTTGGCGTTTTCCGACAGGAAGCCATAGCCCGGATGGATCGCATCCGCGCCGCTGATTTCCGCGGCCGAAATGATCGCGGCGACGTTCAGATAGCTGTCCTTGGCCGCGGGCGGCCCGATGCAGATCGCTTCGTCGGCCAGCCGCACATGCATGGCGTCGGCGTCGGCGGTCGAGTGGACCGCCACCGTCTTGATGCCCATTTCATGGCAGGCGCGGTGGATGCGCAGCGCGATTTCGCCGCGGTTGGCGATCAGCAGCTTTTCAATGGCCATGGGTCCGACGGCCTTATTCAATGACGATCAGCGGCTGGTCGAATTCGACCGGCTGGCCATTGTCGACCAGCACGGCCTTGACCGTACCGGACACGGGTGCGGCGATCGCGTTCATGACCTTCATCGCTTCGACGATCAGGATCGTCTCACCGGCGGCGACCTGCGCGCCGATGCGGGCGAAGGGGGCGGAGCCGGGTTCGGCGGAGAGATAGGCGGTGCCCACGATCGGGGATTTGACCAGCGTGCCGGCGGGCAGTGAAGCCTCGGCCGGCGCGGCGGCGGGCGCCGGAGCAGCGGCAGCCACCGGGGCCGCGGCGGCGGGCGCAGGCGCGGCGGCATAGACCGGCGCGGCGCTGGCGGCGGCCTTGCGCGCGACGCGGATCTTGCGGTCGCCGTCCTCGACCTCGATCTCGGTCAGATTGGTGTCATCGAGTAGCGCGGCCAGATCGCGCACCAGCTGTACGTCTACCTGCATTGCGCCCTTTTCTTGTTTTTCGGTCATGTTGAAGTCCCTGGCCGGTGAATATCGTTTCTGGTGCCCGCGCCTATGCGCATTTACGGCAAAGCGCAACTTTTGTGCGCCCAAACGCGCCCCTTCACAGTTCCAGCGCGGCTTCCAGCGCCAGCATGTAGGACATGGGGCCAAAGCCGGCGATCGTCCCCTTGGCCGCCATGCCGACATAGCTTTTGTGGCGGAAGGCTTCGCGTTTATGCGGGTTGGACAGGTGGATTTCGATCACCGGCACGGTCACCGCCTTGATCGCATCATGCAACGCGACCGACGTGTGCGTGAGGCCGCCGGGATTCATGATGATCGCGTGGGCGCCTTCTGCATGGGCTTCCTGCACCCAGTCGATCAGATGGCCTTCATGGTTGGACTGGCGAAAATCGATTTCGACATGGGCGCGCGTAGCAGCGTCGTCCATCCGCTCGGCAATGTCGTCCAGCGTGTCATAGCCGTAGATTTCCGGCTCGCGGGTGCCCAGCATGTTCAGATTGGGTCCGTTCAGCACATAGATTTTACGCATGTCGGCCATGGCGATCCCCTTGCATGTTGCGACCGGGGCAAGGCCGCCCCTATATGCGGCACGATCCTTAGCCCTTCATGTCTCGCTTAGTCGAGACATCTTCGCATGTTCGGGAAAGCTATAGTGAGCACAGACGGCACCATCTCCATCCACATCAATGGCGAACATCGCCGCATCCGCGACGGCCTGACGCTCGCGCAACTGGCGAGCGAACTGGGCTTCGTGCCCGAAAAGGTCGCAGTGGAGCGCAATCTGGAGGTCGTGCCGCGATCGACCCTGGCGCAGGTCATGGTCGAGGATGGCGACGAACTGGAGATCGTCCATTTCGTGGGCGGCGGCGATCATCCGGTCGCCGGTAACGGCGGGGCGGTATCCGCCGCCGACGATAGCTGGACAGTGGCGGGCAAGACCTTCCGCTCGCGCCTGATCGTGGGGACCGGCAAATATAAGAGCTTCGAACAAAATGCAGCCGCGCTGGCGGCGTCAGGCGCGGAGATCGTCACCGTGGCGGTGCGTCGCGTCAATGTCAGCGATCCCAAGGCGCCGATGCTGACCGACTATATCGACCCCAAGGTCATCACCTATCTGCCCAATACGGCGGGCTGCTTCACTGGCGAGGAAGCGATTCGCACGCTGCGCCTAGCGCGCGAGGCGGGCGGATGGGATCTGGTGAAGCTGGAGGTGCTGGGCGAGGCGCGGACGCTTTATCCCGACATGGTGGAGACTCTTCGCGCCACCGAAGTGCTGGCGAAGGAAGGCTTCAAGCCGATGGTCTATTGCGTCGACGATCCGATCGCCGCCAAGCGGCTGGAAGATGTCGGCGCGGTGGCGATCATGCCGCTGGGCGCGCCGATCGGGTCGGGGCTGGGCATCCAGAACCGGGTGACGATCCGCCTGATCGTGGAAGGGACCAAGCTGCCGGTGCTGGTCGATGCGGGCGTTGGCACCGCGTCGGAAGCGGCGCAGGCGATGGAACTGGGCTGTACCGGCGTATTGATGAACACCGCCATTGCCGAGGCCAAAGACCCGGTGCTGATGGCCGCCGCGATGAAGGCGGGGGTCGAGGCCGGGCGCATGGCCTATCGCGCCGGGCGCATGGGCAGGCGGATGTATGCCGATCCGTCCAGCCCGCTGGCAGGGCTGATCTAGCGTTTATTCCGTGTGTCCCCGCGAAGGCGGGAATCCAGTTCTGCCGTCTGGCCTGGGTTCCCGCCTCCGCGGGAACACGCGGCGCTTTTGCAGGACCGCTCTAAGGCCCGGAATTCGCGCGCAGGTCCAGCCGGCTCGCCCGGTCGAAAATCGCCAGCACCAGCGGATCGGACTCCGCTGCGCGCATCGCGACCTGAAATTCGACCGGGGGCATGGCGGGCGCATCGGGCACCGGCACCAGCCGCCCGCTTGCGATGGGTTGGCGCACCATCGGATGGGGAAAGATGCCGATCCCGCCGCCTTCCAGCACGATGTCGATCATCGTGCGGACATTGTTGCACAGATTGAGCGGGCAATCGGCCAGGTCCGACGCGGCGATCGCCTCCTTCATGATGCGATAGAGCGGCGACAGGTTGGTGAGCGACCAGATCGGCGTCCTGGCCGCGTCCATGGTGCGCACCGTCGACGGACTGGCCAGCCAGAGCAGGTCGACGCTGCCGATCGGCGCGGTGCGCAGCATCGGATGGGCGATCCGGCCGGCGGCAAAGGCGATGTCGGTGCGGCCGGAGGCGAGTTGCTGGATCAGGTCGACCGTCAGCGCAATGTCCACCTCCAGCGACACGTGGGGCAGGTCATGGCCCAGTTGCGCGACGAAGCCGGGCAGGCAACTGGCCGCCGCAATCTCGCCCGCGCCGATTCGGATGATCCCGGTCGCGCCCGATATGTCGCTACACCCCATCAGCACCCCCTGGAAGCGCGCCCAGAGCGGTTCGCTTTCGCGCACCAGCTCGCGCCCGGCCGGGGTCAGCGCCATGGCTCGCCCCTCCCGCCGGAACAGGGCGGTGCCCAGATGACTTTCCAGTTCGCGCACGCGCGCCGAAATGGCGGGCTGGGTCGTGTTGAGCCGCGCCGCCGCCGCTGCGAAGGTGCCCAGCCGGGCGATCCAGAGCAAGGTTTCAAGATGGTAGAAGGCGATGCGATTGATAGACATTGCTTATGCTTAACTGAAAAAACAAATCATTGGTATTGATTGGTCGCGCTGCCTAAGAACGGTGTGAACTTTCAAAACAGGAAGGATGCCGATGGCCAGGAAGCTTTACCCCGATGCCGCTGCGGCGCTGGAAGGATTGCTGTTCGACGGGATGCATCTGTGCGCGGGCGGCTTTGGCCTGTGCGGTATTCCTGAACGGCTGATCGACGCGATCCGCGATTCGGGGGTCAAGGATCTGACCATCGCCTCCAACAATGCCGGGATCGACGGCGAGGGACTGGGCAAGCTGCTGCGCACGCGCCAGGTCAAGAAGATGATCTCCTCCTATGTCGGCGAGAACAAGGAGTTCGAACGGCAATATCTGGCTGGCGAACTGGAAGTCGAATTCTGCCCACAGGGCACGCTGGCCGAACGCTGCCGTGCGGGCGGGGCGGGCATTCCGGGCTTCTACACCAAGACCGGCGTCGGCACGCAGGTGGCCGAGGGCAAGGAAGTGAAGAGCTTCGACGGCCAGGATTATATCCTGGAGCGCGGCATCTTCGCCGACGTCGCGGTCATCAAGGGCTGGAAGGCCGACGAGAGCGGCAACCTGATCTTCCGCAAGACCGCGCGCAACTTCAACCAGCCGATGGCGACCGCGGCGAAGATTTGCATCGCCGAAGTCGAGGAAGTGGTGCCGACCGGCAGCCTCGATCCCGACGCGATCCATCTGCCCGGCATCTATGTGAAGCGCATGATCGTGGGTGCGCCCTATGACAAGAAGATCGAATTCCGGACGGTGCGGACGCGGGAAGCGGCCTGATGTCGGCGACGATGCGCATGGCGCCGGCGCTGCTGCTGGCGCCGCTGGCCGCCTGCGCGACCGTGGCGCCTGCGCCTGTCGCCGCGCCTGTCGCCAATCCGCCGGCGGGGATGCAATATCTCTACGGGTCGGGCGAGGGCGCGGCGCTTTCGGTGCAGGCCTGGAACGCGCTGCTGGCCTATGTATCGGCCAGGGTGAAGGCGCGCCCGGCCGACAGCGTCGTGCTGGCGGAGGGCGCGCGCCTCGCCGCGCCGCGCTTCGTACCCTGTGGCGACAAGCCGTTCGCCGCGGTATTCGACGTGGACGAAACGGTGATGCTCAACACCGGTTATGAATATCATGACGCGAAGACCGGCCGGGGCTTCGACGCTGCCGCCTGGGACGCATGGGAGAAGACGGGCGCGGGTGCGGTCGGGCCGGTGCCGGGCGCCGACCATGGGCTGGCCGCGCTGCGCGGTCTGGGCGTGGCCGTCATCTTCAACACCAACCGGTCGGCCGCCAATGCCGATGCGACCGTCCGCGCGATCAAGGCCGCGGGCCTGGGCGATGCGGTGCATGGCCAGACGCTCTATCTAAGCGGCGACGATGCGATGGGATCGCGCAAGGATGGCCGGCGCGCAACGATCGCGGCGCGCTATTGCGTCATCGCCATGGGCGGCGACCAGTTGGGCGACTTTTCCGATCTGTTCAACGCCGCGCAACCCGTATCCGCGCGCCGCGCCACGACGCTGCAACCGCTGGTCGCGGGTCTGTGGGGCAATGGCTGGTTCGTAATGCCCAATCCCGTCTATGGCAGCGGCCTCAAAGGCGGGTTCGACGACATATTTCCGATGGACAAAAGGTGGGCGCCGCCCGCCATAGGGGAGAAATAATCATGCCCTGGACTCGTGACGAAATGGCCGCGCGCGCGGCGAAGGAATTGCAGGACGGTTTCTACGTGAATCTGGGCATCGGCATTCCGACGCTGGTGGCGAATCATATTCCCGATGGCGTGGAGGTGACGCTCCAGTCGGAAAACGGCATGTTGGGCATCGGCCCCTTTCCCTATGAGGGCGAAGAGGACGCCGACCTTATCAATGCGGGCAAGCAGACGATCAGCGAATTGCCGCAGACCGCCTATTTCAGTTCGGCCGACAGCTTCGCCATGATTCGTGGCGGGCATATCGACCTGACCGTGCTGGGGGCGATGGAGATTGCCGAAAATGGCGACATCGCCAACTGGATGATCCCCGGCAAGATGATCAAGGGCATGGGCGGCGCGATGGATCTGGTCGCGGGCGTCAAGAAGATCATCGTCGTCATGGAGCATACGAGCAAGAATGGCGATCCCAAGTTCATTCCGGCCTGCACCCTGCCGCTGACCGGCAAGAATGTGGTCGACATGATCGTGACGGACCTGTGCGTTTTCCAGCGCCCCGACCATGACAGCCCGTTCAAGCTGGTCGAATTGGCGCCGGGCGTGACGGCGGAGGATATCGCGGCTAAGACCAGCGCTCATTATGTGAGCTGAGGACGGCCAGGATGAGCCTTGACGGCGTGTATGACGACAATAATCCCTTCGCCCTGATCCTTGCGGGCAAGATTCCGTCGACCAAATTATACGAGGATGCGCACACGCTCGCCTTCCTCGACATCCAGCCGCAGTCGAAGGGGCACAGCCTGGTCATTTCCAAATGGTCCAGGGCGCGCAACATCCTGGAGATAGAGGATGAGGCGCTGGCGCAGGTGATGGCGAGCGTGAAGAAGGTCGCCAACGCCACGCGCCGGGCGCTTGCCCCCGACGGCATCCACATCGCCCAGTTCAACGGCGCGCCGGCGGGGCAGACGGTGTTTCACCTCCATGTCCATGTCGTGCCGCGCTGGGAAGGCGGACCGCTGGGATTCAGCGCCCATGCGCAGGGCGATTTCGCCGACGCGGCGCAACTGGCCGCGCTCGCCGAACAGATCCGCGCGCAGTTCTGACAGCGGACCGACTCCTTGGTTCTCAAACCGTTCAAGGCGCCCGGCGCCCGTCTCGCATTGCGGACCAAGCGGCCCGCCAAGCCTTCCACCAGCATGGAGGGCGACGCCGAAATCATCCTGGACCTGTCGCGTTTGCTGTCGCGCTGTTTCCATCCCACGCCGACGGGCATAGACCGTGTCGAATATGTCTATGCGCGCGAGTTGCTGGCGCGAATGCCCGATCGGCTGGCCTTTGCCGCGGTGCATCCGGCCGGCGGCTATTATGGTCGGCTCGATACGTCGGCCGTGCGCCAGTTCCTGGCCTTCACGATCGCCAAATGGCGCAATGTGGAATCGCCCGATCAGCGGAAGAACCGCGCGACCATCATCGCGCATCTGTTCGCGCTGCGCCCCCGGCCGGTACCCCGCGCCAGCCGGCCGCGCGTCTATCTGCAGGTGTCGCCGCATCATCTGGACGATGAGGAGCAGGTCGGCGCGATCCTGCGCGCCGAAGGGGCGAAGTTCGTCACGCTGGTGCATGACGTCATCCCGCTGTCCCATCCGGAATATGCGAGGCCGCAGGGCGCGGAAGAACATCGCCGCCGCGTCCGCACGATCGACGCCCATGCTGCGGGGATCATCGGCAACAGCCAGGCGACGATCGATGCGCTGGCGCCGCACATGCAATATGGGCTGGAAGGCCGCGCCGTCCGGGTGGCGCATTTCGGCGCCGATCCGCAGGATGTGTTCGCGCTGAAAGGCTATGCGGGGCCGGAGCGGCCCTTTTTCGTCTATATCGCGACGATCGAGCCGCGGAAAAACCATATGCTGCTGCTCAATGTCTGGCGGCGGCTGGTGGAGCGGCTTGGCAAGGATGCCCCGGTTCTGGTCATGGTCGGGCGCCGCGGCTGGGAGATCGAGAATGTCATCGATATGCTCGAACGCGGCGAGGCGGTGCGCGATCATGTGGTCGAGGCGGGAGAATTGTCCGACCGGGAAATGGAGGAACTGATCGCCGGAGCAAGGGCCATGATCATGCCGTCCTTCATCGAAGGCTTCGGAATGCCGGTCGTCGAGGCGTTGTCGGCCGGCGTCCCCGTGATCTGTAGCGACATTTCCGCGCATCGGGAGGTCGGCGGCGACGCGCCCGACTATCTCGACCCGATCGATGGCCTGGGGTGGCTGAGGTTGATCGAGGCTTACAGCCAGCCGAACTCGCCGGAACGCGATGCGCAAATCGCCCGGATCGCCGCCTGGCGTGGACCGACCTGGCAGGGCTATTTCGACATCGTAACGGATTTGCTGGAAGAAGTCACTGCGCAAGTTTCTTGACGCTCGCCGACGCAGCCCGCATGGAAGTGTAGAACCGATTGAAAGACCGGCCGTTTGCGCTGGATGGGGGCAAGTTGATCGAGCCAGGACATGATCTCTGGCGCTGGCGTGGCAAGCCTGCCCATGCATAGACCGGTGACCCATCCCTTGTTCCTGCGATCGCCGCCCTTTCCCGGCGTGGCGACATCGGTGGCGGCCGTGAGCGTCGCCGCGCAAGGCGCGCCGGTTCAGGACAGCGTGCTTCATGCCATCGCGGATGCACGGGTGGGCGGCGCCTTCTGGGGCGACCGGCCGCAGGGTGTCGCCATCGTCGTGCGCGCCGGTGTCGCCGTGCAGGCCGACCGGGTCAGCGGGATCGATCCGGACCACATCGGCATCGTCGGCGATATGCCGTCATCGGTGCAGGGGCGCATATTGCGCGACCCTGTCGATCCCTGGCATCTGATCGCCGCCGCCGATGCGGTCCATGCCGATGCCGAGGACGAACTGGCGGTCGTTGCCGGCCTGCTGGGCGTTGCGGTGTTCGATGCGCAGGGGGAAGAGGTGCCGGCCGACCGGTTGCGGGATGTCGCGCGTGCGCGCATCGGCATGGCGCGCTATCGCGACTGTTTCACGGACCGGGACGTGCCGGTCGAGCAGGTCATCGAGCGGCTGGGCGAATGGCGCCGCCATCTCGACAGCAATCGCGGTATCGCCGCCGCCAGCGGCATGGCCTTCTGGAAGCGGGACATGATGCGTCAGTTTCTGTGGGACGGGTTGCGCGCGCCGCCTTTCCTTGCACCGGGGAAAGGCCTGCGCCGCGCGCAGCAATCGGGGCGTGCGCTGGCCATCTGGCCTTCAAGGGTGCCTGCCTCGACGGTGAGGGATGCCGAGCGGATGCAGGTTCCGATCTGCCGGGTGGAGGACGGGTTTCTGCGGTCCAATGGGCTGGGGGCCGGGCTGCATCCGCCCAGTTCGGTGGTGGTCGATCATGCCGGCATCTATTATAATGCGCTCGTTCCCAGCGAGCTGGAGCACCTGCTGGCCACCCATCCCTTCCCGCCGACGTTGATCGAGCGGGCGAAGCGTTTGCGGACCGCCATCAGCGATGCGGGCGTCACCAAATATGGGATCGAGGGTGGCCGGATGTTGGATTTGCCGGCCGGTCGCCGCACCGTGCTGGCGATCGGTCAGGTCGACGACGACATGTCCGTCCGGCTGGGTGGGGCAGGGGTGGAAGGCAATCTGGACTTCCTGTCCCGCGTGCGTCGCAGCGAGCCGGACGCATGGATCATCTACCGCCCCCATCCCGACGTCCAGGCCGGGCATCGCCGCGGCCATTTGAGCGATGCCGCTATCCTGAGCCATGCCGATGCGATCGATAGCGGGGCGCCCTTAATGGAAATGGTGCAGGCGGTCGATGACGTGCATGTCCTGTCGTCGCTGACCGGGTTCGAGGCGCTGGTGCGCGGACAGTCCGTGACCGTCCACGGCATGCCCTTCTACGCCGGCTGGGGCCTGACCCGCGATCTGGCCGAACCCACCGGCCGCCGGGGGCGCCGCCTTACCGTGGATCAGCTTGTCGCCGGAACACTCATTCTCTATCCTCGATATATTGATCCGGTGACGCGTTTGCCTTGCGGGCCGGAATTGATGGTGGATCGCATGGCAAGTGCATCGACACCGAACGTCACCTGGCTTATCAGGGCACGAACGGCACAGGGAAAGCTACGAAGATTTATGACTTTGTGCGCAGAGTTTCTTCATGACTGACGCCTCGATCCGGACATTTCTCTTCCTGCAGGGCCCGCATGGCCCTTATTTTGCAATGCTGGCCGATGCCTTGCGCGCGCGGGGACATAGCGCGCTGCGGATCAATATAAATGGTGGCGACAAAGTCGACTGGCCGGGTGACGCCAGCGATTATCGTGGCACGTTTCGCAACTGGCCTCTGTTTTTCGACGATTTCATCGTCAACCATGGCGTGACCGACCTTATCCTCTACGGCGACTGCCGACCCTATCATGCCTCCGCGCACGGCATGGCCAGATTGCGGTCCGTGCGGGTACATGTCGTCGAAGAAGGGTATATCCGTCCCGACTTCCTGACGTTGCAGGATGATGGCGTGAACGGCAATTCGACCCTGCCGCTCGATCCGCAATGGTATTTGGACGAAGCCCGGAAGCTGGATCGGGCGGAGGTGACTTTTCCGCCCGTGCCATCGACCTTTCACGCGCGTGCGCGCAACACCATGCGCAACGGCATGGCGTCCGCATTGATGCGGCCGCTTTTCCCCTATTACCGCACGCATCGGCCACATAGTTTCATCATGGAATCAGTGGCATGGACCTATAAACTGCTGGTGGGCAAGCATGACGCGGCCAAGTCGCTGAAGGAATGGGAGAAGGTCAGAGGCCGTCCCTATTTCGCGCTGCCGTTGCAGCTCAATTCGGACTATCAGATTCGGATTCATTCGCCATTTGGCGACATGCGCGCCGCGCTGCGTTTCGTCCTCAAGAGCTTTGCTCGCCATGCGCCCGATGACGTCGCGCTGGTGGTGAAGCGGCATCCGCTCGATCCGGGCCTGGTGTCCTGGTCACGGCTGACGCGCAGGCTCGCGGCGAAATATGGCATAGGCGACCGGGTCTTCTACCTGGAGGAAGGCGACATCGCAGAACTCGTTCGCAACGCGGAGGGTGTCGTAACCGTCAACAGCACGGTCGGTACATTGGCGTTGAACGAAGGCAAGCCTGTCACGGTGCTCGGCCATGCGGTCTACAAGGTGCCTGGAATCGTCAACACCGGTCCGCTCGACGCCTTCTGGGCCACGCCCGGAAAGATGGATCACGATCTCTATTCCGCATTCCGCCGTGTGCTGATGGATCGTTGCCTTATCCATGGTGGTCTTCTGAGCGAAGAAGGGCTGACGTTGCTGGTCGATAATGCGGTGCGCCGTCTGGCTGGGAAACGGACACCTGCGACAGGCGCTACGATCGTCGCTCATCCCGCCATCGGCCGTAAATCCCTTGCCAATTCCCGTCCGTCAACTTGAACCATTTACCGGACGATTTGAGAGCGAACGATGTGACAGGTGAGGCTGGCAAGGCGCAGTTTTGCAGCGGCTGAAAGACGAAAGGCGTCTCGGGGGAAAAGGGAGAGCCGGTTTTTCCGCCAAAATCGATGCTGAAAAACTGGCGCGCGCGATCTGGATTCGACTAAATATCGCATTCCAGGCTCAAGATGATTTCGCAAGTCGCGATCCGACCGCAACGGGACCGATCATGCGGCAATATTATATTCCGTTTTCTGATGTTCGATCGAATGCGGCTTTGAACAGCAAGGACCATAGATGCGCAAGGGTATCATTCTCGCTGGCGGTTCCGGGACGCGGCTCTACCCATTGACCAAGGGCGTGTCGAAGCAATTGATGCCTGTCTATGACAAGCCCATGATCTATTATCCGCTATCGACGCTCATGCTCGCGGGTATGCGGGATATCCTGATCATCACGACGCCCCATGACCGGGCGGCATTCGAGGCTGCGCTGGGCGACGGGTCAGGGCTTGGCATCCACCTGCAATATGCGGTCCAGCCCGAGCCGGCAGGACTTGCCCAAGCCTATCATATCGGCGCGGATTTTGTAGGAAGCTGTCCTTCCGCGCTGATTCTGGGCGACAATATCTTCTATGGCCATGGCTTGGCCGACATGGTCCGCACCGCCGCGGCGCGCGAAACCGGGGCGACGGTGTTCGGCTATTATGTGAAGGACCCCGCGGCTTATGGCGTCGTGTCCTTCAATGCCGACGGACGGGCGGAAACGATCGAGGAAAAGCCTGCGCAGCCCAAGTCCAACTATGCCGTCACCGGACTGTATTTCTATGATGGGCACGCGGTCGAACTGGCGCGCAGTCTGGTGCCCTCGCCGCGTGGCGAACTGGAAATAACCGATCTCAATCGCCTCTATCTCGAACAGGGCAACCTATCGGTCGAGATCATGGGTCGCGGCTATGCGTGGCTCGATACGGGCACGCATGGGTCGTTGCTTGACGCGGCGATGTATGTTCGGATCACCGAGCAGCGCCAGGGACTGAAAATCTGTTGCCCGGAGGAAATCGCCTGGCGTCAGGGCTTCATCAACGATGCGCAGTTGGAGGAGTTGGCGGCGCCGTTGCGCAAGAGTGGCTATGGCGATTATCTTTCCGGCCTTCTCGAAGGCAGGGCGGCGCATTCATGAAGGTCATTCCCACCGGCATTGCGGGTCTGGCGATCCTGGAGCCGCGCCTGTTCCAGGACGATCGCGGCTTCTTCATGGAAAGCTGGAACAGCCAGACTTTCCGGGACGCCGGCCTGGACCTGATATTCGTCCAGGACAATCACAGCCGTTCGGATCGGGGCGTGCTGCGCGGACTGCATTTCCAGCATCCCAATCCGCAGGGCAAGCTGGTGCGGGTCACCAGCGGCAGCGTCTGGGATGTCGCGGTAGACCTGCGGCGATCTTCGGCGACATTCGGGCGCTGGTTCGGGGTTGAACTGTCGGCGGCGAACAAGCGGATGTTCTGGATTCCACCGGGCTTCGCCCACGGCTTCCTGTGCCTCGAAGACGGGACGGACTTCCTGTATAAATGCACGGCTTTCTATCAGCCCGCGCAGGAGCATTCGTTGCTGTGGAACGATCCGGCGCTGAATATCCCCTGGCCTGTGGCTGGGATGGATATCCAGCTATCGGCCAAGGATCGCGACGGCCTGCCCCTGGCGCACATCCAGGCGTGCGACTGAGATGGGGGACAAGAAAGCGCTCATCCTGGGCGCCCATGGCCAGCTTGGCCGTTGCCTCGCCGCCGCCGCACCTGACGATGTGATGGTGACCGCTCTCGGATCGAATGACCTCGACATAAGGGATAGGGCAGCCGTTGGGCGCTTCATTCGCAACCTGGCGCCGGACTTGGTGTTCAACGCAGCGGCCTACACCGCCGTCGATCGTGCCGAACAGGAGGAAGCGATCGCCCATGCGGTCAACGCCACCGCCGTCGGCCATATCGCCGAGGCGGCCGCTGATGCGGGCGCAACCTTGATCCATGTTTCGACCGATTTCGTATTCGACGGCGCGTCGGCCACGCCCTATGCGCCGGATGATCCGACCAATCCGCTGTGCGCCTATGGGCGCACCAAGCGGGCGGGGGAATTGCTGGCGGGCGACGCCGCTCTGGTCGTGCGCACCGCATGGCTTTATGGCCCTGACGGTGCAAATTTCGTGCGCACGATGGTGCGGCTGATGGCCGAACGGCCCGAAGTGCGGGTTGTGGCGGATCAGGTGGGGTCGCCAACCTATGCGCCAGATCTGGCCGCGGCGTTATGGCGCCTGTCGGCGCTGGGCGTGACGGGTGTGCATCATTATACCGATGCCGGTACAGCGAGTTGGTATGACTTCGCGGTGGCGATCCGGGACGAGGCGCTGGCCGTGGGGATATTGGCGCGCGGGGTGCCCGTCATCCCGATCGATACCGCCAGTTTCCCGACGCCCGCCCGCCGACCGGCTTATTCGGTGCTGGACAAGGGTTCGACATGGGCGGCGCTGGGGGAACCATCCTCCCACTGGCGCGCCAACCTGCGCCGGATGATGACGGAGATAGGCACGCATGGCTAAGGTGATGGTGACTGGCGGCGCCGGTTTCATTGGCGCGAATTTCGTCCATTTTTGGCGTCGCACGCAGCAGAGCGATGAAATCGTCGTGCTCGACGCCCTGACTTATGCGGGAAACGCGGCCAATCTGGCGGGATTGGACGGTGTCGATCTGATACATGGCGACATTTGCGATATCGCGCTGGTGGACAAGTTGATCGCCGATTACGGCATCGACACGATCGTGCATTTTGCGGCCGAAAGCCATGTCGACCGGTCGATCACCGGCCCCGATGCGTTTGTCACGACCAATGTCGTTGGCACGCACAGCCTGCTCAAGGCGGCAAAAAATGCCTGGCTGGACCAGGGCACGGGCCGTCCGCACCGCTTCCATCATGTTTCGACCGACGAGGTCTATGGTTCCCTGGGCCCTGACGACGCGGCATTCCACGAGCAGACGCCTTATGCGCCCAATTCCCCCTATTCCGCGTCGAAGGCCGGCTCCGATCATTTGGTGCGTGCCTATCACCACACCTACGGGCTGGAAGTGACGACCAGCAATTGCTCGAATAATTACGGGCCGTATCAGTTTCCGGAAAAGCTGATCCCGCTGTTTACGCTCAATGCTTTGGCTGGACGAAAAATGCCCGTCTATGGCGATGGCATGAATGTGCGCGACTGGTTGCATGTGGAGGATCATTGCGTCGGCATCGGCCTTGTCCTGCAGCACGGCAGGGTGGGCGAAACCTATAATATCGGCGGCGGTCAGGAACTGCGCAATGAACAGGTGGTCGAAGCCATTTGCCATGGGGTCGATGCGGCGTTTGCGGCCGACCCGACCCTTGGCAGCCGATACCCCGATGCACCGGCGGCTCAGGGGCGGTCCACGATGGAACTCAAGACCTATGTCGAGGATCGCAAGGGGCATGATCGGCGCTATGCGATCGACGAGCGCAAGATACGCAGCGAACTCGGTTACGTGCCCGCCCGCGATTTTCCGCGAGGCTTTGCCGAGACGCTGGACTGGTATCTGGCCCATGAGCCTTGGTGGCGCCCCCTTGTGGCGCGCGCCAGCCTTGCCGCCTGACGATCGATATATGGTTTGAGACGGTCGGCGTCGACGTGCGATGGAACCGGGAATGCGGCCAGGCGAGGCGGCCCGGCGAGGGGCCGGCAGCAGAATTTTCTTGGACTTTAAGAAGCTTTTCTGCCATTGCGTGGCCCTAGCGGGCATATCGTATTTGGAGTAACCGCGCAATGAACTTTAAATCGGGATCGAGATGCCTGTGATGCACGACGTTGTCTATCCAAATGACGGGGTTCGCTTGAGCCGATTTCGCGATTATCTCTCCAAGTTGAAGCCAAGCTTCTGGGCAATTGTTGTTATTCCAACATCCATAGCTATTATATATTATGGATTGCTTGCATCCGATGTTTATACATCCGATTCCTATTTTGTTGTAAAAAGTTCTCAGCGCGAGAAGTCGGTCACCGGATTTGCTTCCTTTTTTGCCGGTGAAGGGGCGGGTGGCTCGACTGATGAAGTTCATGCGGTCGAGGAATATCTGAAATCGCGCGACGCCTTGCGGGACGTCAATAAGGATGGGCTGGTGACGAACGCCTTTACGCGTTCTTCCATCTCGATATTCGACCGTTTTGGTAAGCTGGGAAGTGACAGTGAAGAAGCGCTGTACAAATATTTCAGCAAGCGGGTGGATTCCACTTATGACGGCGGGACATTCGTCGCGCATCTGAAGGTGCAGGCCTATACGCCGGACGATGCCTTCGAGATCAACCGGCGTCTGCTCAATCTGGGCGAAAGTCTCGTCAATCGACTGAACCAGCGTAGCCGGACCGACCTTGTTCGCTACGCGGAAAAGGAGGTCGATGAGGCGAGGGCGCGGGCTGCGACGGCAGCCATGGCGCTGTCTACCTATCGCAACAAGCGCGGCGTGGTGGACCCTGAAAAGCAGGCGGCCGTTCAAATTCAGCTCGTGACGAAGTTGCAGGACGAACTGATCGCCAATCAGACGCAACTTGATCAATTGAGGCAGTTTACCCCCGAAAATCCCCAGGTTTCCGTCTTGCAGGAGCGCGTCGCGAGCATTCGTCGGCAAATGAGCACGGAGATGCAAAAGGTTGCGGGAGGCGCCCAGTCGCTCGCAGGCAGCGTCGCGGGCTATGAGCGTGTCCAGATGGATAGCGAATTTGCGGCCAAGCAATTGGCGAGCGCGATGGCCTCGCTGGAGGATGCCAAGAATGAGGCGCGTCGCCAGCAAATCTATGTCGAGCGTATCGTGGCGCCGAACAAGCCGGATGCCGCCCTTTACCCCAAGAGGCTTAAGGGTGTGGTTTCGGTCTTGCTGCTGGGCCTTGTGATATACGGCATCTTCCAGCTTCTCGTGGCCGCCATTTTCGAGCATCGCCAATGATAATGGGTTGGGATTTTGCTGGAGGGCTGACGCGTTTTTTTAAATCCCTGATGGTGCAGAAGCGCGTGATTTTCGCGCTTCTCATGCGCGAAGCTCTGACCCGGTACGGCCGGCATAATATCGGCCTCTTCTGGCTCTTCGCGGAACCCATGATGTTCACCCTGGGCGTTACCGCCCTATGGTCTGCGACAGGTAGAGGACATGCCAGTCAGCTACCGATCGCGGCTTTCGCGCTGACCGGCTATTCCAGTGTTCTTCTCTGGCGTAACATGCCTGGTCGATGCATCGGCGCCATTCAGCCCAATGCATCGCTGATGTATCATCGCAACGTGCGGATCATCGATATCTTCATGTCGCGGCTGATCCTGGAGGCGATGGGCGCAACCGGGTCCTTCCTGGTGCTGACTCTTGCGTTCAATTATGTCGGCTTGATCGATTTACCTGAAGATGTCTTCAAAATCATCATCGGATGGACATTGCTCGCCTGGTTCGGTGCGGCGCTCGCGATTACGTTGGGGACGCTTGCGGAGCATTCCGAACTGGTCGACAAGCTCTGGCATCCGGCCTCTTACCTGATGTTTCCATTATCCGGGGCTGGCTTTTTGATGAGTGCGGCGCCGCCGGCTTTCCAAAAAGTCGTGGGCTGGATCCCCATGGTCCATTGCACCGAATATATCAGAGAAGGCTATTTCGGGTCCAAGATCGTGGCCATTCACAATCTTGGCTACGTCCTGCTGGTCAATTTGATTTTGACGGCCTTCGGCCTTTTGCAGATCAGAGTAATCGCACGGAGGGGTGTGCTCAGTGATTGAGTTGCGGGACGTAACGAAAAGCTATCGCACCTCCACCGGGCTAGTGACGGTGCTCGACAAAATAAATCTGCGTGTCGAGAAAGGCGAGAAAGTCGGCATTCTGGGCCGCAACGGCGCCGGCAAGTCCACACTGGTGCGTTTGTTGGGCGGCGTCGAGCAGCCGACATCGGGCAAAATCCAATGGGATATGAGCATATCCTGGCCATTGGCGTTCGGCGGCGCGTTTCAGAGTTCGCTGACGGGGCTGGATAATCTGCGGTTTATCTGTCGCGTGTACGGCGTCGATTATCGTGACAAAATCGACTATGTGGATGATTTCTCCGAGCTGGGACGGTATCTGCGGGAGCCGGTCAAGACATATTCTTCGGGTATGCGGGCGCGCCTGGCCTTTGCCGTCTCCATGGTGATTGAATTCGACTGTTTCCTGATCGATGAGATCACGGCCGTCGGCGATCAGCGCTTTCATGAGAAATGCCATGTCGAGCTGTTCGAGAAACGCGCTGACCGCGCGTTCCTGGTCGTATCTCACGATAATTCCTTCATACGCGACCATTGCAACAAGATGGGCGTCATTTCCGGCGGTCGCTTGGAATTGTTCGACGAGGTAGAAGCGGGTTATGAATATTATCACAAAGTGACCCATACGCATTGATCGTATCGGAGCCGGCTGTCCGATGAAGAATCTTCTAGGCATCGCGAGCGCGCGCCTTGCGTCCCGCAGGGCAAAGAAAACACAGGATGTGCGCGATTGGCTGCTGGCCGCCGACGCTTGGGGGCGGGTGGTCCGCACCGTGCGGCGTAGCAGCCGCATATGGCTCCAATATGCCCATGCGCTGCGACGCTCTGGCCAGTCTGTCGAGGCGGGGGATGCCTATCGTCGCGTTCTGGCGTTGAAGCCGGGCACCGCGGCCGCCTGGACGGGCCTTGGTATTGCATTCAAGGCGCAAGGACAGCGATCGGCGGCCATCGATGCTTTCGTCCAGGCGTTGCGGATCGACCCTCTATCGAGATCGGCTCGCGAGGAGCTTCTTCGCTATGGCGCGCGCGGAGCCGTGCCGGAAGCCGCCCATGGTCGTGCCGCCATCGCCGATGCGCTGGCTGGTCTGCGCCTGAGCCTGGACCAAGCCAATATCTGGCGGGACGAGGTCGAACAGGCCGGAATCTTTCCCGCGCTCGACTATGATGCCTTTCGCAAGCAGTCTATTATCGGCCCGCCTCCCGGCGAGGGAGCCGGCCTTGATTGCCTGAACATAAGGATCGATGCGCGCGGAGCGGCCCCTGCGCGGCTTCGTGCGACATTGCGCAGCCTGATCGTGCAAAGTCGGTCGAATTGGCGAGCGGAAGTCCTGTCTTCGTCCGATCTGCGGGAATCCCCGATCGGCAGCATGGCGCATGTCGAGCCGCGCATCCATTTCATCGATGCAGCATGGGCCGACGAAAGCGGATATATCCTCCATCTTCAAGCGGGAACGGTGCTAAACCCGCACGCATTGGCCTGGTTCGGCTGGACTGCCGGAGAGACGGGCTGTTCCCTCGCCTATTGCGACCATGACCATATGGCGCAGGACTGGAAATATGGCGCATCCTATAGCGCTCCGGTGCTGCAGCCGGTCTATGATCCTTATTGGTTCGACGATGCGTTGGTGTGCCCCGCCGCCTTCCTGACGTTTGGCGACGTGCCGGGCGGCGGCGATCGCAGGACGGTGCTGCGATCTGCCGCGGCACGCGGCACAGTGGCCCATATTCCGCGTATCCTCGCCTCCAATATGGGCGGCTCGGCGTCTTTCGTCGCTTCCGCCATGCCGGAAGGATTGGGCGCCGCTGCCCGATCGATCGCCGTCGTCATTCCCACGCGCGACAATCCGGCCTTGTTGGAACGTTGCGTAGCCAGTTTGCTGGCCAAGGCGGATAATCCCCAGCAAATCGAGATTTTGATCGTCTCCAATCGGTCGGCTCATGCCGAAACCCATGCGCTGCTTGGGCAGTTGGCGAAGCGGCCGTTGACGCGCATCCTGAATTTCGATGAGCCGTTCAATTGGTCGCGGGCCAATAATGTCGCGGCGCAGGAGACAAATGCGGAGATATTGTTGTTCCTCAATGATGATACCGAAATGTTATCATCCCATTGGGACTCGCTTCTGATCGCAACCTGGGAAAATGACGATAAGGTGGGCGCCGTGGGTGCGCGCTTGCTTTACCCTTCCGGTGGCGTTCAGCATGCCGGTATCATCCTGGGCCTGGATGGAGACGGGCCGCAGCATGAAGCGCGGTGGCAGAATGCCGATGAGTGCGGGCCACATGGGCGTTGGCTTCGGTTGCGCACAACTTCTGCGGTGACCGGCGCCTTTCTCGCCATGCCTCGTCAGCTGTTCGTGCAGGTGGGCGGCTTCAATGAGCTGGATTTCGCCATAGCCTATAATGATATCGACATGTGCCTGCGGCTTCGCGAATTGGGACGGGTCATCCTCTATGATCCCAGACTGATCTTGACTCATTATGAGTCGGTTTCGCGCGGCGCGAACTTGACCTCGCAAATGCTCGAGTGGGATCAGAGCGAACTCCATACGCTGTACATGGGTTGGGGCGACGCCTGCCTGCGCGATCCCGGTTACAACCCGCATTTTGCAACCGGCGGATATCCCTTTGACGGCTATCGCGACCCGCCGCTGGAAGAGATATTGCGTCATGTCCAGCATAGCGCATCCCCGGAACCCTGGCGTGTCGCGCGCCGTTCCTGATAGGGTGGGCATGTCGCTTGTCCTGTCACGCCGCCGACAGGCCTGCGCCGGCGATCGGTATCTTTGGACGTCGCAGAATAACCGCCATTTTCGGAAAGCCGGATGATGTTGTCAAAAAAGCAAATGTTGCCGGGCCTGCCGTTGATCGAATCGCCGCTGTTTCCAAGCTTCGTTGCCGACATGGATCTGAGCGAGTCGGAACGGACCGTCGCGGAAGATCTTTATCGGCGCGGCTACGCGGTGATCGATTTCCCTGATCCGACGATTGCAGAACGCATCGACCGGATAAAGAATCGGCTGGCTCCCATGTTCGCCATCAACATGGACGATCCTGATGCCGTTATGCCGGAGGGAGATTTGCGTATCCAAGACGCATGGCAACAGGATGAAGATGTCCGGGCGATCGCCTGCAACACGCAGATGATCGATCTGCTCAGCAAGCTTTATGGCCGGCCGGCCTTCCCCTTCCAAACGCTGAATTTCCCGGTCGGAACGCAGCAGCATATGCATAGCGATTCCATTCATTTTTCCAGCCTGCCGGAACGGTTCATGTGCGGCGTTTGGCTTGCGATGGAAGATATCGGGCCGGAATCCGGTCCTCTGATCTATTATCCCGGTAGCCATAAATGGCCGATCGTCTCCAATGAAATGCTGCAAATTTCGAGGGAGAACGAGCCGCGCAATGCGCCGCAGGCGCCATATGAACCGATCTGGCGATCCTTGATCGAGCAAGCGGGCATCGAGGGGGAAACTTTTCATGCGCGCAAGGGGCAGGCGCTGATCTGGCTTGCCAATCTGCTACACGGGGGCAGCACCCGCACGGATTTGCGGAGAACACGCTGGTCCCAGGTCACGCATTATTATTTTGAAGGCTGCACCTATTATACGCCTGCCTATTCCGAACCCGCGCCGGGTCGTATCGATACGCGGCATATCCTGAACATCGCCACTGGCGACATGATGCCCAACATGGTGCTGGGCAAGGTCGTGCCGGAATTGATGCCGCCGGAGCCGATATTGCAGAAAAAGCCGCTTTGGCGTCGACTCCGCCGACGCCTTATTGGCAAGGGACGCCCCCGGAAGACCGGCTAGGCGCGTTGCAAAGCCTGCGCCGTCCGGCCCGCCGGTCAGGCTGGCTGATCGGCGGGAATGGGCTCTGCCTGCGATATGCGGCTGATCTTCCCGGACACCAGCTTAAGTCTCCATTCGACCTGATCCTGGTTGCCCAGCAGGATCGCCAAACTATCCGCCTGGACGAAAGCGCGTGCCGGACATTGCACGGTAAGGAGCCCATAGCCCGCAGGGTCCAGTCGGGAAAAGCTCGAGACGATTTTGCAATCGCCGATCGAGCGTGATGAGTCGTCCAGCATGGCGATACGAAGGACGTCGCCGGATGCATGATCCGACATGTCGATGCCGTGATGGGTTGCGTTCATCAAGCCCAGCAGGAGAAATTTGCCCGATTGGCCGGGAACCGAAAAAGGTTCGCGCAACAGCATCGGCCTTAAGTCCGCAACCGAACCGTCCCGGTCTTTGCCGGGGCTGACGGGCGGCTGCGTCAGATCGAGGCGGAATGTGGTGCCGAACCAATCCACCGCTTCCTGCACGACCTCCACATCGACGTAGCGTGCCCCCCGCGCGAGCCAGTCCGCATTGACGTAAATGGGGAGATAGAGTTCATCGCCCGGCGGCAGCACGAATGGTATGGGCGTGCGCGGATTTTCATAGTCCAGCATCGCTCCATCTTCGGCAACGATGTGGGAGCCGATATTGATCTCCATGCCCTTGCCCGGCAGGCCATTGCTCGACCACAATTTCGAACTCTCGTTACGCAAGGCAATGATGAACTGCAGCCGGCGGCCATCGTCGGACACCATCGGTCCTTCTACATACCGGAAGCTGTGCTTGCGGTCAGGCAGATCCAGCGGCTGACGCATGCGGATGTTGCCGATCAGCGCCGGCACCGCATTGGGCGAGAGATTGCGTGGGCGATAACGGCGATACCAGTTGTCGCCCAATATGATGTCCCGCACCTCCTGCGCAGTTCCTTCCCAAGTGGGCCAAGCTGTTCCGTCCTGGGGATAGGCCAGGCGGTCCTGTCCTGCCATCTCCTCGACGACCTGCGCCAGGGCGCCTGCATTGCCCATCTCGAAATATTGGGCGACCGGCGCCCCTTGCCCCACCTCTCGAAAGACCGGGATGTCGCTGAGGATCACCGGGCAACCGAAATGCCCTGCTTCGACCACGGGCAAGCCAAATCCTTCCAGATAGGATGCCATGATCAAGGCGTTGACAGCGCTATAGGCAGCGCGCAACTGCCCGTCGCGGACCTCTTCTCGCAGGAAAAGGCGGCGTTCCGCCTCCGGATGGACCTTGATGCGCTCGTACAGAATCCGGGTGTTCCAGCCCGGCTTGCCGATCAGCAGCAGGTTGACATCGACGCCGCGGGACCACAGTCGTTCAAATGCGTCGAGGACGATACTGTGCCCCTTGCGCGGTTCGATCGTCCCGACCATCATGAAAGTCGGTCGGTCGCCCAGAAAGTCCAGCCATTCCGGATCCGCGGGCGCGGCACTGAAATCGGCGCCCAGACGGATATATCCCACGTTCATCGGTCGCGGCAGCTCGATCGCTTCCAGCAAGGCGTAAACCTCGTCCGCGACGGCCCGCGAAACGCAGATAATTCCGGTGGAGTGGCCCAATATGAATTCGAACCATCGTCTGAAGACAGCCGGCATACTTTCGATCGTCATGCCCGGTTTGGTCAGCGGCCCGATATCGTGAATGCCGTGGACTACGGTTTGGCCCATCGCCATGGCATTCAGCAGGCGCGACCCCTGAATTTCCGGATATCCCCAGGAACTGTCGATCAGGAAATAGCTGTCGTCGGCCGAGTATGGCAGGCTATCGAGCGGGTTTCGTGTGATCGCTGCATTGCTGAGGTTCTTCATGCGATACCATCCCGATGAATCATCGGCATAGCTGAGAACAGTCTCCGATACTGGAGGCGTATCGCTGTTGACCAACGCCGTCGTGAGACGATGGATGACGCGCTGAATACCGGAAAGCAAAGTGCTTTGCGCCGTCGAGGTCACGTCCATGATCAGTCGAGGTGGCGCCGCGTTCGCGGGGCGAGCCTCTATTGCCGGCGCGCGGGAAGGCGCTGATACCAGCTTTTCTTCCAGCATGGCGCGCAACGCCGATACCGTGATCTCCGCGGATTTTTCCCAGCTGAACTCCTTCGCGCGTTGCTTGCCGAAGGCGACGGCGTCCTGCCGAAAGGACGTATCCTTCAGGATGTGGCTCAGCAGCTTGGCGAGTTCGTCCGGCGTCTGGCCATCGAACAGCAGATCTTCCCTGGCAACCACTTCGCCGACCGCACCGCCGCGCGCAGCAATGAAGGGGCAGCCGGAGGCCATGGCTTCCAGCGCGGCCAAGCCGAAGCCCTCCATCAGCGAGGGCTGAACGGCTATGCTGGCGTTTCGATACAGTTTGACGAGTTGGGCATCGGATACCCATCCGGTGACGACCAGGCCGTCATCAGGCAGGCCATTGGCCGCCCACAGGTTGCGGAGTGGCGCAAGTTCCGGTTCGCTGTGATCGCCCGCGAGCACGAATTGCATCATGCCGCTTTGAACAGCCGGGATACGGGCCAGCGCTTTGACGAGCATGCCGACATTCTTGCGCCAGTCCAAACCGCCGACGTAGAGAACATAGGCCGTCAGCGCCTTTGGCAGCTTGACGTTCGTCAGGTCGGCCGCGAGCAGGTCCTCGAAATCTGCGGGCAGACCGGCACCGATCGTAACGCAATTATCCTTGTCGAACAGTTCCCGATATTCGTCCTGCGTAAAATCGGAATTGCACAAGACGAAGTCATATTTCGGCAGAGAATAAAATCGGCGATAATAGGCCGGTGCGATATTGGGGTGATGGAAATAGCGTTCCGGGAAACGATGCGGGATCGCATCATGAAATATACAGGCGGTGGGACATTCGACATCGTCAAGGGTGACGAGGGGGGAGCTGTTGTCCTCAAAACCCTCGAAGGAACTGGGGCATAGCGCCACATCCGGCGCAATGGCGTTGATATGCGCCGCCAAGATGCGGTCATCGGCGATGCGCTGTGGCGTGTAGCCATGCGCAATCTCGCCCGCTGAGGCCGTCCCATACCATGTTTCTATGCGAATGTTCGGCAGCGTGTCGGCCAGATAGGTTCGGGCCGCGACAGCCTGATGCTTCAAATTCGCATTGAACGACACAGTAAGCTGAACGTCGGTCCGCAGGTGCAGCGCACGCAGCAGTTCACTGACATAGCGTCCGATGCCGCGAACATTGCTGGCCGTTTGAAGGCACTGACCGTCTATCCAAATATGCATTTTCTGCTGCTTCCGCAATGTTAACTCAGCATTCGAACGAGGCGTATGCATCGCCTGCATTGCCACGCCTCATTCCCGTCGATTGGCGTGTGGCTCACTTGCTGTTTCTCGCCGTTCCGCCTTTCATGCAGCGCCCCACGATCAGGCGGGCGCCAAAAAGGGGGCGCAGCTATTCAAGGCCACAGGACAGGCTTGTCGGGGCTCGCACCCATTCCCGTTATCCCGTGACATGACTGCCGCCGCCAGGCCAACAGTGGCGACAGTCAGGTTTCAATCTATCCCGTTACTGCGTCCTTCCGCCAAGCCGTGCGATATATAGTGGATCAGCGGGTCGATGCCGGCGCCGGCGACGTCGGGATATAAAGTGAGATAAGCATCGGCATCGAACAGGCCACGACGGCGGAGGCGCCGTCGAATTTTTATCGAGCGCCAGGCGTCCGACATCAAAAACCACCAGCGCGGCCGGTCGTGCATGAGGACATAGACGGTACGCAGCCATTCGGCTTCGTGCGCATAGCGCTTCGCTTCCTGATTGGCGTCTTGCAACCGCGTCATCACTTTGATGATCTCGGACTGGGCGCGCGCTTCGGCGGTACGCGCGGCCATGCGATCGGATTCAGCGCGCGACAACAAGTTGCTTTCCGCAGCGGCTGCGCTGGCGGACAATCGCATGACCTGTTCGTCGGCTGCGGATAATTTGGTTTCAAGCTCCGCTATCTTGCCTTCCATGGCTTTCGCGCGCTCCATCCACCATCGCGCACCGGCGGATGGCGCCACCTGCTCGTCCTGCGCCGCGTCGGCCTGTGGCCGTGGCGATTGTTCCGATGATGTCGTTGGCGGTGCTTTCGACCGTGAGGTCGCTGCATCCGCTTCGGGGCGTTTGCGGCCCACCCTTTCCGGCGTACCGGGGATGTCTCGCTTCATCGCTTTGGGAATCGCGTCACCGCGATCGTTCTGCTTCAACTCTGCCTCCCTGCCTCATTCACGCGCTAACCTGATGTCATGGAGATCGGCGCGGCGCAACCGGAGAGGAAAGGCCGACACTTGTACGCGGCAGAAAATCTTTCCTATCGCCTTCATATCGACGTGATCGCGCAGCAGTAGATCGAATGCATATTGTCCGGGCGTCAAAGCCTGCCTATAGCTCGCAGGCCATAGATATTTGTTGGATCCCTATTCGCATGACCGCTACGAAGTTGAAGGCGCATTATGTCGAAAAGATCTGGGGAAGGTCGGATATCGCGAATTTGCCAGCTTCGCTCGACGGCAGGCACATCGGTGAGATTTGGTACGAGGGGGCAGCCGCAGCGCCTTTGCCGTTGCTCATCAAAACCATATATACGCGCGAGAAATTGTCTATCCAGGTTCATCCGGACGACGCATATGGGCGTAGCCATGGCGTCGCGGGCGGCAAGGAAGAATGCTGGTACATATTGGACGTCGAGCCAGGCGCGACCTTGGGTATCGGCACGATCGTCCCGATGGATGCCGAGGCGCTGCGCCACAGCGCGCTGAACGGCGAGCTGGAGCAGATGATGGATTGGAAGCCGGTGGCGCCGGGCGACTTCTACTTCATTCCTGCCGGGACCGTACACGCCATCGGGGCCGGAATTTCGCTGGTCGAGGTGCAGCAAAACGTCGATATCACCTATCGCCTCTACGATTATGGACGTCCACGGGAATTGCATCTGGACGATGGGGTGGCCGTCAGCAAGGCGGCCCCTTATTTGCGCGAACCCGTGCGCCATCCGATCGGCGAGACGGCTGCCTTGCTCGATGAAGGGCCGTTCAAGGTTCATTTGCGCCATATGGCAGCGCGCGACACGCTCGACCTTGACGGCCCGCAATATTGGGTGATGGCGTTGCGCGGGAAAGGCCATTTCGGCGAGTTCCCATGGGAGGAGGGGGATTGTTGGCTGGTAGAGGGCGGGGCATCCATCACCGCCGACATCGCTTCGGATATTCTCATCGCTCATTGTTGATCGATTGCAGCTCCAGGCATCGCCAAAGCCGCGGCGGGAGCCATTTTGCCATGCGCGTGCAGGCATGTTAGTGGGGCCGATATGACAAAAGTAAAATTCGTGCAGACTTCAGATCATCTCTTTTACAAGAGAATGATGGATGCGACCTCGAAGACTGTAATAGCGTATTGCCGCAGTAACAATTTCGAATATGAAAGTTACACTGGCATTAAATTTGGTGATATGCCGTGGCATGCGGCCTATAACAGGATCGCGCAGCTCAAGGAAATTCTTTCCAGAGGCTATGATGGATGGGTTTTCTACCTTGATGCCGATGCCTATATAGCCGATCTTGGCTTTGATCTGCGTAATTTCCTTGCAGACAAAGCGCATTTTGCCGGGATTTTTGCGGGTTATCACTCTCCAGATGTGAGCTATACGATAAATTCCGGCGGATTTGCGCTGAATTTTGCTCATCCAATAGCCCGTCAACTGGTTATGGACTATTTTCTATCTCTTGAACGTATCGGAAAAGAAGAGTTCAGTCGATCTTTGATATGGGGTGAGGATATCCCGGAAGATCAGTTGATGCTTCACCTGATGCTCAAGGATTATGTCGAGGAGCGTCACCTGGAACCTCATTTCATGTTCCAGCTTCCGGATCAAAGTCATGTCAACAATGGCCCATTCATAAAGCAAATCCTGCGATCGCATATCGGAGATTTTGAATCCCGATGCGCATATATCGAGGATGAAGTGGAAAAGGTGCTGTCGGGTGTCGGGTATCCGGCACTGTCAGCGCCCGGAATCTATATTCCCGCAAAGCATGAAGTCATTCGATCGCAAATAGCCAGGAAAACAGACTGCGGCCTCTCTGTCGATGGGCAGGTCGGCACTTTGTGTTTTGGTCCCTATATTGCTTTGGCGCCGGGGACATATTTGGCGCGTGCATTCGGTCGGGTCAGGTCACTGCCGCGAGGCGGGCGTTTGCATATTCAGGGCGATGTCGTTTGCGACCACGGGCGGAATGTCCTCGCCGAAGGAGAAAATAGACTGGAGCAGGAAGGTTACGGCATATTGATGTCTTTGCCTTTTCAACTCAGTGAGCGGGCTGACGCGCTGGAATTCCGATTGAACATGCTCGACCCCGCCGGTTTGGATCTTCATGCGCTGCAGTTCCTGCCCGTGCGGGAGTAGGCATTTTTCGCGAAGCAGGCGTGCATCAGAGATTCTCGGGCGAGCGAGAATCTGATCCATTGCAGGATGCGACCATGATCGCGTGACGCGGAAGGTCTAGGCGAGTGGTAAGATTGCCAGAGCATCGCGCGCTGGCGCTGGCATTTCTTGCGCCAAGGCCTGCCATCCTGACGGATCGAACTTGACGTAAAGAGTGCCGGGCCTGAAGTCGGGCGATTGACTGGCGTCTAGGCCCGGGCGGGATGCCTGGGCGCACGCGGGGGCGTGTTGTGGCCGACATTCCGTCCGAAGCCATCACCGTATAAGGTCGATCATCCTCATGTTGACAGGCACTTGAGGCGAAGAGGGCGGCTGCGGCCGTGCAGTCGCCTGTGGCGTCAGGGTTTGATCGGCGCTTGCCCATCCCATCGGCAATGTACATAAAGGAAGAATGCTGCATTCAAAGAGGCCATGCGCGTCTTGGGATTTCGGAGAGTATATGCCACAAAAAGAAAAAAAAGAATATATCTCAAACGATATAGTGGATTATGTCACATATTTATCAGGTAATGATACCGTTATTGTGTGGTTTGGTGGGATAAATGAACCATTTATGAGTGAGAATTTTGCCAATTCTCAGGATAAAGATATTGTTTTGTTGAGAGACTGCGGGAATGACTGGTATTCTACCGGCGTCCTGCCAGAGCATTCGTCGATCGAGGAGGGCGTGGAATTTCTCGATACTATTCTGGCCGATTATAAAAAGAAGATATTTTGCGGACAGAGTAGTGGGGGATATGCCGCTTTGCTGTACTCATGGCATTGTGATGCTGATTTATGTATTCCGTTCGCGCCGCAAACGAGCAATATGTTCAGCGGGCAGTGTACGATGATTCCCCATGTCCCAATAGTCGATGTGGCAAAACTTCATTTGGATACGCCACGTCCCCATATTGTCATAAATGTGTCACGATCTGAGGCGGAGCATGAGGACGAGTTCTTTTGGGACGACTGGCGCCACATTAGGCGACTGGCGGCTAGTCCCTATGTGACGATCATTGACCATCCCTACCATGCCCACGCAGTGACCGTGCGTCTGCACCAGGATAGCCGATTATATCTGCTCGTCCGGAACCTCATCAATATCTACGCCTGATGGCTGCAGAGACGGGGCCGGCCGCGGCGTCGGCCTCCCATGGCGCGATCGCAGGCTGTCATCATCAGGTCGCCGACGCGCATGACCCGCATCGACGTCCGGCCATCGGCAGTATGGCGCAGGCTCGGCGCTTGCGGATCACGAGAGACTGCCGAAGACGGGAAGGGTTTCTCGCGAGTAGGTTGGGGATAATATTCTCTTCTCCGGAAGATCGCGCTTTTGTGGCGTTGTGCTGCAATAGATGCGGTATTACGGAAAAATGGCGTGAGGAAGCCGCCAAGCTGAAGCGACCTGACAGAATGTCGGGTTCGGGCGCTGGCTATTCGCTTGGTTCAATTCAAGATCGACAGGAGCGGCTCGCGTCGAAGGGCGCGCGCCCTCCTTTCGGTGTCTGCTTGAACGGGTGCCGGCCAAACTCGTCCGACTTTCCTCATCGAATGGAGGGCATGACGTGATCGAAGAAGCTCGGGGCGACAGCCACCGTCGAATGAAAGCCTTGATTGTAAAAATCTCGGCGCCGGTTTTGGTCGCCGCCAAAAGGGGCGGACTGGCTGCTCAAATGCCAGTTGAGGTTGCGCCAGGCAAAAAAGATAGAAGGCAATTTAGTGCCCTGGAGGCGGTGGGGCGGCTTCTGTGCGGACTATCCGCCCTGCTCGAACGAGAGATGCTGGACGGGACCGTCGGGGCGATAGATATCTCGGATGTCCACAACCTGATTGGAGCCAGCGTCGACCCCGATGGCCCGCATAAACTGAACTTTTCAGACGGATTGCAGCCATTGGTTGATGCTGCATTTCTTGCTCAGGCCGTGCTGCGGGCGCCCCATGCGCTGTGGACAAGCCTGTCGCCGGATATCCAGCGCAATCTGGTGGACGCATTGCATCAGGCGAGAAAGATTGAACCCTATTACAATAACTGGCTTTTGTTTTCCGCGACAATCGAGGCCATGCTGGCGAAAATCGGCGAACCCTGGGATCCGGTTCGCATCGACTATGCGCTGCGTCAACATGAGCTTTGGTATGCCGGAGATGGAATTTAAAAGGATGGCCCCCATCTGCGGTGGGACTATTATAATGGATATGTCATTCAGCCCATGCTGAGCGATATTCTGTCAGCCGTCGGTGCTGTCAATCCGCATTGGCAATCGATGCGCGTCGCGCATTCCAGCCGCATGGCGCGATATGCCGTGATTTTGGAACGACTGATAGGGCCTGATGGGTCATTCCCGCCAATTGGGCGATCGCTTGCCTATCGTTGCGCTGCCTTCCAGCCGCTGGCGCAACTGGCGCTGCACGGCGAGTTGCCGGCTGCATTGCCGCCGGCACAGGTTCGTTGTGCACTTGAAGCGGTTATTCGACGGACCCTCGATGCGCCGGAAAACTTTGATCAAGAAGGCTGGCTGCGGTTGGGCCTTAATGGATCGCAACCCAACATGGCGGAAGGCTATATCTCGACCGGAAGCCTGTATCTATGCTCAACAGCCTTCCTGCCTCTTGGTTTGCCCAGCGAAGCGCCTTTTTGGAGCGATGCTCCCATGCCGTGGAGCCAGCGCAGCTTATGGGCGCATGGACAGGGCGTGGCTATCGACAAGGCGATGGACATGTGAGGTTGGTCTGCGAGTGGGGCGGACATGGCGCGACCCGGTGGGATAGTTTATGGCGCGCGGGATGGGCGCGATGGTGGACATGGCCAGGCATCTTTGGATGATGATGAGGCCATTGGAAGAAAGGCGCGTCTTTCGACGGGAGGTTATTTAGTCATTGGCTTCTTTACGGAGGCATCCTGATCTGCGCGCCGCCGCTTCTGCTGTCCGATAACATCATCGATCTGACGCAAGGTTTTCGCCACGGCGTCCGCCACTTCGGTTTTGACGTCGGTTGATGTGCGCTGCAGGCTGGGTGCGGCCTTCTGGGTTGGCTGAGCCTGCGGCCTGGTTCGCGACTTCACCTCTATGCGATCCAGGCGCAATCGGATCTCGATCATCGTCTGTTCCAGCGCGCCGATCCGCTTCGAGGCTTGGCCTATCGACTTTCCGGTTGCGGCGATGGAACTGGATATATCCGCGATGCCGGCGTCGGCATAAGCTTTGGCTTCCAGGCCAGCCATTTGGGCCTTCGCCTCCGCGTCATGCGCGGCGTGACTCCGGGCGTTCATCGCGGCCAGTTGCGAATGGACTTCAAAACCGTAAGCCATGGCTTGCGTCATATCCCGCTGCGCCTGCGCGACGGTTTCCCGGCCTGCAGTCTCGGTTTCCCGGGCGGCCGCCTGACTATTTGCCTCGATCCGCTGTGAAAGATGCGTCAGTTCGGCCAGCTTGCCTTCCAGCCTGCGCACAGCTTCCTCGAGCGCGCGGTGGTTGCGGGCATCGGCCTGTTCCGCAAATCCCTGCAGAGCTTGATCAATGCGTGCATCGACGCGGTCGGCGAACGCGTTCTTCAGCCATGAAAAGAGACCGCCGCCCTCGCTCATATATTGCTCCAAACGCGCGGATCGGCCTTGAAGATGACGAGGTCGCGAATTTCGACCAGAACATCCTGCTCCACATGAACGCGCACTTCGGTCTGCCGGGTCTGCTCCGTGACGGTGAAGGGCATGTAGATAAACGAAGCGAGATCGTCGAACAGATCCTGTTGTGCGATGGCCCTTTCTGCGAGCAGAGGCTGTCCATCCTCATTAACATCGATAATGACGTTATTCATCTGGGCTGGACCCATCCGGCGAATGTAGAATCCAGCGACATACCTGCCGGGCTCAAGCGAGATATAAGGCCCGTAGCAAACTATTCCTGCTTCTCCGGTCGAAATGCGGAAGCCATCGTCAGAAATCCCGCCCACAACCGTCGGCAGTTGGCGTGCATTGGTTCGGAGGTAAGAGTTCACTGGCTATCCCCGTTAAGTAATAGACGTGGTCGGTAGCAGACCAATGGGGCGAGCGGCAAGTGCGTATTGGCCGCCGGCGCCGCTGTCGGGCCCGGTTGATTTCGCGGTCTGCGCGTTCCGTTCGCCGCGTTTTTCAGGGCTGGACTGCGCCTCCATGGCGCGCAATCGCCGAAGGGCGATTGTGATGTACGGCGCCACTCCTCGTGTGAACCATCGGGCAGGGGCGCGTGCTGGTCACAATGTCGTTGGAGCGGCGAATTGGGCTTGATATTCGCCGTTTAATTGGTCCATCCTGCGATGATTGGATCGTCCAGCCGGGTGTTTTGAAAGGGTCATATGGGTGTGAGGTGACGGCAAATTTGGGCGGGCGTCAGTATAAAAACCCATATGGAGCGGAATCTCCATCGCCTAAACTTCTTATTTTACGGCTTGTCGATTTGATAAGTCATACTAGAAACATGACATTCGATAGGGTGGCTAGCCGCTGTGATGATCGTCTGCCATTGGGTTTTGCGAGGAAATCTGGCATGTCGAAAGAGTGAGCGGAGGTGGGGCGGTCCGAAAAGTTTCCGTGATACAGCTTCTTTTATGTCTTCATGACGCTCCATCATTCCAGGCGTATTGGCACGCATAGGGAGAGACTTTTTGGTTGAAAAACTTCGCCTTGAAACCGGCAGGAAGCCAGTTGTGGGACTGGCTGGCTTTTTTGGTTATGGCAATTATGGCGACGAATTGTTCGTCAGTGTTTACAAGCAATTTCTGCAAGACGACTTTGACTTGCGTTTTCTTGCCGACAAGCTGGAGCAGCCCTATTATTCCAGGCCTCCGCAGGATGTGGTGGCGGAAGTGGATGCTATCGTCATCGGGGGCGGGGACATTATTCAGCCCTGGAATCTCGACGCGCGCTATTTCAGCAAGGAGTTTTTGAAAAAGCCGGTGTTCGTGGTTGGCGTAGGCGTTCCCATTCGGGCAAACACGAATAAGGGGAATGCCGAAAAGGACTGGATCGTTCAGAAGTACAAGAATTTTCTGCAACATCCCTCGGTCAAGATGATTCATGCCCGTGACGAGCAGTCGTGCAAATGGATCATGAGCAAAGCCGAGCCGGCCGTCGAAGTCATTGAATCTCCGGACTTGGTATGCTCTTTGAATCTCCCTCCCGTCGCGAAATCGGCGGACCAGAAAATCCTGGGCATCGTAACCCGCCAGCGGCCTGATCTGGAAGATGACTATTCGCAGATTAACGCTCTTGCCGATCAGCAGCGCGCCAGAGGGTGGCGTGTCCGTCATATCATCCTGGGAACAGGCATTGTCGGCGTCCGCGACAGGGCGGATGCGGACGATATCCGCGGCGACAAGGAACTGATCTACACCGAGTCATTGACCGAGCTGACCGAAGCAATCGGCGGCTGTACGGCGTTGGTCAGCATGAAGTTCCACGGCACCGTTGTGGCAACGATGTACGGCGTTCCTTCGACCGTCTTGATCCCCACCAACAAGAACCGCAATTTTATGAAGAGGATCGGTCGCGACGACCTGCTGTCCAAGTTTGACGATCCTACCCTGTGTAGCCGTTTCGATCCCGAACCGGCGCCGCACGATCCCGTTGCGCTGGAAATGCTGAGAAGCCGGGCAACCGATGTCATGGTTAGTTTGCGACAGGGCTTGCATCGCGCGATCGGTTACTAAGGTCGCACGATATTGTTAATTGGGATGGGCGTGCGCGTTGAACGCGTACGCCTTTCAATCGGCGCGCTAAGGAGGCTGGTTTGATCGCTGAGCTGCGCTACGCCTCGACCGGATCATGATGACGACGGAAGCGGACGAAATTCGCGCCTTGGCTCAATCGGCCAGATTGACTCGCGTCGGCGTTTCCAGGCTGGCCACAGATCGGCCCGGGCAACCCATCGTCATTTGCATTGTCCGCAACGAACTTCGACGACTCCCCTATTTTCTGGCCCATTATCGGCGGCTGGGCGCGGCACATTTCCTGTTCGTCGATAACGGATCGACCGATGGCTCGCGTGAATTCCTGGCGAGCCAGGCCGATGTCGATCTGTTCGAGATGCTGGATCCTTTCAGTGCTAAGGCGAAGCACGGGTGGATCATGCGCCTCGTGGAAGAATATGGCGACCGCTGGTACATGCTCGCGGATGCGGACGAGCATGCCGTCTTTCACGGGACAAAGAATCTGCAATCACTGGCTGCCGCTGCGGAACGATCGGGCCTGCGGCGGGTGCGGGGATTTTTGCTGGACATGTATAGCGACAAGCCATTGGCGATCGACCATCGTCGGTCCGACCAATCCTTTTTGCAGGCCTATCCCTTTTTCGATCCGGAAGGGTATCGCGATAACCGGCTGGAACTGCTGACCAGCCGAATGGGCGGTCCCAGGCAGCGGACCTTGTCGCGCATCAAGCCTGATTTCATGCCGGAAATGACGAAATATCCGCTGTTTCGCTTGACGGCAGATGAAACTCTTGTCAGCCCCCATTATGTCGATCCGCCGCTTTTGGGGGACGACCCATGCTGGATCGCGCTGTTGCATTTCAAATTCGATGGCGATGCGCTTGCGCATATTTCGGATGCGATTGCGCGAGGGCAATATTGGCAAGGCAGTTACGAATATCGCGTCTATGATGAAGCGATTAGACGTTTCTCGGGATTCAGCTTCATGTATCCTGATAGTCGGCGTTACAGGGGGACGGCGGATTTGGTCGACCTTGGTCTGATCGAAGCGGTTCCGGTATAGCCTGGAAGGCGCTTCTTGACGGAAGCGGGACGGCCAGATTGGGCCGATAATATTGACAAGCGGTGGAGGAATGGTGGCTATTCTTGGCAAGCTGATTCGGGCGCTGGGGTGATAATGAGGAAGGTAACAACTGAAGAGGGCCTGCTGTCGGCCCCCCTTAACGCCGTCATGCCGCGATCCAGTCGCGTCCAAGCGCTTTTTTGGCAGCCGCAATATGCCAGAAATGATGTCATATTGTGGCATATCCCCTTTCTGTTCTGGGTGTTGGAGCTTTCGCGTCCGCGCCAATATGTTGAAATCGGCGTGGGCGAGGGCGTTGCCTATATGGCCGCATGTCAATGCCTTCACCGGGTGCAGCCCGACGCCCGCTGCGACGCTGTGGGAACCTGGGCCGGGGAGGGCGATGTCGTCGACGCGCCAGCAAAGCTGGTTTCCCGTAATACGGATTTATACGGTCATTTTTCCCGCATCCTGACCGATGGCATCGGGCGAGGCGACAGGCATTTCGCCGCTGCTTCCATCGATTTTCTTTTGATCGACATGGTCGCGACTGCCCGGGCGGGCTTGACCGCGGCTACAGTCATCGAAACGATCCAGGAAAAATGGCTGGGCAAGCTGTCCAATGAAAGCATCATTCTCGTCCACGGAACGGCGCAGGCAGAGGGGGATGTGGCCGCTTTCATCGACGGAATGTCGGCGCGTATGCCCACTATTCAACTTCCGGGCGGGGAGGGGATGACCGTCCTGCTCTACGGGAAGAATGTGATTGAACAGCTAGGCGACCTGGTATCGCTGACCGAGGATCATCCGGAGCATCAGGCGCGCCAGGCATTCATAGAGATGTTCACCCGTTTGGGCGCAGCGAATTATTACGAAATGTCCAGCCAGTCGCAGGAAGAGCGGGCTTCCTCGGCCGGTCGCCATTTCGAAGAGCTGAAGGCAGAATATGAAAAGCTTGCGGAGCAACTGAAAGACAGCCGCGCCCAATATGAGGGGCGTCACCGGCAGATCGCCAATTTACAGGCCAAGTCCTTCGATCTTCAAATCGCCGAGGAAATGCGAAGAATCGAGGCGGACCGTCTGAAATATCGTCTCAAAAAAGCGCGCGACGAAACCGGCCGGCTGCAAGTGCAACTGGATGAGGGCGCCGCCTCGATCCTGCAGTTGCAGAATGAGTATGAAAAGGCGCAATCAGAATTTACCGAACTCAAGACGGTGGCGGTAAGGCGCAAAGGGCAAATTGACCGCCTGTCGGAAGAGTTGACGGCTTTACGGACTGAGCGCGATGATCTGGAAAGTCATCGAAAGGCGGAGGAAGCCAAGGCCCGGGAAGCGCACCAATCACGCCAGGCCGACCAGTCCAAATTGCTGGAGCTGGAGAAGCTGTTTGCCGAGCGCGGTGGACAGATTGCGCAGCTCAAACAGAATTTGACGCTGTTGAACGCCGAGCGGGACGACCTGCTGGAACGTCAACAGGCCGACGCGAAGGCGCTACAGGCGCTGGAGGCTGCGCGCGAGGCCGATCGTTCTGCGTCGGTCGACCTCAAGACGGCGTTTGATGACCGGAGCGCGGATGTCGAGCGCCTGTCGCAAGAGTCGAAGACGCTTCGTGCCGAGCGGGACGACCTGCTGGAACGTCAGCAGGCCGACGCGACGGCGCTCCAGGCGCTGGAAGCTGCGCGCGAAACCGATCGCTCTGCCTTGGCCGAGCTCAAGGGGGCGTTTGATGGGCGGGGCGCGGATATCGAGCGCCTGTCGCAAGAGTCGAAGACGCTGCGTGCCGAGCGGGACGAATTGCTGGAGAGAAAACAGGCCGACGCGACGGCGCTCCAGGCGCTGGAGGCTGCGCGCGAGACCGATCGCTCTGCATTGTCCGATCTCAAGGCGGCGTTTGATGATAGGATCGCGGAGGTCGAGCGCCTGTCGCAAGAGTCGAACACCCTGCGCTCCGAGCGGGACGAACTGCTGGAGAGCAAGCAGGCCGATGCGGAGGCGCTCCAGGCGCTGGAGGCCGCATGCGAGACCGATCGCTCTGCATTGGCTGACCTCAAGGCGGCGTTTGACGAGCGGGTCGCGGATGTAGAGCGTCTGTCGCAAGAGTCGGCGACGCTCCAGGCCGACCGTGCCGGTCGCGAGATGGCATATGCCCAGCTTGAAGAGGCGCAACAGTCGGCGATATCCACGGTTTCCCAGTTGAGAACGCTGATTGCGACCCATGAAGGTGAGTTGGTGCGCCTGTCCGGGGAGCTGGCCGAGGCTCAGCAGCGCTGCACGATTTTGAGCGAGCAGCGGGACATTGAAAGAGCCGCGCACGCCCAGGCGATGGAAAAAGGGCAGGCATCTTTCCAGGCGGCGTCCATGCAACATGCGGACTCGATCGGCGGTTTCGAAGCCGATCTGGCAAAGCACCGAGACGACAATGCCAGGCTGCAGGCGGAATTGACCAAGGCCGCCGAGGATATGCAGTCGCAAGAGCTCGCCGCACGCGAGCAATTTTCGCGTCAGCTTAAGGGGACAAAGATTCTTTTGGAAGACCTCGCGCATAGCGAGAACCTCCTCTTGTCTTTGAAGGTCGAGTTTGGCGAGCTTAAAGACCAGTTGGCGGCGGCTCAGCAAATGAATGCGGAGGTGCAAGCCTATCAGGCCAGGATTGCCGAATTTGATGATATCCTCGCGGAGCGGGATGCCCAAGAGGCCGCGACGCGCGAGGAACTGGCGAGGCATCTCGAAGGGACGAGGGCGCTCCTGCAGGCGATGGAGCAAAGCGAAAATGTTATCCAGGCGCTTTCGATGGAGTTGCGTTTCGTTCAGGACAAGCTCGTCGCTGCTGAAGAGGCGCAGGCGGAAATGGATGCCCATCGGCCAGCCGCAACCGGCAGCGACTATCGTGAACTGGAAGCTCTTGAGTTGGCCCTCCGCGACGCATTGAGCACACGCGACAGCATGGTTGCCACGATCCAGGGCGAGTTGGCGTTGCAGATCCAGGAGACGGAAGCGTTGCGCGAAGTCCTGATCCAGTTCGATACCATTACCCAAGCGTTGAACGCGGAAATTGATTATTTTCAGCAGCGGTCAACCGTCGATGTGACTCAGGAGCCTGCCAATTCCAATTGGGAAAGCCCAAGATATCAGCGTGCTTCACGGCTTACTCTCTGGAACGCTGCGCTTGCACAGGGTGCTTCCTGATGACCGCGATAGAGGGAGACTGGCCCGCATTGACGCTTCCGTCCATGGAAGCGGAATTCTTGCGGGAGACCTATGATAAGGCGCGCGTCATCCTCGAATATGGATCGGGTGGTTCCACCGTGCTGGGGGGCAGCGCGGCGGGGAAGCTTATTTTCAGCGTCGAGACGGACCGTCAATGGGCACTGTCACTGCAGCGCCGCTTCGACGAGGCCGACCTGCCGTCGCCCGTCATCATCTATCATGTCGATATCGGCGAAACGGGTGCATGGGGACGCGCCAAGGACGACAGTTCCTGGCGTAAATTCTATCGGTACCCGACGTCCATCTGGACAGAAAATTTTTTCCGGCATCCCGAAGTCGTGTTGATCGATGGCCGTTTCCGGGCGGCCTGTCTGGTCAACGCTTGTCTTCGTGCCAAGCAACCGATCACCGTTCTCTTTGACGATTATGCCGATCGTAAAGCATATCATGCTGTCGAAGCGCTTTTGAAGCCTTCGGACATAATAGGGCGTATGGCGGTCTTTCATATTGAGCCGCAGGAATGGCCTGAATGGACGACAGACCTTTTGCTCGAACTATGTACGCACGCTACATTTAGTTCGGATAAGGTGGACTATGATCATGTCCCTGATTTGCCCATTTTAAAATAAAATCTTTCAAAATACTGTTCCTTCACGGACTTGAATGACGGAGATCAGAATGTCTCATATCGCCGGGTCGGTGACCCAGATATCCGCCAACCCAAGAAATCATTGGGCGCGCGCGCTGGCCGCGATTGATCTCCGTGAGCTGGGACAGGGCTATAAAGCCAATCGGATTCTCGATACGATCCGATATAACGATAATATCGAAAGCGACCTGTTCCTGTTCTTCGAAACACTCATCAACGGAGTCGCGACCAATGATGATGTTCGGAAAATCAATATTCCCTCCGACTATAATCGGGGTATCGGCGGACCGCTCCATCCTCCTTTCCGATCCATCAAGGACGGCGCAAGCTTTCCAAAGCCTTATCCATCTGGGTTGGCGCTTCCGGACATGGTTGGAAATTGTAACGATTTCCGGTACATCGAAGAATATGCCAACTGGCGCAGCAGCGCTGGAGCGGCTTTGCCGATCGACATCATTCATGTCGATGAGAAGGGAGAAGGCATCCCCTCGCTGCTCGCCTCAATCGCCGCCCAGAGCTATGCCGGTCGAATAAGGCTTCATATTTTAGGCGAGAAGCCGTCAGGGTGGAAAAAGCCCCGTGGGCTTGATGTGACATTCCACGCGATTGCGTTTCCCAGCGAAGAAGCCAACGCGCTGTTGTGGCGGATCAGCGGCGATACGCGACTGCTGCTATTCACCAGTGGCGTGATCGATCTTGATCCCATGACATTTTTGCGGATCGCGCACATGGGCCAGATATCGGACCAGATGGTGCAGACTTTGATCCCGCCGCTGGCTGATTCCGGGGCTACCCCATTTTGCACCAGCGCCCACAAGAACATCGTTAACAGGCGCTATCCGTTTCGCGATGTTCTGGGGCTAAATTTTGCCGTCACCAGCACCTTGTTCCGCAATGTTGGCGGGTTGTTCGAGCCTCGGTTCGGTGGCGCCTACCATGCGGGGCGCGAATTTTGTTTCCGTCTCTATAATAGGGGCTGCTATTTTCAGCCTATCGCCACCCGAAACATTCGGGATTTCTCGGCCAAGAAAGGCCAAGGCGCTGCCGACGCAAAGCTCTATGTTCAGCTTTGCCCCAACCATTGGGATCGCAAGACGGATGGCGCGCACGAGGTGCCCAAGGTCAGCATCTACATTCCGGCCTACAAAGCCGGTAAATATATCCGCCGGGCGATCGACAGCGTGCTCGAACAGGACATGCAGGATTTGGAAGTCTGCATCGCCGATGACGGATCGCCTGACGACACGCTGGGGGTTTTGGAACGCCATTATGGCGACGAACCACGGGTGCGCTGGACAACCGGAGCAAATGGCGGCATCGGCTTTGCATCCAACCGCGCTATCGCCATGGCGCGCGGCATCTATATCGGCCAACTCGATTCTGACGATCGTCTAAAGCCGGGCGCCGTCCGCAGACTAGCCGATTTCCTGGACGAGAATACGGACGTCGCCTGTTGCTATGGCTCTTGCGAACGCATCGACGCGGACGAAAATTTCCTCAAGAACGAATATAGTTGGCCCGTCTTCTCGCGAGAGAAGATGATGATCACGTCCATCGCGCACCATTTCCGCATGTTTCGCAAACTGGCGTGGGAGCGGACGGAAAAATTTCGCGAGGATATCGTCAACGCGGTAGACTATGATATTTTCTTGAAATTGTCGGAAGTCGGTAAATTCCATCACATCGACGAGATTTTGTACCAGCGTCGTTGGCATGGCGAAAACACGTCCAACGTCAATGAAGGGTTCCAAACGACCAACACCTACCGCGTGCAGCGCGAAGCACTGACGCGATCCGGCCTCGCTCATTTCTGGGATATCCATATCGCTGATCCCAAGGAACCGCGGCGGGTTACGTATCAGCGGGCTGAGGGACGGCCGCTCGTTATGTTCTGGCCCTATTACCGGGCCAATCCTTATCAGCGCCTCCTCTATGCCCCCCATGCCAATGATGCCGAATTCTGCGCCGGGACGATCGACGCTGCGCTGCAGATGATCACGATATCCGAACGCCCGGCAGAGCATATATTCCATCTCCATTGGCTCAATTTCCTGTTCAAGGCAGGCATGAGCGAGCAGGAAGCTGCCGCCAGCGCGAATGAATTCATCGCCAAGCTGGAAAAATTCAAGACGCTGGGCGGCAAGGTCGTGTGGACTATTCACAATGTCATATCGCACGATGCAGAACATCGCGAAGTTGAAGTAAACCTGTCCAAAAAGCTGACGGAACTGGCCGATGCATTGCATTTGCACAGCGAATATTCGATCGCTGAGGTCGAGGCCCTGTTCCCCATCCCGCGACACAAGGTGCTGATTGCCAGGCATGGTCATTATGTCGGGGCATATGCCGATTTGGTATCGCAAGATGCGGCCCGTTCCTACCTCGGCCTTGCGCCTGCCGATGACGTCATTCTGTTCAATGGCCAGGTGCGTAAATATAAAGGCATCGGCACGTTGGTTGAGGCGTTTCGCAAGGTGCTGGTGCAACGCCCCAACGCATTGTTGCTGATTGCCGGCGCGGCGCCGGAAAGCCCGATCGAAAATTTAGCTGCGCCGCTGAGCGCGTTCGAAAGAACGCGTATCCGTATCGTCGATCGGTATATAGACGATGCGGAACTTCAGGTTTTTCTGAAAGCGGCGGATTTCGCCGTCTATCCCTATCGCAACGTTTTGACGAGTGGATCGCTGATGCTGGCGCTCACCTTTGGCGTGCCGACGGTGATTACCGAAGCCGGCATGATCCGGGAAGTCATGGGCGGGGGAGATGCCGGTATTGTCTATGACGGTAGCGCAGCCGAATTGGAAAAGGCGCTGGCGGCGATGCTGGTGGCGAAGGATGATGGCGGGCTGAACGCCATGGCGGAGGAAGCGCGGCGACTGGCGAAGGCATGTAGTTGGGAACGGGTGCTGCAGAATATCTTGTAACGGGCGGCGCAAGGGCCGATTCGACGCCCCCGCTGCGCTCTCGAGTGAAGCGCAAGAATGAGACAGAAGGAACGGGACTGGCATGTCTATGCCGGTCCCGCTCCTTCTGTTTCGACAATGCCGTTGCCGGCGTTATCTGGTGATGGCGTTATTGAGGGAAATGATCGGGAAGATCGTCGAAGAGATAATGCCGACGAATTTTTGTACATCGACGATCGGCGCATTGGACACATACAGGATGTCCTTGTCGCGCATCGCGAAGTTCTGCGCGGCAAAGAATGTTGCCGGATCACGTAAATTCACGCGATAGATGACGCCCACTCGTCCTTGCGCATCCACCGCAACCCGCACCGGACCTTTTTCCGTTTGGCGGACTGGATTGGCAGGGTCTAAACCGAGAGCACGCGCGTCTTCGAAGCGGAACAGGAAAGCGCCAGCAGGATTGGCCTTATCTTCGTGAAGGCCGCCCACACGACCCAATGCCTCGATCAGACTGAGGCCGGTGGATTCGAACGATACCTCCCTGCTCTGACCGATTGCGCCCAAGGCGGTGAAGCTGAGCGGCTGGAAATAGGCAGACATGATATCGCCAGGCGCGAGGACGACATTCTGGCGGGGGTCGCGAATGATCGTTTCCAGAGGCAGAGATCTGGCGACCCCGGCGCGTGTGATCTGGATGGTGGTCTTGTTTATGGGCTGCTTGGTGCCGCCGCTCAGGGCGATGGCGTCCAGCACCCGCTCACCCTTTGCGGTCAGCGGGATGACGCCGTTATTCTCGAATTCCCCCACCATTGTTGCGGTGGCAGACGCGTTGCGCGAAAATGCGACTTCCACCTGGGGCATATGCGCCTTCCCCCGGAGGCGACGGGCAATTTCAGTCGCAACCTGTCGTGTGGTTCGTCCTTCCACCGGAATCTGGCCGGCGAACGGCACGGAGATAGTGCCGTCGGAAATGACGACCTGATCGGGAAAGCTGGACTGGCGGGCCGTGCTGCTGCCATTGCCTTGCGCCAGCGCCGATCCTTCCCCGATGCTGCGGGTTGAGGATGGGGTGGCGTTGAAAAGAACGGCGGGCGGAGCTTCCCAGATTGCTATGCTCAGTACGTCGCCGGCATGAATGATGGTTCCAACGGGCAGAGCGCCGCCCATCGTGTCGGCAAAGCCTGCGCCATTCATGACGTTCTGCGCCGAATTCACATTGTCCTTCGTAAGATCGATCAGATAGACCTGCGCTCCATCCGGCGCCTGTGCCGCATGGACGACATCGCGGCTCGATGGTCCCATGGCGCTGAAGGAACTGCAGCCCGTCATCGCAAAAGTCGATAGGGTAAGCGCCATAATCAGGGGCAGGCGCGCACAGGTCGCTATGCCGGTAGGGTAGATGATCAAAACGGGATCCCCAATATGAATATGTCCAAAGCAAATTGGCCGCTCCCTAGTTACGCGCTCCTCGGTTCGGGTGAAAGGCCAAATCGTATCAGCTCCATCGCTCGAAAAGCTTTCCTATCCGCACACGATAGGCATCCATCGAGAAAAGCTGGGCGCGCCGTACGCCCTTGTATTTCAAACTATCCCTCAGCACTGCATCGTTATTGATACGCCGTATGGCGTCGCTGATCGATCCTACGGACAGCGGGTCGATGAGCAGTGCCGCATCCCCGACGATTTCCGGCAGCGCCCCCCGATCGGATGTGATGACCGGGGTTCCCATCGCCATGGATTCGAGGGCGGGAAGCCCGAAGCCTTCGTAGAGACTGGGGAAAATCGTGGCGCGTGCATGTCGAATGATGTGCGCAAGCTCGCTGCGCGGCAGATAGTCGATGAGGATGATGCGCGGATGCGCGCCTGCCACCGTCAATCGCTCCAGCATCGCCCGTTCCGTTGCATTGTCCCACCCCCCGCCTGAAACGAGGACCAAAGGGGCTTCGCTTCCTGACGTCACGAATGCCTCAAGCAGGCGTGCGACATTCTTTTTCGGCTCTATGGCGCCGAAGAACAGGAAATAGCCCCGATCCGTCAACTGCCAGCGGCCCAGCAGCCGGTCGATGGTTTCGTTCTCTTCCGTCGCAATCCCATGCCAGGCACTCAGCGCCTGATAGCTGTTGGAAATGCGTTCCGGATCGAGGGCGAAATGTTTGATGAGGTCGGTGCGAGACGCCTCGGACACGGTTAAAATATGGTCTGCCCGCTTTGTGATGGCGTGGCAGGTGCGCAGATAATCCTCGCTGCCGGAGGACATTGCGGGAAATTTGATCGGGACGATATCATGAATGGTATAGATGTTTCGCGCGCCGGGAACGAACAGAGGCAGGGGGTAGGTCCAATGCGCGACGTCCACACCCGGCATTCTTACCGGGGTGAACAGGCCAGTCCGTCGGAAGGCGCCGCGAGCGGCCCGGAAAAGGCGCGCTTTATTCCAGTAAGCGTCGACGGCCGGGGAAAGAGCCTGCAACCCAATCGACAGGTCGTCGCGCGATATCGAGCGAGGTCGATGGCCCAGAGGCGACATGAGATAGTCGATGATTTTCCGGGCGGTCGGCGTTGGCGCGTCCGTCAGGCTTTCTCCCAACAGCAATTCGGTTCTGTGGCCCAGATCATGGGCCGCTTGCAGGAAACTGCGGCCATAGGACGCTATGCCGGTTCCTTTGCGGAGCGCCATATTGAAACCATCGACCAGAAGCCTCATGCTAAAATCGGCCGGAAGGCCGCCGCACAAATGAAATGCATGACTTCTCGCTTATGAGATTGTTTGATCCGACGATTGAGCATCGCAGATGCGTGGCATATGGGTTATCCGGTCGGTGTCGCCCATGACTTTAGGCAGATCGGGACTTTTCCGCAATCCGCTTGCCGCAGGAGCATGGATGAGGTGATGAAGTATATGCGCGCTATGATGCGGTTGCGAACGGATCGCCTATGGTTTGAGTTCGATCGACCGGGCTGGATTGGAGCGCGCGGCAGTGAAATCGGGATTGCGACGTCGTGCGAACATTTGGCTCTTAAGCGCATTTGATGCAGTTCCATAGATTGGCGGACATCGGTCTGGACCCGGTCGGCGATCCATCGCTTGCCACGATCGCGCGGGGCGCGAGTGGGCAGTTGCTCGCACTGGGTACGGATCATGTATTGAAGCTGTTCGACGATCAGGCGGCCGATTCGATGATAGAGCGTGAGGCTTTCGCGTCGCGATTGGCGGCGCGGGCCGGGCTGCCGGTGCCTGCTGCACTCGATTTTGTACGATATGACGGCGCGCGGGCCATTTTGTATCCGCGCGTCCATGGCGTCAGCATGGCCGATGAATTGCGTCGGCGCCCATTGCGGGGCGAACGCCTTTTGCGACGCTGGATGATGCTATGCCGGCAGATGCATATGGTTGTCCCGGACGGTTTGCGAAGTTTCAAGGACGTATGCCGCACCGACATGCTGCACGGCCCCCTGCCGGACCGTGTGAAGTTGCCCGCTATCGAATATCTTGAGTCCCTGCCCGACGGGGATCGCCTGCTCCATGGGGATTTGCACATCGGCAATGTCATGCTGGCGGATGAGGCGCTGATACTGGTCGATTGGTCGAAGGCGGCTAGGGGGGATCCGGCCGCCGATCTGGTGCGCATGGACATGCTCATGCGCTTTGGTGTCGGGCCGACGGGGCTGGTCGTTGGCATATGGCGTGATTGGGCAACAAGAGCATGTCAGCGAGCCTATCGGGGCATAGGTGACGTGCCGCCGGAAAGGCTTGCGGCATGGCGCCCGATCGTGGCGTTGGCATGGCTGCGTGTCGGTGTCCCGAAACGGGCTAAGCAATTCCTGCAATATGCCAATCAATCGGCGCAGCGCGTCGGCCTTCCACCGGTCGAGCTGGCCGAACTTCGATGGCGAGCATCCACGGGAAGCGACGGGAAGTCGTTCCTAGGCAATTGACAGGATCGCTGCGGTAGCGCGGCGGGTAAGGGGCGAGAGGTCCGCTTATGCCGTCGTCAGCACGCCGCTATAGGCCGCGTCCTCCAGCGCCCTGCCTGCACCCATGGCCACGCAGATCAGAGCATCGTCCGCGACCCTGACCGGCAGGCCGGTCTGCTCCGACAGCGCCTGGTCGAGATGACCCAGCAGAGCGCCTCCTCCGGTTAAAGTGATGCCTTCCTCTATGATGTCGGCCGACAATTCCGGCGCCGTCTGTTCAAGCGCGGACATGACGGCCTGCTTGATCTGGCCTACGCCCTCGATCAAGGCTTCTGCGATCTCCAACTCGCTGATCGTGATTTCAGCCGGGCGGCCATTCACCAGATCGCGTCCCTTGACCTGCATCGTGCGCCCCTGATCGATCGGCAGCACCGCCGACCCGATCGCATGTTTGACGCGCTCCGCGGTCATTTCGCCAATCATCAGATTGTGATGGCGTCGCACATGAGAGGTGATCGCATCGTCCAGCTTGTCGCCCCCCATGCGGACGGAATTGCTATATGCGATGCCTTGCAGCGACAGAACGGCGACCTCGGTGGTTCCGCCGCCTATGTCCACCACCATGGCGCCGCGCGGTTCGGTGACGGGCAGGCCAGCGCCGATCGCCGCAGCCATCGGCTCGTCGATCAATTGCACCCGGGTCGCGCCCGCCTGCATCGTCGCGACCTGGATGGCGCGCCGCTCCACCATGGTGGAGCCGGATGGCACGCAGATGACCACCTCGTGACGCCGGCTGAATCGGCCCGCGGAGCCGACCGCCTTCGCCATGAAATGTTTGATCATCTGCTCGGCCACATCGATGTCGGCGATGACGCCGTCGCGCAGCGGGCGGATCGCCTGGATGTTGGATGGGGTCTTGCCCATCATGGGCTTGGCCTCATTCCCCACCACCTTCACACGGCGCACTCCGGCGATGGTCTCGATCGCAATCACGGACGGTTCGTTGAGGACGATGCCGCGATCACGCACATGGATGACTGTGTTCACGGTGCCGAGGTCGATCGCCATATCATGAGCGGAGGAACCGAATAATCGTCTAAACATCTAATCCTCAGGGAATGGCAGTCGGGCCGCTATGGGGCGCTCGGGTCGCGATACAATGGCGGCACGGCGGATTGCCTGATTGTCGGGGTCACCGGAGTGGAGAGAGGGGCGTTGTTGAAATGGGCCGGGCTCCGCAGGAAATAAACGGGGTTTGCGTTGTTCTTGATATGGATCAGGCTGAGATCGATTTTGCCGGCAAGGCGGCTGTGTTAGCTCGATGAGCCTGTGGAACTACAAGGAACAAGAGCATGACCCACGCTGCCACCGTACCTGCTCTCATCGGTGTTGGGGGCCTGGACGATATCCTGGCGGGTGGATTGACGCGCGGCCGGGTCTTCCTGCTGGAAGGCAGCCCGGGGACCGGCAAGACGACGATCGCCACCCAGTTCCTGATGGAAGGCGCGACGCGCGGCGAAAAATGCCTCTATGTCACGCTGTCTGAGACGGAAGACGAAATGCGCGACAGCGCACAGTCGCACGGCTGGGATCTCACCGGTATCGACCTTTTCGAACTGGTCCCGCCCGAAAGTCTGCTGGACGAGGACCAGCAACAAAGCCTGCTCTATTCGTCTGACCTGGAATTGGGGGAGACCACGCGGCGTATCTTCGAAATGTTCGAGAGCGTGAAGCCCGACCGGGTCGTGCTGGACAGCCTGTCGGAAATTCGCCTGCTCGCGCAGAGTTCGCTGCGCTACCGCCGTCAGATCCTCGCGCTCAAGCATTTCTTCTCGACGCAGAACGCTACGGTACTGATGCTGGACGACCTGACCGCCGACGTCGCCGACAAGACGGTCCATAGCGTTGCGCATGGCGTGATCCGCCTGGAAGAATTGTCCCCAGAATATGGGCCCGAACGGCGGCGGCTGCGCGTCATCAAATATAGAGGGCGCCGGTTCCGCGGCGGTTTCCACGATTTCATCATCGATACCGGCGGCGTACGGGTCTTTCCCAGGCTGGTGTCGGCTGAACATAAGACGGAGTTCGTGCGCGACGTGTTGCGGAGCAATTCGCCCGCACTGGATGCGCTGCTGGGCGGGGGGATTGAACGGGGATCGAGCGTCCTGGTCCTGGGGCCGGCCGGGACCGGCAAGTCGTTGCTTGCCCTGACCTTCGTCGCGGCGGCGATTGCGCGCGGCGAACGGGCGGCGATGTTCGTGTTCGACGAGGAAATCGGCCTGTTGTTCAACCGCGCGATCGGGCTGGGCATCGACATGCAGGCCATGGTCGATAGCGGCAATCTCTTCATCGAACAGGTGGATGCGGCCGAATTGTCCCCTGGGGAGTTCTCCCAACGCGTGCGTACCTGTGTCGAACAGCACAAGGTCCGTACGATCATCATCGACAGCCTGAACGGGTATCAGGCGGCGATGCCGGAAGAGAATGCTTTGGTCCTGCACATGCACGAATTGCTGCAATATCTCAACCGACAGGGGGCGACGACCTTCCTGACCGTGGCGCAACATGGCCTGGTCGGTGACATGAAAGCGCCTGTCGACGTGACCTATCTGGCTGACACCGTGGTGCTGCTACGTTATTTCGAGGCGTCCGGGCGCGTGCGGCGCGCCATTTCGATCATCAAGAAGCGCACAGGTGCGCATGAGGATACGATCCGTGAGTTCCGCATCGGCAGCTATGGCATTCGTCTGGGCGAACCATTGATCGGCTTTCAGGGCGTGTTGCGGGGCGTGCCCAATTTCGTCGGCGGACAGGGCGCGACTCCCTTGCTGGAAGACGAGGCTCGGTGAGCCCACATTTCTCCGAACGCGCGATCATTCTGGCGCCCCATGGGCGCGACGCTGCTATTGCGGCGTCGATCCTGACCGATGCGGGGTTGGGATCGACGGTCGTCAACGCATTGCGAGATCTTGTCGGCGAGCTGGAACGGGGAGCGGGTTTCGCGCTCCTTACCGAAGAAGGCCTGCGGACGGCCAATCTCAATCCGCTCGCGCTCTGGCTGGAAGCGCAGCCGGAATGGTCCGATTTTCCGTTCGTGCTGCTGACCCAGAAGGGCGGCGGCCTCGAACGCAACCCGGCGGCCAAGCGGTTTTTGGACATGCTCGGCAACGTCACCTTTCTGGAGCGGCCCTTCCACCCCACGACCATGGTCAGTCTCGCCCAGTCGGCGCTGCGGGGCCGGCGGCGTCAATATGAGGCACGTTCGCGGCTGGAGGAACTGCATCGCGGCGCGGATAAATATCGATCGCTGTTCGAATCGATCGATGCAGGCTTCTGCATCATCGACATGATCTTCGACGCGGACGGACGCCCGATCGATTATATGTTCGTGGAGGCCAATCCCGCCTTCGAGCGCCAGACCGGGTTGCAGGGGGCCGTGGGGCGGACGATGCGGTCCATGGTGTCCGGTCATGAGCAGCACTGGTTCGACGTCTATGGCGCCGTTGCCAGGACCGGCGAGCGCGTGCGTTTCGAGCAGCATGCCGAGGCGCTGGGAAATATCTGGTACGATGTCTATGCATTTCGGGTCGGCGATCCGGACGCCGGACGGGTCGCGGTCCTGTTCAACGATATTTCCGAACGGCGGCAGATGGAGCTGGCGCTGCGCGAGAGCGAGGAGCGGCTGAGGGGCCTTAACGAAACGCTGGAGGAGCGCGTCGTAGAGCGCACCGAGGCGCTCGAACGTACACAGGAAGCGCTCCGCCAGTCGCAGAAGCTGGAATCGATGGGGCAATTGACGGGTGGTGTTGCGCACGACTTCAACAACCTCCTCACGCCGATCGTGGGCAGCCTCGACCTGTTGCTGCGGCGCGGGGTTGGCACCGAACGGGAACGCAAGCTGATCGAAGGGGCGGTCCAGTCGGCCGATCGCGCACGCACGCTGGTGCAGCGGTTGCTGGCCTTCGCCCGGCGCCAGCCGTTGCAGGCGACCGCGATCGACATCGGCAATCTGGTGGGAAATCTGTTCGATCTGGTCGCCAGCACCTGTGGGCCGCGGATCAGGGTAGCGATAGACATCGCCGATCCGCTGCCGCCGGCCAAGGCGGACGCGAACCAGATCGAGATGGCGCTCCTCAATCTGGCTGTGAACGCGCGCGATGCGATGCCCGATGGCGGAACCCTGACGATCGGTGCGGCACCGGACCAGATCAAGCCCGGCAATGCGGCGCGATTGCGGCCGGGCGCCTATGTGCGGCTGAGCGTGACCGACACCGGGTCCGGGATGGATGCGGACACGATCGCCAAAGCTGTGGAGCCGTTTTTCACGACCAAGGGCGTCGGGCAGGGGACCGGCCTTGGCCTTTCCATGGTCCACGGCCTCGCCGCGCAACTGGGCGGCGGCCTGTCCATCGACAGCCTGGTGGGGCGGGGTACGCGCATCGACCTGTGGCTGCCGGCAACGGATGCGCGCCCCGAACAGGCGTCGGCGCCGCTGGAGATCGACAACAGCCATCGCGATTGCGGCATCGCGCTGGTGGTGGATGACGAGGATCTGGTGCGCGCCAGTACGGCGCACATGCTCAGCGAATTGGGATATACGGTCGTGGAAGCGCATTCAGGCGAGGAAGCGCTCAGGTTGATGCATGGGTCCGACGAGATAGACCTGCTTGTTACCGATCATCTGATGCCGGGCATAACGGGCACCGATCTTGCCACGAAGCTGCGGGAGTTGCGGCCCGGTATGCGTGTGCTAGTCGTGTCGGGCTATGCGGAAGGAAAGGGCATCTCGCCCGATTTGCCGCGCCTGACCAAGCCGTTCAAGCAAAGCGATCTCGCCAATTGCCTGGCCCAGTTATGACGACATGGGTGGCATCCGCAATTTGCCGGTCCCTACCCGGCCGAGCGCCCAGGTCCGCCGCGCCTGTCGACCGCGACGGACCTGGTGATCGGATCAGCGCTCGATCTGGCTGACGTCGCGGACCGCGCCCTTGGCGGCGTTGGTGGTCATTGCGGCATAGGCGCGCAGGGCAGGCGAGACTTCGCGCTTGCGGCCGAAGGGCTTCCAGGCCTTCGCCCCCCGCGATTCCATTTCCGCGCGGCGCTCGGCCAGCAGGGCGTCGTCCAGGTCGACCTTGATGACGCGGGCCGGGATGTCGATCACGATCGGATCGCCGGTCTGGACCAGTGCGATCAGGCCGCCTTCGGCCGCTTCCGGCGAGACATGGCCGATCGACAGGCCCGACGTGCCGCCGGAAAAGCGGCCGTCGGTGATGAGCGCGCAGGCCTTGCCCAGCCCCTTCGACTTCAGATAGCTGGTCGGGTAGAGCATTTCCTGCATGCCGGGACCGCCCTTTGGCCCTTCATAGCGGATGACGACGACGTCCTTTTCCTTGACTTCGTTGCCCAAAATGCCCGCGACCGCCGCGTCCTGGCTTTCATAGACGCGCGCGGTGCCGTGGAAGACGAGGATGCTCTCGTCCACGCCCGCCGTCTTGACGATGCAGCCTTCGGGCGCGAGGTTGCCGAACAGCACGGCCAAGCCGCCATCCTTGGAGAAGGCATGGTCGGCCGAGCGGATCACGCCCTTTTCGCGGTCGGTGTCCAGTTCTTCCCAGCGCTCCGACTGGCTGAACGCGGTTTGGGTCGGCACGCCGCCGGGCGCGGCGCGGTAGAAGTTGCGCACGTCCTCGCTGTTGGTGCGGCCGATGTCCCAGCGCGCGAGCGCGGCGGCCATCGTCGGCGCATGGACGGTCGGCAGGCTGGCGTCGATCAGGCCGGCGCGCTCCAGTTCGCCCAGGATCGCCATGATGCCGCCGGCGCGATGGACGTCCTCCATATGGACGTCGTTCTTGGCGGGCGCGACCTTGCACAGGCACGGCACGCGGCGCGACAGACGGTCGATGTCGGCCATGGTGAAGTCGATCCCGCCTTCATAGGCGGCAGCGAGCAGGTGCAGCACGGTGTTGGACGACCCGCCCATGGCGATGTCGAGGCTCATGGCGTTTTCGAACGCGGCGAAATTGGCGATGCTGCGCGGCAGGACGCTGGCGTCGTCCTGTTCATAATAGCGCTTGGTGATGTCGACGATGACATGACCGGCTTCGCGGAACAGCCGTTCGCGGTCCGCATGGGTGGCCAGCGTGGAACCGTTGCCCGGCAGCGAGAGGCCCAGGGCTTCGGTCAGGCAGTTCATCGAATTGGCGGTGAACATGCCCGAACAACTGCCGCAGGTCGGGCAGGCGGAACGCTCGATCGTCTGCACTTCTTCGTCAGTGTAATTTTCGTCGGCGGCGACGACCATCGCGTCGACCAGGTCGAGCGCGACCTTCTTGCCGCGCACGGTGGCCTTGCCCGCTTCCATCGGCCCGCCCGACACGAAGACGACGGGGATATTGAGGCGCATGGCGGCCATCAACATGCCGGGCGTGATCTTGTCGCAGTTGGAGATGCAGACGATCGCGTCGGCGCAATGGGCGTTGACCATATATTCGACGCTGTCGGCGATGAGGTCGCGACTGGGCAGCGAATAGAGCATCCCGCCGTGGCCCATGGCGATGCCGTCATCGACGGCGATGGTGTTGAATTCCTTGGCGACGCCGCCCGCGGCCTCGATCTCCCGCGCGACAAGCTGGCCCAGATCCTTCAGATGGACATGGCCCGGCACGAACTGGGTGAATGAATTGGCAATGGCGATGATCGGCTTGCCGAAATCCTCGTCCTTCATGCCCGTCGCGCGCCAAAGCCCGCGCGCGCCCGCCATGTTGCGGCCGTGGGTGGTGGTGCGGGAGCGGTAGGCGGGCATTGCAACGGTCCTTCAAGGCGGTGGAAGCGGACCCCTTACAGGCTGGGGGCGGTCAGCGAAACATATTATTCCCTTTGGCCGCCCATGTCAGGCTTTGCGCATGTTGGCGGCTATGGCCGCGTCATTTTGTTGCGGGCGGCGGGGTGCGCGGCTGGACCGGAACTTCACGAAGATGATGCATGTCGCCTGTGAGTGTTTTTCCATAAAATTCATGCCTTTCAATGGCTTGCTACCTTTCCTCTATCAGCTTGCGGGACTGTAGGACAGCGGTGTCGCGCGCGGTGGCCGATGTCCCATGATGGGATCACAGCGCGTGCCCGCCAAACTGCATGCTGGCGCTGGCGAATATCATGGTTAAGAAATGCTTATGCCCGCCGTTCGTCTTCGCCTGTCCATGCTGCGCCCCCTCGCCCTGGCCGGCGCAATGGCAATGGCGATGCCCGCCGCAGCGCCCGCCCAGTCGCAGGGCGGCGCGCAGCAGTTGGCGCCGGGCGGCTATCGCTGGCTGGGGCAGGGGCCGTGGGACGGCCCGATCTACATGGTCATCAGCATCGAAAAGCAGATGATCCATGTCTATAGCGGCGACCAGTTGATCGGGCTGGCGAGCGTATCGACGGGGATGAAGGGGCATCGCACCCCGACCGGCGACTATCCGATCCTGCAAAAGCGGCAATGGCACCGCTCCAACCTCTACAGCAATGCGCCCATGCCCTATATGCAGCGGCTGACCTGGGATGGGATCGCGCTCCATGCCGGGCATAATCCGGGCTATCCCGCCAGCCACGGCTGCATCCGCCTGCCCTATGCCTTTGCCCGCGACCTTTTCGCGCTGACGAAGATGGGGACGCTGGTGGAGGTGACGCAGGCGCGGCTGACTGCGGCGCTGCAATATGATGCGCTGGTGCTGGGCGATCCGGGGAGCCAAGTGGTGACGTTCGGGCCGGCGCGGAGCGAGCGGATGATGCTGCCTCCGCCAGCGCGTGACGATGCGGGCGGTGTGCCGAGGCTGGAAGTCGATCCGGCGATTTTCGGGATGGTGCGGGGGTAGGGCGTACCGTGCCTGTCGCGGGCGTTTGAACAGGCGGACTGCCGCGTAGAATTTGGTCTGAGGCTAGGTGTAATGGCGGGACGCGACCATTTTCGGCCGTTATGGCATTTGCGAAGCTGCGCTAATTGCGGACACTGGCAGCACTGCTATGGTGTGCTGATGGATAGACCCCGTTTCCGACGCTGGCTCGGTTATAACTACCTGCCACTCAATCTGTCGGCATGGTTGTCGATTGGGTTTCTTATCGCCATAGAGATACCTCTTATCGATGCTTGGCTACGTGCCCAAGCGGAGACAGTCTGGTGGTGGCTCTTGACCGTTATCGCCTTTGGCATTTTGTTAACGTGGTGGACGTTCGCCCACTGGCATTCAGATTGATCCGGCCGAGCCGGAAACGACCAATCACGCCATTAGCGGCCCCGTTGAGCCGTTCCTGATTGCGGACGTCCTTACTCTGGTCGATGGTAGCAGCATGAACGAAGACAATCTTAATTGGCTAAGCCAATGGTATCTGGCTCGATGCGACAGCGACTGGGAGCACTCCTATGGAGTAAAGATCGACACGCTCGACAATCCCGGATGGACAATCAAGATCGACCTGACCGACACGCCGACGCAAGACCGCGCGTTTGAACGTGTGGAGCACGGAACAATCAGTGATGATTTAGAAGGGTGGCAGCAGGGCGGAAGTTGGTGGGTCGCGCGCGTGGACGGCCACTTCTTCGAAGCGAGTTGCGGGCCGCTCGACTTGTCAGCAGCCATAGGCATATTTCGGCGATGGGTCGAGGCATCTGCATAGCGCCGCGTCGGCTTTCAGTGCTTTTGGTTCAAAAGCAGACTGACCGTCATCCACCCTCCTCGCCCTATCCTTTTCCACCGACGGGACGGATTATCGGACTGGGCGTTCACGCTGTACCGGCCCTGTCCCTGCGGGCTCTTCCCATGCGGAAAGGACCGGGGCAGTTATGATCGTTCGGCAGCAAGGAAGGCGCATCAATGCAGGTGGATCGCTTGGCAGACCCCATATCCCCTCGATCGCTGCCCACCCGATCGCTGGCGGTCGCGGGGCTCTCCACCATCGTCGAATGGTATGATTTCACCCTCTATCTCTATTTCGCCACGGTGCTGTCGCGCATCTTCTTCGGCGGGGGCGCGGTGGGGCTGGGCGATGCGCTGGCGGGCTTTGCGCTGGCCTATCTGATGCGGCCGGTCGGCGCGATCGTGTTCGGCCATATCGGCGATCGCTATGGCCGGCGGGTGACGATGCTGCTGTCGATGGGGATGATGACCGCGGCGATGCTGGCGACCGCGATGCTGCCGACCCATGCGCATGTCGGGCCGCTGGCGGGGTGGCTGATGATCGGGTTGCGCTGTGTCATGGCCTTCTCCGTCGGTGGCGAATATACCGGCGTGGTGGCCTATCTGCTGGAGGGCGCGCGGGCCGAGCGGCGCGGGTTCGTGACGTCGCTGGCATCGGCGGCGAGTGAGGTGGGCGCGCTGCTCGCGGCGGGCGTGTCGGCGATCACGGTTGCCTCGCTCGATGCGCAGGCGCTGGGCGACTGGGGATGGCGGATACCCTTTCTGGTGGGCGCGGCGCTGGCTGGCGTGATCCTGGTGGCGCGGTCCACGATGGCGGAATCGCCCGACTTTCTGCGGCAGCAGGCGCAGGCAACCACGCCCGCCAATCCGCTGGCCCATAGCCTGCGCCACCACAGGGCGGCGATCGGCCGGGGCTTTGCGATCTCGGCGCTGGGGTCGATCACCTATTATGTCGGCATCACCTATGTGCCGAGTTTCCTGGCCGCCATGGGCACGACGGGGGAGGCGGACGCGCTGTGGCTGTCGACGCTGGCCGCGCTGGCGGTGATCATGGTCACGCCGCTGGTCGGATGGTTGACCGATCGGGTCGGGCGGCGGCCGGTGCTGGTGGCGCTGGCGCTGGCGGGCATGGTCTTGCCGATGGCGATGTTCCTGCTGATGCAGGGCGGGTTTGGCGTGGCGCTGGCCGGCGCGGTGGTGCTGGCCTGTCTGGGCGGCGCAGTCAGCGCAGTCGGCGCGGTGGCTACGGCGGAGCAGTTTCCCGGCGAGGGGCGGCTGAGCGGCCTGGCCTTCGGCGCGACCAGCGCGACGGCTTTGTTCGGTGGATTGACGCCGTGGCTGGCGCACTGGCTGATCGAACGCAGCGGCTGGGCGCCGGCGCCGGGCGCGATGATTGCGCTGGTGGCCTTGTGCGTGCTGCCCGTTCTGCTGACGCTGCCCGAAACCGCGCCGCGGATACGCAAAAAGGCCGACCCGTCGCCGGATCGGCCTTTCGCGTAAACCCCGCTCGGGGCTATGCTTATGCGGCTTGCGCGGCCTCCTCGCTGGCGGGCAGGCGGATGAGGTAATCGAAGGCGGACAGCGCCGCCGTCGATCCGGCGCCCATCGCGATCACGATCTGCTTGTACGGCACCGTGGTGCAGTCGCCGGCCGCAAAGATGCCCGGCTGGCTGGTTTCGCCGCGCGCATCGATCTCGATCTCGCCACGCGGGGAGAGGGCGATCGCGTCCTTCAACCATTCGGTGTTGGGCACCAGGCCGATCTGAACGAAAATGCCCTCCAGCTCGACATCATGTTCCGTGCCATGGTTGCGGTCCTTGTAGGACAGGCCCGTCACCCGTTCGCCATTGCCGTCCACTTTGGTCGTCAGGGCCGACGTGATGATCCTGACGTTGGGCAGGCTGGCGAGTTTGCGCTGCAACACCGCGTCTGCACGCAACTGGCTGTCATATTCGATCAGCGTCACATGGGCGACGATCCCGGCCAGGTCGATCGCCGCTTCGACGCCGCTATTGCCGCCGCCGATCACCGCGACGCGCTTGCCCTTGAACAGCGGACCGTCGCAATGCGGGCAATAGGCGACCCCCTTGTTGCGATAGTCGTCCTCGCCCGGCACGCCCATCTGCCGCCAGCGCGCGCCGGTGGACAGGATCAGGGTGCGGCCCTTTAGCGATGCGCCGTTTTCCAGCACGACCTCGTGATAGCCGCCTTCGGTCTTGGCCGGGATCAGCTTGGCCGCCTTTTGCAGGTTCATGATCTCGACGTCATAATCCTTCACATGGGCTTCGAGCGCCGATGCCAGCTTCGGCCCTTCGGTGCGCGATACCGAGATGAAATTCTCGATATCCATCGTGTCGAGCACCTGGCCGCCGAAGCGTTCCGCCGCGACGCCGGTGCGGATGCCCTTGCGCGCCGCGTAGATGGCCGATGCCGCGCCGGCGGGGCCGCCGCCCACGATCAGCACTTCGAACGGGTCTTGCTTCCTGATCTTTTCGGCCGCGCGGATGGCCGCGCCGCTGTCGATCTTCGCAACGATCTGCTCCAGTTCCATGCGGCCGCTGGCGAAGGGTTCGCCGTTCAGGAAGATGGTGGGGACGGCCATCACCTTGCGGCCGTCCACCTCTTCCTTGAACAGCGCGCCGTCGATGGCGACATGGCTGATGCGGGGATTGAGGACGCTCATCAGGTTCAGCGCCTGCACCACGTCGGGGCAGTTCTGGCATGAGAGCGAGAAATAGGTTTCGAAGGCGAAGTCGCCGTCGATATCCCTGATCTGCTGGATCAGGTCCTGCGCCGCCTTCGACGGATGGCCGCCGACCTGGAGCAGGGCAAGCACCAGCGAGGTGAATTCATGGCCCATCGGCAGGCCCGCGAAGCGCACGCCGATGTCCGTGCCGACGCGGCGGATCAGGAAGCTCGGCGTGCGCGGATCGGCGCCGTCCACCACGGACACCTTGTCCGACAGGGCGGCGATTTCGTTCAGCAGGTCGCCCAGTTCCTTCGATTTGGCGTCGTCGCCCAGCGCGGCGACCAGTTCGATCGGCTCGCGGATGTTGACCAGATAGGCCTTGAGCTGTTGCGTCAGGGTTGCGTCGAGCATGGGGGAAACTCCTCAAAGCGGTTTCCGGCGGAAACCGCGACAGAATCGAAAACTCTAGATACAAATATGGCCCGGAGCGGAGGAGAGGTTCCACTCCGGGCCACTTTGCGACCCGTTAGGGGACGGGTTGTTTAGATCTTGCCGACCAGGTCGAGCGACGGCGCCAGGGTGGCTTCGCCTTCTTCCCACTTGGCGGGGCAGACTTCACCGGGGTTGGCGGCGACATATTGTGCAGCCTTGACCTTGCGCAGCAGTTCGGTCGCGTTGCGGCCGACGCCTTCCGAGGTGATTTCCATGAACTGGATCACGCCTTCGGGATCGACCAGGAAGGTCGCGCGGTCGGCCAGGCCCACGCCCGGACGCATCACGTCGAAATTGTTCGTGATCTGGCCCGACTGGTCGCCCAGCATATAATAGTTGATCTTGCCGATCGCCGGCGAGGTGTCGTGCCAAGCCTTGTGGCTGAAATGCGTATCGGTCGACACCGAATAGACTTCCACGCCCATCTTCTGCAGAGTCGGGTAGATGTCCGCCAGATCTTCCAGCTCGGTCGGGCAGACAAAGGTGAAATCGGCCGGGTAGAAGAAGAAGACCGCCCACTTGCCCTTCACGTCAGCGTCGGTCACGTCGACGAACTTGCCTTCCTTATAGGCAGTGGCGGAGAACGGCTTGATGGTGGTGTTGATGAGAGCCATAGGCTGTCCAGATCCTCGATATGATGTTGCAGTTGCGAACACCCATGTAGGGATGCGGTCGATTCGGGGGAAATTGGTTTTCTGAGATGGTCTGAGTGAGAAAAACGATCACAGCCTGTCGGACTGATCGATCGCTTCGCCTGTTCTCAAATGCCTGCCAGCACCTGTAGCATAGCGTCTTCGACCATGGCCTGGGCCTCTTCGGGCGAAAAGGTCGACCGGTCGAGGCAGAGTTCGAGCCACAGGCCGTCGACCAGCGCGGTCAGGCTTATCGCGGCGACCCGGACGCGCGCGTCGCTCATCGCCGGGGCGGCGGCGCGCAGCAGCGTTTCCAGTTGCGCCCGCGCGCCGCCATAGACTTCGGCATGGACCGCGGCGATCTTCGGGTCGGACTTGACCAGGCTCCAGAAGGCGATCCAGGTGGCGAGCAGGTCGGGATCGAGTATCGGCGAGAGGAAATTGGCCTGGAGGCAGGCGCGCAGCCGGTCGCGCGGATCGTCGCCCGCGGCCTCCACCGCGGCGTCGAGCGCGGCGGAGACTTTCGCGCCGACATCGGCATAGGTGGCCAGGATCAGCGCATCGACGCCATCGAAATAATGGGTCAGCAGGCCCGACGATACCCCGGCATGAGCGCAGATCGCCCGGACCGACGTGCCGCCCACGCCCTTCTCGGCAAGGCATCGGGCCGTCGCCTCGATCAGCGCCTGGCGTCGTACATCCGCCGTTTCCCGGACAAATCGCGCCCTGGGTCGCGCCTTGCCCATGCTATCGTCCTTATTGTCGTTCACAGTCATTCCCCCCGCTTCATCCTTTGCGCGCTGACGGTGCGGCTGGCAAGATGGCGTCTCAAGCAAGGGATCGAACCGGCGGCCCGGTTGGTTCTTCCCGGGACATGAAGGAGATTGACGGATGATGCGCGCCCTTTCCCCCCTGCTGATCCTGCCCCTGCTGCTGGCGGGCTGCGCCAAGAGCGACGACACTATGGCGGTCGCGAACAATGCCGCAAACGCCGCCGCGGTCGAGACGATCGAGGACATGGACTCGGTGCCGGCGAACGCGCAGGCGGCAGACGCACGTCTGCCGACCGACGACTGGGTGGGGCGCTGGACCGGGCCGGAGGGGCTGTTCCTCGACATCCAGCCCTCGCCCGACGGCAAGCCGGGCCATTATGCGCTGACCAACAAGGATAATCTCGACCGGCAGGGCGATTATAGCGGCGTCGCCGAAGGCACCACGATCCGCTTCGTGCGCGACGGCAAGGATCTGGCGATCCGGCCGGGCAATGGCGATGAGACGGGGTTTAAATATCTGGCAGGCAAGCAGGACTGCCTGATCGTGGTCAACGGGCAGGAGGGCTATTGCCGATAGGCTGGGCAGCAATTTTCGCTGTCATTCCCAATATGTGGAAAATCGCCGAAAGCCGACGTCCCGCTTTTTCTCCGCCTGCTCCGCGCCTCCGCGATATCAAATTTTTCGCGCGGAGGCGCGGAGCATGCGGAGAAGTAAAAATTTGGGCTTATCTCTGGATGGCGAGGAAGGGCGGGTTTACGATGATCGGGTTACGCATATCCGTGTTCCCGCGAAGGCGGGAACCCAGTTGAAACGGCGGAACTGGGTTCCCGCCTTCGCGGGAACACGGCATCGCTGATGTCCGCCTTTGATCGTAATCCGTCATCTCACGATTCCACCATCACTCGCCCAACCCCTCCAGCGCGGAAAAGCGCTGCGACCAGAGCGCGCCGTGGACGGCCATCCATCCGATTACCGGCGCCAGGCCCTTCACCCGCGCGGCGTACCAGGTTTCGCGGCCGGTGCGGCGGGCGGTCACGAGGCCGGCACGTTTCAGCTTGGCCATATGGCGCGACACCATCGGCTGCGATACGCCCGATTGCTGGGTCAGCGCCTGCACATTCTGCTCGCCCTCGCGCACCAGCGCTTCCAGCAAAGCGCGGCGGGTGCCGTCGGACAATGCTTTGAACAGGGCATCGGTGGCGGCGTCGCGATCTGCGCTTCGTGAATCACTTGTCATGGTTAACCCATAATCATCGGGTTATGAATTGGTCAAGTTTTTGGCCACGAAACCGTCCCGCACCGGCGTTAACCAAAAAAAGTTCGGTGGGGCGGGGGATAGAGTCTTTTGAGTCACACCGCCCGATATGGAGTCTGGGGCGAGTCGTGCGACTCTATATCTTGTGGGTCCACCCTTCGTTCCCCTGCACGTTAACCATTTACTGAAGTCCCTGTGATAAGCTGCTGATCTTGACGGCGGACTCCCGAGGACTCATCGCTGGGCCTCAGAACGAATTCGGGGGCTTTTGCATATGGGTGTAATGGAGCGCGTCGCGGCGCCGCGGCGGAAGAAAGCGGCACGGCCGATCGCGGTCGAGGCGGCCCAGATCGCGACCGACACCCTGCTGCGCGGCGATTGCATTTCGGAAATGGCCAGGCTGCCCGACAATTGCATCGACATGATCTTCGCCGATCCGCCCTATAATCTGCAACTGGGCGGCGACCTGTTCCGGCCCGAAGGCGGCCGCGTCGACGCGGTCGACAATGACTGGGACAAGTTCGACACGCTGGGCAGCTATGACCGCTTCACCAAGGCGTGGCTGCGCGAGGCGCGCCGTATCTTGAAGCCCAACGGTTCGATCTGGGTGATCGGCAGCTATCATAATATCTTCCGCGTCGGCACCGCGCTCCAGGACGAAGGCTTCTGGATCCTGAACGACATCATCTGGCGCAAGTCCAACCCCATGCCCAATTTCAAGGGCACGCGCTTCACCAACGCGCATGAGACGCTGATCTGGGCGAGCCAGGGCGAAGACGCCAAATATACGTTCAACTACAAGGCAATGAAGACGCTGAACGACGAGTTGCAGATGCGCTCCGACTGGGTGCTGCCGATTTGCGGCGGGCAGGAACGGTTGAAGCGCAACGGCACCAAGGCGCACCCGACGCAAAAGCCCGAGGCGCTGCTCTATCGCGTGATGCTGGCCTGCACCAAGCCGGGCGACGTGGTGCTCGATCCCTTTTTCGGCACCGGCACTACGGGCGCAGTGGCCAAGCGGTTGGGCCGCAAATGGATCGGCATCGAGCGCGAGGACGACTATATCGAGGTCGCGCTGGAGCGGATCGAGGCGGCGCTGCCGCTGGACGAAAGCGCGCTGACCATCATGCAGACCGCGCGCCAGCAGCCCAAGGTCGCGTTCGGCACGCTGGTCGAGACGGGCTATCTGACGCCCGGCGCGCTGCTGATGGACAGCAAGCGCCGCTGGCAGGCGGAGGTGCGCGCGGACGGATCGCTGCTGGTGGGGGCCGACAGCGGCTCGATCCACAAGATGGGCGCGACGCTGCAAAATGCACCGAGCTGCAACGGCTGGACCTTCTGGCATGTGGAGGTCGAGGGCAAGTTGCAGCCGATCGACACGCTGCGACAGACCTATTTGCTGGCGAACGAGCCTTGAAATGATGGGGCGCTCCCGCGCAGGCGGGAGCCCAGTCCTGCCGCCCGTTCGACCGCGCACGGTCTGAAGGGGGCTCCTGCCTTCGCAGGAGCACGGGGTCGCGTTAAGGGATGTGCGCCACATCTGCCCGAAGGATAGTCGATGCTTCCTACCATCCCTCCTCACGCCCGCCTCTACCTGAAGCCCACATGGTTCGTGCCGACGCCGATCGGCTTGCCCGACGGGTCGGTGGCGCGGATGGGCAATGGGCTGATCTGGTTCCAGGGCTATGAACTGAGCGCCTTCGACGGCGCGCGACGGATCGCGCGGATCGTGGTGCCGGTGGCGGATTTCGATGCGGCCATTGCGGGACTGCCCGATGCCCTGGCAGTGCGGGCGCAGCGGTTGGCGGCGCATATCTCCGCGCTTCGCGCGCCGCTGGTGCTGGGCGACCGCACGATCCGCTTCGACGCGCCCCAGGTGATGGCGATATTGAACGTCACCCCCGACAGCTTCTCCGACGGCGGCAAGCATGTCGACGATCCCCAGGCGGCGGCGGATGCCGGCTTTGCGATGGCGGCGGCGGGGGCGGCGCTGATCGACGTGGGCGGCGAATCGACCCGGCCGCGCGCGCCTAAGGTCTGGGAGGGCGACGAGATCGCCCGCATCGCCCCGGTGATCGAGCGGCTGGCGGCGGCGGGCGTGCCGGTGTCGGTCGATACGCGCAAGGCAGGCGTGATGGAGGCGGCGCTGGCGGCGGGCGCCGGCATCGTCAATGACGTCAGCGCGCTGGCGCATGATCCGCGCAGCCTGGAAGTGGTCGCGCGCGCGGGATGCCCGGTGATCCTGATGCACGCCCCATCCGCTGGCGACGATCCGCATGACAATCCGGGCGGTTATGGCGATGTCGTCGCCGACGTGTTCGACCATCTGGAGGCGCGGATCGCCGCGTGCGAGGGGGCGGGGATCGCGCGCGACCGGATCATGGTCGATCCGGGGCTGGGCTTCGGCAAGAGCCTGGCCGACAATCTGGCGCTGGTGAACGGCCTGGCGACTTTCCAGGCGCTGGGCGTGCCGCTGCTGTTCGCAGGGAGCCGCAAGCGGTTGATCGGGGCGCTGTCGAACGAGGCGCCGGCGGCGGATCGGCTGGGCGGATCGATCGCGCTCGCCTTCCGCGCGGCGCAACTGGGCGCGCAGATGGTGCGGGTGCATGATGTCCGCGAAAGCGTGCAGGCATTGCACCTGTGGCGCGGGCTGGCGGATGCGGGGCTAGGCGCGGTTTAGGCGGAGGCACATCGACCGGCTTCATCCACCAAGCGCGCATAGAATCTGTTGTCGACCGCCATACGTGGAAAGCCGGGCGGGAGGGTTTCGGCTTCCACCAGCGCAAAGCCGTTCTTCTCGTAGAAGCGGTGCGCGGCGACGAAGCGGTCGGTGGTGCCGAGCCAGATTTGGGTCACGCCCCGGTCGCGGGCGGCCGCCAGCGCGGTGTCGAGCAGCGCCTGCGCCACGCCCGCCGCGCGGCCGCGATGGCTGGCGGCGACGAACATCTTGCGCAGGGCGACGGCGCCCGATCCGATATCCTTGAGCGCGACCGTGCCGACCGGCCGGCTATCCTGCCGCGCGACCCAGAAACCGCCTGCGCCCGGCCCGTAAAAGGCGGGAATGTCGGTGAGGTCGGGCTGGTCGGCCGCGGTGATGGCGATGCCATATTCGTCGCGCTGGATCGACAGGATCAGGTCCAGCACGCCCTGCTGGTCGGCGGGGGCGAAGGGACCGATCATGACGCGCGCAGGATCAGTTCGCGTTGGCCGCCGGTGCGGGGACGGCCGCGGGCGCAGGCGTCGTCCCGCTCTTGGGCGCGAAGCTGCGCAGGCTGGACAGCGTCTGCTCGGCGATGCCCTGATATTGTTCGCTCAGCATTTCGGGATAGACGAAGGTGGCGGTCACGATCGATCCGTCGGGCTGCTTGAGCAGGCGGATGGCGACATTATTGCCTTCGCCGTCATTGGCGGTGCCGCGATATTCATTCTCGCCGACGAAATCGCCGTCCACGCCTTCGGCGCTGTCGTTCACCGCCTCTACGATCTGCTGCAGCGTCTGGTCATTGTCGTTCTTCTGCCAGAAGACGCGCACGTCCGCGCCGGCGCCGGGGTCCTGATAGACTGCGCCGTCGGCCGTGCTGGCGGCCTTGTCGACGGTCCAGCCTTCAGGGAAGGTGATGGAAAAGCCGCGCGCCTGGTTCACGTAATTGCGATTGTCGGTGTCCTCTGCGGCGGCATTGGCGAGCGCATTGGCCGTGGCGGCGTTGGCGGCGGCGGCCAGTTCCTCCTGCGTCGGCATGTCGGACACGGGTTCGGACCGGCCGCAGGCGGCGAGCAGGAGAACGGGGAGGCAGGCAACGAGAGCGGCATGTTTCATGGGACGATCCAAAGCATAGGCGCGCGGATAATTCAACGCCGCAGGCCGCTGGTCCCGATCATCTGTTCATTGCGGCCGTTCAGGCCGCGCTGTCGATGCCCAGTTCGGCGAGCTTGCGATAGAGGGTCGAGCGGCCGATGCCCAGCCGCCGGGCGACTTCCGTCATACGGCCGCGATAATGGCCGATGGCGAGACGGATAACGTCGGCCTCGATCTCGGCCAGTTGGCGGACATGGCCGTCGCCTTCGAACAGGGTGATGCCCGCGCCGTCGCGATGCGGCTGGCTGGCGGCGCGCGGGCGCAGCGACAAAATGCTGGCCCCGGCCTGGATCTGCGAGGCGATCTGCGGGAAATCCTGCGGCGTCAGCGCATCGCCCTCGCACAGCACGGCGGCGCGGAAGAGGGCGTTCTGGAGCTGGCGGACATTGCCCGGCCAGCCATGTTGCATCAGCAGCGCCAGCGCATCATCGGTGACGCCCAGCCCGCGCAGCCCCGGCTGGGTGGCGATGCGGGCGAGCAGATGGCGGCAAAGCGCGGGAATGTCGCCCATGCGTTCGCGCAAGGGCGGGACGGTCAGTTGGACGACGTTGAGGCGGTAATAAAGATCCTCGCGGAAATTGCCGGCCTCGACCTCCTCGATCAGCCGCTTGTTGGTCGCGGCGATGACGCGGACATCGACATGGACCGGGCGGCGCGCGCCGATCGGCTGGACTTCGCCATCCTGCAACACCCGCAGCAGCTTGACCTGCGCGTCCAATGGCATTTCGCTGACTTCGTCGAGGAAGAGCGTGCCCATGTCGGCGCTGGCGAACTTGCCGACATGGCGGTCGAACGCGCCGGTGAAGGCGCCGCGTTCATGGCCGAACAATTCCGATTCGACCAGATTGGCGGGGATCGCGCCGCAATTCACGGTCACCATCGCCTGTTTGTGGCGGGGGGAGGCGGCGTGGATGGCGCGGGCGATGACATCCTTGCCCACGCCGCTTTCGCCCTCGATCAGCACCGGCACGCGGGCGCGGGCGGCTTTGGCCGCGATGGCCAGCGCGGCGCGGAATTGCGGGGCGGAGCCGACTACATCCTCGAAGGAGAGGGGGGCGGTGATCTTTTCGGTGAGCGGGCGCAACTCGCCCGCCGCCGCGCCTTCGGCCAGCGTCGCATTCAAGGCGGCCAGCAGCCGTTCGGGCGCGATCGGCTTGGACAGATAGTCGGTGGCGCCGGCGCGCATCGCCTCCACGGCGATGGCGACATTGTTATGCGCGGTCAGGATCAGGATCGGCAGTGCCGGACGACGGCTGCGAATCTCGCGGATCAGGCCCGATGGCTCATAGTCCGGGCTCCATTGGTCCAGGATGATGGCGTCGAGCTGCATCCCGTCCTGCGTGCCCAGCGTCGCAATGGCGGTTTCGCCGTCGGCGGCGAAGATGGTGCGCCATCCCGCACGCGCCCCCAGCGCCGACACCAGGCGTCGCTGCGCCGGTTCGTCGTCGATCAGCATCAGCATCGGTACGCCGTCGCGCGCCATCAAAACCCCTCATATGCAACCCGGAGGCGATGGTAAGCGCAGGGGGTAAAGGCGTGCTTAACCGCGAAGAATTTTCTTGAAGGCGGCGGGTTGAGGGCGAAGACCCTTGGCGATAAGAGGTGGGCGACAATCGCTTGGGACAAGGGGACAGGATATGGCGTCGGACGGCAATATGAAGGCTGCGAATGCAACCTATGGAAGCTTCGTCGGCTTCGTCAAATGGGGCACGATCGTCAGCGTCGCGCTCGCCGCGCTGGTGGTGCTGCTGATTTCAAGCTGATCGACTTGCCGCAGGGCGACACAGGAGGCGCGCGCGCATGACGGGCGCGCCGGCGTTGATCCCCCTGTTCCTGCTGGCCTGTGCGGGCGGCTATGTCGCCGCCCGGCCGGGGCCTGATCCCGAACGGCCGCACTGGCAGTCGGGCATTGGCGGCGTGGCCGCCATCCTCCTCGTCGGGGCGCTGATCGCCGCCGCGGAAGCGGGCAGCGCGACCGCGCGCTATCTCGCCCTGATCGCCCTGCTATGTGCCAGCGCCGCGAGTGTCATCCTGCTGGGCGTTCCGGAACGCCGCGTGTCGCCGGGTGATGACGGCGCAGGCGATGAGGACACGGACGCATGATGCCCCCGGTCGGTCCGGCATGGCTGGGCGCGCAACTGGACGGCATCGATCCGTCGCCCGTGGTGGCGGGCGCCTATCTCCTGTCCGTCGCGCTGATGTTCGTGGGATTGTGGATGCGAGACGGCGGCCACGGCAATCGCTGGGCGATGGCGGGGATCGCGACCGGCGCGGCGGCGGCGGTCTACAGCCATGATGTCGTCAACCTGCCGGAAATGGTCAGCGCGGTCGTGATCGGCGGCAGCATCGCGCTGTTGCTGGCGCGGCGCAGTGCGGTGGCGGCCCTGCTTTGGCTGGCCGTCGCGGGTCATGGCCTGCTGGGCGTGGCGGCGATGGCCATGGCCGCGACCCTGTGGCGCAATCCCGGCGCGTTCGGCCTGCTGGGCGACGATGGCGCGGTGCTTCCATTTGGGGGCGGGATGCTGGTGGCGGGGTTCGGCCTGGGCGTGGCGACGCTGGCGGGCGCGCTCGTCCTGGCGTTCGGGCGCAGGCTGGGCGAACTGGCCTTGCTGACCAGCGGCGCGGGCTGGGCGGCGGCGGCGCTGGGCTTTGCGATCGGCAACGGCGCTATGGTCGTGGCGGGCGGCATGGCGGGCGTCGCGGGGCTGCGCCTGGCGTGGCGCGCGCGCAGGATTGCATCAAGAGCCTTGCCCAGCGGGGCGGGCTTACCCTAACGCTACCAGCCAATCATTCCCGCAGCGGAGACGTATATGCACAAACTCGGCCTGATCGGCGGCCTTAGCTGGACCTCCACCGCGCGCTATTATGCCATCATCAACCAGGCGGTCCACCGCGCGCTGGGCGGGCAGCATAGTGCGCCGTTGCTGATCGAGAGCCTGGATTTCGCCGAAGTCGCGCGCTGCGCCACGGAAAATGACTGGGACTGCGCGGCAGGCCAACTGATCGGCGCGGCCCAGCGGCTGGAGCAGGGCGGCGCAGGCGCGCTGCTGATCTGCGCCAATTCGATGCATCGCGTCTATGACCGGGTGCAGGCGGCGGTCGGCATCCCGATCCTGCATATCGCCGATATCGTCGGCAAGAAGATGAAGGCGGACGGCATCGAAAAGGCGGCGCTGATCGGCACGCGCAACGTGATGACCGAAAAATTCTATCGCCAGCGACTGGTCGCGCACGGCATTTCGCTGCTGCCCGCCGACATGGAACTGGCCGACCGGATCGACCGCATCGTCTATGACGAACTGACCGTGGGCAAGGTCAGCAAGGAATCCGAACGCTATATGAAGTCGGAACTGACCGACATCGCCAAGGAGGACGTGCAGGCGGTGGTGCTGGCCTGCACCGAGCTGGAGCTGATCGTGGACGTAAAGGCCAATGTCCTGCCGATCTATGATTGCACCGGCATCCACGCCAAGGCGGGGGTGGAATTTATATTGGGTTGATATCCCATATCCGTCCGCCCTGAGCCAAATCGAAGGGTTCGACCGACCGCAGGGAGGTCGCTTCGCTCAGCCCGAACGGATGGGGGGCTGCCTTACCCTCCAGGCTCCGCCAGCGCGATATCCATGTCGGCGAGCGCCAGGCGCAGGAGTTCCGCCATGGTCGCGCGGGCGGCGGCGGTGTCACGGGCGGCGATCGCCTGGAACACGGCGCGATGGTCGGGCAGGGGGTCGCGCGGCAGCAGCTTCTTGCGATGCTTGAAGGTCGTGGTCCAACTGACCGCTGCGCCGACCGAGCTGGCCAGCGCCTCCAGCGCGTCATTATGGGTGGCGGCCAGGATGGCGTGGTGGAAACGCTGGTCCGCGGCGCGGCCGTCGGGGGTCGACAGGCCGAAGCGCCCCATCTCTGCTAGCGCCGTCTCCATCGTCGCGATCTGATCGTCGGTGCGACGCCGCGCGGCGAATTCGGCCGCGGCGGGTTCGATCACGCCGCGCAGCTCGAACAGGTCGCGAATGAAATTGGCGTCCGGCTCGCCCGCGAACATCCAGGCGAGCATTTCGGGGTCCAGCACGTTCCAGCGGCTGCGCGGCAGGACGCGGGTGCCGGCCTTGGGGCGGCTTTCCAGCATCCCCTTGGCGATCAGGATGCGCACCGCCTCGCGATAGGCGGTGCGGGAGACGCCGAGGCGCTCGGACGCCTCGATTTCACCCTCGAACAATTCGCCCGGCTTGTGCTTGCCCGTAAGGATGGCGGTGCCCAGGTCGCGGGCGATCGTCTGATGGATGCGCAGTACGCCCTCCTCGGATCCGATCTTACGCCCGCTACCCAAATCCCCGCTCCTATAATCTAGTCCTCAAATGCTGCCGTAGGGCAATGCCGTCCGCAAAGAAAGGCGTCCGCCACCAGACGCAGCGGCGCTGTGTCGGCGTCGACCGCCTTGTCCGCCACCAGGCCGACGAAACGGCGATACATGGTGGGATATTCCTCATCCGGCGCCTTCATCTGCACTTCGCCGTCGAGGCGGAGGGTATTGCCGCCTTCGGACAGGAGCAGGCTGCCCTTGTCCGTCTCGACCGCGATGTCCCAGGTTTGCGGCCCGGTCTGGCGCCAGTCGAACACGGTGTCGATCGCGGCTCCGGATGCCGTCGCCATGGCCAGCGTGGCGCCGATCGGCGCCTGCTTGTTGGACGGCACTTCCAGTTCGGCCGATAGGACGGTGATCGGTTCGCCGACGATTTCGGTCAGGATCGACAGGGCGTTGATGCCCGGATCGAACACGCCAAAGCCGCCCGCTTCCCAGATCCAGGGCTGGCCCGGATGCCAGTGACGGACATCCTCGCGCCACTGGATGTCGATCCGCTCGACCTTGCGCGCCGCGATCCACGCCTTGGCCTGCGCCACGGCGGCGGCATAGCGGCTGTGCCAGCTTGCGTAGAGCGTGACGCCCTCCGCCTTGGCCAGCGCAGTCAGTGCCTCCACTTCGGACACGGTCGCGCCCGGCGGCTTTTCCAGAAACACATGCTTGCCCGCCAGCAGCGCCTGCCGGGCCGCCTGATAGCGGACCTGCGGCGGCTGGCAGAGGATGACGGCGTCGAGGTCCGGTTCGCCCGCCAGCATCGCGCCGAGGTCGGGGTAGTTGTTCACCCCTTCCCCCTGCGCGTTGCGGCTGGCGACGGCGACCAGATCGATGCCGTCGATCTTCGCAATGGCGGGCAGGTGCTGATCGCGCGCGATCTTGCCGAGCCCTACCAGACCTGCCCGGATCGTCATGCGGTGACGTCCAGCTTGCCTTCGTTACGGCGCGTCAGGCTCCAGGGGTTGGCGTCCTGCAATGCGGGCGGCAACAGCGCGTCGGGCAGGTCCTGATAGCAGACGGGACGCAGGAAGCGCATCATCGCCAAGGTGCCGACCGAGGTCGAACGGCCGTCCGAGGTCGAGGGGAAGGGGCCGCCATGGACCATGGCATGGGTCACTTCGACGCCGGTGGGCCAGCCATTGGCGAGGACGCGGCCGACCTTGCGCGACAGCGTGGGTAGCAGCTTGGCGGCATCGTCCGCATCGCTGGCTTCCATCTGGAGCGTGGCGGTCAATTGGCCTTCCAGATCGGCGATGGTGGCGATCACGTCATCGATCGTGGCGCACTTCACCAGGATCGAGGACGCGCCGAACACTTCATGCGCCAGCGCCGGGTTGGCGCGGAACTGGTCGGCGGCGGTCGCGAAGAAGGCCGACTGGCCACGATTGACGCCGTCCGCTTCGGTGCCGCGCGCGACGGTAGTGACGCCGTCCGCGCTGGCCAGCGCCTCGACGCCCTTTTCATAGGCGGCGTGGATGCCGGGCGTCAGCATGACCTGCGCCGCGTTGGCCGACAGGGCATTGGCGGCCGACGCAACGAAGCCGTCGAGATCGGGGCTGTCGAGCGCAATCACCATGCCGGGATTGGTGCAGAACTGGCCGGCGAACAGCGACATGGAACCGACGAATGCGGTGCCCAGCGCTTCGGCGCGCGCAGCGAGCGCACCGGGCAGCAGGACGACCGGGTTGATCGAGGACATTTCCGAATAGACCGGGATCGGCTCTTCGCGCTTGGCCGCGATCTGCATCAGCGCAATGCCGCCGCCGCGCGACCCGGTGAAGCCCACCGCCTTGATGCGCGGATCGGCGACCAGCGCGCCGCCCAGATCATTGGTGGTGCCGGGCAGGTAGGAGAAGACGCCTTCGGGCAGGCCGCAGGCTGCGACCGCCGCGATGATCGCGCGGGCGACCAGTTCGCCGGTGCCGGGATGGGCGGGATGGCCCTTCACCACGACCGGGCAACCCGCGGCGAAGGCCGACGCGGTGTCACCGCCCGCGACCGAGAAGGCCAGCGGGAAGTTGGATGCGCCGAACACGGCGACGGGGCCGAGCGCCTGATTGACGCGGCGCAGGTCGCTGCGGGGCAGGGGCGCGCGGTCGGGCAGCGCCTTGTCGATCGTGGCGTCCAGCCAGTCGCCCTGGCGGACATAGGAGGCGAACAGGCGCAACTGGCCGACGGTGCGGCCGCGTTCGCCCTCCAGCCGGCCGCGGGGCAGGCCGGATTCGCTCATCGCGGTGGTGATGAGCAGGTCGCCGATGGCGACGATCTGGTCGGCGACGCTTTCCAGGAAGGTGGCGCGCGCGTCGGGGGTCAGGGTGGAGAAGGCTTCGAACGCGGCGTCGGCCAGCGCAGTCGCGTCGGCGACATCGGCGACCGAGGCGTTGGAGAAGGCGATGTCGCCCCTGGCGCCGGTGGACGGGTCGATGGCGTAGAAAGGCGCGCCGCCGGTGCGCTCGCTCGCGCCGATGAGGATGGCTCCGTTGAACATGATGTTCTCCTGAATGGGGGGTGGAATAGCGGGTCGATCATGCCGCCGGGATCGGACCCGTTTGCGGCACATATCAGGCTGAAATGACAGGGAAGGGGGCGGCCTCAGATGGATAGCCGCCCCCTTTTTTACAAGGATCAGTGGTTGTCGCGCGGCAGGCCCATGGTCTGGGCGATGCGCTGATATTTCTCCGCGCCTTCCAATATGGCGCCGGTGTTCAACTGGCCGACGACCGACCGCTGGATTTCCTGCCAGGGGGTTTGCGAGGCGGGATATTGGAAGCCGCCAGCGGCCTCCAGCTTCGCCCGGCGCTCGGCCAGTTCCTCGTCCGAAATCAGGACGTTCACCGTGCCGGCTTTCAGGTCCATGCGGACCCGGTCGCCGGTTTCCAGCAGCGCCAGGCCGCCCATTGCCGCCGCTTCGGGCGAGGCGTTGAGGATGGACGGGCTGCCTGACGTGCCCGACTGGCGACCATCGCCGATGCAGGGCAGGGCCGAAACGCCTTCGGTGATGAGATAGGCGGGCGGCCGCATGTTCACGACTTCCGCCGCGCCCGGATAGCCGATCGGCCCGGCGCCGCGCATGAACAGCAGCGAGTTGGCGGTGATGCCGGTGGCCGGATCGTCGATCCTGTGATGATAATCCTCCGGCCCGTCGAACACGACCGCCGGGCCTTCGAAGGCTTCGGGATCGTCGGGGTTGGACAGATAACGATCGCGGAACTCGGCGCTGATGACGCTGGTCTTCATGACGGCGGCGTCGAACAGATTGCCCGACAGGACGAGGAAGCCGGCGTCCGTGACCAGCGGCTGGCCGAACGGACGGATGACCTTCTCATCCTCGATCTCCACGCCCTTGCAATTTTCGCCCATGGTCTTGCCATTGACGGTCATCGCGCCTTCGCGGATCAGGCCCTGGTCGATCAACTGGCTGACCACGGCGGGAACGCCGCCGGCGCGATAATAATCCTCGCCCAGATACTCGCCGGCGGGCTGGAGGTTGACCAGCAGAGGCACCTTATGCCCGACCGTCTCCCAATCCTTGAGCGGCAAGTCGACGCCCATATGGCGGGCGATGGCGGACAGGTGGATCGGTGCGTTGGTCGATCCGCCGATCGCCGAATTGACGACGATGGCGTTGTGGAAGGCGTCCAGCGTCATGATGTCCGACGGCTTGAGGTCTTCGGCGACCATTTCGACGATGCGCTTGCCGGTGAGATAGGCGACTTCCTGGCGATCGCGATAGGGGGCGGGGATGGCGGCGGAACCCGGCAGCATCATGCCCAATGCTTCGGCCAGGCTGTTCATGGTCGATGCCGTGCCCATCGTGTTGCAATAGCCGGTCGACGGCGCGGACGAGGCGACGAGCTTGATGAAGCCTTCGTCATCGATCTTGCCCGCCGCCAGCAGCTGGCGACCCTTCCAGACGATCGTGCCGGACCCGGTGCGCTCGCCCTTGAACCAGCCGTTCAGCATCGGGCCGACCGACAAAGCGATGGCGGGGATGTTGACGGTGGCGGCAGCCATCAGCAGCGCCGGCGTCGTCTTGTCGCAGCCGGTGGTCAGGATCACGCCGTCCAGCGGATAGCCGTACAGGGCTTCGACCAGGCCCAGATAGGCGAGGTTGCGGTCGAGGCCCGCGGTCGGGCGCTTGCCGGTTTCCTGGATCGGATGGACCGGAAATTCGAGCGCGATGCCGCCCATTTCGCGAATGCCCTCGCGCATCCGCTCGGCCAGCACGATATGGTGGCGGTTGCAGGGCGACAGGTCGCTGCCGGTCTGGGCGATGCCGATGATCGGCTTGCCGCTGCGCAATTCGTCCAGGCTCAGGCCGAAGTTCAGATAGCGCTCCAGATAGAGCGAGGTCATGTCGATATTGTCTGGGTTGTCGAACCAGGCGCGGCTGCGCAGCTTCGGGAAGGTCTTGGGCGAATCGCTCATCGGGGCATCCTGATTCAAGAAATGGCTGACGCAAAAATTGGGCATGGCGCGTTGACGCGCTCCGCCTCCTGATATACTCAGACAAATAGAAATTCAAGCACCCCAAGCGGGGAAATGTGAGCGCTACCATAAATAAAGGCCGGAGAGCGTGCTGGTGAGTGGTTATTCCGTCGTCGGGGACTGGGGGACGAGCCGTCTGCGGCTGTTCCGGGTCGAAAAGGCCGTGCTGGCGGCGCGGCGCGACGGGCCGGGGATCGGCGCGGTGGGCGGCGCGGCGGAGGCGGCCTTCGCCGACACGATCGCCCCCTGGCTGGCCGACGGCCCGCCCGAATCGATCACCCTGTGCGGCATGGCCGGCGCGCGCGACGGTTGGATCGAGGCGCCCTATGCGGACTGCCCGGCCGATGCGGCGCTATGGCGGCAGGTGGCGATGCGTTTCGACTGGCGCGGCGCGCCGGTCGCCATCATGGCGGGGCTGGCCTGCGAGGGGGCGGACGGCATCGCCGATGTCATGCGCGGCGAGGAAACCCAGATTTTCGGGGCGATTGCCCGCGATGCTGCGCTCGGAGCCGGGCGGCATATGATCGTCCTGCCCGGCACTCACAATAAATGGTCGCTGGTCGAGGATGGCCGCATCGCTGCCTTCCGCACCATGCCCACCGGCGAACTGTTCGCGCTGCTGCGCGACCGGTCGACCCTGGGGCCGAAGGTCGATGTCGCCAACCCGATCGAGGAAGCGGCCGGCTTCGCCGAGGGGCTGGACCGCGCGCGCGACGGGAAGCTGTTGCAGTCGCTGTTCGCAGCGCGCGCCATGCGGCTGCGCCAGGGCCGCTCGCCCGACTGGGCGCTGGGCTATCTGTCGGGCCTGCTGATCGGGTGCGAGGTCGCGGAGATGCGCGGTATGCTGGGTGCGACGGACAGCGTCACCCTGATCGGTGACGCCCGCCTGTCCGCCCGCTATGCGCAGGCGCTGGACAGGCAGGGCGTGGCGACACACATGCTGGACGGCGACGCCTGCGCGCTCGCCGGCCTTGGCCTGACGGAGATTTGATAGCATGACCCTGGACGACCTGCTGGCCGATGGCGCGCCGCCCGTCTGCGCGATCCTGCGCGGCATCCGGCCCGACGAAGCGATCGACGTGAGCGCCGCTTTGGTCGATGCGGGCATCCGCATCCTGGAAGTGCCGTTCAATTCGCCAGATCCGCTGGTCAGTATCGCGGCGATGCAGGCCGAATTTGGCGACCGGGCGCTGATCGGCGCCGGCACCGTGCTGAGCGTCGAGGCAGTCGAGGCGCTGCACGACGCGGGCGGGCGCATCATGGTCACACCCAACACCAATCCGGCGGTGATCGCGCGTGGCGCGGCATTGGGGCTGGACCTGCTGCCCGGCTTCATGACGCCCAGCGAAGCCTTCGCCGCCATCGCGGCAGGGGCGAAGCGGATCAAGCTGTTCCCGGCGGCCCGTCTGGGCGCGGCCTATGTGAAGGCGGTCAAGGACGTGCTGCCGCGCGAGGTGGGCGTGTGGGCCGTGGGCGGCACCGGCGCGGACACGATCGGCGAATGGCTGGCGGGCGGCTGCGAAGGCATCGGCGTGGGCGGCGCGCTCTACAAGCCGGGCGACGACGCGGCGACGGTCGGCCAGCGCGGCCGCGATCTGGTCGCGGCGTGGCAGGCGACGCTGCGCTGACAGTCAGGCGACCGTTTCCGGCACGTCCGCAGGTCTGTCCAGCACATCCCGAACCTTGGCGGCGAGTTCGGCATAGCTGAAGGGCTTGGTCAGCAGGTCGACGCCTTCGTCCAGCCGGCCGTGATGGACGATGGCGTTGCGGGCATAGCCGGTGGTGAACAGGATTTTGAGGGCGGGCCAGCGCAGCTTGGCCGTGGCCGCCAGATCGGCGCCGGTCATGCCGCCGGGCAGGACGACATCTGTGAAGAGCAGGTCGACCGGTCCGTCGGCCGCCTCCAGCGCCGCCAGCGCGGCCGCGCCATCGGCGGCCGGGACGACATGATAGCCAAGGTCGCGCAGCACTTCGAAGGAATAGGCGCGGACATCATCGTCATCCTCGCATAGCAAGATGGTTTCCTGTCCGCCCGTCGCCGCGAACGCAGGCGTTTCCGGCGCGTCCTCCATGGTCGTGCAGCCATGATGGCGCGGCAGATAGAGCATGACGCTGGTGCCCTGGCCCGGCTCCGAATAGACCCGCATATGGCCGCCGGACTGTTTGATAAAGCCATAGACCATCGACAGGCCAAGGCCGGTGCCACGCCCGACATCCTTGGTGGTGAAAAAGGGTTCGATCGCCCGCGCCAGCGTCGCGTCGTCCATGCCTTCGCCGGTGTCCGACACGCCGATCATGACATAAGGGCCGGGCGCCAGGTCGGTTTCGCGCGCGGCCTGCTGCGCATCGATATGGCTGTTGCTCACCTCGATCGTCAGCTTGCCGCCATCGGGCATGGCGTCGCGTGCGTTGACCGCAAGGTTCAGCAGCGCATTTTCCATCTGGTTGACGTCGACGGCGATGGGCCAGGGTTGGGGCGCCTCCATCGTCGTCACGCTGATGGTTTCGCCGAGCGTCCGGTGCAGCATGTCGGACATGCCCGCAACCAGCCGGTTGGGATCGGTCGGGCGCGGATCGAGCGGCTGGCGGCGGGAGAAGGCGAGCAGCCGCTGCGTCAGCACGGCCGCCTTGTCTGCGCCCGCCGCCGCGCGCGCCACCATGCGCTGAAGCCGGGCGTCGTCGGCGGGCAGCGCGCGTTGCAGCAGTTCGAGGTTGCCGGTGACGATCTGGAGCAGATTGTTGAAGTCATGCGCGACCCCGCCGGTCAACTGGCCCAGCGTCTCCATCTTCTGCGCCTGGCGCAGCGCAGCTTCGGCATCGGCCAGCGCGCGGGCATGGGCGCGCTGTTCGGTGACGTCGCGGGCAACGGCATAGATGATGTCGCGGTCGGGCGCGGCGGTCCAGCTGAAGGTGCGATAATCGCCGTCGCGCGTGCGGAATCGATTGTCGAATCGCAGCACCGGCTGGCCATGCGCCAGACCGTCAATCTGATCGCGGGTGGGCTGGATGTCGTCGGGATGCTCCATCCATTCGGCGGTGCGGCCGATCAGTTCCGCCTCGGTCCAGCCCAATATATCGGTCCAGGCCGGACTGGCCGCGAGCCAGACGCCGGTCGTGTCGGCGATCAGGAACGGGTCGCGCGCCAGCGCCCAGAGGCGGTTGCGGTCGGCCAGCATCGCCCGTTCCGCCAGGACGCGCTGGGTCGTCTCGCTGACGATGCACAGGACGCCGCCGATCGATCCGTCGGCTTCGAACACGGGGGAATAGCTGATGTCGAAATAGACGTCCTCGCCGCGCCCGCCGTCGCGCTCGATATAGAAGGGGCGATCCTTGGCATGGACGGTTTCGCCGGTGTCGAGGACGGACCGGAGCAGCGGGCCGAGATCGGCCCACAATTCGCTCCAGCCTTCGCGCGCGGGGCGGCCCAAGGCGCGCGGATGTTTGTCGCCGATCGTCGGGACATAGCTTTCATTGTAGAGGGCGCAGAAGTCCGGCCCCCAGAACAGCACGATCTCCGCCCTGGACGACAGCATCAGGCGCACGGTCGAGACGAGAGTGGGCGACCAGCCGTCGACCGGGCCGAGCGGGGAGGACGCGTCGAGCCGGGCGGTGAGGGCGCCGATCGGCCCCTGTGCGGCGATCATCGCGGCTGTTCCCGGCGATGCGGCGGTCATCGAAAACCCCTGTAGAAAATCACGTTGGAAGGATACGCCTGCGGGGCGTTTTGTTTCCCCCCTCCACTGCCAGCGCCTGGGCTGATTTGTCCATGCCTATGTCGTGCAGGACGGCTTGAAAAGGGCAGGGCATGAGCGCATGGACCCGGCATGACAGTGTCTCCCTTCACCCGCGCCGCTCCGTCCGTTTCGCGTCCCGCCGCCATGGCCCGCTGGTTGCTGGTCGTCGCCCTGCTGGTCTTCTGCATGGTGGTCGTGGGCGGCATCACGCGGCTGACCGAATCCGGCCTGTCGATTACGCAGTGGAAGCCGATCACAGGCGCTATCCCGCCGTTGACCCACGACCAGTGGATGGAGGCGTTTCGCCTCTATCAGCAGATTCCCGAATATCAGCAGTTACGCCAGGGCATGACCCTGTCGGATTTCCAGTTCATCTTCTTCTGGGAATGGCTGCACCGGCTGCTCGGCCGCCTGATCGGCGTCGCCTTCGCCCTGCCGCTGGTCTGGTTTGCGGCGCGGCGGGCGATCCCGGCGGGCTATGGCGGACGGCTGGTTGCCTTGCTGGCGCTGGGCGGATTGCAGGGGGCGATCGGCTGGTGGATGGTGAAGTCGGGCCTGTCGGTGCGCACCGACGTCAGCCATTACCGGCTGGCGGTGCATCTGCTGACGGCGCTGTTCATCATCGGCGGGCTGGTGTGGACCGCGCTCGACCTGCGCGCGCTGGCGCGATCGCCGCGGGCGCGGCCTGCTGCGCTGCGTCCTTTCGCGCTGCTGGTGCTGCTGGTGCTGCTGGTCCAGTTGATGCTGGGGGCCTTCACCGCCGGCCTGGACGCGGGCTATGTGTCGAACACCTGGCCGCTGATGAACGACCATGTCGTGCCCGAAGGCATCCAGTGGCTGGGGTCACTCTGGGCCACGGTGTCGAGCGATCCCTATCTCGTCCATTTCCTGCATCGCTGGTGGGCCTGGGTTGCGGCGGTGGCGCTGGTCGTGCTGGCGCGGCGCGCGAGGCAAGCCGGGCAGCGGGGCGCATCGATCGCGATCAACGCGGCGGTCGGCACGCAAATCCTGCTGGGCATCGCCACCGTCATCAGCGGCATCGCGCTCCCGCTCGCCGTACTGCATCAGGCGGTCGGGGCGCTGGTCGTGGCCGCCGCCGCCTGGGGCGCCCATGCCGTGGGCGTGCGCCGTTGAGGCGGCTGCTCGCCGCCGCGCTGATCGTCCTCAGCCAGCCGGCGGCGGCGCAGGGCATCGCCATCCCCTTCGCGCCGCCCACGGACAGGGCGTTGGTTTATCGGATCGAGCAACATCGGCCGGTCGAAGGCGCGACCCGCCGGTTCAGCGCGATCCGCGACCTGAAGTTCGAGCGGGCGGACCAAGGCTATATCTTGCAGGCGACGCTGCGCGCCATCGACAGCGATGCGCCGGCCGCCGGGGCGGAGCCCTATCGCGCTGCGCTGACCCCCCTGATCGGCGTGGTTCTGCGGTTCCGGCTGGACGGGCAGGGGCGGATCGTCGGCCTCGACAATGTCGACGCCGCCTGGGGCGCGGTGCAGGCGGGAATCGACGCCATGCTGGCCACGTTCGCGCCCGATACGCCGCGGCACAAGGCGGCGGCCAATGTCCAGGCGCTGTTCGCCAGCCTGTCGCCCGACGGTCGGCTCGCGCTGCTGGCCGGCGAAGTCCAGCCGATATTCCTGTTTGCGGGCAGCACTGTGGAAGGCGGCGAAGGGCGCGGGCTGCGCACCGTGGCAGGATCTCCGCTGGGCCGGCCGGTGCCGGTCGAAGGCACGCTGCGCGTCGTCGGGCAGCCGGCCGATGCGCTGGACCTGGAGGAGAAGCTGGCGGGCGAGGGGGTGCAGGTCGGCATCCGGTATCGCCTGTCGCGGGCCAGCGGGCTGGTGGAAACGCAGCAGCGTAGCCTGGCCGTGGGCACGCTCGCCCTGACCGAAAGCCGCACGCTGACGCCCGCCAATTAGGGAGAGGTATTATTTTACCCGTCAGCAAAGGGGCCGAATCTCTTGACTTGTCGGGCCTCACCCGTCATTAGCGCCCCACTTCCGGGTGTCGGCGACGGCGCCCGGTTTCATTTTTATTCTGGAGTATTGGCACCATGAAGGCGCTGATGAAGACCACCAAGCCGGCGACCCCGGCAACGGTCGAAAAGAAGTGGGTCCTGATCGACGCCGACGGCCTCGTCGTGGGCCGTCTCGCTTCGACCGTGGCGAATATCCTGCGTGGCAAGCACAAGACCAGCTTCACGCCCCATGTCGATTGCGGTGACAATGTCATCATCATCAACGCGGGCAAGGTCAAGTTCACCGGCAAGAAGCTGACGGACAAGGTCTATTACAAGCACACCGGCTATGCCGGCGGCATCAAGGAAACCACGCCTGCCAAGATCCTGGAAGGCCGTTTCCCCGAGCGCGTGCTTGAAAAGGCCATCGAGCGCATGATCCCCCGTGGCCCGCTGGGCCGCCAGCAGATGCGCAACCTGCGCGTCTTCGCCGGCACCGAGCATCCCCACGAAGCCCAGAACCCCGAAGTGCTCGATTTCGCGTCGCGCAACCGCAAGAACAAGGTGGGTGCATAATGTCCGATAACCGCCAGTCCCTGTCCGACCTCGCGGCGATCGCCGCCGAAGCCGCTGCCGCTCCGGTCGCCGCTGCTGCTGCGCCTGCCGCTGCCGTGGAAGGTGAAGAAGCCGCTGCGCCGATCGCGCCGCCGGTTTCGACCATGCCGCTGCGCGAACAGGAAATCGACAGCCTCGGCCGCGCCTATGCGACCGGCCGTCGTAAGGATGCCGTCGCCCGCGTCTGGGTGAAGCCCGGCACCGGCAAGATCACGGTCAATGGCCGCGATCAGGAAGTCTATTTCGCCCGTCCGACCCTGCGTCTGGTGATCAACCAGCCGTTCGGCGTGACCGATCGCAACGGTCAGTATGACGTGATCGCCACCGTCAAGGGCGGCGGCCTGTCGGGCCAGGCCGGCGCGGTCAAGCATGGCATCGCCCAGGCGCTGACCAAATATGAGCCTGCGCTGCGCAGCGCGGTCAAGGCCGAAGGCTTCCTGACCCGCGACAGCCGCGTCGTCGAGCGTAAGAAGTACGGCAAGGCGAAGGCCCGCCGCAGCTTCCAGTTCTCGAAGCGCTAAGCTTTTTCGAACATCAAAACAGGAAAGGGACCGGTTTCCGGTCCCTTTTTTGTTGCGCGTACAGATGGAGCTATCCGTCCGCCGGCACCGCTACCTCGACCGCGCCCGGCGCGATCTTCACGGTCACCGGCGTCTTGGCCAGCACTTCGCCGTCGATCGAGATGCGCTGGCGGGGATGGGTCTCGATCCTGAACGACTTCCCGTGAAATTCTTCGGTATGGGCGTCGCGATCGCGCAGCTTGAAGAATTTGGCGTACCAGTCCCAGGCGAGGCGCGGCTTGCTGCGCCCGACCACTGCCTGAATCACGATTTCGCCCGTATCGACATCGGCATGGTCGGACAGTTCGACCCCGCCATGATAGGGGCCATTAAGGATGCGCACCTCGGTCGACCACAGGCGGCGCTGATTTTCGCCATCGTCGATCGTCAGGCGGAAGGCGCGGAAGCCGACCGAACATTTGACCGCCCACATCAGATAGCCGATCCGCCCGAGATAGCGTTTCAGCTTGTGCGGCACGGTCCGGCCGATCATCGGCGACAGGCCCAATGAAGCCGCGTTGACGAAATAATCCTGGTCGATCATGCCCAGGTCCACGCGGCGTCGCTTGCCACCGGCGATGGCCTGCACTGCGCCGTCCAGGTCCAGCGGCAGGCCCAATGTCCGCGCGAAGCTGTTCGCGGTGCCCAGGGGCAATATGCCAAAGACGCAGTCCTTGCCGACGAATTCGTCCACCGTGCCGGACATGGAGCCGTCGCCGCCGCCCACGATCACCATCGGCGCGCCGCTGTCCACCGCCTCGCGCACGATCTGCGCCATCTTCTCCGGCTCTTCCACCGCATGGGCGGCGATCAGGCGGACGCCAGCGGTCTCCAGCTTCTCCTTCGCCTGTGCGAAATTATCCTGCCCGCGTCGGCTATGGGCATTGACGACCAATATGGCGTCCTTGGGAAGGGGTTTCGTTTCCATGCCGCAATAACTCCGTCCGATCGATTTCGGGTGCATCGAAAAGCATCGGGAAACCCTAGGCCATGGATTCGTTACCCTGGCATGGCTCGCATCGCGCATCTTTCCGATATTCATTTCGGCGCCAACGATCAGAGGATCGTCGACGCCGCCACCGCCTGGCTGGAGGCACGCCGTCCCGACCTTGTGGTCATCAGCGGCGACTTCACTCAGCGGGCACGGGTGGAGCAGTTCAAACAGGCGGCGGCCTGGCTGGGGCGGCTCAAGGCCGCAGGGCTGAAGACGCTGGTCATTCCGGGCAATCATGACGTGCCGCTCTACGATGTGGTGCGACGGTTTGCCGCGCCGCTGGATCGCTACAAACGCTATGTCAGCAACGATCTGTGCCCCTTCTACGAAGATGGCGAGGTCGCGATTCTGGGTCTCAACACCGCCCGGTCGCTGACGATCAAGGATGGGCGGATCAACCATGACCAGATGGACATGCTGCGCGATCGCTTCGCCAAGGTGGCGCCGGCCAAGACCCGCATTTTAGTGACACACCATCCGCTCTTTTCCATGCCGATCGGCCGGGGCGGGGAGTTGAGCGAGGCGGTCGGCCAGCATGACGATGCGGTCAAGGCGGCCTGCGAGGCCGGCGTGCATCTGGCGCTGGCCGGCCATTTCCACCGCACCTATGCGGAGGCTGCTCGCAAGATGGTGGAACATAGCGGTGGCGCGCTGGTGATCCAGGCCGGCACCGCCACGTCCACCCGACTGCGCAACGATGAGCCGCAAAGCTTCAACTGGCTGCATGTCCGCCGCAACAACGAGATGGAGTTGCAGGTGATCGTGTGGGACGGCACGGCGTTCCGGCGCGCGAGCCATGTGGAATATCGGCATGACGGTGAGACATGGGCGTCGCGGGAGATGACGGACGCGCCGACGGTGGGCGAGGTGGTTGGGATGAGTAGCAACCGATCCCCCGACTTGAATACAAATTTTTCGGGGTAGCTGCCATCCTGGGCCTGACCTAGGTCTTGGATATTATGAGCATGCAGATGACGGATATGGGCTGGTCGCTGACCGAAAAGGAGAAGCAGACGCTGCGCCTGATCGTCCGCGGCCATGATGCGAAGTCGATCGCGCGGAGCCTGGGCCTTTCCGTCCATACGATCAACGAGAGGCTGCGCGATGCGCGGCGCAAGATGGCGGTGTCGAGCAGTCGGGAGGCCGCCCGGATGCTGCTGGAGGCAGAGGGTGGCGATCCGGGCACGTCCCCCGATTATCTGGGGGACAGAGAAATCGGGGCAGACGCGCTTGCGGCTCAGGCGGATGAAGACGGCGCGCCGACCAGCGGCGCGGGGCGGACACCCCGTCCTTTCTGGATCATCATCGGAGTTATGCTCATGACGCTTGTCCTTGGCCTGCTGGCGCTTGCCGCCTTGCCGCAACTCGCTTCCGCACCCTCGTCACAGGCGCCGACCGCCACCGAGGCTGCGCCGCGCACGGAAGTGGTCGACGCCGCGCGGCAATGGCTGGTCCTGGGGGATCAGGGGCGTTGGGAGGACGGCTATCGAGCGACGGGATCATCCTTCCGCAAGGCCAATACGCCAGAGCTCTGGGCATCGGTGCAGGACAAGGTGCGCACCCCACTGGGCGCGCTGATATCCCGCGACCTGCTCAGTCAGGAATATCTGCTCGCCCCGCCCAACGGCTTTGAGATGGTGAAGTTTCGCACGCGCTTCGCCAACAAGGCCGAGGCGACGGAGTCGGTGACGCTGGAACGCGAAGATGGTATCTGGCGTGTGGTGGCCGTCATGATCGAGTGACAGGCGAAAACGCTAGGCTTTCCCTTTGAGCGCGGCGGCCAGTGATACGGTCGCGCTGCCGCGCTTTGCCGGTCCTGCCTGGCTGGGATCGGGGCTCCAGCCGGACAGATAGACTAGCGCCATCTGTTCGCCGGTGCGGCCGTCCGGGTCGGCGGCATCGGCGAAATGGCCCGCTGCGCGCATCAGCACCTCCCGCGTCAGGACCGGCGCGCGCGTGTCGAGGACATTGCCCGCGCCCATGAAGCGCAGGTCGTGCATCAGGCGCACGACATCGCCATAGCGGATGGTCAGCGTTTCGCCGTCCGCGACCGGCATGGCGAAGCCGGCGCGGCTGAGCAGATCGCCGGCCGATCGCACATCGACCTGCGGGTGGACATGCTGGCCGGGCCGGTCGGCTTCGGCGGCGAGCAGGGCGGATTTGAGGCGGGGCAGGCTGCCCGCGCCCGCAAAGGCCGCGAGCATCAACCCGTCGGGGCGCAGCACGCGCCGCATCAGGATCAGCGCGCCGGGCAGGTCGTTGACGCTGTCGAGCGTGCCGCAGGCGACCACCAGATCGAAACTGTCGTCGGCGAAGGGCAGGGCGTCCTCGTCCATCTGGACGCCGCCCGCCGCTTTGGCCGCAAGGAAGCCGGGATCGGCGCAGGCGACGCGCTTGCCCATCGCTTCCAGCGCCGCCTTCGCGCTGCCATCCGGACAGCCGATGACCAGCGCTTCGGGCAGGTCGCGCTGCACGTCGGTCAGGCGATCGAGCAGTTCGTCCAGCATCGCGCGATAGAGGAAGTCATGATCGGCGAAGGTGGGTAGCATCCGGTCGCGCTGGCGCGCACGCCGGGCGCGGTCGAAAATGTCGGGGCGGTTATCCATGGCGGGCCTTGTGCATCGGGCGCGAAGTGCGGACAAGGCAGATGATGTCGCTCCTCCCGCTTCTCAAGGGCGTTTTGCAGCCTGCGGTCGATTATGCGCTGCCACCGCGCTGCCCCGGTTGCGGCGCCATCGTGGGGGCGGATTTCGCCTTTTGCCTGTCCTGCTGGAGCGGCATGGAATTGCTGGGCGAGCCTTGCTGCGCCCGGTGCGGCGCGCCCTTCCCGCATGACATGGGCGCGGGGGCCGAGTGTGGCGTGTGCATGGCCGACCCGCCGCCCTGGGACAGCGCGCGCGCGGTGCTGGCCTATGGCGATGTCGCCCGGACGGTGGCGCTGCGGCTCAAATATGGACGGCGCATCGGCCTGGCGCGGCTGATCGCGCGGCAGATGCTGCGTCATGTGGGGGACGAGGAGGCCCTGATCGTGCCGGTGCCGCTGCATCGCTGGCGGCTATGGCATCGGGGGTTCAACCAGTCGGCGTTGATCGCGGATCATCTGGGACGGCTGACAGGCTGGCCGGTGGACAAGCGGGCGTTGCGCCGGGTGAAGCGGACCGCGCCGTTGCGGGGGATGAATCCCAAGGCGCGGGCGAAGGCGGTGCGGGGCGCCTTCGCGCTGGCGAATACGGATGCGATCAAGGGGCGGCGCGTGCTGCTGATCGACGATGTCCATACCAGCGGGGCGACCGCGGCGGCCTGCGCGCGGGTGCTCAAGCGCGGCGGTGCGGTGGACGTGCGGCTGTTGTGCTGGGCGCGGGTATTGCCGGATGCCGATGGAGAATGAGGCGCGGCGATTGACAAAGCGGCGCGTTCCCCCAATTTCGGAAGAAAGGAGCGTCTCATCATCATGGCGAATGTCGAAATCTATACCAAGGCTTGGTGCGGCTATTGCGCCCGGGCAAAGGCGCTGCTGACCGACAAGGGCGTGGCGTTCGAGGAATATGACATCAGCATGGGCGGTCCCAAGCGCGACGAGATGCTGGCGCGCGCGCCTGGTCGCACCACCGTGCCGCAGATTTTCATCGACGGCCAGCATGTCGGCGGCAGCGACGACCTGTCGGCGCTGAACCGGGACGGCAAGCTGGACGCGTTGCTGGGCCTGTGAGCAGCAGGATGCGCGCGGCGCTGTTCCAGATGACCAGCGGGATTGATCCCGCCGCCAACGCCGCCGCCATCGTCGAGATGGTGAAACGGGCGAAGGGCGAAGGCGCGGACATGCTCTTCACGCCCGAAATGGCGGGCTGCCTGGATCGCGACCGCAAGCGCGCGGCCGATACGCTGCGGAGCGAGGCGGAGGATGTTGTGCTGGCCGCCGTGCGCGATGCGGCGGCGCGCGAGGGGCTGTGGGTGCATATCGGATCGCTGCCGCTGAAGGGCGAACGGGCCGACGGGCGCTGGGCCAATCGCAGCTTCCTGATCGACGATAGCGGCGGCATCCGGGCGCGCTATGACAAGATCCACCTGTTCGACGTCGACCTCGCCACCGGGGAGAGCTGGCGCGAATTGTCGGTCTATGGGCCGGGGGAGCAGGTGGTCGCGGCGGACACGCCCTGGGGGCGGATGGGCTTTTCCATCTGCTACGACATGCGCTTTCCCGATCTTTATCGCGCGCTGACCAATGCGGGGGCGACGATCCTGCTGGCGCCTGCCGCCTTCACCGTGCCGACGGGCCAGGCGCACTGGCATGTGCTGCTGCGCGCGCGGGCGATCGAGGCGGGATGCTATGTCATCGCGACCGCGCAGGTGGGGACGCATGCCGATGGGCGGACCACCTATGGGCATAGCGTGGTGATCGATCCCTGGGGTGACGTGCTGCTCGACATGGGCGACGCGGCCGGGCTGGGACTTGCGGAATTGGACCTGACGCGCATAGGGGATGTGCGCGGGCGCGTGCCGGCGCTCGCCAACCGCCGTATGATAGCGAAGGATGTGACGATTTCGTGATCGTGTTCGACCTGAAATGTGCGGGCCAGAGCCATGTGTTCGAAGCATGGTTCGGGTCCAGCGCCGATTATGAGGATCAGAAGGCGCGGGGCCTGCTCGCCTGCCCGCTATGCGGCGATGTCGATGTGACCAAGGCGGTGATGGCCCCGGCGGTCGGTGCGAAGGGCAACAGCCGCGCGGTCGCTGTGCGCGAGGAACCCACCGCGCCGGCGATGAGCGGCGCGGACCAGGCGAAGATGAAGGCGCTGGTCGAGGCGCTGGCGACTGCGCAAAGCAAGGCGCTGGAGGACAGCACGTGGGTCGGGCGTGGCTTCGCCGAGCAGGCGCGCGCGATGCATTATGGCGAAAAGGACCGCAGCAGCATCCATGGCGAGGTCGCCCCGGCCGAGGCGAAGGCGCTGATCGCCGAGGGGGTGGAGGTGGCGCCGCTGCCCTTTCCCGTCATCCCGCCGCAGGCCAAGAATTGAGCCATTAATTGACCGCACAGAATTGACCGGGCGCGCCGCGCGCAATAGAGCCGTCGCCGGGCACCCGTAGCTCAGCAGGATAGAGCATCAGATTCCTAATCTGAGGGCCATGGGTTCGAATCCCGTCGGGTGCACCACCTTTGCCATTTACGCCTCCTTTTCCAAGGGCTTATCGTCTTGATTGGCTAACCTCTTGCGAAGGTTAGCCATCAGCTTCTCGCCAGCCTCGTCCGAAAGCGTCCTTTGATCGGCCGCAGCTGTGTAGCGCGCAACCTCGCTATCGGTCGTGTGGCCGGTCCATGACTTGATTTGCTGATTGCTGCATCCGGCCTCGGCAAAGCGTCTGGCAGCGGCCTTGCGAAGCCCATGGGCGCTACACGCGCCCAACTGGGCTTCATCGCACCAGGCGCGGAACCTGTTACCGAAGCCCTTGCGCGTGAACGGGCGTCCCAGCCCGTTCACGACGAAGATCATCGCGCGCGAGGGTGTGGCCAAGATTGAGGCAGCAAGCGGGGGCAGGATCGGGAGACTGACCGTCACGCCGGTCTTTTCCTGCGTAAGGGTGATTCTCTTATCGCGAACATGCCCAGGGCCAAGCAGGCGTATGTCGCCGCCGCGCTGGCCGGTGAATAGCAACAGGTCGAAGGCAAGGCGAGCCATAGTGCCAACCTGATGCGTCGCCTCATAGGCCGCGATTTCATCCTCGCTCCACGTGTGGAAGCCGCTACCTTCCACCTTGAACGGCCGCGTGGCATCCACCGGATTGACCTTCGCCAAACCCTGCCGAATTGCGAACTGCATTAGCGCCTTGAGCCGCTTACGCAGCATGTTTGCAGCCGTTCGGTGCGGCAGCATGTCAGCCATCATCTTTTCGACGTGACGGGGCTGAAGGTCGCGAACCATCGCTTCGCCGTAGCGTTTCCCACTTGTCGGCTTTTGCTGGCGCCAACGCTCGATCACGCCTCGATACACGACGCGTGTCCGCTCACCAGGATCTAGGAAGTCAGGCGACCGATAATAGCGGGCGATCAAATCGTCGAAGCTGCCGGCGGCGGCGCGATCGGCACCGGGATCAATCACAGGTGCGGCTATCCCGCTTTTGCAGGCATCATATTCCTGCCGGAACGCCTCGGTTCCAGGCGCAGCCTTGAAGGTATAAACGGCAAAGCCTTTGCGGCGAAAGCGATAGCGTCGCTTGCCGTGGCGGTCGCGATACTCGCTCACCCATTCAGGAAGCCAACGCTTTTTCACGTTCCCTGAATCTCGTCAAATGAGTTGGACGTGTTGGTGCCGACGTCACCGAAAATGAGCTTAATCGTCCCGTCAGGCCCAATGATGGCGCTGCCTACTTTCAGCCCAGCCGCCACCGCGCCCTTTGCCGCACGGGTCAAATCAGCCTGCTTGAAACGGGGGCGGCGGACCGTCATCTTCAGTCTTCCAGATTGAGGCCAGACCTCAACTTAAGCGCGCGCCGCCAGGCGTTTCTGATAGCCGCATCCATCGGGAGAACAATGATAGGAACGGGATAGCCCGCCAAATCCATAACCTGCGCCTGCGCACCATCAATTGCCCTTCGGTCAAGGCTCATCGCCGTGACGGTTCCCGACATGAAATCTTGCACCCGCAAGTAAGCAGGATCGTCTGGCATAGGCATGTAGGGGATGCCGTCATCCATTGTAGCCTTGGCCTTCAACTCCGCGTAGAGCGAACGGATATGGTCAGGCACGCCCTTGATTTCCAACAACGCCTCAGCAGGAATTCGGGCCGCTAGCGCTTGCCGCATGATAGCGAGCATCCCCAAATCGATCATGCTGAAGCGTCGGGTCGTCCCCGGGGTGACCTGCGGAATACCGAGCCACGGATAGCGGTTGATCCATCCTACAATCGTAGGCCTGGGCACTGCCAATATCTTTGACGTAGCCTCAGCCGCTTGGGTCGGTTCGTCAACATCCGGGCACATAGAACTGATGGAAGGCATTGCAATCTCCGAGGTGTTGACCTCTGAATACCTTAAACCTGTTTTGCAGTCAACAGATTGGGATTTTCGTTCCACATCCTGCCCTTGGGGCAGGGTAGCGATCCAGCCTCCCACCGGAATCGAACCTCCCACAATCACGCCGCGCGCCGCGCAGGATTGATGGCGGCCAGCGCCTGTAAATCGCGCCTAATGAGGCGCTCATTTTCTTCTTGCCGTTCCTCATAGGGGTTGTCCCACATGATTTCGAGCTTGCTCAGCACGGCCGCCGCGTCGGGGGCGTCCATCAACATCAAATCGTCTCTCGCGGCCAAGAGAGCGTCGTGAAGGCGTGTGTCTTGTTCATCGATCGCGGCCGCGCCTAGCCGTTCTTCTGCTTCCTGATATCGGATAAACCATTCAGCCCATTCGGCGCTGAGTTTTTCACCGATGCGGCGGCCCTCTGTCGTTGGTTCCCGCATCCAGGCGTCGGGCCGCTTGGCATTATAGGTGGCGGTGACGCGCAGGCCGGGTCTAAGCTCCGATGACACCGAGTGTGGAGGTAGAGGGCATATGTCGCTCAATCGCTCCTGCAACGGGTTCCAGACCGTCGCCAGATGCGTTTCGTAGGCCGCTTCGGCTTTGCGATAGCGGCGGAGCGCGCCGGCCCAGCCTCCGGCAGGCAGGCTAACGGCCGACGAGGCCGCAGCGGCCGCTGGCACGACGGCGAGGGCGCCGATGACAGCGCGGCGGGACAAGGCGGCGCTCATGCTGCCATGCCTTCCACGTCCCGCACCAGGCAGGCCCAGAAATCTGGATAGTCGTCGTCGCCTGTATCGATGTCGACGGCCGCATCCACCATCATCAACTTCGCCAGCAATGCCGCTGCCGTCGTCACCCGCCTCAATAGCACGGCCTGGCGGGCCGCCAGCTCACGGGATGCATAGCGATCGAATGTCGCTTGCTGTGCTTCAGCATCCCCTGCGGTGGCATCAAGCGCCGCCTGCCATTCTTGGTCGATCGCGGTCCAACGGCGATGATCCGCCCAGAATGCGTGATCTACGGGCGGGGATGCGACCGGACGCGCCAGTGCGATCGGCGCAAAGCCGGTCAGTGTGACGGCTGCTAAGGCAGCACGACGGGAAACGGTAGAGGAGGCGGATTTACCGCCTACAATGATGGGTTCGCCCGTGATAGGGGCGGCAACAGCCTGAGACATGGGGAACTCCGTGTCGATGGTTAGAGCCGGACGGAAGTTGGTAGCTTCCGTTCGGCTTGCATTCCTGATAACGCTAAATACACGATGACGTCAATTAGCGATAACAAAAAATCAAGGGGTCGGCCCGTAACGACTGGAACAGGTCAGATGATTGGTGTTCGCCTCCAACCCGATCAACTGGCCGCGCTTGATCGGTGGATAGAGGGCCAGGACGAACCGCGTCCCTCCAGGCCAGAAGCGGTGCGCCTCATTCTGAGCAAGGAATTTGCTGATGGTTAGCGTGCGTTTCTTCGATGGCGACGGTGAAAATGGCCAACCCATATTCGACGTGGAGATGATCGCGCCGCCGCAAATCGGTACGACGGTCCGGTTTGATTGGTGGAATGCCAAAGACGAAGTATATCGTGTTACGGCTATCGAACATAAGATCAAGGTTGTCATGGTCGACAACAAGCCGGCGGCAACCCATTCATTTGTCATCGTCTCGACGCAGCTTATCTGATCGGCATGAAAAAGGCTGAAGCCGAAAAGGCGATCCGCCATCTCACTCACAAATGGGCGCGCGAAAATGCCGTTGTGGTGGGTGCTGACCACATGCCGTCCTTTGGCGATTTCCGCGACTGGTTAGGTCGTGAAGGATATTCTGATTATCTCAACTTCCGATCGACCATGGGTGCGCGTGAAGACGCGGAACAGTGGTTTGATGAAGAGTTGAAACAGACATGGCGAAATTGAGATGGCTGACACGATCTACATAGGCGCCAGTTTTCCGGTCGAGCATGTCGAGGCGATGGATGCTTGGCGCGCAGCACAGGATGATCCGCGGCTGACGCGGGCCAATGTCTTGGAATATTTTGTCGCGATAGGCTTGGGATTGGAGCCGCCGATCTTTTCGGATCGAAAGCGGCCTCCGACGGAGGCCGAGCGAGACGAACGAGCCGAGCATTATTGCCAACTCTACGAGGAGTTGGGTAGCTATGCGGCGGTCGGGCGTCAGGTCGGCGTTTCTGCCGGAACTGTGACAACCGTTATTCGGAAATATGAAATTCGGAACAGCCTGGCGGCTCTCAGGCACTCGCAACGGGAGACGGACGGCTGAACGTTCGCCTATGCCATCTGGCGAAGACGTCCCTTAATAGGTAGCTCGAAGCATCCCTGCGCGATCGTCTCCGACATGATCGTCATGGCAGGCCACATGATTAGAATGCGCGCCGTCTGCTCATTGAATGGCATCTTTCTGACCGTCGGCAGGGCAAAGAAGCCAATCAGACCTGCACGCAGGAATAGATCCCGTGACGGCTTCTGTTTCGCTATGCGTCTGTCGCCCGACAACACGCACCATCCGCCCTCTTTGCCCAGCCGCTCGATCCATTCCGCGTCAAGCAGGCTTCCCGTGCCGAACTTGTCCTTCATATGCTCGACATGGTGTTCACCGGCGAATAACGCGCCAAGGCCTCGGCCGAGCCGTGGGGGAAGGTCGTTGTCGACCAGCAGCTTCACGCGGCTTTGAGGTGCGCAATTTGCGCCTCATAAGCCAAGGCATCTTTTACCAGGCGAGGTCTGATCTCATAGAGTCGGGCTACCTTTTCGATCGACCCTTCTGCCTTGAGCGCCTGCGCGATCGTTGCGGTGGCGATCCCATGATCGGCGATGATGGGTTGCCCGAATGCTCGATCGGGGTCCGCAACGATCGTCTTGCGCCCATGCAGCAGCCACCAGCGCTCCGCCCCATCCGGGCCGAAGTCCAGGTCCGCAAGGCTGGGCTCTACCACGCGGCGGAACACGCCCTGCTTGTGCTTCAGGTCGATGAGCTCCGGTTCGTCCAGGTCGCGGGTAATTTGGAGAAAGATGTTTTTGCCGTCGGTCTTAAAGTCCGACGTCGAGAAGGGGCGTTCCTGCCCGACGATTTCCTTCGCCCGCTCCATGCAGATACGGATCGTGGGCAAGCCTATGCGCTTCTTGCGTAGAGCATTGACGATCCGTGCTTCGATCAGGTCGCGGAAGCCCAACAGCACGCCATCCGATGCCTCAGGATCATATTGCGGCGTCCACAAGGCAGGTTCATGCTGGAGCTTGGCCTCCCTGCTCTTGTGGTCATAGCCCAGCACCCATCGGCGCAGCGTCTGCGCGCCCATGCCGACCATCCTTGCCGCCTCAGGCGCGGTGTAGATGCCGATGCCGTAACCTGCCTGCGTCATGCTTCGTGCTTTAGGCAGATAGCTGAAGCTATGCTATCCCGAAATTGGGAAAGGGTCGGATCGCGCGGGTGCATTCTCAAATGCCATTAGCATTTCGAACACGATATCCCGCTGTGTCGTGCCCAGGGTGGTTGCCAGTAGGGTAAAGCCGACTCGATCGACCGCCGCATGTCTGACATGGCGCGTGCCACCCAAACCGGCTGTCACCGGATGCGACGCAAAGCGAACGTGCCCAGCCGCCGCTGGGCATTGCGCCAAGATCACGTCTATCGAGGCTAGAATGTTATGATGCCGACGGCCAAAGCGCCTCGCCAAATCACGGCTATCGACCCAAAGCGCCGGCGCTGGAGGCGGGGAGCTATCCGGGGGTAGATCAGGCACGTGCGCTTTATTCGGCACCGAGCCGCTCATTAAGGCTGCGAGGCCGTACAGTCGCCACCAGCATCAGCCACAGCGCGCCGACAAGCGATGTCGACACGGCGCGCACCCGATATGCCCATTCGATCTCCTGCGCCTCGAAATCGAGCCTCATGCGGGGGCTGGACTGGGCGACACTGACGATACCCGTATAGGCCTCAACGAACCGCTTAGTAATGACGGCCCCGGCCATCGGGCCGCCATGCAGCGCCATCGTCACAAGGTCATTGCGACGGATGGTCAACCGTTTGTCCATCAGCAGGTAAGTCATATCACCGACGGCGGGGACCATGCATTCGCCGGTCGTCCGGGCGATCATGAACGGGCCGATGGATCGGCCGCCTTTGCCAATCGGCGTGATGGCATTGAGCCTTGGCGGCTTACTCGACAAGGCATCACACTCGATATCGCCTGAAAACATCGCGCCGGGGCTGATCGCTGTTGAGATGATGAATGAAACCACCATACCCCCAAACGTCTGGGCAAAGGCGGCACCAAAAACAGCGGCTGTGATCGGATCGGCGTAGGCAATTGTCGGGGTAAAAAGCCAGGCACTCAGTACGCCGACACAACATGCGCGAAAGAAATTGTGGATGGTCATGTCACGATCCTGATGGAGATGGCAGGGAGGGTGAGGAAGGCCCGAACAGGCCCAGGGCGGCCCTCCCGCCAGACTATCCACCCTTCGCTTTCGAAAGTTGATTAGACCGCAGCGCCGGGGTTCTTGTACCCGCCGCGCCAGTCGATCAGGCCCGCGCCAAAATCCATATAGACGCGGAAGGATGTGCCGAGAGTTGTCCATCCATCCTGCATTTCCACGCGCGGACCCTCGTGGCCGTCCAAGTAAGCATATTCCAGAATCGGCGCCAGCAGCGGGTCTGCGAACAAGTACCATGGCAGATCATCCAGACGGGGATCTACCAAGGGCTGTAGCTTGCCGACGAAAGGATTGGCTTCATCGACCTGATTGGGATTGATGACAGTCAGCAACTGTTCGATCAGCGTTTCGCTGGCCGGGCTTGAAAGGATATATTTCGGGGCCGCTGCGATCGGGGTGACGCCGTCAAGGTCCTTCTGGCTTCGCATGGCTAGGCGTCCAGCGCTGATGCTGGCGACTGCGGGCGCTGCGCCGGCGGGAGCGAGATTACCATGGGCGGCGTGAAAGAGCGCGTTCGCATCGGACATGGAGGGATTGCTGTTCAACAGGTCAGCCAACAGGCTTGCTTCCGTTTCCGCCGCTGCCTTCGACATGATCCGGATTGGGTCGCTGAACGCCCCAAGATCATCGTTGATGATGGCTTGCCGGGTCAGGCCGAACATCTTGGCGAAGGTTTTCACCGCATAGCTTTCCTTGCGCGATTTGAACGTGCCGGACTTGATTTCGCCCGCCTCCAACACCTCCGGCAGCGTGCCGAAGCCCGACAGTTGCAAACCGCTGATCGGCCGAAAATCGCGCGCGCTACGGCGTCGGCCGATTTTCTTGAGCGGGGATTCTGCGGCGGCGAACATATCTAGCAAGAAGCGCTCGCCTGCACCCGTCAGAATATCGGGGAAGGATGAAGTGGAGTGATAGGACCCCGGATGGGCGCGTGTAGCAAGATAACTTGCATCTGTACCATGCGTCCGAGTCCAGGCAGATACGTTTAGCACTTCGCCAGGTGCCATCGACTCGACGTTCCTCACTCCGGCGCGTTCAGCCACCTTCCCTGCCATCTGGACCAGCGACATATGCATGAACCCTCGTGCCTGCTCCGTCGGCTGTCGGCCGCTCATACGCGCATAAATCGCATCTTCGATCGCACGGCTCTGAAAATTGGGATTGTCCATCGTGGCATTCCCATTGCCCCAGCGTTCTACGATTGCCGGGCCGCCGGTCGTGATAGTTCCGGTCTGGGCGCGCTGCCGTTCAGCTAGGATTTGGGTCATGGTGGTGCGCACTTCCTGTTCGCTCAGACCGCGTTCGGCCATATCCAGGATGATGCCGTTGCTTTCGGCCTCTTGCAGGCCGAAGCCCCCACCGGCCATGCCGACATATTCGCGGATACGCTGAATGGATGCCGGTTGGTCACCGCGTCTTCCATTGCCGCTGGGCTGGCCAGCAGGGGGGGATTGTTCGATGTTGTCTTGATGGTCAGGCATGGGCCGATACTCCGTGGAAGAATGATTGCGAAGGATGCAGGGCGCAACGACAGGCGCGCTCCGCACTTGCGCCAGGGCATCGAACGGCACTGGCAAGAAGCTGATTTCGTAAGGTTCCCAATCGACGGCGCGATACAGCGGGCGTTGCCCAGCACGCCGTTCAATGTCGAAAGCATGGACAGTATAGCCGACCGACAGATTGCGGATGATGCCGCTGGCGATGTCGGACACAAAACCGGCGACTTCTACCCGATCGGAGAAGCGAACCGTGGCGATGCCTTGACCGCCCTCCATTCTGGCAGAGCCAGGGACGACAACGCCGATCTGGCGGGACAGGTCGCCCTTTTGGTGAGCGTCGAGGACAGGGGCACCGGCGTTCAGTCGATCAAGGCGAACGCTGGCAGGGTTGGTCGCCAGTTCTTCGTCAACCGTTTCGCCACTTTCCCAATCGAACCGCGCGCCACGCGCGCCGGTGGTCCAAACTACATCAATAGTGCGATCTTCCGCATTCCAACTGGACGGCGCTAGAGTAGCCGAACGGGTGCGGGGCGGTGCCATGATGCGGCGTTCGGCGGTGGAAGGGTGCGTGTTGATCATGCGCCATTTGTCGGCTGAACATGCAGGGCGGTAAATTACCCTTATGCGGCCATGTGCGGCCATATGTGGCCAAACGATACCCTTTCGCGGCCACGCTGGCCTTTGCTTAGCGCGCCAGCGCTAAGTCGGCTCCCTCCACCCTCCCGGTATCATGCCGCCGCCGTGCCAGCCTGCAAGGGGGGGACCCGTGTCGACAGTTGGAAATCTATAAGCTGGTCCAGCGTGTAGCTGATCCGGCCACCAGGCGACCGATGGTGGCCGATGCGGCCCATTAGGCGATAGCGGCGCAGCGTTCGTGCCGAGAGGCAGAGATAGTTCGCTGCCGACGCCTCGTTATATTCATCCTTCAGCCCGTCTGCCATGTCGTCACCACATCCGAATGTGAAGTTAAGCCATTGAACTAGTTCAGTTCACAGGGTTCAAAAAGGAAAGTAGCCCGTGAACCGTAAAACCCTGCCCCGCGCCCCACCGCACTAGGGGGCCGGGGCCGGTAAGGACCCGTTGGGGGTGGGGGTCAGTTGGCATGTGCCCGCGTCCACTCGGACCGCGCCGTGCCGATGATGCTGAGCATCAATGCCCCCGCCTCATCCTCTCCAAACTGCTGGGCAAGGATCGATGCGGCCGCCGACATCAGCAATGTCGCCGCATTGGCGGGATGGTCGGTGCCGCAGATGGCCGTGCGGATCAGCAGCGCCGTCAATTTCTCTTTGTCTTCCATTACCGCGCGCCCTTCAATGTGAGTGTTGCTTTGATCCGCGCCATTCGCGCGCGCATCCCTTGAAGCTCGGTGATGATCTGATCGAGGTCATCGAGCGTGACGCTCACAGCTTCACGCACCTTGCGCCCATCGGTCACTGGCATTGAGCGCGCTGGCACCGGCTGGCCCGCGAAGTCACCTAGCACCGCATCCCGGTAGAACACTGTGCTGGACTTCGAATGACGATGCCCGTTCGCTTCCATGAATGACCGGATGACACGCGGCGAACTGGTCGCAAGGTCCTGCTTGTCGGCCCAGCCTTCATAGGCGGCCTTCAACTGGTCCGCTGCAAGGCGAGCGCCAGCCGAATGGCGGATATGATCGCGATAGAAGTCGGCGAAGGTATCCGATGGCGAGCCGGTCAAAAGCAGGCCTTCAAACTGCATTTGGGAGCTTATCATTTCTTCTTCCCTTTCAAGGGAGGGATAATGAGAGGATAGAAAGTAGTAATATCAATTAGTTGATTGAGAGAGGGAGCGTGGGAGGAAGAAAGTAAGCTCCTACGTGCGCGCGCCCACGCGTGCGTATGGGCGCGCCCGCATGTGTGCGGACTTGTTGCAATTTGCCTCCCGCACGCTCCCACGCTCCCGCAACGGGAGATTTGCGCACTTCCCGCGCTGTTCGATCCTCCCACTCAGACGCTTAATCGGGGAGTGAGGGAGGGTCGAAGGCAATCCAGCAAGTATGATAAGCCGGAAGAGGGGGCGCGGGGGGCAACCGGCGCGGCGAAGTGCGGCGCGAGCAAGTATGATAAGCTGCCCAAAAATATCGGAGAAATGGCGTCCCAAAAGGTTAGCCATCCGTCGCTGAACCCCGCAGAAATGCAGGGGTAGGGTCGGCGGGGTTATCCTTCGCAAGTCATTGTTTTGCGCGAAGTCTTGCACCCCCGTCGGGTGCACCATTCTCCTCGGTCAGCGTCCCCTCCGGGGTGGAAAAAACGCCAGATGCGCTGCGCGGGTGACGGCCTACATCGCTAAGGGCCGAATGGCGATCGGCCCTTATACTACAATGTAATGTAGACTCATGCGTGGGTTCCCCGGCCTTCGCCGGGGAACAAGCTATAGCTTCCCATGAATGCATCTTGGATTAGGACTCCCATGCCGCGCTGGGGGGTGGGCCCATGAACATGTTGGGGCTTTTGGTGGCGTTTTGGCATGCTTGCGGGGACAAGCCTTCTTGCGTCGGATCGTAGGAACCCTCCAATGTGGCGACCAGATACATCGCCATCCGCTTGGGATATTCGGGGTCGATGAAGCGGCGTAATTGCGCGTTGGCTGCTTTGCGGATGACCGGGAGCGCCGGGATGGCGGCGCGACCGATGTTCGACAGGGCGTCATAGGCCTGAATCCGGATCGGAAGCATATTGTCCTCGTCGGCCAGTCGGGCGAGCAAGGCCACCGCTTCGACCGGCTCTCCCAGTCCGACCAATGCTTCGGCCGCGACGATGCGCACGGGATCGGCGGGGTCGGACGCGACCACCCGCGCCAGCGCGTCTTTGGCGGGACGCGCGTCTTCGCCCAGGATCAGCAGGCCCCGCGCCGCCCATGTCCTGACCGCTACGACCGGGCTGTCGAGCAATGTCGCAAAGCGCTTCAGATTGCGGGGATCGCGCCGCGCCGCCGCCGCCGCGACCAGCATCAGCCTCTTTAACGGATAGATGCTGCGGTCACGGCTTTCGAAATAGCCTTCGCCCTTGGCGCCTTCCGGCAGGAAGCCATTGTCGTTGATGGCCAGCATATGCCGATCGAGCGCGGTGCGCAGGCGCCTGGCGGCGGTCAGGCCGGCAGGGTGATCGATGAGATTATTCACTTCATCCGGGTCGGCCTGCAAGTCGTACAGTTCTTCAAACGCCTTCGGCTGGAAGAAGCGATCCTGCTCGTCCGTCAGCTTGCCGGCGAGGTGCAAGGCGTTCCACTCGCGATAGCTTGCCTGTACGTCCCATTCGAAGCCGACATGCTGGCCCAGCGCGCGATGCGGCATATAGTTGCGAATATAGCGCCAGCGACCGTCGGTGACGGTGCGGACGAGGTCATAGCGCTCGTCCATCCGGTCGCGGAAGCCGAAAGCATAGGATTTCGGCGCGCCGATCCTGTGGCCGGCAAGCGCCGTTCCCGTCATTTGTGCGGGCTGCGCGATACCGGCGATGGACAGCAATGTCGCGGGCAGATCGATCAGGGTGACGGGGGCATCGATCACGCTGCCCGGCCGGGCAGGGGCGAGGTGCTGCCATTTGGGCGGTATATAGACGATGAGGGGGACGCGCAGGCCTTCCTCATAGCAATAGCGCTTGGAGCGCGGCAGGACGCCGCCATTATCGCCATAATAGAAGACGATGGTATCTTCATCCAGGCCGTCATTTTTGAGTTGCGAGAGCCAGTTGCCGATCTCTCCGTCCATATTTTCCATGATGTTGTAATATTCGGCATAATCCCGGCGCGTGGTTTCCGTATCGGGCAGAAATGCCGGTATGCGCACATCCTCGGGCTTTACGCGCCCGGCATCGCGTTGGCAGACATGCTGTTCATGGCTGGTGCCGGTGTTGAAGACGCATAGGAAGGGCTTGTCCTTGGGCGCGTTGCGCCAATGTCCATCGATCCCCTGCACGTCCCAGATGGCCTTTGGATCGACATCGCAATTATAGTCGGTCTTGGGGTTGTTGATGCAATAATAGCCCGCCTGCCGCATGAGTTCGGGATAGGTTTTGAACTGGCTGGGCAGTTTGGCGTCGGCGCGCATATGCTGCGCGGGCGAACAGCTTTCCGGGTTGATGCCGGTCAGGATCGCAAAGCGGGACGGCGCGCAAACCGGCGCGTCGGAATAGCTGTTGCGGTAAAGAATGCCCTTCTTTGCGAGGCTGTCGATATGTGGGGTATGCGCCACCTTGTCGCCATAGGCGCCGATATAGGGGTTATTGTCTTCGCTGACGAGCCAGAGGATGTTGGGCAGGCGCGCGCTGCCCGGTACGGCGGCGAGCGGCGCAGCGGCAGCGCCGAGGCCGATGGCGCCCAACTTGATGGCGTCGCGGCGGCTATGGGTCATCCTCTTATCCTTTATAGTGGGGCGGCATTCGCATTTTGCTTTTGGCGATCACCTCGATCGCCGCACCGGGCAGATGGCGAACGCACCCAGCAGGGCGAAGATCATGCCGGTCAGGTAGATGGCGGCATAATCCTTTCCGCTGGTACTGCCGATCACCAGAATGATTGGGGCGATGGCGGGGGCGAGCGATTGGGGCAGGCTGTTGGCGATCTGGAACACGCCCATATCCTTGGCGCTGTCCTCCGGCCGGGGCAGGATGGCGGCGAGCAGGGCGAGGTCGACCGCGAAGTAAAGGCCCTTGCCGATGCCGGCCATCGCCACGCCGACCAGGAATTGCGACACGGACGGAGCGAGGGCGATCGTCAGGAAACCGGCGCCCTCCAGCGCCGCGGCGAGGAAGACGAGCGGTTTGCGGCGGCCCGTCCAGTCGGTGATGAAGCCGCCGACCAGCGATATGGCGATGGTCGCGGTGGCGATGATCGCCATCGATTTCACCATGACCTGCGTCGCGTCCGCCTTTGCCAGCGAGAGCTGGTCGGTCAGGAAGAAGAGCTGGTAGGTCAGCAGGAACGACCAGGCCATCATGATGAGGAAGCGGCTACCGAACGCCCAGCTGAAGTCCCAGTCGCGGAACGGCGCGCCGATCGCGCGCAGCATGGCAATGGGTCCGAGGCGGCGATCATCGCTACTGGCGGCCGGGCGATCGGGCAGGATGAGGCAGAGAATGATGATGCTGACGATCGTGATCGCGAAGGGGGCGAGGAACATCAGCAACGACGACCCCTGCGTGAACTGCGTAATCCAGCTGCCCGCGAAGCTGCCCATGGTGGATGTCATGCCCAGCATGCCGGCAACACGCCCCTGCCAGCGGACGGGGATGATGTCGGGCAGGATCGGCAGGCAGCCCGCCTGCATCGCGTTGAAGCCGGCCTGACAGATGATCCAGCCCAGGCCCAGCAACAGCAGATTGGGCGCGAGGCCAAGCAGCAGCAGGCCCGCGCCTGCGACGACAAGGCCGCCCAGCAGCCATGGCCGGCGGCGGCCGAGGCGGCTGCACGTCCGATCCGACAGAGCGCCGCAGATCGGGGTGGCCACCAGCGCGACGAAGCCGCCGATCGCCAGGATGATGCCCAGCCAGCGGCCCTTTTCCGCCTCGCTCGCAATCTCGCCGACGCGCAGCGCCAGCGTCATCACCACCGGCGTCAGCAACGCGACCCAGATGCCGAACTGCGCCAGCACATAGATGGCGACGAAGCCCAGCGACACGGCGGGGCGGGTGGTTTCCGGCGAAGGGGATGCGGTCATCGACGCGAACTTTCAGAAGGGCCATTGGCCCATAATCAGGGGTGGTAGGTCTTGCCTTCGGCGTCCGCCTTCGCCTTGGCCGGGCTGTCGGCGAACAGGTCGTTCATCTTGGTCGGCAGGTTGGGCTGCACATACCAGTCGGCGGGGAAATCGGCGGCGTGCGGGCCATCGATATTGCGGTTCACGAGACCCGAACTGGTCTTGCGGGTGTAGGGGACGACATGCGCGCCCCTATTGTTGGCCAACTGGTCGAACAGCGCCTTGCGCAAAGTGATCTTGGTATCCAGCCATTTGGGATCCTCGATCAGATTGTGCATCTCGTCAGGATCGCTCTTGAGGTCGTACAGTTCCTCCAGATCCCAGACGCCATGATATTGGATATATTTCACCCGGTCGCGCTCGATCGCGAAGGTGGTGGGCGTCTGCGGGAAGCTCCATTCCCAATAATATTCATAGACGAAATCGCCGGGGTTCCAGGTCTTTTCGTCAATCTTGCCCTCGGCCACGGGCAGGAAGCTCTTGCCCTCCATCTGCGCGGGTTTCGCCACATGGGCGATGTCGAGGAAGGTCGGCGCGAGGTCGAGATTGCGCACGACGGCGGGGTTGGTCACCCCCTTGGGCACCATGCCGGGCGCCCAGACGATCATCGGTACGCGGATCGAGGGTTCATAGGCGTTGCGCTTGTCGATCAGCCCATGTTCCCCGATCAGGAAGCCGTTGTCGGAATAGAAGACGACCATCGTATTCTTATCGAGATGGTTCTTCTTGAGGTAAGCCAGGATGCGACCCAGGCTCTCATCCACGGGGGACAGGGTGCGATAATAGTCGCGGACCTGCTCCGTCATGGGGTTGTTGGTGTGATAGGGGAAGTCGGCGCCGTGCCAGCTATTGCGCTGGTTACGGACCCAAAGCGGCTTGCCTGCATTATTTTCCGGCGTGTCGGCCATGCTGGCGGGCAGGGTGATCTTGAGGTCGCTATATTGCGCCTTGTACCGGTCGGGCGGAAGCGGGTCGCTATGGACCGCCTTGTGACTCAAATAGAGGAAGAAGGGCTTGGACTTGTCCCGTCCTTTTTCCAGCCAGTTCATCGCATAATCGGTCAGTTCGTCGGTGATATAGCCAGTGCGCTTTACATGGCTGCCATCGACGTTGAGCATCTGCCGCTCACCCGCCGCAATCTTTTCAGGGCTGAGCTGTTCGGTCGGGGAATAGGTGCCTTGGCCCTTGAAGCTGACCCATTTGTCGAAGCCGGGGCGAGGGGCGTCGGTGTCGAAGCCCATATGCCATTTGCCGAAGAAGCCGGTCTGATAGCCCGCCTGTTGCAGATATTGGGGGAAGAAGGTCAGCCCTTCCTCCGAACTGTTGTTATTGTCCACCACGCCATGGTTGCGCGCGGTCTGGCCGGTCAGGATGGTCGCGCGGCTGGGCGAGCAGAGCGAGGAGGTGACGACGGCATTGGGGAAATAGACGCCGTCCCTGGCCAGCCGGTCGATATTGGGGGTCTGGAGACCGGGCGTCAGGAAGCCCATCGCGTCATAGCGGAGATCGTCCACCAGCACGAAAATCATGTTCGTGGGCTTTGGCTGCGGCGCGTTCACCGGCTTGGCGAAGGCGCCCGGACCCATCAGGGTGCAGGCGGCGATCGCGGCGGCGCGCAGCGCGCGACGGGCGGTGGTCATGAACGGATTCCCTTCTTGTCCCGGATGATGCAGCGAAAGCCGATATGGCTGGTCGCGCTGTCCACCGCCTGCGGATGGCGGGCGGCGGGCCGATAGCGCTGGCAATAATTGGGCGCGCACAGATGCGATCCGCCCTTCAGCACCTTGCGGGGGATCGGCACGGTGGGGCTGGCGGGGTCCAGGCTCTCGCGCTTCGTGCCGCCGCGCGGATTGGCGGGGACGCAGCAACTCCCCTTGGCCTTGCGCTCGATCCGGGGCTGGGCGAACCAGTCGGTCGTCCATTCCCAGACATTGCCGATCATGTCGTACAGGCCATGGCCGTTGGCGGGATAGGTGCGCACCGGAGATGTCCGTTCGTAACCGTCCTCCAGCGTGTTGCCATAGGGGAAGGCGCCCTGCCAGTAATTGGCCATCATCTTGCCATCGGGCGCCAGCGCGTCGCCCCAGGCATAGTCCGCGCCGTCCAGGCCGCCGCGCGCGGCATATTCCCATTCCGCCTCGGTCGGCAGCGCCTTGCCAGCCCAACGGGCATAAGCTTCCGCATCTTCATGGGCGACATGGACGACGGGGTGATCCTCCAGCCCCTCGATCCGGCTGTCCGGGCCATGGGGATGGCGCCAGTCGGTGCCGAAGCTGAACTGCCACCACTGGCTGTAATCGTCGAGCGACACGGGACCGCCGGTGCGCTGGAACAGCAAGGAGCCCGCCTGCGCCATGGCCGGGTCCATGCCGGGATAGTCTTTCGGGTCGGGTGCGATCTCAGCCAGCGTAACATGGCCGGTCGCCTCCACGAAGCGCGCGAAGTCGCGGTTGGTGACGGGGGTTTCGTCGATCCGGAAGCCGTCCACCTGCACCCGGCGCACGGGCGCTTCCTCCGGGTAGAAACGGTCCGACCCCATCAGGAAGGCGCCGCCGGGCAGGTGGATCATTCCGTCCGTCACTGGGCGGACGCCTTGAGGATGATCCCGGCGCCGCGCGGATAGGCGGGGGCAGGGCCATCATCGGGCAGGTCGGGGCTTTGCGCCTCGACATCGGCCATGGAGCGGGGGAGCGAGAAGGGCATATGTCCCTTCGCCACGGCGCGACCGGTGACCACGTCCAGCACGGCGGCATCGCTGGCACCGAAGGTCACCAGCATGGCCTTTGCCATCGGCTCGATCGCGGTCAGGATGGCGGGGCGGTCCATCTCCACCGCGACGATGGTGGGGACATGGGCGGAGGCGCGGGCGATGGCTTGCACATCCTTGTCTTCGGCGCGGAAATCGAGCCGCCCTTCATGCTGGCGCGCGCCGAAGAAATGATGCGGGTGCAGCGTTTCGAACGGGGTCGCGGTGCGGATCAGCGCGATGTCGGCCTGCGCGGGGTCTTCGACCACGGTGAAGCCGGCGGCGCGCGCAGCAGCGGCATCGACATTGTGCAGCCAGATACGTTTGCCCGGCGCAACCGGCAGGGTAGCCTTGTCGTTACGCAGCAGCACCTGACTGGCGCGCTGGACGGCGTCCGCTTCGGCCTGCACCTGCGGGTTGCCGACGATCCGGGCGGCGGCGGCTTCATCGACATAGGGATTGTCGAACAGCCCCTGTTCGAATTTCAGGCGCAGCACGCGGCGGACGGAGTCGTCGATCCGCTTTTCACTGACCAGCCCTTTGGCGACCGCGTCCAGGATCGGGGTGGGGTCGTTGGCCCCGCCGAACTGGTCGATGCCGGCATTCAGCCCCTTGGCGAAGCGGGTCGTCTTGTCGGCCGTTTCCATGCCCCAGGGGGTGCCGATCGAGGCGGGCGTCTGCGGATTTTGCGCGTCCGGCGCCATGCAGGCCTGCGGGCAATCATTGGTGATCGACCAGTCGGATACGATCAGGCCGCGATAGCCCTTCTCCCCGCGCAGCAGGCCAGTCAGCATCTGCTTGTTGAAGCCGGCGGCGACCGGTTCGATCGGCTGGCCGGCGATCTTGGGGCCTTGGACGATGACATAGGTGGGCATGACCCCGGCGCTATGGGCGGCCAGGCTGTCGTCGAAGGCGCGGATATGCTGGGCGAAGGCGGCGTCGGTCAATTTTGCGTTGCGGCCATAATGATTGTGGCCGTCAAAGCCTTCCGGTTCTGCGCCATAGCCGACCCAATGCTTGACCACGGTGGCGACGCCGTCGGGCTGAACCCCAGCCCGGCCATGCTGGAAGCCGTCGACATAGGCACCGGCAAGGCGGGAGACTTCGGCCGGATCGGATCCGAAGGTGGCGGCGAAGCGCGGCCAGCGCGGTTCGGTGGCAAGATCGGCTTGTGGCGAGAGCGCCATATGGATGCCGACGGCGCGATATTCCTGCCGGGCTATGTCGCCGAAGCGGCGGACGGTTTTGGCGTCGCCCAGCGCGGCGAAGCCCAGCGTATCGGGCCAGAGCGAGAAGCCGCCGCCGGTGGTGCTGGCGCCAAGCGTCGCCTGAAAATGGTGGCGCGGGTCAGTGCTGATCGTGGCGGGGATGCCGAGGCGGCTGGCCTCCGCCAGTTTCTGCACGGCGTTGTTCTGCGCGGCGAGGTCGGACGGCGCGACGACGAGGCGGGTGATGAAGCTGGTGATGTGGCGATCGTTCAGCAGCTTTGCAGTGGCATCGGCATCATAGATCTTGCCGGCGAAACCGATCGAGGAACCGGGCGTGGGCAGCGTGCCGTGGACCAGCATGCCGGCCTTCTCTGCCAGCGTCATCTGCTTCAGCAGATCCTCGACCCGCGCGTCGATGGGGGCACGGCTGTCCTCATAGCGGTCGAGCCGGCCATTATGGTTGAGGTCGCGCCATCCCGAAGAGGACGGCGCGCCTGCGCCGCCCAGCGCCACCAGCAGCAGCGATGCCGCCATGAACCTGCGCATCACCATGACAATTGTTCCCTCCCGCAAAAGGCGTCGACCGGGCTGTTGCCGGTGAAGGGCGCGTCACCCGTCAGCCGTTCCACCAGCGCCGCCTGAACATGGGGCAGCGAGGCATAGGCGTTGATATAGGTCGCGAAATTCGGTGCGTCATACAGATAATAGGGCTGGCCGAAGGAGACGAGCAGGGTCGGGATTTCGCGGTTGAACTGGATCATACCGTTGCGCGGGCTGGCGTGCAGCTTGGCGAAGTCGAGGAAGATGTGGCTGAGCGAGGGCGTGGCTTCCTGCCCGATCAGATAGAGGATGAGGTCGGTATCGTCCGGGGTCGGCATCGCTTCGGGGTCGAAATGGCGGACAGTGAAACCTCGCTCTTCCAGACCTGCGATCAAAGGTGTGAAATCGCGTTCGGGCGCGCCGGAGAAGAAGCTGGCGCCTTCGTCCGAGATGATGACCACGCGCTTGTGCCGGTCCGACGCGATCGGGAGCAGTCTATCGCGATCCTTGACCAGCGTGATGCTCGCGGCGCAGGCGTGCGCGGCCTGATCCAGATGGGCGGGCTGGCGCAGCAGGGTGCAGGTTTCTTCGACCGGCGCGATCCGCTCGTCAGCGGTCATGCGATGCAGCCCCAGTTTCGCCTTCAGCGACAGGAAGCGGGTGACGGCGTCGTGGAGGCGCTGTTCCGACAGACGGCCGTCGCGCAGGCCCTGTAGCATGAAGCCCATATCGGCGACCGGATCGCGGCTGAAGAGGAAGACGTCGCAGCCGCCTTCGATCACGGCGGGGACGGCTTCGGCGCGGGCCATCCAGCTGGTGAGGCCGCCCATGACGGTCGCGTCGGACACGATCAGGCCGTCAAAGCCCAGCTCGCCGCGCAGCAGATCCTGGTTCAGCAGGCGGGACACGGAGGCGGGTTCAAACGCCTGCGCGCCCGCATGCGACATCTTCTCGCGGATATAGGCGGGCAGGGCGATATGCGCCGACATGATCGTCATCACGCCATCATCGACCAGCGTGCCGAAGATGCGGCCGAAGGTCGCGCGCCATTCGTCCATGTCCATGTCGTTGACACTGGTGACGAGATGCTGGTCGCGATCGTCGAGGCCATCGCCCGGCCAGTGCTTCGCGCACGCGGCCACGCCCTGCGCCTGTAGCGCGCGCACATAAGCGCGGGCCTGGGCCAGGATGCGGTCGGGGTCGGAGCCGTAGGAGCGGGTACCGACCACCGCGTTGCGAAAAGCGCGGTTGATGTCGACCACCGGGGTGAAGGACCAGTTATAGCCCAGCGCCCGGCTTTCCTGCCCGACGATGCGGGCAAGATCGGCGCTCAGTTCCAGATCGTCGCAGGCGGCGATGCCCATCTGGTTGGGGATGGCGGTGGTGAAGGGCGCGCTGACCGTGCCCCCCTCGATATCGCCGGACAGGATCAGGGGTACTTCGGACCGTTCGACAGCATGGCGCGTCGCCTTCCAGGCGGCGTCGAGATCATGGGCCGGGAAACGGTGGATGCCACCCGGCGCATGGGCGAGCAGCCCGTCGGTTTCGACGATGCTGTCATGGCGCGCGGACAGGACGAACAGTTGCGCGATCTGCGCCTCGACGCTCATGGCGTCGCGGGTATTTTCCACCCAGGCCATGTCCTCCGGGGAGAGGGCGAGAGGACCGGCACTGGATGAAAGGGGGGAAGACAAAGTAGGGATGACAGGGCTCATTTCGGATCGGTGAAGGCATCGTCGTAGCGGGCGCGCTTGGCGAAGATTTCGGGTGGTTCGGCGAGCGGCGGCGTGCTGTACTTGCGCGCTTCCCGCCACCAGAGCGCCTTCATCTCCGTCAGCTTGGCGGGGTTGCTGGCGGCAAGATCCGTGCTTTCGGAAAAATCTTTCGACAGGTCGAACAATTCCCACCGGTCCTTGGCAAAGTCGGTGCCATATTGATGCATCGCGACCGCGCGCCAATGGCCCGATGTGATGGCGCGCTGGCCGCGCAGTTCGAAATATTGCACCGACCGCGTGGCGGCCGTGGGATTGCGGAAGGTGGCGCGGATCGAGCGGCCGGCGACGGGTATCTGCGCCACGCCATCCACGGTCCGGGCAAAGCCCGTGCCGGCGGCGTCCAGCAAGGTGGGCGCAAGGTCGATCGGGTCGACCATCTGGCTGCGCACGGCGCCCTTGTCCCGGATGACCGCCGGCCAGGAGACGATCAGCGGCGTGCGGACGCCGCCAGCATAGGGCCACACCTTGTACCGACGAAACGGCGTGCCACCGGCCCAGGCCCAGGGGCGGGGATATTCGGGTTGCAGCTTGTCGGTGCCGATATCGTCGATGCGTGCCCGCTGCTCGGCGAAGCTCAGCTTGTTGGGGCGGTACATCTTTTCGAAACTGCCTTCCTGCCCCGCTTCGGACGCAGCGCCATTGTCGGAGATCAGCAGGATGATGCTGTTGTCATATTGGCCGCTATCCTTGAGCCGCTGGACGACCCGGCCGATCTGGGCGTCGGCATGTTCCAGGAAACCGGCATAGGTTGCCATGTAACGGGCGAAGACGGCCTGCTCGTCGGCGCTGAGTTGATTCCAGGCGCGGTCGCCGGCGGCGCGGACGGTGTTGACGGCATGGGCGGGAATGATGCCCGACTTCTGCATCCGTTCGAACCGTTCGGCACGCAGCGCGTCCCAGCCCTTGGCATATGTCTCGCGATAGCGGTCGATATAGGCGCGGGGGGCCTGCAACGGCGCATGTCCCGCACCCATGGCGAAATAGAGGAAGAAGGGCTTGCCCGCCGCATCATCGATATCGGCGATGGCATGGTCCGCCATGTCGGCGGAGAAATGATAGCCCGGCTTGTTGGGCTTGGGCAGGGTGTGGTTCCCGTCGATCAGGTCGGGATGATATTGGTCAGTCCAGCCAAGATAGAAGCCATAGAAGCGGTCGAAGCCGCGCTGGAGCGGCCAGGACGCATTATTGCCCGCTTTGCCGTCCTCATATTCCGGGCCGAGATGCCATTTGCCAACGCCATAGGTGCGATATCCTGCGGCTTTCAGCGCCTGCGGCAGCATCTGGGCATTGGTAGCCACTTCGCCGCGGTCGCGGCTCATATCATCGGTGCGTTTATTCGTCGGCAGGTCCGCCATCCGCACCGTCTGGGGATTGCGACCGGTCAGCAGCGCCGCGCGGGTCGGCGTGCAGACCGCTTTGCTATCGAACCGGTTGTAGCGCAGTCCGCCAGCGGCGAGCGCATCGATATTGGGGGTGCGGATTTCCGAGCCGAAGGCGCCCAGGTCGGAAAAGCCGACATCGTCGAGGACGATCAGGACGATATTGGGCTTGGCAGCGGCGATCGGCTCGACCTGCTTTGACGCAGCGCTCGCCCCTGACAGGCCGATCGCCGCCGTCAGCATGGTTGCCGCCATCAGGATGCGCTTGCCCATTCGTCCTGCTCCGTACCGAGAGAAGAGGAGGCGCGGCGGCAGGAAACCGCCGCGCCCGACCGATCAGAACTTCACGCCGAGCGTGGCGCCGAAATAGCGGTCCGCATCCTTGTTGAAGGTGCCGACCAGATCATAATTGCCGCCCAGGAAGGAGGTATGACCGATGCTGGTCAGATAGTTTTCGTCGAACAGATTCTTGACGAACAGGGTCAGGCTGTAGCGACCGTCAATCTGCTTCACGCCGATGCTGGCGTCGACCAGCGCATAGGCCGGCTGCTCCAGCAGCGGATCCTGCTCGACCGAGAAGTTCATCTTGCTCTGGAAGTTGACGCCCACCTGCGCGAAGCCTGCATAGTCGGTGCCCGGAATCTGCGCTTCATAACGCGGGGCGATGCTGATCTTCCACCTGGGGCTGACCGGCAGGGTGGCGCCGCGCAGATTCTGGATCGGGGTGACGCCGGCTGCCGTGCGATAACAGATGTTGGTCGGCGAACCCGACATGATCGGTGCGGTGGCGGCGATCTGCTGCGGGCAGTTCAGGCCGTCGATGTCGATCTTCGCGTCCGAATAAGTGACCGCGCCGGTCAGGCTGAAATGATCGTCGGGACGCACAGTCGCCTCGATTTCAAAGCCCTTGGTGCGCGAGTTGCCGGCGTTGGTGGACACGAACTGGACCACGCCCGACGCGATGTCGGAGCGGTTCGCCTGCACCTGCAAATTGCTGTAGTCGGCCAGGAACAGAGCGGTGCTGACGCTCAGCACGCCATCGGCGGTGCGGCCCTTGAAGCCGATTTCATAAGCGTTGACATGTTCCGGCTCCAGCACGCGCTGGTCGGCGAGGTTGGCGGAGATTTCCATCTCATAACCCAGCCCCTTATAGCCGCGGGTATAGCTGCCATAGAGTTGCGCGTTGCGGCTGAATTCATATTGCAGGCCCGCCTTGCCGGTGACGGCGGTGTCGCTGGCGCTGATCGACCCGCTGGTGGAGGCATTGCCGGGGAAGATCACGTCGCCCGCCACGATCGGGGCGGTGCGGGTGCCGCTGTTGGTGCCCCTTTCATGCTGTACGCGCAGGCCAGCGATCGCCTTCAGGCCACCGGTGATGCGATAATCGACCTGACCGAAGGCGGCGATGCTGTCCTGTTTCAGGCGGATGTCGCTCTTGGCCGACTGCCACACGATGTTGGCTGGGGCGCAGGGTTGCCCAAAGGTGCCGGCGGTGCAGCGGGCGCGACGGCGATCGAACGGCCGCTCGATATCCGAATGCATGTAGAAGACGCCGGCGACATAATTCAGGTCGCTATTGCCGTTATTGGCGATGCGCAGTTCCTGGCTGAACGCCGACAGGTCGACAATGCCATGGTTCCGGCTGAAATAGGAATAGGTGGCGTTGGCGCCGACGAACAGCGGTACGTCGCTGTTGATGCGCTCGATCGGCTGGTTCGTATCCAGATAATATTTCTGGTAGGCAGTGACCGACGTGATGGTGGCGTTGCCCAGATCCCAGTCCGCCTGGAGCGAATAGGTCTGCTGCTTGCTGTCGGCGTATGAGACGGTTTCGTCGTTGATCGTCCGGTTTTCCCGAGTCGCCTTGACCGGTCCGAGCAGCGCCTGAAGGTTCGGATTGGTAATCGCGATCCAGTTCGAGGCGCAGCAGTCCGCATTGGTCTTGCGATATTCGGCCGCGAACAACAGGTTCAGATTGTCGGTCGCATCCCATTCCAGCTTGCCGCGCACGCCCCAACTCTTCGAACCATTGTTCCAGCCGCCGGTGGCGATGTTGCGGGCGACGCCGCGCACATCATTGTAGAAGCCGGTGACGCGGGCGCGCAGCGTGTCGCTGATCGGGCCGGACACGGTGCCACGGACGCGATATTCGTCATGTTCGGCGATGGTCACCTCGCCCTTGCCCTCGAAATCGCGCGAGGGGCGAGCGGTCGTGACGTTGATCACGCCAGCAGTCGCGTTCTTGCCGAACAGCGTGCCCTGCGGGCCGCGCAGCACTTCGACCCGCTCGATATCGGCAAGGTCAGTGAAGCCCTGGGCCTGGCGCACGGCGACGACGCCGTCGACCACGGTGGATACGGACGATTCGACGCCCTGCCCGAACAGGGCGGTGCCGATGCCGCGAATGCGGAAGCTGCTGTTGGTCGGATTGGCGCCCTGCTGGAAGGTCAAGGAGGGGACGGCCTGCACCAGCGAGCTGCTGTCGTTGATCTGGCGGTTGGCCAGCGCGTCGGCGCCCACGGCGGTTACGGCCAGCGGCACGTCCTGCAGGCGCTCGGCGCGCTTCTGCGCCGTCACGACGATGTCGGTGCCGTCCTGCGGCGCCTGCGGCGCGGCGTCCTGCGCCATTGCGGCAGAGGCGGTCAGGGCAACGCCCAGGCTGAATGCGGACACCGCGGCGCGGCGCATCGTCATGGTCTTGGAAAAGCGCATATATCCTCCCCTTGTCCGGCGCCTGTATCGACGCGCGGTCGTGCAAAATGAAACCCACCAGCGGTTGGCCGCTCGGTTGTAGCGCTAAATCTTCTCCTATGGCGGCGAAGTCAATATCGAAATTTTAGCGCTACATTTTTTGGCGATCATGCGGATTTTGTGTCACAGGGGATCGATCGGGCATTTGCAACCGCCCGGAATATAGCGTTAAACATGGGCGTGGCGCGCCAGTGCCCATCCGTTTGCAAGGAGTTTCCGCATGGCTCGTTCGGGTCGCCGCGCCAGCCAGGCCATCACCATTCAGACCGTGGCGGAGCGGGCCGGCGTGTCGGCAATGACTGTGTCCAACGTGCTCAACAACAGTCCGCGGGTGCGCGACAGCACGCGCGAGGTGGTGATGGCGGCGGTGCGGGAACTCAACTATATTCCCAATATGGCGGCGCGCTCGCTCGCCAGCGCCAGTGCGACCCGGATCGGGCTACTCTATCGCAATATCGAAAATGCCTTTCTCAGTTCCATTCTGGTCGGCGCGCTGGACGCGACCAGTCGGCTGGGCGCGCAACTGTTGCTGCGCCCGCTGGAAAGCGGCGATCCCAAGGAGATCGCACAGCAGATGCAGGGGCTGGTGGAAAATGGCGCCCATGCGATCCTGATCGTCCCGCCCTATTGCGAGGTCGCCAATCGCCACGGCCTGACGCGCGACTTTCCGGTGCCGGTGGTGGCGATGTCGCCCGGCGGCGACCTGCCCGGCGATCATTGCGTGCGGATCGACGATTTCGGCGCGGCACGGGACATGACCGCCTATCTGATCGGCCTGGGGCATCGGGCCATTGGCTTCATCCGCGGCGGCGCCGGCCACCTGATCCACCGCACCCGGTGCGAGGGCTATCAGGCGGCGCTGCGCGATGCGGGGCTGCCCATCCGTCCCGACCTGATCGTCAGCGGCGACATGAGCTTCGAATCGGGACTGGTGGCGGGCGCGATGCTGCTGGATATGCCCGACCGGCCGACCGCTATCTTCGCCAGCAATGACGACATGGCGGCTGCGATCGTCTCGCTGGCGCACCGCCGCGGGCTGGACGTGCCGCGCGACCTGTCGGTGGCGGGATTCGACGATACCCCGATCGCAGTGAAGATCTGGCCATCGCTCACCACCGTCAAGCATCCGGGCAAGCAGATTTCAGCGCAGGCCGCCACCCTGGCCGTTGCGCTGGCGCGGGGCGGGGACGCCGCCGTGCGCGTCAACGATTATCTGGCGCATGAGCTGGTGGTGCGGGAGTCCGCGGCGCCCGTCACAACCATTTGAGTTTCTTGAAACGGTTGTAGAGCAAGGCGCACACCACGCCGATCACGCCCAGAACCACGAAATAGCCGTAACGCGTCTTGAGTTCGGGCATATGTTCGAAATTCATGCCGTAAATGCCGGCGATTGCGGTCGGCACCGCCAGGATCGCGGCCCAGGCGGCCAGTTGCCGGGTGATGTCGCCGGTACGCTGCTGTTCCAGCAGATTGCTCGATTCGAAGACGCTGTTCAGAATCTCGCGCAGGTCGTCGACCATGGTCTGTACCCGGCGGACATGGTCGCGCACGTCGCTGAAATAGGGGCGGGCGTCCGGATCGATGCTGGGCAGGTCCATCTTCACGAATTTGGTCGCGACCTCCTGCATCGGCAGCAGGATGCGCTGAAAGCGGATGAGCTGGCGGCGGAGGCTGAAGATGCGGGTGATGTCTTCCCGGCGCAGGAAATGGTCGATCATCTGCTGCTCCATTTCCAACACCTCCTCCTCAATTCCCTCTATGATCGGCAGATAGCCATCGACGATGAAGTCGAGGATGGCGTGCAGCACATAGTCCACCCCCTGAGCCAGGCGGGAGGGCACCGCCTCCAGTTCCTCGCGCAGCGCCACATGGGCGCGGGCCGATCCGTGGCGGACGGAGATGATATGGCTGGGGCCGACGAACAGCGCGGTTTCGCCATAGCAGATGGCGTCGCCCTCGACATGGGCGGTGCGCGCGACGACGAACAGTTGATCGCCATAAATATCCACCTTGGGCAACTGGTTCGCCTTGATCGCATCCTCCACCGCCAGCGGATGCAGGCCATGCGTGCGGGCCAGCGTCTCCACCTCTTCCACGGTAGGTTCCGCCACGCCGATCCAGATGAATTCCGACTTGTCGGGCGCGCACTCGACCCGCTCGTCGATCGCCACCGGGCGGACCCGCTGGCCGTTGCGATAGAGATAGGCGGCGACGACGGTCATGGCGCTATGTTTCCCTTTGGTTTCCGTTCGCTAGCAGACAATGCAGCCTTCGTCGCGCCTTTCGCCGCATCCCTGCTTCAGTCCATATGATTTTTGCTGAAGGGGGTGGCGATTGACTTCGCCATGACATAGTTCAGGCCGAAAGGGGCGCATAGAAGAGCGTGCGGCATAGGCTTGGAGGGGGCAGGCCGCACGAAAATTTGGAGCTGTGCCTTGCACATCACGACTATCGATTTCGAGGCGTCCTGCCTGCCACGCCATGGACGGTCCTTCCCGATCGAAGTGGGCATAGCGGATGGCGATGTCTCGCGCAGCTGGCTGATTCGTCCGCACGACAGTTGGGCTGGCTGGGATTGGACCCCCGAAGCGGAAGCGCTGCATGGCCTGAGCCGCGACCGGATCGAGCGGGAGGGATTGCCCGTAACGGTCGTACTCGCCGAACTGGTCGCCGCGACGCAGGGCCGACGGGTGGTCGCCGACAGCCTGATCGATCAATATTGGCTCGATACGCTGGCTGCCGCAGCGGGCGCGCCGACGCCCTTCACGATCCAGCATGTCGTGACCCTGTTCGACGAGCAGGGCGCCGACGAGGCGCGGGTGGGCGCCGCCGTGGCCTTTGCCGACGGGCAGGGAGCGACGCGGCATCGCGCGGCCGGCGATGCGCTGTGGCTGTCCGCGCTGATCGCGCATGTTCGCGGCGTGACGATTGCGCCGCGCGCGCCGGTGCTGATGGCTGCGCAGTAAGGCGCCGATAATTGCGCCAGCAATGATTTGTTACGTCCGGCAAATTACGGAGACACTCGCCAGCCCTAATCTTTCTCCCGTCCGCGGCTGCACGGCCAAGATGTTGCAGATCGCCAAGTCGCAAAGGAGAAACCCATGTTCCTTATTCTCGCATCGGGCGTGGCGGCCCTGTCCGCCGCCAGCCCCATCCACAGCGCCGAGATCAGCCACGGCGCCCAGGCCTATACCGCCAGCTATCATGCCCAGCCGGCGATCAGCCTGCGAGAAGTCGAACCGCGCTTTGCCAATCGCGGCGCCGTGCCCGTCTGCCGCTGGCAGGCCGACGTCACCGTCAATCGCGCCGTCGCCGCGCAGGGCCGCGCCGTCCCCGCCTTCGGCAAGGCGATCCATCGCTTCACCCCGCTGTCGGGCAGCTATGCCGGCACCTGCACCGCCGCGCGCAGCCAGATCGATGCGCAGGTCGCCCGCTACGCCCAGGCCCGCACGGCGGAAGCCGTCGCGGTCGCGCAGCAGGATCGCGCCGTGCTGGTCGGCGAACTGGATGGCGTGCGCGCGCTGACCGTGCCGGGCGCCGTTCAGGGGGGATGAGTCCACCGCTGATACTGATCGCCGAAACGCACCAGGATTTGCGGCACAAGGTCCGCGAATATCTGGAGCAGAGCGGGTTCCGCGCTCTGCCGGCGGCGTCGGCGACCGATATTTTCAGCGCCCTCACCAGCACGCCGGTTGGCGCCGTCGTGCTGGACGCGGCGCTGCGCGGGCCGGATGGGCTTGACCTTTGCCGCGACGTGCGCGAACGCAGCGACGTGCCTATCATCCTGGTCGGATCGAACAGTTCGGAGGTCGACCGGGTGGTCGGGCTGGAACTGGGCGCGGACGACTATATGGCCAAGCCCTATTCGGCGCGCGAACTCGCCGCCCGGTTGCGCGCGGTGCTGCGGCGTGGCCGGGGCGAGCGCGCGCTGGGCTTGCGCCGCCAGACGGAAGCCATTTTCGATGGCTGGGTCGTCGACTTCGCCCGGCGCGAAGTCACCGATCCCCAGGGCGGTCTGGTCGAACTGACCGCGGCCGAATTCGCGTTGCTGTCGGTGTTCCTCGACCATAGCCAGACGGTGATTGCGCGCGCGCGCCTGATGGAACTGGCGGGAGTGCGCGATGCGCCGTCGTCGGATCGCAGCATCGACGTGCTGGTCAGCCGGTTGCGCCGCAAGCTGGGCGCGGGTGGACGGCCTGCGCCGATCGTGACGGTTCGTGGCGTGGGCTATATGTTCAGCGCCGTGGTCGACCGGCGCTGACGCGCCGGTTCCTGCGCCGAGCCGCGGATTTTCGCGGTTCGGCGCGGCAATCGCACGGCCCGCTGCGCAGACATAGTTTTTAACAAACCCGCTGCGCCGCAGCAAAACCGTATCCTTATCCTCCTCCTCAAGCCGGTCCGTCCCCTGACCGGCACCATAGTGAGAAGAGGATAGACTCCATGAACGAGCTACTCGGCCGCGTATTCAGTTTCGAAACCAAGGTTTTCCCGAACGAAAGCGCGCTCTATAACCAGCTGGCCAGCCATGGCCAAAGCCCCAAGGCGCTGATGATTTCCTGCGCCGATTCGCGCATCGTCCCCGAACAGATCATGCAGGCTGCGCCCGGCGACCTGTTCGTCTGCCGCAACGCCGGCAATATCGTCCCCCCCCATGCCAGCCAGTTGGGTGGCGTCACCGCAACGGTCGAATATGCGATCATGGTGCTGGGCGTGCGCGACGTCATCGTCTGCGGCCATAGCGATTGCGGCGCGATGAAGGCGCTGGCCACCGATGCCAATCTGGAATCGATGCCCAACGTCGCCGCCTGGCTGCGCCATTCGCATGCCGCGCAGAAAGTGTGCCGCGAAAATTATCCCACCGACCTGAGCGACGCGGACAAGCTGCGCAACATGGCGCTGGAAAATGTCGTCGTGCAGCTCGCGCACCTGCGCACCCATCCGTCGGTCGCCTCTGGCATCGCTCGCGGCGAGATCGCGCTGCATGGCTGGTATGTCGATATTCATGCCGGCCAGGTGCTGGGGCTGGATGGTGAAACCGGGCGCTTCTCGCCACTGCGCGAGGGGCAGCCGCTCCCCGTCGCCCTTCCCCACGCCCGTCGCCTCGCCGGCGATGGCCAATACGCCCAAGCGGCGGAGTAAATCATGTTGAAGGCTCTTTCCGGCGGCAATCTCAGCCGCGATTTTACGGCGTCGATCGTCGTCTTCCTGGTGGCGATGCCGCTTTGCATGGGCATCGCCATCGCATCCGGCGTGCCGCCGGAAAAGGGTCTGATCACCGGCATCATCGGCGGCCTGGTCGTCGGCCTGCTGGCGGGTTCGCCCTTGCAGGTCAGCGGACCGGCTGCCGGTCTGGCCGTCATCGTCTTCGAAATCGTCCGCGAACAGGGGCTGTCCGCCCTTGGTCCCATCCTCATTCTGGCGGGCGCGATCCAGATCGTTGCCGGCCTGCTGCGGGTCGGCGGCTGGTTCCGGGCCATATCGCCTGCGGTCGTGCATGGTATGCTCGCCGGGATCGGGGTGCTGATCGTGGTCGGTCAGTTCCATGTGCTGTTCGACGACAAGCCATTGTCCAGCGGCCTGCATAATTTGATCGCCATGCCGGGTCAGATTCTGGGCCTCACGACGGGCGACACCGTCACGGCGTTCGCCGTCGGCCTCATCACCATCTTCAGTATGCTGGGCTGGGAAAAGTTCCGGCCGGCTTCGATGAAGCTGGTGCCCGGCGCGCTGGTCGGCGTGGTTGCGGCGACGCTGGTCGCCTTCATCCTGGGTCTGCCGGTGGCGCGCGTGACCGTGCCGGAATCGATCGTCGCGGCGATCAGTCTGCCGGAACAGGGGCTGCTGGCGCAATTGATGAACCCCACGGTGATCACCACCGCCATCGCTATCGCCTTCATCGCCAGCGCCGAAACCCTGCTGTCGGCCGCCGCGGTCGACCGGATGCATGACGGCGTGCGCACCAACTACAACCGCGAACTCAGTGCCCAGGGCGTCGGCAACCTGCTGTGCGGCTTTGCCGGCGCGCTGCCGATGACCGGCGTCATCGTCCGCAGTTCGGCCAATGTGCAGGCCGGCGCCAAGACCCGCCTGTCTGCCATCCTGCACGGCATCTGGATCCTGGGCTTCGTCGCGCTGCTGCCCTGGCTGCTGCGCGAAATCCCCATGGCCGCGCTGGCCGGCATCCTGGTCATCACCGGCGTTCGCCTGGTGAGCGTCGCGCATGTGAAGCATCTGTTCCACCTCTACGGTCCGCTGCCCGCGATCGTCTGGGCGGCGACGCTGATCTGCGTGGTGGCGACCGACCTGCTGACCGGCGTGCTGGTGGGCATCGGCCTGTCGCTGCTCGAACTGCTGCCCCACGCGACGCGGCTGCGGCTGAACATGGAAGAGGAAAGCCGCGGCGAAGCGCATGAAGTGGCGCTGCGCGGCACGGCCACCTTCCTCAGCCTGCCCAAGCTGTCGGCCAAGCTCGAATCGCTGCCGACCGCCGGTCTGGTCATCCTCAACGTCGAACGCCTCGGCCATATCGATCATACCTGCGCGGAAATGCTGCGCGAATGGGTCGATCGCCGCCGGGGCGGAGGGGCGCCGGTCGAACTGTTCGGCGCCACCGGACGTATGCGTCAACTCGTCGCCTGACCCCCCTCAACACAGGGCGACGTTTTGAGCCGCCGTGCCTCCCCCTAGGGCACGGCGGCATTTCTTTGTCTCGTTGCGGTATGGAAACATGTTAGCAACATATATTGCCGTTTTAGCAAAGAACCGTGCCCCGCATATCACAGCATGGTTGATCCTTTCGCAGGTGCGAGAAAAGCGGTTTGCCTGGTCGTCGCCAACGCATAGTCCAAGATCATCCGCCGGTATCGAAGACGATCAACAACAGATCTTTGGGCCAGAGCGGATGCAGGACGGAACATTCCAACGTTAAGGGGAATGTTCATGAAGTATCAAATCGCTTGTGCCGCCCTCGCGCTCCTGTCCAGCGTGCCGGCTTTCGCGCAGGAAGAACCCGCCAGCCCCGTCACCGTCACCGGCAGCGTCGGATTGATCTCCGATTATCGCTTCCGCGGCGTGTCGCAGAGCGACAAGGCCATGGCTGTCCAGGGCGGCATCACCGCTACCCATGAAAGCGGCGCCTATGTCGGCACCTGGGCATCGAACCTGGCAGGCTGGGGCACCTTCGGTGGCGCCGGCATCGAACTGGACCTGTTCGCCGGCTATGCCATCCCGCTCAACGAGACGACGACGCTGGACGTCGGCCTGACCTGGTACATGTATCCGTCGGGTGCGGACGAAACCGATTTCGCCGAACCCTATGTCAAGCTGTCGAGCCAGCTCGGCCCGGTCAAGGGACTGCTCGGCGTCGCCTATGCGCCCAAGCAGCAGGCGCTGGGCAAATGGTATAACGACGCCGCCAGCTATGCGACCGGCATCCCCGACCGCCCCGGCAAGAAGAACGACAATTTCTACATCTGGAGCGACGTCAGCGGCGCGGTTCCCAACACCCCGGTGACGCTGAAGGCGCATCTGGGCTGGTCGAAGGGCAATAGCGGCCTTGGCCCGAACGGCACGTCGGTCGCGCCGACCGGCAAATATCTCGACTGGCTGGTGGGTGCGGACGTCGCCATTCCCGGCACGCCGCTGACGCTGGGCATCGCCTATGTCGACACCGACATCGCCCGGGTCGAGGAAAATTATCTGCGCCCGAACCTGTCGGTTGCCGACGCCGACAATGCCGGCAAGTCGATCGTCCGCAGCCAGGTCCTGTTCTCGATCTCGGCCGCCTTCTGATCCATATCGCCGGGCCTGGTTCGCCAGGCCCGGTACCGGTCCCTGGCTCCGGGCGGGGCCGGGACTTTTCCCTGCCGTGACAAATTGTTGCTGCAGTTGCGTTTCGGCCCTTCCCGCCGCCCGCGCGGTTGACCGCCGATCCGGCGACCCCTATTTCCCGACCATGACATTTTGTGCGCTGACGCCTTCATGACCGCCCCTTCGATCATCCTCGTCGAAGACGATCCGCCGCTGCGCACCCTGACCGCGCGCGCGCTGCAGGAACATGGCTATCAGGTGCGGCCGGCCTCTTCCGGTCCCGAAATGTGGGTGGCGTTCGACGCTGGCCCGGTCGATCTGGTCGTGCTCGACGTCATGCTGCCCGGCACCAACGGCATCGACCTCTGCCGCCAGATCCGGCGCAAGAGCGACGTCCCCATCATCTTCATCAGCGCCAAGGGCAGCGAAACCGATCGCATCGTCGGGCTGGAACTGGGCGCCGACGATTATCTCCCCAAGCCCTTCGGCACGCGCGAACTGATCGCCCGCATCCGCGCCATCCTGCGCCGCGTCGGCGTGGAGCGCGGCCCGGACGAGCATCGCGAGAGCGAAGCCCATTTCGATGGCTGGAGCGTGAACTTCCCCCGGCGCGAGCTGCGTTCTCCCACCGGCGCGATCGTCGAGCTGACCGGGGCGGAATTCGACCTGCTCGGCTCCTTCCTCAGCCATCCGCAGCGCGTCATCGCGCGCGAGCGGCTGATCGAACTGTCGCGCACCCGCATGGGTGACAGCAGCGATCGCAGCATCGACGTCCTCGTCAGCCGCCTGCGTCGTAAATTGTCCACAGCCGACAAGGGCGCGCCGATCACCACTGTCCGCGGCGTGGGCTATATGTTCAACGCAGAGGTCAGCCGCGCTTGAGACGCCATGTCAGGGGATCGCTGGGGCTGCTCGGCCGCCTTTTCGCGATCCTGCTGTTGACGGTCATGCTGGAATTTGCGGTTGGCACGCTCATCTACGAGCGCACCAGCCAGATGTCGCTACAGGACGACGAAGCCCGGCGCCTGGCCGAACATCTGGTCATCGCGCGCAAGCTGCTGACCGAGCAGCCGCCTGCGGAACGCCCCGCGCTCGGCCTGCAACTGACGACCGATCGCTACGACGTCCATTGGTCGCCCGCCGCGCCGCCGCCGCCGCCCTTGTCGCCCGAACTGGAACGGATGCGCCAGCAGATCATTGCCTGGGAACCCAGCCTGGAGCGGTCGCGCCTCTGGCTGCGGCTCGCCTCGCCCAGCCGTCATTCGGAAATCAATGGCGGCCTGCAATTGCCGGACGGCAGTTGGCTCTATTTCGGCATGCATCATGGCGGCAGCAAATGGGCCTTTACCCTCGGTCGGCTGGGACTGGCGCTGATCCCGGTGCTGGCGTTGCTGATCGCCGGCTGGCTGCTGATCCGCAGGACGCTCGCCCCGCTGCGCGACCTGACCCATGCGACCCACCGTATCGGTCTGGGCGCCGCGGTGATGGTGCCTGAAGCCGGGACCAGCGACGTGCGCAACCTGATCGCGGCGTTCAACATGATGCAGTCGCGTCTCCACCGTCTCATCAACGAACGAACCGAGACGCTGGCGGCGGTCGGGCACGACCTGCGCACCCCGCTCGCCCGGCTGCAGTTGCGGCTGGAGGGGGTGAAGGACGGTGACATCCAGCAGGCGATGGCCGGCGACCTGGAGGAAATGGGGGCGATGCTGGAATCGCTGCTTGCATTCCTGGGTGGCGAGAAAGACCCTGAGCCGCCCGTGCGCACCGATGTCGCGGTCACCATCGCCACCATCGTCGATGCCTTTCAGGACCATGGCGACGATGTGGCCTATGAAGGACCGGATCATCTGGAAATGGCGGTGCGCGCCCTGTCGCTGCGCCGGGCGGTGCGCAATCTGATCGAGAATGCGCTCCACTATGGCGAACGCGCCCGCGTTTCGCTGGAGCGGGTCGGGACCGAGATATTGATCCGAGTCGATGACGACGGTCCCGGCATCCCGCGCGAACGACTGGAGGAGGTGCTGCGGCCTTTCGCCCGGCTCGACGATGCGCGCCAGCGCAATACCCGCGGCCTCGGCCTGGGCCTCGCCATCGTCGAAAAGGCGGTACGGGCCGAAGGTGGACAACTGACGCTTGCCAACCGGCCCGAAGGCGGCCTGCGCGCCGAAATCTGCCTGCACCTGCCCAGGTCATTGGTGCGCAGCTAAAAGAGAATCTGTCCGACCCCAAGCAAAACTCGTTTATCGCTGCGCCCGCGACCACGCTATGCCCGCGGCAACAGGCGCATGAGGCGGATATGATGGCAGACGGACAGGACGATGATCGGATCGTCGAAGGCTATTGGGACATTGCGGCGCTGACGGCGGAACTGGGCGCCGCGCGCAGCCGGTGGCGGCAGGCGCAGCAGCATCATGCCGAATATGGCGCCGAAGGCTTCCCGTCGCGCGATAATCTCACCAGGATCATGCAGTCGCTATGCGGCGCGCTGTTCCCCCTGCGCCTCGGCCCGAGCTTCGTGCGTCTGCATAATGAGGACGCCTATGTCGCCGAAACGCTGCAGACGGTGCTCAGCCGCCTCTACGGCCAGATCCGGCTCGAACTCATCTACGCGCTGAAGGACGAGCCGGCGGAAGCGGTCGATCGCGAAGCGGCGCGCATCATCGCGGCCTTCGCCCAGAGCCTCCCGACGCTGCGCGTGCTGCTCGACACCGATGTCGATGCCGCCTTCCTGGGCGATCCCGCCGCGCGCAGCGTGGACGAGGTGCTGATCTGCTATCCGTCCATGCTGGCGATCATCCATCATCGGCTGGCGCATCGCCTGCATCGACTGGGCGCGCCGCTGGTGGCGCGCATCATGTCGGAAATCGCCCATGGCAAGACCGGGATCGACATCCATCCCGGCGCGACCATCGGCCAGTCCTTCTTCATCGATCACGGCACCGGCGTCGTGATCGGCGAAACCGCGATCGTGGGCGATCGGGTGCGCCTCTATCAGGGCGTGACGCTGGGTGCGCGCAGCTTTCCGGCGGACGGGAAGGGCGCGCTGGAAAAGGCGTTGCCGCGCCATCCGATCATCGAGGATGATGTGGTCGTCTATGCCGGGGCGACGATCCTGGGCCGGATCATCGTCGGCAGCCGTTCCGTCATCGGCGGCAATGTCTGGCTGACCGACAGCGTGCCGGCCGACAGCCATGTGCGCCAGGCCAAGGCGCACTATGAGGTGACCAGCCGGGTCGAAGTCTCCGCCCCGCACCGCGTCCACGCCATGCTGGAAAGCACGGACGGGGTGGGCGAGAATATCTAGCCAACATTCGTTTGCTTATTGCCCCGCGCAGCTATCCCCGTCTCCCGCCGTCAGATCCAGGCAGCGTCCGTCAATCTCGCTCTTCGCCACCGGCAGATGGATCAGCGCGGCGAGGCTCGGGAGGATATCCACCGTCTCCACCCCCAGCGGCTGTTCGAAATGCTGCATCCCCTTGCGCCAGAACAGGATCGGCACGCGGCGGTCCGTATCCCAGGGCGAACCATGGGTCGCGACCGCGCCCATGGTCGCCTGCTCCGGGATCGACATGACGCGGGGTTTCAGCAGCAGCAGCAGGTCGCCCGACCGCTCCGCATAGAAGCTGGCGCGCGCTTCCTGGATCAGGCTCCAGCTTTCCGGCGGGCCGGACGGGGAAGGGGTGGCGGCGATCTGTGCCTTGGTGAAGACGGTCTGGACCTGGGGATGGGCGCGCAGCAGCTTGAGCGCTTCGGCCTCGACGCGCGCGCGCTGGGCGGCGGTCAGCCCCTTGTCGAAATAGAGGTCGCCTGACGGGCCGTCGCCCCAGAGCACCTTCTTGCCGGGCAGGCCCGCCTTGTCGGCAATGGCGGCGTTCAGCGCCTTGGGCGTCAGCGCCATGTCGACGCGCTGTTCCATCGGCATGGCGTTGAGGCGGTGACGCTCTGGCAGGTCGTGGCCGCCATGATCGGCGGTCAGCACCACGACATAGTCGATGCCGTCCTTGTCCAGCCGATCGAAGAAGGCGCCCAGTTCATGATCGAGCCGGTCGACCTGGATGCAGCTTTCGGTGCCTTCGGTGCCGTAAGTGTGGCCGACATAGTCGGTCGCCGACAGGCCGATCGAGATGATGTCGGTCTGCGCCTGCTTGCCCAGCGCCATAGTCTCGATCGCCGCCGCGGCGAAGGCCAGCGTCATCGCATCCTGCTCCGGCGAAATGCGGAAGCTCTTATAATCGCCCGCCGCGCGCGCGAAGCGGCCGGTGCCGACGGTCCTGTCGCCCGCCTGCACCGGGAAATCCTTCGACACGCACTGGGGCGGCAGTTCGAAGCCCGGATTGGGCTGGGCCAGCCGCTGCGCCATCGCCGCGTTGACCTTGGCCACCAGCGGCGGGGTGGCGATCCCCTTATAGCTGACATAGCCCTGCGGCCCGCCCAGCCACCACACCTGGTCGGCGGTCGCGCCGCCCATCATGATCGCCGCGCGATCCTTCCCCGCGACCGACACGACGCGGGTGGCGGGGTTGGCGATCTTCATCCGGCCCCCCAGCGTCGGCACCTTCAGATGCAGGGGGGAGGCTTCATATTTGTCGCTGCTGCTGCCGGGCTGCGTCTCGTCCTCGGCGCAATAGACATTTTTGTCCTCGCGCTGGGTGCTGAGGTCGAACCAGTTATTGGCGATGATGCCGGTGCGCGACGGGCGGCTGCCGGTCAGGATGGTGGAGTGGCCGGGGCAGGTTTCGGTCGCGGCATGGCTCTGATAGCCGCGCGGGAAGACCGCCCCTTCGCTCGTCAACCGCTTGAGGCCGCCGCTATAATATTGGCGATATTCGCTGAACAGGTCGGCGGAGAATTGGTCCACGCTGATCGCGACGATCAGCTTTGGAGGGATCGTGGGCATGGTTGCTGCGGCGGCCGGAGCAGGGCTTTGCGCCACGACCGGCGCGACGAGGGCCAGGGCGGTGGCGAGCAACAGGGCGGCAGCGACTCGTTTCAACATATTCTCTGACCTTCTCATGCCTTGACGGCGGATAGGGAGCGACCTAGCCCCCTTGCATCCACCCGACCAGAGGCCCGATGCGCATTTTTCAAGTCATATTCATGACGTTTGCCCTGCTGGCAGGCCTGTCCGTCGCGCAGGTGCCCGCGGCACAGGCGCAAGGCGCGTTCGGCGGCGGGCCGGCGCATATCGCCGCCACGCTGGCGGCGGAAAGCGCTGCGCCCAAGGCCGGCGAGGGCACGACCATCGCCTTCGCCATGACGCCGGAAAAGGGCTGGCACGGCTATTGGGAAAATCCCGGCGATGCGGGTCTGGGCATGACGGTCGACTGGACCCTGCCCGCCGGCGTCACCGTCGGCACGCTGCGCTATCCGGTGCCGGAAACGCTGCTGATCTCCGGCCTGATGAACCATGTCTATGAAGGCCCCTATGGCGTGCTGGCGACGCTGAAGGTCGCAGCGGGCCTTGCGCCCGGCACCCGCCTGCCGGTGCGGGCGAAGGCGCAATGGCTAGCTTGCACCGACAAGGTCTGCGTGCCCGAAAGCGGCGATCTGACGCTGGATCTGGTCGTAGGCGACGGCACCGTGTCGGCGGCCGATCGGACCCGCTTCGATGGATGGCGGACCCATCTGCCCCGGCCGCTGGGTTCGGAAGCAAGCTATGCGGTACAGAATGGCAAGCTGCGCCTGTCGGTGCCTTTCCCGGCCAGCGCGCAGGCCAGCGGCATCCACCTCTTTCCGCTGGCCGAGGGGCTGGCCCGCTACGCCGCGCCGCAGACGGTAACGCGGGAGGGCGACAGGCTGCTGATCGAGACGGACGCGGCCGAGGGTGGCAAGGGCGGTACGGTTCAGGCGGTATTGCGGACCGGCGACCATGTCGGCTTCCTGTTGACGGCGAAACCCGGACAGGTCGCCGGTGCATCCGGCGGCGGGCAAGGACGCACGATCCTCGCCGCGCTGGGGGGCGCGCTGCTGGGCGGGCTGCTGCTCAACATCATGCCATGCGTCTTCCCGATCCTGGGCCTTAAGGCGATGAAGCTGGCGAAAGCGGGTGGTGACGAGCGCACCGTCCGGCGCGAGGCTCTGGCTTATACGCTGGGGGTCATCCTGACCTGTCTGGCGCTGGGCGGCGCGCTGCTGCTGTTGCGCGCAGCGGGCGGGGCGGTCGGCTGGGCGTTCCAGTTGCAAGACCCGCGCATCATATTGGCGCTGCTGCTGCTGGTGACCGGTATTGCCTTCAATCTCGCGGGGCTCTTCGATCTTAGTGCCTATGGCGGCGGCGAGGCTCTGGCGGGCAAGGGCGGTGTTGTCGGCTCCTTCTGGACCGGGGCGCTGGTCGCCTTCGTCGCGACACCTTGCACCGGACCGTTCATGGCGGCGGCGATGGGCGCGGCGCTGCTGCTGCCCCTGGCGGCTGCGCTGGCGATATTCGCCGGGCTGGGGCTGGGGCTGGCGCTGCCCTTTCTGCTGCTCGCTTATATTCCAGCGCTTCGCAAAGGATTGCCGAAGCCCGGCGGCTGGATGGGCCGTTTCCAGAAGATCCTCGCCATCCCGATGTTCCTGACCGCGCTCGGCCTCGCCTGGCTGCTCGGCCAGCAGCGCGGCGTGTCGGGCATGACGATCGGCCTGGCCGCGGCGCTGCTGCTGGCGCTGCTGCTCTGGTGGCTGGGCGGTCGCCAGCAGGTGGGCAAGGGTGGCGGCCGGATCGCGGCGCTTGCGGGCTTCGCGCTGCTGGGTGGCGCGTCCTACGCCCTGCCGAGCCGCGCGCCGACGGCTATCGAAAAAGGCGATTCAACTGTCCATTTCGATGTCGCAAAACTCGCTGAACTGCGCGCCGCGAACAAGCCGGTCTTCCTCTATTTTACCGCCGACTGGTGCCTGACCTGCAAGGCGAATGAGGCCGCCGCGATCGACCGCGCCGAAACCCGCGCCGCCTTCGACAAAGCCGGCGTCACGGTCATGGTCGGCGACTGGACCAATGCCGATCCCGCCATCACCCGCTTCCTCGAAGCGCAGGGCCGGTCGGGCGTCCCGCTCTATCTCTTCTACGCGCCGGGCAAGGAAGCGCAGACCCTGCCGCAACTCCTCACCCCCGCCACCCTTGCCGGACTGGTGCGCTGATGGCCAAGGTGCGTGCCGACCAGCTGCTCGTCGACAGCGGCCTTGCCGAAAGTCGCGCGCGCGCGCAGGCGCTGATCCTCGCCGGCCTCGTCTTCCTGGGCGACCGCAAGGTCGATAAGGCCGGGCAGCAGGTGCCCGAAGGCACGGAACTGGACGTACGCGGTCGCGACCATCCCTGGGTGTCGCGCGGCGGCATCAAGCTGGCTCACGCCCTGGAGGAGTTTGCCATCGACGTCACCGGCTTCGTCGCCATCGACGTCGGCTCCTCGACCGGCGGCTTTACCGACGTATTGCTGACCAAGGGGGCGGCGAAGGTCTATGCGGTCGACAGCGGCACCAACCAGCTCGCCTGGAAGATCCGCGCCGACGATCGCGTCGTTGTTCACGAACAGACCAGCGCCCGCATCCTGACCGACGCGCATATCCCCGAACCGGTGGACATCATCGTCTGCGATGCCAGCTTCATCAGCCTGGCCAAGGTGCTGGAAAAGCCGATCGGCTTTGCGAAACCCGGCGCGCAGATGGTCGCCCTCATCAAGCCGCAGTTCGAAGCGCGGCGGGAGGAAGTGGGCAAGAATGGCGTGATCCGCGATCCCGCCGTCCACGACCGGGTCTGCGCCGAAGTGCAGGACTGGGCCGTGTCGCAGGGCTGGACTGTCGCGGGCCTGACGCAAAGCCCGATTACCGGGCCGCAGGGCAATGTCGAATTTCTTCTCTACGCCCGGCTTGGTGGATAATGGACGTATGTTCGTTCCCAACTCTACCATCATAAGGTGCGGACCAAGTCCAATTGTGCCGTCAGCAAAGGCTAGTTACCCTTCCATCATGCGTCCTATTCTCCCGGTCCTTCTGCTTGCCCTGTCCCTTGCCGCCTGTGGCGGAGAAAAGGAAAAGAAGCCGCGCGCCGTCCCGCTGGTGGAGGTGCAGTCCATCGCGCCCACCGCCTTCACCGACAATCTGGAGGCGGTCGGCACCGCGCTCGCCAATGAACAGGTGGTGCTGTCCGCGCCGGTGACCGAGCGGATCGAGGCGATCAACTTCTCTGATGGCGGCTATGTGACCAAGGGTCAGGTGATCGCCCGGCTGGCGGTAGGGCAGGAACGGGCGGAACTTGCGTCGGCCGAGGCGACTGCGCTGCAAGCGAGTCAACAACTCCAGCGCATCCAGGCGCTCAAAGCGCGCGGCTTCGCCACCGGTGCGACGCTGGAGCAGCAGGTTGCGCTATCCAATGCCGCCCGCGCCAATGCACAGCTGGCCCGCGCCTCGATCGGTGACCGGGTGATCCGTGCGCCCTTCTCCGGCTGGGTGTCCCTGCGCACCGTATCGCCCGGCGCGATCGTGACGGCCGGGACCGCCATCGCCACCGTCAGCGACATCAGCCGCATCAAGCTGGATTTCACCATTCCCGAAACCCGGTTGGCGATGATCCGCGAAGGCATGACGATCAAGGCGGTGTCCGCGGCCTGGCCCGACCGGCCGTTCAACGGCGCCATCGCCACCATCGATCCCGTCATCGACCCTGCCACTCGCGCGGTGAAGGTGCGGGCGATCCTGCCCAATCCCGACAAGGCGCTGAAGCCCGGCATGTTGCTGACCGTGAGCGTGCTCGCGCGCCAGCGCCAGTCGCTGTCGGTGCCTGAACTGTCGGTGGTGGGCGACGGCGACGAGCGTTTCGTCTTCGTGATCGAGGACCGCACCGCCAAGCGGACCAAAGTCAGCACCGGCATTCGTCAGGATGGTCGGGTCGAGATACTGGACGGCTTGAAGCCGGGTCAGAAGATCGTGACCGAAGGCGTGGTCAAGCTCACCGACGGCGTCACCGTGCGCCTGCCCGGCGATAAGTCCAAGGATGGTCCCGGCAAGGGCGCCCGCTGATGCAGCTATCCGATCTTTCGGTCCGCCGCCCGGTCTTCGCCGCGGTCGTCGCGGTGCTGCTGTGCATCATCGGCATCGTCGGCTATCTCAGCCTGTCGGTGCGCGAATATCCCGATACCGACCCGCCGATCGTATCGGTCGAAACTACCTATACCGGCGCCGCCGCGTCGGTAGTGGAAACCCGTATCACCCAGCTGATCGAAGATGGCGTGGCGGGGGTGCAGGGCATCCAGACCATCACGTCGACGTCGCAGGACGGCCGGTCGGACATCAATATCGAATTCGATCCGTCGCGCGATATCGACAGCGCCGCCAATGACGTGCGCGACCGGGTGGGGTCGGTGGTGGAGGATTTGCCGGAAGATGCGCTGGCGCCTGAAATCCGCAAGGTCGATTCCGACGCCCGCTCCATCCTTTTCCTCGCTTTTTCCCGTCCCGGTTGGTCGTCGATCCAGATCAGCGACTATCTCGATCGCAACGTTGCCGACCGCTTTTCCGCCATCGATGGCGTCGCGCGCGTCACCATCGGCGGCGAGGCGAGGCCCTCGACCCGCATCTGGTTCAACGCCGAAAAGCTGGCGGCCTTCGGCCTGACTCCGGCCGATGTCGAAGCCGCGCTGCGCAGCCAGAATGTCGAGCTGCCCGCCGGCAGGTTCGAATCGCAGGACCAGAACCAGACCCTGCGCGTCGAACGCCCCTTCGCCACGCCGGACCAGTTCGCGCAGCTCGTCGTCGGCCGCGGCACGGACGGCTATCAGGTGAAGCTGGGCGACGTCGCCCGGATCGAGGAAGGCGCGGAAAACCCCTATAGCAGTTTCCGTTCCAATCAGGGGACCGCGATCGGCCTTGGCATCATCCGCCAGTCCGGCGCGAACACGCTGGAGGTCGCGCAAAAGGCCAAGGCGCTGATCAAGGAATTGCAGCCTACTCTGCCGCAGGGGATGCGTGTCGCCATCGGCACCGACGAATCCCTGTTCATCGAGCGCGCCATCGCCAATGTCTATGACACGCTGATCGAGGCGGCCTTGCTGGTCATCCTCGTCATCTTCCTGTTCCTGGGGTCGGTGCGTGCGACGATCGTGCCCGCCGTTACCGTGCCGATCTGCCTGCTCGCGACCTGCGCGGTAATGTGGCTGCTGGGCCTGTCGATCAACCTGCTGACCCTGCTCGCCTTCGTGCTCGCCATCGGTCTGGTGGTCGACGACGCCATCGTCGTGCTGGAAAATGTCTATCACCGCATCGAACAGGGGGAAGATCCGCTGGTCGCCGCCTATCTCGGCACGCGCCAGGTCGGCTTCGCCATCATCTCGACCACGCTCGTCGTGTGCGCGGTCTTCGTGCCCGTCATGTTTCTGGCCGGCCAGACCGGCCTGCTGTTCCGCGAACTCGCTATTGCGATGATCGCGGCGATCGCCTTTTCCGGGTTCATCTCCCTGAGCCTCGCGCCGATGCTCTGCTCCAAGCTGCTCAAGACCGCCGAGCGCGGTCGAATGGCGCGCTGGATCGACGATCGTTTCCAGCGACTGGAACATGGCTATGCCCGCTGGCTGGACGGCGCGATCAGGAAGCCGCTGTTGCCGCTGCTGGGCGTGCTGCTGTTCCTGGGCGTCGCCGGCTTCTTCTTCACCCGCCTGCCGAGCGAACTGGCCCCTGCCGAAGACACAGGCGTGGTCGAAGCGCAGATCAGCGCGCCCGAAGGCACCGGCTTTGCCCGGATGATGGCCTATATGAAGAAGATCGAGGACGACCTCGCCTTCCTGCGCAAGGATGGAACGCTCCAGAATCTGGTGATCCGCACACCGGCCGGTTTCGGTTCGACAGACGATTTCAACGGCGGCAACGTCATCGCCTTCCTGCGGCCATGGGAAGATCGCACCATCACCACGGCCGAAGTCGCGACCATCGTCAACCGGGTGATCGCCGATCAGCCCGGCGTGCGCGGCAATGCGGCGCCGCGATCGGGACTGGGGCGCGGTCGCGGCCTCCCGGTCAATATCGTGCTGGCGGGTTCCACCTATGAAGGGCTGGTCGCCGCGCGCGACCGGATCATGGCGGCAGCCGCCGACTATCCCGGTCTCATCAACGTCGACAGCGATTATAAGGAAACCAAGCCGCAGATGCGGATCGAGGCCAATCTGGCCCGTGCGGGCGATCTGGGCGTATCGGTCAACGACGTCAGCCAGGCGTTGCAGAGCCTGCTCGGTTCGCGCCGCGTCGGCACCTATGTCGATCGCGGCGAGGAATATCGCGTACTCGTGCAGGCGGAGGAGGATGGCCGCCGGACTGTGGCGGATCTGGAGCGGATCAATGTCCGTTCGCGCACCGGCGCGCTGGTGCCATTGTCCGCGCTGGTCACCGTGCGGGAAGTCGCCGGGCCGCGCCAGCTCAATCGCTACAACAAGCTGCGCGCCATCACCCTGACCGCCGCGCTGGCGCCGGGCACGTCGCTGGGTCAGGGCCTGGCCTTTCTGGAGGATCAGGCGCGCCAGTCGCCCGAAGTGCTGGCCATCGGCTATCGCGGCGAGAGCCAGTCGCTGCGCGAAACCGGCGGGTCGATCTGGCTGGTCTTCGGTCTCACCATCCTGATCGTCTATCTGCTGCTCGCCGCCCAGTTCGAAAGCTTCATCCATCCCGGCGTCATCATCGCTACCGTGCCCTTGGCGGTGGCGGGCGGCGCGCTGGGGCTGGCGATCACCGGCGGGTCGATCAACCTCTACAGCCAGATCGGCATCGTCATGCTGGTGGGGCTGGCGGCCAAGAACGGCATCCTGATCGTCGAGTTCGCCAACCAGTTGCGCGACGAAGGGCTGGAGATAGCCGAGGCGATCCGCGAAGCCGCCAAGCGCCGCCTGCGGCCGATCCTGATGACCTCCATCGCGACCGTGATCGGGGCGGTGCCGCTGGTCATTCGCGGCGGTGCGGGGGCGGCGGCGCGCCACTCGATCGGCACGGTCGTGGTGTTCGGCGTCAGCCTGGCGACGCTCATCACGCTGTTCCTGATCCCGATCTTCTATTCCCGCGTTGCCAAGCGGACAGTTTCTCCGCAAACCGTTGGCCGCAAGCTGGATTCGGCGCTCAAGGATTCGCCCGATCCCGCCGAATGACAGGCTTTCTGGAGCTGCGTTGCCGATGAACGAGATTGCGTCCCCCGGTCAGTTGCGTCTTGCCTATCTGCGCTGGGCGCTGGTCACGGTGCCTGCGATCGTCTTTCTGGGGTTCCTGTCGGGGCGTCTCGCCAATAGCGGCTATGGCAATCGCTGGTTCGATGCGCTGGAAAAGCCCGCGTTGATGCCGCCGGGCTGGGCGTTCGGGGTCGCCTGGACCATCCTCTACGTCATGATGGCGCTGGCTTTCGCGATCGTGCTGCATGCCCGCGGCGCGAAGGGGCGGGGCGGGGCGATCGCCCTGTTCCTGGCCCAGTTGCTGCTCAACCTCTGCTGGTCGCCGCTTTTCTTTCGCGCGCATCAGGTCGGTAGCGCGCTGGCGCTGATCCTCATCATTTTCGTGCTGGTCGCCGTAACGACCGCGCTTTTCTGGCGTATTCGCCGTTTCGCCGGGGTGCTGTTGCTGCCCTATCTGGCGTGGCTGGCCTTCGCCTCCTTCCTCAACTATGAGATCGGCCGCCTGAACCCCGATGCGGCGACCCTTGTCGCCCCGGCGCTCAGAACCCAGATATGATTTACGGGCGCGCCGATCGCGCGCCGCACAGAGGATAAGGCAATGCAGAGCGAAAACCGCTTTTTCGACGATCTCGCCAAGCTGGTGAACGGCGCCGCCGGCACCGTGGCGGGCATGGGGCGCGAATTCGAAACCAACGCGCGCGAACGGGCGAAGGAATGGATCGGCGGCATGGAATTCGTGTCGCGCGAGGAATTCGACGCGGTCAAGGCGATGGCCGCCGCCGCGCGCGAGGAAGTCGAACTGCTCAAGGCGCGGCTCGACGCGCTGGAAGGCAAGGCCGGCGAACCGGTCACCAAGACCGTCAAGGCGGCCAAGCCCAAGCCGAAGGGTGCGGACTGATCTACTCTACCCTTTGTCTGTCCTTTCGCGGTATGCGGTGATAAGGCGCGCCGATGATGGATAGCGACGAATTTGAACATGGCGGCGGGGAAGCCGCGCCGATCGATATGCTGGCGGCCTATTTCGAAGCGCATGGCTGGACGTTCGAGCAGGTCGGCGAAGATGAGATCGTCGCGAACACCCAGGGGTCATGGGCGCAATATGAGCTGCGCGGCATCTGGCGCGACGAGGATCAGGTGCTCCAACTGCTGGCGCTGCCTGACATTCGCGTGACCGAGGAGAAGCGCGGCACCATCTACGAGACGCTGGGCCTCATCAACGAACAGCTCTGGCTGGGCCATTTCGAGCTTTGGTCGTCGAGCGGCATCATCCTGTTCCGCCATGGCGCGCTGCTCGGCGCAGGCGGCACCTTGACGCTCGATCAGGCGCAGTTGCTGGTCGAAACCGCGATCGATGAATGCGAGCGTTTCTATCCGGTGTTCCAGTTCGTGCTCTGGGGCGGCAAGTCGCCGTCGGAGGCGATTTCCGCCAGCCTGATCGAAACCCGCGGCGAGGCCTGATCCGATGACGCAGACCTGGCCTGATCATCTCTTCCCCGATCATCTCTTTCTGGTCGGCTGCGGGAACATGGCCGGGCAGATGCTGTCCCGCTGGCTCGACTGCGGCCTCGACCCCGCGCGCGTCACGGTGCTGCGCCCCAGCGGCCAGCCGGTGGCCGACGGCGTCGCGGTCGTGACGGACTATCCCGCTGCGCTGCCCGCAGGGACCACCGTCCTGCTGGGCATGAAGCCCTATCAGATCGCCGACGTCGCCGTTGCGCTGGCGCCGCTATGCGCCGCCGACACGCGCATCGTCTCGATCCTCGCCGGCACGACGCTCGCCGATCTGCGCGCCCGTTTCCCCGTTGCCCGCGATATCGTGCGCGCCATGCCCAACCTGCCGGTCGGGCTGGGCGAGGGGGTAACGGCGCTATTCACCGACGACGCAACCTCGGCCCAGGCCAGGGCGGACGTGGCCGCGCTGATCCAGCCGCTTGGCCTGGTCGAGTGGATCGCCGACGAAGCCCTGTTCAATCAGGTCACGGCGCTGTCGGGCTGTGGCCCTGCCTTTCTGTTCCGCTTCGTCGATGCGCTGGCGCGGGCAGGCGAGGCGATCGGCATTCCCGCCGATCAGGCCGCGCGCATGGCGATGGCGACGGTGCAGGGATCGGCCAATATGGCCGCCCGCGCCAATGATGGTCCGGGCGTGCTGGCCGATCGCGTCGCCAGCCCCGGCGGTATGACGCGCGAGGGACTGAACGCCCTCGACGCCGATGACCGGCTGCTGGCGCTGCTGACCGATACGCTGGCCGCCGCCCGCGACCGCGGCGAAGCGATGGCGCGCGGCGCATAAGGGCGGTTCCGGGGGGAAGGCTTTTGCGCTAAGGCGCGCGCTTATCGATCCCCGGAGTCCGCCATGTTGTCCCCCGATACACCGATCCTGCTGCTCACCACCGGCGGCACGATCGACAAAATCTATTTCGACGCGTTGTCCGACTATCAGGTCGGCGAAACCGTGATGGCCAAGCTGCTGGAGGTCGCGCGGGTCAAGCGGCCCTTCCGTATCGAGGAAGTGACGCGCAAGGATAGTCTGGAACTCGACGAGACGGATCGTGCGCTGATCTACGCCCGCGTCGCCGCGGCGGTCGAAAATCACATCGTCATCACCCATGGCACCGATACCATGACCGACACGGCCAGGCAGCTTGCCGGGATCGAGGGCAAGACCATCGTGCTGGTCGGCGCGCTCGCCCCTGCGCGCTTCGGCGAGAGCGACGCCAGCTTCAACCTCGGCATGGCCTTCGCCACGGCGCAAGTCGCGGAGCCGGGCGTCTACATCACCATGAGCGGATCGGTGTTCCGCGCCGACAAGGTGATCAAGGACCGGGCAAAGGGCGCCTTCGTCCCGCTCTAAAGGCACGGGTCGCGTTTAACGGCGACTGCGGGCGAAGCCGCCCGTGGATGGCTATGCGGGAGATGACGGGTGAATAGCAAATATCGATCGACCATGCTGGCGGCTCTCCTGCCCATCCTGTTGGTGGCGGGCTGCGCCACCGCGCCGGGCCAGTCTACCGCGCCGACCGTGCCATCCGCCCGCTATGTCGCCTTGGGCAGCTCCTTTGCCGCCGGACCGGGGGTGACGGTATCGGCGGACAATCCCGCCACGCGCTGCACCCGGTCGAAGGATAATTATGCGCATCAACTGGCGCGCCTGCGCCAGCTTGATCTGGTCGACGTCAGTTGCGGCGGCGCCACCACCGCGCATCTGCTGGGGCCGTGGAAGGAACTGGCGCCGCAGTTGGACGCACTGACGCCCGATACGGCGCTGGTGACGATCACCATCGGCGGCAAATGATGTCAGCTATGTCGGCTATCTGTTCGTCGAATCCTGCAAGGGTGCGGAGGATCGTCCCGCCCTCGCGAAAGCTTTCGCCATGTGCAAGGCTATGACGGCGCGGCAGCCATCCTTCCCGGCACCCGCCGTCCCGACAGACGCGGACTGGTCGAAACTGGCCGCCGATCTCGATCGGATCGCGGCGGAGGCTCGCCGTCGTGCACCGCAGGCCCGGATCGTTTTTGTCGATTATGTCACCTTGCTGCCATCGGGCGCGCCATGTCCGCAAGTGCCTTTGTCGGGGCAGGCGCTTGCCACGGCGCAGGCGACGGCCGATCGATTGGCGCGCCTGACCGCCAGCGTGGCGAAGCACAATGGCGCCGACGTGCTGCGTGCCTCGACATTGTCGCGCGGGCATGATGCCTGCGCGGCGCAGCCTTGGTCGAACGGCTTCGTCGCGCGTCCCGGCGTCGATCCGTTCACGCCCTATCATCCCAATCTGGCGGGCATGACCGCCATCGCGACGGCGCTCGACCGCATGCTGGGGCGATAGAGCGAGGGGAACCGCCGCATCCCTCCAAGCATTGTGAAACCCAGAAACACTATGGAGGATCATCTCATGGCGGATTATCAGGAGCGTCCCGCGACGACCACGACAACGGTCATAGAGAAGCGTGGCGGCGGTGGCACGACCTTCGCCATCCTGTTGCTGGTTGTGGTGGTCGCCGTCGCGGCCTTCTTCCTGGTCACCAGCCAAACCAGCAAGAATCAAGCGGTGGAAGGCGCGGCGGATCAGGTCGGTCAGGCGGCCAGCGATGTCGGTTCCGCGGCCAAGGATGCCGTGGGCGACAAGGGCCAGTAAAGGGTATTCGCCGAGGGCGATGCATTGGATAGCGCAGGCCGCTTTGCAAAAAGGCGGCTCTCCTTTTTCCGCACGACACTGTCGCAGAAGGCCAATAAAAAGGGACGCTCCGATGATCGGAGCGTCCCTTTTCCTTTTTCAGCCTGAGCGGCCGGCTTGTCAGCCTTCGACCTTGGCATATTTGGGTGCGGCTTCGTTCAAGATGCGCAGGATCTTCTTGAGCGCGGTCGGCTCATCCGTTTCTTCCATCGCGGCGAGTTCGCGGGCGAGGCGGCTGGACGCGGCTTCGAAAATCTGGCGTTCGGAATAGCTCTGCTCGGGCTGGTCGTCGGCCCGGAACAGGTCGCGGGTCACTTCGGCGATCGACACCAGGTCGCCCGAATTGATCTTCGCTTCATATTCCTGCGCACGGCGCGACCACATGGTCCGCTTGACCTTGGGCTTGCCCTTGAGGGTTTCCATCGATTCCTCAAGCGTCTTGTTGGAGGACAGCTTGCGCATGCCCACGCCTTCGGCTTTATTGGTCGGAACGCGCAGCGTCATGCGCTCTTTTTCGAAACGGAGCACATATAGCTCCAGCTCCATGCCCGCGATCTGCTCCTTTTGCAGTTCGATCACACGGCCAACGCCGTGCTTGGGGTAAACGACATAATCACCAACGTCAAAGGACAGCGCCTTGGCAGCCATTTGATACCTTTCCAATTCAACCGGGGAACGGGCCGTCGCGGGGCAGATGTGCAAGAGACATATGCCGGGAGGTCCACGGCGCCACCGTCAAGACATGAAGCGTATTCTCCAGGGTCGGGCAGGGGGATGTCCGACCGTTGGAGCGCTATTTAGCAGATTCGTAACAAAATTACCACCCCCGGACATGAAGGCCGGGAGTGTGGCGCAAAACGGGACGCAGGATGGGCGGCGCGGGCCGCCCGGATCAGTTGCCGGCGCCGGGCTCGGGCGAGAAGAATTTCTCCAGCTTGTTCTCGATACCGCTCATCGCGTCGGCATCGGCAGGCGCGTCGCCCTTGACCGTGATGTTGGGCCATTCGGCGGAGAATTTCGTGTTCAGCTCCAGCCATTTTTCCAGGCCATTCTCGGTATCGGGCAGGATCGCCTCGGCCGGGCATTCGGGCTCGCACACGCCGCAGTCGATGCACTCGCTGGGGTTGATGACCAGCATGTTCTCGCCCTCGTAGAAACAGTCCACGGGGCAGACCTCGACGCAATCCATATATTTGCAGCGGATGCAGTTGTCGGTCACGACATAGGTCATTGTCAGGGCACTCTTGGCTTGGAAAAACGCCGTCCTGCTATGCTTAGGCAGGCCGAAGGTCAATGAGGATATTGTTGCGTGGTGTTTAGGACCGGTTTGGCCGGGCGGAGAGGCGAAGTTCACACCATTGCAGGGAGATGTTTTGCGGAGGTTCGCCGAAATTGGGGCGGTGGACCTGGGGTCCGGATCTTCCCGAACTTCTTGCATGTCGCCTATGGCGAAATTTTCACGGCGAATTGTCCGCCAGCCGTGCTGGCTGGCGGTGGGGCGGGATAGACCATGGGAAGGAGCCGGATGGCACCATAGGGCAATCCGGGGGTGTAGGACAGACGATTGGGGAAGGCGCGACATGGCTGATTAGGGTGGGAAGGCGACATTCCCCACGGCGTCATGCTGAACTTGTTTCAGCATCCATCGAGCCGAATAAACCATTGCTCTATCCAGAGGAATGGACTCTGAAACAAGTTCAGGGTGACGATGCTTATATGTCCGATTCTGGTCGATGGCTGACGAAACGGTGCCTGATCTGTCCCGCTCACGCGCCGACCGTCAGTTCCTCGTAGCAGGCTTGCGCTTCGGGGGCGGGGCCGCGGCGGGTGGGGAGCTGGATCACGCGCACCACGCGCACGGCGTCGCCATGGGGGAAGGTGATGAGGTCGCCCGCGCGCACCGGCGCGTGGGCGCGCTCGATGCGGCGGCCGTTGAGGCGGATATGGCCGTCCTCGGCCAGTTTCTGAGCCGCCGAACGGCTTTTGGACAGCCGGGCGAACCAGAGCAATTTATCGATGCGCAGCGTCGGCCCATGGCCGATGCCGGTCACCGGGTCAGCCATTGCGGCCGAGCAGGTCGGCGAGTCCCGCAAAGGCGTTGTTGACCGGGGCCGGGCTGCTGCGATGCGCCGGGGCGCCCGCGCGATCGCGCTGTTGGCGCTCTGCGCCGGACTTGCCGCCACCGCGCTTGCTATCGCTGGATGGGCCGTCGCCCTGCTTGTCGGCGCGGCGCGGGCCGCGCGATTGCTGCGCCCGTTCGGGGCGCGGCTTCTGCCGACCCTTGAACACCCAGTTCGCCGCATTGACGGTCGGGGCTTCGACGGGCTCGGCGGGCTCTACGCCTTCGGTCGGTTCTGGGCCTTCGCTCGCTTCCACGGGCGCGACCGTTTCTGCGGCCGGTTTCGGCGTTGGCGCTTCGACCGGGCGGAAGCCGGCGAGGCGCATCAGTTGCAGGAACGAGGGTTCGGACAGGCCCAGCGACACGATCTGCGGGCTGACATGGGTGAAGGCTTCGTTCCTGGCGATGGTTTCATGCGCGGTGCGCGCCATGCGTTCGGCCATGTCGATGCGCAGCATCTGGTCGCCAAAGCCGCGGAAGCCGGCGATGCGCGCGCCCATCTGTTCGAACTTCTCACCCGCGGGAATCAACGTCAGGCCGGCAGCGGGCAGCGGCAGGCAGGGCTTGCCGATGCGCGCGGCCAGCAGGGCGGAGCGCCAGCGCGCCGCGCCCGGCTTCAACAGGCCGGGATGATAGATGTCGAGCACGCCGATATCGATGCCCGCCTTGCGCAGGAGGTGGCGCTGGTCCTTGTCGAGATGGCCGAGCGCCGAATCGAGGTCGATCCGCGCGATAACGCCGCCCGCATCGCCCAGTTGCGCGAACACGGCGCGGACCACGGCGGGCACTTCGGGGTCGAGCGCACTGTCGTTCATCTTGACCAGCGGCAGGAGATGCTTCTGCTTCTGCGCGTCGAACCAGGCGGCCAGGCGGGCGGCGACCTGTTTCTGGACGTCCTGATCCAGATCGAGAATCGCGCGATCCAGCCGAATTTCGGGCGCGAGCAGGGCTGGCCCCGCCAGCAGCGTCGCCACCGGCGTTTCGCCCCAGGCGATGCGTGGGGCCTGTCCCGCTTCGTCCATGAGCGCGAAATCCGTATCCGCCGCGCCCACCAGTTCGTCTGCCTTCACTCGCAATACCTTTCCAAGGCGCCGTTCCGCGGCCGCCAGCAACATCTTTCGATCCTGATGTCGCGTAGCGGGATCGACCGAGAATCGGAAGCCGTCAAGTTTTCCGATCGTCTCGCCATCGACACAGACGCGCCCATCCGGGTCCACCGTCACCGGCAGGTTGCTGGCATTCTGCCCGATATCGCGCAGCAGGACCGAGGTGCGCCGGTCCACGAAACGCTGCGTCAGCGCGGCGTGCAGCGCATCGGACAGTTTTTCCTCCAGCGCGCGGGTGCGCTCCGCCATCTCGGCGGGATATTCCAGCCAGTCGGGGCGGTGGGCGATATAGGACCATGTCCGCGCCGCTGCGATCCGGCCCGACAGCGTGTCGATGTCGCCCTGCACCGAATCGAGTCGCGCCAGATTCTGTGCGAACCAGTCGCGGGGGATGTAACCGTTCCCTTCCGACAGGAAGCGCCAGATGCGGCTGACGGCGCGGGCATGGTGGTCCGCGCCCAGTTTCTGGAAATCGGGCAGGCTGCTGGCGGCCCAGAGCCGTTCGACCTGGCGTTTGGTCCGCACCCGCTCGATCACCAACGGGTCTTCGGCGAGCCGCTTAAGCACGGCCAGGTCCACCGCCTGCGGCGCGGCGCGCAGTTCGGGGCGGTCCGGGCGCTCCTCCAGATCGGCGATCAGCAGGTCGAGCCGGTCGGTGCGCGGCGTGCCATCGCGCCAGAAGAGTTGCTCGATCGGCGGGAAGCGATGCGCCTCGATCGCTTCGATCTCTTCGGGCGTGAAGGCGGCGTCACCATCTTCGCCGCCCAGACTGCCAAAGGTGCCGTCCTTGTGATGGCGGCCCGCGCGTCCGGCGATCTGCGCCATTTCGCTGACGGTCAGGCGGCGGGTGCGGCGGCCGTCGAACTTGCGCAGCGAGGCGAAGGCGACATGGGCGACGTCGAGGTTGAGGCCCATGCCGATCGCGTCGGTCGCGACCAGATAATCGACGTCGCCATTGAGGAACATCTGCACCTGCGCATTGCGGGTGCGGGGGCTGAGCGCGCCCATCACCACCGCCGCGCCGCCGCGAAAGCGCCGCAGCATTTCGGCGACGGCATAGACTTCCTCGGCGGAGAAGGCGACGATGGCGGAGCGTTTAGGCAGGCGGGAGAGCTTCTTCGCGCCCGCATAAGACAGGGTGGAGAAGCGCGGGCGGCCGATAATCTCGATATCGGGGACCAGCGATTTGACGACACGGCTGATGCTGGCGGAACCGAGGATCATCGTTTCCTCCCGTCCGCGCGCGCGCAGCAGCCGGTCGGTGAAGATATGTCCGCGTTCCGGGTCAGCGCCCAGTTGCGCTTCGTCCAGCGCGACGAAGGCATAATCCTTCAAATCATTAGGCGCGCCTCCGGCCTGCCGGCCTGCGGTATTCGTTTGTGCGCCTCCTGCCTGCCTGCCTGCGTCGATGGGCATCGATTCGGCCGTGCACAGGAAATAGCGGGCCTGGGGCGGGACGATCTTTTCCTCGCCGGTAATGAGCGCGACCTGCGCCGGCCCCTTGATCGCGACCACCCGGTCATAGACTTCGCGCGCCAGCAGACGGAGGGGGAAGCCCATCATGCCGCTCGAATGGCCGCACATCCGTTCGACGGCGAGGTGGGTCTTGCCGGTATTGGTGGGGCCCAGAACGGCGGTGATGGGGGAACGGGCGAACTGGACCATGGTCAGCCCTCTGTCGGGGAGGACGGCGCAGGGAGCAAGGGGATTCGCCGGTTCCATTGATCGGCGCGCGCCCGTCCGGCGATAGACACGCTTCGTCGCAGGGGGCGACGTCATTGCAACGTCTTTATTTGACTTTAACCCTGTGCGTTCACAACAGTCCCGCCCACGCATGGCGCGGGGGACGTTGCCGGCGCAGCAATGATAACAATGCCTTTGGGGTCGCGGGTTTGTTTCAGGAAAGCCAGTTCGGGTCGCAGCAGGGCGGCGCATCCATGTCGCTGTGGATGGCCGATGCGCTGGGCCGTGCGCCCATGGCGGCGCCGAAGGATTGGCGAGCACGGTTGCGCGACTGGGCCGATGAGGTCGAGCTGGTCCCGGACCTCGCCGAGCGGGTGGGCAGCCTCACCTGGTTTCGTGGTCTTTTCACCTGTTTCGGCCTGTGCGCCACCGCCCTCTATCTCTCACCCGGTTTCCAGCCGATTCCCGGCCTGCCCGGCGCGCGCCTGGACGACGCGCATTATGACGAAGTGCGCAGCCAGATGATGACGCCGCTCGCGCTGGGCGCGGACAGCGGCCGGCATATGGGCGCAACCGATGCGGTGCAGCCATTGCGTGAAACGCCCGAACGGCCCCAGATCGAACTGAGCGCCCAGATCGGCAGCAGCGACACGCTGGGCCGCGCGCTGTCGCGCGCCGGGGTCAGCAGCGGCGACGTGGCGACCATCGCCGCCATGGTCGGCGGCGACATCAGCGACGGTGTGAAGCCTGGCACCGCGCTCGACATCATCCTGGGCCGCCGCGTGAGCCGCGACCGGCCTCGGCCGCTCGACAAGCTGGCGTTTCGCGCACGGCTCGACCTGGCGCTGGAACTGACGCGGGCGGGCGGCGTGCTGTCGGTCAAGCGCATCCCGATCCGCGTCGACAATACGCCGCTGCGCATCCAGGGCGTGGTCGGCGACAGCATCTATCGCTCCGCCCGCGCATCCGGCGCGCCGCCCAAGGCGGTGCAGGCCTTCCTGCGCGTGATCGCGGGGCAGGTCGATCTGGGCGGCATCGGCGCGGGCGACCGTTACGATATCGTAACGGAATATCGCCGCGCGGAAACCGGGGACGTCGAGGTGGGCGACCTGCTCTATGCCGGGCTGAAGCGTGCGCGCGGCAAGTCGGTCGATATGCTCAAATGGACCAGGGACGGGCGGACCGAATGGTTCGAGGCGTCGGGCGTGGGCGAGCGGCGCGGCGTGCTGTCCGCCCCGGTCGCCGGGCGCATGTCGTCGGGCTATGGCCAGCGCCGCCATCCGATCCTGGGCTATACGCGGATGCACGCGGGCATCGACTTCGCGGCCCGCTATGGCTCCCCCATCTATGCCGTCACCGACGGCGTGGTCGCCTTTGCCGGGCGGCATGGCGGCCATGGCAATTATGTCCGCATCCAGCATGGCGGCGGCCTCGCCACCGGCTATGCGCATATGAGCCGCATCGCCGCGGCGCCGGGCCAGCGGGTGCGACGCGGCCAGGTGATCGGCTATGTCGGCTCCACCGGCCTGTCGACCGGGCCGCATCTTCATTATGAACTGTATCGCAACGGCGCGACGGTCAATCCGCTGTCGGTGAAGTTCACCACCACCGCGCAACTGGCGGGGGCGGAACTGGCGGCGTTCCGGGCGCGGCTGGCGCAATATCAGGGGCTGCGCGTGGGAATCCACGAGGCGTTCGCGCAAAAGGCCGCGGCGGCTCCGGCAGCGGGCAAATAAGCGGCTTTTCGCACGCCGCCCGCTCCGCTTTTCCTGTTTTTCCGCATTCTGCGAGTCGTCGTCTGTTCCAGCCGACTTCAGAATGTTCTAGGGCGCGGCGATGACTGGTTCCATCACCGCCATCCTGCTCGCGGGCGCACGCCCCATCGCCGATCCGCTGGCCATCGCCGCCGGGGTGCCGGTCAAGCCGCTGGTTCCGGTCGGGGGCGAACCGATGATCAACCGCCCCGCCCGCGCGCTGCTCGACCATCCCGCGATCGGGCAGGTGATCGTGCTGACGCAGCGGCCCGACGTCTTCGCCGCCGATCCGGCTACCGCCTGGCTGGCCGACCATCCGCGCGTGCGGTTCGAGACGGGCGGGCAGGGGATCGGCTCGTCGCTGCTGGCGTTGCTGGAGCGGGGCGACCTGCCGTTTCCGATCCTGCTGACCACGGCGGACCATGTGCTGCTCGACCGGACGATGCTCGACCAGTTCGTGGCGGAAGCCGGCGGTGCGGACATCGCCGTCGCCATGGTGGAACGGGCGACATTGCTGGCGCGCTATCCCGATTCGCGGCGGACCTGGCTCAAATTCCGCGATGGCTGGTGGTCGGGCGCGAACATTTTCTGGTTCGGCAGCAAGAAGGCCCGCCCGGTGATCGCGCTGTGGCAGGAGGTGGAACAGGACCGCAAAAAGGGGTGGAAGATATTGGCCGCGTTCGGGCCTTTCGCCCTGCTGGGCGCCCTGTTGCGGGTGTTGACGCTGCGCGGCGGCATGGCGCGGATCGGACGTAAATTCGGCCTGACCGCGCGGCTGGTGGCAATGGACAGCCCGGAAGCGTGCATCGATGCCGACAAGCCGGCGGACGTGACGCTGATCGAGGCGATTCTGCGGGGGTAAGTGAAAAGGCCATGTGTTCCCGCCTTCTCGGGAACACATGGCGCTTTTCTATTTCTCGACTGCGCTCGATACGAACGGTAGGCCTATCACCGTCGAAAGCTCTCCGCCGCGGCGCAGGCGAGCGCATCGGCGCGCTCATTTTCCGGGTGGCCGGCATGGCCCTTGACCCATTGCCAGGTCACCTGATGGGGGGCGATCGCCTTCACCAGCAATTGCCAGATTTCGACATTCTTGACCGGCTTGTTGTCGGCGGTGCGCCAGCCGCGCTTCTGCCAGCCGAAAATCCATTTGGTGATGCCGTCCAGCACATATTTGCTGTCGGTGTAGAGCGTGACCTTGCACGGTTTCTTGAGCAGGTTGAGGGCCTCGACCGCCGCCATCATCTCCATGCGGTTGTTGGTCGTCTGCGCCTCGCCGCCGGAAATCTCCTTTTCGGTATCGCCAAAGCGCAGCACCGCGCCCCAGCCGCCCGGACCGGGATTGCCCTTGCAGGCGCCGTCGGTGAAAATGTCTACGGTGGGGAGGTCGGTCATGGAAACGAAAACCTATATTTCCGCTGGCCCTGAGCTTATCGAAGCGCTTTCCTTTCTTCTGAGAAGAATAGGGCTTCGACAGGCTCAGCCCGAACGGCTTGCAATTATTGACCCAGCAGCGCCGACGTGTCGGCGCTGGCGTAGAAATCCAGCCGGCGCAGATAGGCGAGCGGATCCTTGCGCGTCACCAGCGCGTCGGCCGGGGTGTTGATCCAGTCATAGGCGCGGGTCAGCAGGAAGCGCAAAGCCGCGCCGCGGCACAGGATCGGGAAGGCGGCGCGTTCGGCTTCGCTCAGCCCATGGGCCTGCGCATAACCCGCACCGATCGCCGCGCCGCGCGCGCCATACCAGGTCGCGCCGTCATTGCTGAAGCACCAGGCGCTGTGGGTGACGGCCAGGTCGTAGGCGCGGATATCGGTGCAACTGAAATAAAAGTCGATGAGGCCGGTCACCTCTTCGCCCAGCATCAGCACATTGTCGGGGAAAAGGTCGGCATGGATCACCGACCGGGGCAGGTCGGCGGGCCAATGGGCGTCGAGAAATGCCAGTTCCTCGCCCACGCGCGCGGCAAGGCCGGGCTGGATCCGGTCGAAATCCCCCCCGCATTTCGCCGCCAGCGCGTGCCAGCCGGCGATGTCGAGGGCGTTGCGTCGTTCGCCCGCAAATCCCTGCGCCGCCTTGTGCAATTCGCCCAGCGCCACGCCGGCGGCGCGCGCCTGTCCGGAGGTGGGTTCGGTGACGCTGATCCCGGTCAGAAATTCGATCAGGCAGGCGGGGCGGCCGGAAAGCTGCTGGAGTCGGCGGCCTTCGCGATCGGCGATGAAGCGGGGCACGAGGCAACCGCGCGCGCCCAGATGATCGAGCAAGTCCATGAAGAAGGGCAGGTCCGCCTCATCCACCCGCTTTTCGTAGAGCGTCAGGATGTAGCGATGGCCGCTTCCGTCCGCCCCGGTGGTTTCCAGCAAGTAATTGCTGTTCTCCACCCCTTCGGCGATGCCCTTGGCCGATACCAGCCGGCCGGCGTCGTAGCGGGTGAGGAAGGCGTCGATCTCTTCGGCGGGAACATGGGTGTAGACGGCCATGGTTCAGGCGGCCTCCAGTCCGCGGGGCAGCTTGAAGGCGATCGTCTCGCGCGCGGTTTCCACCTGCTCTTCCTCGACGGTGAAGCGTTCCGCCAGCCGGTCGACCACTTCGCGCACCAATATCTCCGGCGCAGAGGCGCCTGCGGTCAGGCCCAGCGTGGTCACGCCTGCCAGCCAGGCGAAGTCGATCTCGCTGGCGCGCTGGATCAGACGGGCGGGGGTGCCTTCGCGCTCGGCCACTTCCACCAGCCGAAGAGAGTTGGAGCTGTTGGGCGCGCCGATGACGTAGAGCGCCTGGCAGCGGGCGGCGATCGCCTTCACCGCGGTCTGGCGATTGGACGTCGCGTAGCAGATATCCTCGCCCTTGGGTGCGGCGATGGTGGGGAAGCGGCGTTCCAGCGTGGCGACGATTGCGGCGGTATCGTCCACCGACAGCGTCGTCTGGGTCAGGAAGGCGAGATTGTCGGGGTCGGCGGGCGTGAAGGCTTCGGCGTCCTCGACCGTTTCGATCAGGGTCATCGTGCCGTCGGGCACCTGGCCGAAGGTGCCGATCACCTCCGGGTGCCCCTTATGCCCGATGAACAATATGTGGCGGCCCGCCGCGACCTGCCTTTCGGCCTGGCGATGGACCTTGCTGACCAGCGGGCAGGTAGCGTCGAGATAGGACAGGCCACGCGCTTCGGCCTTGGCCGGGACCGCCTTGGGCACGCCATGGGCGGAAAAGACGACCGGCACGCCGTCGGGCACCTGGTCAAGGCTTTCGACGAAGATCGCGCCCTTCGCCTTCAGCCCGTCGACGACGAACTTGTTGTGGACGATTTCGTGGCGGACATAGACCGGCGCGCCATAGGCCTCGATCGCCCTTTCGACGATGATGATCGCGCGATCGACCCCGGCGCAAAAGCCGCGCGGCGCGGCGATCAGGAGCTTCATCGGCGGGCGGGCGGAGGGCGCATGCGTCATGCCCTGCCGCTTAGGCGAATGTGCGGCCGGAAGAAAGAGCGAACCAGCCAGATGGAAGGCGCGGATCGGAAAGCCGCGTCTTTATGTGTTGAAGGGATGGGCGGTTGCGTGGCGGGCGGCGGATGGATAAGGAAAGCGCGGAGCTTCTGGCCCGTCGGCCCGTGCGAAGGAATATCTGCCTGTGAAAGTGTCTCATATCGCCGTGACTGCCATGCTGGCCCTCGCTCTGGCCGGCTGTTCGCGCCGGGGCGAGATCGACGCGACCGGCGGCATCGTCGCGGTGCGTTCGGCCTGCCCGACAGCGGCGATCCCGGCGCAGACTGGCGACATCACGCTCTTTAGCGCTCCAGGCCGCACCGACGCGGCGGCGATCGACGTGGTGGCGGAAATCACCAATCTGCGCTCGACCTGCGCGGAGAGCGATCAATTCTATACCGAAGCGACCTTCACCGTGAATGCGCGGCGTAGCGACGCCAGCGCGGCGCGGCAGGTGACCTTGCCCTATTTCTCCGCCGTGGTGCAGGCCGGCACCAATGTCGTCGCCAAGCGCGTCGGCCAGGTGACGCTGAACTTCGCGGCGGGCGATTATCGCGCCAGCGCGCAGGCCAAGGCCGGTTCCTATGTGAACAAGGCGGCGGCCACGCTGCCCGCCGAGATCCAGACCAAGATCACGCAGAAGCGCAAGGCCGGCGACGCCGACGCCGCGATCGATCCCTTCGCCCAGCCCGACGTCAAGGCGGCGCTGCAGCGAACCAGCTTCGAGCTGCTCGTGGGTTTCAACCTGACCCAGGATCAGCTCCGATATAACGCGACCCGTTAAGCCCGCTAAATTATCTCCGTTCGGGCTGAGATGAAGTCGAAGCCCGGCACTGAGCGGAGCGAAGTGGCTTCGCCTTCGGCTTTGCCAGGCCCTTCGACTTCGCTCGGGGCGAACGGACGTTGAAGGAAATGCCCGTGTCCCTTTACACCCGTTTCATCGTCCATCTCGACGCTGTGCTGGACGCGCTGGAGGCCGAGGGCGTGCTGCCCGCCGGCCTCAACCGCAAGCCGGTGACGGTCGAGCCGCCGCGCGACCCCAGCCATGGCGACCTGGCCACCAACGCCGCGATGGTGCTGGCCAAGCCTGCGGGCACCAATCCGCGCGCGCTGGCCGATGCGATCGTGACGAAGTTGCAGGCGCTGGACGAGGTTGAGAGCGCGGCGATCGCCGGTCCCGGCTTCATCAACCTGACGCTCACCGATCCGACCTGGCGCGCGGAGCTGGCCGCGATCCATGCCGATGCCGCCGATTATGGCCGGTCCGATATCGGGCAGGGCGTGACCGTCAATGTCGAATATGTGTCGGCCAATCCGACTGGGCCGATGCATATGGGTCATTGCCGCGGCGCGGTGGTGGGCGATGCGCTCGCCACGCTGCTGGAATATGCCGGGCATAAGGTGACGCGCGAATATTATATCAACGATGCGGGCGGGCAGGTGGACGTGCTCGCCCGGTCGGCGCATCTGCGTTACGCGCAAGCGCTGGGCGAAGATGTCGGCGCGATCCCCGAAGGCCTGTATCCCGGCGATTATCTGGTGCCGGTGGGACAGGCGCTGGCCGCCGAATATGGCGACCGGTTCGTCGGCGGCCCTGAAGCCGACTGGCTCGTGACCTTCCGTACCTTCGCGGTGGCGAAGATGATGGACATGATCCGCGACGATCTGGCGCTGCTGGGCATCCATCACGACATCTTCTCGTCCGAAGCCGAGTTGCAGGCGGCGGGGAAGCCGGACGAGGCCGAAGCCTGGCTGCGCGCGCATGACCTGGTCTATGACGGCGTGCTGGAAGCGCCCAAGGGCGAACTGCCCGACGACTGGGAGCCGGTGGAACTGCCGCTGTTCCGCTCGACGAAGTTCGGCGACGATCAGGATCGGCCGATCAAGAAGTCGAACGGGTCATGGACCTATTTCGGCGCCGACATGGCCTATCATTACCAGAAGGCGCAGTCCGCCGACCAGTTGATCGACATCTGGGGCGCGGACCATGCGGGTACGGTCAAGCGCATCCAGGCCGCCGTCGCCGCGCTGACCGAGGGCAAGGCGCGCTTCGACGTCAAGCTCATTCAGATGGTCCGCCTGCTGCGCGACGGCGAGCCGGTGAAGATGTCCAAGCGGGCTGGCAATTTCGTGACGCTGGCCGATGTCGTGCAGGAAGTGGGCAAGGATGTGGTCCGCTTCACCATGCTGACGCGCAAGGCCGATGCGCAGATGGATTTCGACTTCGCCAAGGTGGTGGAGGCGTCGAAGGACAATCCGGTCTTCTATGTCCAGTACGCCCATGCGCGGATTTCCTCGCTCGGCCGGCGGGCGGAAGAGGCCGGGATCGTCCTGCCGGCGCCCGACCTGTCCCTTCTTGGGACGGCGGAATTGGCCATCGTCAAGCTGGCGGCGCAGTTCCCGCGAGTGGTGGAAGGGTCGGCGCTGGCCCGCGAACCGCATCGCGTTGCCTTCTATCTCAATGACTTGGCATCCGCCTTCCATGGCTGGTGGAATATGGGCAACGACGATCCGCGTGCGCGCGTCATAGTGGCCGACGATCCGGCGCTGACCGCCACGCGGCTTTTCCTCGCCCAAGGAATAGGGCAGATTATCCGCAACGGCTTGGCGCTCATGGGCGTTGCGGCCCTGACGGAAATGCAGTGAGGCGCGGGAAATGAGCGATTATGCGCGTGGGCGACTGGATCTGGACGATGAGGATCGTCTGCCCTGGCTGGAGCCGGCTATCGACGACGACGGTGACGAACCGATCTCGCCGCTGCGGCTGCTGGGCCTGATCCTGCTTGGCCTTGCGCTGATCGGCGCGGTGGTGGCCGGCGTCTGGTGGATGCAGAACCGCAATGGCGGCGGTGGCGCTGGCGAGGGGCAGTTGATCGCCGCGCCGACGCAGGATTACAAGATCGCCGCCAACGAGGCCGACGCCAAGAAGTTCGATGGCGAAGGCGATGCCAGCTTCGCCGCCAGCGAAGGTGTGCAGCGCGATGGCCGCATCGACCCGAGCCGGGTGCCCGAAGCGCCGATCGCCAAGACAGCGCCTGCGCCCGCCGGTCCTGCGCCAGCCGCGCCGAACAAGCCGGCCGCCAGCGTGACCGCGCGCGTGACCGACGAAACCGGCGTCCGCCCGGCGCAAGCGCCCAAGGCGGCTGCCGGTGGCGCGATGATCCAGCTCGGCGCCTATGGCAGCGCGTCAGGCGCCAAGGATGCCTGGACCAAGCTGTCCAAGCGCTTTGCCTATCTCGCCCCGCTCGCCATGACGGTGGAGCCGGCGCAGGTCGGCGGCGGCACCGTCTATCGCCTGCGCGCCAGCGCCGGCGGGCAGGCGAGCATGATCTGCGGCAAGCTCAAGGTGGCGGGCGAAAGTTGCCTGGTGGTGAATTGACCGGTTAATCTACGCCCTCTCCTTTGAGCGGGGGAGGGCGTAAGAAACTTCGACATTCGCTGTTCCCCCCGCTACCATCGCGCCCATGAAACCCGTCATCTTCGGTCTGTCCGGCGAAACCCTGACCGGCGACGAGCGCGCCTTCTTTGCGGAGGCGCAGCCCGCCGGTTACATCCTGTTCAAGCGCAATATCGCCGATCGGGCGCAGTTGCGCGCGCTGACCGACGAGCTGCGCGGCCTGCATGGGCGCGACGACCTGCTGATCATGATCGATCAGGAAGGTGGCCGGGTGGCGCGGATGCAGGCGCCGGTCTGGCCGAGCTTCCCGGCGGGCGCGCAGTTCGACCGGCTCTACGATCTTGCCCCGTCCAGTGCGATCGCGGCGGCGCGCGCCAATGCCCGCGCCATCGCGCTGACTCTGGCGGAAGCGGGCATCACCGTCGATGCGCTGCCGCTGTTGGACGTGCGGCAGGAGGGCGCGAGCGACATCATGGGCGACCGCACGCTGGGTGCCGACCCGATGCGCGTCGCGGCGCTGGGCCGCGCCACGCTGGAGGGGCTGGCTGAAGGCGGCGTGGTCGGCATCGTCAAGCATATGCCGGGCCATGGCCGGGCGATGGTCGACAGCCATCTCGACCTGCCGGTGGTGACCGCCAATCTCAACGCGCTGGAAACCGACCTGGCGCCGTTCCGCACGCTCAACCAGGCGCCGATCGGGATGACCGCCCATGTCGTCTATACCGAATGGGATGCGCAGCGCCCCGCCAGCCTGTCGCCGACGATCATCGGCGAGATCATCCGGCAGCGGATCGGCTTCAACGGGCTGCTCATGTCCGACGATCTGGACATGAAGGCGCTGAAGGGCAGCATACCCGACCTTGCCGCTGGCGTGGTCGCGGCGGGATGCGATCTGGCGCTCAACTGCTGGGGCCGGATGGACGATATGGTCGGGATCGCGGCGCTGTTGCCGGAGATTACGGACAAGGCGCGCGCGCGGCTCGACCGGGCGATGGCGTCGGTCGTGCGGGGGGCGAACCAGCCACCGATCGAGGATTTGCTGGCGACGCGGGATTCACTGCTGGGACTTGTGGCGGCCTGACAGTGGACGATCTCTTCATCGCGCCTGCCATCCCCAGCCCGGAAACGCTGACCGTCAGCTTCGACGCCTGGGAAGGGCCGCTCGACCTGCTGCTCAGCCTGGCGCGGACGCAGAAGGTTGATTTGCGCGAAATTTCCATCCTCGCACTGACCGAACAATATCTCGATTTCATTGACGGCGCGCGGGAATTGCGGCTGGAACTGGCGGCGGATTATCTGGTGATGGCGGCCTGGCTCGCCTATCTCAAATCCTCGCTGCTGCTGCCGCGGCAGGAACAGGCCGATCCCAGCCCCGAAGACCTCGCGCTGCGGCTGCAACTGCGGCTCCAGCGGCTCCACGCCATGCGCGATGCGTCCGCCCGGCTGATGGCGCGCGACCGGGTCGGCCGCGATGTCTTCGCCCGGCGCAAGCCCGAAGGGCTGCGGCTGGTCAAGAAGGCGCTGTGGCGGGCCAGCCTCTACGACCTGATCCAGTCCTATGGACAGATTCGCGCCCGCACCCAACCGGCGGTCCACACCATCGCGGTGCGGCCGGTGATGACATTGGACGAGGCGATTCAGCGAGTGGGCGCGCTGGTGGGCTCGGCGCTCGACTGGACCCGGCTCGAATCCTTCCTGCCGCCCGATCTGGATACGCCCAAGGCGAAGTCAGCGCTTGCCAGCAGTTTCGTCGCGGCGCTGGAACTGGCGCGGCAGGGGCGGCTGGAAATGCAGCAGGACGGCATTTTCGCGCCGCTCTATTTGCGCGCCGCCGCGCCGAATCAGGATGCTTTGGCATGACCGCGGAGCCAGACGACTTCCTGCGCGCGGTGGAGGCCGCGCTGTTCGTGGCGGAAACGCCGCTGACGCCGGCCGAGATCAAGCTGCATGTGGGGGAGGGCGGCGACCTCGACGCCGCGCTTGGCGCGCTGGCCGACCATTATGCCGGACGGGGCGTCAATCTGGTCGAGCGGGGCGGCCGATGGCATTTCCAGACCGCGAGCGACCTAGCCCATATCCTGCGTCGCGAAAAGGACGAGCCGCGCAAATTGTCGCGCGCGGCGATGGAGACGCTGGCGATCATCGCCTATCACGAGCCGGTGAGCCGCGCGGAAATCGAGGCGATCCGCGGGGTGCAGGTAGCCAAGGGCACGCTCGACGTGCTGATGGAAGCGGGCTGGGTGCGCCCCGCCGGACGGCGCGAAGTGCCGGGGCGGCCGCTCATCTATGCGACGACCGTAGATTTTCTGTCACATTTCGGGCTTAGCAGCCGGCGCGACCTTCCGGGCATGGACGATCTGCGCGCCGCCGGCCTGCTCGACCCGGTCGATTTGGCGCTGGAGGGTCTGGGCGGTCAATCCGTTGTGGAAAATGACGAGGAAGACGCCTAGATAGGCCTTCTGCTAGGAGTATAAAAAATGGGTTCCTTTTCGCTGATGCACTGGGTCATCGTGCTCCTGGTCGTCATGCTGCTGTTTGGCGGCGGTCGTATTTCCGGCCTGATGGGCGATGTGGCCAAGGGCATCAAGAGCTTCAAGAAGGGCATGGCTGACGATAGCGACGACGATGTGACGCCGGCCAAGCCCGCTACGCGCCTGGAGGGCCATCGCGTGCCTGAGCAGGATGCGCCGAGCGCGACCGAAGAAAAGACCAAGGCCTGATCCTCTAGCGCAGGCCGGTAGTCCCGCATGTTTGGTATCGATTCGTCCGAATTTCTGGTGATCGTGATCATTGCCGTGATCGTGATCGGGCCGAAGGATCTGCCGCGCGCCTTGTACAAGGTGGGGCAGATCGTCGGCAAGGCGCAGGGCATGGCCCGCCATTTCCGCACCGGCATCGACGCCATGGTGCGCGAAGTGGAGCTGGAAGAGCTGGAAAAGAAGTGGGCGGCGCAGAACAAGCGGATCATGGACGAGCATCCGCCCGAAGTCGCCCCGCCCGAACCGCTGCCGGCGCCGGACGAAGCGGATACTGGCGACAAGCCGCCCTATGTGGCGGAAGCGCCGGCCGAAAAGCCGCCTTTTGTCGCCGAATCGGCCCCCGTAACGCCCGCGGCGGCGGACGGTCCGTCCTATGTGGCGGAGGCGTCGGCGGAGCTTGGTACCCCGCCGCACAAGGGTGACGCAGCGGCATGATCGGGGATATCGACGACAGCAAGGCGCCCTTGCTCGACCATTTGATCGAGTTGCGCGGCCGTTTGCTCAAATGCGTCTATGCGCTGGTGGCGACCGGGGCGATCTGCTTCTATTTTTCCGAACAGCTGTTTGCGATCCTGGTCCATCCGCTCAAGGAAGCGTTCGGCGACGGCGGCGGCAAGCTGGTCTACACCAAGCTGTACGAAGCCTTTTTCGTGCAGGTGAAGATCGCGTTCTTCGGCGCCTTCTGTCTGTCCTTTCCGATCATCGCCAACCAGCTCTGGGCCTTCGTCGCGCCGGGTCTCTATGCCAAGGAAAAGAAGGCGCTGCTGCCTTTCATCCTGGCGACGCCCTTCCTGTTCGCGATGGGCGCGAGCCTCGCCTATTTCGTGGTGATGCCGACCGCCTTCCACTTTTTCCTGGAGTTTCAGGGCAACAGCAGCGGCCTGTCGGTCGAGGCGCTGCCCAGCGCGGACGCCTATCTCGGCCTCGTCATGCAGTTCATCCTGGCCTTTGGGATCAGTTTCCTGATGCCGGTGCTGCTGATGCTGCTCAATCGCGCCGGTTTCGTCACCCGGGCGCAACTGATCGGGTTGCGCCGCTACATGATCGTCGCGGCGTTCATCCTGGCCGCCGTGTTGACGCCGCCCGATGTGGTGTCGCAGCTGATGCTCGCGATCCCGCTGCTGCTGCTTTACGAAATCACCATCGTCGCGATCTGGTTTACCGATCGCAGGGCGGCGAAAGTGGAAGCGGCGGAGGAGGCCTCGGCCTGAGCCCGTGCTGGGTTGTCTGGCGGATTGCCGACATTTCACTTCGTCATGCTGAACGTGTTTCAGCATCCATGGTGCGCCAAAAGCCTTGTCCCATTTGGACAATGGACCCTGAAACAAGTTCAGGGTGACGATGCTTAAGAGGTGGCCCAAACCCATTATTCCGCCTCATCTCCACCCCAAAAAAAGGCCCGCCGTTTGACGGGCGGGCCATGCTAGGGAGCGGGGTAGTAAACCGAAAGTCTGCGCGACCCTTAGTTCGCGGATTTTTCCACGGCCTTGCCAGCGCTCTGCACGTCGCGGCCTGCGCCTTCGACCGTGTTGCACGCGGCAACCATGAGCGATCCGGTGAGCAGCACGGCGGCCAGAATCTTCTTCGTCATCGGAAAATCTCCTCGTCAAAATCTGTGACCGGATGGCGACGCCATCGCAGTGACGAAGCAAGAACCCGCGCTGCACAGATACGTTCCGCAGGCGAAAAGAATAATGATTTCAAAGGGGAAAGCCCCGGAAAAATTCTGAGCCCGGAACGCGTCGGGGGGGGGAAGCGTTCCGGGCTCATATTTTTTGGATAGCAAGAGCGGGGGGCAAAAGATTTGCTATCCGAAATGTAGAACCCGCCATCGCGTAAATCGGTTCCCGTTCGGCGCCGAAAAAAGCATTTTTTAATATGCTTTTTTTCCAGTCACTTCGATGATCACCGCATCGTTAACCGCAAGAAAGTGGCGTTTCGGGCAAAAACATACGTCAAATGAGTGGGCGGCCGCTGTTGCGATATTCCGGCCGGATGGTGGATTCCGGCAGGCCGTCATCGGCGGGCTGGAGCGACGGTGCGGGCGTCCAGCCGGTGCGCGGCGCGGCCGGCGCCGGGGTCGGGGCGGGCGGCGTATAGGGCGCCGCCAGCATCTCGACCGGTTGCACCGGGCGGGCGGGCCAACTGGTGCGCGCCGGTCCCGAAATCGTCTCGCGCCCAAGATAAGGGTCCGAAAAGGCGGCGGTCGTGCCGTTGAAGCCGGGATTGCGATAGAAGATATGCGCGCCGATCACCGCCACGGCCTGCAGGCTGGAGGACCATAGGGGGCGTACCGCCAGCGTGTGATAATGGGTGGCGAGGCCAACGGGGGCATAGACCTTGCCCGCCAGTGCGTCTCCCGCCACGCGCCGCGCCCGGACCCAGGCGGCGGCGGCCGGCATCCGGGCCATCGCGCCGTCGCAACTGAAGGTGAACTGGCATTTATAGTCGGTGCGTTCCGACCCCTGATAGACGACGCCGCAGACCGTATCGGGCCAGAGCGGGCTGCGCACGCGGTTCAGCACCACCTGCGCCACCGCGCGCTGGCCGTCATCGGGTTCGTTGGCGGCCTCGTAATAGACGGCCGAGGTCAGGCAGTTGAGCGCGCGATAGCTGTCGAGGCCGGTGAGGCCGCGAAAGACCATGGCGGGCGCGGCCTTGGCTTCGTCCAGGCCCAGCACATGTTCGCTCTGCACCGTGGCGACGCCGGGCACCGGATCGAACGCGCCTTCGGCATAGAAAAAGGCGGAGCCGGGGAAGTTCGCGCCCGAATCCTCGGCCGGATCGGCCAGCGACCGGCTCTGTTCGCCATCCAGCATGTCGAGCGGCGCGGCGGTGATCAGGCGCGGCGCGACGAGCAGCAGCAGCGCGATCAGGGCGATCGCGCCATGGCCCTTCCACCCCTGCAACTGCGCAAGAAAACCCATGCCAAGCCCTAGTCGTCGCGCGACCCCATGTCGCCCAACCCGCCCTTAGCCCAATTTTCTTTTCCTTTCCTCTATGCATTTGGCCTGTGCCGCGATGGGACGGCGGAGGGTGAAAAGATTAACCGGGCAAAGATTGACGGGGCGATGAAATGGCCGCTTTCGCGTCGGCATCATTCCCTTGCTTGGCAAAGTCGCGCCCGCTCCGCTATGCGGGTGTCATGCTGCTTCAACCCAATAGTCTCGCATTGATCGGCAACACGCCGATGGTGCGCCTCGCCGGCCCTTCGCAAGAGACGGGCTGCGACATTTTCGCCAAGTGCGAATTCGCCAATCCCGGTGCCTCGGTCAAGGACCGGGCGGCGCTGTTCATCGTCAACGATGCCGAGGCAAAGGGGCTGCTCCAGCCCGGTGGCACCATCGTCGAGGGGACGGCGGGCAATACCGGCATCGGCCTGGCGCTGGTCGCCAATGCGAAGGGCTACAAGACGATCATCGTCATGCCCGAAACGCAGAGCCGCGAGAAGATGGACACGCTGCGCGCGCTCGGTGCGGAGCTGGTCACGGTGCCGGCCGCCCCCTATTCCAACCCCGGCCATTTCGTCCATACGTCCCGCCGACTGGCCGAAGAGACGGAAGGGGCGATCTGGGCCAACCAGTTCGACAATATCGCCAACCGCAAGGCGCATATCGTCGGCACGGCCGAGGAAATTTGGACCCAGATGGACGGCCGGATCGACGGCTTCACCTGCGCGGCCGGCACCGGCGGCACGATCGCGGGCGTCGGCCTGGGCCTGAAAGCCAAGGATGAAGCGATCACGATCGCGCTCAGCGATCCGCATGGCGCCGCGCTCTACAGCTATTATGCGACGGGCGAATTGAAGTCCGAAGGGTCGTCGGTGGCCGAGGGGATCGGCCAGGGGCGGATTACCGCCAATCTGGAAGGTGCGCCGATCGACACGCAGTTCCGCATTTCCGACGCGGACGGCATGGAGTGGGTGCGCCGCCTACTGAGCGAGGAAGGGCTGTGCCTGGGCCTGTCTTCGGGCATCAACGTCGCGGGCGCGGTGGCGCTCGCGCGGGAGCTCGGGCCGGGCAAGCGGATTGCGACCATCCTGTGCGACACCGGCTTCCGCTATCTGTCGACCCTCTACAACCGGCAGTGGCTGGAATCTAAGGGCTTGACGGTATTCCCCTGGCTCGCGCAGACTGCATGACCGCCGACACGGGTCGCGGCGAAGAGGTCCAGAGCGTCACCATGGCTGAAACGCCCCGCCGACAGGAAGGGTTACAGCGCGTCCAGATCGGCCTGACCGGTCTGGCGGGTGTGGTGCTGCTGGTGGGCCTGGCCAATATCGTCATCGAAAAGGCGCGGATGGACGATGCCGCGCTGCCGCCGCCGGTGGTGCCGACGCTCAGCACGAACGGCAATGCCGTGTCGCCGCGCGATCCGCTGGCCGAGCTGGGCGTGCAGCCCGCGCCGGAACAGGCGCCGATCGTGCCCGACCTTCAGCCCGATCCCAATATCCGCAAGCCCATGGACCGCGACCCCGCGCAGCAGCAGCGCTGAGCGATGCAGCCGGGCCGGGATCGCCGCCGATGATGGCGGGGCTGAAACGATTCCTGTGGCTTTGGCTGCCGCCGCTGGCGATTGTCCTGATCGGCCTTTGGCGCGCCTGGTTGACCGGGCAGGCCGATCCCTGGGACTGGGGCCTGCCGATGGCGTTGCTGCTGGCGGGCGCGGGCCTGCTGCTGGCGCGGCGCGGCCCGGCGATTCTGACCTGGGTGGGGATGGGTGGCGTCGGGATGGCGCTGCTCTTCTGCACGGTGGCCGCAGGACGCGCGCCGGATGGCATGGCGGCGCTGGGATTGCTGGCGGTCGCGCTGCTGGCCGTTTTTGGCGGGGCGACGCTGCGCCACTCCCTGTTCGCTTCGAGCGAAGGCGAGAAGCCTGGCGCGAACACGTCTCGACTGCGCTCGAAGCGAACGGGCCTGGGCATGATTTTCCTCGTCCTGGCGGCGCTGCTCCTCTGGCGCGGTCCCGCTCAACCGTTGCAGCCCGTACCGGATCGTCCAAGGCTAGCCGTCATCACTGGCTTGCCGCTCTTCTGGAACGAGGCGGGGCCACAGGACGCGCCCATCGTCAAGCTCCTGCGCACCCGCTTCACCGTGATCCCGATCGACGATCCGGTTCAGCTCAGGGCATCGGGCGCACGGCGACTCCTGCTGGCCCAGCCGCGCGCACTAACGCCCGCGCAACTGGTCGCGATCGACAAATGGGTGGGGGCGGGCGGCACGGCGCTGGTGCTGGCCGATCCGCTACTGCGCTGGCCGTCCGATCTGCCGCTGGGCGATCGCCGCCGCGCGCCGTCCACCAGCCTGCTGGGCGCGCTGCTCGACCATTGGGGGGTCGCGCCGCCGGGCGTAGTGGATCAGGCGGAAATCCGGCATTTCCTGCCCGACGGCCCGCTCATCACCCTGTCGGGCGCCGGGCGATCGGGAGACGCCGTGATGCAGCGCAAGCGCATCGGCAAGGGCGCGGTGCTGCTGCTGGGCGACGCCGATCCGCTCGACGACCGGCTGTGGCTCGCCGATCCCGTCTATTCGCTCGACCCGCGCCATTGGGTGGCCGACACGCCTGCCCTCGTCGTTCAGTGGCTGGGTGGGGCGTCCATTCCCGGCGACCGGCGCTGGATGCGGGAGGCGCAGGACGTCACCCGCGCGATCCGCTGGGCGCTCCTGGCTGGGACGATATGGGCGATAGTGGGCGCGATCCGGCTCCGCCTCGAAAGGCGGGGTCCGGCCCCCGGAACAAAAGGAGAAGATGGCGGCGCGAAAGATAACAATTCCAGTTAGTCCCGTATTTCACCGTCTTTTCCCATCATTACCCATGCTTTCCCATTGCAGTCACCCCCTATGCTTGATAGGTAAATCGGCATTGGGGTTCGTCAGGCTTTGCGTTGTCCTGTGCGCTGGATGGTGTTCTCATGATTCCGGCGACAGGCGGCCTGCGCCCCGAATAAAAGGGGTCGGTTGCCAGCGTGTCGGACGTCATTCTCTATTCGGGCAACGCATTCAGCGTCGCGGACGGCAAGGGCCGTTTCGTGCTGCCCCTGGAGATGCGCAAGCTGGTCACCCAGGCCAGCGGCGGCCAGAACCGCCTGTGCCTGTCGATCCATATGGACAATGGCTGCGCCACCGGCTTCGGCCTGTCCCACAAGCAGTTTCTGTTCGACGAGGTCGAAAAGCTGGAACGTCAGGCCTATGAGGCCGGGCGCGATTTCAACGCCGATCTGGAACGCGAAAACCGCCTCGGCACGATCGAGGATGTGAATTTCGATGATGCCGGCCGCTTCTTCCTGCACCCCGATATCAAGGACGAAGCCGGCGTCACCGACGCGATCTTCTTCTATGGCGTGGGTCGCTATTTCCAGGTCTGGAAGCCCGAAGCGCTGGTCGAAAGCCCCGATCGCCCGGCTTTGATCCGCAACAAGGTGCGGCGCTGGATCGACGCGCGTGCGGAAGGGGCGGCCAGGTGAGCGACGCCCCCCACATCCCCGTCCTGATCGACGAAGTGCTGGACGCCCTCGCCATCGCCCCCGGCGAGATTCATGTCGACGGCACGTTCGGCGCGGGCGGCTATAGCAGCGCCATGGCCCGTGCCGGCGCTCAGGTCTTCGCCTTCGATCGCGACCCCGATGCGATCCGCGAAGGGCAGGCGGTCGCCGACGCCCACGGCATCACGCTGATCGCGGGCGAATTTTCGCGCATGGCGGAATTGCTAGCGGAGCGCGGCATCGAAAAGGTGTCGGGCATCACGCTCGACATCGGCGTATCCTCCATGCAGCTTGATCGGGCGGAGCGCGGCTTTTCCTTTCAGTCGGACGGCCCGCTCAGCATGACGATAAGTCAGGACGGCATGAGCGCCGCCGATTTCCTCAACAGCGCGTCGGAAGAGGATATCGCCAACGTCATCTATCGCTATGGCGACGAGCCGCGGTCGCGCCGGGTCGCCCATGCGATCGTCGATGCGCGCCCGCTGGAGCGCACCGGCCAGCTTGCGGCCGTGGTCCGCCGCGCGCTGGGGCATAAGCCGCATGACAAGAAAGACCCGGCCACCCGCACCTTCCAGGCGATCCGCATCCATGTGAACCGCGAACTGGAAGAGCTGGAACTGGCGCTCGACGCGGCCGAGGAACTGCTGGAGGAGGGCGGCCGCCTCGCGATCGTCACCTTCCACAGTCTGGAAGATCGAATCGTCAAGCAGTTCCTGCGCAAGCGCAGCGGCGGCGAGGGGGCGGGGTCCAGACATCTGCCCGAACGTGCCGCCGGGCCGCAGCCGACCTTCGCCAAGCCGGCCAAGGCGGTGCGTCCGGGTGACGCGGAGCTGGTGCGCAACCCCCGCGCCCGATCGGCCACCCTGCGTGCCGCCGTCCGTACATCCGCCCCCGTTTCCTCGTCTCCCCGGAGTGCCCGCTCATGATCGCCGTCAAGAGGTTGCAGAGCCTGATCTGGGTGATCCTGGTCGCACTGGGCGCGCTGGGCGCCTATATGGTGTCGCTCAAGGTCGCGACCGAGCGCAACGAGTTGATGAAGGTGCGTGCGCAGATTGCGGGGGCGAAGGGCGACATTCGCTATCTGGAAACGGAATTCAGCGCGCGCGCCTCGATGCGCCAGCTCGAAAGCTGGAACCAGCATGACTTCATGTATGCGACGCCCAGCGCGCAGCAATATCTGGGCGGCGAGCGGGCGCTGGCGCATCTGGACGGCGTCCAGCCCAATGGTCCCGACTATGTCGCGCCGCCGGTGATGGTGGCGATGGTCCAGACCCCCGCCGACCTGCCGTCCGCGCCGCAAAAGGCGCCCGAAAGCCCGGCTGCGACCCAGATTCGCAGCGATATCGCCGTGATCCGGGAGGCCCATGCCGCCGATGCCGTCGACAAGCTGCCCAAGCCTGCGCCCCGCACCCCGGCGCAGCAGGCCAAGGTTGACGCCGATGTGACCAAGCCCAATCCGATCGCGCGCAAGGCGGAGCGGATGGCGATGCTCGACGCCAAGCTGCTGGACGACAGCACGCTGGGCGATCTCAGCGCCAAGGCGGCGCGCGAGAAGCGCAGGGAGGCGCGCTGATGGCCACAATCATTGTCCAGCCAGGCGGGGAACGGGCGGGGCGGCAGCGGGTCAACCTGACCGCCATCGCCCACAACCGGCTGATGCTGCTGCTGATCCTGTTCCTGGCTATCACCTCCATCCTGATCGGCCGACTCGCCTGGGTCGGCATTTTTGCGCATGGTGCGACGGGCGACGGCAGCCTGTCGGCCTTCCTGCCTGCACGCGCCGACATCGTCGATCGCAACGGCGTGCCGCTGGCGCGCACCATGGACGCCTATTCGGTGGCGGTCCGCCCGTCCAAGCTGATCGGCGAGCCGGCCGAACTGGCGCGCAAGCTGCACGAAATCTTTCCCGATGAACCCGAAGCGGCCTTCTACAAGAAGCTGCGTGGGCGCGGCTGGGCCTATCTGCGCCGCCGCGCGCTGCCCGAACAGGTGGCCGCAGTGAACGCGCTGGGCGAGATCGGCATCGAATTTCCGCGTGAGAAGGAGCGGCTCTATCCGCAGCGCACGCTCGCGGCGCATGTGCTGGGCTTCGCGCCCAATGCCGATGGCGTGGGCGGCATGGGCGTGGAGGCCGCGTTCAACGACCGGCTGACCGACGCCGCGCAGCGCGGCAAGCCCTTCGCCGTGTCGATCGACAGCCGGGTGCAGGGCGCGCTGGAAAGCGAACTCTATGCGCAATTGGTACAGACGCGGGCCAAGGGCGCGGGCGGCATCATCATGGACGCCAATACCGGCGAGATCATCGCCATGGCGTCGATCCCCGTCTTCGATCCCAACAAGCTGCAAAATTATGCGGGCAAGACGTGCAGCGAATCGCCGCTCTGCAACCATATGGTGCAGGCGCGCTACGAACTGGGTTCCTCGTTCAAGCCGCTGTCGATCGCCGCAGCGATGGACGCGGGCGTGGTGACGTCGATGAGCAAGCGGTACGACGCCACCGCGCCGCTTGCGGTCGCGGGCTTTCGCATCAAGGACGACCATGCGATGGGCCGCTGGATCAACGTGCCGGAAATCCTGGTTCACAGTTCCAATATCGGCACGGCACGGATCGCCGACGAAATGGGCGCGGCGCCGCTCCAGAAGATGTTCCGCAGCCTGGACTTCGACCAGCGCGCGCCGATCGAGTTCAACGAGCGCGCCAAGGGCATCTGGCCGTCAAGCTGGGGCCGGATCACCAGCATGACGACGGCCTATGGCCATGGCATTGCGGTCACGCCACTGCATCTGGCGGCCGCCTATGCCGCTTTGGTCAATGGCGGCATCTGGCGCCCCGCGACCGTGCGCAAGCTCAGCCCCGACGAAGTGCCGGAGGGACGCCGCGTCTTTTCCGCCGCCACCAGCGCGCGGATGCGGCAACTGTTGCGGATGATCGTGTCGGCGGGTACAGGACGAAGCGCCGACGCCAAGGGATTCCGGGTGGGCGGCAAGACGGGTTCCGCCGAAAAGCCTCAAGAGGGGCGCTATAACAAGACTTCGCTGGTGACGACTTTCGCTTCTGCCTTCCCGATGGACAATCCCCGCTATGTCGTCGTCGCGATCATGGACGAGGCGACGGGGCAATATGGCCTGCGCACGGCGGCCTGGACCGCCGCGCCGGTGGTGAAGCGGGTGGTTGAGCGCACCGGTCCGATGCTGGGCGTATTGCCGGACGAGAGCCGCGACGTCGATATTTCCGACCTGATGCCGTTGCTGCACGGCGACAAGGAGAAAGAATGATGCGCCTTGGCTCGCTGGTCGACGGTCTGGACGCTGCGATATCGGGTGAGGCTGGCGCGGGTGCCGGCCTCGATTCGTCGGTGACCGGTTTCGCCATCGACAATCGCAAGGTCGCGCCCGGCACCGTCTTCGGCGCGTTCCAGGGGCTGCGCGTCAATGGCGAGGATTATATCGCCGACGCCGTAAAGGCGGGCGCCGTCGCCGTGGTCGCCCGGCCGGAGGCGAAGGTCGACGGCGCGATCCACATCGCCCACGCCAATCCCCGCCGCCTGCTGGCGCTGATGGCGGCGCGCTATTTCGCGCCGTTCCCGGACGTAACCGTCGCCGTCACCGGCACAAACGGCAAGACCAGCACGGTCGAGCTCGCGCGCCAGCTATGGCGGATGATGGGGCATAAGTCCGCATCGATCGGCACGCTGGGCGTCACCACCGCGGTCGATCAGGTGTCGACCGGCCTTACCACGCCGGACATCGTCACCTTCCTCGCCAATATGTCGGGCCTGCGCCGCGAGGGCATCACCCATGCCGCGTTCGAGGCGTCTAGCCATGGGCTGGACCAGTATCGCACAGAAGGGCTGCCGGTGATTGCGGGCGCTTTTACCAACCTGTCGCGCGACCATCTCGACTATCATGGCGACATGGATCGCTATTTCGACGCCAAGATGCGGCTGTTCGATGAAGTCGTTTCGGCGGATGGCGCGGCGGTCGTCTGGGCGGACGATGGCTGGTCGGACAAGGTCATCGCGCGGGCTACGAAGCGGGGGCTTCGTGTGCTGAGCGTCGGGGTGCAGGGACAGGCGCTGCGCCTGGTCAACCGCACCCCGACCCAGTTGGGCCAGGCGCTGGAGATCGAAGCGGATGGCAAGATTTATAAGGTCAACCTGCCGCTGATCGGTGCTTATCAGGCCGCCAACGCCCTTACCGCTGCGGGCCTCATCATCGCGACCGGCGGAGACACGGCCAAGGTGCTGGAACTGCTCGGCCGGGTCCAGCCGGTGCGCGGACGCCTTGAACGCGCCGTCATCAGCAAGGCGGGGGCACCCGTCTATGTCGATTATGCCCATACGCCCGACGGGCTGAAGGCCGCGATCGAGGCGCTGCGCCCGCATACGCGCGGCAAGCTCATCACCCTGTTCGGCGCGGGCGGCGATCGTGATGCGGGCAAGCGCCCGTTGATGGGCAAGGTCGCGGCGGAACTGTCCGACCATGTCATCGTGACCGACGACAATCCACGCTCCGAAGAACCCTCCGCCATCCGCGCCGCCGTGCTGGCCGGCGCACCGGAGGCGCAGGAAATGGGCGGCCGCCGCGCCGCGATCGCCGCCGCGATCGCCATGGCCGGCGCGGACGACATCGTCCTGCTGGCGGGCAAGGGGCATGAGCAGGGCCAGATCATCGGCGACCGCGTGCTGCCCTTCGATGACGTCACCGTGGCGCGGGAGTGCGCGGGTTGATGCTTAACCCCCCTATATCCGAATCGAACCGGGGTTGGCGCTGATGCCAGACCTCTGGACCTCCACCGAAATCGCTGAGGCCACAGGCGGCGCCGCGTCGGCGCCGTTCGCCGTTTCGGGCGTCGCCTTCGACAGCCGCGAAGTCGGGCAGGGCGACCTGTTCGTCGCGATGAAGGGCGAGACGACCGACGGCCACAGGTTCATCGACAAGGCGTTCGGGCAGGGTGCGGCAGGCGCGATCGTCAGCGAGCCGGTGGCGCACCCCCATATCCTGGTGCCCGACAGCGCCGCCGCGCTCGAAGCGCTTGGAAAAGCGTCGCGCAAGCGTATGGGCGGCAAGGTAATCGGCGTCACCGGATCGGTCGGTAAGACCGGCACCAAGGAAGCGTTGTTCCAGGCGCTCGATCGCGCCGCGCCGGGGCAGGTGCATCGCTCGGTCAAAAGCTACAATAATCATGTCGGCGTACCGCTCAGCCTCGCCCGGATGCCGCGCGGGTCGGCCCATGGCGTGTTCGAAATGGGCATGAACCATGCCGGCGAACTGTCCGCCCTGACGCGGCAGGTCCGCCCCCATGTCGCCATCGTCACCGCGATCGCGCCGGCCCATATCGAATTTTTCGGCACGGAGGCGAAGATCGCCGAGGCCAAGGCGGAGATTTTCGAGGGGCTGCAACCCGGCGGCACCGCGATCATCCCCTATGACAGCCCGCATGTCGCGCTGCTCTACAACAAGGCGGAACGCCACGCGGCGCGCATCCTGACCTTCGGCACCAGCCCGCAGGCCGACATCTGCGCGCGCGAAGCCGTGCCGGCGCCGGGCGGCGGTACGCTGGTCACCGCAACCCTGCCCGACGCGGAGCTGTGCTTCACCGTCGCCGCGCCGGGCGACCATTGGGTGTCGAACGCGCTGGCGGTGCTGGCGGCGGTCGATGCGGTGGGCGGCGATCTGGCCGCAGCGGGCCTGGCGCTCGCCGAAATGCCGGGCCTGCCGGGCCGGGGCGAGCGGCGCAGCCTGCCCGTGGCAGGCGGACACGTGCTGCTGATCGACGAAAGCTACAACGCCAATCCGCTGTCCATGAAGGCGACGCTCACGCAACTGGGCCGCGAAAAGGCCGACCGGCGCATCGCCATATTGGGCGGGATGCGCGAACTGGGCGACCGCAGCGTAGAACTCCATGCCGGCCTTGCCGAACCGCTCGGTACGGGCCGGGTCGATTATGCGATATTGGTCGGCGCGGAAATGGCGCCGCTGGCCGATCTGCTCGACGGCATCATTCCCTATGCGCATGTCGCCGATACGGCGGCGGCCATTCCCCTCATCCAAAGCGAAATACGCGCGGGCGACGCGATACTGGTCAAAGGCTCGAACGGCGTGGGCTTGTCCCGCCTGGTCGCCGCCATGGCCGACAGCGCCCGTGACGGAGATAGGAACTAATGCTCTACTGGCTGGCCGAAACGCTCGATTTCGCGGGGGTGTTCAACCTCATCCGCTACCTGTCCTTCCGTGCGGGCGCGGCGATCTTCACCGCGTTGCTGATCGGCCTGGTCATCGGCCCCAAATTCATCGGCTGGCTGCGCGTCCGCCAGGGCAAGGGCCAGCCGATCCGCGACGACGGCCCCCAGACCCACCTCGCCAAGCGTGGCACGCCCACCATGGGCGGCCTGATGATCCTGACCTCGATGGTCATTTCGGTGCTGCTGTGGATGGACCTGTCCTCCACCTATGTCTGGGCCTGCCTGTTCGTGACCCTGGGCTTCGGCGCGATCGGCTTCCTCGACGATTATGACAAGGTGACCAAGGCCAGCCACAAGGGACTGTCGGGCAAGATGCGCCTGCTGTTCGAATTCCTCATCGCGGGCTTCGCCGCCTGGATGATCGTCAACCAGCATGGCAATACCGCGCTCTACGTGCCCTTCTACAATGGCCCGGCGATCGAGCTGGGGCCATTTTACTTCTGCTTCGCCGCCTTCGTCATCGTCGCCTTCGGCAATGCGGTGAACCTGACCGATGGCCTCGACGGTCTCGCCACCATGCCGGTCATCATCGCCAGCCTTGCCTTCATGCTGATCGTCTATCTGGTCGGTCGGGCCGACTTCGCCGCCTATCTGGGCATCCCGCACGTGCCGGGCGCGGGGAACCTGACCATATTGTGCGGGGCGATCATCGGGTCGGGCCTCGCCTTCCTATGGTTCAACGCGCCGCCCGCCGCGGTGTTCATGGGCGACACGGGGTCGCTGGCGCTGGGCGGAACGATCGGGGTGATCGCGGTCACCGCCCATCATGAGATCGTGCTGGGCATTATCGGCGGCCTCTTCGTCGTGGAGGCGCTGTCGGTCATCATCCAGGTCTTCTTCTACAAGCGCACCGGCAAGCGCGTGTTCAAGATGGCGCCGATCCATCATCATTTCGAGCAACTGGGCTGGGCCGAGCCGACCGTGGTGATCCGTTTCTGGATCATCGCCTTCGTGCTGGCGCTCGCCGGTCTCGCCACCCTGAAGCTGAGGTGAAGGGATGATCGTTTCGGAGGCATTTGCGGGCAAGCGTTACGCCGTGCTGGGTCTGGCGCGGTCGGGCCTGGCGACGGTCGAGACGCTGGTCGCCAGCGGCGCGCGTGTCGTGGCATGGGACAGTCGGGAGGAAGCGCGCGCTCTGGTCGAGGGCAAGGCGGAACTGGGCGACCCGATGGAGATCGACCTCAGCGGCTTTGACGGCATCGTCGTGTCGCCGGGCGTGCCATTGAACCGCCACCCGATCGCGATGCGCGCGAAGATCGCCGGTGTGCCGGTCATCGGCGACATCGAACTGTTCGCGCTCGCCCGTCCGACGTTGCCGCCGCACAAGGTCGTCGGCATCACCGGCACCAACGGCAAGTCGACCACCACGGCGCTGATCCACCACATCATCGAGCAGGCGGGTTTCCCCACGGTGATGGGCGGCAATATCGGCCTGCCGATCCTGAGCCAGCCGCCGCTGGAACCCAATTTGCATGGGGTGGGCGTCTATGTGCTGGAACTGTCCAGCTACCAGATCGACCTGACCCGCAGCCTGGACTGCGACGTCGCGGTATTGCTCAACATCACGCCCGACCATCTTGATCGGTACGATGGGTTCGAAGGCTATGTCGCGTCGAAGGCGCGGCTGTTCGCGATGCAGTCGACCGAGCATGTCGCGGTTATAGCTGTTGAAGATTCCGCGAGCCGAATTATTGCTTCAGACACGGCAGCGCCTCTGAAGGCTGTCCATTCTCGCGACATCGATCCCGTCGCCCAATTGACCTGGCCCGCCCTGCAAGGCCCGCACAACGCCCAGAACGCGGCGGTGGCCATCGCCGTCGCAACGGCCCTGGATATCGACCCCGATACCATCGACAACGCCCTCGCCAGCTACGCCTCGCTCCCGCACCGGATGCAGGCGGTGGGCACCCATAACGGCGTCCTCTACGTCAACGACAGCAAGGCGACCAACGCCGCCTCCACCGCGCCCGCGCTCGCCGCCTGGCCGGCCAAGGACGGCAAGCCACGCATCCACTGGATATTGGGCGGCGTCGCCAAATCCGACAATCTGGACGAATGCGTCCCCCATTTTGGCAACATCGCCCACGCCTATACCATCGGCGAAGCGGGGCATATGTTCGCCGATCTGCTGCGGCCGCATATGGCGGTGGACGACAGTGAAATGCTAAGCGCCGCCGTCCGCCGCGCCGCGCGCATCGCGCAGCCGGGGGATGTGGTGCTATTGTCGCCCGCCTGCGCCAGTTTCGACCAGTTTCGCGATTTCGAAGCGCGCGGCGATGCCTTTGCTGCTGCCGTCGCGGCGTTGGGATCGACGGGCGATTAAGCCAGCATAGCCGGGGGGCGAGACGATGGGCAGGGAAGGGACGACACGGATGTTCAAGGCTGGCGAACTGGTGAAGGGTTTCCGCACCCGCACCGTGCCGCGCGAACGGACAGCGCTTGCCATCTGGTTCTGGGAGATCGACCGCGTCCTGCTGTCGCTGATCGTCACCTTGATGGCGATCGGGCTGGTCGCGGTCGCGGCCGCGTCCCCCGTCGCGGCGATCGACCGGTCGACGGCGTCGGTGGCGGTCAATCCGCTCATCTATTTCTACCGTCAATTGATGTGGGTCTTCATCGGCCTGCCGATCATGCTGGTCATCTCGATGCTCCCCCGGCCGCAGGCGCGGCGGCTGGCGATATTCGGCTGCGCCTTCTTCTTCGTCATGCTGCTGTGCGTGCCGATATTGGGATCGACGGTGAACGGCGCGAAGCGCTGGATCGACCTGCCCGGCTTCCGCTTCCAGCCGTCGGAATTCCTCAAGCCCGTCTTCGTCGTGGCGCTGGCCTGGCTGCTGTCGCTGCGGACCAAGGATATGAGCCTGCCGGTCGTGCCCTTGAGCTTCTGCGTCACTGGCCTCATCGCCATCATCCTGATGCGCCAGCCCGACTTTGGCCAGACCGTCATCTTCGCCGCCTGCCTTGGCGTGTTGCTGCTGCTGTCGGGCGTGTCGATGCGCTTCATCGGCGCGATGGGCGGGGTGGCGCTGGTCGGGTTGATCGCAGTCTATATGTTCTATGAAAATGGCCGCCAGCGCGTGAACGACTTTCTGGGCATCGGCGTCCAGCTCGACGCCGGCCCGGACCAGACCGATCTTGCCTTCCGCACCATTTCCCATGGCGGCTTCACCGGTGTCGGGCCGGGTGGGGGCCAGAACAAGTTCCGCCTGCCCGAAGCGCATACCGATTACATCTTCTCGGTCATCGGCGAAGAGTTCGGCCTGCTCGCCTGCATCGCCATCGCCTGCGTCTATCTCGCCATCGTAGTGCGCGTGCTGTTGCGCCTGCTGGACGAGGAAGATGTGTTCACCATCCTCGCCGCTGCGGGTCTCACCACCCAGTTCGGGTTGCAGGCGATCATCAATATGGGCGTCAATGCGCAGATATTTCCGTCAAAGGGTATGACGCTGCCCTTTATCAGCTATGGCGGCTCCTCTATGCTGGCGCTCTGCATCGGGGTCGGCCTGCTGCTCGCCTTTACCCGGCGCAATCCCTTCATGGGCCGGCATACCGTCGTCAAATGGAGTGGTCGATGAGCATTTCCCGTCACTTCGTCCTCGCCGCCGGCGGGACGGGGGGCCATATGATTCCAGCGCACGCCGTCGCCGAAGAGCTGATGGCGCGGGGCCATCATGTCGCGCTCGTCACCGATGAGCGCGGCGCGAAAATCCCCGGCATTTTCGATCACGCGCCAGACAATCGGGCGCAGGTCCATGTCATGCCCGCGGGACGCATGACCAAGAATCCGTCGAGCTGGCCGGGCGCCCTGAAGGCGATCCTGGCAGGCCGCGCCATGGCCCGCCGTTTGAACGAAACCTTCCGCCCCACCGCCGTCGTCGGCTTTGGCGGCTATCCCGCCATGCCCGCGCTGCTGGGCGCATTGGCGGACGGCATTCCGACCGCCATCCATGAGCAGAATGCGGTTCTGGGCCGGGTCAACCGCCTGCTGGCCGGCCGCGTCGACGCCATCGCGACCGCCTATCCGAATGTCGAACGGCTCAAGGACGGCTATGCGGGCAAGGTCCATCTGATCGGCAATCCGGTGCGCGAAGAAGTGAAACAGTTGCGCGAAGAGGATTTCCCCGCGCTGACCGACGAAAGCGTGTTCCGCGTGCTGGTGATCGGCGGCAGCCAGGGCGCGACGATCCTGTCCAGCGTCGTGCCAGAAGGTCTGTCGATGCTGCCGGTCGCGCTGCGCCGCCGGTTGCAGGTGACGCAGCAATGCCGCGCCGAGGATATCGATCGCGTGCGCAAGACCTATGCGGAGATGGAAATTCCCGCCGACCTCGCCACCTATTTCAACGACGTGCCCGAAAAGCTGGGCTGGTCGCATCTGGTGATCGCGCGCGCGGGTGCCTCGACGCTGGCCGAACTCACCTGCGCCGGGCGTCCCGCGATCCTGATCCCGCTGCCCAGCGCGATGGATGATCACCAGACCGCCAATGCCAGGGAAATGACCGAGGCGGGCGGCGCGCGCACGATACCGCAGGCCCGCTTCACCGCGGTCGAACTGGCCAAGCAGATGCAGAAAATGGCGCTGGAACCCGGCGCGCTGCTGAACGCGGCGAAGCGCGCGCGCGGCTGCGGCCGCCCCCATGCGGCGCGCGACATGGCCGACCTGCTCGAAAGCATCGGCACTGCGCCGATCTTGAACGATCCGGTGCGGGTCGGGCCGACGCCCACCACGCTCAATTTGCAGGGTGTCCCGGCGTGACCGGCCTTTTCCTTCGTCATCCCAGCTTCCGCCGGGATAACCGTATAGTTTCGGAGTTTATCGCATGAAGGGTGTCGGCACGGACATCGGCACGATCCATTTCATCGGCATTGGCGGCATCGGCATGTCCGGCATCGCCGAAGTGATGCATAATCTGGGTTATGACGTTCAGGGGTCGGACGTGGCCGAAGGCTATGTGGTCGAGGGGCTGCGGGCCAAGGGCATCCGCGTGATGATCGGTCATAAGGCGGAAAATCTGGGCGACGCCGCTGTGGTCGTCACCTCCACCGCGATCAAGCGCGGCAATCCGGAGGTCGAGCTGGCGCTGGAAAATCGCGTCCCCGTCATCCGCCGCGCCGAAATGCTGGCCGAACTGATGCGCCTCAAATCCACCGTCGCGGTGGCGGGCACCCATGGCAAGACCACGACGACGTCGATGGTGGCGGCGCTGCTGGACGCGGGCGGCGTCGATCCCACCGTCATCAACGGCGGCATCATCAACAGCTATGGCTCCAACGCGCGCCTCGGCAACAGCGACTGGATGGTGGTCGAGGCCGACGAAAGCGACGGCAGCTTCCTGCGCCTGGACGGCACGATCGCGGTCGTCACCAATATCGATCCCGAACATCTCGACCATTATGGCAGCTTCGACCGGGTGAAGGACGCCTTTGTCGAGTTCGTCGGCAACGTCCCCTTCTACGGCGCGGCCCTGCTGTGCCTGGATCATCCCGAAGTGCAGGCGATCCTGCCGCGCGTGCAGGACCGGCGGATCGTGACCTATGGTTTTTCCGCGCAGGCCGACATTCGCGGCGACAATGTCGTCAGCTTCCCCGGCGGCAACCGCTTCGACATCCAGGTGCGCGAGCGCGACGGATCGACGCGCAAGATCGAGGGTATCGAAATGCCGATGCCCGGCCGCCATAATGTGCTGAACGCCATGGCGGCGATCGGCGTCGCGCTGCACATGGGCATCGACGACGCGACGATCCAGACCGGCTTCGCCAAGTTCGGCGGGGTCAAGCGTCGCTTCACCAATGTCGGGCAGATCGCCATCGCAGGCGGCACCGCCACCGTGATCGACGATTATGGCCACCACCCGGTCGAGATCAAGGCGGTCCTCGCCGCCGCGCGAGAAGGCGCGAAAGGCCGCGTCATCGCCGTGGTGCAGCCGCACCGCTTCACCCGCCTGCGCGACCTGATGGACGAGTTCCAGCAGGCCTTCAACGATGCCGACATCGTCTATGCCGCCCCGGTCTACACGGCGGGCGAGCAGCCGATCGAGGGCGTGGACAGCGCTGCGCTCGTCGCCGGCCTCAAGCGGCGCGGGCATCGCCATGCTTCCACCGTCACCGACGCGGCCGATCTGGCCGCGCTGGTGGCTGCCGATCTCCAGCCGGACGACATGGTCATCTGCCTGGGCGCGGGGGACATCACCAAATGGGCGGCGGGGCTGTCGGCGGCCGTGTCCGCCAAGGTCAAGGAAGCGGTCTGATGTTCGAGCTGTTCGCTGTCGGCCTGGAAATGCAGAAGCGCATGATCGACGCCCAGATGCAGGGCGTGGAAGTTGCGCGCGACATGGTGGAGGCGGCCCAGCGTCAGGTCGAAACCGGCATGGCCGCGACCCAGGCGAATGAAGCAGGCCTCAAGGCCATGAAAAACTGGATGAACCTGTGGGGCATGCGCGGTTGAGCGCGACGATCGCCCTTCCGCCGGTGCGCGGCACGTTGAAGGCCGACGCCCCGCTGGCCCCGCTTGTCTGGTTCAAGGCGGGCGGCGCGGCGCAATGGCTGTTCGAGCCGAAGGATGCGGACGACCTGTCCGACTTCCTCGCCATGCTCGATCCGCAAGCGCCGGTGATGGCGCTGGGCCTCGGCTCCAACCTCATCGTCCGCGACGGTGGCGTGCCGGGCGTGGTCGTACGTCTGGGCAAGCCCTTCGCCAAGGTCGTGGCGCTGGATGAAACCACGCTGACCTGCGGCGGCGGCGCGTCAGGCATCCTCGTCTCCTCGACCGCGCGCGACGCGGGCATAGCGGGCCTGGAGTTTCTGCGTTCCATCCCCGGCACGGTCGGCGGATTCGTGCGCATGAACGGCGGCGCCTATGGCCGCGAGACGCGCGACATATTGCTGTCGTGCGAGGTCGTGCTGCGGTCGGGCGAACAGGTGACGCTCCTGAACCGTGACCTTGCCTATACCTACCGCCATTCCAACCTGACCGATGGCGCGATCGTGGTGTCGGCGACCTTCCGCGGCGAACCGGGCGAGCCGGCCGCGATCCAGGCGGAAATGGACCGCATCGCCGCCGCGCGCGAGGAAAGCCAGCCGCTGCGCAGCAAGACGGGCGGCTCGACCTTCAAGAACCCCGACGGGCACAAGGCCTGGCAGTTGGTGGACGAAGCAGGCTGTCGCGGCTTGGCTTTGGGCGGCGCGCAGGTCAGCGAGAAGCACACCAATTTCCTGCTCAACAGCGGCGACGCCAGCAGCGCCGATATCGAAGCGCTGGGCGAAGAAGTCCGCCGCCGGGTCAAAGACAAAAGTGGAATAGAATTGGAATGGGAAATTCAGCGCGTCGGCATGTTTGCCGACGACGCCGGCACGGAATCTGTTGTCAGGGCGGCGAAGTGACAGAGATTATCGCTCGCGATGATTTTGAGCGCGGTATCATCGAGAATGTCCGCGAGCATGGTTGTCAGGTGAACATGGTGTTTGATCCCGACGGCGAACAGCCTAACTTTGCCTATTCGATCGGCTTCAAACAGACGGTGGATCAACCAGAGGTGATTACTTTTGGCCTATCCGGCGACATGATGAAATTTATGATTAATCAGACACTTCGTGAATGTAGGGAAGGTCTTGTACTAACCGACGGTGCCGTCATCGAAGGCCTTCTTGAAGGCCACAAGTGCATCGCGCGGATCGTCCATCCCAGCCAGATCGCTGAAGAGTATGTGAATTCTGCGCTGTGGTATCACAAGGCGCGAACAGGTGAGCGCTTGACCGATATTGTCCAAATCATGTGGCCAGGGGCCGTCGATGGGCTGTTCCCATGGGATGACGGCTGCGATGCCGGCGTCATAGCTTTGCAGCCCGCATTATATGAAGAGAGGTTGAGTTCATGACCCGTGGCCCCTGGCATGTCGCCGTCCTGATGGGCGGCTGGTCGGCGGAACGCCCCGTCTCCTTATCGTCCGGCGAAGGCGTCGCCAAGGCGCTGGAATCGCGCGGCCACCGCGTAACCCGCATCGACATGGACCGCAATGTCGCCGCCCGCCTGGCGGAGACCAGGGCGGACGTGATCTTCAACGCGCTGCACGGCGTTCCGGGCGAAGACGGCACGGTGCAGGGCATGATGGACCTGATGGGCCTCACCTACACCCATAGCGGCCTCGCCACCTCGGTGATCGCGATCGACAAGCAATTGACCAAGCAAGCGCTCGTGCCCCACGGCATCCCCATGCCCGGCGGCCAGATCGTGGAAAGCGAAAGCCTCTTCACCGCCGATCCGCTGCCGCGCCCCTATGTGCTCAAACCCGTCAACGAAGGCAGCTCGGTCGGCGTCGCCATCGTCACGGCGGAGGGCAATTACGGCAACCCGATCGCCCGCGACAGCGTCGGCCCGTGGCAGGACTTCCCCGAACTGCTGGCCGAACCCTATATTCGCGGCCGCGAACTGACCACCGCCGTGTTGGGCGATGAGGCACTGCTCGTCACCGAATTGCGGCCCAAGAGCGGCTTCTACGATTTCGATGCCAAATATACTGACGGCATGACCGAACATGTCTGCCCCGCCGACCTGCCGCCGGAGATTACCGAGGCCTGCAAGGCGATCGCGCTGCGCGCCCACCAGTTGCTGGGCTGCAAGGGCGCATCGCGCGCCGATTTCCGCTGGGACGACACGCAGGGGATCGAAGGGCTTTTCCTGCTGGAGGTCAATACCCAGCCGGGCATGACCCCGCTCAGCCTCGTCCCCGAACAGGCGGCAAAGCTGGGCATTGACTATGCCACGCTGGTGGAGACTATTGTCGAGGAGGCGCTGAACCGCGCCCAAGGGCCATACAAGGCAGGAAATGGTGATGGCTGAGGCACGGATCAGGCGCGGCGGCACCGCGCGGCTGAGCAGCGCGAAGGGCAGGGTGAACGCCGGCAAGTCCGGGGGCGGTCGCGGCCGCGCCCTGAAGCGCCAGAGCAGCCTCGACCGGCTGGTCGAGATGCTGCCGGTCAGCGAAGCCACGCTGCAACGCATGGCGAGCTGGGCCATCGTCGGCATCTTCGGCGCCATCGTCATCGCCATCGCCATCTTCATGGGCCTGCCCGGCATGGCCCGGCAGCAGGCGGCAGACATCGCGGCGCGCGCCGGCTTCGAGGTCGACAAGGTCGAAGTGCGCGGCGTCGAACGGATGGATGAACTGCCGGTCTATAATATCGCCCTGGGGCAGGTGGATCGCTCCATGCTCTCGCTCGACCTGCCCAGGGTGCGCAGCGAGATGCTCAAGCTCGGCTGGGTCAAGGATGCGCGCATTTCCCGCCGCCTGCCCGATACGCTGGTGGTCGACATCGTCGAGCGTGATCCTGTCGCGGTGTGGCAGCATAATGGCCAGTTGCACCTGATCGACGTGTCGGGCGTGGTGTTGCAGTCGGTGTCCGCCAGCGCGATGCCCGACCTGCCGTTGGTCGTCGGCCCCAACGCCAATCGCCAGACGGCGGGCCTCAACCGGCTGATGGAAAACGCCCCGGCGCTCAAGCCGATGCTGGCCGGCGCGACCTGGGTCGGGAACCGCCGCTGGGATCTGCGCTTTCAGTCGGGTGAGACGCTCTCCCTGCCGGAGGGCGACAAGGATTCGGCGGGCGCCTTGGTGAATTTCGCACGGATGGACGGCGTCAATCGCCTGCTGGGTCGCGGCATCGTCAAGTTCGACATGCGCGATCCCGACCGTTTCGTCCTGCGCCTGCCGCAGGGCAAGGTGGAGGAAAAGCCGGTGGACGACGGGACGAAGGACGTCGCCGCCGCGACGCCGGGCGAGGAAGGCTAAGGCCCATGGCGCAGCCCAAGGTCGAGAAGCTTATCACCGCGATCGACATCGGATCGTGGAAGGTGTCCGCCTTGATTGCGGGGCGCACCGACACGGGCGAGCTGGCGATCCTGGGCACCGGGCAGCGCGAAAGCCGCGGCGTGCGGCGCGGCTTTATCGCCGATATGGAGCGCACCGAACTGGCCGTGCGCGAAACGGTGGAGCAGGCCGAACGTGTCGCCGGCACCAATATCGAGGATGTCTGGGTCAGCTTCTCGGGCGGCAGCCTGGTCAGCGACGTCGTCACGGTCGAACGCGACATGGGCGGCTATCGCATCGAACAGCCCGATATCGACGATCTCCTGACCACCGGCCAGCAGGGCATCGACCCCGACGGCCGCATCGTCCTCCATGCCCAGCCGACCTGCTTCACCATCAACGGCAAGGTGCCGGTGAAAAAGCCGCTGGGCATGCACGCGGACCTGCTGGGCGTCGACATCCATGTCGTGCTGGCCGACGGCGCGCCGCTCGCCAATCTCGACCTGTGCGTGCGCGGCGCCTATCTCAACGTCAATTCGATCGTCGCCGCGCCGATCGCCACGGGCCTGGCCTGCCTGTCGGAAGAGGAGCGCGACCTGGGCGTCGCGCTGGTGGAGATCGGGGCCGGGGTCACCAACGTCTCGCTCTATGCGGGGGGAATGCTGGTCGGCCTGCATTCGATCCCGTTCGGCGCATCGGACATTACCGACGATATCGCCTCCGCCTTCGGCATCCGCCGCAGCCAGGCGGAGCGGATCAAATGCTTCTACGGCTCGGCAATGCAGAACCCCCGCGATTTTCGCGAGATGATAGAGATCGCGCCGCCCCATGGCGAAATGGCGGTGCCGGGTCAGGCGGCCGGGCCGAACGCCGAAGGGGGCAAGATCACCCGCGCCGCGCTGGTCGGGGTCATCTGCGAACGGCTGAACCAGATCATGACCGAAGTGAATGCAGCGCTGGCCGGCATGGGCTTTAACTCCACCGGGCGGCAGGTGGTGCTGACCGGCGGCGGCGCGGAAATGAAGGGCATTGCCGATTATGCGCAGGGCGCGCTGGGCCGCGCCGTGCGGATCGGGCGACCCAGGGGCTTGTCTGCGATGCCCGAAGCGCATAGTGGGCCCGCCTTCGCGACATTGGCGGGACTCGCGCTTTACGGCGCTTCCAACCCGGTTGATCTCCGCACGATGGCGCCCGCGCCGCAAACGGTGCATCGTCTGGGAGCGCCGCTCTGGTGGCAACGCATGATGCGCGCAATGAAGACCAACTATTGAACGAAATTGGACCAAGACGAAAATAGGTGGTGAATTCCCCTATTTTCTGGTGTTAACATTTAATGACGGCGTTGCTTCCTGACGAGGAAGCTGAGGGAGCACTATTTATGAGCATTGAAATCAGCCCACCGCATGTGGACGAACTGAAGCCGCGGATCGCGGTGATCGGTGTCGGCGGCGCGGGCGGCAATGCCATCGCGAACATGATCGCCGCCCATGTCGAGGGCGTGGACTTCATCGTGGCCAATACCGACGCGCAGGCGCTCAACGCCTCGCCGGCCGAACGCCGCATCCAGCTCGGCCCGCAAATCACCGAAGGGCTGGGCGCCGGTTCGCGCCCCGAAATCGGCAAGGCCGCCGCTGAAGAAACGATCGCGTCGGTCGAGCAGGCGCTGGAAGGCGCGCATATGTGCTTCATCGCCGCGGGCATGGGCGGCGGCACCGGCACCGGCGCGGCCCCCGTCATCGCCAAGGCCGCCCGCGACAAGGGCATCCTGACCGTCGGCGTCGTCACCAAGCCCTTCACCTTTGAAGGCAATCGCCGCATGAAGTCGGCGGATTCGGGCATCGATGAGCTGCAGAAGCATGTCGACACGCTGATCGTGATCCCGAACCAGAATCTGTTCCTGATCGCCAACCCGAACACGACCTTCAAGGAAGCGTTCCAGATGGCGGACGAAGTGCTGCAGCAGGGCGTGCGCGGCATCACCGACCTCATGGTCATGCCCGGCCTCATCAACCTCGACTTCGCCGACGTGCGTTCGGTGATGGGTGAAATGGGCAAGGCGATGATGGGCACCGGCGAAGCCGAAGGCGACGGCCGGGCGCTCCAGGCGGCGGAAAAGGCGATCGCCAACCCGCTGCTCGACGGCGTGTCGATGCGCGGCGCCAAGGGCGTGATCGTCTCGATCGTCGGCGGCGAGGACATGCGGCTGATGGAAGTGGACGAGGCCGCCAACCATATCCGCGAACTGGTGGACCCGGACGCGAACATCATCTGGGGCAGCGCCTTCAACGACAATCTGAACGGCAAGATCCGCGTGTCGGTGGTCGCTACCGGCATCGACAATGAAGTGGGCAACCATGCCGCGCCGCTGACCCAGCCGTTCAGCTTCGCCAACCGACCCGCCGTGGCCGTGCCCCAGTCGGCGGCGCCCAAGCCTGCGCCGGTCGCGCAGCAGCCCGCGCCGGTTGCAGCGCCTGCGCCGACGCCTGCTCCTGCGCCTGCGCCGCAGCCCGAAACGCTGGAACTGGACGTGCCGGCCGCGCCTGCGCCCGCGCAGCCGACGGTTGCACCGGCGCCGTTCGCTCCGGCCAGGCCCGCCGCGGTCTTTTCCGACGAAGATCCGGAAGAGGATGAACTGATCCTGGGCGCAGACAGCGCCGAAGCGGCCGCGCCGGCCGCACCCGCACCGCGCGTCGCCACCGGCGGCACGCTGTTCGAGCGGATGGCGGGCCTGACCCGTGGCACGGACAAGGCGCCGGGCGCCGCGGACGACGTCGCGCCGGGCGTCGATATCCCCCGTTTCCTCAACCGCCAGAACAACCAGTAAGGCGCAGTCGGTAAAAGGACGCACGGCTTGGGCCGTGCGCGACAGGAAAAGCGCGCTGTCGGTCGTCTGGGGCGACCCGGCGCGCTTTTTCGTTGGGCTAATTTCCCATTCATCCTGGGATCGGCTAAGGCGCGGATGTGACACGCACTTCTCCATGGATTCTCGGTCTTTGGCTGCCGGGCGCGCTGCTGCTCGCGGCCCCCGCGCATGCCCAGCAGGACCAATCGCAACTGGTTCGGCCGCTCGGCGCCGCCGACCTCAACAGCAATTTGGCGCGCCTGGCGTCCAATCCGCGCGACGTCGTCGCGCTGATCGGTGCGGGGGAGGCGGCGCTGTCGCTGGATGACCCGCGCGCGGCGGCCGGCTTCTTCGCCCGCGCCGACGCGATCGAGAGCGGCAATGGCCGGATCAAGGCCGGGCTGGGACGGGTCATGCTCAAGCTGCAAAACCCGGTCGAGGCGCTGCGCCTGTTCGACCAGGCGGGGCGGCTGGGCTATCCCGATGCGACGATCCTGTCCGACCGCGGCCTGGCGCGCGACATGACCGGCGATCAGGCGGGCGCGCAGCGCGACTATCAGGCCGCGCTCCTGCGCACCCCCGGCGATGATGAACTGGTGCGCCGCTACGCCGCTTCGCTCGGCATAGCGGGGCAGGTCGCCGCGTCCGACAAGATCCTCGAACCCCTGTTCTACAAGAGCGACCGGGCCGCCTGGCGCTATCGCGCCTTCATCCTGGCGATGAACAACAAGCAGGCCGATGCGAAGAAGGTGGCGGAGCAGACCATGCCGGCGCAACTGGCCGCCGCGATCATTCCTTATATGCAGAAAATGCCCTATCTGACGGCCGCGCAAAAGGCGGCGGCGGTGCATTTCGGCCATTTCCCGGCCCAGATCGGCACCAGCATCGCCGCGATCACGCCGACCCCGCCGGCACCGGGCATCGCGGTGGCCGCCAGCGCGCCGGTCGCCGTCGCCTCCGCCAGCCCGGCGAAGACCAAACCGCTCAGCCGGTCCGAACAGCGCCGCCAGCAGCGCGAGGCCGCCCGTATCGCCCGCGCCGAGGGACTCGCCGCCGCCCGTCGTCCCGCCCAGCCGCAACTGGCCCAAGCCCGGACGACCCCGCCCCAGACGATCCCGCCCAGGGCGCTCCAGCCCCAGCCGGCCCAATCCGCGCCGGCCCAATCCGCGCCCGTCCAGTCTGCGCTGCGATCCACGCCGACCCCGCCGCCCGCGCAGCAGCCGAGCGCGCCGCTGCCGGCCCCGGTGGTCCAGCCCTTGCCGTCGTCCACGGCATTCGCGTCGGCGGAGCAAACGCCGTCCGAACCGTCGCCCGTGCGTCAGGCGGCCGCATCGCCCGCCGCCGCTACGCCCAATGGCGCGGTGCAAGGGCCGCCCGCCCCCGGCTTCGATTCGATCGATCGTGCGCCGCCGGCCGCCGCGCCGCCCTCCAACGCGGGATCGCAGCTCAATGCGATCGCGCTGGCGCAGGCATCGCCGCCGCCTGAACCTGCGGGTTCAGCTCCGCCCGCCGCTGCAACCGCCACCACATCGCCCGCCGCAACCGTCCAGCCGCTCACGGCCGTGCCGCCGCCTTCTGTCCCGCAACCCGATCCGGTCGCCACCCGCACGCTGGCGGACATCATTCGCGCGATCGACGTCCCCGAAGCCGAGCGCCAGCCGACCGTCGCCGCCGTCGACCTCACGGAAATCGCCGCGATCCAGGCCGCCCGCCGCGCCGAGCGGCAGGCCGCGGCCAAGGCCGCCACGGACAAGGCGAAGAAGGACGCCCTCGCCAAAGCCAAGGCGGAAGCCGACGCCAAGGCGAAGAAGGAGGCCGAAGAGAAGAAGCGCCTGGCCGACAATCCGTCGCGCAACTGGCTGCAGGTCGGCGTGGGGCAAAGCAAATCGGCGCTGGGCTTCACCATGAAGGGGCTGCGCAAGAAATATACGATCCTGTCCCGCCAGGACGGATGGAGCGCCGGCTGGGGGCGGACCAATCGCCTGCTGGTCGGTCCCTTCGCCAGCTTCACCCGCGCCAAGGAACTGGAGGCCAATCTGAAGGCCGACGGCGCCGATGCCTTCGCCTGGAAAAGCGAAGCGGGGGAGGTCGTGGAGAAGCTGGGGGCCGAATGAGCATTTTGCAGTCGGCTGTTTCGGCCGGCTGGAGAAGGCTCTAAGAGGGCGGGCATGACGATCCTCGCCTCCTATGCCTGCCATCCCTCCGCCAGCCGGGGCCGCCTCCATCCCGAAGCGGGCGGCGAGATGCGCGGGCCGCGCGACGTCTTCCAGCGCGACCGCGATCGCATCATCCATTCCATCGCCTTCCGTCGCCTGCGGCACAAGACGCAGGTGTTCGTCTCGCCCGACGGCGATCATTTCCGCGTCCGCCTGACCCACAGTCTGGAGGTTGCCCAGATCGGCCGCACCACCGCGCGCACCTTGGGGCTGAACGAGGATCTGACCGAAGCGCTGTGCCTCGCCCACGACATCGGTCATCCGCCCTTTGGTCATGCCGGTGAAGATGCGCTGGAGGTCGCGCTCGACGATCATGGCGGCTTCGACCACAACGCCCATACGCTGCGCACGCTGATGCTGCTGGAAAGCCCTTATCCGCGCTTTGCCGGTCTCAACCTGAGCTGGGAAATGCTGGAAGGGCTGGCCAAGCATAATGGCCCGATCGTCCATCCCGGCTGGGCGATGCGGGAGCTGGACGCGCTCTTCCCGCTCGACCTGACCAGCCATGCCTCGCTGGAGGCGCAACTGGCGGCGATTTCCGACGACATCGCCTATGACAATCATGATATCGACGATGGTTTGCGCGCCGGGTTGCTGACGCTTGACCAGTTGATGGAAGTGCCGTTCGTGCGCGGCTGCTGGGACCGGGTGCGCGCCCGCTATCCCGACGTGGCGGAGGACCGGCTGCTGCGCGAGCTGGTGCGCGAGCAGATCGGCGTGATGGCCACCGACCTGATCGAATCGACCCGCGCCAACATCGCCGCATCGGGCGTGGAGACGGTCGAGGATGTCCGCGCGCTCGGCCGCACCCTGGTCGCTTTCTCGCCGGACCTTGCGGCGCAGGAGCGCGACCTCAAGCGTTTCATGTACGCCACCCTCTATCATCATCCCGAACAGCTCGCCGCCGCCGACCGGGCGCGCGTCATCGTCACCGACCTGTTTCGCGCCTATCAGGCCGATCCCGCGCTCATGCCGCCCGAATGGCGTGACGACTGCGTCGGGCAGGAACCCACCCGCAGCCGCCACATCGCCGACTTCATCGCCGGCATGACCGACCGTTACGCCGAAAAGCGCCATGCGGAAATCTATGGGGCGATGGCGCTGGCCGATTGACGCGCCCCTGCGATTGACGCAATGCGGACAGGTCTCCGGCGGATTCGTTCGTCGGGCATGATGCGGGAGAGCATGGGAAGCCTTGGAGGCCACCCCGTCACCGAAGGAGCAACCGCCCCGGAATCTCTCAGGTCAAAGGACCGCATCGCGCGCAAGGCACTCTGGAAAGCGGACAGTCGCATGACTGTCCCACCGAAGGGGTAAGCCATGTGGCCGCAAGGCCGCTGGTCAAAGCTCTCAGGTTCCGTGACAGAGGGGGTGGCAGATAGGACAGGTCCGACTCCGGGCCTTTGCATCGGTCGCCATCAACCCCGCACGGAAAGGACGCTTCATGTCCGGCAATGACGATATCGCCACAATCGCAGAGGAACTGCCGCTGGAGGCCCTGCCGCTCGATGCCTGGCACCGTGCCCGTGGCGCGCGCATGGTCGGCTTCGCCGGCTATCATATGCCGATCCAATATGAAGGCATCATGGCGGAACATGCCTGGACCCGCGAACATGCCGGCCTGTTCGACGTCAGCCATATGGGCCAGCTCAGTTTTTCCGGCGAAAACGTCGATGACGCGCTGGAATATCTGTTGCCCAGCGATATCAAGGGGCTGAAGCCCTTTCGCCAGCGCTATTCGATGCTGCTCGATCAGGAGGGCGGCATCCTCGACGATCTCATGGTGTCGCGCCTGGGGGATGGCGCTTTCGACGGCGCGGCCATCTACATGGTCGTCAACGGCGCGACAAAATATGACGATATCGGCTGGATGATCGAACATCTGCCCGACGCCGTGGTGATGAACCACATGGCCGATCAGGCGCTGCTGGCGCTCCAGGGGCCGGAAGCGGGCGAGGCGCTCGCCACGCTCATCCCGCAAACCGCCGACCTGTTGTTCATGCAATCCGGACCCTTCACCTGGCGCGGCATCCCGCTGTGGATCAGCCGGTCGGGCTATACCGGCGAGGACGGGTTCGAGATCAGCGTCCCCGCCGATGATGTCACCCTGCTCGCCGACGCGCTGTGCGCGCTGCCGCAGGTCAAGCCGATCGGCCTGGGGGCGCGCGATTCGCTGCGGCTGGAAGCCGGCCTGCCGCTCTACGGCCATGACCTGTCGCCTGCGGTCAGCACGATCGGCGCGGACCTGGGCTTCGCGATTCAGAAGCGCCGCCGCGAAGAAGGCGGTTTTATCGGTCATGCCCGCGTGACGAAGGAACTGGCCGACGGGCCGGGCTCCAGGCGGGTGGGCCTGACCATCGAAGGCCGCCTGCCGGCCCGCGAAGGCGCGCAAATCTATGCTGGCGACGTGCTGGTGGGCGAAGTTACCTCCGGCGGCTTCGCGCCGTCCGTGGGCGCGCCGATCGCCATGGGCTGGGTCAGCCTGCCCCATGCCGTGATCGGCGAGGCGCTGGAAATCGAAGTAAGGGGCAAGCGCATCGCCGCGGTGGTTGCGCCGATGCCGTTCGTTCCGCATCACTATCGCCGCAAGGCCTGATCCACTTTTACCGACGGGAGTATATCCATGAGCCGTTATTTCACCGACGAACATGAATGGATCGATGTCGAGGGCGAAATCGCCACCGTCGGCATCACCGACTACGCGCAGGAACAGTTGGGCGACATCGTATTCGTCGAACTGCCCGCCGAAGGCACCAATTTCGACAAGGGTGACGACGCCGCCGTCGTGGAATCGGTCAAGGCCGCATCGGACGTCTATGCGCCGATCTCGGGCGAAGTGGTCGAATCCAACAGCGCGCTGGAGGATGAACCCGCGCTGGTGAACAGCGACGCCGAAGAGGACGGCTGGTTCTTCAAGCTGCGCATCGCCGACACCAGCGAGCTGGAAGGCCTGATGACCGAAGCGGCGTACAAGAAGTTCGTGGCGAGCCTCTAACCCACACAATAAGCCCCTCCCTTTCAAGGGAGGGGCGTTTCAGGTCGGTCAAGCCCCCGGCTTGGCCTGAACAGCGCGGGGCGCTGTTCACCTGCAAACGGGGTGGGTGGCGACCGTAGGGAGCTTCAATCCTATCCTAAAGAGCCGCCGCGGGCGCGGCGGACCCACCCCCTTACCCCTCCCTAAAAAGGAGGGGGGAGAAGCAGAATGCGCTACCTACCCCTTACCGACACCGACCGGCAGGAGATGCTGTCCGTCATCGGCGCGGCGTCCATCGACGACCTCTTCGTGGACGTGCCCGCTGAAGCCCGTCTGACGGGCACCATCGCCGGCCTGCCGGATCATGCCAGCGAACTGGCGGTCGAGCGTCATATGGCGGCGCTGGCGCGGAAAAATCTGTCGGCGGGGGAGGCGCCCTTCTTCCTGGGCGCTGGCGCGTACAGGCATCATGTCCCCGCCAGCGTCGATCATCTGATCCAGCGCGGCGAGTTTCTGACCGCCTACACGCCCTATCAGCCGGAAATCGCGCAGGGTACGTTGCAGGTGCTGTTCGAATTCCAGACGCAGGTCGCGCGCCTGCTGGGCTGCGACGTCGCCAACGCCTCCATGTATGACGGCTCGACCGCCTGCTGGGAAGCGATCGGCATGGCCCGCCGGATCACCAAGCGCGGCAAGGCGATCCTGTCGTCCGGACTGCACCCTCATTATGTCTCTGTCGCCAGGACGATGGCGAAATTCACCGGCGACGCGCTGGCGCATGAAGCCCCGACATTGGACGCCGCGACCGACATCGACGCGCTGATCGCGAGTATCGACAAGGATACGAGCTGCGTCGTGGTCCAATATCCGGACATTCTCGGCCGCATCGCCGACCTGGCCCCGCTTGCCGAGGCCGCCCATGCAGCCGGTGCGCTGCTGGTCGCGGTGGTCACCGAACCCGTCGCCCTGGGGGCGATCAAGGCGCCGGGCCATATGGGCGCGGACATCGTCGTGGGCGAAGGCCAGTCGATCGGCGTCGGCCTCCAGTTCGGCGGCCCCTATCTCGGCCTCTTCGCCTGCAAGCAGAAATATGTCCGCCAGATGCCCGGCCGCCTGTGTGGCGAGACGGTGGACGCGGCGGGCAAGCGCGGTTTCGTGCTGACCCTCTCCACTCGCGAGCAGCATATCCGGCGCGAGAAGGCGACGTCGAACATCTGCACCAATTCGGGCCTCTGTGCGCTGGCGTTCAGCATCCACATGACGCTGCTGGGCGAACGCGGCCTGCGTGAACTGGCAACGCTGAATCACGGCCTGGCCGTGCAGGCCGCCGATCGCCTGGGCCAGGTGCCGGGCGTCACGCTGCTCAACGACAGCTTCTTCAACGAATTTACCCTGATCCTGTCGAAGGACGCCCGCGACGTCGTGCGCACTCTGGCCGACAAGGGCGTGCTGGCCGGGGTCTCGCTCGGCCGCCTCTTCCCGCAGACGCCTGCGATCGGCAACGGCCTTGTCGTCGCCGTCACGGAGACCGTCACGGCGGAGGATATCGAAAGCCTTGCCGCAGCGCTGGAGGAGGAACTGGCATGACGATGCTCAAGGAAGGTCGCCCCACCGCGCCCGAACCCGTCAAGGAAGCCCATATGGCCCCCGCAACCGCCACCGGCAATCGCGCCCTGATGCTGGAAGAGGCGCTGATCTTCGAGATCGGCTCGACCGCTACGACCGGCGTCGATTTCGCGCCAGCACCCAGTGTCGCCAGCCGCCTCGGCAAACTCGCCCGCACCGACGCCATCGGCCTGCCGGGCCTGTCGGAACAGGAAACGGTGCGCCATTACACCCGTCTGTCGCGCCAGAACTACGCTATCGACCTTGGCCTGTTCCCGCTCGGTTCCTGCACCATGAAACACAACCCGCGCCTCAATGAAAAGGTCGCGCGGATGCCCGGTTTCGCCGACCTCCACCCGCTCGCGCCCCAATCCACCGTGCAGGGCGCGCTGGGCGTCATCAACGAACTCGCCGTCTGGCTCATCAAGCTGACCGGCATGCACGGCGTGGCCATGACGCCCAAGGCGGGCGCCCATGGCGAACTGTGCGGCCTGCTCTGCATCCGCGCCGCGCTGGAAGCGCGCGGCGACGCGCGCCAGGTCGTCCTCGTCCCGGAAAGCGCGCACGGCACCAACCCCGCCACCGCCGCCTTCTGCGGATACAAGGTGGAGGACATCCCCGCGACCCCCGAGGGCCGCGTGGACCTGGAAGCGCTCAAGGCCCGCCTCGGCCCCGACGTCGCAGCGGTGATGATCACCAATCCCAACACCTGCGGCCTGTTCGAACGCGACATGAAGACGATTTCCGACGCGGTCCATGCCGCCGGAGCCTTCGTCTATTGCGACGGCGCGAACTTCAACGCCATCGTCGGCCGGGTCCGCCCCGGCGATCTGGGCGTCGACGCCATGCATATCAACCTGCACAAGACCTTCTCCACCCCCCATGGCGGCGGCGGCCCCGGCTCCGGCCCGGTGGTGCTGTCCGAAGCGCTCTCGCCTTTCGGTCCGCTGCCCTATACCGCGCGCATGGCGGACGGCTCGATCCACCTCATCGAGGAGGAGAATGTCGGTGAGGAAATGCCGCAGAGCTTCGGGCGCATGTCGGCCTTCCATGGGCAGATGGGCATGTTCACCCGCGCGCTGGCCTATATCCTGTCCCACGGCGCGGACGGCCTGCGCCAGGTGGCGGAGGACGCCGTCCTCAACGCCAACTATATATTGCGCAGCCTGGACGATGTGCTGGACGCCCCCTTCGGCGACAGCGGCCCCTGCATGCATGAGGCGCTGTTCAGCGACAAGGGGCTGGCCGAGGGCTTCACCACGCTCGACATCGCCAAGGGGCTGATCGACGAAGGCTTCCACCCGATGACCATGTATTTCCCGCTGGTCGTCCATGGCGCGATGCTGGTCGAACCGACCGAAACCGAAAGCAAGGCGGCGCTGGACCAGTTCATCCTGGCGCTGCGCAGCCTCGCCGAACGCGCCAAGGCAGGGGACGAAGCGCTCAAGGGCGCGCCCTATCACGCGCCGCGCCGGCGGCTTGACGAAACCCTCGCGGCGCGCAAGCCGGTCCTCACCTGGACCGACCCTGCGCTGGCGGTCGCTGCCGAATGATCGACAGGCCGGAGCCGTGGGAACCCGGTTCCGGCCCCGCCCTCGCGGATAAACGCTACGCGCCCGCGACCGAGCGCAACCGCGACGCCATCGTCGCGGTCTTGCGCGGCCAGCTCCCGTCCTCCGGTCTGGTGCTGGAGGTGGCGAGTGGGAGCGGCGAACATGCTGTCCACTTCGCTGTCGCCTTCCCCTCGCTCGACTGGCAGCCGAGCGATCCCGATCCCGCCGCGCTCGCCTCGATCGCCGCATGGCGCGCCGAAGCGGACCTGTCCAATCTCCGTTCGCCGATCCGGCTGGACGCGACGGGCGAATGGCCGAACGCCCAGGCCGATGCGATCGTCTGCATCAACATGATCCACATCGCCCCGTGGCAAGCGACGCTGGGACTGCTCAAGGGGGCAGGGGAGGCGCTGTCGCCCGGCGGCCTCCTCTATCTCTACGGCCCCTATGCGCGCGCGGGCGTCGACACCGCACCCAGCAACCTTGCCTTCGATGTCTCGCTCAAGGCCCGCGATCCGCGCTGGGGGCTGCGATCGGTGGAGGACGTGGTCGCGGCGGCGGACGCGCAGGGCCTGGGCCTTGATCGCCTTGTCGACATGCCCGCGAACAACCTGTCATTGCTCTTTCGTAAGGGATGGCTCTAGACACGGGTTAAAGCCTTTTTGAACGGTCCAATGCCCAGCCAGCTTCTTCCCCTCGTCACCGCGGAATTGAGCGCCCCGGCCGATCCCCGCGCGGCGGCGATGGCGGGGGCGCTCGCGGCGAAATATCCGCAGGCCGCCCGCGCTGTCCTTTTCTACGGCTCCTGCCTGCGCGAGCAAAATCTCGACGGGCTGATGCTCGATTTCTACCTGATCGTGTCGGACTATCCCGCCGCCTATGGCCAAAGCTGGCTGGCGCGCGCCAATCGCCTGATCCCGCCCAATGTCTTTCCCTTCGAGCATCAGGGCCTGATCGCCAAATATGCGGTCCTGTCCGAAGCCGACTTCGCCCGGTTGAACGGCATGGAGGCCGACAATGTCTCGGTCTGGGCGCGCTTCGCCCAGCCTTCGCGCCTGCTCTGGGCCGCCGACGATCTCGCTCGCCAGCGGGCCGTCGCCGCGGTTGCGCAGGCTGCGCCGACCCTGCTCGCGCTGGCGCGGCCGATGGCGGAGGGGCAGGGCGATGCGCTCGCCTTGTGGCGGACCGGCTTCACCCTCACCTATAATGCGGAGCTGCGTGCCGAGAAAAAGGGGCGCTCGCTCTCGATCGTCGATGCCGATCCGGAACGCTATCGCCGCGTCGGGGAGGCCGCGCTGGCCGATGGCCTGCCGTCCTCGCCGGCGGACGCGCCCGCGCGCTGGCGCGGTCTCCAGCGCCGCGGCAAACGGCTGTCCGTGATCCGCCTGGCCAAGGCCAGCTTCACCTATGCCGGCGGCATCGATTATCTGGCGTGGAAGATCAATCGCCATGCCGGTACGCAGATCGCGATCAAACCCTGGCAACGGCGCTGGCCGCTGCTGGGCGCGCTCACTCTGCTGCCGCGGCTGTTCCGGGGTGGTGCGATTCGCTGAGGGATTGCCCGTAAAGCGCTTGCCCGCCGAGCGTCGTCGCCAATGCCTGCCCCAGCGCCATCAGCGTGTAGGGCTTGCGCAGCACCTGATGCCCTTCGAAATCGGCGCTGTCATTGGCGTCGCCGGCATAGCCCGTGACGAACAGCACGGGCAGGTGGCGGAAACGGGCCGGCAGCGCCTTCACCATTTCCGGCCCGGTCATGTCGGGCATCAGCACGTCGCTGATAATCAGGCCGACGTCGCCATTATTGGCCAGCAATTTCGCCGCTTTGGCCGGATGGTCGCAGGCGATCGGCAGGTGGCCCAACTCGCTAAGCGCCGCCATCGTCTGGTTCAGCACGCGCGGATCATCCTCCACCACCAGGATGCGGGTCGGCGGCTGTTCGACCGGCGCGCGCGCGAAGCTGACCTCGGCATTGGCGACTTCGCCCTCCACGATGGACCGCGGCAGGTAGAGATGCACGCTGCTACCCTCGCCCGGGGCCGATTCGATTCGCACCTCGCCGCGGCATTGGCGGACGAAGCCGAAAATCTGGCTGAGGCCCAGGCCCGTGCCCTTGCCCACCGGCTTGGTGGTGAAGAAGGGTTCGAACACGCGCGCCAGCACATCGGGCGTCATGCCGCATCCATCGTCGATAACGGTCACGGTGACATAGTCGCCCGCCGCGCATTCGCCGATCTCGCCCGCCGCCAGCGCCGTCTGGCCGGTCGCCAGCGTCAGTTGCCCGCGTCCATCCATGGCATCGCGCGCGTTGACGCACAGGTTCAGGATCGCATTTTCCATCTGATGCTGGTCGACGAAAATGCGCCAGTCGCTCGCCCCCTGGGCGAAGCGGACGGTGATCTGGTCGCCGATGGTGCGGTCGATCAGGTCGGCCATGCCCGACAACAGCGCATCGGGATCGACCGCGCTGGGCAGCAAGGGTTCGGATCGGGCGAAGGCCAGCAACCGGCGCGTCAGCGCGGACGCGCGATTGGCGCCCTCCATCGCATTGTCCAGATGCCGGCTGGCCTCTTCGGGCTTCAGCCGGAACTTGCGCTTGGCCAGTTCCAGTCCGCCGACCACGACCGCCAGCATATTGTTGAAATCATGGGCGATGCCGCCGGTTAGCTGGCCCACCGCGTCCATCTTCTGCATCTGGCGCAGATCATGTTCGGCCGCGGCCCGCTCCGCCGATTCCCGCTTCAACTGGTCATAGGCGTCGGACAGCTCGGCCGTGCGCGCTGCGACCGCCGCCTCCAGCCGGTCGGCCCGCTCTGTTTCCGCCTCCGCCAGCCGCCGCGCCGTCCGTCGTTCGCGAAAGGCTGTGTTGGCGAACCAGACGCCGAACAATATGCACACCAGCATCGCCAGCCCGACCAGCCGCGACGTCTTGCCCACCCATTCGCTGCGGTCGCCCGCCAGAGTCACCGCCAGGCTGCGTTCGCGCAGCCGGTCATTCTCCGCCTTGATGACCAGGTCGAGCAGGGCGGTGATACGGCGCAGATCCTGGCTCTTGCCGGCCTGGTGAAAGCGGCCCAGCGCCGCCATTTTCTGGTCGTAGGTGGTGCGCAGGCCGATCTCGCTCAGCGTCTTGCCGCGTTGGATGAAGGCATAATGCAGCGCTTCGACATTGCCATGCTGCCAGCCCGACCGGCGCGTGGCGTAGGTCAGCGCCTTCAACTGGCTGGCGGCGCCGCGCCACTGGTCCTGGAACAGCCGCCCGGTGTCGGGATCGAGGCTGATGACATAGCGCGCCAGCGTCACTTCGGCGCGGGCCATACGCGCCTCGAAACCGCGCGCCAGCGCGATTACCTCGAAGCTGCTCTGCTGTTCGGCAAGCGCCTGCGCATGATCCTGCGACGCGTTGCTGGCGCTGTAGAGCAGCGCGCCCAGCGATCCGATCAGCAAGGCGGCCAGCAGCAGCGGCAGGACGCGCCGCGTCAGCGCGCGCCAGCTTCTGGCCCACCCTTCCGGATCCCGTTCAAACTGATGGTCGCTGTCGGCCATGGACCGTTACACTAGACGAACAACATTAACCGCGAAATATCGCGGGTAAAAAGTTCCGTAAAATGACGTCATTCCGTCGTGCAAACGCCTCGATCGGGCGCGTTGGCGCCGCGACTGCCGGCGATCAGCCGATCGCCCCGGTCGCCTTGCCTGCGGCTTCGAACATGCCGATGATCTGTTCGACCTGTTCGTCGCTATGTTCGGCGCACAGCGAGCAACGCAGCAGGAAGGTGCCGGCCGGGGTCGCGGGCGGGCGGGCCATGTTGACGTAGAGGCCCAGTTCCAGCAGCGTCTGCCACATCGCGACCGCCTGGGTCTGGTCGGTCAGGATCACGGCGATGATCGCCGACTGCGGCGTCTTGGTGCCCAGGGTGAAGCCGAGGTCGGTCAGCCCCTTGTGCAGCCGCTGGCTGTTCTTCCACAGATGGGCGCGCTTGTCGCTCGCATGCATCAGCTTGCGTATGCTCGTCGCCGCGGTCGCCACGACGCTGGGCGGCAGCGAGGCGGTGAAGACATAGGGGCGGCAGACGAGGCGCAAAATCTCGAACTTGGGATGGTTGGAGACGCAGAAGCCGCCGACCGTGCCGACCGATTTGGAGAAGGTGCCGACGACGAAATCGACATCGGCCTCGACGCCCTGTTCCTCATAGACGCCCCGGCCATGTTTGCCAAAAAAGCCCATGCCATGGGCTTCGTCCACCAGGATCATGCAGTTGGGATGCTGGCGCACGGCCGCCACCATCTCGGGCAGGGGGGCGACGTCGCCCAGCATCGAATAGACGCCTTCCAGCACCACCAGCTTCAGTGCGTCGGCGGGCAGGCGGGCTAGGCGTTTGCCCAGATCCTCGACGCTGTTGTGGCGGAAGCGGACGATCTCCGCGTCGCCCAGGAAACAACCGTCATAGATGGACGCATGGCTGTCGGCGTCCAGGATGACATAGTCGCCCTTGCCCGCCAGCGTCGAAATCACGCCCAGATTGGCCTGGTATCCGGTCGAAAAGACCATCGCGCCGCTGGTGCCATAAAATTCGCGCAGCGCCGTCTCGACTTCGGCATGGCCCTGATAGGTGCCGTTCAGCACGCGGCTGCCGGTGGTGCCGGCGCCGAATTCGTCCAGCGCCTTCTTGCCGGCCGCGACGACGTCCGGGTCGAACGTCATGCCCATATAATTATAGGTGCCGAGCAGGATCGTGTCCTTGCCCTTGATGACGGCCTGGGTCGGCGACTTCACCTCGTCCATCACGATGGCGAAGGGATCGCGCACGCCGGTCGCCAGCAGCGCCTCGCGCTCGGCGATCAGGGCGTCGAATTTGGAAAACAGGTCGCGCGCGGCGGGCGTTTCGGCCGGGATGTGCGCATCGTTCGCGGTGGCGGCAGCGTCGGTCATATGTAAAATCCGTTCGGTTCTAAACCTCCGTTAGGTTCGAACTTGTCGAGAACCAAGCGCATCCTTCTCGACAGGATCGAAGCGAACGGGGACAGGGTGGGCGCTTAGCCCTTCAGCTTGGCGACCGCGTCCACCAACTGGCCGACGGTTTCGATCTCGGCCTGCATGTTCATGGTGATGATGATGTCGAACTCATCCTCGATCGCCGCGACGAAATCCATCACCGTCAGGCTGTCCCATTCCAGGTCGCCGGCGAAGGTGGTGGCTTCGGTGAGGTCGACGCCCTTTTTGTTGAAGGGCGCGATCTGGGCCGCGATGCTGTCGAAAATATCGGTGCGATCCGTCATTATCGTGAAAATCTTTCCGTCAAAGCGCGGCATTTGCCGCCCAAAGCATTTTGAAGTCGGCTGGAACAGCCGACAACTCGCAAAATGCGGTAAGCAAAAATAATCAGAGCATTATCCGATGCAATCGGATGGGACTCTGATCCGCTCTTTGGCAAGCGAATAAGGCGTCAATCGGGCAGCATCGCGCCCGAATATGAAGCAGCGAAAGCGGGCGCCTACCGGAAATTGTCGGCGTAGGCCTGCAATTTCAGCGTCTTGGGCGGCGTTGCGATGACGGTATAGGCGACGCCCTGCTTGTCTGCATAGGCGATCGCGGCCTCCTGCGAGGGGAAGCTCAGCTTCAATTGCTGCTTGGTGTCGCCCGAACCGGCCCAGCCGGTCAGCGGATCGGCCTGCTTGGCTTCGGCGGGCGCATATTCCAGCACCCATTTATGGGTCAGCGCCTTGCCGGACTGGAGGGCGTTCTTCTGGATCTGGTAAATGCGCGCGCTCATTCGCGAAAGACTCCGGTAATACGTCATGCTGCGTTGCACCAGCGGCCGCGCCCAAGTCAAGACTTCCGGGAGGCATGTCCTCTGGCGTCGGCATTTTTGGTGCGCAATGTGGCGCTGGCTCCGGCCGGATCGTCGGGCCAGGGATGGCGCGGATAGCGGCCGCGCATTTCCTTGGCGACGTCGCGCCAGTTGCCCGCCCAGAAGCCGGGCAGGTCGCGCGTCGTCTGGATCGGCCGTCCGGCAGGCGATGTGAGCGACAGGACCAGCGGAATGCGCTGGCTGCCCACCGTCGGATGCTCGGCCAGCCCGAACAGCGCCTGCACCCGCAACTCCACCCGCGGCCCGCCCTCGGCGGCGTAATCGATCGCATGGCTACTGCCGGCGGGCGATCGGAAATCGGGCGGGGCGAGCCGGTCGAGCTGGCTCTTGCCGTCCCAGCCGATCAGCCCCTCCAGCACGCCGGATAGCTGCGAGCGATCGATGTCCGAAAGCCGCCGCTTGCCCGTCAGTAGCGCCGGCAACCAATCGTCCAGTGTCGCGATCAAAGCGGTATCGGACATTGCCTCTACCCCGGCAAAGCCAGCCCGCATCCGCAGCGATTGCGCCGCTTCCGACCAGGGGAGCAGGTCGATCCCGCCCTGCCGCACGCCATCGACCAGCGCCGCGACCACGGCATCCGGGTCGGGCCGGTCGTCGGAACCCGACGACAGCCGCACCGCGCCCAGCCGCCGCTCGCGCAACGCCTCGATCCCGCCATTGGCCGGGCGAAACTTGACGGTGCGGTGCTCGGCGATGCGGGCGCCGAACAGGGCGATCACCTCGCTCTCGCCGATCGGCGCGGCGGACAGGATGCGCGCGCCCGCCGCGCTGCCCTGCACCTCGCCCACCGCCAGCCACGCCTCGCGCGCCAGCGGCGACAGGGGATCAAGCCGAAATCCGCGCCCGCCCACGCTCGCCCAGTCCGCGCCGTCGGCGGAGCGGCGCTTGGCGACGCGATCGGGGAAGGCGAGGGCGAGGCACAGGCCGACCGCATGGTCGCCGTCGCCATTGCCCGGCGCGCGCTGCACCAGCCGCGCCCACCGCCGCGCCAACCCCCGCGCTGCGTCGGCCCGCTTGCCGCTTTCGCGCCGCCAGCGCTGCCGTCGCAGCGTCAGGTCGGTATCCTGCCCCCCGACGCCGCGCTCGCCCAGCAGCACGGCGACCTCGGCCGCCACCTCCGCCAGCCCCATCTCGCCCGCGCGCACCAGCATATGGGCGATGCGCGGGGACAGCGGCAGCGTCGCCAGCGCCTTGCCATGCGGCGTGATGCGTCCGTCCTCGTCCAGCGCCTCCAGCACGGTCAGCCGCCTGCGCGCTTCCTCCACCGCCGCAGCGGGCGGCGGATCGAGCCAGCGCAATGTGCCCGGATCGCTCACTCCCCACAGCGCGCAATCGAGCAGCAGGCTGGACAGGTCGCTTTCCAATATCTCCGGCGGGTCGAAGGGCGGCATCCCCGCGCTCGCCGCCGCTTCCCACAGGCGATAGGCGACGCCGGGCCGCTGCCGCGCCGCGCGACCGGCGCGCTGGATTGCCGACGCCTGGCTGGCCCGTTCCGTGACCAGCCGCGTCACGCCCGCCGCGCGATCATAGCGCGGCCGCCGGGCCAACCCGCTGTCCACCACGATCCGCACACCGTCGATCGTCAGGCTGGTTTCCGCGATGCTGGTGGCAAGAATGACCTTTCGCGCGCCTGAGCGGGAGCGCCTTATCGCTGCCCGCTGCGCGCCGGGATCGAGCGACCCATGCAGCATATGCACCTCGGCGATGCCCTCTATCCGCTCCGCCGTCCGCTCGATCTCGCGCACGCCGGGCAGGAAGGCGAGCAGGTCGCCCTCGGCTTCCTCGGCTAACGCCCGGCGGATCGCCGCCGCCATTTCATCCTCGATCTTCTTTTCCGCCGCGCGTCCGATATGACGCAGCTCCAGTGGCTGGATGCGGCCCTCGCTCTCGATCACCGGCGCGGATCGTTCGGCATTGGCAAGCAGGCTCGCAAAGCGCGCGCCGTCCAGCGTCGCGGACATCGGCACGATCCGCAGGTCCGGCCGCAGCGCGCTTTGTGCATCCAGCGCCAATGCCAGTCCAAAATCGCTGTCCAGGCTGCGCTCATGCACTTCGTCGAACAACACCGCCGACACGCCCGCCAGTTCCGGGTCGTCCTGTATCCGCCGCACGAAGATACCCTCGGTCAGCACCAGCAGGCGCGTCCGCGCCGACACTTTGCTGTCCATCCGCGTCGCATAGCCGACCGTGCCGCCTGGCTGCTCGCCCATCATCTCGGCGATGCGCTCCGCCGCCGCCCGCGCGGCCAGTCGGCGCGGCGAGAGCAGCAGCACCTGGCCCATGCACCATGGCTCGCCCAGCAGCGCCGGCGCGACCGCCGTCGTCTTGCCCGCGCCCGGCGGTGCCACCAGCACCGCATTGCTGCCCGTCCGCAAGGCGGCGAGCAGGTCGGGCAGGACAGCGTGGATCGGCAGGTCGCTCATCGCGCCTCCTCTCGCCCCGATTGCGGCAAATCGCAAGCCGCGCAAAAAGCAAGCGCCCATGGAAACAGTTGCCTTGCCGCACGTTCCGCGGCCAAAGGGATTGATCCATATTCGTCTGCCGCGAACATGGACGCGGCGCAGACGAAGGGACGACAAGCGCAATGGACAGCCTGATCGGGGATGCGGAACGCTATCGTATCCTGTTCGAAACGATGGAGGACGGCTTCTGCATCATCGAATTTTTCGATGGTCCCCACGGTCCCTTGAGCGACTATATCCATGTCGAGGCGAATCCTGCCTATGAACGCAATGCCGGCATCCCCAATGTGGTGGGCCAGAAGCTGCGCGAAATGGTGCCGGACGAGGCCGATGGCTGGGTCGAACTATATGGCGGCGTCCTGCGGACGGGCAAGCCGATCCGCTTTCAGCGCGAACTGGAAAAGACCGGCCATTATCTCGACGTCTCTTCCTTCCGCGTCGGCCCGTTCGAAAACCGGCAGGTCGCCGTCCTGTTCAAGGACATCAGCGCGCAGGTGAAGGCGCAAAAGGCGCTGCACGACCTCAACGACACGCTGGAATTGCGGATCGAACAGGCGCTGGCCGAGCGGGAAGAAGCGGAAAGCGCGCTGCGCCAGGCGCAAAAGATGGAGGCGGTCGGGCAACTCACCGGCGGTCTCGCCCATGATTTCAACAATCTTCTGGCCGGCATTTCCGGCGCGTTCGAAATGATCGGCGTCCGGCTGGCGCAGGGCCGCACCGGGGATATCGACAAATATCTGACCGCCGGGCAGGGCGCGACCCGCCGCGCCGCGGCGCTCACCCATCGCCTGCTGGCTTTTTCTCGCCGCCAGACGCTCACCCCCAAACCGACCGTCATCAACCGGCTGCTCGGCGATTTTTCCGAACTGGTCCGGCGCACCGTCGGTCCGCAGATCGAGGTGCAGACGATCGCCGCCTCCGGCCTGTGGCCCGCCCTGGTCGACGCGAACCAGCTTGAAAATGCGCTGCTCAACCTCTGTATCAACGCCCGCGACGCGATGCCGGTTGGCGGCAAGATCACGATCGAGACGGGCAATCGCTGGCTGGACGATCGCACCGCGCGCGACCATGGCCTGACGCCCGGCCAATATGTCACCGTCTGCACCAGCGATACCGGGACCGGCATCGACAAGGCGATTTTGGATCGGGTGTTCGATCCGTTCTTCACCACAAAGCCGATCGGGCAGGGCACGGGCCTCGGCCTATCCATGGTCTATGGCTTCGCGCGCCAGAGCAACGGCCATGTCCGCATCTATTCCGAACCGGGCGACGGCACGATGGTGTGCATCTACCTGCCCCGCCATCGCGGCGAGGAGGATGTGGATGCGCCCGACATCGCCGAACCGGCGGTCGAGGCGGAAGCGGGCGAGACGGTGCTGGTGATCGACGACGAACCGTCGGTGCGGATGCTGATCGTCGATGCGCTCGGCGACCTGGGCTATCATTGCCTGGAGGCGGCGGATGGCCCGTCGGGCCTGCGCATTCTGGAATCCCGTGGTCGGATCGACCTGCTCATCACCGATGTCGGCCTGCCCGGTGGCCTCAATGGCCGCCAGGTCGCCGACGCCGCCCGCATGCTGCGCCCCGACTTGCGAATATTGTTCGTCACCGGCTATGCCGAAAACGCCGTGCTGAACCACGGCCATATCGAACATGGCATGGAAGTGCTGACCAAGCCCTTCGCCGTGGACGAACTGCACCGTCGTGTGGCGACGCTCTTGCAGGCAGAATAATTTCCGTTCGCTTCGAGCCTGTCGAGAAGCGGGTGACGCAAGGGCTGTTACCCGAACAGATAGATATGGATCGGGTTTTTCGGGTCCAGTAGCATCTTGGCGGTCAGCGCCAGCGACATGACGATCAGCAGCGGCTTGATCAGCCGCGACCCGAAGCGCATCGCCAGATGCGATCCGATCTGGCCGCCGGTGATGCTGCCGACCGCCATGGCCAGTCCGGCGACCCACAGCACATGCCCGCCCGCCAGCATCGTCAGCAGCCCGGCGACATTGCTCGCGAAATTCGCCGCCTTGGTCTGGGCCGTGGCGCGCAGGATCGACAGGCCGCCCAGCGCCAGCAATATGGTGGTATAGAAGGCGCCCGCGCCCGGCCCGAAAAAGCCGTCATAGAAGCCGACTACGCCGACAAGGCCCGTCAGGCCCGCCATGCCGACCCGCGCATGGCGATCGGCGTCGCCCAGCTTGGGCGAGAAGGTGAAATAGGCGGCCATCGCGATCAGCAGCGCAGGCATCAGCCCGGCCAGGATCGACGGATCGACCCGCTGCAACAGCCATGCGCCGCCCACCGACCCGATAAAGGCGGCGACGATCGGCGCCTTGTAGGTTTTGAGGTCCATATGCCCGCGCCGCGCATAGGCGATACAGGCGCCGAACGTGCCGAAACAGCTTTGCAGCTTGTTGGTCGCCACCGCCTGCACCGGCGGTATCCCGGCGGCCATCAGCGCGGGCAGGGTGATGAGCCCGCCGCCGCCCGCCATCGCGTCGATACAGCCTGCCATCGTTGCTGCGGCCATGAGGAAGGCGATGGTTTCGGGGGAGAGGATCATGCAGTGACGGGCCTTGTTATCGTTCCCGTTCGCCCTGAGTCTGTCGAAGGGCTTCTCTTCTTTGGGATGAAAGAAATGGGCTGCGACAGGCTCAGCCCGAACGGGCTAGGAAACGAGCGACGCCGCCCGTCTCCTCAATAGGCCCGCGCTATAGCGAACTCGACCGCTTCGGTAAGGGCCGCCTTGGCCTTGCCGGCATCGAACCGCCCCAGCGCGTCGATCGCGCGCTGGCCATAATGGCGCGCGCGCGCCAGCGTGTCGGCGATCGCCCCGGTCTGGCGGAGCAGGCCGGTTGCATGGGCCAGGTCCTCGTCGCTGATCTTGTGGCCCGCGATCGCCGCCTTCCAGAAAGCGCGATCCGCCTCATCCCCACGCGCATAGGCCAGGATGACCGGCAGGGTCACCTTGCCGTCGCGGAAATCGTCGCCCGCATCCTTGCCCATGGTCGCGCCGTCCGATTCATAATCGATCGCATCGTCGATCAACTGGAAGGCGATGCCCAGATTGCGGCCATAGACGTCCAGCGCCTGCTCCTCCGCCTCGTCACGGTCGGCGACCACGGCAGAAATGCGGCAGGCGGCGGCGAACAAAGCGGCGGTCTTGGCGCCGATGATGTCGAGATATTGTTCTTCGCTGGTGTCGATCTTGCGCTGCGCGGTCAATTGGTTGACCTCGCCCTCCGCGATCACCGCCGACGCATTGGCCAGAATCTTCAAGACCTTGAGCGACTCCGCCTCGACCATCAGCTCGAACGAGCGGGAGAAGAGGAAGTCGCCCACCAGCACGCTGGCGCTGTTGCCCCAGATGATGTTGGCGGTCTTGCGCCCGCGACGCAGCCCCGATCCATCGACCACATCGTCGTGCAGCAGCGTGGCGGTGTGGATGAACTCCACGGCGGCGGACAATTTGTAATGGCGCGACCCGGCGTAGCCGACCAGATCGGCGCAGGCCAAGGTCAGCATCGGCCGCAATCGCTTGCCGCCGCCCGCGATCAGGTGGCCGGCCAGTTCCGGGATCAGCGGGATGCGCGACTGCATCCGGTCCAGGATCACGGCATTGACCTGGTTCATGCCGTCGGCGACGAGCGCCATGATGGGGGCGAGCGAAGGCGCGGCTGTGGCGCGGCCGATCGGGTGGACGTTACCGGGGGCGGGTGCTGTCATGACCGCGCTCATGTGGCGGCGCAAAATGTGAAAGGCAAGCGGGAATAGCTTGCGCGACGCGCCGGATGCGGCAAAAAGCGCGCCATCTGGAACCGGAGGCCCAAGTGGACGAGACTTTGAACCGCTATCGCGAAAGCATCGACAATATCGACGCGGCGCTGGTGTTCATGCTGGCCGAACGGTTCAAGGTCACGCAGGCCGTGGGCGAATATAAGGCGACTCACGACCTGCCCCCCGCCGACCCCGGCCGGGAAGAGCGCCAGATCACCCGCCTGCGCCAGTTGGCGCTCGACGCGAAGCTCGACCCCGATTTCACCGAAAAATTCCTGCGCTTCATCATCGACGAGGTGATCCGCCACCACGAGCAATTGCGCGAGGGCTGAAATCCCTTCGCAATGCCGATGGACATCACCCCGCCGGATAGCTCTCATGCCCGGCATTCTCCCAATGGAAGCCGGTATAAGTCAGCATGGTCGCGAAGCTTTCCGACCGCACCTGATGCCACCAGCCTATGGGCACGAATAGCAGGTCGCCCGGCGTCAGCAGCACCTCATAGCGTAGCACGTCGCGCGCCTGCGGATGGAGCGCCAGCCGGGCAGGGTCGGTGACGTCGCGCACCTCGCTGAAGACATGCGACTTGTGCGCCAGCCGCTGCGTTTGCGACGGCGGGATCAGGATCACGCGCTTGGTCCCCGTCACCTGTGCCAGCAGATTGTTGGTCAGGTCGAAGTGCAGCGGCGTGAACGTGCCTTCGCCGCCGATCCACAGCATCCCCGGCGCGCGCGTCAGATAGGCGTCGAGATGCCCCAGGTCCGCCGCCAGCGGCGCCAGCGCCGGCGCATTGGCGGCGCTGTTCGACGCGGTCAGATAGGCGTCGTTGCCACCCGCCCGCGCCAGAGCGATGAACTGGCGGAAGGGCGCGCGCTTGCGGTGCCTATCCTTCTTCAGCTCATAATCCTGCGCACGTGATCGCCCGCCCTGATATTCGATCTCGGCGTCGCCGACCGTCTCGGCCAGATAGTCGGGCGTCCAGCGCTCCAGCGCCGGCCATCCGGCCATCGCACCCTTGATCAGCACCGGCCGACCCGGCGCGTAGAAGCTGTGCAGGAAATCCTCGCCCGACAGATTTTCCGCGGTCAGCAGACCCGAAGCATAGGGCGACAACGCCCGCTGCCGCTCCTGCACCGCCAGCAGCCAGTCGCGCCGCTTGAGCGCTAGCGCATCTTCGGCCGTCTGCGGCTTGGGCGCGGGCACCGCTGCCGCGCGCGGCGCAGCGCCGAAATCGATCTGCCGCAGCGCCATCTGCATTCGCATGTCATGGGCCTGGGCGGGGAGGGAAGGCGGGCGCTTGCTCATGTCGTCCCTTATCGCGCGATCATGACAGCGATGTTGCAGAAGATGACGGTTCGGTGACGGGCTAGTCCAAGCCCGTGCAGATCAAGCCGGCTCCACCACCTCAGCCATCTTCTTTCCCTGCGACCGCCCGAGCAGCACGCCGCCCAGCGCCAGCGCGAACCCGACAAGCTGCACCGGCCCCAGCCGCTCGCCGAACAGCAGCCATGCCTCGATGGCGGCCAGCGGCGGCACCAGCAGCAACAGCATCGACATGCGCGTCGGCCCCTGATGCCGCACCAGCCACACGAGCAGCGACAGCCCCGCTGCCGACAGCCCCAGCACCGACCAGCCAAGCCCGATCCACAATAGCGGGTCATTGTCCCAGCGCCATTCCCCAACGATCAGCGTTGCGGCGATCGCCACCAGCGCGCCGCCCAGATTCTGTGCCGCGCCCGACATCAGGATCGGATCACCAGCGATCGCGCCGCGCTGGATCAGCGTTCCGCCGGTCATGGCGATGACCGCGATCACACCCGCCACCACCGGCACCAGACCGATCGCGCCGGCGCCGCTGCGCTCCAGTGCCGGCAACAACACGCACACCACCCCGCCGATCGCGATGGCGAGGCCCGCCCAACTCCGCCCCGGCAAGCGTTCGCCCAAAAGTGCGACGCTCGCCACCGCGACCATCAGCGGCTGGGTCGCGCCCAGCAGCGACATGATCCCGGCCGGCATCCCCCGGCTCACGGCCCACCAGCTTACGGTCAGGTACAGGCCATGCAGCATCGCCCCTGCCGCCAGGTGCAATCCCAGCCGTCGCCCCCGCGGCCACGCCTGCCGCGCATAGAGCGCGCACCCGCCCAGCAGCAGCGTCGTCGCGGTCAGCCGCACCGCCAGGATCAGTTCTGGCGCCCCATGCGGCACCACCGCCCGCGCGACGATGAAGCCGGTGGACCAGATCAGGACGAACAGAATGGATGCGACGATACCGAACATCCGCCGCCTTTGGCGCAAGGGCAGGGGGATGTCGAGCGGGCGGAAGAGAGGAGGGGACGGTGGCGCGCGTCCGCGTCCCGGTCAAAAGGAGAGGGCATTGGGCCGCTCGGCAGGGAGGTCGCCGCGGCTATCGCAGCGGGGCCGGCTCCCGCGCGCAAGGGGTGAGCGCCATCATGGCCGCATCGACCATCTGCCGGTGCGCATCGCTGCCCCGCGCCACATCCAGCCAAGGCTGGCCGGTCGCCGATCCGCGGCTCTCATGCCAGATCTTGCCGGCGACAAGGTCGATCTCCTCGTCGGTGGGCTGATGCTGGTCCGCCAGGCATCGCATCAAAAGCGCATGAAAAAGATTTCCGGAATTCGTTTGAATTCGGTTCATGGGCATCCTCTCCTGGCGCCGATGTTTTCTCGGCTGCCGTAAGGGAAACTGCCAGATTCGCCGCCGTTCGTCAATGAACGGAGGCCGCGTCACGAAATGCCTATTCCCGCCCGGCCCTGATCGCCGCCCCGCCGGCGAAGGGCGTGATCGCGACCAGCAGCAGCGACGCCGCGCCCAGGAACTTCAACGCCGCGCCGCTGCCGTCGCCCAGCGTCCCTGCGCCGAAGATCAGCAGCGGCACCGCCAGCGGCAGCGCCAGCAATCCCGCGAGCGCGCCGCTCGATCGCAGCCCGGCGGTCAGCGTCGCCACCAGCAGGCCCAGCGCCGCCAGCGCGGGCGTGCCGATCAACAGCCCGATCTCCAGTTGTATGATCGTCGCCCCGTCCAGCTTCAGCAGCGCCGCGGCGGGCAGGGTGGCGATCATCAGCGGCGGGCCGAAGCCCAGCCAATGCGCCGCCAGCCGGGCGATCACCACCATTTCCTCGCCGATGCCGCGCAGCGCGATCTGGTCCAGCACGCCGCTGTCCCGGTCCGGCGCGACCAGCCGGTCGACCGGCAACAGGCTGGCGAGCAGGGCTGCGATCCACAGCATCCCGCCGCCGGTGCGCCCCAGCAGCGCGGCATCCGGCCCGACCGCAAAGGGGTAGAGGCTGGCGACCAGCAGCAGGAACGCGACCGGCAGCCACAGCCCCGCCGACGCCCAGGCCTGGCGCAAATCCCGCGCGGCGAGCAGCCAGAGCAGTCTCATGCCGGCTCCGCCTGATAGTCGCCCAGCGCGATCAGCACCGGCGCGTCGATCGGCAGCGGCTGGTGGGAGGCTGCGACTACGATCCCGCCTGCCGCCATATGCGTCGCCACCGCCGCGCCCAGCAACGCTGTGGACGCCGTGTCCAGCCCGTTGCCCGGCTCGTCGAGCAGCCAGATCGCGGCCCCGCTGGCGATCACCCGCGCCAGCATCGCGCGCTTGCGTTGCCCGGTCGACAGCATCCGCACCGGCACCTCGGCCAGCGCCGTCAGCGCCATCGCGTCCAGCGCCGCCGCTACCGCCTGGCCGTCGGCCCGATCCAGCCTAGCCCAGAAATCGAGCGCTGGGCGCAGCGGCAGGTCGGCGTCCAGCGCCAGACGCTCGTCGGTCAGCGCGATCCCGCCGGTTCGCTCCACCGTGCCGGCAAAGGCCGGCAGCAGCCCGGCAATGACTCGCAAAAGGCTGGACTTGCCCACGCCATTGGGGCCGGTCAGCAGCGCCCCGCCGCCCGGCGCCAGCGCCAGGTTCACGTCCCGGAACAGCATCCGCCCCCCGCGCAGGCAGGCCAGCCCGTGCAGGCGCAGCGCCGCCCCGCTCATGAGGCGACCATATCCTCCAGCACATGCATATCGATGTCGGACAGGCCGAAATGATGGCCGATCTCATGCACCACGACATGGGTGATGAGCGCGTCGAGCGGCACGCCGGTTTCGACCCATTCGTCGAGCAGCGGGCGGCGGAACAGATGGACGGTCGGGGGCACGTCCCCGGTCTGCGCCTCCTGGCCCACCGGACGGCCGCTATACAAACCGGTCAGGCCGAACGGGTCGTCAATCTCCATCTCCTTCAAAATGTCGGCTGGCGCGAACTCCTCCACGAACAGCACGACATCGGACAGATGCGCGTTGAACGGGTCGGGCAGGCGACTGAGCGCCTCCAGCGCGAGCGTCTCGATCTCCTGGGGGGTCGGGGCGAAGCGGAGCGGTTGACCGGGGTGCGACATGCCTGCCACATAACCTAAGGCATTTCAGGCCCCAAGGCATTTCATGAGGATAGGGACATGATTGGCAAACTGAGCGAAGAGGATCGCGCCGTCGCGCTGGCCGACCTGCCGCAATGGACCAGCGTGGCGGAGCCGGAAGGCATATCGCGCCGCTTCACCTTCACCGATTTCGTCGGCGCCTTCGGCTTCATGACGCGGGTCGCGATCCTGGCCGAAAAGGCGGATCATCATCCCGAATGGTCGAATGTCTATAACAGGGTGGACATTCTTCTCACCACCCATGACGCGGGCGGCCTGTCACAACGCGACATCGACCTCGCCCATGCGATCGACGCGCTGGCGGATTGAGCATTCAGTAGTTGGAGACGCCCTCGATCCGGTCCTCATAGCCCCGCAAGGCCGCCGTCACAGATCGATCGCCTGCATAGCGCCGCCGCAGCATCGCCAGCTTCGCGTCGGTGCCGCTGCACAATTCGGCGATATTTTCGGCGATATAGGCGCGTCGTTCGGCGTCATAGGGTTCTTCGCCGCGGAAATGGTCGCACCCGTCGCGGTCCACCATGAAGGCGGTGACTTCCTGCGGGAAGGGCAGCGCCGACCCGCCATCGTCGGACGGCGGCAGGTCCAGCGTGTTGCGCGGCGCAGGCTGGGCGCGGACCGTCACGAGCGGCGACGCCTTCACCGGCTTCGCCACCGGTTCGGCCGCGGGCAGCAGCGGGGTGGGGTCCGGCTCGATCGTGGCGACGGTCGCGACTGGCGGCGCAGCGCCATTGTCGGCCTGCGCACTGTCGGCGGACGAGCCGCGACAGCCAGCCGCCAGGGCCAGCATCAGCACCACAGGAACCAGACCCAAACGCCCGCTCACCCGATCTCCTCCCGCAAGCTGGCGATCAAATCGGCTACATGGGGCAGCCGCGACTCTTCTTCGTCCAGGATCGCCAGAAACGCGGCCCGCCTATAGTCGGCCAGAGCGTCGGGCGAAAGACGGCTTGCTGCGGGCATTGCCGAAATCACGATGTCCAGAAGCCGCTCGGCGCCGTGCAATCGGCCCCACAGATAGTCATTCTCGCGATAGACCCTGCTAAAGAACGCGCCGAAGTTGTTGAATTCAATGCCCTTGAGTGTGGCGGCCGCGCCACCGCCGCGTATCGCGCCACAATCTTCCGGCGAAATCCGGTCGACTTTCACCGGATCATATTCATCCAGAGTGTCACCCTGGAGCAACGGTAGGGTGGCGATATCGGTGAAGGGAAAGCCCAGATAGGCGAGCAGCATCGTCCGGCGCCCCGTCTTGGGCAGCGCCGCGAAGGCGTCCGCCAGCATCTGGTCGGCCGCCTCGTCCCGCGCCTTCAACCCCCGCGCCTGTGCCACCGCCGCCAGCGCGGCGGCGGCATCGGTCGACACCGCCTTGGCCGCCGCGGCGACGTCGGCGCCATGGAAGTCGCTATCCTCGCATTCGGCATAGAGCGTCAGCGCGCCATAGATGGCGTCGTGCATCCCCTGCACCGCAGGATCGTCGGCCTGCGCGTCCAGTTCCAGCGTGTCGGCCAACCGCCGCGCCAGATAGCGCAGGCGGCGGATGCGAAAGGCCAGGTCGTGGGCGCGGAAGAAGGCGACCGGGGCGGAGGCCGAACCGCTCTCCGCGCTCAACTGGTCGGCGCCATCCTTGCGGATATCGGCCCAGATCGCCTGGCGATAGCTTTCGCGCATCATGGCGCTGTCTTCGCCGCTCAGGCGGAACAGCAGCGCGCAGAGCGATTCGACGATGCCCGACAATTTCAGGTGCCCATAGGCCGGATAGGCAAAGCCCGCCGCGCTCGCCGCCCGCTGCTGCGCCTTTGCGCGCCAGGCGGACAGGCGTGCGGGCGTCGGCCGGTCCAGGAACAGCATCTTGCCGATCGCGCTCTCCACCTCCGTCTCGATGCCGGGACGCAGCGCGTCCAATATCCGCCGCATCCGCCGGATGCGCGTGCTGTGCCGGTCGATCGCCTCCAGATTGTCGCGGATCGGCTGTTCGCGCGGAATGTCCGACAGCGCGCCGAAAATGGTGCGGAAGAAGCCGGGCAGGGGCGTGTCCGCCCCGGTCGGCGCCTCCTGCTGCTCGCCTTCCTTGTTCAGGCGGATGGAGCGGTGCCCCGGCTTGGGATCGATATAGACGAAGCGTCGGTCGACTTCACGGCGCGAGGGCCGGTTGCGCAGCGCGCCGATCGCCTGGGCGAAGGGCGCATTGGCCAGCACCGATCCGTCGATCAGCACCGCATCCTCGGCCGTCCCGCGTGCGGCATGGCGGGGCAGGGCGCGGCCCAGAAAGGCGTCGCGAGTCGGCCAGGCGCGATGGCGGCGCTTCAACACCCGGTCCAGTTCGCGCACGGTGAAGGGCGGGAAGGCGCCGGGGAAGCTGGCGGTCGCGCGCGCCGCGAACACCAGTTCGGCCGGATCGGCGAACGGTCGCTCCCCGCGTCCGCGCGCCTTGAAGCCGATCGACAGCCGATGCTCGGTCTCGATCACCTGCGGCGGGCTGTTTAGGTTCAGGCTTTGCGGATGCCCCTCGAAATCGGTGACGGTGACGAACAGGTCCAGCGGATGTCCGTCGGGTAGCAGCGGCGGACCATTGCCGGTCGCCGCCATCGCGTCGAAGGCGTCGATCAGCATGGTGGAGAATATCTCCCCGCCAAAGGGTGGCTCGAACCAGCGCGACCGGATGAAGCGGGAGAGTTTCATCCGCACTTCCTCGCGCGTGTCCGGGGCCACGGTGCGCTCCACCGCGTCGCCCGGCCGCCGCGCCGCCATCCAGACCAAAGGCGTCGCCCAGAATTTGGTCATGGCGCGGGCCGGGCGCGCATCGGGATCCAGCAGCCGGTCGACGTCGGCATTGTCCAGCCACATGCGTGTCAGGGGCTCCAGCGACTGGCCCGTCTCGATCGCCTGCGCCAGGAAGATGCCGTTGATCCCGCCCGCGCTGGCGCCCGCGATGATGTCCGGCATGACGCGCAGTCGCACGCCGCTGGCCGCCTCCATCGCTGCCAGCACCTGGGCATAGACCGTCTCGCTGCCGCCGCCGCCCGGCGCGCCCTCATGAAAGGCGCGGCTGGCGCGCGCCAGATGCCACACCTCCTTGGTGATGCCATGCATGTAGATCGCCAGGCTGATGCCGCCGTAGCAGACCAGCGCCAGGCGCAATTCCCGCTCCTTCATGGGGCCAGCGTCGCAGAGCGCGGCGGACTTGTCGAGGCTGACAAGTCAAAACAACGGAGGCAGCGGCTACCCAACCGCAAACTCGGCCCAGATCGGCAGATGGTCCGACGCCTTCCTTGCCGCGGCGCTTTCATGGACGCCACAATCCTTGAGCGTCAGCTTGCCGCAGTGCATGATCCGGTCGAGCCGCGCCACCGGCCGCCGCGCATGGAAGCTCCGGCCGCAGGGCGCAAAGCTGTAATGGCGCGCAAAGTCGGCCAGGCAGCCTCGCCCGGCGCTCCATTCGTTGAGATCGCCCATCAAGATCGTCGGCATCGCCGCGCCCTGCGCCGCGGCATGGATCACCGCGGCGGCCTGCTTGCGTCGCCACAGGCCCGACAGGTCGAGATGCATCCCGAACACGCGCAGGCTCGCGCCGCCCGTCGTCACCTCCGCCATGGTCGCGCCGCGCGGCTCCAGATAGGGCAGGTGCAGCACGTCATGTGCGCCCAGTTCGGCGTTCTTGCGCACTAGCAGCGCATTGCCGTGCCATCCCATCGAATCGGCCTGTACGTCCAGCGGCACCGCTTTATAGTCGCTCTGGCTGTCCATCAGCCGTGGCGGGATCGCCGCCGACCGCACGCCGAAACGCCGGTCGGCCTCCTGCAAAGCGATAATATCGGCGTCCACTTCCGCCAGCACCTCCAGCACCCGTTCGGGCATCCGCCGCCGGTCGGTGCCGATGGCTTTGCGGATATTATAGCTCGCGACGCGAATATTTTCCATGGCCGTAACAATGCGCCAGCGCGCCGGATGTTTCCAGCGGCGCGATGGATGTTCTTGCATTGTTCGCACTTGCCCGCCATATCGTGACCATGGCCAAGGCAAAGCGCAAATTCGTCTGTCAGCAATGCGGCACCGTCGCGGCCCGCTGGCAGGGCCAGTGCGAGGATTGCGGCGAGTGGAACAGCATCGTCGAGGAAGCGGCCGAAACGGTTTTCTCCTCGCGCCACGACCTGCAAAATGGCGGCCGGGCGATCACGCTGATCGGCCTCGACAGCAAGGTCGAACTGCCCCCGCGCACCAGCACCGGCATCGCCGAGTTCGACCGGGCGCTGGGCGGCGGCATCGTTGCGGGCTCCGCGACGCTGATCGGCGGCGATCCGGGCATCGGCAAATCGACCCTGCTGTTGCAGGCGGCGGCGCGGGTCGCCGCGCGCGGCCTGTCCGTCGCCTATATTAGCGGCGAGGAAGCGACCGACCAGGTCCGCTTGCGCGCGCAACGGCTGGGCCTGGGCAATGCGCCGGTCATGCTCGCCAGCGCGACCTCGGTGCGCGACATATTGACGACCCTGAGCGAAGGGGCGCCGCCCGCCCTGCTGGTGATCGATTCGATCCAGACCATGCATAGCGACCTGATCGAGGGCGCGCCGGGCACCGTCAGCCAGGTCCGCGCCTCGTCGCAGGAACTGATCAAATTCGCCAAGCAACGCGGCACCGCCCTGATCCTGGTCGGCCATGTGACCAAGGACGGCAGCATCGCCGGCCCGCGCGTGCTGGAACATATGGTCGATACCGTGCTGGCGTTCGAGGGCGAGCGCAGCCACCAATATCGCATTCTGCGCGCGATCAAGAATCGCTTCGGCGGCACCGACGAGATCGGCGTCTTCGCCATGGTCGCCGAAGGACTGGAGGAGGTCGCCAATCCGTCCGCCCTGTTCCTGACCCAGCGCGACGAGACGGTGACGGGCGCGACCGTCTTCCCCGCACTGGAAGGCACGCGGCCGGTGCTGGTCGAAATCCAGGCGCTGGTCGTGCGCCTTTCGAGCGGCGCGACCCCCCGGCGCGCGGTGGTCGGCTGGGACAGCGGGCGGCTCGCCATGGTGCTGGCCGTGCTGGAGGCGCGCTGTGGCCTCAGCTTCTCGACCTGCGAAGTCTATCTGAACGTCGCGGGCGGCTATCGCCTGTCCGATCCCGCCGCGGACTTGGCCGTCGCCGCCGCTCTGGTGTCGGCCCTGTCGGAAAAGCCGTTGCCGTCGGACGTTATCCTGTTCGGCGAGATTGCGCTATCGAGCGAAATCCGCCCTGTCGCCCATGCCCCGCTGCGGCTGCGCGAAGCGGCCAAGCTCGGCTTCAACCGCGCTTTCCTCCCCGCCGCCGCGGCCGACGGGGTGAAGGGAATCGCGGTCAGTGGTTTCCGTACCCTCGCGCAGCTTGTTGACCAGATGCTGGGACGCGGATAGCCACGCTGGCAATGAACGCCATCGACATATCCGTCCTGCTCGCCATCGGGGGTTGCGCCGTGCTGGGCCTCATGCGCGGTTTCGTGCTGGAAACCCTCTCGCTCATCGCCTGGGTGCTGGCGATCTTCTGCATCCGCCTGTTCCACGCCTCCGTCGCCGAAGTGCTGACGCCCTTTGTTGGCGCCCCCAGCGGGGCGGCGATCCTGGCGCTGGTGCTGGTGTTCGGCGTCACTTTCGGGGCGGGCAAGATGATCGCCCACGCCATCGGCCGCCGAACCCGCCAATCGGTGCTGGGACCGGTCGACCGGGTGCTGGGCGGCGGCTTCGGCGCGGTCAAAGGGCTGATCGGCGCGACCCTGCTCTTTCTCGCCTTCAGCCTGGTCTATGACACATTCTACGGCAGCGGCGCGCCCCGCCCCGACTGGCTGTCGGACGCCCGCACCTACCCGCTGCTCAACGCCAGCGGCCAGGCGATCAGCGAATTTCTGGCGGAACAGCGGGCGAAGAAGCCTGCGATGGAAAACCAGTAACCTCCGTTCGGTTACAGCCACCCCTTCTCCCGATAGGCCGCCACCGTCGCCGTCAACCCGTCCTGCGTCTTCACTTGCGGCAACCATAGCCGCTTGGGCGGCTGCTTGCGCTTGGCGACGACCCAGTCGGGATGGCAGAAATAATCGACCCGATCCGGCGTCAGCTTGGCCTTTTTACCGCGCACCATCCGGTCGGTCCGCGCCGCGATGTTCAGCAGCCATCCCGGCGTGGCGAAGGTTCGCACCGTCCGCCCTACAGCCTGGCCGATCGCGGCCCCGAAATCCTGATGATCCCAGCCGCCCGGCGTGCCGTCATCCACCTCATAAGTGCGCGTCAGGCTGTTCTCGCGCTCCTGCGTCAACGCCAGCAACAGCGCCGCCAGATCGCGCACATGGATCACCGACAAGCGCCCGCCCGGCGGCAGCAGCATGATGCCGCGCTTGGCCATGCGGAAAAGCTCCAGCATTTCCTTGTCGCCCGGCCCGTAAATCGCTGGCGGGCGGACGATCGTCCAATCCAGCCCGCTCGCCTTCACATGCTTCTCGGCCAGTTCCTTGGACCATCCATAGTCGGACAGGCCCGGCTCGCGCGCCGCCAGCGATGACACATGGATCAGCCTCTTGATCCCGCGTTTCCGCATCGCATCGACCACCGCCATCGTGCCGCGCGCATTGCCCGCCTCAAAACCCTCGCGGTCGGGCGCGTTCACCACGCCTGCGATATGGATCACCGCATCGGCGTCGCGCACCAGCGCATCGAGCGCGGCGGCATCGTCCAGCGACCCATGCACCCATTTCAGCTTCGCGCGCGGCGGCTGCGCCCGGCGAGTCAGCGCATTGATGCGCAATCCATCCGCCAACGCCTGCTCCAGCGTTTCGGCGCCGACGAAGCCCGTCGCGCCGGTCATGGCAATCCGCATCTGCTGCATGTCGCTCAGACCATCGCCATATGGTCGCGATGGACCAGTACGGACCGCGGCATTTCGCCCAGCAGCGCAGCGATATCCTCGCTGCGCCTGCCTGCGATCTTTGCCGCCGCCTGGCTGTCATATTCGATGAGGCCACGGGCGACGACCCGGCCGTCCTGGGTCACGATATCGACCACGTCGCCGCGATCGAACACGCCCTCGACGCGCGCGACCCCGGCGGGCAGCAGGCTGTTGCCTTTAGTCAGCGCCTTTTCCGCGCCTGCATCGACGATGATCCGCCCGCGCGTGGTCAGCCGTCCGGCCAGCCACCCCTTGCGCGCGCCTTTTCCTTGCGCGGCGAGGAAGATCGATCCCTTGCCGCCACCGGCCCAGTGGGACAACGGCGCGTCCACCTTGCCCGAAATGATCGCCAGATGCGCGCCCGCGCCGGTCGCGATCCGCGCGGCCTGGATTTTCGACACCATGCCGCCCGATCCCATGCCCGACGCCGACCCATCATCGGCCATAGCCGCGATCCGCGCGTCGATCGTCTCTATCGTCTCTATCAGCATGGCGCTGGCATCGGCGTGCGGGTTGGCGGTGTAAAGCCCGTCTACATCGGAAAGCAGCACAACCGCGTCAGCCCGTGCCGCCTGTCCGATGCGCGCCGCCAGCCGGTCATTGTCGCCGAAGCGGATTTCGGCTGTCGCCACGCTGTCATTCTCATTGACCACCGGCACGACATTGAGCGCCATCAGCCGCTCCAGCGTGGCCGAGGCGTTGAGGTAACGGCGGCGATTTTCCAGGTCGTCCAGCGTCACCAGCATCTGTGCGGCGGTGATGCCCTTTTCGTCGAGCAGGCTGGCCCAGCATTGCGAGAGGGCGATCTGCCCCGTCGCCGCCGCCGCCTGCGCATCCTCCAGTGACCCGCGCCCGCCCTTGGGCAGCTTCAGCCGCCGCGCGCCCAGCGCGATCGCGCCCGACGACACGATGATGACCTGCTGCCCCGCCGCGCGACGCACCGCGACATCGGCGACCAGCGTGCGCAACCAGTCCACCCGCACCGCGCCCGCCGGATCGACCAGCAGCGCGGAGCCGATCTTGACGACTAGGCGGCGGACGAGGGCAGGGGGGAAACCGGAGAGGGCGTTCATGGCGGTCTAAAACAACATCCGTTCGGTTCGAGCTTGTCGAGAACCCTCGCGCATGGTTCTCGACAAGCTCGAACCAAACGGAGGTAGGGCTATAGCGCCGTCAGATCGGCGACCATGTCCCGTCGCTTTCTTCCCCGCTATCTTCGGACGCCTCGCGCGCATCCTCGTCCATTACCAGCAGCACCGCGTCGAGCAGCGCGCCCACGCCCTCGCCGGTCGCGCCGGAGATGATGAACACGTCCTCGACCCCCGCCTCTTCACGCAGCTGGTCGGCAATATCCTCCATCAGCTCCTGCCCCAGCAGGTCGCCCTTGTTGAGCACGACGATCTGCGGCTTCTCGTCCAGCCCCTCGCCATAAGCGGCCAATTCCTCGGTGACGATATGAAAGGCCTCGATCGGATCGTCGGTCGTCGCGTCGATCAGGTGCAGCAGGACGCGGCAACGCTCGATATGCCCCAGGAAGCGATCGCCGATGCCGACCCCTTCCGCCGCGCCCGCGATCAGGCCGGGAATGTCCGCCAGCACGAACTCGCGGTCGCGATGCAACACCACGCCCAGTTGCGGCTTGGTGGTGGTGAAGGCATAGGCGCCGACCTTCGCCTTGGTGTTGGTCACCTGATTGATGAGCGTAGACTTGCCCGCATTCGGCATCCCCACCAGCCCGACATCGGCCAGCAGCTTCAGCCGCAGCCACACCCACATTTCCTGGCCAGGCCAGCCCGTGCCATGCTGGCGCGGCGCGCGATTGGTGCTGGTCTTGTAGGACATGTTGCCCCGGCCGCCGTCGCCGCCACGCAGGAAGGTGACGCGCTGCCCGACCTCAGTGAAGTCGGCCAGGACGTCCTGGTCCTCATAGTCGCAATTGCCGTCCTCGTCCTCGCTGCCTTCGATCGGCTTGGGGTCGGACAGGATCTGCGTGCCGACCGGCACCTTGATGATCAGATCCTTGCCGCCCGCGCCATAGCGGTTCTTGCCCATGCCGGGCGTGCCGCGCTGCGCCTTGAAATGCTGCGTGTAGCGGAAGTCGATCAGGGTGTTGAGACCCTGCACCGCTTCGAAGATGATGTCGCCGCCCTTGCCGCCATTGCCGCCGTCGGGACCGCCATATTCCTCATATTTTTCGCGGCGAAAACTGACCGCGCCGGGGCCGCCCCAGCCGGATTTGATATAGATTTTGGCTTGATCGAGAAAATGCATGGGCGGCCCATAACCGCAAAAGGGGAAAAGTTAAACCTTGGCCTGCGCCGCCATCGCCGCAGCCTCCTGCATCAGCGCGAAAGTCAGGCTGCGCGTGGCGATTTCGCGCGCTTTTTCGCGCGGCAGGGCAAGCGCGGCAGCCATCGCGCCACCCAATTGCGAATCGCCCAGCGCCAGCAGCACCAGCATCAGCGTATTGTCGCGGATCAGTTCGGCCAGATGCGGGGTCAGCGCGCTCGCCGCCAGCTTGTCGACCAGCCGGTGGATCGCCTCCACCACCGGGTCCAGCGCATCCTCATTGCCCGACGCCAGCATCCAGCTCGCCAGCGCGCCCGCGCCCTCCCGGTCGAACGCGTCGAACGTCATGTCGACGATCGTGCGTGGACTGACCTCGCCGCGTCGCGCGGCATCCACCGCTTCGCCGATCTTGGCGGTGATGGTATCGGCCAGATGCGCCGCCAGCGCCTTCTGCAATCCCGCCGCCGATCCGAAATGGTGCAGCAGATTGGCGTGCGTCCGCCCGACCCGCCCCGCCACGGCCTTCAACGTCACCGCCTGCGGCCCTGCCTCGATCAGCAGGTCGCGGGCCGCCTCCACGGCGACGAGGCGGCTTTCATCCGGGCTGAGGCGCGCGCGTTTTATTGACATGATTGTAAGCAACTCTTATTTACATCAATGTAAGTAACGACCAGAGACATTCCCATGACCCCGACCGACCTCACCATCACGCCGCGCGACCGCCGTTTCGGGCGGAACCGTGCAACGGCGCGACATTGGCTGAACGGCGACCCGATCGCCACGGCTTTCTTCAATGCGCTGTCGATCACCTTCCCGCGCGGCGAAGCCTTTTTCATCGAGAGCGTCCGCGCTTTCCGCGACGGCGTGCCCGACAGGCTGGCAGGCGAGATCGCCGCCTTCACCAAACAGGAAGTCGTCCACAGCCGCGAACATATCGCCTTCAACCGGCAGGTGACCGACCATGGCTATGACGTGTCGCGCCTCGACGCCGACGTGACGATGGTGCTGGACTTGGCCAAACAGCGCCCGCCGATCGCCAGCCTGGCCGCGACCATGGCGCTGGAGCATTTCACCGCCATCCTCGCACATGAGCTGCTCCGCGATCCGCGCCATCTCGACGGCGCCGACCCGGAGAGCGCGGCGCTGTGGCGCTGGCACGCGATCGAGGAGATCGAGCATAAGGGCGTTGCGCACGACACCTGGGTCCATGCCACGCGGGACTGGAGCCGCTTCAAACGCTGGTGGGTCAAGACGGCGATGATGCTGGTCGTGACCAGGCATTTCCTCCACCATCGCGCTCGCGGGATGATGGACCTGTTGCGGCAGGACGGCATTACCGGGCGGCGCGCCTGGCGCGGGCTGCTGCGCTATGCGCTGGTGCGGCCCGGTATCGTGCGCCGGGTCGTGCGGCCGTGGCTGGGCTATTTCCTGCCCGGCTTCCATCCGTGGGCGATCGACGACCGCGCGCTCATTGCTCTCGCCGACAGCCCCTACGCCCATGCGCGGCCTGACGGCGCATGGCCTTCGACCGCTTGACCGGACGCGGGCAGGGGGCTCTTATCGGCGCATGACCGATGCCCCCACACTCGAAACCGCCCGTCTGGTCCTGCGCCCCCATCGGGTGGACGACTATGGCGCCTGCCGGACCCTCTGGGCCGATCCGGACGTCGTGCGCCATATCGGCGGCGTCCCGCTCGACAGCCAGGCCGTCTGGTTTCGTATCCTGCGCTATGCCGGCATGTGGCCTTTGCTCGGTTACGGCATGTGGGTGATCGAGGCGCGCGACAGCGGCGCTTTCCTGGGCGAAGCCGGACTGCTCAGCGCGCAGCGGGGTCTTGCCGAACTGGAGGGCGTGCCGGAAGCCGGCTGGGTGCTCGGTCCGCAAGCCTGGGGCAGGGGGATCGCCACCGAAGCGATGCAGGCGATATTGAATTGGAGCGACGCCCATCTCGAAGCGCCATCGCTCCGCTGCATCATCGATCCGGGCAATATGGCCTCGATCAAGGTCGCCGAGAAACTGGGTTTCCAGATGCTGACCGACACCGAACTGGGCGGGAAGCCGACGCGGGTGTTCGATCGACCGAAAGCGCCTCCCCTGTAAAGGAAGGCGCCCAATCAGGCCGCCATCGGCACGACCGCATCGCGATACAGGTCTATCGCCGGGTCGTTGCTCTGCCGTCCGGCATCGCCTTCCTCGAACAACAGACAATCGACCAGAGCGTCGCGGCCCAGGCTGTAGCGTTGCGCGGTCCGTCCGCTGAAGCGGAAGCCCAGCTTGCGCAGGACGTTGCCCGACGCGCGATTGTCGGCGAAATGACCGGCGCGAATGTCGCGTACGCCATTGGCCCGCGCCATGCCCAGCACGGCGCGCGCGGCCTCGGTCGCGAAGCCCAGGCCCCAATAGGGACGGGCGATCCAATAGCCGAGTTCGGGTGCGCCATCCTCGTCCATATGGACGCCGCAGCCGCCGACCAGGCGCGGCGCGCCCTGGGTGCGGGTGAAGGCCAGCAGGCGGGGCAGTTGCGGATGCTGCGGCAGCGCCAGAAACGCCTCTGCATCGTCCGGGCCATAGGGGCTGGGCGCGCGCGACAGGTTGCGCAGGATCGCCGGGTCGTTGATCGTCTGGGCCAGCGTGGCGGCATCTTCCATCCAGCCCGGACGCAGGAGCAGGCGGGGGGTACGGGCAAACATTCTCGTCTCTCCTCTTGTCTGCGCCCTTAGCCGCCAATCATGACGACTTCGCGACGCGCGGTTCTGGATGAATCCCCGCCCGCAAGACGCGCGAGAAGACGTGGAGTTCCAGAGGCTTGGAGGGAAATCGGAAGAGAAATGCACCCTTGTCTGTCAGCACCGTTCCGGCAAGGAACGGGCAACGGAAAAAGGGGCGCTCCCATGGAAGGAGCGCCCCTTGTTTCCCTCGAAACCGGTGGATGCCCATGCAGGCTCCGACCGGGAGGATCGCCCCTTTTGCGGGGGACGATCCGTCATCGATCGTCCGTTATTCGGCCGCCTGGGCCAGTGCGTCGACCGACACATATTTGCGGCCGAGCTTGCCGGTGTGGAATACCACGCGGCCTTCGTTAAGCGCGAACAGCGTGTGGTCCTTGCCGATGCCGACATTGCGGCCCGGATAGACGCGCGTGCCGCGCTGGCGAATGATGATGTTGCCGCCGATCACTTCCTGACCGCCGAACTTCTTCACGCCAAGGCGCTTCGACTCAAAATCGCGACCGTTGCGCGACGAACCGCCAGCTTTTTTATGTGCCATTGTCTAAACTCCTGGAATATCTGGCCGGAAGCGATCAGGCTTCGGCAGCAGCCGGCGCTGCGTCTTGGGTCTTGGCAGCGGCCTTGTCGGCCTTCTTGCTTTCGCCGCCGATCGACAGGATCCGCAGGATCGTGTGATTCTGGCGGTGGCCGTTCTTGCGGCGATAATTGTGACGGCGACGCTTCTTGAAGACGATGACCTTCTCGCCCTTCGCCTGCGCGATGATTTCCGCCGCAACGGTCAGCTTGGCTACGTCCTTCAGGTCGCCGCCTTCGCCGGCCAGCAGGACATCGCCCAGCGTCACCTGGTCGCCGGCTTCGCCAGCCATCTTTTCAACGACGATCTTGTCTCCGGCGGCGACGCGATACTGCTTGCCGCCTGTGCGCACGATAGCGAACATGGCTTGTCTCTTCTCGTTCAAATCTGCTTTACGCAGCTCACCAAAGACATGACGCCTTAGCCGACCCGCGCGGGAATGTGGCCCGTTAGTGGAATGACTCGCGCCTGTCAACCGATGGCGGCGCAGGACGGGGGTGGTTTTCCCGCGTCACCATGCCTATCTTGGCGGCGAACAAGGGATAGCGACTATATATGCGGCACGCCATCGGGCAGGAATGGAACGGAAAGGGCGCAACCCTGCGCCTGCCCGTCCTGATCGCCTTATGGACGCTGATTCTGGTCACATTGCTGTCCGCCCTGGCGCCGTTGGGGCCGCCGCTCAGCCGGGCCACCGGCTCCGCCTTCAATCCCGCCACTGCCGACGTCGTATTGAAGGCGCGCACCCAGGCCAGCGGGCAGGTCGTCGCAGCACCGCGCCCCGATGGCGACGGCGCGCCGCCGCTGATTCTGGCCATCGCCCTCGCCATCATCCTACTGGCCGGCCGTCATGCCCTGCCGATCGCGCCGACGGTCCGTCTCGTCCAGAACCCCCGGCCCTTTACCCCGTCGCGCACCCGTCGCGCCCGCGCGCCGCCTGCCGCTTCCTGACGATTCGCGTCTCCGCCCGCACCTTGCGGGCATTCGTCGGAAGAAGGAGCATCCCATGGCTCGCAGGAAAGCCCGGCGCACCCGTCGCCGCCCGCCCTGGTGGTTCATGCCCGCCGTCATGTCCGGTCTGGCCGTCGCCGCCGCAGGTCTGTCCGCGGTGATGATGACCGTCGTAGAATAATCATGTTAGACTGTACGACGGCGCGGCCCATAGCGCGCCGTCGGCAGCCGCATATCGAAAGCCACCCATGCCCCATCACACGCCCCTGATCGGCACTATCGTCGCCGGTCTCGTCGTCGCCTTCATCATGGGCGCCATTGCCCATCGCCTCAAACTCTCGCCGCTGGTCGGCTACCTCGTCGCCGGCATCATGGTCGGCCCCTTCACTCCCGGCTTCGTCGCCGATGCGGGCCTGGCCAACGAACTGGCCGAAATCGGCGTCATCCTGTTGATGTTCGGCGTCGGCCTGCATTTCTCGCTCAAGGATCTTCTGTCGGTCAAATATATCGCGGTCCCCGGCGCGCTGGTGCAGATCGCGGTCGCGACCCTGCTCGGCATGGGGCTTTCCCACCTCATGGGATGGCCGCTGATGGGCGGGATCGTGTTCGGCCTCGCGCTTTCGGTCGCCAGCACCGTGGTGCTGCTGCGCGCCCTCCAGGGGGCCGATCTGGTCGAAACCCGGCGGGGCCGCGTCGCGGTCGGCTGGCTGATCGTGGAGGATCTGGTGATGGTGCTGGCGCTCGTCCTGCTGCCCGCGCTCGCCAACGTCATCAACAGCGCCGACGCGGGTGGGGGCGCGGGAGCGTTGATCGCGCCGCTGGTCGGCACCCTGCTCAAGGTCGCGGGCTTCGTCGCGCTGATGCTGGTGGTGGGCCGCCGGGTCATCCCCTGGGCGCTGCACTGGGTCGTCCACACCGGATCGCGCGAACTGTTCCGCCTCGCCGTCCTCGCGATCGCGCTGGGCGTCGCGTTCGGTGCTGCCTATGCGTTCGACGTGTCGTTCGCGCTGGGCGCCTTCTTCGCCGGCATGATCCTGGGCGAAACGCCCCTGAGCCGCCGCGCGACGGAGGAAACGCTCCCCCTGCGCGACGCCTTCGCCGTGCTGTTCTTCGTGTCGGTGGGCATGTTGTTCAATCCCGCCGTCCTGTGGGAACAGCCGCTGCCGCTGCTGGCCACCGTTGCGATCATCGTCGTGGGCAAATCGATCGCCGCCTATGCCATCGTCCGCCTGTTCCGCTATCCCAACGACACCGCGCTCACCATCGCGGTCAGCCTGGCGCAGATCGGCGAATTTTCCTTCATTCTCGCCTCGCTCGGCACCGGCCTCGGCGTCCTCCCGGCCGACGCGCGCGACCTGATCCTGGCCGGGGCGATCGTATCGATCTTCCTCAACCCGATCCTCTTCTCGCTGGTGGTGCGCGCGCGCAAGCAGGAGGAGCAGGATGAGGAGGACGCGCGCGCCGCTGCGGCCGCCGCGCCCCGCATGGGCCATGTCATCCTCGTCGGCTATGGCCGCGTGGGCAAGCTGATCGCCGAACGGCTCACCCAGCGCCGGATCGACTTCACCATCATCGAGGATGACGCCGAAAAAGTGGCGGAGGCGAAGGAAGCCGGCCTGCCGGTCGTGCGCGGCAACGCGCTGGAGGACAAATATCTGATCGCTGCCGGCATAGGAGAGGCGCGGCACCTGCTGATCGCCGTCCCCGAAGGCTTTGAGGGCGGGGCGATCCACGAACATGCCCGGCATCTGAACGACCGGCTGCAGGTCATCGCCCGCGCCCATTCTGACGCGGAGGTCGAATATCTCGAATCGCTGGGCGTGCCCCATATCGTGATGGGCGAACGCGAACTGGCCGGGCGCATGTTGACGCTCTGCGGCGCGGGATAAGGAAAAGCCCCGTCCGGTTTCGTACCGAACGGGGCTTTTCCTATCTTGGCCTGTCCATCAACCGCGCGGGCGGGGCGGCCCCTTGCGCGGGCCACCGGCGCCGGCGCCCTTGAACGGGCGCGGGCTGTGCGGACGCCCGCCACCCGGACCGCCACGCGGCGGACCGCTGCGGTTGGGCCGTGCGTCGTTGGACGGCCGCAACTGGCGGCGATTCTCCCGCGCTTCCTCGCGCGGGGCGCCATCGACGGGCTCGAAGGCGACATCCGCACCTTCGTCACCCGCTTCGCCAGACCGCTTGACCGCGGCGATGAACTTGGCCGCGATCGCCTTGGGGATTTCGAACATTGTCTCGTTGGTGGTGATGCGGATCGCGCCGATATCGCCGCGCGACACATGGCCGCGACGGCAGATCAGCGGCAGGATCCAGCGCGGATCGGCATTCTGCCGCCGGCCGATGTCCATGCGGAACCACTGGGTGTCCTCGAAGCCCGGACGCGGCCCGTCGCGGCGCGCCGGCGCTTCGCTGGCGTCCAGCAGCTCTTCGGGCGCGGGCATGGCGGCACGCGCGCTCTTCACCAGCATCGCGGCGATTTCCTTGGCGCTCTTGGCTTCCAGCAGCTCGGCGCCCAGCGCCCAGTCGGACTCTTCCAGTTCCACCGGCGCCAGCAACTGCGCGCGCAGTCGCTCGGCATCCTGCTGGGCGATCGCTTCCTTGCTGGGCGCCGTCGTCCATTCGACCGGGATCTTGGCCCCGCGCAGCATCGATTCGACGCGGCGGCGGCGGGGATAGGGCACGATCAGCACGGCGGTGCCCTTCTTGCCCGCGCGCCCGGTGCGGCCCGACCGGTGCTGCATCGTTTCGGCGTCGCGCGGCAGTTCGACATGGACGACCAGCGTCAGCGAGGGCAGGTCGATGCCGCGCGCCGCGACGTCGGTCGCCACGCACACCCGCGCCCGCTTGTCGCGCAGCGCCTGCAACGCATGGTTGCGCTCATTCTGGCTATGTTCGCCCGACAGCGCCACGGCGGCGAAGCCACGCTCGGTCAGGCTGGCGTGCAGGTGACGCACATTGTCGCGCGTGGCGCAAAACAGGATCGCCGTCTCCGCCTCATGATAGCGCAGCAGGTTCACCACGGCATTTTCGATGTCGGCGGGGGCGACGGTCATCGCCTGATAGCTGATGTCGCCATGGCCGCGCTCACCGGCGGCCGACGTGATCTGGAACGCATCCTTCTGGTAGCGCCGCGCGAGCTGCACGATCGGCTTGGGCATGGTCGCCGAAAACAGCAGGGTGCGGCGGCCATCGGGCGTGGCGTCGAGAATGCCTTCCAGATCCTCGCGGAAACCCATGTCGAGCATCTCGTCGGCTTCGTCCAAGACGGCGGTCTTGAGCGCCGACAGGTCGAGCGCGCCGCGCTCCAGATGGTCCCGCAGGCGGCCCGGCGTACCGACCACGATATGCGCGCCCTGCGCCAGGGCGCGTCGTTCCTTGGCGGCGTCCATGCCGCCGACGCATGTGGCGATGCGGGCGCGGGCGCCGGCATAGAGCCATTCCAGCTCGCGGCTGACCTGCAACGCCAGTTCGCGCGTCGGCGCGATCACCAGCGCCAGCGGCCAGGCGGGCGGGGGCAGGCGATCGGCGTCTCCGAGCAGCTCGCTCGCCATGGCCAGGCCAAAGGCGACGGTCTTGCCCGAACCGGTCTGCGCCGACACGATCAGGTCGCGGCCATGCGCTTCCTCCTGCGTGACTTCGGCCTGGACCGGGGTCAGCGCTTCATAGCCCTTGGTGGTCAGCGCCTGGGCGAGGAGGGGGTGGAGAGTGTCGAATGTCATATTATTGTTTTCCATCGGATAAAGCGACCCGCCTTCTTCCGACGGAATCAACATAACCTTTCTCGCTGTCGCCTGTGCGCGATCAGCCGGTGCGTCAGGTCATTTCGCACCCGTTCAGGTTGGTAGCCCAACCGCCATTCCGTGGAACGGCCAAGGGGACGAGCATTTCGCCCATCCCCCAAATAAGAAAGCCTCCTTCCCGCGTTCCCGAGGAAGGAGGCTTGCCTTAACTATATAGCGCAAAAATCAGACCGAGGCGACTTCCGCCACATCGACCTTGACGCCCGGGCCCATCGAAGACGACAGGGCGATCTTGCGGACATATTTGCCCTTCGAACCCGACGGCTTCGCCTTGACGATCGCATCGACGAAAGCGTCGAAATTCTTGCGAAGATCTTCGGCCGAGAAGCTCGACTTGCCAAGGCCGGCGTGGATGATGCCGGCCTTTTCGACGCGGAATTCGATCTGACCACCCTTGGCGGCCTTCACGGCTTCGGCGACGTTCGGCGTCACGGTGCCCAGCTTGGGGTTCGGCATCAGACCCTTGGGGCCAAGCACCTTACCCAGGCGACCGACCAGGCCCATCATGTCCGGCGTCGCGATAACGCGCTGGAAATCGATGTTGCCGGCCTGGATCGATTCCAGCAGGTCTTCGGCGCCCACGATGTCGGCACCGGCGTCGAGCGCCTGCTGGGCCTTGTCGTTGCGGGCGAACACGGCGACGCGGACGTCCTTGCCGGTGCCGGCGGGCAGGGTGACGACGCCACGGACCATCTGGTCGGCGTGACGCGGGTCGACGCCCAGGTTGATCGCGATTTCGACCAATTCGTCGAACTTGGCTATCGCGTGGGTCTTGATCAGGCCCAGCGCTTCATCGACGCCGTGCAGCTTTTCACGGTCAACTGCGGTGGCCAGAGCCTTCGCCTTCTTGGTCAGCTTTGCCATGGTCTTAGCCCTCCACCACGTCGAGGCCCATCGCGCGAGCGGAGCCTTCGATGATCTTCGTTGCAGCGTCGATGTCGTTCGCGTTGAGGTCGACCATCTTGGCCTGCGCGATTTCAGCGAGCTGGGCGCGCGTGATCTTGCCGGCGACGATCTTGCCCGGTTCCTTGGAACCCGACTTCAGGTTGATCGCCTTCTTGATCAGGTAGGTGGCCGGCGGCTGCTTCGTCGTGAAGGTGAAGCTGCGGTCCGCATAGACGGTGATGATGGTCGGCAGCGGAGTGCCCTTTTCCATCTTGTCCGTCGAGGCGTTGAACGCCTTGCAGAATTCCATGATGTTCACACCGCGCTGACCCAGCGCCGGACCGATCGGCGGCGAGGGGTTGGCGGCTCCAGCGGGCACCTGGAGCTTGATATAGCCCGTAATCTTCTTGGCCATTGTCACTCACTCTGTTGCTGGACGCACCTGAAAGGCGCGCCCGGTTCAAGTTTAGCGGTTCAACCGGGGGCCGAAGCCTCCTCCCGCACAACATTTCCGGTCGCCCGGAAATTTCTGTTCGCGTCCCTGCCGGAGCAAGGCCACCAAATTCTTACTTCGACAGTTCGACCTGCTCGAAATCCAGTTCGACCGGGGTGGCGCGACCGAAGATCGACACCGACACCTTGACCCGGTTCTTCTCGAAATCCAGTTCCTCGACCACGCCGTTGAAGCTGGCGAAGGGACCGTCGAGCACCTTGACGCTGTCGCCGATCTCGTAATCGACGCTGACCTTGTGCTTGGGTGCGGCTTCGGCTTCCTTGCGGGCGCCGAAATAGCGGGCGGCTTCGGTTTCGCTGATCGCCTGTGGCTTGCCCATCGAACCCAGGAAGCCCGTCACCTTGGGCGTGTTCTTGACCAGATGATAGATGTCGTCGTTCATCGCCAGCTTGGCGAGGACGTAGCCGGGCATGAACTTGCGCTCGACCTGGACCTTCTTGCCGCGCTTGACCTCGGTCACCGTCTCGACAGGCACTTCCACCTGTTCGACCAGCTGGGAGAGGCCCATGCGCTCGGCTTCGGACAGGATCGATTCCTTGACCTTGTTTTCGAAGCCCGAATAGGCGTGGATGATGTACCAGCGCGCCATGTTACCCTTTCAAAATCCCAATCAGGCCCGGCTCTAGCGATTTACTTGAAAATCGCGCCAACAAAAACTCGGGCGATTTACTCGGAAATCGCGCCGACAAAGCTCAGGCCCGGCCTGCGGCGACGCCCAGCAACCACTGGACGATCGCGCCGAAGAAGGTGTCGATGCCGAAGAAGAACAGGCCCAGCAGCGTCGTCATGATGACGACCATCACGCCGGTCATCATGGTTTCGCGGCCGGTAGGCCATACGATCTTCTTCGCCTCGGTCTGCACCTGATTGACGAATTCGCCGGGGGAAACCTTCGCCATCGCCTGCCTCTGCACGTCTCGAACCAACACCAATTCGCGAAGCAACAGTCCGCCCTCCCGATCCCGCCCTGTCTGGCGTCCGGGGGTGCGGCCACATGCTCCGCGACCAAATTCACCGGCCTGTGCGGCCGCGATTTCTTGACGGTGCCCGTTTCCGGCCACCTCGAAATCGCTTCGGCGCACTTAGCCGCGAACCCCCGAATTTTCAAGGGTCGCGGCCAGTTCGCTTGGCAGGAGTGGAGGGACTCGAACCCACGGCATTCGGTTTTGGAGACCGACGCTCTACCAACTGAGCTACACTCCTGCACTGGCCCTAGCCAGCGAAGGAGGGCGCTTTAGCGTGGCATGACAGGGAGGGCAAGCGCGATTATGCCGCTTTTGCGTCTTGCGGCGCGACGCTGGTGTCGGCGCTGGTCTGGCGCTCGGCTTCCGCGTTGATCTGCGCGCCCAGCAACACGATATAGGCCGATACGAACAGCCAGAGTTGCAGCACCACCACCGCGCCCAGCGATCCGTAGGTCTTGTTGTAATTGCCGAAGGTGGACACGTAGAAGGACACGCCCAGCGTCGCGACCAGCCAGAACAGCGTCGCCGACACCGATCCCACGGTCAGCCACTGCCATTGCGCATGGCGCCGGTTGGGGCCGAAGCGATAGATCAGGCCGAAGATGATGCTGGCGAGCAGTCCCGCGCACACCCATGTCGTCGCCTTGATCGCGAACAGCACGCCCGGTCCCCAATTGGTCAGGAAATCCTGCAACAGGCCGATGATCGTTGCGGTGAACACGCCCACGACCACGACCAGCACCGCGGAAAAGGTGATCCCCATCGACGTGCGATAGAAGCGGAAGATGTTGCGCCCTTCCTTCTGCCCATAGACGATATTGAGCGCCTCCATGATCGCGGACGCCGCCCGCGTCGCGCCATAGACGGCGATCGCCAGCGCCAGCAGCAGGCCGAATCCGATCGCGGGCTTGCGCGTGCTGACCACGCCCAGCAACTGGTCGTTGATCAGTGACGCGGCATCGGCGGGCACGACGGAGATGATCGCTTGCATATGCCGCTGCACCATCGCCGGATCGCCGAACAGGCCATAGGTCAGCACGACCGCGGCCAGCAGCGGCGCGATTGACAGGAAGGCATAATAGGCGACGCCCGCGGCCAGCAGTCCGACATGATTGCCCGACAGCGCGCCATGCACCCGTTTGAGAATTTCCCACCACGCTCGCGGCGGTATCTTCCATGGCGCATCGACATGCACCTGCTGCGCGACTTTCTGCGTCATCCACATCCCCTGCCGGTCATGCAAGGCAAGCGCGCGAGGCGGCGGGCGGTTCCCTCCACCCTGCTGTCTACAGAAACACGCCGCCCTTCATGATCCGCCGCGCCCGCCCCTGCACCGGCAGCCGGTCGAACGGTGTGTTCCCCGCCGCGGCCGCCATCTTCGCCGAATCGACGATCCAGGGCGCGTCGGGATCGACGAAGATCAGGTCCGCCGCGCTCCCGGCCGCAAAACCGCCCGCATCGACGCCCAAAATCTTCGCCGGATTGGCCGACAGCAGCGTCATCAGCCGGTTGATCGTCACCTGCCCGTCGCGGACCAGGTTGAGCGATAGCGCCAGCAGCGTCTCCGCCCCCGCCATGCCCGGCGACGCATCGGCGAACGGCAGGCGCTTGTCCTCCGGCCCGCGCGGATCGTGGCTGGAGGTGATGACGTCGATCGTCCCGTCGGCGACCGCCGCGAGGCAGGCCTGCCGGTCGCGCTCGTCGCGCAGCGGTGGCGACAGCCGTGCAAAGGTGCGGAAGTCGGTCGCCGCCTGGTCGTTCAGGAACAGATAGGCCGGGCTGATGCCGCATGTGACCCTCAGCCCTTCCGTCTTGGCCGCGCGGATCAGGTCGAATCCCGCCTTGGTCGTCACCAGCCGGAAATGGATCGCCGCGCCGGTTTCGCGCGCCAGCATGATGTCGCGCGCGATCGCCAGTGCCTCGGCGCAGGCCGGGGCGTGGGGGAGGCCGAGGCGGGTCGCCGTCTCGCCGCTGGTTGCCACCGCCTTGGCGGTCAACCCGCCATCTTCGGCATGGGCGATGACGGTCAGGCCCAGGCCGCTGGCATAGGACAGCACGCGCAGCATCACGCCCGAATCGGCGATCCATTGCCGTCCGGTGCCGACCGCCTTGGCGCCCGCCATCTGCATCAGGCCCATTTCGGCCATTTCCTGGCCAAGCAGCCCGCGCGTCGCCGCGGCGATCGGATGGACCCAGAAATCGGGCTTGCCCGCGCGGGTCGCTTCCCGGATCAGGCCGACCTCGTCCAGTGGGGCGCGCTGGTCGGGCATCAGCGCCGCGCGCGTGATCCCGCCGAAATGGAAGGCCGGCTTGTCGGTCGCAAAGACGCCCAGATCGATCAGGCCGGGCGCGACCACCAGCCCCTGCGCATCGATCCGCTGCGCGTCGTCCGGCACCGCGACATCGCCCGCCGCGACGATCCGGTCGCCCGCGATCAGCACGATGCCGGGCGTCAGCGCATCGCCGGCAGGATCGGCCAGTCTGCCGTTGATAATGGCGATCCTGCTCACGCTGTCATTTCCTCAAACCAAATGCCGTCAAAGGATGGAAGGCTCATACCCACCCCTCCGTTCCCCGCGCCCCGCGCGTCAGCACGTCCAGGCAGGCCATGCGCACCGCCACGCCCATCGCCACCTGCTCGGTGATGGCGGAGCGCTCGGGATGATCGGCGACCGAACTGCTGATCTCCACGCCCCGGTTCATCGGCCCCGGATGCATCACCAGAGCGTCCGGCTTGGCCAGCGCCAGCCGTTCCGGCGTCAGCCCGTAGAGCGCATGATATTCGCGCGGGGAGGGGATGAACGCTCCGTCCATCCGCTCATTCTGGAGTCGCAGCATCATCACCACGTCGGCCCCCTCCAGCCCCTCATCCATCCGGGTGAAGGGCGTCGCCCCCAGCATCTCCACCTCGGGCGGCAGCAAAGTCGGCGGCGCCACCGCACGCACCTGCGCGCCTAGCGCGGCCAGGCACAGCATGTTCGATCGCGCCACCCGGCTGTGCAGCACATCGCCGCAGATCGCGACCACCAGCCCCTCGAACCCGCCCTTGCGTCGCCGGATCGTCAGCGCATCGAGCAGCGCCTGTGTGGGATGCTGGTGCCAGCCATCGCCCGCGTTCAGCACCGGGCAGTCCACCTTGTCCGCGATCAGCCGCACCGCGCCCGAACTGGCATGGCGGATCACGATGACATCGGCCGCCATCGCGTTCAGCGTCATGGCGGTGTCGATCAGCGTTTCGCCCTTCTTCACGCTCGACTGGCCCGCATGCATGTTGACGACATCCGCGCCCAGCCGCTTCCCCGCAATCTCGAACGACAGCAACGTCCGCGTGCTGTTCTCGAAAAAGGCGTTGATCTGCGTCATCCCCGCCAATCGCCCGTCATGCTTGCGCGCCCGGCCCTTGTTCGCCTGCGCCCAATGTTCCGCCTCATCCAGCAGGAAGCGGATTTCCCAAGGCTTCAGGTCCGCGATGGACAGAAGATGCTTGTGCGGAAACAACGCCCGGCCTGTCAGCTCGGGTGTCGCGTCGGGTATGAAGATGTCGGGCATGAACCGGTGCTTTAGGGAAGGCGGCGGGGGAGGGCAAGGCGTCGATGGCGCGCTTATCCCCGCCCGCGCCATTTCCCGAAGATCGCCTTGTCCTTCATCACCTCGCGCGCGGCATTATGCCCGGGCGCGCCGGTCACGCCGCCGCCCGGATGCGTCCCCGCGCCGCACATATAGAGGCCCTTCACCGGCCCGCGATAGGCGCCATGGCCCAATACCGGGCGCGCCGCCCACATCTGGTCCAAGGTCAGATTGCCATGCATGATGTCGCCGCCGACCAGCCCGAACTTGCGCTCCAGGTCGAGCGGCGAATGAATCTGCCGCGCGATCACGCTCCTGGCGAAGCCCGGCGCCTGCGCCTCCACCGTCGCGATGATATCGTCCGCCGCCGTCTCGCGCTCCTCGTCCCAGCTCCGCCCAACGGGAAGCTCCGGCGCGAATTGCTGGCAGAACAGGCTCGCCACATGGCAACCTGCGGGTGCGAGCGTATCGTCGATGGTCGACGGGATCAGCATCTCCACGATCGGCGCCTTCGACCAGCCGTCCCGCTTTGCGTCCATGAAGGCGCGGTCCATATAGTCCAGCGTCGGCGCGATGATGATCCCCGACTGGTGATGCTCCCCCACGCCCGGAAGGCAGGTGAAGTCGGGCAGGGCGCTCAGCGCCACATTCATGCGGAACGTCCCCGATCCCGCCTTGAACGCCTTGACCCGTTTGGTGAAATCGGCCGGCAGGTCGCTTGGGTCCATCATCCGCTCATAGAGCAGCTTCGGCCCGACATTGGCGATCACCGCGCCGCCCATCACTTCCTCGCCGCTCTCCAGCCGTACGCCGACCGCGCGCCCGCCATCCACCAGCACCGTCTCGACCGGGGCCTCCAGGCTGATCTCCACCCCCATGGCGGTCACGACTTTAGCCATGATCTGCGTGATCGCGCCCATGCCGCCGACGCTGTGGCCCCATGCGCCCTTCTTGCCGTTCACCTCGCCGAACACATGGTGCAACAGCACATAGGCGCTGCCCGGCGTATCGGGGCTGGCGTAATTGCCGACCACCGCGTCGAAGCCGAACGCCGCCTTTACCGCGTCGCTCTCGAACCAGCCGTCGAGGAAGCTACGCGCCGACTTGGTGAACAGGTCCAGCACGTCGCGCTGCTGCTCCAGCCCCAGTCCCGCGACGCGCCGTCCTTGCTTCAGCGCCTCGACGATCATGGTCAGCCCGTCGCCGACATTGGGGGGGCTTTTCAGCACCAGGTCGCGCAGCACGTCCGCCACCACCTCCAGCGCCGCATAATAAGCGGGCAGCGCCTCGGCATCCTGCGCGCTGAACTTGGCGAATTCCGCCTGCGTCTTTTCCAGCCCGCCGCCCAGTTTCAGATAGCCGCCATCGGGCTGCGGCAGGAAATTGCTGATCGGCCGCTCGATCACGCGATAGCCATGATCGGCCAGTTGCATGTCGCGGATGACCTTGGGATTGAGCAGGCTGACGGTATAGCTGGCGGTCGAATTGCGGAAGCCCGGATGGAACTCCTCCGTCACCGCCGCCCCGCCTACGACGTCGCGCCGTTCCAGGATGCGAACCTTATAGCCCGCCCGCGCCAGATAGAAGGCGCAGACCAGCCCATTATGCCCGCCCCCGATAATGACGGCGTCGTAGGATTTGGTCATGCTTTATTACTCCACCCCATCCCCGGCGCGCGATGCAGTCGCGCTTGCGGGATCACATCGCGCACCCGCCCGCAAAAATGCCGCAGCGCCACTTCCCGCTCGCTCAATGGCCCGACGGTGAAGCTGGCCGACGCCATCCCCGCCTGCACCCGCGCGACCAAATCGGTATCCTCGGCATTGACCTGCCGGTTGATCCGCCAGTTGAGGTAGCGCGCCGCCTTCATCTCCCGCCGCGCATCGGGCAGGGCGTAACTAATCTCGCGGATCAGCGTCTGCATCGGCGACACCGGCAGCCAGGCCATGAAATCCACTTGGTCGGGATAGATGTCGAACGCGAAATTGGGCCACAGCTTATAATAGGTCCACAGCCGCTGCCGTTCCGGCGGCAGATGTGGCACGTCCGGCAGGAAGTGCTGATAGGCCCGCTCGGACAGGTTGGCCGACGGCCGGTCCAATATCGGTCCCCACATCTTGTCGGCGTGGCGCGATGCCTCCACGCCATAGCCATCGCCCATCAGCCGCTTGAGGCCCGGATGCGCGACCGCGATATGCAGCCCGTCCGAATAATTGTCGCCGATATTCTTCCAGTTCACCGGCCGTGGCCGCAGCGTCACCCGCCCCAGCGCCCGCATGTCCTCGAAGCGATAGGCGGCTACCTCGTTCATATAGGGCGCCATCATCTGCGCCACCGACGGCCCGCCATCATTGGCCAGCCGCACGAACAGGAAACCCTGCCAGCTTTCCACCTCGACCGGCATCAGGCCATGATCCGCCATCGCGAAAGCCGCGCCATAGCTGGCCTTCATCGGTACGCCGGTCAGCCGCCCGTCCGTCTCATAGGTCCAGCCATGATAGGGGCAGACCAGCTTCTTCGCGCAGCCGCTGGCGCCATCCACGATCCGCGCGCCGCGATGGCGGCAGACATTGGTAAAGGCGCGCACCGCCCCATCGTCGCCGCGGATCACGATCACGCTCTCGCCGATCATATCGAGCGTGTGGAAATCGCCGGGGGTGGGAATGTCGCTCTGGTGGCAGACGATCTGCCAGGCCGGGCGAAAGATGCGCTCCACCTCGACCGCGAAAAATTCAGGATCGCTATAGGTCCATGCGGGCAGGCTCCACCCGGCGTCCGGGTCCACCATCCTGTCGATCTGCCCCGCCACCTTGTAAGGATTCCCTAGCGTCAATTCATAATTTTACGATTGTATAATGTAACCGTGCGGAACGCCATCCCAAATCGATTCAGCTGTCCGACTCGCTGTCGCTTTTGGCATCCGCTTGCGCCCCGTAGCGCCGCGCCAGCATGGCGCAGGCCATCAACTGGATTTGGTGGAAGACCATGATCGGCAGCAGGATCGGCCCGACCGCCGCCGCCGGGAACAACACGCCCGCGATCGGCACGCCCGACGCCAGGCTTTTCTTGGACCCGCAGAACTGCAGCACGATCGCATCTTCCCGCGACAGGCCCAGCATCCGCCCCAGCATCAGCGTGAAGAGCAGGATGACGACCAGCATCGCGATGCACAGCCCCGCCAGCACCAGCAGTTCCTCGCTCGACACTCTGGACCATAGCCCCTCGACCACCGCGGCCGAAAAGGCGGCATAGACCACCAGCAGGATCGATCCGCGATCGATCCGTCCCAGCATCGCCTTGTGCCGCGTCACGAAGCCGCCGATCCACGGTCGCAACAGATGCCCCACGACGAAGGGCAGCAACAGTTGCAGCACGATCCCCTCGACCGAAGACAGCGAGATCAGGCTCCCGCTACCGCCCCTCTGCATGAGCAGCGCGACCAACAGCGGCGTCAGAAAGATGCCCAGCAGGTTGGAGAAGGAGGCGCTGACCACCGCGGCCGCCACATTGCCCCGCGCGATCGCGGTGAAGGCGATGGACGATTGCACCGTCGACGGCAGCAGCGCCAGGAACACCAGACCCGCGCGCATATCCTGCGGCACGAAGCCGAATCGGCCGACCAGCAATCCCAGCAACGGGAAGGCGACGAAGGTCGTCCCCAGCGTCGCCAGGTGCAATTTCCACGCCTTGGCACCGCTCCAGATCGCCTCGCGCGACAATTTTGCGCCATGCAGGAAAAAAAGCAGCACGATCCCCGCGTCCGCGACGATCCCGGCGATACGCGCGCCCTCGCCGCGTGCCGGCAGCAGCGACGCTAGGGCGACGGTCGCAAGCAGGAGTAGCAGAAACGGGTCCAGGGCTTGGCGCAGGCGGTTCATCATCAGCTTCGGTCAGGCGATAGAATAGGCGGGGGGATAGACGCAGGCCATGGGATGCGCCAACAACTTCGCCTTGGGCCGGCACAAGTTAGACAGGACAGGGAGACTCTGACCATGAGCGACCATATCGCGATCGTGGACGAGGCAGGCGTGATCGAAATCCACATCGATCGCCCGGACAAGAAGAATGCGCTGACCGCGGCGATGTATCGCGCCATGACCGCCGCACTGGCCGACGCATCGGCCCGCGCCGACATCGGCGCCGTGCTGATCGCGGGTCGGGGCGACGCCTTTTGCGCGGGCAACGACCTGAAGGATTTCACCGCCGGGCCGGAGGGCGGGGCCGCCGCCTTCGACTTCATCCGCGCCATCGCCGCCTTCGACAAGCCGCTGGTCGCGGCGGTGCAGGGGCTGGCGGTGGGCGTTGGCACGACCATGCTCTTCCACTGCGACCTCGTCTATGCCGCGCCCGACGCGCGCTTTGTCATGCCCTTCGTCAATCTGGGGATCGTGCCCGAAGCCGGCTCCAGTCTGCTCGCGCCCGCGGTCATGGGCCATGCCAAGGCGGCGGCGATGCTGTTGCTGGGCGAACCGATGGATGCAGACGGCGCCGACCGCGCCGGTTTCGTCACTGCGATTGTCCCGGCCGCGGGTCTGTTCGACCATGCCCGCGCCAAGGCGGCGGCGCTGATGGCCAAGCCGCCACAGGCGCTGGCCGCCACCCGCCGTTTGATGAAGGGCGATCCCACCGCGCTCAATACCCGGATCGAAGAGGAAGCACGCCTGTTCCGCGAAACGCTTGCCTCGCCCGAGGCGCAGGAAGCCTTTGCCGCCTTCTTCGAAAAACGCGCGCCGGTGTTTCGACGGAGCTAATCGGCCTTTCGACCAAAGCGTATCTCGCTGACGATCACCGCTGCGACGATCAGCAGTCCGCCGACCAGCGCCGTCGGCGGCAGCCTTTCGCCCGCGACCCGGCCGATGATCCCGGCCCAGACCGGCTCGCCGGCGTAGATCAGGGTCGCCCGCGTCGGCGACACCGTGCGCTGCGCCCAGTTCATGACCAACTGTATCAGCGCCGTCATCGCCCCCAGGCCGCAGGCGCTCAAAACGACTGACCAGGAAAAGGGCGGCACGCTCTCGCCCGCCGGCCCCATGCACGCGAAGGCGAGCAGGGCGGTCACCGCCAGTTGCACCACCGTCACCCGCGCAACATTCACGCGCCCGGCCCACAGGCTGATGAAGATAATCTCCAGCGCGATCGCCACGGTGCTGAGCAAGGTCAGCAATTCGCCGGTCCCCAGCGCCAGTCCATCCTTGGGCGCGGCGATCAGCAGCAGCCCGACAAAGGCCAGCGCGACCCCGGCCCAGCTCGCCAGCCTTGGCCGCCGCCGCAGGATCACCCACTGCAATATCGGCACCAGCGGCACATAAGCGGCGGTGATGAAGGCCGACGTGCTGCTGCTGATCGTCTGCAAGCCCCAGGTCTGGAGCGAATAGCCCACGAAAATGCCCAGCCCGATCACCAGTCCCGCCACCAGTTCGCGCCGCGTCAGCCCGCGCAGAACCGGCAGGGCGAGCGGCAGCGTCAGCAGGGCGGCGGTCGCAAAGCGCAGGCCCACGAAGAAGAGCGGCCCGCTTTCGCGCATCGCCTGATGCACGATCAGGAAAGTACCGCCCCACAGGATCGTCACCCCGATCAACGCGAGTTCGGGGCGGCCGATCATCATTCGGCTTTCTGCAGGCTTGTCGGAAGGATCATTGTGCAACATAATGCACATTGCCCTATGAGCACTATATTGCACAGTCAAGATATGCCGACGCAGGAGCGGCGCCCGGATGTCCTCGCCCATGTTGCGGGCAATGTCCGCGCGCTGCGTACCGAGCGCGGCTTCAGCCAGGATGGTTTGGCGGCGCAGGCGGGTGTGAGCCGCCGCATGATTTCCGGCATCGAAAGCGGGGAAGCGAATGTCAGCCTGTCGACGCTGGACCGGTTGGCCCAGGCGCTGGACGTCAGCTTTTCGCGCCTTGTTCGCCCGTCCGACATGCGCGACAACAGCCGGATCGACAGCTTGGCGTGGCGGGGGCAAAGCCCCGACAGCCGCGCCACCTTGCTCGGCACCGTCCCCGCCGCGCGAGAAGCCGAACTATGGACCTGGTCGCTGGCCGCGGGCGAAACCTATCCTGCCGAAGCGGATGCGGCCGACTGGCACGAGATGCTCTATGTCATGGAAGGCGTGTTGACGGTCGAGAGAGAAGGCGCCGATCCCCAAATAGTGGTGGCCGGCGACTTTCTCATCTTCACCAGCGATCGGCCCTATATCTTCGTCAATCACGAAGCAGGGCCGGTGCGGTTCGTCCGAAACGTGGTCTTTTAAGCGACAGGGGCGTCAGGCCCGCTCACTCGTTCCGCAGATCGCTGCCCGCCTTTTCCAGCGAGGCGCCGACGTCGCGCTTCGTCTCGCCGGCTTCGCGCTTGGCATCGGCTGCGGCCTTGTCAGTCGCCGCGCCGATCTTGTCCGCACCATGATCGATCGCGCGGCCGGCGTCATCAAGGCCGTTATCGATCTTCGCGCCGGCGCGGTCTACCGCCGAACTCACATCATTGCCGATCGCCGATCCGGCATTGTCCAGATTATCCTGCGCCTTTTCCGAGCAGGCGGACAGGCCGGCGACGGTCAGCAGCGCGGCGGCGGCGATAAGGGAAGTGCGCATCGTGGCTCCTCTTGCCATTGAATGGAGCCCCATAAGCGCAGGAAGCGGCAGAAGGTTTCGCCCGCATACACTATCCGCCGCGCAGGCCGAATACCATCGATCGGTCCGCTTCGGGGATCAGCCCTTCCAGCACGCGCCAGAATCCGGTGACCGATCCCTGTCCCGCCTGAGCATAAGCGGTCGCCATCTTTTCGCGCAGCGCGCGGAACAGTTCCGCCTCCAGCGCCTTGCCCGACGGGCTGAGCCGCAGCAATTTCTGCCTGCGATCGCTCGCACCCACCCGCGTCTCGATATAGCCGCGCTCCACCAGATCGCTCAGCACCCGGCCCAGGGATTGCTTGGTGATCGCCAGCAGCCGCAGCAGGTCTTTGACGGTCAGGTCCGGCTGGCGCGAGATGAAGTAGAGTGCGCGATGATGCGCCCGGCCCAGGCCCTGCGCAGCCAGCCCCTCATCGATCGATCGGGTGAGCGCCGAATAGCCGAAATACAGCATCTCTATCCCTCGCCTGATCTCGTCCTCGCGCAGGAAGAGAGGGGACGCAGGCGAGATCGGGGCGGGCGAGGCGGGGGAACTGGAAACCGACATGAAGGGGTGTGATCCGGCAAAGAGACAAAGCGCATATTGGCGTCACGAAACTATCATGACTAGGCTTTCCTTTCGCCGATGACGCGTTATATGGCGATCCGCGCCGAGATGATCGGCCCTGCTGGGGCGTCGCCAAGTGGTAAGGCAGCGGCTTTTGATGCCGCCATTCGCAGGTTCGAATCCTGCCGCCCCAGCCAGTTTTACCTTAAATGCCTGAATTTGCTGGCCTAACTTAAATGGCCAGCCAAAATTGTGCACCTGTGTGTGCCAACACGCTGGCCGGAAGGCTGAGCATGGCATCTCTGCAGCACGTATACCGACGCGGTCACATTTTCTGGTGGCGCCGGGTCCACCGCATTTCCGGTGGCAGGCCTCTCGATATCAGGATATCCTTGAGAACGTCGGATCGGTCGAAGGCGCGGAACTGGGGAGCCGCGCTGGCCGGGGCGACCGGGGGTGTGCTTACCATGTTGAATGAAAAGATCCGCACGGTGGGGGCCGTGCCGGCGGAGGACGAACTGCAGGCGATGGCGCGCAGCCTCTACGAGGAATTGCTAGCCGATCTCTGTTCACAGCAACGCGCGGCGCCTTGCGATGCTGAGATGCATAGCGCCGCCAACCTCGCTTTCGTCGATTACTACCAGCGCCTGACCAACCTCGGCGGCCATATGTCGCTTCTTCCTGCCGAAGAACTCCGGCTTGCTACCGAACTGGGATGGGACGAGCAGCGGCTCGCCGACCTTCGTGCAATCATCCGGTTGCGCGAAGAGAAAGGCATCACGCAGCTGCAACCTCAGGCTCTTGACCGGGAATTGCGGCTACGCGGCTACGAGCCGACCGACCGGCTCCGCTGGATGCTGGAACTTGCAGTCTACCCGCATTATCGCGACGCGCACATCGAAGCCGAGGTCGCGCTTCAGGAAGCCATCGCTCCAATTGAGGATGCCCAGCAGCCCGCTGAAAGCTGTGCCCCGCCCGTAAGGTTGGATACGGCAGCCACGGAAGCGACGTCAGGCCCGCTGCTGTCCGATTTTGTCGAGCAAGCCATCACCGACCTTGTCGTCGAGGAAATTTGGGACATCAAGTCTGCCCGGCAGGCGCGCAGCAGCGCCGCGCTGTTCGAACTGCTGGTCGGCCAGAAGCCCTTCGAAACATATACGCAAGCCGACTTTGCGCGTTTCAAGCGCAAGCTCGCTTACCTGCCGGGCCGCTATGACATGGGGTCGGCTAAGAGCAGGACGGCGCTCCTTCAGAGAATTGCGACTTTCGAGGCTGACGACAGCCTCCAGAAGGACAAGGCACAGCATCTCTCGGCGCGCACCCGCAACCGTCACATCTCCAGCCTGAAAGGCCTTCATCGCTGGGCCCGCAAGACTGGCGTGGTTGTGCCGTCGATCAAGTTCGACGATCTTTTCATCCCTGTTTCAAAGGCAAAGCGCGCACGCAGCCTGCGCCCTACCACCCCAGCCGACGACGTCGGAAAGTTGTTCGCGCTGACGGTTTTTACCGGCTGCCAGCCGCATGCGGGCGGAACCGGTCAGAAGGTCTTGAGCGCCCGCTTCACCCCCGGCCGGGCGATCGTGCACGACGCATTCTACTGGTGCCCTCTTCTGCTGCATTACACGGGTGCCAGGCGCGAGGAACTGTGCAAGCTTCGCCCCCAGGACATCAAGATTGAGAATGGCATCGCCTTCATCTGGATCGACTTCACGGAGACCGGACGGATCAAGAATGACCACTCGGTTCGCCCGGTACCATTACACGGGGAACTGATTCGCCTCGGTTTTCTGGACTTCGTCCATGAATGTGGCGAACGCGGTTACGACGTTCTGTTTCCTGAGTTGAGACCGACCAACGCGGTTCAGGGCTTCGGAGATGTATATTTCAAGAATGTCTGGGCGCACTTGAAAGCCCGTGCCCGTCTGACAGGGGATGCCACCGTGCATGGCATGCGCCATCGCTTCTCGACGGACCTCAAGACGCAGAAAGTCTTTAGCGAATTCCGACAAGATGTGATGGGGCACGCCGGGGCCAACATCAACGAGGAGCGGTACAGCGACGCCGGGCCGCTCGCTGAACTTTTAGCGGTTGTCGAGCAGTTGCCGTCAGTGACCGCACATCTCGTATCCGCTCGCATACAACTGCCGCCGCGAGCGGTGCGTATCGCGCAACCGGCCAAGAGCCGCAAGGGCCGCGCAGAATAGCAGCCCGACCATCATACCGTCACGGGGGAGCTGAAAACTCCCCCACCCGGTCTGGCGGCGATCAATCGCCAACAGCGCCGATAATCGTCTGCCTGCGCGCTTATTCTGGTGTTACCAAGTGAACGGCGATCTGATCGGTCACATCCACTCCGTTCTCAACCAACTGACGCAACCTAGACGCTGCGCGATCAATGCCAGTGCGCAACCCGACCGGTTTGCCTTCGCGCTGAACGATCTCGTTCTGCAGTATCTGGAAGTGGCCACGCCCACCTTCTCGGGGCAGCAATCGTGCCAGGCGACTGCCAGGTGCCATAGCCAGACGACAGCCGCTGTGAATGTACACACCCTCCTCTCGGGCGGCGACCAATGTAATGTCGCGCAATTCGGGCTCGGCCTCCGTGAAATCGAACTCGAGGCAGATCAAATCAGCGCTGGCCTCTTTCGCTGCCAGAGCAATGTGGGTGGCAGAGGCTGGCGTCAGCGGGTCGGCTGCCACGATCGACAGGCGTTCTCCCATTTTTTTGTCACCAAGCAGCATTCGGCTGACTGCCTCGACATGACGGCGAGCGATATCGATGGCGGTGGCGGCGGTGTTCATTCTGGTCTTCCTTTATTTTCGTCCCCACCACGGGGATCGACCTTCCACCTCCCTTCCATTCAACCGGCAGCGGCCCCGCCGCAGCCGCGTGATTCACGAAAAACCCGGACATGGTCGAAGCCATGCCCGGGCTGGATCGTACCCACTGTGGGGCATCTGATGCTTAAGCTGGATCGCTCGCGATGTGTCGTCGCCACATCGCCTCGATGACCGCCTGCCCCTGATCGCAGGTCAACTCGTCGTCATAGACGCCGAACCGGAGACCGAGGCGGGTCGTCCTCGGAATTACCAGCAGGTGGCAATGCGGCGGGTGTGGTGCGCCCACGGAACCCGGCGAGTGGAGAATCAAGACGGAGGCAAGGCCTCGGTCGCGCGCAATCTGTCGGGCAAAGTCTCGGCATCGCTCCCACCCTTCGTGCAGCCGGTCATCCTCCCGAAAAGGTAGGGTGAGATAGACCAACAACGCCTTCTCATGTGCGACAGCGTGTTCATCCATGCCAGTCAGGATCGATTCCGCATCGGCAAGACCGTCATCGGTACCCAACGGAAGGACAACATCAATGCGCTCTGCAGTGGTGCGCCAAGGCGAGGACAGCGGATCTCCAACAGGCGCGATCGGCTGCATCTTGCGCCGCCCAAACAGTGCGGCGCTGTTCAGCCGATCACCATAACTTCGCCTGAGCACACCGAAAGTAATTCCGCTGTTACTGGCACCCAACGGATTGGTGTATAGCCAAGTCAGCGGGTCGGCGGGGTCGGTTACGATCGCTTTCATGGTGACCGGAACCACTGCCTGCTTTGCCACGATGCGTGCGGTCTTTGCGCGAGCAGCCATCAGCATAACCTCCCGCGGGCGACGATCCGGACGATTTCAGCGGCGGCGCGACTGGTACCATCGCATCGCTCGTCCCCGTCTGAAAACGGCGCAGTAGTTGTGAGCCTCAGCCCGTCTCTTCGAATTTCGATGAATGGCCCATGGAGCGGCGGTACGAGCCACAGGCTTTGATCGACGTGACGCATGAACGCCAAGTTAGGGATTATCATCGGGCTTGCGGCACGGGCAAATGCCACATCGACGGAGACGGCAGATAGGGTTTCAGGAAAGAGACCGGTTCTGACCAACATGATGTCCCGGCCAGTCCTCCGACTTGCCTGCTCTATGGCTGGCAAGAACAGCGGCCCATCGCATGGGGTGGCGGCCATGATGAGGTTCGCGGCCGCAACGTCGAACGCGCCAGCGGGCAGGCCGTCGCCGGCATGGACATCGCCGATATCGCCGACAGCGTGGGCCGGGAGCGCAAGCACGCGCACGGACGGATCGTATGCCGAACCGCTGGGGTAGTAGGTGAGCATCAAGGTAAAGCCTTCTTGGCAGGAGGATCACCGGACCAGCATGGTCCGGATCAGGCTGCCGACCTTCCATTTCTTCACGGCCGACAGCTTCAAAGGCTCGTGCAATTCCTTACGGTGAGTGCCTTTGCGCTCACCGCCTTCGCGAGAAGGGGCGATCGAGGCAGTCAGGCCAACGATCATCAGTCCCTGCGAGCTCGCGCCAAAGGCGTGATTTACCCGGGCTTGCCCGGCCCGCCTTTTTTTCGTCACCCTGGGGGTGTGAAAAAAAGAATAGCGGGTTATCTTTTTCTCCGTACCTTCGAAAAAGAGTTTTGCCCGTGTCTCTCTACTCCATGGCCCGCATTAGCCGCCAAACGATCCTTGAGCTTGAAATGGCGGAAAGGCACGCCCGGCGCGGCGATGAACGGTCGCAAGCACGACGCGTACGTGAGGCGCCACCCTTAACTTGGTTACCGACCGGCGTGAGCGAGGATCCGCTGGCTTACCGTGCGTTGTACGCCGCCCATGTCGATGGCGCCTTCATTCCGGCCGGCAAGGGCAAGGCGCTACACCTTTTGGTCAAATTCCCTGAAAGTGTGCCAGTGGAAACCACAGCCGACGCCGAAGCCGCTCTGAAGCTTGCGGTCGACTTCGCTCAGCGTCTTTTCGGCGGGGACGCCGTGTTCGCCGCCCGCATGGACCGCGATGAGAGATCGCTGACCAACGCTGATCTGTTTTTGGCGCCGCGCTATATCAAGAAGACCAAGCACACGGAAAAGATGGCGATCAGCCTGTCCAGACATTTGAAGCTGATGGCGAAAGAGCAGCTTGGGCCAATTAAGGAAGACAAGGATATCCTGCGCCAGCAAGGTCGTGCTCTGCAGGACGCTTTCGCGCAATTCCTGCGCGAACGGGGGTTTCAGGCAATCCGTGGCCAAGCGAAAGCAGGCCCGGAACCCGATTGGAGTTCACCGGAAGCCTATGCTGCTGCCACAGATCGCAAGATCGCGGCAGCAGATCGGGAGGTCGCCGCGCAGGATCGCGCGGAAATCGAGGGTCGTCTTGCCGATCAAGAACATGGTCTTGCCGATAAGGCTGCTGGCCTTGTGAAAGGGCTCGAAAATGCCCGTCAGATCGGAGGAGACATGATCGCGGATAGTATCGCCGAAGCTGCTCGGATCGGTGATGCTGCCCGAGAAGAGGCCGATATGATCCGAAAACAGGCGGAGGCAGAAAAAGAGCGGCTGCTGGATGCGGCCAGAAAACAGAGTGAGCAACTCGCCCAAGCGATGCGCGACCAGGCGCAAGCTGACGCCGATGCAATGGCACTGAAAGCGGATCGCGCGCGCGAAGAAGCAAAGGCAGCATCGCTCGCGGTCAGACTGGCGAATGATGAGATAGAAGAAGCGCAGCGAAAACGCGACAAAGCCATTGCCGAAGAACGCGCGGCACAAGCTGCTACCGCAGCAGGACAGGCGGATGCGGAGATCGCGTCGCGCCAGCTTGCCCTCGTTAACCGGGCGCTGGACGATAACACCTTAGAACTGCGGCCAGACGATAGTGAGCGCGGCATCTGGATGAATGAAGCTGCCATGGATAGGGCGGAACGTGAAGCCTATCGAGCGCGATGGGTTTCTTGGGTGCGCGCCGCCGCTCGATCGGCCGCCATGGCTTTGGCGAAGACCCGCGAGATAGTCGTGGCTGCAAAGACCGAAACGGAGCGTATGATCGCTTCCATGAAAGCGAAACTGGCAGACGATAGCGCAAAGCTGGCAGCAGAGCGGACAGCACTGAGCGCGAGGCAGGTCCAGATAGCGCTCGATCAGAAGGCGATGAAAAAGCAACAGGTGCTGGTGACGTCATACCTTCAGGTGTGGGAAGCCATTCCGCCAGATCGGCGATCGCCGGAAGTCAACGCCGCGGTTGAACGTACCAGCGGCCTGCAACAGCAGGCTATGAGCTTGTCGCCTAAAACCGTCAGCCAGTCCAAGGGGCGGCCGTCGGAATTCGATACTTCGACGCAGCAGGCAAAGGATCGTGGTCGCGACGAACGACACTGACAACTGGTCACGACCAATGCCGGCCGTTCAGATCAGACATCGCCAACGCCAGTTCTGACAGAAGCTGGCGATCAGCCTACAGGTGGCAAGCTGACAGCTTTGCGTCCGAAATAGATGCCCGCTGCGATATCGCTCTGAAACACATGTCAGCGTTGAGCGTCCAGCTTCCGCCAGTTCGGTATATGCATTGTCATTATCGCTTGGAAGAGACGACTATGAATCGGATAGCGCAAGTGAAGCAATTCGTGGACGATCACGAAATCCCTGAACTCTGGTTCCCTGTCCGCTAACTCCATTGCCAACGTAATGACGCCAGCAGACGAACATGATCCCCATTTCCGCCTCATAGGGTAAACCCGCACGATCCGCGGATTGACCTTCAACTTCACCGACCATCGAATAACGCGCATTTTTAGGTCGATCGCGCCGCCTTCCTGTATCACGACAGTAGCGACTGCATGATCAAGTCCACGATCCGGGTCCGATCCTCATCATTCAGGTCGAGAAGCGGGAGATAAAGCGCGCCGCGTAGCCGCCTGCGTTCATCGTCGTTGAGCAGCGCGTTAGGGTAGCGCGTACGAAGTTCATCGATTAGACCGGCGACTTGCCGCACATCGATGTTGCCGCCAGTCAGCGCGGGATCGTCGCGAAGCGCAATCATGACGCCGAATGCATCTGCTGACAGGCCGCTTGCCTTGGCCTCCGCAAGCAGCACCTCTTTCTCCGCCGCCAACGCTCCGAGCAGATCAATCGCTGCCAACCCTGTAACATTCCGGCTTTCCATGTCTTTTAGAATGCGCTCGGCGCGGTCCTTGAGCGGCTGGAGGATCGGCGCGTTGGCCTGATCGTCATCCACTTCCTTTTGCAAGCCGCGCACGAGGTTGAACACCTTGCCCTCATCGCTACCCTTGCTGTCGCGCAGGGCGTCGAGCGTCTTCACGTCGAATGTCACGGTCTTGGTGAGATTGCCCAGCCCTGACTGTTCTGCGTTCGCTTCAACAAGCCGGCGCGTCTTATAGGCAAGATCGGCAACGAACCCGACCTGATCGGCATAGGCGTTGCGCACCGTCGCGTAGAGCTGCGCTAGCCGTTTGAATGTCGTGATATGATCGACAAGCTCTGCTGAGGGGGACAGGATTTCCCACAGGCTCTCGATGTCCTTGTAAGCCTCGAAAAACGCCTTGCGCGGTTCCGGGTCGAGAAATTTTCCGTAAACCAGCGCCTCCAACCGCTCGTCGGCCGCGCCGCCTTCGCCCGCATCAAGATATTCGGCCTTTGCCGTTACGATCTTCGCGAGGAAATCGGCCAACAGCAGGTCGAGGTCCTCGATCACCCCGCTGACATCCTCAGAGTCGAACTTGAGCGCTTTCTTGAGATCGCGCAGCACACTGACGAAATCGACGACCAGCCCGATCGGTTTGCGCACGCCCTCGCCATCAACATAGGGCCGGTTCACGCGGGCGATCGCCTGCAACAGCACATGGTCGCGCATCGGCTTATCGAGATACATCGCATAGAGGACCGGCGCATCATATCCGGTCAGCAGCTTGTCGGTGACGATCAGGATTTTGGGCTCTTCGGCAGCCTTCTTGAACAGCAGCCGCACATCGGATTCCCGCTCATCGCTGAGTTGCAGAGCCGCCACGTCAGGACGCTCGACCACATCATTGACGTTGCTGGTATAGATCGCCTCTGACCATTCAGGAGGCAGATGCTTGTCCAGCTCCCGCTTGTACTTTGCGCAGGCTTCCCGATCGACCGCGACCACAAACGCCTTGTAGCCCAACGGCAGCACGTTCTCGCGGAAATGGTCGGCGATAAATTTGGCGACGTTCGCCACACGCTCATCGGCCTTGAGAAATGCGCGCAAACCAACGGCCCGATCAAGAACGCGGTTCAATTCCTCAATGTCGCTAATGCCCTCCGCTTCGGCCAAGGCGAAGAACTCGCGATCAAGCTGCTCCAGCGGCACGGTCATCGTGCTCGGTGCCATGACGTGTTTGATCGGCAGGGTGGTCTCGTCGTCGATCGATTCCCGAATCGAGTATTTGTCGAGATAACCACGCTCGTCCTCGGCACCGAAAATCTTGAACGTTCCTTTTCCGCGCTCGGTGTCAGCAATGGGCGTGCCGGTGAAGCCGATGATCGTCGCGTTCGGCACGGCCCCCATCAGATAGGAACCGAGATCCTTCGCCACCGACCTGTGGGCCTCGTCGATGAACACGTGGATGTTGGAGCGGTCGGCGCTGCCCTTGTTGATCCCCTCGAACTTGTGGATCATCGCGATCACCAGCCCGCGAAAATCGGCATCCAGCAGGGCTTGCAGGTCATCCTTCGAGTTCGCGCGACGGGTGGCGATGTCCTGCTTCTGCATTTCGCCCAGCAGGCGCTCGACCCAGCCCTTCAACTGCCCTTCAAGCTCGGTCCTATCGACAACGAGGATCACCGTCGCATTGTCGAACCGGTCCTTATCTTCGAGAATCAGCCTGGCGGCAGTCAGCAGGGTGAAGGTCTTGCCCGACCCCTGGGTGTGCCATACCAGCCCGCGCCGCTTGTCGGTATCGGCGCAACGCGCGACGACCGCGTCGATCGCCCGGCGTTGGTGCTGACGCAGGACGGACTTCCGGGTTTCGTTGTCTTCGACATAGAACAGCACCCAATGCTGGAGCGTGCGGAGGAAATCGGTGCGCTCGAAGAACGCCTGCACCGCGAAGCGATAACTCTCGTCGCGCGCTTCCTTCCACCGCGCGATAAACCGCCGGTTGGCGTTCCATGTCACGCCGTACCAGTAATCGATCAGGTGGGTGACGTTGAACAGTTGCGGCGCGCCGAGCAATTCGGGCGTCTCCGCCTCATAGCGCCGAAGCTGCACGATGGCGCGCTCCATCGCGTTGCCGTCTTTGGGGTTCTTGTGCTCGACGATGGCGACCGGCAGGCCATTGATCAGGAACAGCACATCGGCGCGATTACCTTTGCGGGCGGGCGGCTTGAGCGTCCATTCCCATGTGACATGAAAGGCATTGCCGGCAACATCTTCGAAGTCGATCAGCGTCACGCGGCGGTGTCGCTTTTCGTTCTCGTCATACCAGCTCTGTTCACCGCGCATCCAGCCGAGCATTGTCCGGTTGCCCTCAATTGTTGCGGGGATGGCGTCGAGCGTTTCGAAGATTGAGCGCACGGCGTCCGAGGTCAGCCACGGATTGAACCCGGCAATCGCGCTTTCCAATTCGTCGCGCAGGAACATCGCCGCTTCGCTGCCGCGCTTGGTGCGGGCGTCATCCGGCGTCAGTGCCGTCCAGCCGATTTCTTCGGCATGGCGCACCATCGGGAACTGCACCGAGCCGGCTTCGGAGATGGCAAGGTCGGTCATGCGGCCACCCTTTGATTGGCTTCGAGCGCGGTTAGATCGAGATCGGCAATACGGATTTCGCCCGTCACCAGCTTGTGGAGCAGAGACCGGAACAGTTTTTCGAGAAGGGTCCGCTTCCGTTTGTGCAGGTCCATCTTGGCGTCGATGGCGTCGAGGGTGGCAGTTATGCCGCTGATTTCGTCAGGGTCCGTTGGACAACCAATTTTGAAGCTCTCAAGGTCGTCAAGGTTCAAGGTCATTGTCCCGTGCGCAGATGGCACAATGCGCGAGAGTAGCGCATCCTTTCGGTTGTAGATTGCCGATCGCAGAAACGCGCCCGTGACTTCACCCTTAGAGATAAGCGCCTTCAAATCCTGATTGAACGCCATCGGCCGTGATATCCGAGCGACAGGCAAGTCTTTCGCAAGGCCCATTCCACGAACCAAGATCAGTACAGCATCGGCGGGAGCGATCTTGCTTCCGGCGGCTGCTCCTTCCGCGCTGATGTGGTCAATGGCATCATCCAACGTGGGCTTCTTTAGGTCCTTGCCAGACACCCAAGGTAGGTCGCCATTCCAATACTCGGCGACGCTCTTGCGAGGCGTCCCACCGGACGAAATCGTGCAAAGCTCCAAAAGAGTCTTGATCTCCCAACTTTCCGGCACCGAGCCGATCTCACTTTCCTTCTGCGCCTCGCCCCGCAATCCGCGTGCGAACAACTCCCGCATAGCGGCGCGTTTAAGCGCGTCGAGGCGATCCAATATCACAACCTCTGCGTCGATGCCGTTATCGACTGTATTCAAGCACCGCCCGATTAGAACCTGTTCATCAAAGCCAGGAAGTTCTAGGGTACTCTCCTTCAATTGCTTAAAGTGTCGGTTGTAGCCGCGAGACGGCAAGGGGATCGCTCGGCACGCATAATAGAAATAACGCGGGTCAATACCCGCCTTCGGCTTGAGAAGCTGTGTTCCGTCAGCACCTCTCACAAATGGGAAATCAACGTACTTAAAAGCACGGGTATGATCGCCGAATACGATCAGCGGCAAGACATCAGAAATCAATCCCCTATCATCATCGGTCCACCCAGCGATAAAAGCCTGACCCTGATCAATAATCGGATAAGTGCCCTTGGACCGGTATCGATCGGTGGTGAGCTTTGGTGCAGCACCAACTGCGACACGGTCCAAGCAGTCGGCGACTGTAGTCATAAGGGGATCAGCCATCAGCCTGCCCCTTCGCCAAAGGGGCAAGCATCTTCAGCAACGCGGGAGTGGTTTTCACATCGCTTGCATGGAGCGTCTCGATTTCCTTGAGCAAATCGACAATCGATCCGGTGTCTTGCGTGCCCGCCTGACCAGCCCAGCGGCTTGGACTCAAGTTGTAATCTGCTTCCTCGGCTTGCGCCGTGTCGATCACGGCCACCTCACCATCTACCGGCTCGCCGCCAACGAACAGCCGCGCAATCCCCTTCACCGCCTCATCTGGCAGGTAGTTCTTCGGCTTGCCCTTCTTCACCCGCTTGCTGGCGTTGACGAGGACGATCTTGCCCTTGCGCGCCTCGGGCTTGCGCTTGTTGAGCAGCACGATGATCCCCGCCGCGCTGGTGTTGTAAAACAGATTATCGGACAGCAGGATCACGCCATCGATCAGGTCGCGATCGACAAACCATTTGCGGATGTTGCGCTCGCGGTCCTCGTTCTTCGATCCCGATCCGCGCGTCACCGCGCCAGTATCCAGCACGACCGCCGCGCGTCCGTTGGGCTTCATGCAGGCCAAGGTATGCTGCAACCAAGCCCAGTCGCCCTTGCCGGTGGTTACGCCGCCCGCCGTGCGGAAGCGATCGAACGGGTCAGCCGCAAGCCGCTCCGGGTCGAACGGCTGGTTCCACATCGGATTGGCAACCACGATGTCAAAGGCGCGGATGTCGCCTTGTGCCGTCTTGAACTTGGGGTTGATCATCGTGTCGCCGCGCGCGATTTCAATCGCCATATCGTGGATGATGCCGTTCATCTTGGCGACGGCGAAGCTCTCCGCCTGCAACTCCTGCCCATAGAGCTTGAGCGGCACCTTGCTGAGCGGATCCAGCTCGCGGCACACTATTTGCTGCTTGATCAGCAGGCCCGCCGAACCACAGGCATAGTCATGCACTTCCTCGCCGGGGCGGGGGCGCAGCAGATATGCCATAAGGAAGCCGACTTCGGTCGGCGTGAAAAACTCGCCAGCGCTCTGTCCCGATCCTTCGGCGAACTTGCGCAGCAGATATTCATAGGCGCGACCGAGGAAGTCCGGCTCAACATCCGCAAGGCCAAGCCGATAGCGCGGATCGGAGAACGTCTCGACGACCTCACGCAGCTTGGCGGGGTTGATGTCACGCTCGCCATTCCGTTCGACGGCGAAATCGACGACGTTAATTGTGCCGTCGAGGTCGGGGTTCTGCTTGACGACCGCACGGATCGCCTTGGTCAGATGCTCCCCGATGTCGCGCGGCGCCTCGTCCTTTGGCCACTCGAACCGTTCCCGCCCGCTGATAATCGCCCAACGCGCCTCTGGCGGCATATAGAAGCGCACAACGGTATGATCGGCGGCGGCAATTTTCAGCGCCGTCTCACGGCTCCCATAGTCCTCTGCCAGCCGTGCAATCTCATCATCGAAGACGTCCGACAAGCGCTTGAGGAATACCATCGGCAGCAGATAGTCCTTGAACTTCGGCGCGTCCTTCTCTCCACGGATCGAACAGGCAGCATCCCAAAGCATCTGTTCCATCGACTTGGTAGACGGAGCCTGCCCAGCGACTCGACGCCCACGGCGACCAGGGGAGGCAATTACCGGGAGGGGTGCAGCGTCGTCGCCGACATCAAGCCCAGCTTCCAACGCCAGCGCCCGAATAGCTTCGCGCGCAGCCTTTTGCGGCTTGTTCTGCTCATTCTCCCAACGGTTTACCGTGGCGAAAGACACGCCCAGCCTCTCAGCGAGCTGGTCCTGAGTGATCCCCATCATATCGCGGATTGCACGCAGCATTGCGGACGAACTTGATATATTTGTCATGTTTGTTATATGATCACAGTGCTTGCACAGGTCAAGCCGATCATGAAGCAGGAGCGCTCGCATGACGAAAAAATCGCAGACTATATCGATCCGATTGCTTCGCGACAGCAAGGAACCGGCAGACGGCGTCCGGGCGGGCGTTTCCTTGGAAGCTTGGGACAAGCTGGAAGGTGCGCAAATCGCTCTCGATACGATCGGGGGCGGCGCGCCGAAGTGGTCCAAGTTCCTTGAGCTGTCAGATGCACAGAAGGCGGCGCTCACCAACTTGACGGCCTACGGGCTGGTGTTCTTGCCCGCGGCTGGACGGTGGTTTGCAGTTTCTTTCGGTTTGGGCCACGTAAAACTAGACCCGGACGCATTTGAACAAGACTTTGGGCTGCGGGTGGTATTGAACACAGTTGACCCTGACAAGTTGCGCAGCGCTGATGTCCGGACCCCGGACGAAAACACAACTTCCCGCCGCACACAGACTGCACGTCGTTCCGACCAGACGGCATTCAGCATCGATATCGAACGTGACATTGTGCGCGGCCTTGCTGGCGAACCTAAGGATACCAACTTCGCCTCGCGTGTGGCTGGCAGCGATGGTTTGACGTTGACCAAAGAAATGGGCGTCGCCGACTTGCCGCAAATCTGCGCTGATGCCTTCGGCGCGTTCGGCAAGACCGATTACAAGGCGAATTTCGCGTGGATCGACCAAATCAAGCATGTGCGCGATAAAGAAACAATCGAGTTGCTTGATGCTGCACTGGTCGCTGCGTTGAGCGCAAGTTTGACAGGCGTCATCCCAGACACCCTGCATCTAGCTTATCCCGTAATCTACGACCCTGAGAAGGCACGGCATATCCGCTATAAGGGATTCAGCTGCTCCAATGTCCACACGGATTTGGAGATCGTGGGCTATGTATCGGACTTGCGCGAAAAGGCGCTGCCATCCTTTGAGCCGGGCTTTCTCGCCACGCACAAAGTCTGTGAAGTGAATGCCGAGGGCAAGGACGAGGGCCAAAGCTGGCGCATCAAGGAGTGCCTTGTTTACGAGACGGACCTGAACGGCGAAAAATATGTGCTGTCGGCCGATCGCTGGTACCGGATTGATACTAACCTCGCTGCCGAAGTTTCGGCCTTTTTCGCTGGGATCACGTCCCACGTCTTGCCGCCCGCACTGGCAAACGAAAACGAGGAAAAGTATAACAACCGGATTGCGACTGGCGGCCACAACATGCTTTGCCTTGACCGAAAACTGGTGAAGCCAACAGGTGCATCTTATTCGATCGAGGCGTGTGATTTCCTTCAAGACGATGGTGCAATGATCCACATTAAGGATCAAACCTCGTCATCGCGGCTTAGCCATCTTTTCAATCAGGGCACTGTTTCAGCTCGCGTTATGAAGATGGATGGAGCGTTCCGCGATCGGCTGCGGACAACAATTGCGGGTCAAGAAGTGGCGCTCAGTTTGACGGGCTACCAGGCGCTGGTGACCGACTCCGTGACGCCTTTCAGCGAAGGCGCACATCTGATAGTGTATGGAGTAATCTGTTCAGGTGTCAGCGCAGGCACGAACCGCCTTCCGTTCTTCAGCCTTGTGACCTTCAGGCAGGCCGCAAATGAACTGCGGGCACTTGGTTACAAGTGCGCCTTTGCGTGGATCGCCAAGCCAGCATCCACAACAACCAAGACTAAGCGGACGCCTAAGGCTCCGCCGACACTGGCGGCAGCGGCCTAAGTATATGGAAAGGCAACTGCTCCGCAGCGTGACCGATACCTCCTTGCATAGCGGGGCGCCTGCGAGCCGGTCGGTCTGCAATCGCCCCAAATCTCTGTCGTTCTGCCCTTAGGCTCGGGCAGAAGCTGGATGCCGATTTCTGGACTGGCTTTCCGCTCGACCAAGTTTCGGGGGAGCGGCAGGAGTATCCCAGCGATCTCGGTTTAGGCCGCTATCGAAGTGGCTGGATTGAAGAAATCCAGGTTGTCGATTGTGCCAACACGCTGTAGCAAACGGGTGTGCAGCCGTCGGCTGTGCGCCAGTATTTTCAAGGCTTTGTAGGGCGTGAAAATTTGGCTGGGGCTCCTGCCGCCCCAGCCAGTTTTCTCTCAAACTACCGCAAAACCTGAACTTTCGGATGGCGGCCTGCGGACTTCAGCCGTCATGCCCGCGACATTGGACGAAGTCATCAACTGTCGGCGCCGCGGGCCTTTGGGCCGCAAATCCGTCTTCCAGTCATAGGCAACGCTTCGTCGGCCTGTTTCGCACGGATGGTTCGAATAATCGCTTGGGTTGATGCAAGCGGTCCAAACGATGCTATAGTCGCTGGTAAAGGGGCGCTGATGCGAATTGTCATTATCGACGACAGCGGGTTGCGCGCGACCGTGCTGGAGCAAGGTCTGCGAGACGCCGGCTATGACGACATTCACATCGTTCCGCCCCGCGGCGCCTTTGTCGCACGATTGGAACGTATGGCCCCTGATGTCGTGCTGATGGATCTTGGCAGTCCCAGCCGCGACACTCTGGAGGAGATGCTGATCGTCAGCCGCGCCTTGGCCCGTCCTATCGCCATGTTCGTCGATCAGTCGGACGAGGCCATGATCGGTGCCGCAATAGATGCGGGCGTTTCCGCCTATGTGGTTGACGGTTTACGCAAGGAGCGCGTGAAGCCTGTGCTGGAACTTGCGGTCCGGCGCTTCAACGCCTTCGCCAAGATGCAGGCCGAACTGAACGAGGCCCGCACGGCGCTTTCCGAGAGGAAAATTATTGATCGGGCCAAGTCGATCCTGATGAACCAGCGCAATCTCTCGGAACAAGACGCCTATGCGCTGCTGCGATCGGGAGCAATGAATCAGGGGAAGAAGATTGTCGACGTGGCGCAGGCGCTGATTACCGCGAGCGACCTTCTGGGAGGGGGCATATGACGACGACAGTGAAGATCGCCTTCCTGCCTTTGAATGACGCCGCCGTGCTGGTCGCCGCGCGCGACATGGGATTTGCCGAAGCCGAAGGCCTGGATTTGGAGCTTGTGCGGACGACCAGTTGGGCGACACTTCGCGACCGCCTGGTATTCGGACAGGTCCATGCCGCGCAAATGCTGGCGCCCTTGGCCATTGCGGTGACTTTGGGGCTGAGCCAGCAGCCCGCCGCCTTGGCCGCTCCTTACAAGCTCAACGTCAACGGCAATATGCTGGTGATGGCGACCGATTTTGCCCAGGCGCTCGACCAGAGCGTGGCGGCGCGGCTGGCCGATCCATTGGGCACGGCGCATGATTTCGCAGCGGCGATCGGCCTTTGGCGGCGTAAGCCGATCATCGGCGTGGTCCATCGCTTTTCCAGTCATTCCATGATGTTGCGTTATTGGCTGGCAAGTGCGGGCATCGATCCGGACCGGGATGTGGTGTTGCGCGTGCTGCCCCCATCGTTGACGGTCGAAGCACTGCGCGCGGGCGAGATTGACGGCTTCATCGCGGGGGAACCCTGGGGTAGCGCGGCCGTCGAAGAAGGCCTGGCGGAAACGGTGGCGATCGGCGAACGCATCTGGCAGCGCGGGATAGAAAAGATACTGGCTTTTCGCGAAGCCTGGCTGGAAGACAATGCAGAAACGGTCGACCGCCTGTTGCGGGCGTTGGCGCGCGCGGCTGTCTGGTGCGATAATCCGGCCAATCACTCGGCATTGGCTGCCTTGCTCGCCAATCCACGCTATGTCGATCAACCGGCGGAGTTGATCGGTCGCGCATTGAGCGGCCAGATTGTCGCGCGTTCGGGGGAGGCGCCAATCGCCCATCCTGACTTCATGCTTTTCGCACGCGAAGCAACGTTTTTCCCGTGGCGCAGCCAGGCCCTTTGGATATATTCTCAGCTTGTGCGCTGGAAGATGGTCGAGCATTCGCCCGACAATGCCGCAAAAGCAGGCGCGGTGTTCAGACCGGACATATTTCGCCGTGCACTCGCCGAAAGCGATGTCGCCATGCCGGGCGCCAGTATGAAGCTGGAAGGGGCGGTGAATCTGCCATTGGCGGTAGGATCACGGCGGGGCGAATTGACGCTGGGGCCGGATCGCTTTTTCGATGGGCGTGTGTTCGACCCGGAAAAAATCGACGAATTTTTGGCCGGCTTCGGAGCGCCACGCTGAATTGACGTGGAATTTTGTGCCTTGCAACATGGCGCGAATCACGAGATAAGATAGCCGTCGCGCGACGAAGCGCGCTTATCAGGGTGCGCCGTCCCAATGATGGGATCGCCATTCTCATCATATCTCGCAGCAAAGCCGCTGACCGGATTCATCCAATGGGTGACGTCCGGCCTGCGGCTTTTTTCGTGTCCATTTTCCGCATATTGGGGAGCGTCATATGGCTACCGCTTATTGGGATCGTGAAGAAGGAGGCGCATCGCCCGCCGTCGCGACAAGCTTCTGGAAGGCCGGCCACACGCCGACCTTGATCGCCGCCTTTCTGTATTTCGACCTTGCCTTCATGGTGTGGGTGCTGCTGGGGCCGCTGGCGCCCATGATCTCCAAGACATTGATGCTGACTCCGGCGGAAAAGGGCCTGATGGTCGCCACGCCGACCCTTGCGGGCGCGTTGCTGCGCGTGTTCAATGGCCTGCTGGTGGACCGGATCGGGCCGAAGCGGTCGGGTGCGATCAGCCAGATCATCGTCATCGTCGGTTTGTTCAGCGCCTGGGCGATGGGTGTCAACAGCTTCGGCGGGACGCTGATGCTGGGCGTTATTCTGGGCTTTGCAGGGGCCAGTTTCGCAATCGCGCTGCCGCTTGCCAGCCGCTGGTATCCGCCCGAGCATCAGGGCAAAGCCATGGGCCTTGCCGGAATGGGGAATTCGGGCACGGTTCTGGCATCGCTGTTCGCGCCGATGCTGGCCAAGGCTTTCGGCTGGAACGCGGTCCTGGGACTTGCCTGTATCCCCCTCTCGATCGTTTTCGCGGCCTATATGGTCATGGCCAAGGACGCGCCGAACCCGCCCGCCCCCAAGAAGCTGATCGACTATTTCCAGCCGCTTGGAAATGCTGATGCGTGGTGGCTGATGGCCTTTTATGCCGTCACCTTTGGCGGCTTCGTTGGCCTGGCCGCATCCTTGCCGATATATTTTACGGACCAGTTCGGCCTGACCCCGATCGTCGCAGGATATTGCACCGCCGGTTGCGTTTTTGCAGGATCGCTGGTCCGTCCGTTGGGCGGCGCGCTCGCCGACCGGATCGGGGGCGTGAAGACGTTGACGATGGTCTATATCGTCGCCGCGCTGGCGCTGGCGGGCGTCGCTTTCGCAACGACGCTGGTGGGCGCGCTTGGCTGTTTTGTCCTTGCCATGCTGGCGCTCGGCACGGGCAACGGCTCGGTATTCCAGTTGGTGCCGCAGCGATTTCAATCCGAAATCGGCGTGATGACGGGGCTCGTCGGCATGGCCGGGGGTGTCGGCGGCTTTTATCTCGCAAGTTCGCTGGGCATAGCCAAGCAACTGACGGGCAGCTTTTCGTCAGGTTTCCTGATCTTCGCGGGGTTTGCGATGATCGCGGTGCTGAGCCTTACCCTGGTGAAGGCCAGGTGGCGCGCCACCTGGACCAGCGGCGCGCGTATCTGACTGTAGAGCATGGACGGCGGCCCATCGCAGGCCGCCGTCTTCCATTGCATCCAGTCCGAAGGGGGGACTTCCATGAAATATCTTCTTGCATCGGCGGCCGTGCTGGCCGTCGCGGCGCCGGCCTGCGCCCAGGACATCACGCTGAAACCTGTCGCCGAAGCGCGGCTTCGCTATGAGCATGTGGATCAGGACGGCCTGTCCAAAGAGGCCGATGCTCTCACAATCCGGGCTCGGGCGGGACTGACCGCCACGGACGGCGCGATCAGCGCGACAGTCGTGGGACAAGGGACGCTGGCAGTGGTGGACCATTATTATGACGGGTTGAATGGCGCAGCGATCCGCCCGCTGGTGGCCGACCCGCAGAATATCGCCCTCTATGTCGCGCAACTGCAATATAGGAGCAAGGCGATCACATTGACCGCCGGGCGACAGAAGATCGCGCTGGATGATGAACGGTTCGTCGGCAATGTCGGCTTTCGCGACAATGCGCAGACGTTCGACGCGGTGCGCGCGGAACTGGCGCCCATCAAGGGCCTGAAACTGGATGTCGCCTATGCGTGGAGCATGCGCACGATCTGGGGCGTGGACGGGATTGGCGCACGGCAGCAGGCCGTAAGCGGCGACAATATATTCGCGAACCTGTCTTACGCCGCGCCCATCGGAACGATCACGGGCTTTGCCTATCTGGTGGATCAGGATGAGGCCGCAGTGCAGGCTTTCCGCCTTTCGAGCCAGACCTACGGCGTGCGGCTGGCGGGCGGCGGGGCCCTGTCGAAGACGATGAAGATCGACTACCAGCTCAGCTATGCGCGCCAGTCTGATTATCACGCCAATCCGAATGCCTATGATGCTGATTACTGGCTGGCCGACGCTACGCTGGAAATGAAAGGCTGGAAGCTGAACGGCGGCTATGAAGTGCTTGGGGCCAGCGATGGTCTGCCTTTCACCAGTTTTCAAACGCCGCTTGGGACCAATTTCAAGTTTCAGGGATGGGCCGACAAGTTTCTGACGACGCCGGGCAATGGCGTGCGCGATCTTTATGTCGGGGGCAGCTATGGCTGGAAGCAGATGGGGCCGCTGGTTGGGGTTGCGCTGGGCGCGAGTTGGCATCGTTTCGACGCCGATCGCCTGAATCAGCATTATGGCAATGAAATCGACATTCTCGCATCTGCGAAGGTGAGGAAGGCGATGCTGTCGATCCGCTATGCGCATTATGATGCGAGCACCCTGGCCACCAATACCGATAAGCTGTGGTTGCAGGCCGATTGGGCCATTTGATTTGCAAAGCGTTCGAGGAATCACTTGAGCCCTCGGCTGATTTGCCATATGCTGCGCTGCAAAGGACAAGGATGTCCTTCTTCACATAGCCGATCCGGTTCAGCGACGAACCAGCTAGGCACATATGATGGCAAAGCCGCCATTCTGACTTCGGTTTTTAACCGAGGCCAGAATGGCGGCTTTTTTGTTTTCTGGAGTCACGGGGATGGAATTGCAGGACGGTTTGGGGCCGGTGACGAGCAGCGAGGATAATGTCCTCGTCCCGATGGACGATGTCCGGGAGCATCTGGTGGTCGTGGGTAACGGCATGGCCGGCTGCCGCGCGGTGGAGGAATTGCTGGCACGAGATGCGGGACGTTATCGCGTCACCATCTTCGGGGCCGAACCCCATGTGAATTATAATCGCATCATGCTTTCGCCGGTGCTCGCCGGGGAAAAGACGTTCGATGACATTATCATCAACAGTCGTGCCTGGTATGATGACAATGGAATCGATCTGATCGTGGGCGATCCGGTAACTGCGATCGATCGGGTCGCCAAGACCGTTACCAGCCAGGCCGGCCGCACCATTGGCTATGACAAGCTGTTGATTGCGACCGGCTCCGATCCGTTCATCATTCCTGTGCCCGGCAAGGACCTGCCCGGCGTCATCAGCTTTCGCGACATGAAGGATGTCGACACGATGCTGGCCGCAGCGCAAGCGGGCAAGGCATCGGGGGGAGGCAGCGCCGTCGTGATCGGCGGCGGACTGTTGGGATTGGAGGCGGCGCATGGCCTGACTTTGCGCGGTATGAATGTGACCGTGCTGCACATCATGCCCACGCTGATGGAACGCCAGCTCGACGAAGCGGCCGCCTGGCTCCTCAAGAGCGCGCTGGAAGGGCGGGGGCAGACCGTGCTGACAGGCGCCGATACGGCGGAAATCTATGGCGAGGGCAAGGTCGAGGGCGTCCGCCTGAAGGGTGGCCGCGACATTCCCGCCAGTCTGGTCGTGATGGCGGTCGGAATCCGGCCTTCGGTAGCACTGGCGCGAGAAGCGGGCCTTGATGTCGGACGGGGCATCAAGGTCGACGATCATATGGTCACCAGCGACGCGGACGTTCTGGCGGTCGGTGAATGTGTCGAGCATGACGGCAATGTTTACGGTCTCGTCGCACCGCTGTGGGACATGTGCCGCAGTTTGGCCGATGGACTGACCGACCGGCATAGCGGGTATAAAGGTTCCGTCACATCGACCAAGCTCAAGGTTGCAGGGCTGGACGTTTTTTCCGCCGGCGATTTCTCTGGTGGCGAAGGGTGCGAGGATATCGTCCTGCGCGACGCATCTCGCGGCGTATATAAGCGCGTTGTCGTGAAGGACGACAAGGTCGTCGGCGCAGTGCTGTATGGCGATACCGCGGATGGCGGCTGGTATTTCGACTTGCTCAGGAAGCAGGAGGATGTGGCAGATATCCGCGACCTGCTGATTTTCGGCCAAGCCTTCGCCTCGGGAGGGGGCGCACTGGACCCTAAGGCGGCCGTTGCGGCGCTCTCGGACGATGCCGAGATATGCGGCTGCAACGGCGTCAGCAAGGGCCAGGTCGTGGCCTGCATCGAACAGGGCGCATGTAGCCTGGATGCGGTGCGTGCGGGATGCAAGGCGTCGGCGAGTTGTGGCAGCTGCACCGGGTTGGTGGAAAATCTGATGGCCGTGGTGCTGGGCGACGATGTCCAGTCCGGCCCCAAAACCATGTGCAAATGCACCAGCTTCGGCCATGACGATGTCCGCCGCGAAATCGTGGCGCAGGATATGCGTTCGATCCCTGAGGTGATGCAGAAGCTGCACTGGTCGACTCCTGATGGTTGCTCGTCCTGCCGCCCGGCGCTCAACTATTATCTGCTCTGCGCGTTGCCGGGCGACTATGTCGATGACCAGCGGAGCCGTTTCGTCAATGAACGGATGCACGCCAATATCCAGAAGGATGGCACCTATTCCGTGGTGCCGCGGATGTGGGGCGGCCTTACCAACCCGCGCGAGTTGCGTGCGATCGCCGACGTGGTTGAAAAATTCAACGCGCCGATGGTCAAGGTGACTGGCGGCCAGCGGCTCGACATTTTTGGAATCAAGAAGGAGGATCTGCCAGCCGTCTGGGCAGATCTGAACGCCGCGGGGATGGTGTCCGGCCATGCCTATGGCAAGTCGCTGCGGACGGTAAAGACCTGCGTAGGGTCGGAATGGTGCCGCTTCGGCACGCAGGATTCGACCGGCCTTGGCGTCAAGATCGAGCGGATGACCTGGGGGTCATGGATGCCCCACAAGTTCAAGATCGCGGCGTCGGGCTGTCCGCGAAATTGCGCGGAGGCGACGATCAAGGACTTCGGTGTCGTGTGCGTGGACTCAGGCTATGAACTGCATGTCGGGGGCAATGGCGGGATTCACGTCCGCGTCACCGACCTGCTCTGCAAGGTCACGACGGAGCAGGAGGCGATGGATTATTGCGCCGCCTTCATTCAGCTCTATCGCGAGGAAGCCCGCTATCTGGAGCGCACGGCGCCTTGGATCGAGCGGGTCGGCGTCGACTATGTCAAACAGCGGATCGTTGAGGATGGTGCTGGTCGCGAAGCACTGCGTTGCCGTTTCCTGTATTCACAAAGCTTCAGCCAGGATGATCCCTGGGCTGAGCGTGCTGACGGCGCGCATGGCGAGTTGCACCAACATATCGCCGAAGTGCGGCCGATGGAGATGGTAGGATGATTGGCGATTGGCTCGACATCGGTTCCGTGGATCAGATCACGCCCGGCAACGCGCGAACCTTGCCGGTGCGTGGCGGCGACGAGATCGCGATCTTTCGCACGCTGACGGGTGACTTTCATGCATTGGTCAATCGCTGCCCGCACAAGCATGGCCCGTTGTCGCAGGGCATTGTTCATGGCGGCGTCGTCACCTGCCCGCTGCATAGCTGGCACATCTCGCTGAAGACGGGAGAGGCTCTGGGCGAGGACAAGGGTTGCGTGCCTGTGATTCCGCTCAAGGTCGATGCAGGCCGCATCTTCCTGCTGCGGTCGGCCGTGATGGACAAGCGGGCGGCATGACCGAAGCGATCCGCACCACCTGCGCCTATTGCGGCGTCGGCTGCGGCATTGCGGCGACGCCTCTGGGGGCGCGCTCGGTCGCCATTCGGGGGGATGAGGCGCATCCGGCGAATGCCGGGCGGCTCTGCTCGAAGGGCACGCATCTGGGCGAAACCGTGGCGCTGACCGGACGACTGCTTCATCCTGTCATCGGCAGCAAGCGGGCAAGCTGGGACAAGGCGCTCGATCTGGTCGCCAAGCGCTTTCGCGAAACGATCGCGCGCCATGGTCCGGATAGCGTCGCCTTCTACGTTTCGGGCCAGTTGTTGACCGAGGACTATTATGTCGCGAACAAGCTGATGAAGGGCTTCATCGGTTCGGGCAACATCGACACCAATTCCCGCCTTTGCATGTCCAGTGCGGTCGCCGGGCATAACCGCGCATTTGGCGAGGATGTGGTGCCTGCCCGATATGAGGACCTGGACGAGGCGGACCTGATCATATTGGTCGGCTCCAATACGGCTTGGTGCCATCCCATCGTCTATCAGCGGATACAGGCTGCCCGCGCGGCGCGGGGGACGAAGCTGGTGGTGATCGATCCGCGCCGCACGGAAACGTGCGAAGGGGCGGATTTGCATCTGGCGGTAAAGCCAGGCACGGACGTGGCATTGATGAACGGACTGCTTGCCTGGTGTGACCGGCATGGTGGCACCGATCCGACATTCATGCAGCGGCACGTAGATATGCCCGAGGGCTTTTGGGAGCATGTCCGGTCCGGGCATGACCTGTGGACCACGGCGAAGACGTGCGACCTTGCACCGGCCGTGCTGCAGCAATTTTTCGAACTGTTTGCCGCAACGCCGCGCACCGTCACATTGTTTAGCCAGGGCATCAATCAGTCGATCCGCGGCACCGATCAGGTCAACGCGATCATCAACGTTCATCTCGCTACCGGCCGCATAGGCAAAGCTGGGGCCGCTCCCTTTTCGATTACGGGTCAGCCCAATGCGATGGGCGGCCGGGAAGTCGGTGGCCTTGCCTCGACCCTTGCCGCGCATATGGATTTTGCGCCCGACAATGTGGCGCGGGTCGGCCGCTTCTGGGCGGCGCCGAACATGGCGACCAAGCCGGGTCTGAAGGCGGTCGACCTGTTCCGAGCGATGGATGAAGGCCGGATCAAGGCGTTGTGGGTGATGGCGACCAACCCCGCCATATCGCTGCCCGATGCGGGCCGTGTGCGCGAAGCGATGGCGTCATGCCCGTTTGTGGTCGTGTCGGACATAATGGCGGATACGGACAGCAGCGCGCACGCCCATGTCCGCCTTCCGGCCGCCGGTTGGGGGGAAAAGGACGGCACCGTGACGAATTCGGATCGTACCGTCAGCCGTCAGCGTCCCTTTCTGCCATTGCCGGGCGAGGCCAGGCCCGACTGGTGGATCATCAAGGAGGTCGCGCGCCGCATGGGCTGGCGCAATGCCTTTGCCTATGATCGCCCGGCGGAAATCTGGCGCGAACACGCACGCCTGACGGCCTACCAGAATGACGGGCAGCGATTGTTGAACCTGCGTTCTCAGGCCGCCATGGGCAATGAAGCCTATGACGCGATGCAGCCCTTTCGCTGGGGTGGCGCGCCCTTCGCGGATGGCCGGTTTCCGACAGCCGATGGCAAGGCGCGGCTGGTTCTGACCAGGCAGATGACTGTGGCAGAACCGCTCAAGGCATGGCCGATGACGCTCAACACCGGACGGTATCGCGACCAGTGGCATACGATGAGTCGCACGGGTCTGTCGCCCAAGCTGGCGCGGCATCGCGAAGAACCGATGGTCGAAATCCATCCTGACGACGCAGCGGCGCTGGGTATCGCCGACCGCGATCTGGCGCAGGTGCGGACGGCGCAAGGTCAAAGCATTTTTCGCGTGGCATTGAGTGAGGGGCAAAGGCGAGGTGAGATTTTCACGCCTATCCACTGGACCGATCAAAATGCGAGCGGCGGGCGAACCGGACTGCTGGCCCGTCCGCTGGTCGATCCGCATTCCGGTCAACCCGGCTTCAAATCTACGCCCGCCAGCATTGAACGGGTGACGACGCAATGGCGGGGCTTCCTGATCCTGCGTGGCGATGAGCCGGTGCGGCCGCAATGCCTGTGGGCAACGCGTATCACCGTGCCGGGCGGGGCGCTGTACGAACTTGCGGGCAATGGCGACCCGGCGCGACTGGAAGGGCTTATGCCGCAGGGAGACCGGGTCGAAGCCATGGATGCGTCGCGTGGCACACGTCGCATTGCCACCATTAGTGAAGGTCGGCTGGGCGGGGTGATGATGGTGACGCGCACGGGCCTGCTGCCATCGCGCGACTGGCTTATCCGGCAACTGGAGGCGGAAGGGGTGGGTGGCTCAGTTCTCGCCGCGCGCGGTCCCGGCAGCCAACCGGACAAGGGCGCAACCATCTGCGTCTGTTTCGATATCGGCCTCAATCAGATCGTCGCGGCCATTCGCGAGCAGGCGCTGGTGGACGTCCCGGCCATTGGCAAGGCGCTCGGCGCGGGGACGAATTGCGGTTCTTGCCGCCCCGCACTTGCCAACATCCTGAATCAAGCCACCCAGGAGACGCTCCATGCAGCAGAATGATCTGTCCGATGACTTGATCGCGCCGGGTGAGGTTTGGCTGGTCGGTGCCGGGCCGGGCGACCCGGACCTTCTGACCCGTAAGGCGGAAAAGCTTATCGCGGCGGCGCAGATCGTCTTCTATGACGCACTGGTCGGCCCGGCCGTCCTCGACCTGATTCCGATGGGCGTAGAGCGGGTCAGCGTAGGAAAACGTTCGGGACGTCATTCCAAGGACCAGCGAACGATAGACGAGATGCTCGTTTCTGCTGCGCTGGCAGGGAAGCGGATTGTGCGGTTGAAGGGAGGCGACCCCGCGATATTTGCGCGCGCGACAGAGGAGATAGCCGCTCTGCGCGCTGTAGGTGCCAGCGTGCGCATCTGTCCGGGCATAACTGCCGCCAGTGCGGTCGCCGCTTCGGCTGGCATCTCCCTTTCGCTGAGGGGGGTGGCGCGCCGTGTTCAGTTGATAACGGCGCATAGCCGTAGAGGGCAGGCATTGGATTTGGATTGGAACGCATTGGCTGACCCTGCCTGTACGCTTGCCGTCTACATGGGTAGAGACGCCGCGCCTGAACTGAGCCAGGCGCTGATCAAGGCAGGATTGCCTGGGGCAACGCCCGTCCTCATCACTTGTGACGCGTCGCTGCCTGACGAACGGCGACTACGCACCCGGCTCGATCTGCTGCCGCTCGTTGCGTCTGCATTTGCAGAAGATCGGCCCGCGCTCATACTGATCGGGGAGGCGGTGGCTCATGCGGATGCCACTGTGCCTGCCGCTGCCCTCGAAGCTCATCCTGCCGTCTTATAGCAATGGAAATCGCTACGGCGCCCGAACATCCTGTACGGCAATGACGGCCGGACGGGGTCTGGCCCCGCGCCGACAGGGTGCCGGAAAGCGAGTCCTCGCAAGATGGCAATAGATCCTAAGTTGCCGCTTCTCCCTGGCCCGGCCCGCAGCTAAAGCCTTGGGCCAAAGCAGGAGTAGCGCATGGACCGACAGCCCGCCGTCACGATCGAGGCCATCATCGACGCCGCGCGCGTCATCGCCCCTGCGGCGGTGCGCACGCCGCTGCTGGAAAATCATGCGCTCAACGACCGGCTGGGCCGCCGTGTCCTGCTGAAGTTCGAAGGGGCGCAGCGTACCGGATCTTTCAAGTTCCGCGGCGCTTACAACCGCCTCGCCCGCCTTGACGCGCAGCAGCGGGCGGCCGGCGTCGTTGCCTGGTCGTCGGGCAATCACGCCCAGGGCGTAGCCGCTGCGGCCCAACTGCTCGCCATGCCGGCGACCATCGTGATGCCCGCCGATGCACCCGCGATCAAACTGGTCAATACCCGCGCGCTGGGGGCGGAGGTCGTCACCTATGACCGCCACAGCGAAAGTCGCGAAGAAATCGCCACCGCGCTGGCGCGAAGCCGGGGCGCGACGCTCGTGCCGTCCTTCGACGATCCTTTCATCATCGCAGGGCAGGGGACGGCTGGCCTTGAAATCCTCGACCAGGCCGCGGAGGCGGGGGCCATCATCGGCCAGATTCTCGTCTGTTGCGGCGGCGGCGGCCTGACCGCTGGCATCGCGACGGCGGTGAAGGCGCGTGCGCCTGCTATCGCCGTCTATACCGTAGAACCCGCCGATTTCGACGATACCGCCCGGTCGCTCGCCAGCGGCGTGCGCGAAAACATAGCGCCGGACGCCCGCAGCATCTGCGACGCGCTGATGGCGCCCAGTCCCGGCGTGATGACCTTCCCGATCAACCGGGCGCTGCTGTCCGGCGGACTCGTCGTCAGCGACGATCAGGTGCGCGACGCCATGCGCTTTGCCTTTTCCACGCTCAAGCTGGTGGTGGAGCCGGGCGGGGCGGTCGCGCTGGCGGCGATGCTCCATGACCTCGCGCCGTCGTGCGATGGCGCGAGTGTCGTCCTGCTGTCCGGCAGCAATGTCGATCCCGCAGCCTATACGGCGATCATCGGCAGTGGTCCGGCATGATCGACCCGCGCGCGATCCGCACCTTCCTGGCGGTGTGCCGCGCCAACAGCATCAGCGGCGGCGCGCGTGCGCTCAACATTTCGCAACCGTCGGTGTCGAATGCCATCGCGCAACTGGAGCAGTCGCTGGGCGTCTCGCTGTTCGAACGCTCGCGTAGCGGGATCCGGCTCACGCCGGAAGGGCAGGCGCTGCTCCGCCGCGCCGAGGCGATGGACAGCCTTCTCGCCGATGTGCAGGCGGAAGTGCAACTCGCCAGCCGCGGCATTGTCGGACCGTTGCGGATCGGCGGCACACCCGGCGCGCTGGTCAGCCTGTTGCCCGACGCGGTACACCGGCTGGAGGCGCGGATCGGCCGCTTCGCGCTGCATGTCGTGGAGCGGCCCGACCATGATCTGGCCGCGATGCTCCATCGGGGCGACATCGAACTCGCCTTCGTCACCACCGGCATCGACGAACCGCCGGAGGGCATAGAGGAGCGGACTTTCTCCCGCGATCCCTTCGCCCTGATCGTGGGCAAGCAGAACGACCATCTCCCCGCCAGCCTGTCGTTGCGCGACACTGCGCTGATGCGCTGGGTCTTGCCCGAAGCGCGCGGCGCTTTCCGCCGGCAGGTGGACGCCCTGTTCATGGCCGCCGACATTCCCGTGCCGCAGGACATAATCCGCTGCGATTCCCTGCTCACCACCAAGGCGATGGTGCGGGGCAGCCAGCGCGTCACCATCTTGCCGATGCAGGTCGCGTCAGCCGAACTGTCGATTGGCGTACTGCGCGCCATCACCATCGAGGAAGCCGCCTTTCCACGCAGCATCGGCGTGCGGATGCTGGCAGGCGGGCGGCTGTCCCGACTGGGCGATGCGCTGCTCGACGTTCTTATTCATAGCTCCAGACTATGACGTTCGCAAAAATCATTATTTTTCTTTGGTTCGAAAGCAACGCATAAGCGTCCCAACAAGAGCTTTCGGGAGAGACCATCGTGCGGCACATCATCCGCAACATCGCTATCTTCGACGGTACGGGCAGCGCCCCGGTCGCCGGAGCGGTGGTCATAGAAGATGACAGGATCGCAGCCGTCCTGCATGACGACGCCGCCATCGCCGCGGTCGAAGCGGACAATGTGATCGACGGTCAGGGCGGCACGCTGATGCCCGGCATGGTCGATTCCCATACCCATCTCACCTGGGGCAGCTCGATCGAGAAAATCTATCACCAGTTCATCCTGCCGCCCGAAGAGCTGAAGGTCGCCGCCTGGCGCAATGCCCGGGTGCTGCTCGACCATGGCTATACCAGCCTCTATTCGGCCGGCGCGCTGGGCGACCAGATCGAGCCCGAACTGGCCCGCGCGATCGAAGCGGGCGAAACCCCCGGTCCCCGTCTCGTTCCTTCGACGCTGGAGCGCAGCCCCGAAGGTGAGGAAGGGGTCGAAACCGGAGACGTGTTCAACGGCCGCGGTCCCGACGCGATGCGCGCCTTCGTCGCCTATTGCGCAGCGGAAGGGGTGAAGTCGCTCAAGCTCGTCATTTCCGGCGAAGACGCGCTGAAGCCCGGATCGTCGGGCGACATTCTATACACCGACGCGGAAATGCTGGCGGCTGGCGAAGCCGCCAGGGATGCAGGGCTGTGGATCGCCACCCACGCCTATTCGCCCCGCGCCATCACCCTCGCGCTCGAAGCGGGTGCGCGCATCCTCTATCATTGCTCCTTCGCCGACGATGCCGCGATCGACGCGATGGCGGCAAAGAAGGACGACATCTTCTACGCTCCCGGCCCCGGCGTCTCGATCGCCGCGCTGGAAGCCTCGCCGCCGCCGCATATCAACATGAGTTCCATGAAGGCCAGCGCGGCCGAGCGTCTGGAACTGGAGAAAGTCCTGGTTCCCAAGCTGAAGGCGCGGGGCGTACGTATCCTGCCCGGCGGCGACTATGGCTTTCCGTTCAATCCCCATGGCCGCAACGCCCGCGACCTGGAGCATTTCGTCACCTATTATGGCTTCACCCCGGCCGAGGCATTGAGCGCCGCGACCATGCTGGGCGGGCAGCTCATGGGACAGCCAGTTGGACAGGTGAAGCCGGGTTATCTGGCCGACCTGCTGCTGATCGACGGCGACCCGACGCAGGATGTCCGCATCATGCAGGATGCCAATCATATCAAGATGATCATGCTGGGCGGGCGGATGCATAAATCCCCCGCAGCGCAGCCCGTGACCGCCTGACCGGAAAGACGCTACCATGTTCGACGTTGCGATCATCGGCTGCGGGCCGGTGGGGGCCTTTGCGGCCAATTTACTGGGCAAATCCGGCCTGTCTGTCCTGGTGATCGAGCAGGAGGCGCATCCCTATCCGCTGCCCCGCGCGGTCCATCTGGACCATGAAATGATGCGGCTGTTCCAGTCGGCCGGCGTGATCGATCGGGTGGCGAGCGACATGCGCGACACCGAAGGCCATCTGCATGTAGGCGCCGATCATGGCGTCATCCGCTATATGGGGACGGTCGGTCGGGCGCGCCCGTTTAGCTGGTCCAACGACTATTTTTTCTACCAGCCCGAACTGGAGGATCATCTCCGCGAGGCGCTGGCGGATTATCCCAATATAACTGTCCAACTCGGTGTCGCATTTGAAGGGCTGGAACAGGATGAAAGCGGCGTCACGCTGCGCCTGTCGGGTGGCCAGGCGGAGCAGGCCCGCTATGTCATCGCGTGCGACGGATCGCGCAGCGCGGTGCGCAAGGCGCTGGACGTCCGCCTTGACGATCTGGATTTCGAAGAGCCCTGGCTGGTGGTCGATGCCGAAGTCGATGGCCCGGTGCGCTTCCCCGACCTGTGGGGCGTCCCCGACGCCGCCGACCTGCAAAAGCTGTCGGTGATGATGTGCGATCCCGAACGCCCGGCGACGATCGTGCCGGGGCGCGGCAATCACCGCCGTTGGGAATTCATGCTGCTGCCGGGCGAAGACGATCAGGCGATGATGGCGCCCGGTGCGGTCGCTGCCCTTGTCGCACCCTATCTCTCCGGGGTTCCGCACAAGGTGGTGCGCGCGGCGACCTATCGCTTTCATGGACTGATCGCCGAGCGGTGGCGGATGGGCGGCGTCTTCCTGGCCGGCGATGCCGCGCACCAGACGCCGCCCTTTTTCGGGCAGGGCATGTGCCATGGCCTGCGCGATGTCGCGAACCTCGCCTGGAAACTGGAAGCAGTGCTGAAGGACCATGCACCCGACGCCTTGCTCGACAGCTACCAGCCTGAACGCGATCCCCATGTTCGCGCCGTCATCGCCGCCGCCGTGGGCGCGGGCCGCTATATCTGTATGCTTGACCCGCAGGCGGCCGCCGAGCGCGATGCGGCGATGCGCGAAGCCGCCAAGGGTGCGCAACATGGCACCGCCGCCGACCTGATCCCCGCCATCGCCACTGGTATCATCGCCGGCGATACGCCGGGCGCTGGCGAACGCTTCATCCAGCCGCGCGTCGGCAACCGGCTGCTCGACGACGTGACGGGCGGCGGCTGGCGTCTCTTCACCCGGACCCCGATCGACAGGGCCGACCTGACCGTCATCGACCTCGCGCGACTGGACGACCAGGGCGCGATCGCCGCCTGGCTGGCCGATCGCAACGCGGACGCCGTGCTGGTCCGGCCCGACCATTATGTCTTCGGCACCGGCAAGCCGTCGGACCTCATCGCCCGCCGCGCCGCTCTGATCGCCGGCGTCCCTCGACAGGAGATTGCCGCATGAGCCTTACTCTCGCCCAGGCGCGCACGATTATCGACACAGCGCTGGACAAGGCCCGTGCCGATGGCGCGCAGCCGCTTGCCCTGGTCGTGCTGGACGCGGGTGCGCACCCTGTTGCCACCGTGCGCGAGGATGGCGCCAGCCTGTTCCGCTTTGACATAGCGAAGGCCAAGGCCACAGGCGCGCTGGGCATGGGGGCGGACACCCGGCTTCTGGCCGTGCGCGCTGCTGCCAACCCCCTATTCTTTCAGAGCGTCGTCGCCGCCACCGGTGGTCGGCTCGCTTTGTCGCCCGGCGGCGTGCTGATCCGTGACGTGGAAGGAACGGTGATCGGCGCCGTCGGGATCAGCGGCGACACCGGCGATTGCGACGAAGCCTGCGCCATAGCCGGTATCCTCGCCGCCGGCCTTTCCCACGGAGACGTGCAATGAAATTACGCAGCATCGAACTGGCGATGCCCGGCGCGGCGGACGCCGCCGCGTTCATGACCGACATTTGGGGCATGGCGCCGGCGGGCGTCGTCGGCAATATCCATTATCTGCGCGGATCGGGCAGCTTCCCCTATCTGGTGGCGCTGGAGGAATCGGCCGACAGCTATGTCCGCTCGACCACCTTCGTCTGCACCGCCGACCGGCTGGAGCAGCTCAAGCGCGCGGTCAGCGCAGCGGGCTTGACCGCCGCGCCCGCCACTTCTGATGATTTGGGCGGCGGCCACGGCATCATCGTCGAACTGGCCGAGGGTGAACTGCTGCGCTTTCTGGTCGACGCGGCGGAAGTGGCGCCGATCGAAGGGCATGACCTGCCGGTCAAGCTCACCCATGTCGTCTTCAACAGCGCTGACGCCGAAGCGACCGGCCATCTGGTCCAGGATGCGCTGGGCTTCCGCGTGTCGGACCGGACGAAGGGCATGGTCTTCGTGCGCTGCAACAACTCGCATCATTCGACCGCTTTTGCCCGCGCAGGCTTCGCGTCGCTCAACCATATCGCCTTTGAGATGGAGGATCTGGACGCGGTGATGCGCGGCATCGGTCGCCTGCGCGATCAGGACATGGCCCCGGCCTGGGGTCCGGGCCGTCATGGCCCTGGCGCCAATGTCTTCGCCTATTTCATCGCCCCCTTCGGCCCGGTCATCGAATTTTCGACCGCGGTGAACAAGGTGCCCGACGATTATCAGGCCGGCGCGCCCGAAGACTGGACCTGGCCCGAAAAGCGGATCGACCAGTGGGGCATGTCCGACAAGGATTTCGGCGGCCTGCGCGCCGCCGAGGAGAAATTCCGCCACCGCCGCGACTGGGAGGCCGCGCCGCTTGACGCTTGACCGCCGCATCGCGCTCGCCGCGCTTGGCGGCGCGCTGCTCGGAACGACAGGATTGAAGGCCGCCCCGCGCGGTAGAGGAGACAGAGACGTGACCCGATTTGTAAGCTTCCGCCGCCCCGATGGCACCCCCAGCTTCGGTCGCCAGGATGGCGAGACGATCGTGGAACTGGCGACCGATGCGACGCCCAGCCTGAAGGCGGCGCTGAGCGACGGCAGCCTGTCGATGCTGGCCGACGGCGCGTCCTTCGCCGCCGCCGATGTCGTGCTGCTGCCGGTCATCCCCGATCCTGCCAAGATATTGTGCGTCGGCTTGAACTATGCCGAACATGTCAAGGAAACCGGCCGCGAGCAGAAGGCGCATCCCGCGATCTTCGTGCGCTATGCCGACAGTCTGGTCGCCGACGGCCAGCCGCTGGTGAAGCCCCGCGTGACCGAGCGATTCGATTATGAGGGCGAACTGGCGGTCGTCATCGGCAAGCCGTGCCACAAGGTCGCCGCCGCCGACGCCTGGGCCTATGTCGCGGGCTATGCCTGTTTCAACGACGGGTCCGCGCGCGACTGGCAGCGTCACAATATCCAGTTCACGCCTGGCAAGACCTTCCCCGGCACCGGCGGTTTCGGCCCCGCGCTGGTGACGGCGGACGCAATCGAAGACCTTGGCGCGCTCCGAGTCCAGACCCGCCTCAACGGTGAACTGGTTCAGGATCAGCCGATCGCCGACATGATCTGGGATATCCCCACGGTCATTGCATATATCAGCGCCTTCACGCCGCTCGCCCCCGGCGACGTCATCGCCACCGGCACCCCCGGCGGCGTCGGCGATAAGCGCACCCCGCCGCTCTACATGAAAGCCGGCGACAAGGTGGAAGTCGCCATCGGCGCCATCGGTACGCTCACCAACCGCATCATCGACGAACAATAAGCCTGAACGACCCAATCATAAGAAGGGGAGGAATATATATGCGTAACTTCATTTCGATCGCGGCGCTCGCCAGTGCCAGTGTCATCGCGCTGACGGCGCCCGCCATGGCCCAGGATGCTGCTGCGCCTGAGCAGGCGGCGCCCGACGCCAATTCGGACATCATCGTCACCGCTCAGCGCAAGGCCGAGAAGGTGACGGAGGTACCCATTTCCATCACCGTCGCCAACCAGGCCCAACTGGAACGGCAGCAGGTCAATACGGTCAACGACCTCAGCCGCATCGCGCCGTCGCTGGAAATCCAGCAGGCGCCCGGCCAGAATACCGGCGGCGGCGGCGCGATCCGTGGCATCGGGACCCAGACTTTCTCGGCCGGCGCGGTCGCTTCGGTCGGCGTCGTCGTCGATCAGGTGAGCCAAGGCAATGCCAACATCTCCGACCTGTTCGACGTGTCGCGGATCGAAGTGCTCAAGGGGCCGCAGGGCACGCTCTTCGGCCTCACCACCTCGGCCGGTGTCATCAATATCACCACCAACGCGCCCGATCCCAACGGCTTTTCTGCGCGCGTCCGCACCGAATTGTCGGATGCCGGCACTGCCGGTTCCAAATTCGGCAATCAGGTGATTCAGGGCGTGGTCAACATCCCGCTGGCGTCGAACGCGGCCATTCGTGTGTCGGGCGTCACCAACCTGCGCCAGGGCGTCAACCGCAATACACTGACTGGTAACTACAACGACAATGACCGTTATGGTCTGCGCGGTCGCCTGCTCTGGGAACCGACCGAGCGGCTGACCGTCAACCTGATCGGCGACTATAGCAAGAGCCGGGCTGAAAATGGCGGCGACTTCTTTACCTTCGTCAAGACCAGCGGACCGGGCACGGCACTGGGCGGCCTGCTCCAGGATGGCCAAGGCATTACGGCGCGCCTTGCAAGCTGCGGTGTGACGCCGGGCGAGGGCAATCGCAACTATTGCTCCAGCAGTGCCTATGTCGGTCGTTCGGAAAATTACGGCGGTTCGCTTCAGATCGATTATGAAGCCGATCCGTTCACACTGACCTCCGTCACCGCCTATCGCAAATCGAACGAGACCGGCTTTGGCGCAGCGACCGACGTGTTCCGCGGCGAGCCGCTGGAACTGCAGGTCGGCAATGGCGCCGTGAATCGTCGGCTCAGCCTGTTCACGCAGGAATTCCGGGTGTCTTCGCCTGCGGACCAGTTCCTGGAATATACGCTCGGCGCCTTCTATTCGAACCAGAAGCAGTTGCGCGATCCCGAAACCCTGTCGGTCTCGGTCGTGCCGTTCCCCGGCTTCGTCATTCCCATCGTGCGGAATCCTGGCGCCGACGTCGCAATCAAGGACGAATCGCTCGCCTTCTTCGGTCAGGGCACCTTCCATCTGTCGCCCAGCCTGCGCCTGATCGCCGGTGGTCGCTACACCACCGACCGCCTGTCGCTCGACTATTATAACTATGCGACTCCCGCCGATCCGTTCACCAGGACGGTCCTCGACGTTCAGAAATTCTCGTGGCGTCTGGGTGCGCAATATGACCTCGACCAGCGGACGATGGTCTATGCGACCGCATCGCGCGGCTTCAAAGGGGGCCAGATCGCAACCCCGTCGGCCCCGCTCCAGCCGTTCGTCGTGCTGCCGGAAATTCCGATGGCCTATGAAGCGGGGCTCAAGAGCACCCTGTTCGGCGGCTGGGTGGCGGATCTCAGCGTCTTCTATCAGAAGATCAAGAACTTCCAGGCGCAACAATGCACGGTCGATAGCACAGCGGTCATCTCCTGCGTGCAGACCAACATCGATGGCGTGAAGTCCCGCGGCGCGGAAATCAACTTCTTCGGCAAGGTGTTCGACGGCCTGTCTTTGAATACCGGCTTCATCTATGCCAAGGCGACCTATCCGAAGGGCTTTATCGGCACTGATGGGACTGACATCGGCCGCAGCCAATTGGCCTATGCCCCGAAATATAAGTTCACCCTGTCTGGCGAATATGAAGTGCCTGTCACCAGCCGCTTCAACGGTTTCCTGGCCGCGGATACGGTCTGGAAGTCGCGGGTCCGCTATGAAGCCAATTCGAACAGCGAAACCACCTTCCGTTCGCACTGGCTGGTCGGCGGTCGCATCGGCGTCCGTACCGAGGATAATCGCTACAGCGTCGCGGTGTTCGGCCGCAACCTGTTCGACGTGCACGAGCCCTCGCTGATGCAGAGCAGTTTTCCCTATACCACCGATAGCGGAGAGCAGAATATTGGCGCCATCTACGGTCCGCAGTCCTTCCGTCAGGTCGGTATCAGCTTCGACGCCAAATTCTGATGCGATAAGGCAGGGCGGCGCAGGTGACGCCGCCCTGCCTCTTTTTTGTCAATCGTGGCGGTCAGGGATGCGGGAATGAACCAGATCAGACAATCGATCGCCGCCATGGGCACCCACCTTGGCCCGGACGTTCTCGCGCAATGTCGCGCCCTGTTCGATGCCGACCAATCCGCCCTGCGCGAGCAGGTGCCGGTGACGGTCGCGGATATCGCCTATGGGCCGCATGAGCGACATCGCCTCGACCTGTATCGGCCGCAGGGCAGCAATCTGGCGCCCGTCCTCGTCTTCGTCCACGGCGGCGGCTTCCTCAAGGGCGACAAGGGCGGCGTCGATGCCTGGCCCAACGCAAATGTCGGTCGCATGGCGGCACAGGCCGGGTTTGTGGGGGGCGTCATCAACTATCGCCTCGCACCGGACAATGTCTGGCCTGCCGGATCGGAAGATGTCGCGGCCGTCGTCGCCTGGCTCAAGGCGCATGCGGCGCAGTATGGCGGCGATCCGGAGCGGATCGTGCTGATGGGCACGTCCGCCGGTTCGGTGCATGTGGCGGGCTATCTGAAACTGGCCGGCGTCCGCGATATTCGCGCCGCAATCCTGCTCTCAGGTCTCTACGGCTACACGCCGCTCGATGAGCGCGACACATATTATTATGACGACCCGGCGCTCTATCCCGACCGGATGCCGCTGGATGCGGTCGCCTCCACCAGCCTGCCCCTGTTCCTGGCCTGCGCCGAGTTCGATCCGCCGCGCTTTCAGGCCGAGTTTCTGGGGCTGATGCGGGATCGCCTCACCCGCCACGGCGCCATGCCGCGGGCCTTCATCCATTCGGGCCATAACCATTACAGCATGGCCATGCACCTTGGCACCGCCGACCGGCGGCTATCGGACGAAATCTGCGCTTTCGTGCGCGAAACCACCAAATCATAATCAGGAGAAACAGATGCTCGATCGCAGGACGCTGCTCGCGACCGGAATCGCCACCGGGGCCATGATGGCCGCTCCCGCTATGGCCGCGCGCAAGGCGGCCGCCAGCCCCGGCTTCCCCAAGGGCTTCTATTGGGGCGTCGCCACCGCGCCGCACCAGATCGAGGGCAACAACATCGCCAGCGACCTGTGGTTTATCGAAAACCAGCAGCCGACCGTCTTCGCCGAACCATCGGGCGATAGCTGCAACAGTTTCGAACTGTGGGAAACCGACCTGGATCTGGTCAAGGGCATGGGCCTCAATGCCTATCGCTTCGGCATCGAATGGGCGCGGATCGAGCCGGAGAAAGGCCTCTTCTCCCAAGCGATGCTGGCCCATTACAAGGCGATCATCGACGGTTGCCTCCAGCGCGGTCTGGCGCCGATCGTGACCTTCAGCCATTTCACCGCGCCGCGCTGGTTCAGCGCGCAGGGCGGCTGGACCAACCCGGAAAGCGCGCAGTTGTTCGCCCGCTATTGCGACAAGGCGATGCGCGCGCTGGGGCAGGGGATCGCCAGCGCCATCACCTTCAACGAACCCAATATCCTGCTGCTTTTGAAGCCCATGCTGCCGCCGCAGGTGTGGGACATCCAGAAACTCACGCTGGAAACCGCGGCCAAGCGCCTGGGCGTGCCGAAATTCGTCGCCGCCAATGTCGCCGGGGTCGAGGATCTACCAGCGTTGCAGGCCGGTCTGGAGGCGGCACACAAAGCGGGCAAGGCCGCGATCAAGGCGGTACGTCCCGACCTGCCTGTCGGCTTCTCTCTTGCATTGATGGATGATCAGGCGGTCGGCAGGAATTCGATGCGCGACCGGATGCGGAAGGAATTGTATGGCAACTGGCTGGACATCGCCAAGGCCGACGACTTCATGGGCGTTCAGAATTACGAGCGCGCGCTCTGGGGCGACAAGGGTCGTCTGCCGACGCCCGCCGGTTCGATCGTCAATTGGTCTGGCACCGAAGTCTGGGCGCCCTCGCTCGCGGGCGCGGTCCGCTACGCCCATGCAGCGACAGGCGTGCCGATCCTGGTGTCGGAACATGGCGTCGGCACGACCGACGACACCATCCGCGCCACATTCATCCCCGCGGCGCTCGCCGAACTCAAGAAGGCGATGGACGACGGCGTGCCGGTGCTGGGCTATTGCCACTGGTCGTTGCTCGACAATTTCGAATGGATATTCGGCTATAAGGTCAAGTTCGGCCTGCACAGCGTCGATCCGGTCACCTTCGCCCGCACCGCCAAACCAAGCGCCGCCGTCTATGGCGCGATCGCCAGCCGCAATGCGGTCTAAGGAGAGAAAGACATGAAGCGTATCGCCGCCGCTGTCGCCCTTGTACTCGCGGTTCCCGCCATCGCCCAGATGCCGACGCCGGTTCCCGCCGAAGCCCCCGCCGATCCGAACGCCATTCCACTCTATCCGGACATGAAGGCACCCAAAGGATCGACCGAAAATTGGGTGCGTTTCGGTAAGGATCTGGCGGTGCGCAATGTCACCGTGCCGACCATCACGCCTGTCCTGCCCGATCCCGCCAAGGCGACCGGGGCGGCGGTGGTGGTCGCGCCCGGCGGCGCCTTCATGCTGCTGGCGATGGATCATGAGGGCTGGAGCGTCGCGCGCTGGCTCGCCGATCACGGCATCGCCGCCTTCGTCCTGAAATATCGGCTGAACCAGACCCCCGCCGACATCGGCGAAGCGTCCGCCTATATGGGCAAGCGCATGGCGGAGTCGCTGCGCGATCCGACTGCCGCGCCGGGAATCACTGAACCGCGCGCAACGCTGGATGCGCTGGCGGCACTCAAGCTGGTGCGCGCCGGCGCCGGCAAATGGGGCGTCGATCCGCAGCGTGTAGGCATGATCGGTTTCTCCGCCGGTGCGATGACTGTGCTCAACGCAGCGCTGGAAGGGAAGGGGAGCGATCGCCCATCCTTCATCGGCTATGTCTATGGCCCCATGCTGGCGCGCGAGGTGCCGGCCGATGCGCCGCCCATGTTCGCCGCCATCGCCAATGACGACAGCCTCTTCCCCAATCCCTCCTACGGCCTGGTCGAAAGCTGGCGCCGCGCCCATGTGCCGGTCGAACTGCACGCCTATGAACGTGGCGACCATGGCTTTGGCACGGGCAAGCCTGGTACGACGACCATGGGCGTGTTGCCGCAATTCCAGGCCTGGCTGGACATGCGCGGACTGCTGAACGCGAAGGCCGCGCAATGAGCGCCGCGCCGGCCTTGCCGATCGCGCGCGAGGCCGGCATCGGCTTTGCGATCAATGCGACCCTCAGCCTGGCCTTCTTCCTCGGCATTGTCGGGATGGTTGCGCGCCCGCTCACCTGGGGCGCACCCGATGCGCTGAGCCTCGACTTCGTGCCGCAGAGCATCGCCGTTGCACTCATGAGCGCGCTCGTCCCGTCTTTGATCGCACGCAAGCGGCTTGGGCTGGCCATATCGGTCCGCACCATCCTCCTGCGCGCGTTCGGCTTTGCAATCGGTGGCGCGGTGCTCGGCGGTCTGCTGGCCTGGGCGACCGACGCTGCCGCTCTACCGCCTATCGGCTGGGGACAGGCACTGGCGCTGAAATTGCTCTACGGCGGATCGCTGGGCGCCCTCATAACAACCCTGGCTCTCAAGAGGATGACCCGATGATCCGTTCTATGATGACGCTGGCGCTGATGCTCGCCACGCCCGCGATGGCGCAGGACGTGCGCATGGAAACGGTTCCGTCGCAGGGGCAGGAGGGGGCGATCGCGCTCTATCCGGACCAGCCCGCAGTGAAGGCTGGCAACGACGAGCAATGGTCGAGCATGCATGTTCGGATCGGCGCGAACAGCATCGACAATATCATGGTTCGCAACGTCGTGCGCCCGACCATTACGCCCTATCTGCCCGATCCCGCCAAGGCGACCGGCGCGGCGGTAGTGGTCGCGCCCGGCGGTGCATTCCTGTCGCTGTCGATGACGGGCGAAGGCAGCGATATCGCGCGCTGGCTGGCCGACCATGGCGTCGCCGCCTTCGTGCTGAAATATCGTCTCAACGAAACGCCGCGCGACGATCAGGCTTTCCTGGGCGTAATGGGGCAGCGTTTCTCGGCCGCTGCGCAGTCCAACGCGACGCCGGAGGTCAAGGAACCCCGCGCCACGCAGGATGCGTTGCAAGCGCTTGCCATCATCCACAGCCGCGCTGCGGATTGGCATGTCGATCCGGCGCGGATTGGCATGATCGGCTTTTCGGCGGGTGCCATGACGACGCTGAACGCGGCGCTGGAGGGCAAGGGCGACCAACGTCCCGCCTTTATCGGCTATATCTACGGCCCCATGATCGACATCGCGGTGCCCGCCGATGCGCCGCCCATGTTCAATGCTATCGCGATGGATGACGGCCTGTTCGCCAAGCAGGGCTTCGGCATCGTCGAAGCCTGGCGCAGGGCGAAGCGGCCGGTCGAACTCCATGCCTTTGAACGGGGCGATCATGGTTTCGGTGCGGGTCGGCCGGGGACGACGACGGCGATGCTCCTGCCCGAATTCCTCGCCTGGATGGACATGCGCGGCCTGCTCGGCACGCGCTGATTTTCGCAAGGATTGCTCATGACGCGTAAAGCTCTTCGCCTCGCCGCCCTGCTGGCCTGCGCTTCCTTCGCCGCACCGCTTCGGGCCGACGAACTGGCCGACGGCTTCCGTAATCCGCCGCAATCGGCGCGCCCGCGCGTCTGGTGGCACTGGATGAACGGTAATGTGACCAAGGACGGGATCGACAAGGATCTCGACTGGATGGCGCGCATGGGCATTGGTGGCGTCCAGAATTTCGACGCCAGCCTGATGACGCCGCAGATCGTCAAGGACCGGCTGATCTACATGACGGACGGCTGGAAGGACGCCTTCCGCCATGCCGTCCGGACCGCCGACGCGAAGGGGCTGGAATTCGCCATCGCCGCCTCGCCGGGCTGGAGTGAGACGGGCGGTCCCTGGGTCAAGCCGCAGGACGCGATGAAGAAGCTGGTCTGGAGCGAAACCGACCTGCGCGGCGGCCAGCGCCTGAAGAGAGCGCTGGCCGCGCCGCCCTCCATTACCGGCGCGTTCCAGAGCGTGAAGTTCAGCGATCCGCTCGCCGCCGGCGAGGAAACAGGCGCGCTGCCCAGCTTCTATGCCGACGCGCGCGTCCTTGCCTATCCGATCAAAGCCAGCCTTTTGTCGCAGCCGCGCGTCTTTCAGGCGGACGGAACGGCGCTCGCCGCAGCGCCGTTGTTCGATAACGACCTCGAAACCGTGGGGCAGATCGCCAAGGGCGACGCCGCTAATCCGGGCGGGCTGATCCTCGACTATGGCAAGCCCGTCACCATCCGTTCCGCCAGCCTGTTCGTGCCCCATGCCCGGCCGCCTTTTGGCGATCCGGTCTATCGCCCGATGCTGGAGGCGGAAACGGTGCAGGGCTGGCAGCCGGTCGGCCGCTTTTCCCTGACCGAAGTGTCGGCGACGATCGGCTTCGCGCCCGTCACCGCCCGGCGCTTCCGCCTCGTGCTTTCGCCCAACGATGGACCCAAGTCGCTTGGGCTGGGCGACGGCGCGCCGGGGGCGATCATGCTCGACGTGTTCGGGCGCCCCGCCAGCGCGACGCTCGGCATCGGCGACCTGCGTCTGTCTGCCGAGTCGAAGATCGACCAATATGAAGCGAAGGCCGCCTACGCCACCGCGCCCGACTATAACAGGCTGAGCGAGAGTGTCGTGCCCACGGCGATGGCTATCGACCCCGCCAATGTCGTGGATATCACCGATCATCTGCGTCCCGACGGCACGCTCGACTGGACCGCGCCCAAGGGTAGCGACTGGCGCATCCTGCGCATGGGCTATTCGCTGACCGGCAAGATGAACCATCCCGCCACGCCCGAAGCGACCGGCCTGGAGGTCGATAAATATGACGCCGCCGCCGTCCGCCGCTATCTTGAAACCTATCTCGGCATGTATCGCGATACGGTGGGTGCGGAATGGATCGGCAAGAAAGGCATCCGGGCGCTGCTGACCGACAGTATCGAGGTCGGCGCATCCAACTGGACCCCGCGCATGGTCGAGGAATTCAAGGCCCGGCGCGGCTATGACCCGACGCCGTTTCTGCCCACGCTGACCGGCGCAGTGGTCGGCTCCGCTGCGCGCAGTGACGCCTTCCTCCATGACTATCGCCAGACACTCGCCGACCTGCTGGCCCACGCCCATTATGGCACGGTGGCACAGGTGGCGCATGAAAACGGTCTGACCGTCTATGGCGAGGCGCTGGAAAACGGTCGCCCGGTGCTGGGTGACGATCTGGCCATGCGGTTCCATACCGATGTGCCGATGGCGGCGATGTGGACCTTCAACCGCGGGGCCGCGCCGCGCCCGACGCTGATCGGCGACATGAAGGGGGCGGCGTCGGTCGCCCATATCTATGGCCAGAATATCGTGTCGGCGGAGTCCATGACATCGGCCTTCGCGCCCTGGGCCTTTGCGCCGTCGGACCTGAAGCGGGTGATCGATCTGGAGTTCGCATCGGGCGTCAACCGGCCGATCGTCCATACCTCGGTCCACCAGCCGGTCGACGACAAACTCCCGGGTCTCAGCCTCATGATCTTCGGCCAATATTTCAATCGGCATGAAGTCTTGGGCAGAAATGGCCAAGCCCTGGGTCGATTATATGGCGCGCACCGGCTATCTGTTGCAGCAGGGGCGCGATCATGCCGACCTCGCTTATTTCTACGGCGAGGACGCGCCGATCACCTCGCTGTTCGAACATGGCGTGCCCGTAGATCTGCCGACCCGTTACGCCTATGACTTTGTGAATGCCGATATCATCGCCAACCGCATGAGTGTGGACGATGGCGAATTGGTGGCCGGCAACGCCCGTTACCGCGCGCTCTATCTCGGCGGATCGAGCCGGGTGATGACGCTGTCAACGCTGCAACGGATCGCCGGGTTGGTCGATGCGGGGGCGACCGTGATCGGCGAAGCGCCCGAACGCGCGCCGGGCCTGCAGGATGACGCCGCCGCGTTCAAGGCGCTCACGAGGCGTCTCTGGAGCGGCGCTCCGCAAGGCAAAGGGCGCGTGATCGCCAGCAGCGACGTCGAAGCGGCGCTCGCAAGCGCTGGTACCGGTCCGGACTTCCGCATCGGCGATGGCGCACAGGACGCAGACTATCGCTTCGTCCATCGCAAACTGGCCGATGGCGACCTCTATTTCGTCAACAACCGCACGTCCAAGGCTGGCCATATCGAGGCGCGTTTTCGCGTGACCGGCAAGCAGCCCGAAATATGGCGCGCCATCGATGGTACGGCATCGCCCGTATCCTATCGCACCGAAGGCGGCGAAACGGTGATTCCGCTGGATGTCGGCGCGGAGGACGCCTTGTTCATCCTGTTCCGCAAGGCTGCGGTGGCGTCGTCCGTCACCATCGCGGCCAAGGCCACCCGCTCGGTCGCAACGCTAACCAGTCCCTGGACCGTCAGCTTCCAGTCCGGTCGAGGCGCGCCCGCCAGCATCGCCATGTCGACCCTGACGCCGCTCGAAAGCAATGCCGACAAAGGCGTGCGCTATTTCTCCGGAATCGCGACCTACGCCACGCGCTTTGCCTTGCCCAAAGGGGCGAAGTCCGGCGCGCCATTGTGGATCGATCTCGGCAAGATCGGCGACCTGGCCGAGGTGCGCGTCAATGGCAGACTGGCCGGCACGAGCTGGTTCGCGCCCTATCGCCTGGACATCGGCAAGCTGGTGAAGCCGGGCAACAACCAGTTGGAGGTCAAGGTCGCCAACCTGTGGGTCAATCGCCTGATCGGCGACCAGCAACCCGGAGCGGAGAAGATCACCTTCACTGCTGCCCCGACCTACAAGCCCGATGCGCCGCTACGCCCGTCCGGCCTGATCGGGCCGGTGCAGTTGCTCGCCGAATGAACCCTAATGATCGAGCGTCTCGCCGTCCCGCAAGGATGGCGGGCGCTTGACCTTCTTGATCTGGCGCAGGCCCAGGAAAACCGCGCCGATGATCGCGGGGATCAGGGCCAGGTCGATCCAGCCGGGCAGATGGGCGCCCTGATGCTCGATCGCCTCCTTGAGATGATGCCACAGGCCCAACGCATAATAGCTGATCGCCACCACCGACAGCCCCTCGACCGTATGCTGCAGGCGCAGTTGCAGCCCGGTGCGCCGGTCCATCGACGCCAAAAGGTCGCGATTGCGGCGCGCCAGGGCGGTATCGACTCGCGTCCGCAGCATCGCGCTGGTCCAGGCGGTGCGCTGCGACAGATCCTCCAGCCGCCGGCCGAACGCGTCGCAGGTCCGCATCGCGGGCAGCAGCCGCCGTTCGGTGAAATCGTCGAGCGAGCGATAGCCGCGCACCGGCGCGACATCCAGACGGCGAATGCGGTCGAAGCAGAGTTCCGCATAGGCATGGGTCGCACTCATGCGATAGCGAGTGCGGGCGACGATCTGCGCCAGTTCGGCGCTGAGCGATGAGATATCCTCCAGCACGGCGTCGGCGTCCGCCTGCGGCTCCGCCACGCGTGCGGTGACATCGGTCAGGCGTTGCTCCAATCTGGCCAGGACCGGGGTCGCCTGCTGCGCTTCGGGCAGGCCAAGCAGGGCGATCTTGCGATAATTGCCCAGTTCCTGGAGCCGTTGCACCAACAGCGACGCTTCGGCGCCTTCCAGTCCTCGATCCTGAATCAGCAGTCGGCCGAACCCATTGTCGTGCAGCCGGAAATCGCCCCAGATGCGCGCGCGTCCTTGCGCGATGTCCGAGATGATGAGGTCGTCCGAAGCGAAATGCGCGGCGATGGTCGCGTTGGACGGCTCGTTCCTGGTCAGGGCGATCTGGGTCGATCGGATGATCCGCCCCGGTAGCTGGTCGATCCAGTGCGATACCGGCAGGAAGGGCGCAAGGTCGAACGGCTCGCCATAGCCGTCGGCGATGAAGCTGTAGGTGATGAACTCGCTGTGGCGTTCCCAGGAAAACCCCAATGCGCCGACGCGGCAGGCAAAGAAGCGGTCGTTCGCATCGGGGGAGGCGCCGTTAGGGGGTAATAGGCCTTGCAGAGCGGGGACGCTGTCCCGCGCCTCCTGCTCATCGACGATCATCACGAACTGTACGGCGCGTGCAGGAGTGTCGAGCCGCGGCATCTTGCGGATATGCATTTCGCGCGAGAGCGATGCGCGCAGGGCATGGCTGCGCTGCGCCAGGTTGGGAAATGGGCCATCGCCCGCCTGCATGACCGCGTCCGTCATCGTCCAATCCCCCTCGATCCATTTCGGTTTATTTTAGTCGGACTAATGGGGTTTGGGCAATTGGCTGGATCCAAAGAATGAGGATGGGGCGATCGTCAGATGCGGCGGGCGATGGCGCCGGCCGCCCACCCCATGCCCACGGCCATGGCGATCGCTACCAGGCCGTAGACGAAGGACCAATGTTCGGCCGCGGTAGCCATGAATTGTTCGAAGCCGGATTTGCGCACGGTGATGTCGCGCACCGCGGCGGCGACCACTCGGCCGTCCTGCACCAGGAAGGTCTCGGCCGTATAATCGCCCACGATGACGCGTGCCGACAAGGGCAGGCGTGCGCGATACAGGACGCCATCGGTGATCTCCACCGTGCCTGGCCGTTCGACGAACAGGCCGGATCGCGCTCGCAAATCGACCAGTCCCAACTGAAAGCGGGACAGTTCCGCGCTTTCATTCAGCGAGGAGGGGGAGAGTTGCAGCTTGTCGACGCCCAGTTCGTAAATGGCGGCGGTGCGTTCATCGACGATCCGGTCGATCGGACGCGACGAGGCCATGGCGTAGAAGCTGGGGGCGGAACGGAAGCGGGCGGTGTCGGCATTCACCCATATTCCGGCGACCTTCTGCTTTTCGCGCATGGTGATCGATTGTTCCGGTCCCTTGAGTATGACGACGATGTCCGCCGGCTTGTCGGGACGCCGCCCGTCGGGATAGACGATCGCGCCGAACAGCAGCAGGTCCGCGCCGGTGAAGCTATACTGGATTTCCACCTCGCGCTGGGACACATCCGGCACCAGTTGCGGTTCGTCCGCCCCGATCAGCGCCACCGCGGCGGGCAGGGCGAGCAAGATAGGCCAGCGACGCATCAGCGCACCTCGATCGTGTAGATTTCGTCGGGTCGCCATCCCAGCCCCAGCGCCATCCGGGCCGCGACCAGCAGCACGATCGCGGCCAGCAATATGCGCAGATATTCGGGACGGATCGACATGGAGATGCGGGTGCCGATCTGCGCGCCGACCACACTGCCAATCAGCAGCAGCAGCGCCAGCACCAGGTCCACCGCCTTGGTCGTCATCGCGTGCATCATGGTCGTCGCCATGGTCACGAACAATATCTGGAACAGGGAGGTGCCGACCACCGACTGCGTGGCCATGCCCAGCAGATAGAGCATGGCGGGCACCAGGATGAAGCCGCCGCCCACGCCCAGCAACATCGTCAATATTCCGGTCGCCATGCCCAGCAGCAGCGGCGCGAGCGGCGAGATATAGAGGCCGGAGCGGTAGAAGCGCCACCGCATCGGCAGCGCCGCCACCAAGGGATGGTGGCGCCGCTTGCGCGCCGGCGGACGTTTGCCGGTCTTCAATGCGATCAGTGCCTGGATCAATTCCTTGGCCATCAGCGCGCCGATGCCGCCCAGCATCAGCACATAGAGGATGCCGATGACGGTATCGATCTGGCCCAGATATTGCAGCAGGCGAAAGATGAAGACGCCCAAGCCAGCGCCGATCACACCGCCCGCGATCAGCACGCCGCCCATGCGGAAATCGACGGTGCCGCGGGACATATGGGTGAACACGCCGGACACGCTGGCGCCTGTCACTTGCGATGCGGCTGAAGCGGCGGCGACAGTCGGAGGGATGCCGTAAAAGATGAGCAAGGGCGTCGTCAGGAATCCGCCGCCGACGCCGAACATGCCGGACAGCAACCCGACGACACCGCCCAGGCCGATGATGACAAGCGCATTGACCGACAGATTGGCTATAGGCAGGTAAAGATCCATGCCTGCCGGAGGTAGCGCCAACGGGCAGCGATATAAAGCGGCGATGGCGTCAGGCGATTAAAAATCGGCGGCGAGAGTGATGGCGAGGCCCGATCCCGGACGGGCGTCCCCCGCGATACGTTCGCGCCATTCGACGGCGATCCGGGCGCCGACGTTCGGCAAGGGCAGGCGGAATTGCACTTCGGGGCCGATGTCCAGCCTGTTGATGCCCGGTTGGGTACCGCCCGACAAGGCTGCGCCGACCCGCATGGGGGATCGCGCCAGTGGGGTGGAGAGCGAGAATTTACCGTCGATGAAAGCATCTCCCCGCCTGAAGCCCACTATTCCGGCTTGGCTATAGCCCTCCGCTACCACTGCCGGCGCGATCGCCACCGGGCCAAATCCTCCCACCACCATCACCGCATTGGCGTTGCGCGCGCCGGTGCCGAGCGCGATGCGCCGTTCGACCGCGAGACGAATCGGGACCGCGCGGACCGGCTGGATCGACAGTCCGATCGCGCCTTCGGGCGCCGCCGGGTGCTGGAGCGCGCTGGTCAGGCGGCCATAGGCGACGGTTCTGCTGGCGGCGCGCGGCGTCAGATCATAATCCACTCGAAGCCCTGCCTGCGAGCCGCCGAGTTGCCCCGTCGACACCGTCCCGCTCGGGCTGGCACTTCCTTGGCGCCACAGCAGCCACGCGGCGGCGTGCCATCGATCCTGCGTCTTTTGCTCGACCATGAGAGGAGGCGGGCTGGCTGACGGCATCTGGAAACGGCTCATATAGGCCGGGTCGCTGGCATAATGGCGGTTGGCGAACGCCACGGTGAAGGTGATGAAATCCATCAGATCGACTGGCATGGCGCTGTCGATGTCGGCAGGCGCTCGCGCGACAGATATCTGCATATTCGCTGTGCTCGCTTGCGTGGCGATCGGTGGCGGCGGTAGCGCAGTCGGTCGGATGGGTGGTTGCACGACCGCCACGGCGCTGGAGGCGAGCAGCCCTTGCGGCAGAAGCGCTGGTGACGAGATATGACGGATATCGGCATATTGCCGTTCCGGCGGCGTGACGCCTCGCTGACCCAGCAGACGGATAGCAACCCAACCCACCAACACCATGACAAAGAAACGCAACGGGCGTCCGCTGGCGGTGCGGTTCATGGATCGGTCTTCAGGTCGGGGAAGCGATGCTGGGTCTTGTCCCAGCTCAGCGGCTTGCCCAAGAGCGATTTGCCATAAAGGAAGACAGCTCGTCGGGCCGCCAATATGGCGATGTAGTTGGCGATGACGGTGCGGGGTATCGCCATCAACCCATGGCGCCAGCCATAGGCCCGGCCGACAAACAGCGCGCGCATGGCTGCCCGCCACCCCATCAAGCCCATGTTGAGCCACAGCAGGGCATCGACGATGGGCGAGCGGAGCGGGAGGGATAGCGGCAGGAACAGGCCCAGCGCGACGATCAGTCCCCACAGGATTAACGCCAGATAGGCGGCGAACAAGACGAGCGCGGCCATGGTGGCGCGCCGGTCGCGGATGCGCATCCACCATTCGGCGGGACCGCCATGCCAGCCCATGCGGTCCCAACCCGCCAGCGATATCCCCACCATCCAGCGGGCCTTCTGCCGGACGGCGGCCTGGATGCTGTCCGGAAAATATTCGCGCGTCGCAACCAGCGCTCCGCTCCGGTCGCGCATACGGACGAACACGCCGCGCCCGCCCATATCGGCGATCCGCAGACCCGCTTCATAATCCTCCGTCAGCGACGATGGATCGAAAGGGCCGCCATGGATTGGATCGGACAGACGACCGAGCGTCGCCCGCTCGAAAGCACATGCCACGCCGGCCGATGGGATCGACGCGCCGAGCGCTTCGCGCACCGTCAGCGCTTTCCCATGATTTTCGGCAAATTCGTCGCCATAATGATTGGCGATCGCGCGCGCTAACCATGTGCCGCGACCAGGGAGTGGCAGGACCGGCAACTGGACCAGGGCGAAGCGGTCGATCATGAAGTCGAACAGCCGGATTTCTTCGGCATGGACCACGTCTTCGGCATCGTGCAGCACGATCGCCTTGAACGCTCTGCCCGTGCGCGCTTCCTCCGCCAGCATGGATCGCCACAGGATGTTGAGGCAGTCCGCCTTTGTGCTCGGTCCCGGTTTGGGGTTCATCCCCACGACGATTCGCGGTTCCCCGGCGGCGATGGGCGCGACCGCTTCGAGCGTGTCCGGGTCGTTCGGGTAGAGGCCGACGAAGATCCGGTAATCGTCGTTAGGCCAGCAGGCGAGCGCGTAGCGCAACATGGGACCGATGACTTCCGCTTCGCGCCAGGCGGGGATGAATATGGCGATGCGGCCTGGTTTTGCCGAAGCGGGCAAGGTCGCCGTGCTCATGCGCGGGTGACGGGCATAGATGGCGATGTTGCGCCAGCAGCGACGGGCCAGAAACAGAAGATCGACCAGCAAATCGTCCAGCCCGCCGATTGCAAGTCCGACAACGGCAAAAAGCAGGATTTCCCTGTGCAGAGCCAATAGGCCTGCGGCCACCACGTCTCCCACGACTTGACCCCCATCCCCCTATGCGAGAGAGGATGCCATTTGCGTCACATCGTTCCAAGTCTTTTGCATATTTTACGCAGAAGCCCTTGGAAATCCTGGCGAAGGCATGGGTTTTTGCCTTCGCCGGTGCAGCCGAAAGGACAGACAGGCATGAATCGACCGCCGCGATCCGCATTGCGCGATTTTCTGACGGGGGAAACCGGCGGGGCGATATTGCTGATGATTGCGGCTGGCGCGGCGATGATATTGGCCAATCTGCCGGGCGCGACCGGGCATCTCTACCATGACATGCTCCATGCGCCGCTGGGGCCGACATTGTCGTCGCGGATCGGGCCTATGACGCTGCATCTCTGGATCAACGACGGGCTGATGGCCATTTTCTTCCTGGTGGTCGGGCTGGAGATCAAGCGCGAGTTCCTGGATGGCGGCCTGTCCACCTGGGACAGGCGACGCCTGCCGATCCTGGCGGCGGTCGCAGGCATGGCCGCCCCGGCACTGGTCTATCTACTGGTTACGGCCGGGCGGCCGGCGCTGGGCAATGGCTGGGCCATTCCGGCGGCAACCGACATCGCCTTCGCCATTGGCGTGCTGGCGCTGCTGGGCCGTCGCGCGCCAGCCTCGCTCAAACTGTTCCTGACCGCCGTCGCCATCGTGGACGATATGGGGGCGGTGGCCATCATCGCCCTTTTCTACAGCCATGGCCTTGATCTGGCGGCGCTGGCGGGCGCTGCGGGCGTGCTGGCGCTGATGTACGGCCTCAATCGTGCGGGGGTGAAGGCGCTGGCCCCTTATCTCCTGGGATTTGCCCTGCTGTGGTTCCTGATGCTGCTATCGGGCGTCCACGCCACGGTTGCGGGCGTGCTGGCGGCGATGACGGTGCCCGTGCGCTGCACACCAGGCGCCCCCGATGCGGCGGACAGTCCCCTGCACCGGCTGGAACATGCCATCCATCCTTGGAGCGCCTATCTGATCGTCCCGCTATTCGGGTTCGCCAATGCCGGGCTCAGCCTAGGCGGGGAGGCATTGGCGATGCTGTTCGCCCCCTTGTCGCTGGGCGTCGCATTTGGCCTGTTCCTGGGTAAGCAACTGGGCATTTTCGGTGCGGTCTGGGCGGCAGTACGCCTGGGATTTGCGGAGCGCCCGGCCGGTGCAAGCTGGAGCCAGATCTATGGCATGGCGATGCTATGCGGCATTGGCTTCACCATGAGCCTGTTCATCGGCGCGCTCGCCTTTCCCGGCCAACCCCTGCTGGTCGAGGAAGCGAAGGGAGGGATATTGCTGGGATCCTTGTTGTCCGCTCTATCGGGATATGCGGTTTTGCGCTGGATTGCGCGCCCGGCCGCCTCGGCGGCGCGATAAGTGGGTTCGCCAACGGGTAGCGGCAGTGCTAGTCTATAAGTGCTGATGTTGCGAGTCGTATGCAGCCTTGGCCAATCGACCAATCTCTTCGAACTTGGACGGGAGGAGGGCGACTATGGAGATGGACGTCAACTACCTGCTGCACCGCCAGCAGATGTCGCTGATACGCGCGCAGTCCAGCCGATCGGACAAGGGGCGAGACGCTTATGAAAGCCTTGCGCAAAGCTATACTGATCGGATCGATGCCTATCGTCGGGAAAATGAACGGCTGATCATCCACGCGCATTGACCGATCGGGTCAACGTCGCTGGATCAGCCTGTCGATCGCCAGACGATGGGTCGCGTCGTCGCCGCATTCCCGTTCCAGGACAGTCTTGATCCGTTGCAGTTCCGCTTCGGTCAGATGCTCGATGCCGATGAAATCGTTGCGGGCGTTTTCGACCGCCCGGATCAGTTCGTCCAGCTTCGCCTGAATCGCCGAGCCATCGCGGTTTTGCGCATTCTGGATCAGGAACACCATCAGAAACGTGATGATGGTGGTGCCGGTGTTGATCACCAACTGCCACGTATCGGAATAATGGAAGACCGGGCCGGTCGCGAGCCATAGAATGACGGTGCCCAATGCCAGGACGAAGGCGAACGGCTGACCCGCCCAGTTGGCGACCCGGTGCGACATCGCTGCGAAAATCCGATCCATGGTTGATTCTTTCGTTTGCAAAACCGATGCATTTATCCCCTGTTCAGCCCGGCGCGGCCATGAAAAGCGTGATGCGTTTCATTTCTTCCCGCGCCTTGATGGCCGTCGCCCTTCTCCCCCTTTCCGCCTGCGCCAGCTTGTCGCCCGAATCACGTCTTCGGGCGGGGCTTGAGGAGGCTGGCCTTTCGCCACGCATGGCGGGATGCATGGCGGAACGGATGGCCGACCGGCTGAGCCTGACCCAGTTGCGAAGGCTCCAGTCGCTCGCTTCGCTCCGCAAGTCTCACAGCAGCAAAATCTCCGTAGATCAACTGTTGCACAAGGTGCGGGCGTTACAGGATCCTGAGATTTTTGCGGTTACCAGTATATCGGCGCTGGCCTGCACAGTCTGATCGCTTTTGCGGATGAAGGGGCCGATCGGCTTTACCGGCTTTGCAATTTTGCAAAGTGATTTTGCGAAATTTTCTAGCGCCTCGCTTTTGGCTGTGCTTATCCGCTGACATCAGATTTCAGCGAAAAGGGCAGCCCCTATGAATATTCATGAATATCAGGCGAAGGAACTGCTCGCGAAATATGGCGCGCCGATCGCGGCCGGCTATGCCGCTTTCTCGGTCGAGGAAGCCGTCGAAGCCGCCAAGAAGCTGCCCGGACCGCTTTATGTCGTGAAGTCGCAGATCCACGCCGGTGGCCGCGGCAAGGGCAAGTTCAAGGAACTTAGCGCAGAAGCCAAGGGCGGCGTCCGCCTCGCCTTCAACCTGGATGAGGTCAAGGCCCACGCCACCGACATGCTTGGCAATACGCTGGTCACGATCCAGACGGGTGATGCGGGCAAGCAGGTCAACCGCCTCTACATCACCGACGGCGCCGACATCGCCAAGGAATTCTACCTGGCGCTGCTGGTCGATCGCGGCAGCAGCCGGATCGCCTTCGTCGTGTCCACCGAAGGCGGCATGGACATCGAGGAAGTCGCCCATTCGACCCCGGAAAAGATCCACAGCTTTGCGGTCGACCCGGCCGCAGGTTTCCAGCCGCATCACGGCCGTTCGATCGCCGCAGCGCTCGGCCTGACCGGTGACCTCGCCAAGCAGGCGGCCAAGGTCGCCTCGTCGCTTTACGCCGCGTTCCTCGACACCGATGCCGAACAGATCGAAGTCAATCCGCTGGCGCTGACCGAGCAGGGCAATCTGCTGGTGCTGGACGCCAAGGTCGGTTTCGACGGCAACGCCATGTTCCGCCACAAGGATATCGCCGAACTGCGCGACCTGACCGAGGAAGATGCGGCCGAAGTCGAGGCTTCCAAGTACAACCTCGCCTACATCAAGCTGGACGGTAACATCGGCTGCATGGTGAACGGCGCTGGCCTGGCCATGGCGACGATGGACATCATCAAGCTGAACGGCGAATTCCCCGCAAACTTCCTGGACGTCGGCGGCGGCGCCACGACCGAGAAGGTGACGGCGGCGTTCAAGATCATTCTGCAGGACCCGGCGGTGAAGGGCATTCTGGTGAACATCTTCGGCGGCATCATGAAGTGCGACATCATCGCCAATGGCATCGTCGCTGCCGCCAAGGAAGTGAACCTGTCGGTGCCGCTGGTCGTCCGTCTGGAAGGCACCAACGTCCAGCAGGGTAAGGACATATTGGCTTCGTCCGGCCTGGCCATCGTCCCCGCGGACGACCTGGGCGATGCAGCGAAGAAGATCGTGGCGGAAGTGAGGAAGGCGGCCTGAGGCACGACCCCACCTAACGAGATACGCCATGGGGCGTGGGTGGTCCGGAAACGGGCCGCCCACGTCCTTGTTCGCGTTGGCGGGCGATGGCGTGAAACTGGAGGATGTTGGAAATGAAGATCCTTGTGCCCGTGAAGCGGGTCATTGACTATAATGTGAAACCGCGCGTGAAAGCGGACGGGACGGGCGTCGATCTGGCGAACGTCAAGATGAGCATGAACCCGTTCGACGAAATCGCGATCGAGGAAGCCATCCGCCTGAAGGAAAAGGGCGTGGCGACCGAGGTGATCGCGGTGTCGATCGGCGTCGCCAAGGCGCAGGAAACGCTGCGCACGTCGCTCGCCATGGGCGCGGACCGGGCGATCCTGATCCAGACCGATGATGAAGTCGAACCGCTGGGCGTGGCCAAGCTGCTCGCCAAGGTGCAGGAAGAGGAAGGCGCTGGCCTCATCATCCTGGGCAAGCAGGCGATCGACGACGACAGCAACCAGACCGGCCAGATGCTGGCCGCGCTGCTGAACCTGCCGCAGGGCACGTTCGCGTCGAAGGTCGAGGTTGCCGACGGCAGCGTCAACGTGACCCGCGAAGTCGATGGCGGGCTGGAGACGGTGAAGCTGTCGATGCCGGCGATCATCACCACCGACCTGCGCCTCAACGAGCCGCGCTATGCGTCGCTGCCCAACATCATGAAGGCCAAGTCCAAGCCTTTGGCGCAGAAGACCCCCGCCGATTACGGCGTGGACATCAGCCCGCGGCTGGAGACGCTCAAGGTCGCCGAACCGCCCAAGCGCTCGGCCGGCGTCAAGGTCGCCGACGTCGATGAACTGGTTGCCAAGCTGAAAGCGCTGGGAGTTGCCGCATGAGCAAGACACTTGTTTGGGTTGAACATGAGGGCGGCGCCGTCAAGGACGCGACCCTTTCCGCCATCACCGCCGCCGCCAGGCTGGGCGAAGTGCATCTGCTGGTCGCGGGCCAGGGCGTCGATGGTGTCGCTGCCGCCGCCGCCAAGATTGCGGGCGTGGGCAAGGTCCATGTCGCCGACGACGCGGCCTATGGCCATGCGCTGCCGGAAAATGTCGCGCCGCTGATCGTCGAACTGATGGGCCATCACGACGCCTTCGTCGCGCCGGCGACCAGCAACGGTAAGAATATCGCGCCGCGTGTCGCCGCGCTGCTCGATGTCATGCAGATCAGCGACATCCTGTCGGTCGAGAGCGAGGACACGTTCACGCGCCCGATCTATGCCGGTAACGCCATTGCCACCGTCAAGAGCAAGGACGCCAAGAAGGTCATCACCGTCCGCGGCACGGCCTTCGAAAAGGCGGATCGCGACGGCGGCAGCGGTGCGGTGGAAGCCGTCGCCTCGACCGGCGACAAGGGGCTGTCGAGCTTCGTCGGCGCCGAGATCGCCAAGCTGGAGCGTCCCGAACTGACCAGCGCCAAGATCATCGTGTCGGGCGGTCGTGCGCTCAAGGATGGGCCGACCTTTGAGGAAGTGATATTCCCGCTCGCCGACAAGCTGGGCGCCGCGGTTGGTGCGAGCCGCGCGGCGGTCGACGCGGGCTATGTCCCCAACGACTATCAGGTTGGCCAGACGGGCAAGATCGTCGCGCCCGAAGTCTATGTTGCCGTCGGTATCTCCGGGGCTATCCAGCATCTGGCGGGCATGAAGGACAGCAAGACCATCATCGCCATCAACAAGGATGAGGATGCGCCTATCTTCCAGGTGGCGGACATCGGCCTGGTCGGGGATCTGTTCAAGGTCGTGCCGGAACTGACCGGCAAGCTCTGACCTTGCGAGCGATCGGGAAAAGGGCGCGGCCAGCGATGGCCGCGCCCTTTTCCTGTCATTCGCAGTTGATGTCGTTCTTGTCGATGGCGCGGCCCGCCAAGGCGCCGCCCGCGCCGCCCAGGATGGTGCCCAGCGTCTTCGAGCCGCCCGGTGCGATGATGTTACCCAAGACGCCGCCAGCAATCGCGCCGACAATCGTGCCAGTGGTACCGTCGTCGCGCTTGCAATAATAGCGGCCGTCACTGTCGCGGTAAATCTGGTCATTGTCGCGGATCGGACGGCGATGATGACGGGGCGGGCCGCGGCGGTCACTGGGGCGGTCATAGCCATAGCCGCCACCGCCGCCATTGTCAGACATACAGGCGCCAAGCGGTAGCATCGCCAGCATGGCGACGGCGAGAATGGGTTTTTGCACGGGGTCTCTCCTTCTTTTGTTACCCTGCTGGCTGCAACAACCCGGCGCAGCGGCGGTGGTTGCGTGGCGGTAACAATTTCGAGGTGAAAAGAAGACCGCCCGCTGCGGCCGCGAGAGGGGGAGCGGCTGCTAGCGGGCGGTGACCGGCGACGAGCGGGGGACTGGGCCGCCGGATGGGGATAGTGGGTTAGTTGGGCAGCGGCCGGTTGATCGCGCCGGCCGACGTGACGAGCGGCGACGTATCCGCCGTAGTGCGTTCGTCGGCCAGGCTGGTCTTGGCGTCGTTGTAGCGGGTGACTAGGTCGTTCTTGAATTCGGTCAGCTTGCCTTCGTCGTAGAGTTTTTTGCCGACATAGCCGGCGATGGCGCCGAAGATCAGGGTGCGGATCATGGGATGCTCCATTGTTGCGGGTTCGGGGAGATAACCGGCGGCGGGGCCGGGGGTTCCAAGCCGCATTGCCTGGACGGCCGCTTTTGCTAGGCTTGCGACGGACGGTGCGTCGGGGGAGCCGAATGTCGGGATTCGATCTGGTGTTCGCGGCCTTCGGGCTGTTGCTGGGGCTGGCGATCAGCGAGGTGCTGGGCGGCTTTTCCAGGGCGCTCAAGCTGAAGCGGGGCGCCAGGGCGGTGCGGATCGGCTGGCTGACGCCGCTTCTGGGGCTGTTCGTGCTGCTCGACCTGACCAGCTTCTGGCTGACGGCATACGAGGCGCGGGCGCAGATGGACGCCAATTATCTGACGCTGACGGCGGTGCTGGCGCTGGTCGGGGTCTATTATCTGGCCGCGACCCTGATCTTTCCCGACGAACCGGAGGAATGGCCCGATTTCGATCATTGGTACGACCGGCACAAAAGGCTGGTGATCGGCGGCGTGCTGTGCGCCAATATCGGCAGCATCATCGGCCAGATCGCGCTGGAAATCTATCGGCCATCGACCGGGCCGGCCCTGAGCGCAGATGCCGATTATTGGATGGGGCTGGCGCTGCTGGGGCTGTTCGGGGCGCTGATCGCCCTGCTGTTCGTGCGCCATCGCTGGATCAACGGCGCGCTGCTGGTCGCGCTGATCGCGATCTTGCTGGTCGGCTCGGTCTATATGGACCAGCAGCCGTAAAAGGAGGCGGGCGCCGGAGCGCCCGCCATCCCCGTTTATTCGGCGTGCTGAAGATTGACAGCGGCCATCTTGCCACGACGGTCCTGCTCCAGATCGTAGGAGACGCGGTCCTTTTCGCGCAGCGTGGCGAGGCCAGCGCGCTCGACGGCGGTGATGTGGACGAACGCGTCCGGGCTGCCGTCATCGGGAGCGATGAAGCCATAGCCCTTGTCGGCGTTGAAGAATTTGACGGTTCCGACGATGCTCATGGTAGTTCCTTCTTTCGTGCGGCGCGGCCCGTGTGGTCGCACCGGATCGCTAAAGGGGCAGGGAAAGAAGGAAACAGGTGCCGCAAAGCGCCGAGAACCGTCGATTTGCGACTGTAGCATCCCCCACATAGGGCATGGGGGGCTAAATAGCAAATAGGGGTGGGGCGTGAACCCGATGGCGGATAGGCGGCCACTGTCGCACCTGTCCCCCCGCAGGAAGAAAGGCCCCCTTCGACTGCCTGCCTGCGGCAGTCGCTCAGGACAGGCTTCGACAGGCTCAGGGCGAACGGAGGGAGGGGCGCTCCCGCTTTCACAGGCAACCTTGATGGCATGATGCACATCCCGCCATCATCCCGCCCCGGCCGTCACCGCCGCGCGTCCCGCGTCCTGCGCCAGGACGAAGCCGAAGAAATCGTCGCGGGCGAGGGCGGCGGCCTGTTCATAGGGGCGGCGTTCGGCCTCCTGCTGGGCGGCGATCGCCTCTTCCTCCGCCTCCGTCAGGTCGCGCTCATAGTTATCGACGTCGTAGATGCTGTCGCTGGCGTTGCCGTCAAAGTCGGGCGGGGGCGGGAAATCGGTGCGCCAGCGGTCCAGCCGGTCGTCCCACCAGAGGCCGCGCAGCCGATGGGCGGCTTCGTCCGGCGGGAGATCGGTAAGATTTGGGGGCGGCGGAGGGCGAAGTTCACACCGTTCATCATCGACGGAAAAGTGCGGGTTTTGCGGTTTGTGCAGCGCCATGCGCGCGGCGACGAAGAGGGCTGCCGATGCGCCGGAGGAGAGGGGTGTTTCCGCGTCGACCGGGGCGGGCGTATCGGGCATGGAGCCGTCATAGAGGGTGGCGTCGTCCATGGTTCGTGCGGCCGGTTCCGCGCCGGTACGGGGGAGGCCGAGACGGTCGGCTTCGGCCTGGGCGTCGGCTTCCGGGCAGAGCATGTCGCAATAGGCGGCGAAATCCTGCGCGACGACGCGGGCGAGCGCGGCGTCGGACCCTTCGGCCGGGCAATCGGCCATGCGATCGAGCCGGGCGAGCATCGACATGGCGAGCCGGTTGTCGTGGCGGTGGCGGGTGATTTCATAATTATCGGGATCGCGGCGGATGGTTTCCTCCGTCCCCATGATGGCGCGGGCGAGCAAGGTATCGGCCAGCCGCGCGCGGGCGATCAGGATCGCCGCGTCCCAGCCCAGGCGAAAGGCCGCGCCGTCGCGGCGGATGCGCAGCGCGTAGGCGGAGCGGGTGGTGATGAACACGGCTTCGCAGGCGAGGCGGATGACGCCGGTCGCGGCGAGGACTTCGAGAAAGCGGCGCTGGCGCGCGGGGCTCCAGCCATCGACGCGGCTTTGCGGCGCGGGGGTGGGGGTGGGGAGGATGGGGTCGTGATAGGACATGGGTCGCGTGCCTCCGGCTGAGGGGTTTGCCGGGAGGATGGACAGAAAAGGGGCGTGTAGGACAGCGGAATAGGATTTTTAGGGAAGGTCAGGGATTGTCGATCGGCCAGCGGGTTTCGCGCGCCTTGCTGCCAAGGTCGATGAGATCGTCATTCGGGCTGCCGGATCGGGCGAGCCGGACTTCGCCGTCCGAGCCAAGAGATTCTTCCCATGGCTGGGCGCGCCGTTCCTGCTTCCTGTGTTGATAGGTTTCGTTGCGGACGCGCTTCATGCGCCGCCAGAGGAGGGGCATGGCGACGAACGGCAGCGCCAGGCAGCCGAAGAAAATCCCGAGATTGATAATGTCGTTCATATGCGGCCCCGGATATCTTCAGGGATATTGCTGGCGACTATGGTGGAGCGCAAGTATCTGAATCCGGTCGGCCATGACGCGATAGACGAGGATATAGTTGGGATGAACCACAGCCTCCCGCGTGCCGGGAACGCGGCCGGGACGGTGAAGATAGGGATGGTCGGACAGGCGATCGGCCGCGTACCGGATCGCAGCGCCTATGCGGTCGGCCGCCGCCGGATTCCGTATTTCGATATAGTCGATGACGTTTTCGAGCTTGTGCAGAGCGCTGGCTCTCCAGACGACTGGCAGCACTATGCTGTCTTACGTCTGTCAGTCTTTTTGCGGCGGTCGATAATGGCCTGCATCCGGGCCATCGCTTCGTCATGGGGGATGTCGGGTTCGTTCGATGCCATGGCGGCTTCGACCTCCGCGCGGAACCATGCGTCATAGGCTTCCGCGTCTTCGGTCGTCGCGAACTCGGACTCGATGGGGGTGAGCTTGGTCATGAGGGGAGTGTAGCAGATGGGTGCGGTGGGGCCAATCGGGGTGCGGCAGGTTGGTCCGATATGGATTAAGTTTGGAAGGATTTGTGGGTTGAGTAAGCTGTTGCCGTAATTTCAATGTCAGCAAGGTGCTTGCTGTAGGGCGGATTCCCACAAAATTGGACTGGGACGGCTCTACATAAATAAGGAAGAACGCGAGGTTATTGACGCATTCGTTATGCGCAGCCAATAATGGAGAGGGAGTTGTGGGTTTTTGTTGGGGGCGCGCGTGGAGATTATAAAATTCACGTTTGACGGCAAGTTGGCGTCCCAGCATCGAATGGATTTCTATGAATCCGCTCGATTTCAATACTCGGCATCGAGGCTCCTTGTTAAACTCGACAACTTCAGAAGAACTGGTTCTTTTCCAAAGAAAATAACGTATAATAATACGCCAGATATTCTAATTCTCCCTACTCGACGCGGAAGTTTTGGAATCGACGTAATCATCCCTGTTCTACAAGCTGCTGCGCCGGTAATTTATGAAGCTCCATTGGGGGCTATGTTGTCCTATGTAATTGATCGAGTATTTTCACCTGCGGATGATGATGTCATAAAATCTGCATTAGCGAATAATGACCACCTTCTCGATGTTTTTGAACGAACTATAGAAGGTAGAGATGAAGCCTTAGCTCGCACACTCGAAATGTTGCAAAGGCGGATGGACAATGACGATGATATAGACCAAAAAATCTGGTCATTGTATGAACGGCTTTTAGCAGATCAAGAAAGGAAAGCTCTTTTAAGTGATGAGAGGGCGGTCCTGCAACGCATTCCGGCAGACGACGAGGCGGAACTGATTACAATGGCTGCGCCTCTCCTTAAAGAGATGAACGTTCCTCTTCGACGCAGTGCGAGAAAAGTAAATATATCCGCCACTGCGAACGATAACGAAACCAGAATTTTGTATGCTAACAAATCTATGGCAGATGCTGTAGATACTCAGAAGGTTGATAGGCGGCTGACAACCATCGATATTAATATAGTCCAGTTCAATAAAGAGAGTGGTTGGGGAAAATTCGAGAACGACGAATGGGATGGGCGGCCATCATTTTCAATTCCTGGAGAAATGTTGGACGATCTAAAGCAATTCGCGGTGAACGCGATGCATAAAGATATGGTTGAAGTTGATTGCTACTTTGTTCGAAGTGCTGCGGGTGTGCCTCAAAGAATACTTGTTACGGACATCCGTGAAATCGAGGAATAGGCGCGCGATCACTCTGCCGCCAAAGCCTCCAGCCCCAGCAACGGCGCCAAGTACCGCCCGGTAAAGCTGCGCTTCTCCTTCACCACCTTCTCCGGCGTGCCTTCCGCGACGACTTCGCCGCCCTTGACGCCGCCTTCCGGTCCCATGTCGATGATCCAGTCGGCGGTCTTGATGACGTCCAGATTATGTTCGATCACGACCACGCTATTGCCCTGGTCGACCAGCGCGTGGAGGACTTCGAGCAGTTTGCGGACATCCTCGAAATGCAGGCCCGTCGTGGGCTCGTCCAATATGTAGAGGGTGTTGCCGGTGGCTCTGCGGGAGAGTTCCTTGGCGAGTTTGACGCGCTGGGCTTCGCCGCCGGACAGGGTCGTGGCCTGCTGGCCGACCTTGACATAGCCCAGGCCGACTTCGGCGAGCATCGCCATCTTGTCGCGGATGGGCGGCACGGCCTTGAAGAATTCCACCGCATCCTCGACCGTCATGTCTAGCACGTCGGCGATCGACTTGCCCTTGAACTTCACCTCCAGCGTCTCGCGATTGTAGCGCGCGCCGTGGCAGACGTCGCAGGTGACATAGACGTCGGGGAGGAAGTGCATCTCGATCTTGAGCACGCCGTCGCCCTGGCAGGCTTCGCAGCGGCCGCCCTTGACGTTGAAGCTGAAGCGGCCGGGCTTGTAGCCCCGCGCCTGGCTTTCGGGCAGGCCCGCGAACCAGTCGCGGATGTTGGTGAAGGCGCCGGTATAGGTGGCCGGGTTGGAGCGCGGGGTGCGGCCGATGGGCGACTGGTCGATGTCGATCACCTTGTCGCAATGGTCGAGGCCGGTGATCTTGTCATGCGGGCCGGCGACGATGCGGGCGCCGTTCAGCGCGCGGGCCGAGGCGGCGTAGAGCGTGTCGATGGTGAAGCTGGACTTGCCCGAGCCCGAGACGCCGGTGATGCAGGTGAAGGTGCCGAGCGGGATCGACGCGGTGACGCCGGTCAGGTTGTTGGCGCGGGCGTTGTGGACGGTGAGTTTCTTGCCTGAGCCCTTGCGGCGCTTGGTGGGGACTTCGATGCGGCGGGTGCCGTTGAGATAGTCCGCGGTGACGCTGTCCTTGTGCGCCAGGATTTCGGCCAGCGTGCCCTGCGCCACGATCTGGCCGCCATGGACGCCCGCGCCCGGCCCCATGTCGACGATATAGTCGGCGTGGCGGATCGCATCCTCGTCATGCTCCACGACGATGACGCTGTTGCCGAGGTCGCGCAGGCGCTTGAGGGTGACGAGCAGGCGGTCATTGTCGCGCTGGTGCAGGCCGATCGAGGGTTCGTCGAGGACGTAGAGGACGCCGGACAGGCCGCTGCCGATCTGGCTGGCGAGGCGGATGCGCTGGGATTCGCCGCCGGACAGGGTGCCGCTGGTGCGGTCGAGGTTGAGGTAATCGAGGCCGACATTGTTGAGGAAGCCGAGGCGCTCGACGATTTCCTTGAGGATGGCGCGGGCGATCTGCTGCTGCTGGTCGTTCAGATGATCGGGCAGGGTGGTGAAGAAGGCGAGCGCGTCCACCACCGAGCGGCGGGTGGAGACGGAGATATCCTCGCCCGCGATCTTGACCGCGAGTGCCTCGGGCTTGAGGCGGGCGCCGTGGCAGGTCTCGCAGGGCATGGCGGTCTGATATTTGGCCAGCTCCTCGCGCATCCAGGCGCTTTCGGTCTGCAGGAGCCGGCGGTTGAGGTTGCCGATGACGCCCTCGAACGCCTTCTTGACCTCGTAGCTCTTCTTGCCGTCCTGGAAGCGCAGGGTGACCGGCTTGCCGCCGGTGCCGTGGAGGATGATGAGCTTCACCTCGCCGGGGAGGTCGGCCCAGGGGGTGTCGAGCGAGAAGCCGAACTCCTTGGCGAGGCTGCCGAGCACCTGCATATAATAGGGGCTGGGCGGGTTGGACTTGGCCCAGGGGACGACGGCGCCCTTCTTGATCGAGAGCGCCTCGTTGGGGACGACCAGTTCGGGGTCGAACTCCTGCCGTTCGCCAAGGCCGTCGCAGGCGGGGCAGGCGCCCAGCGGGGCGTTGAAGGAAAAGAGGCGCGGCTCGATGTCGGGGATGGTGAAGCCGCTGACCGGGCAGGCGAATTTCTCGCTGAAGACGATGCGGTTGAGGGGGATGCCCGCCCCCTTCATCTTCTTGTCGGTGGATTGCACTTCGTCTTCGCGGCCGGGGACGATGCCGTCGGCCAGATCGACATAGGCGAGGCCGTCGGCGAGCTTGAGCGCCTGCTCGAAACTGTCGGCAAGGCGGGTGGCCATGTCGTCGGTGACGGCGAGACGGTCGACCACGACTTCGATGTCATGCTTGTACTTCTTGTCGAGCGCGGGCGCGTCCTCGATCAGCATCATCTCGCCGTCGATGCGGACGCGGGTGTAGCCCGCCTTCTGCCATTCGGCCAGTTCCTTGCGATATTCCCCCTTGCGGCCGCGCACGACCGGGGCGAGCAGGTAGAAGCGCGTGCCTTCGGGCAGGAGCGCGACGCGATCGACCATCTGGCTGACGGTCTGCGCGCTGATGGGGAGGCCGGTGGCGGGGCTGTAGGGAATACCGACGCGCGCCCAGAGCAGGCGCATATAGTCGTAGATTTCCGTGACCGTGGCGACGGTGGAGCGCGGGTTGCGGCTGGTGGTCTTCTGCTCGATGGAGATGGCGGGGCTGAGGCCTTCGATATGCTCGACATCGGGCTTCTGCATCATCTCCAGAAACTGGCGTGCATAAGCGGAGAGCGATTCGACATAGCGGCGCTGCCCCTCCGCATAGATGGTGTCGAAGGCGAGGGAGGATTTGCCGGAGCCGGACAGGCCGGTGATGACGATGAGGCTGTCGCGGGGGAGATCGACGTCGACGCCCTTGAGATTATGCTCGCGCGCGCCGCGGACGCTTATGTGAGTCAGCATTCGGTAAACCTCTGCTGCTTGATGGGGGTAAGGCTCATGCGATCCGTTCTACAAATGTTCCGAGAGAGAATCCAGAGCCGAAGATAGGAGCGCGTCGGGGGGAATGCGAGGGCGCTGCCGCGATTATGATGCGGGACGGCGGGGGCAGGCGCGGGCAGGGGGAAGGGTGGGACGAGGCTTATCTTAATCGCCCAACCAACCGGAAATAATCTCGCCCTTATGCCCTTCGGGGGCCAACGCGGGGCGCAGAGCCTCCAACAATGGCGGCAGTGCCTGCGTGAAAGCGTAAGGCGGATTGACGATATAGAGGCCCGCGCCGTTATAGATGCCGGGTTGCTCGCTATCGTATAGCCAATGCTCCACCAGCAGCAATTTCGGGATGCCGAGCTTGCGTAACTGCTTCTTCCAATGCCAATGCGTGGCGCGGTCTTTCAGCGGATACCAGATCACCGTCACGCCATGCGCCCATTTGCGGTGAGCGGCGGCGAGGGTGGCGGTGATGCGCGCGCGTTCGTCCGTCTGCTCGTAGGGCGGGTCGACCACCACCACGCCGCGCGCGGTGCGGGGCGGCACCATAGCCAGCCAGAGTTCGTAGGCGTCGCGTTCATGTATGGCCGCGCTGGTGCCGCGCATCACGCCGCGCAGGGTGTAAGCGTCTTCCGGATGCTTTTCGTTGAGGATCAGGCAATCCTGCGGGCGCAAAAGCTGTGCCAGAAACTGCGGCGAGCCGGGGTAAAGCTGCGGTTCTCCACCGACATTCACTGCCTGCACGGCGGCACGGTAGTCGTCCAGCAAGGGGTTGGGGTCGGCAAACGCCCGCAGCACGCCCTGCGTCGCCTCACCGGTGCGTCGGGCGTCGTCGCCGCCAAGGTCGTACAGGCCGCAGCCAGCATGGGTGTCGATCAGCGTGAGCGCGCCCGGCTTGTGCTGCAAGGCCCGCACCAAGGCGATCAGGAGGCTGTGCTTGACGACATCGGCGCTATTGCCGGCATGGAAGGAATGGCGATAATTCATTGTGATTCAGATCCTGACGCCCTGCCTTTAAGAGGTGTTGAACCTTCTGCAAAGCGAAGCCATGGCAGCGCCGGCATTGGCCGACGGCCGACCGGTAGCTTTTTCATCGCCAGCCGGGCAGCGTAAATCTGGCGAATGACCGCTTCCGAAAAACGGAAATGAGGCGCAGGATGGCGACAAAGGACGCATAGGCGATGTTAGTCCACGCCGCCTCCTGGATGGTCCACCACCGGCCGCCCGTTGCCCGCGCCCATGCCGGCATTCGCTCTTCCGTATCCGCTCCCCATGTCGTTCATCGCCTCGCGCCGGCCGTTGGTCCGTCCCGGATGCCGCCGGGCGCTGTGCGTGGGCGGATCATCGAAGCGGTCGGGATCGCCCGCGTTGCGGCGCTATGGTGGGGCATCGACAGAGCGCGGCGTTGGACCTGCCCCGTTAAGCGACGGTTCAGCGCCCGTGGCGTCGTCTCTGTCCTGCAGCTTACTCCGATCCGGTGCCCGACAGCATCTGGATACGCCCCCGGCCTTCCCTTGCGCCGGGGGCGTTTTCGCGTCCGGCGTTTTCGGTCGGGCGATTCGCCTTTTCCCCTACGGCAATATGATCCGCGCATGTCGTTCGCATCGGCGCGGATGTCGTTCGTCACGCCGTTCGTCCGCGCCGGTCTGCGCTTGGTCGGCGATCGCGTCGTTGGCCGATGCGGATCGCCATCGGTCGAAGCGGACGGGCGTAGCGCGCCACGGGGGCGTAACAAGATGAGGCGAACGGGGCAGGACGCCGACCCCCTGAAAGACCCTTTGGCTCCCCCCGTTCGCACCCGGCGCCCCGCACAGCCCCCCTTTGCGGCGGTGCGCCGGCCACAACAGATTTTGAGGAGATAAGCCCATGTTCGTTGCATCCAAATTCGCCGCCGCCGTTGCGTCCCTTGCCCTGCTGGCCAGCGCTGGCGTCGCATCCGCCGAAGACTTCGTCTCCAATGGCCGCAACAGCGCCGTCTATCATGGCGACCTGGACCTGACCCAGCCGGCGCACCAGCAGCAGCTCCGCAGCCGTATCGCCCGCGCCGCCAGCCGCGTCTGTTCCTCGATGGACCTGGCCGCGGCGCAGGCGTGCAAGGCGAAGGCGCTGGCCCATGTCCAGGCCCCCGTCAGCGCCGCCATCGCCCGCGCCGAGACCGGCGAACGCTATGCCGATGCGGGTGGGGCGGATGCGGGCAAGGAGATGCGGCCGGTCGTGGGCAACTGATCGTCCCGCCCGCCATGTAGAAGGCCCGGTTCGCGCCGGGCCTTTTTGCGTTGGGCGACGGTAAAAGCGATTCAGAAATCCGGGCGGCGCTTGGCGCGGAAGGCGGCGACGCCTTCGGCGAAGTCGGGCAGGGTGAAGGCGTCGCGGAACAGCGCCAGCGTCGTCGCGTCGTCGTCCGCTTGTCCGTCGAGGATGCGGCGGACGATCGCCTTGGAGGACTGGACGCTGTGCCGGGCGTTGGCGGCGATGGTGCGTGCGAGGGCTTGCGCCGCGGCGAGCGGATCGGGCGCGATCTCCTCGATCAGGCCGATGGACAGGGCTTCGTCGGCGCTGTGGAGCGCGCCGGTGTAGAGGATGCGCTTCGCGCGGGCGGGGCCGACCAGGTCGACCAGCAATTTGGTGTCGAACAGCGAATAGACGATGCCGAGTTTCGCTGGCGTAATGCCGAGGCGGGCTGTGGGCGCTGCGATGCGCAGGTCGCAGGCGATGGCGAGGCCGCAGCCGCCGCCGACGCCATCGCCGTCGATCGCGGCGATCACGGGCTTTGGCGCATGGGCGAGGACATATTGGCTGGCGCGGATCGCGGCCTGGTTGGCGACGCGCCAGTCTTCTTGCGCAGAGCAGGTCGCAAATTCGTTGATGTCCGCGCCAGCGCAGAAGAGGCCGGGGGCGGCGGAGGCGAGGATGAGGACGCGGATGGCGTCATCGGCCATCGCCTGGCCGACGAGGGCGGGCAGGGCTTCCCACATCGCCTGGGTCATGGCGTTGCGACGGTCGGGCCGATCGATCAGCAGCCGGGCGACGGGACCGTCATGCTCCAGGCGCAGGGTCATGACAGGCGCGTCATGCCGGCCAGCGCCGGAGCAGCGGGACCAGTTCGTCATAATGGTGGATGACGGCGTCGGCGTCGAGATTGTTTACAGGGCCGTCGAGGAAGCCGAAGCCGACCGCGACATTGGCGATGCCGGCATTGCGTGCGCCCGCTATGTCGTTGATCGTGTCGCCGATGAAGATGGCGCGGCCGCCGCCGGCGCGGGCGATCATTTCGCGGATCGGGGCCGGATCAGGCTTGGCGACGCCGACCGTATCGCCGCCGACGATCGCGGCGAAGCGGTCCGACAGGCCGAGCTGGCGCATCAGCGGGATGGTGAAGCGTTCCGCCTTGTTGGTGCAGATGGCGAGTGTGACGCCGGCCTCCGCCAGCGCGTCCATCGCGTCCAGCAGGCCGGGATAGGGGACCGAGTGGATGGCGAGATTCTGCTCATAATAGTCGAGCAGGATCGGCAGGAGCGCGTCGAGCGTGTCCGCGGTATAGCCGCCCGATGCGTCGAGCGCCCGCGCCAGCATGATTTTCGCGCCCTTGCCGACGAAGGGGTGGATCGATGCGGCGGGAAAGGGCGGACGGCCGATCGTGCCGATCGCGTAATTGACCGCGGCGGCGAGATCGCCGCTGGTGTCGATCAGGGTGCCGTCGAGGTCGAAGCCGACGATGTCGAAGGGAATGGGATCGATGGAGGGGCTGGTCATGCCGCCGCCATGCCGCGTGCGCGGTGGCAATGGCAAGGCAAACATGGCAGAGAGCGGCAAGATTCCTCCTCCTGCCAGGGACGTTTTCATCGTGACTGTACCCGACTCGTCTTCGCGCCCGCTCGCCGTCATCATCCTTGCCGCGGGGCAGGGGACGCGGATGAAATCCAGCCTGCACAAGGTGTTGCACCCCGTGGCCGGGCGGCCGATGCTGCTCCACCTGCTGGCGAGCGCGGGCGCATTGTCGCCACAGCGGCAGGTGGTGGTCGTCGGCGCGGGGCGCGAACAGGTCGAGCAGGCGGTGGCTGGCACCGGCGCGATCGTCGCGGTGCAGGCGCAGCAACTGGGCACGGGCCATGCCATCGCCCAGGCGCATGATGCGCTGGCGGGGTTCGCGGGCGACGTGCTGATCCTCTATGGCGACGTGCCGCTGGTGAGCGCGGGGACGATGCGGGCGATGCTCGATCGGCTGAGCCGGGGCGACGAACCGCGCGCTGTGGTGCTGGGGTTTCGGCCCGATGACGCGGCGGCCTATGGCCGGATCATCGCCGACGGGCAGGGCATCATCGAGAAGATGGTCGAATATAAGGACGCGAGCGAGGGCGAGCGGGCGGTGACGCTGTGCAACAGCGGGCTGATGGCGGTGCGGTCGACCGACCTGTTCGTGCTGCTCGACCAGATCGGCAACCAGAATGCGGCGGGCGAATATTATCTGCCCGACATCGTCATGCTGCCCGGCGGGACGAGCGCGGTGATCGAGACGGAAGCGTGGGAAGTGGCGGGGGTCAACAGCCGGATCGAACTGGCCGGGGTGGAAGGCGTGTGGCAGGCGCGGCGGCGGGCCGAGGCTATGCGCGAGGGCGTGACGCTGGTGGCGCCGGAGACCGTGTTCTTCAGCCATGACACGGTGCTGGGCCGCGACGTGGTGGTGGAGCCGAATGTCGTGTTCGGGCCGGGCGTGACCGTGGCGGACGATGTCGTGATCCACGCCTTTTCGCATCTGGAGGGGGCGACGATCGCGCGTGGGGCGGCGATCGGTCCTTATGCGCGGCTGCGGCCGGGCGCGGAGATCGGCGTGAAGGCCAAGGTCGGCAATTTCGTCGAGATCAAGAAGACGACCCTGGGCGAGGGGGCGAAGGTCAACCACCTGTCCTATATCGGCGACGCCAGCGTGGGCGCGGGCGCCAATATCGGGGCGGGCACGATCACCTGCAATTATGACGGTTTCTTCAAATATAGGACGGAGATCGGCGCGGGCGCGTTTATCGGGTCGAACAGCGCGCTGGTCGCCCCGGCGACCATCGGCGCGGGCGCGATCGTGGCGGCGGGCAGCGTGGTGACCAAGCCGGTCGAGGCCGATGCGCTGTGTCTGGTGCGGCCCGATCAGGTCGGCAAGCCGGGCTGGGCCAAGCGCTTCCGCGAGCGGATGCTGGCGCGGAAAGCCGCCGCCAAGGGATGAGTTTTGTCCGCCGCCGCCCGTGGTTGACAGGAAGCCTGTGCCTTTTGCTGGCGATCCTCGCTTTTGTCGGCTGGCTCCTCCACAACGCCAGCGCCATGCCGGTCGTGCGGCGGGCGGAAGTTGCGCTGCCCTTTCCGGCGGGCGCGCCGCGCGCACCCGTCACCGTCGCGCTGCTGACCGACACGCATTTGTCGGGGCCGGACAACAGCCCGGATCGGCTGCGCCGGATCGTGGCGCAGATCAATGCGCTCAGGCCCGACCTGATCCTGCTGGGCGGCGACTATATCGGCGATGACAAGGGCGGGGCGACCTATGATGCGCGGGCGAGCATCGCGCCGTTCGCCCGGTTGCGCGCACCGCTGGGAGTGGTGGCGGTGCTGGGCAATCATGACAGCCGCAGCAAGCGCAATCGCCGGGCGCTGAGCGGGCCGGACTGGCGTGCCGCGTTCGCGCGGATCGGCGTCACCCTGTTGCAGGACGGCGCGGTGCGGCGTGGGCCGCTGGCGATCGGCGGGTTGAAGGATGTCTATACCCGCCGGATCGACATGCCCGGCACGCTGGCGGCGATGCGCCAAGCGGGCGGCGCGCCGCTGATCCTGTCGCATGGGCCGGATGTTTTTCCGCGACTGCCCGATGCGGCGTCGCTTACACTCGCTGGCCACACCCATTGCGGGCAGATCGCCCTGCCATTCCTGGGCGTCGTTTATGTGCCGTCGAAATATGGGACACGCTATGCGTGCGGGCTGTATCGAGAAGGCGCGCGGACGATGATCGTGTCGGGCGGGGTGGGGACGAGCAGCGCGCCGTTTCGGATGCTGGCGCCGCCGGATATCTGGCTGGTGACGATCCGGCCGCGACTTGACCTGATATCATGATATGATATCATGGCATCATGCGTTTCCTGGCCGACATTCCCGACGATGATGTCAAATGGCTCGACCAGATGGCGCGCGAGCAGGGCAAGTCGCGGGCGGCGGTGCTGCGGGAGGCGGTGCGCGATTATCGCGCCGAAGCGGAATCGGTGACCAGCAAGAAATGGCTCGATATCGGCTTTGGCGCCTGGAAGGATCAGGTCGACATCGGCGATGCGGTCGCATGGCAGCGGCGGGAGCGGGCGTCATCGACCCGGCCCTGGGACGATGATTATGAAGAGACCAGGGCGGAGTTTCCCGACCTGTTCGACGCGGAGGATGATCGCCAGCGTCAGATTTATCTCGATATGATGGCGGGCAAATATCCCGGCGCCAAGAAGCCCGTGTCCCGGTGAGTGGTTTCAGCTTCGATTCCAATATCATCATCGATGCCTTGGCGGGCTTTGCCCCGGCCCGTATGGAAATCGACCGCGCGACCGACTATGGCGCGCGGGCGTGGATCAGCCGGGCGGTATGGATCGAAGTGATGTCGAAAGGGTCGGGCGACGGGCTGTGGCGGGCGGAAACGCTCCTGTCCGGCTTTGGCGTGGACGAGATCGACGCGGAGGTCGGCAAGCGCGCGGCGGCCTTGCGCCGCGAACGGGGGCGGCTCAAAGCGATGGATGCGATCATCCTGGCCACGGCGCAATTGCGCGGCCGCGTGCTGGTGACACGAAATACAAAGGATTTCCCGGCAGAGATGCCGGGCATCCGCGTTCCCTATACACTCTGAAAGGCTTTCCGGCACATGTGCGGCATCATCGGCATCATCGGTAAGGACGACGTGGCGGAACGGCTGGTCGACGGTTTGAAGCGGCTGGAATATCGCGGTTATGACAGCGCGGGCGTGGCCACCATCCATGACGGCGCGATCGAGCGGCGACGGGCCGAGGGGAAGCTGGCGAATCTGGTGCGCGAATTGCGCGACGAGCCGCTGCCCGGCACCACTGGCATCGCGCACACGCGCTGGGCGACGCATGGCGCGCCGACCACCAGCAACGCCCACCCCCATGCAACCAGCGAAGTCGCGCTGGTCCACAACGGCATCATCGAGAATTTCAAGTCGCTGCGCGCGGAGTTGATGGCGCGGGGCCGGCATTTCGACAGCCAGACCGACACCGAGGTCGTCGCCCATCTGGTGAGCGAACTGGTGGAGCAGGGCGCGTCGCCGCAAGAGGCCGTGGCGCAGGTGTTGCCGCGGCTGCATGGCGCCTTCGCGCTGGCGATCGCGTTCCGCAGCCATCCCGACATGCTGATCGGCGCGCGGCTGGGGTCGCCGCTGGTGGTCGGCTATGGCGAGGGGGAAACCTATCTGGGGTCGGACGCGCTGGCGCTGGCGCCGCTGACCCAGCGGATCGCCTATCTGGAGGAGGGCGACTGGGTCGTCGTCACGGCGGATGGCGCCGCAATTTTCGACAAGGACAACCAGCCGGTCGAGCGGCCGGTGACGATTTCCGGCGTGTCGGGGGCGATGATCGACAAGGGCAATCATCGCCACTTCATGCAGAAGGAGATTTACGAGCAGCCGGTCGTGGTCGCCCAGACGCTGCGTTCCTATCTGCGCCGGATGGAGAATGAGGTCGCCATGCCCGACATGGAGTTCGACCTGGGCGCGGTGAAGCGCATCACCATCGTCGCGTGCGGCACCAGCTATTATGCCGGGCTGGTGGCGAAATATTGGTTCGAGAAATTCGCGCGCGTGGCCGTGGACATCGATGTCGCGAGCGAGTTCCGCTATCGCGACCCGGTGCTGGAGGCGGGCGGGCTGGCGCTGTTCATCAGCCAGTCGGGCGAGACGGCCGATACGCTGGCCGCGCTGCGCCATGCCAAGGCGGAGGGGCAGATCATCGCGGTGGTGGTGAACGTGCCGACCAGTTCGATGGCGCGCGAGGCGGACCTGTTGCTGCCGACCCATGCCGGACCGGAAATCGGCGTGGCGTCGACCAAGGCGTTCACCTGCCAGTTGGCGGTGCTGGCGGCGCTGGCGGCCAATCTGGCGCGGGCCAAGGGTCGGCTGACGCCACAGGAGGAGGCGCAGATCGTCTGGCACCTGAGCGAGGCGCCTGCGGCCTTGAACGAGGCACTGAGCCGCGACGGGCAGATCGAGGCGATGGCGCACCTGATCGCGCCGGCGCGGGACGTGCTGTATCTGGGCCGCGGGCCGGACTATCCTATGGCGCTGGAAGGGGCGCTGAAACTCAAGGAAATCAGCTATATCCATGCCGAGGGCTATGCCGCGGGCGAGATGAAGCATGGGCCGATCGCATTGATCGACGAACTGGTGCCGGTGATCGTGATCGCGCCCAGTGGCCCGCTGTTCGAGAAGACCGTGAGCAATATGCAGGAAGTGCAGGCACGCGGCGGCAAGGTGGTGCTGATTTCCGACGCGGAAGGGATCGCGGCGGCGGGCGAGGGCTGTATGGCGACGATCGAGATGCCCAAGGTGCATCCGCTGATCGCGCCACTGGTGTACGCGGTGCCGGTGCAGTTGCTGGCTTACCATGTCGCAGTGGCGAAGGGGACGGATGTCGATCAGCCGCGCAATCTGGCGAAGAGCGTGACGGTGGAATAGGCCGGGCGAACGATGCTATGATGCCGCTTTGGGAGATCGGCCATGGCGTCGCATCTGGTCATTGTCGGTGGCGGGCCTGCGGGGATGATGGCGGGGCTGCTGTTCGCGCGGGCGGGCGTGCCGACCACGGTGCTGGAAAAGCATGGCGATTTCCTGCGCGATTTTCGGGGCGATACCGTCCATCCTTCGACGCTGGAACTGTTCCGCGAACTGGGGCTGCGCGACGCGCTGTTGCGGCGCCCGCACGACAGGGTCGACCAGTTGCGCGCGCGGATCGGCGGACAGACGGTGCGGATCGCCGATTTCCGCCGCCTGCCGGTGGAGAGCCGGTTCATCGCGATGATGCCGCAATGGGAATTTCTCGACTTCCTGGCGGCAGAAGCGAAGCGCTATCCTGATTTCACGCTGCGCATGGAGACCGAGGCGACCGGCCTGACCCATGATGCACACAAGCGGGTGAACGGGGTGCGGATGGCGGACGGACAGGTGATCGCGGCCGATTATGTCATTGCCGCCGATGGCCGCCGGTCGGTGCTGCGCGACGCGGCGGCGCTGCCGCGCAAGGATCTGGGCGCACCGATGGACGTCTTCTGGTTCCGCCTGCCCAAGACCGCGGGAACGGGCAACGAGACGATGGGCGTGTTCGAGGCGGGGCGGCTGTTCGTGCAGATCGACCGGGGCGAATATTGGCAATGCGCCTATGTCTTCGCCAAGGGGCAGGCCGATGCGGTGCGGGCGCGGGGCCTGCCCGCCTTTCGCGCCGAAATTGCGACGCTGAATCGCGAGATGGCGGCGGCAGCGGAGGCGCTGACCCACTGGGACCAGGTGAAATTGCTGTCGGTGGCGCTCGACCGGCTGACGCGCTGGCACCGGCCGGGATTGCTGGCGATCGGCGATGCGGCGCACGCCATGTCGCCGGTGGGCGGGGTCGGCATCAACCTGGCGATCCAGGATGCGGTGGCGGCGGCCAATATCATGGCGGCGCAGATGGCCGCGGGCGCCATGGCGGACGGGCTGGCGGCGGTCGTCCAGCAGCGGCGAATGTGGCCGACATGGCTGATCCAGCGGGTACAAAAGATCGCGCATGACCGGATCATCGGCGCGTTGCTGCGGCCCGATGCGCGGTTGGACGGGCCACCTCTGGCGGTGCGTATGCTGGACCGGCACGCGGCGCTGCGGGGAGTGCCGGCGCGGCTGCTGGGTCTGGGCGTGCGCCGCGAACATATCCGGTCGCCCGACGCCGGGCGGCGGGCTTAGCTGGCGTGCCTGTGCGGGAAGGCGGGCGGGCGCTACGCCATGGCCCCGTCGAACCAGCCTTGCAACCACGCCCGCAAATCTTCGAGCGCGCCGTCCGGCCTGACCGCCGCACCCAGGTCCGGTTGCCCCGGCCAGCCCGCATCGGCCACCGTCAAGCCGCCGCCGCTGCGCGTTCCTTCATAGCGGGGGATAACGTGGAAATGGACATGGGGGTCGACCATCATCAGCATCAGATAATTGATCTTCGCATAGCCCACCGCCCTGGTGAGCGCCGCCTCGATCGTGGCGGTGGCGGTCTTCAATTCTGCATGGGCCTCCGCCGGCAGGTCGCCGAAGGCGGTCGCGTCGCTCTTCGCCGCCAGCACCAGCGATCCCAGCGTCGGCTGGGTAGGACGGAGCAGCACGACCCAGTGGTCGAATTCCGCGATCAGGGTCGCGGGCCAGCCGAATTTTGCGATGGTGGCGTTCATGCTGCGGCCTCCGCTTCGTCCATCCAGCTCACGATCGGACGGCCCGAACGCTTGACGGCATAGGCCTGGGCCAGTCGCACGGCGTGGACGACCAGCGAGAGGACCGTCCACCAGGCCAGCGCGATCAGGCCGATGTCGGGGCGGCCGAAGAGCAGCGACACGAACAGGATCACCATGTTCGGGTTGCGGCGTGCGGTGACGAGGCGGAACTGGCTGTCGAAGGGACGCCAGACATGGATGTCCATCTTGAAGTCCTTGAGGAACATGCCCTCGATCAGCCGTTGCAGCACATAGCCTGCGATCACCGCCGCCATCACCAGCGCGAAGGCCCGGGTCGAGAGCGACAGGCCCCAATAGGCCAGGCCCGTGCCCCAGAAATACCACCAGAAGGGCGGGTGGGCGAGGTCGACGCCATGGTCGATCACATTGCCCCATTTGGACGAGGTGATGGTGCAGCGGGCGAGTTTGCCGTCGACCGTGTCCAGCACCATGAAGATGAAGCCGCACAGGAAGCCGGTCCAGTACATCCCCTCGGCGAAGAGGAAGGTCGCGACCAGGCAGAGGGTGACGCCGATCACCGACACCATGTTGGGCGTCATCTTCAACTGCGCGGCGATGCGGGTCAGGATCAGCGCCAGTTCGGGCCAGAGATATTTGGTGAGCAGGTCCGTGACGCCCTTATAGGCGCCGAAATAGCTGCGCCGCTCGATCTCCCGCCGGGTCGCCGGGGTCAGCTCGCGCACCATCGGTTGCTCCAGCTTGCGCAACTGGCGATTGTAGAGCCTGCGGCCGTCCGACAGGTCGATGACATGCGGCGCGGCGAGGGGATCGCTGCCCTGCGGCACCTGGCCCACGATCGGCGTCCGGCCCCAGGCGAAGAGCGTGCCGGGCGTTTCGAGCACCAGCCGCAGCAGCAGCGGGTCGAAGGCATAGAGGAGGTTGAAGACCAGTTCATGCCCCGCCGCCAGATGGCTGCCGTTCTTCGCGGCGCTTTCCGCCATGCGGCGATTGCGTTCGGCATTGGCCATGCCCCAGATCGGCGTCGGATTGTCGCCCAGAAGGCGGACGGGGCCAAGGGTGGTGGCGAGGATCTGGGTCATGCTTGGCTCGTCGCAAGATGGTGTGTGTGGGCGAAATTCAGGATGAGGTCGGCCTGGCGCTGCGAAGCGGGGGCCGGGGACAGGTCGATCGATTGCTGCATCGCTGCTTCCTGAGCAGCAACGAAGCCGGGTTGCAAGTCGGTTGCGCGGGCGAGCGCGGCGGGCAGCGCGTCGGCAGACTCGATCACCTGGCCCAGCCGCCAATGGGCGAAGGCGTCGCCCGCGCCGTCGCGATGGTCGAGATTGAGGAAGATGCAGGGGCGCGGGTGGAGCAGGAATTCATAGACCTGGCTCGATACGTCGCCCAGATAGACGTCCGCGCTCATCGTATAGCTCATGTCGATCGAATGGCGGCTGCCCATGTCGATGCGGATATGCGGCGCGGGGCTGGCGATCGGGGCGGCGGTGCGCGCCAGCTTGGTATGGGGGGCGATAATGACGTTCCAGCCGACCAGGGCCTCCAGCGCGGCAAGCACCTGTGGCCCGTGCTTGATCCAGGAGGAGAGTTTCGGGTCGAAATGCGGGTTATAGAGCAGCACCGGGTCGTCATTGTAGAAATAGCGCTGGCGCGGCGCCTTCAGCTCGAACTTGGGATAGCCGCCGACCGCGACCGTGTCGGGCGTGCACAGGCCGCGATCGATCATGCGGCGGCGGTCCTTTTCGCCCGCGACCAGGGTGAGGTCGAAATCGGCATGGCGTTTCTTGTAGCCGCCCTCCCGGTCGCCCGCGCCATGTTTGATGAGGATGAGGCGGGAGGCGAAACCCGGCACGCGGCGCAGCCAGGCGCTGCTGATCTCGGTCGTCACCAGAGTCGGGAAGCGCGCGATGGTCGCATAGTTGAGCAGCAGGGTCGCGAGGCGGGACGGCTGGCGGAACAGCGAGTCGGGGCGGGAGGGGGGCCGACGCAGCCGGATGCAGGCGAGGCGGCCCTGCGGATCATAGCTGGCGACCAGCGCCAATATCTGGTCCGATGGCGACAATATGCTGACCCGCACGTCGGGCCGGCGCGCCAGTTCCAGCGTGGCGGGCAGCCAGTGATAGAGCTGCTGCGCTTCGGCGATAGCGAGAAAGGCGATGTCGGTCGGCAAGACTATATCCTTAGAGATTTGCCGCCCTAGCGCGGATGGTGGAGGAAGCAAGCGGCCCTCCGATGATTTGCAAGCCATTTGCAACAAGCGCTTGAGGACAGAAACATGGTCCACGACGCTGGACCTTTGCTTATTTTTTGTTATGCGGACCCCGACCAGACAGACCTATTCGAAGAGGCTCGACGAGCGATGGCCGAATTTGCGTTGCCCAAGAACAGCAAGATCAGCGGCAAGGGCGTGACCCACCCCGCGCCCGCCGGCGCGACCAATGTGCGCAGCTTCAAGGTCTATCGCTACGATCCCGACTCCGGCCAGAACCCGCGTTACGACACGTTCGACATCGATCTCGATGCGTGCGGCCCGATGGTTCTGGACGCATTGCTGAAGATCAAGAACGAATATGATCCCACGCTGACCTTCCGCCGGTCGTGCCGCGAAGGCATTTGCGGCAGCTGTTCGATGAACATGAACGGCAAGAACGGCCTGGCCTGCACCACCGCGATCGACGAATGCAGCGGCAAGGATGTGCGTATCACGCCGTTGCCCCATATGGACGTCATCAAGGACCTGGTGCCCGACTTCACCCATTTCTACGCCCAGTATAATTCGATCCAGCCCTGGCTGAAGACCGTGTCGCCGCCGCCATCGGGCAAGGAGCGGCTCCAGTCGCCCGCCGAGCGCGAAAAGCTGGACGGCCTCTACGAGTGCATCCTGTGCGCCTGCTGCTCGACCAGCTGCCCGTCCTACTGGTGGAATTCGGACAAGTTCCTGGGTCCGGCGATCCTGCTCCAGGCCTATCGCTGGCTGGCGGACAGCCGCGACGAATATACCGGCGAGCGTCTGGACGATCTGGAAGATCCCTTCCGCCTTTATCGCTGCCACACCATCATGAATTGCGCGAATGTCTGCCCCAAGGGCCTCAGCCCGGCCAAGGCGATCGCCGAAACCAAGAAGATGATGGTCGAGCGGCAGCTCTGATCTTGAGCAGTGACGGCGTTGCAGGCGGGATTGCGCTGACCGAAGGGAAATGGGCGGGGTGGTCCGGTTGGGCCGAGCCGCATCCCGACACCTTCCTGCAGGCCATCGGGCGCGGCTATATGCGCGACCTGGGTTCGGGCAGGGCGCAGGTGGGGCTGGAGACGCGCCCCGGCCATCGCAATCGAATCGACATGCTGCATGGCGGCTTCCTGGCCGCCTTTGCCGACCACGCCTTTTTCGGCGCGCTGTGGGCCATGGGGCTGAAGGAGCATGTCAATGGCGTGACCATCGACCTTAACATGCAATATCTGGGCGCTGGCAAGGTCGGTCCCGACCTGATCGCCGAAGTCGAGCTGCTGCGCGAAACCGGGCGGATGTTGTTCCTGCGCATGGTGATGACGCAGGACGGCGAGCCGGTCGCGGCATCGACCGCCACGATCCGCAAGGCGCGCGCGAAAAAGTGACCGCCGTTCTCGCCCGCTACGACGCGCTGGTGCAGGCGGGCGAATTGCGGCCCGATGCCGACCAGCGGTCGGCGGCCGAGCGACTCGATCGGTTGCAGCAGGAGCTGCAAGCGGTGCCCGCGCGCGGATCGACGCTGTGGAAGCTGCTGCGCAAGCAACCCGATCCGCCCCGTGGTCTCTACATGTGGGGCGGGGTCGGGCGCGGCAAATCGATGTTGATGGACCTGTTCTTCGACACGGTGCAGATTCAGCGGAAGAAGCGCGCGCATTTTCACGAATTCATGCTCGACGTCCATGCCCGGCTGGCCGACGCGCGCAAGTCGGAAACGGGCGATCCGATCCCGCCAGTGGTCGAATCGCTGTCCGACGAGGCGCGCCTGCTCTGCTTCGACGAGATGGTCGTCAACAATATGGCCGACGCGGCGATCATGTCGCGGCTGTTCACCGGATTGCTGGAAAAGCGGGTGACGATCGTCACGACGTCCAACCGCGAGCCGGACGAACTCTACAAGAACGGCCTCAACCGCCAGCTTTTCCTGCCCTTCATCGACCTCATAAAGATGAAGCTGGACGTGATGACGCTGAACGGGCCGACCGATTATCGGCGCGACCGTCTGGGCGACGCGACATTGTGGCATTGTCCCAATGGCGATGCAGCGACGCAGGCGCTCAGCACGGCCTTCTTCCGGCTGACCGACTATCCGCCGTCCGACCGTGCCAATGTGCCGTCGGAGGATATTGTCGTGCAGGGCGGCCGCACCCTGCATGTGCCCAAGAGCCTGAAGGGCGTCGCGGTCTTCTCGTTCAAGCGGCTGTGTGCGGAAGCGCGCGGTGCGCCGGACTATCTGGCGATCGCGCGTAAATATCATACGGTCATCATCGTCGGCATTCCCGTGCTGGGGCCGGAAAACCGCAACGAAGCCGCGCGCTTCGTGACGCTGATCGACTCGCTCTACGAATATAAGGTGAAATTGCTGGCGTCGGCCGATGCCGAACCGGCGCGCCTCTATCCGGAGGGAGACGGCGCCTTCGAATTCGAGCGCACCGTGTCGCGGCTGATGGAAATGCAGTCGGACGACTATCTGGCGCTGGGCCACGGGCCGAAATAGCCCGCCGGGTCATGGACCCAACATGACTTCATCCTCGTCGGTCCGTTCGTCGCCGGGTGGAATCGGCCCGTCCGATCGCGCGCGGGCCGTTCATCAGGCCGCAATCTTAAGGTGGGAAACAGGCCGGGCGCCTCCGAGGAGAAAGGCGCCCGGCAGGATACCTCTGCAGGGAAGGCTGAAGACCAGGGTAGAAGTCTGCAGCGACAGGGTGTGAATCGCATCTAATGCAATTGCGAATGAATTGCAAAGATAATTTGCATTCCCAGGGCTTCGGCGGTTGAAACCCCTGTTCGAAGGGCGTAGGCGGACCAGCAATTCCAGTAGTCACGACTTGGAGGATGATTGCATATGGCCCGTAACAAGATCGCGCTCATCGGCGCTGGCAATATCGGCGGCACGTTGGCGCATCTCGCGGCCCTCAAGGGGCTTGGCGACATTGTATTGTTCGACGTCGTCGAAGGCGTGCCGCAGGGCAAGGCGCTCGACCTGTCGCAGTGCGCGTCGGTCGAAGGCTTCGACGCCAAGATCACCGGCTCCAACGATTATGCCGACATTGCGGGCGCGGACGTGATCATCGTCACCGCCGGCGTGGCGCGCAAGCCGGGCATGAGCCGCGACGACCTGCTGGGCATCAACCTCAAGGTCATGAAGGCCGTGGGCGAGGGCATCGCCGCCAACGCGCCCGACGCCTTCGTCATCTGCATCACCAACCCGCTCGACGCGATGGTGTGGGCGCTGCGCGAATTTTCGGGCCTGCCGCACAATAAGGTCGTCGGCATGGCCGGCGTGCTCGACTCGTCGCGCTTCAACCATTTCCTCGCCGAGGAATTCCAGGTTTCGGCCAAGGACGTCACCAGCTTCGTGCTGGGCGGCCATGGCGACACGATGGTCCCGGTGATCGAATATTCGACCGTCGCCGGCATCCCGGTTCCCGACCTGATCAAGCAGGGCCGGTCGACCCAGGAGCGCATCGACGCCATCGTCGCGCGTACCCGTTCGGGCGGCGGCGAGATCGTCGCGCTGCTCAAGACCGGTTCGGCCTTCTATGCGCCCGCCACCAGCGCGATCGCGATGGCCGAAGCCTATCTGGGCGACAAGAAGCGCCTGCTGCCCTGCGCCGCGAACCTGACCGGTCAATATGGCGTCGACAATCTCTATGTCGGCGTGCCGGTCATCATCGGCAAGGACGGCGTCGAGCAGATCGTCGAGATCGAACTGAATGACGAAGCCAAGGCGAACCTTCAGGTGTCTGTCGACGCCGTCAAGGAATTGCTGGAAGCGTGCAAGGGAATCGATCCCTCGCTCGCCTGAGCTTTAACAGCTGCACCGTTCCGTTCCAGGTAAGTGCGCAGCCTGGAACGGGGCGCTTTAGACCCAAGTGCCACTTCCACAGCAGATAAAGGGACACCCATGTCCATTCTGGTGAACAAGAACACCAAGGTCATCACGCAGGGTATGACCGGTGCCACCGGCACCTTCCACACCGAACAGGCCCTGGCCTACGGCACCCAGATGGTTGCCGGCGTGACCCCCGGCAAGGGCGGCACCAGCCATATCGGCCTGCCCATGTACGACACGGTCGCCGAAGCCAAGAGCAAGACCGGCGCCGACGCTTCGGTCATCTACGTGCCGCCGCCATTTGCGGCCGATTCGATCCTGGAAGCGATCGATGCCGAAATCCCGCTGATCGTCGCGATCACCGAAGGCATCCCTGTCCTCGACATGGTCCGCGTAAAGCGCGCTTTGTCGGGCAGCAAGTCGCGCCTGATCGGCCCGAACTGCCCCGGCGTCCTGACGCCGGGCGAATGCAAGATCGGCATCATGCCCGGTTCGATCTTCTCGAAGGGCAGCGTCGGCGTCGTGTCGCGTTCCGGCACCCTGACCTATGAAGCCGTGTTCCAGACCACCAATGCGGGCCTGGGCCAGACCACGGCCGTCGGCATCGGCGGCGACCCGGTCAACGGCACCAACTTCATCGACGTGCTGGAACTGTTCCTGGCCGACGACGCCACCGAATCGATCATCATGATCGGCGAAATCGGCGGCGATGCGGAAGAACAGGCCGCCCAGTTCCTGATCGACGAAGCCAAGCGCGGCCGCAAGAAGCCGATGGCCGGCTTCATCGCGGGCCGCACGGCGCCTCCGGGCCGTCGCATGGGCCATGCCGGCGCGATCGTGTCGGGCGGCAAGGGCGACGCGGAAAGCAAGATCGCGGCGATGGAAGCGGCCGGTATCAAGGTCGCCGCCAGCCCGTCCGAGCTTGGCTCGACGCTGGTCGACGTGCTGAAGGGCTAAACAGCTCCTATCTATGCAGGCGGCCGGGCTGCACCCCGGCCGCTGATTTCCCCGCGCCGCGACTGCACGCGGCTGGCATGGGACAAGGCAATGGGTTACGAGAACCAGGAATTCGAGATTGAACGCGGGCCAAGCTGGGCGCGCGATAACTGGCCGCTGAGCGACACCGACGATCTGACCGGGGCGATGGACCCCACCCAGATGCAGGTCGCCGTGAAGGCCGCCGCCAAGTCCGCCGGCAAAGCCGTGTCGGATGTCGACGCCGTCGCCGCGGCCGACGACGCCATCCGCGCGCAGATGCTGATCCGCACTTATCGCGTGCGTGGCCATCTGGCCGCCAATCTCGATCCGCTGGGGCTGACCAAGCGCGATCTGCCGGCCGACCTGACGCCGGAATATCACGGCCTGACCGACCCCGCGAAAAAAATCTATCTGGGCGGCACGCTGGGCCTGCAATATGCGACCGTGGCGGAGATCGTCGCGATCCTGCGCGCCAATTATTGCGGCAATGTCGGCCTGGAATATATGCACATCGCCGATGTGGAGGAACGCCGTTTCCTGCAGGACCGGCTGGAAGGCAAGGACAAGGAAATCATCTTCACGCCCGAGGGCAAGAAGGCGATCCTGGCCAAGGTCATCCAGGGCGAGCAATATGAGAAGTTTCTGGGCCGCAAATATGTCGGCACCAAGCGCTTCGGCCTGGACGGCGGCGAATCCATGATCCCCGCGCTGGAAGCGGTCATCAAATATGGTGGCCAGTCCGGCGTGCGCGAGATCGTGTTCGGCATGGCCCATCGCGGCCGCCTCAATGTGCTGGCCAATGTGATGGCCAAGGGCTTCCGCGTCATCTTCCACGAATTTTCCGGCGGCACCGCCAATCCGGAAGATGTGGGCGGATCGGGCGACGTGAAATATCATCTGGGCACATCGACCGATCGCGAGTTCGATGGCGTCAAGGTTCATATGTCGCTGGTCCCCAACCCCTCGCACCTCGAAACCGTCGATCCGGTGGTGCTGGGCAAGGTCCGCGCGCAGCAGACCTTCCGCGACGATCTGGGCAAGCATGAGCAGGTATTGCCCGTGCTGATCCACGGCGACGCGGCCTTTGCGGGGCAGGGCATCGTCTGGGAGTGCCTCGGCTTCTCCGGCGTGCATGGGTACAATACCGGCGGCTGCGTCCACTTCATCATCAACAACCAGATCGGCTTCACCACCAGCCCGCAATTCTCGCGCGGCTCGCCCTATCCGTCCGACGTGGCGAAGGGGGTTCAGGCGCCGATCCTGCACGTCAATGGCGACGATCCCGAAGCCGTGACCTTCGCGTGCAAGCTGGCGATGGAATATCGCCAGACCTTCCACCGCGACATCGTGATCGACATGTGGTGCTATCGCCGCTTCGGCCATAATGAAGGCGACGAGCCGGGCTTCACCCAGCCGCTGATGTACAAGGAAATCCGCCAGCATCCGCCGGTCAGCGACGTCTATTCGGCGCGGCTGAAGAATGAAGGCGTGGTCGACGACGACTATGTCAGCAAGGTGACGGGCGATTTCGTCAATCATCTGGAAGAAGAGTTCGAGGCGTCCAAGAGCTACAAGGCCAACAAGGCCGACTGGTTCGCCGGTCGCTGGTCGGGCCTGCACAAGCCGGCCGACGCCGAAACCTCGCGCCAGAGCGTGGATTCGGCGATCAGCACCAAGCTGTTCGACGGCCTCGGCAAGACGCTGACCACCGTTCCCGAAGGATTGAACGTCCACAAGACGCTGACGCGCGTCCTCGCCGCCAAGGCGGAGATGTTCAAATCCGGCGAGAATTTCGACTGGGCGACCGGCGAGGCCCTGGCCTTCGGTTCGCTGCTGTCGGAAGGCTATGGCGTCCGCCTGTCGGGGCAGGACTCCGGGCGCGGGACGTTCAGCCAGCGTCACGCGGTCTGGACCGATCAGGACAGCGAGAATAAATATATCCCGCTGTCGACCGTGCCGCATGGCCGTTTCGAGGTGCTGGATTCGCCGCTGTCCGAATATGGCGTGCTGGGCTTCGAATATGGTTTCGCGCTGGCGGATCCGAAGAGCCTGGTGATCTGGGAAGCGCAGTTCGGCGATTTCGCCAACGGCGCGCAGATCATCTTCGACCAGTATATCGCTTCGTCCGAAACCAAGTGGCTGCGCTCCAACGGCCTCGTCTGCCTGTTGCCGCACGGCTATGAAGGGCAGGGGCCGGAACATAGTTCGGCGCGTCTGGAACGCTTCCTGCAACTATGTGCGGAAGGCAATATCCAGGTCGCCAACATCACGACCCCGGCCAATTACTTCCACGCGCTGCGTCGCCAGATGCTGCGGCCCTTCCGCAAGCCGCTCATCATCATGGCGCCCAAGTCGCTGCTCCGTCATAAGCTGGCGGTCAGCAAGGCGGAGGATTTCCTGGGCGAAACCCAGTTCAAGCGCATCCTTTCGGACCCCAACGGGTCGGCCGACAAGGATACGAAGCGCCTGGTCCTGTGTTCCGGCAAGGTGTTCTACGACCTGATGGAGGCGCGCGACGCGGCCGGCGACAAGGATGTGCAGATCGTTCGCATCGAACAGATCTACCCGTTCGCGACCGACGCCCTGGCCAAGCGCATCGAGCGCATGACCAATCTGGACGAAATCGTCTGGTGCCAGGAAGAGCCGCGCAACAATGGCGCATGGTTCTTCGTCGAACCCTATATCGAGGAAGCCCTGGCCAAGGCCGGCAAGTCGCCCAAGCGCGCCCGCTATGCCGGTCGCAAGGCGTCGGCATCGCCCGCCACGGGGCTGGCGTCGCGCCATGTGTCCGAACAGGGCGCCCTCGTCGCCGATGCGCTGGGTCACAGCGTCCGTGAAGAAATCCGTCGCCAGAAGAAAGGCTGATCAAGCTCATGGCTACCGAAGTCAAAGTCCCAACCCTGGGCGAATCCGTTACCGAAGCAACCGTGGGCCAGTGGCTCAAAAAGCCCGGTGAAGCCGTCAAGGTCGACGAGCCGATCGTGTCCCTCGAAACCGACAAGGTCGCGGTCGACGTACCCTCGACCGTCGCCGGTGTCATGGGCGACATCATCGCCAAGGAAGGCGACACGGTCGAGGTCGGCGCGCTGCTGGCTTATGTCAACGAAGGCGGTTCGGCCGCTGCCGCGCCGGCGCCTGCCGCTGCCGCCGCGCCTGCCGCCAAGGCGGAAGCCGCTGCCCCGGCGCCCGCCGCGTCGGCGTCTGCGCCTGCCGCTTCGGATGACGAAGAAGGCGGCAATCTGACCCTGTCGCCGGCGGTTCGCCGCCTGGTGCTGGAACATGGCCTTGACCCCAGCAAGATCAAGGGCACCGGCAAGGACGGCCGCCTGACCAAGGACGACGTCACTGCCGCCGCCGCCGCCGGCACCGCCAAGGCTGCCGCCGGTGCGGCCGCCGCTGCGCCTGCCGCCGACGCTCCGGCCGCCTCCGGCCCCAGCCGCAAGCAGGAGCGGGTCAAGATGACCCGCCTGCGCCAGACGGTCGCCAAGCGCCTGAAGGAAGCGCAGAACACCGCCGCGTTGCTGACGACCTACAACGACGTCGACATGACCAACATCATCGAGGCGCGCGCGAAATATAAGGACCTGTTCGAGAAGAAGCATGGCGTCCGTCTGGGCTTCATGGGCTTCTTCACCAAGGCCGTCTGCATGGCGCTGCGCGACATTCCGGGCGTGAACGCACAGATCGAAGGCGACGAGATCGTCTATAACGACTTCTGCGACATCTCGGTCGCCGTGTCTGCGCCCACCGGTCTCGTCGTGCCGGTCATCCGCAATGCGGAAAGCCTGAGTGTCGCGGACATCGAAAAGACCATCGGCGGCTTTGGCAAGAAGGCCAAGGAAGGCAAGCTGACCATGGAAGATATGAAGGGCGGCACCTTCACCATCTCCAATGGCGGCGTGTTCGGGTCGCTGCTGTCCAGCCCGATCATCAACCCGCCCCAGTCGGCGGTTCTGGGCCTGCACCGCATCGAGGAACGGCCGGTCGTCCGCAACGGCCAGATCGTGGCGCGTCCGATGATGTATCTGGCGCTCAGCTACGACCACCGCATGGTCGATGGTCGCGAAGCGGTCACCTTCCTCGTCGCGGTCAAGAATGCGATCGAAGATCCGACCCGCCTGCTGATCGACCTGTAACACTTAAATTCTAACGTCACCCCGGCGAAAGCCGGGGTCTCACTTGTTCTTTCAGAAGAAAAGGGAGATGCCAGCCTCCGCTGGCATGACGGGAAGAGGAAAATTCCATGTCCGATTTCGACTATGACGTCCTGGTAATTGGCGCTGGCCCCGGTGGCTATGTCGCCGCGATCCGCGCGGCGCAGCTTGGCCTCAAGACCGCCTGCGCCGAAAGCCGCGAGACGCTGGGCGGCACCTGCCTCAATGTAGGGTGCATCCCGTCCAAGGCGATGCTGCATGCGTCGGAGCTGTATGACGAAGCGGCCAATGGCGCGCTCGCCAAGCTGGGCGTCAAGATCGACAAGATGAGCCTGGACCTGCCCACCCTGCAGGGCCAGCGCGTCGATGCGGTCAAGGGCCTGACCGGCGGCATCGAGTTCCTGTTCAAGAAGAACAAGGTGACCTGGCTCAAGGGTCTGGCCAGCTTCACCGGCGCCAACACGGTCGAGATCAACGGCGAGACGGTGACGGCGAAGAATATCGTCATCGCCACCGGTTCGTCGGTCACGCCGCTGCCCGGCGTCGCAGTCGACAACGCAGGCGGCAAGATCGTCGATTCGACCGGCGCGCTGGAACTGGACAAGGTGCCCGGCCATCTGGTCGTCGTCGGCGGCGGCGTGATCGGGCTGGAACTGGGCAGCGTCTGGAAGCGCCTGGGCGCCAAGGTGACCGTGGTCGAATATCTCGACCAGATCCTGCCCGGCATGGACGGCGAAGTCCGCAAGGAAGCCAACAAGATCTTCAAGAAGCAGGGCTTCGAGTACAAGCTCGGCACGAAGGTCACGGGCGCGGAAGTCGGCAAGAAGGGCGTGACCCTGACCGTCGAACCCGCCGCCGGTGGCGACGCGGAGAAGATCGAGGCCGATGTGGTCCTCGTGTCGATCGGCCGCCGTCCCAACACCGAAGGGCTTGGTCTCGACAAGATCGGTCTGGAACTCAACGCGCGCAGCCAGATCGAAACCGATCATGACTTCGCGACCAAGGTTCCGGGCGTCTGGGCGATCGGCGATGTGATCCCCGGCCCGATGCTGGCGCACAAGGCCGAGGACGAAGGCATTGCCGTCGCGGAGAATATCGCGGGCCTGACCGGCATCGTGAACCATGCCGTGATCCCGTCGGTGGTCTACACCAAGCCGGAAATCGCGGGCGTGGGCCTGACCGAGGAGCAAGCCAAGGAAAAGGGAGCGATCAAGGTCGGCAAGTTCCCGATGATGGCGAACAGCCGCGCCAAGACCAATCACGAACCGGACGGCTTCGTGAAGATCATCGCCGACGCCGAAACCGACAAGGTGCTGGGCGTGTGGATCATCGCCGTGCCCGCGGGCACGATGATCGCGCAGGCGGCGCAGGCGATGGAATTCGGCGCGTCGAGCGAAGACATCGCCTATACCTGCCACGCGCACCCGACGCACAGCGAAGCGATCAAGGAAGCGGCCATGGCCGTAACGGGCAAGCCGATCCATATGTGATCGGTTCGCTTATCGCGAAGACAAAGGAAGGGGCCTCCGCACTGCGGGGGCCTTTTTCTTTTCGGGCTGATGGTCAGGTCAGGTCCTGCCGGAAGCGATCAATCTGGTGCATTCGTTCATGCAACACCGTCACGATGCCGACAGCACCGTCCGACAGGACGCGCCAATAAATATAATGGTGTTCATAGCGGCAAAAAAAGCCATCGACGCCGAACTCCGCAGGAATATCCCGCCAGACGCAGTCCCGCATAGCGATATCCTCGAACCGCGCGAAAAGGCCGCGAATATAATTCTCGGCCTGGTCCTGGTCCCATCTATCACGGGTGTAGCGATAGATATCGTCGATCCGCCGTCCGGCCGCCTGCTGCACGCGATAGGCGGCCATGCGCCTATGGCCGCGCGTTGCGGGCGATAATCATATCGGCATCGAGCGGTTGATAGTCGCTCTCTGGTGCGGCGAAGGCATGGACCAGTTCGGTTTTGAGAAGCGCAAGCCGCTCGCCCTCGACCCGTGCCTTGTCCCGACGGATGAGATCGCGAACATATTCGCTGACATTTTCATAAGCCCCGCTGTCCCCGATATTGGTAGAGACGAAATCGCTCAGCGCACCGCTCACGCGCACATTCAGGGTCATGGGTTTGGACATGCGATAACCTTCCTGTCCACAGGATATGGAATATTCAGGACGGGGGCAAGGTGGTCTGTTTCATCCTTATTGCGGCCCGCCATCCTCGCCTTCGCCCGGCTGCGTCGGCGCGATCCTCGGCGGTGGAGTGCCTGACGGCCCGGCAGGCTGGTCGATCGGCAGGCGGATCTGGCCGCCGCCGATGTTCACCGTCATGCCGCCTTCATCGACGCCCAGCCCGACATTGCCGATGCCGGTTTCCACCGTGACATTGGCGATCGCGTTGACGAGATCGGCGTCCTGCGTTTCTTCGGGGGCATCCTCGACCGGCTCGTTGATCGCGCCGCTCATGAAATTGCGCCAGATGCGCGCGGGCACGCCGCCGCCGGCCGCGCCGCCGGGCAGGGGGGCGTTGTCGTCATTGCCGATCCACACCGCCGTCACGAGGCCCCCGGCATAGCCGACGAAAATGGCGTCGCGGCTGTCCTGCGTCGTGCCGGTCTTGCCGAAGGTGCTGGTGCGCAGCGCCGCCGCGCTGCCGGTGCCGCGATTGGCGGCGGAGGAGAGGAGGTCGCGGATCATGTCGAGCTGGTCCTGGCTGAATTGCTGCTGGCGCTGCATCAGCTTTTCGAACCAGCCCTGTTCCTCGGGCGGCAGGCCATGGGCGAGCACGGGATAGGCGCCCGCTGCGACCGCCGCATAGGCCTCCGCCAGTTCGACCAGCGGGATTTCCGACGTGCCGAGCGCGAGGCTCAAATCTTCGGTCAGCGGCGCGGTGACGCCCAGGTCGCGGGCGACCTTGATGACATTGTCGACGCCGACTTTCTGCGTCAGCCGCACGGCCGCGACATTGCTCGACGCGGCGAAAGCCTGGCGCAACGTGATGCGGCCGCGATACTTGCCGCTGTGATTGGCGGGGCGGTAGGTGCCGGTGGTGATCGGCGTGTCATCGATCATGTCGTCGGGCGTCATCCCCGCGCGGAAGGCGGCGAGATAGACGAACAGTTTGAAGGTCGAACCCGGCTGGCGCTTCGCCTGCACGGCGCGGTTGAAGCTGCTCCTGGCGTAATTTTTGCCACCGACCATGGCGACGACACTGCCATCGGGCTTCATCGCCACCAGCGCCGCCTGCGCAGCCCCCAGCGGCGCGCGGCGGATCGCGGCTTCGGCCAGCCGCTGGATGCGCCAGTCGAGCGTGGTTTCGATCTTCTGTTCGCCATAGACGGCCCCGGCGCGATCGCGCGCGTCGGCAAGCACCCAGTCAGCGAAATAGGTGCCGGTGGTGGCGTCGGGCGTGTCATGGACGTTGAGCCGGGCGGGAGGCAGGGCGTTGCGTTCCGCCTGGCTGATATAGCCGGCATCGACCATCGCCTGCGTCACCAGCGCGGCGCGGGTGCGGGCGCCCTTCAGGTTGCCGGTGGGAGCAAGGCGCGAGGGCGCCTTCAACAGCCCCGCCAGCATCGCGGCCTGCGGGATGGTCAGCCGTTCGGGGGTGCGGTTGAAATAATGGAGCGCCGCGGCGCGCAGGCCATAGACATTGTCGCCGAAATAGACGTTGGAGAGATATCTCTCCATGATCTGGTCCTTGGTCAGCCACGCTTCCAGCCAGAGTGCGATCAGCGCCTCGCGCGCCTTGCGGCCGAAGGTGCGGTCGCTGGACAGGAAGACGCCCTTGGCCAGTTGTTGCGTGATCGTGCTGCCGCCCTGCGACGATCCGTCCGACCAGAGATTATGCCACATGGCCCGCGCGACGCCGCGCGGATCGACCCCCCAATGGGTCATGAAGCGGCGATCCTCGATCGCCATGAACGCCTGCGGCACATGGGCGGGCAATTCGGCCATCGTCACCGGTGTGTCGATCACCGCGCCGCGCCGGGCGATCAGATGGCCGTCCGCCGACGTCAGGCTGATGCTGGGCGGCGCGATCGGCTTGAGCGAGCGGGAGAGCGGCGCCGTGACCGCGAGCCAGGCGACCAGAATCATCAGCATGGCGAGGCCTGCGGCGATCACCCATCCGGCGATCTGGAGCCGGCGACGCCAGGGCGTGGGCCGTGCGAAGGCGCTGGGCGGACCCGCGCCGAACTCGCGCGGGGGTTGCGCGAAGGGATCGAGTGGGGCGGAATCGGGCATGTCTTGGGTCATACTGTGTTATTCATATCATACAGTCAAGCCTGTCCCGTGCCGGGACAGGTCGGAATTAACCACAATATGCGCTGGTCTATATGGTAAATTTTGCGTTAACCAATCGCTATGCGAAACCGACCCCTCGTCCTCACCACCGAATCGGCCCGCCATCCTTTCCGCCAGCGGCTGCCCGCCCATGTGCTGCGCGTGGTGGAGGATATGCCCGCGCGCAAGAAGCGGTTCAGCGACGACGACAGCGACTGGAAGCTGTTCGGCCTGAGCTTCGCGGCCTTCTTCACGGCCTTCTACAGCTTCATTTTCTGAGACGAGGACCGGGCGTCCGGTCAATGGCATAAAGGGCCGTCGCAGGCCTTGTGGAGCTTCCACGCCATCGCCGCGCAGGGCAGGGTGAGGAAGGCGACCAGCAGCAACTGCATCACCACCGATACGCCGGCGATGCTGAGCCCGATGGCGCAGAGCGATCCGACCACCATCGCGCCCGAATTGACGATATTATTGGCCGCCACTGTGCGCGCCGCTTCGCATTTTTCGACCGTCGTGGTCAGGAAGGCGTAAAGCGGCACCACGAACATGCCGCCGAAGGTCGCGACGCCGAGCAGGCAGAACGACAGCGGAATCGCCAGCGGATGGGCCAGAAACCCGGCGAGCGACAGCATCTTCCCGTCCGGCGAGGGCGTCCACAGGTCGCACACGATGTGAAAGGCGACGATGCACAGCCCCATGCCGATCACAGACGCGGGCGCATATTTGGCCGAGACATGGCCCTGCAACAGCCGGTTGATCGCCACGGAGCCGATCGCGATGCCGATCGAGAAGATGGCCAGGAACAGGCTGGCGACCGGCTTGTCGGCGGTCAGGACATTCTTCACCAGCGGCGGGAACTGGATGAACAGGATCGAGCCGACCGCCCAGAACAGGCTGATCGCCATGATCGCCAGAAACAGGCGGCGAATATGCATCGTCCCGCGCACCAGCGCGACCGACGAGCGGATGATGTGGAAGTCGATCGGCTGCTTTTCGAGCAATGACGGCGCCGAGGGCACTGCCCGCCCCGCGATATAGCCGATCAGCGCCGTGATGATGATGCCGACCGCGGCCGCCTCCACCGGGATCACGCCGGCCAGGATCGTGCCGGCCAGGATCGCGATATAAGTGCCCGCTTCGACCAGGCCGGTGCCGCCCAGCACTTCGTCGTCATGCAGATGCTGGGGCAGGATCGCATATTTGATCGGGCCGAAGAAGGTCGAATGGATGCCCATGGCGAACAGCGCGACCAGCAGCAGCGGGATCGCCAGCGTGTGGACGGCAATGCCGCTCCAGATGAGGCCGAGGCCCACCGCACCCACGCCCATGATCAGGATTTCCGCCGCCTTCACCCAGCGGATGATGACCGCCTTGTCGCGCTGGTCGGCCAACTGGCCCGATATCGCCGACAACAGGAAGAAGGGCAGGATGAACAGGCCCGTGGCCAGCGCGCTGAACCAGGTTTCGGATTTCTCGTCGTTATAGACCTGATAGACCACGAACAGGACCATCGCGTTCTTGAACAGATTGTCGTTGAACGCACCAAGGAGCTGGGTGATGAAAAGCGGCAGAAAACGGCGCTTGTTCAAGAGCCTGAGAGAGGCTTGCATGGATAGGGGCGTCTTCTTTCCCGTGAGCGACCGGGGCGGGGTCTAGCGGTTGACGACGTCTGTGTCCAATGGGTTGGGCATGACGATACGGCTTTGCTTGTATGCCGCGCCGGACTGTGGCAGTTCGCGGCGATGCTAACGCTGCCCAATTTGCTGACGCTTTCGCGGATCGTGACGGTGCCGCTGCTGGTCGCTCTGCTGTGGCCGGCGGAACAGGGCGCGCGCTGGACCACCGGCTATGCGCTGGCCTTCGCCCTCTATTGCCTGATGGGCGTGACCGATTATTTCGACGGCTATCTGGCGCGCGCGCAGGGCACGGTGTCGAAACTGGGCGTGTTTCTGGACCCGATCGCGGACAAGATCATGGTCGGCGCGGTCATCCTGATGCTGGCGGCGACCCGCGACATAGCGGGCATCCATATCGCCGCCGCGATGATCATTCTGCTGCGCGAGATCGCAGTGTCGGGCCTGCGCGAATTTCTGGCCGGGCTGCAGGTGTCGGTGCCGGTGTCGCGCCTCGCAAAATGGAAGACGACGTTCCAGATCATCGCGCTGGGCGCATTGATCCTGGCCGGGGCGGTGCCGCAATTCCCCTTCGTCCAGACGGTGGGCATCGTGACCCTGTGGGCCGCGGCGATGCTGACGCTGGTCACCGGCTGGGACTATCTGCGCGTCGGCATCAAGCATATGGACTGACCGGCGATGGCGGACCTGACCATCGTCTATTTCGCCTGGGTGCGCGAGGCCATCGGCCGCGACGAGGAGCGGGTCGCGCGGCCCGCAGCAGATAGCAGCGTGGCCGATCTGGTCGCGACGCTGGCCGCCCGGGGCGGGGGTTACGCGCAGGCTTTGAGTGATCCGGCGCGGCTGCGTGCGGCGATCGATCAGCGTTTCGTGCCGCTGGACAGCCTGATCGGCGACGCGCGCGAAGTGGCGCTGTTTCCCCCGGTGACGGGCGGATGAAACGGGTTGCCATCCAGGCGGCGGATTTCGATGTCGCCGCCGAACTGGCCGCGCTGGAGGCGCTGGGCGGTGGCGGCGTGGCGAGCTTTACCGGCGTGGTGCGCGGGGACGGCGGCCTGATCGCGCTGGAGCTGGAACATTATCCGGCGATGACGCAGGCGCAGGTCGACCGGATCGTGGACGAGGCGCTGGCGCGCTGGCCGCTGCTGGGCGTCAGCGTGATCCATCGTTTCGGGCGTCTGGAGCCGGGCGCGCGCATCGTCTTCGTCGGCACGGCGTCGCGCCATCGTACCGCCGCGCTGGAAAGCTGCGCCTTCCTGATCGATTGGATGAAGTCCGACGCGCCCTTCTGGAAGAAGGAGCATTTTGGCGACGGCGCAACTCAATGGGTTGCGGCGCGGGCCGAGGATGAGGCCAGGGCGAAGGGCTGGAAGGCTTAAGCCGCTTCGGGCAACCGGCAATTGAGCGCCGCGGCGTCGCGCAAGATGCCGGCCAGCAGGTGGAATTCCTTCTCGCGCGGGCTGTTCCGGCGCCACACCAGCGCGATGTCGCGCCAGGCGCGTTCCGACTGAAGCGGCCGCGCGACAATTTGCGTATGCTCCAATATCCCGCTCGCAATCGCCATTTCCGGGATCATCGTCATGCCCAGGCCATTATCGACCATCTGGATCAGCGTGTGCAGCGACGTGCCCATCATCGTCGCGCTGGCGCGCAGGTCGGGCCGGTTGCAGGCGGCCAGCGCATGGTCCTTCAGGCAATGGCCGTCCTCCAGCAGCAGCAATTTGCTCTCATCGATCATGTCCGGGCCGATCCATTCGGGCGGATCGCGCGGCTCGTCATGCGGAAAGGCGACATAGAGCCGGTCCTGGAACAGGATTTCGCTGTCCACCTCGCCCATGGCGAAGGGGAGCGCCATCAGCACGCAATCGACATGGCCGTGGCGCAGCGATTCAATCCCCGCCTGGGTCGTTTCCTCGCGCAGATAGAGTTTGAGGTCGGGCCGGTCGGCGCGCAGCCTGGGCAGCATCCGCGGCAGCAGGAAGGGCGCAATGGTCGGGATCACGCTCATCCGCAACTCGCCGGTCAGCGGCTTACCCGACGCCTCGGCGATGGCAGCCAGCTCCTCCGCCTCGCGCAGCACGCGATGCGCCTTGACCACGATGCGATCGCCCAGGGCGGTGAAGCGCACCACCCGGCGGGTGCGCTCGACCAGCGTGACGCCGATCAGCGATTCCAGTTCGCGGATGCCCGCCGACAGGGTCGACTGGGTGACGAAACAGCTATCGGCGGCCTTGCCGAAATGGCCCTGCTCCTTGAGCGCAACCAGATATTGCAGCTGCTTGAGCGTGGGCAGATAACTGGACATTTATCGGATTCCTCGATCAGAAATCCGAATATAAGCGTCTTAGCCGATATATCCAAGATATTTGGCGACCCCGAACAGCGACGTGATCGTCAGGATGACGCCCACCGCCGAGAAGAGGATGCGCGGCGCCACCCGGCGTGCCAGCATCGCGCCGAAGGGCGCGGCGATCACCCCGCCGATCAGCAGGCCCAGCGTATAGGTGGTGAAGGCTTCCCAGCCCAGATGAAGGAGGAAGGTCAGGCTGATCGACAGGGTCAGGATGAATTCGACCGTGTTGACCGTGCCGATGGTGTGGCGCGGGCTGGACCCCTGCAGCAGCAGGTTCGATGTCACGATCGGTCCCCAGCCGCCACCGCCGCTGGCGTCCATGAAGCCGCCGACCAGGCCCAGAGGCGCGACCCATTTGGGATCGCGGGGCTTGGGCGGCAGATGGAAGCCGCGCCAGATGAGGTAGAAGCCGATCGCGGCGAGATAGGCCAGAACGAAAGGCTTGATCACCGCGCCGTCGATATTGGACAGAAAATAGGCGCCGCTGACGCCGCCGATCACGCCGGGAATGATGAGCCGGGCGAATAGTTTCCAGTCCACATTGCGGTGCAGGATATGGCTGATCGCCGATACGCCGGTGGTGAAGGTTTCGGCGACATGGACGCTGGCCGACGCGCGGCTGGGCGACACGCCCAGGGTCAGCAGCAGGGTGCTGGAAATGACGCCATAAGCCATGCCCAGCGCGCCGTCGATGATCTGCGCGCCGAATCCGACGAGGATGAAAGGCAGGATTTCGCCGAAATGGGCGATAAAAGTGTCGATCATCCGCTACCCCTCACTGGAATTGTCTACTTCCATGATTGGTATATCGCGTGCCGCCAAGCAAGTTTCTATTTGCGGCGAAAAAGCGCGGTTAGCGCCCCATCTGGAAAAGCCGGGCAATTCCCCTTATATGGGATGCTCATAACAAGTCTAGGAACGGTCAGGGACGTCTGGATGGTGCGCAGCCTCATTTCCTATCTGGATTCGATCAAATCCCGCGATCCGGCGCCGCGGTCCCGCGCGGAAATCCTGCTCTACCCCGGCGTCTGGTCGCTGGCCTTTCATCGGGTCGCCCATCGCCTGTATCGCGCGCGGCTGTTCTTTCTTGCGCGCGCCGTGAACCATTTGTCGCGTTTCCTGACCGGTAACGACATCCATCCGGGCGCGAAGATCGGCAAACGCTTCTTCATCGACCATGGCTTTACCGTGATCGGCGAGACGGCCGAGATCGGCGATGATGTGACGCTTTACCAGAATGTCACGCTGGGCGGTACGGACCCCGCCAACGGCATCGCCGGCAAGCGTCACCCCACGCTGAACGACGGCGTGATCGTCGGGTCGGGCGCACAGGTGCTGGGGCCGATCAATGTCGGCGCGCGCGCCCGCGTCGGTGCGAACGCCGTGGTCACCAAGGATGTGGCGGAAGGCGCGACCATGGTCGGCATTCCCGCGCGGGCGATGCTGGTCGACGTGACCGCCTATCAGCGCGACTTCATGCCCTATGGCACGCCCTGTTCGGACTGTTTCGATCCCGAAAAGCAGAAGCTGGAGATGCTTCAGTGCGAGGTCGAACAGTTGCAGAAGCGCCTCGCCGAACTGATGGCGGAGCGCCAGAGACCGATATTGCCATCGGCATTGGGCGACGATGACGATGCGCCGCTGTTCAAGGAGCGCGGCCGGGCCTGATGACCAATGTGACGCCGTTTCCCCATCAAGGAGCGGGGCCGGGGCCGAAGGGCGGCCAGGTCGGGTTCGAGCGGCTGGAACTGCAACGGATCATGGATCTGTACGGCCGCATGGTGTCGGCCGGCCATTGGCGCGACTATGCGATGGACATGGGGCAGGAGGCGGCGATCTTCAGCGCCTTCCGCCGCTCCGCCGAACGCCCCGAATATCGGATCGAGAAGCGCCCGGCGCTGCGCCATCGCCAGGGCATGTGGGCGCTGGTCGGGGAAAGCGGCCAGATATTGAAGCGCGGCCAGGAGTTGCAGGGCGTGCTGGCACCGGTCGAGCGCAAGCTGCTGCGGATCGTCGAGGATTGAAGGTCTGCGGCTGCTCCCTCCTGAAAAGAGGGAGCAGCCGGTCGCGGTCAAGCGACGGCGCGATCCAGATAGGGCAGGCGCTCGGAAAGGCGTGGCGGCAAGCCATGCACCACCAGCGCGCGGGCATGGTGCCATAGCGCCGACAGCAGCAGCAACGCCGCGCCGATCACCAGCGTCGTGAGCGCCCAGGACAGTTCCACCGCGCCGGCCTGGCGGAACAGGCCGTACAGGGCGAAAAGGACATAGGCGAGGCTGGAGACGAGCAGCGCGCGCCGGTCGATCGCCAGCGCGATGAGGCCGAAGGCGACATAGAGGGCGATCACCAGCGCGGCGCGCGCGGCGCTGATCTCGTCGCCGTTCATCACGCCCAGCAGGTGGAACAGCGAATGCGCGATCATCGGCGCGGCGGCCAGGTGCAGCCAGAAGGCGACGTCGGATCGCCGCGTGGTGCGGGCGCGGTCGCTCATGTCCCACCGCATGGCCAGCGCGAAGATGGCGAGGCCCGCGATCAGCAGCAACGCGAAGGGCAGAGTCATATCGTCGGGCGTGCCGGCCATGACAAGGCTGACGCCGACGCCGGCCGCCGCCGCCGCGCCGACCGCCACGGTGATCGGCACCATGAAGCGCCGCCAGTGCGCCCAGGCCGCCAGCACGCCCGCGCCGGCCGCGACGCACACGATCATCGAGGCCAGGCTGTCGCCCGCATGGGGGAATATCTGCGCACCCAGCGCGCCGACCGCAAAGACGATGCCGCCGACGAAACCGCCCAGCAAAAGGATGGAGGGCAGCGCCATGTGGCGGCGCCGGGTGAAATATTCGGCCAGGCCCCAACTGACGGCAGCCACCAGCAGGCCGGCCATGAAGGCAGGATGATGGTCCGGCGCCCCGAATCGCAGGCTGTTGCCGAGCCAGCCAACCGCCACCAGCAGCAGGACGCTGGCGATCGCGACGAAGATGTCGTTGAAGCCCGTCAGCAGCCGGAAATGTTCTTCGTCCACCATCGGCGAGGCGCGCAGTCCCGCCACATGATCGCGCAACGCCTGCGCCGCCTGCGCGGGGATTGCGCCCGCCGCTACGGCATCCTGTAGATCGCTCTCGCTATACATCGTCCTGCTCCCGACACTGTCTGGCAGCGTCCTTATAGCATTGCTGTATTAATACATCAATACAGTTGATTTTGGCCTTTTTCCGAGGGTCGAGCGGTGTTAGCGCGGTGTGATAATAGAGGAGACGCCTGTTTCATGACCCTGCCGACATTGCTGGAAGGCCGCCTTGCGCTGCCGCTGATCGGGTCGCCGATGTTCATCATCTCGCAACCGGCGCTGGTCATGGCGCAGTGCCGCGCAGGGATCGTCGGCGCCTTTCCCTCGCTCAATGCGCGGCCGTCGGGCATGTTCGAGGCGTGGTTGCAGCAGTTGCAGGCGGAACTGACCGACGCCGATGCGCCCTTCGCCGTCAACCTGATCGTCCACCGCACAAATGCGCGGCTGGAGGAGGATCTGGCGCTGTGTGTTCGATATAGGGTGCCGATCGTCATCACTTCGCTCGGCGCGCGCGAGGATGTGAATGCGGCGATCCACAGCTATGGCGGCATCGTCCTGCACGATATCATCAACGACATGTTCGCGCGCAAGGCGATCGAGAAGGGCGCCGATGGCCTGATCGCGGTGGCGGCGGGGGCGGGCGGCCATGCCGGCACGCTGTCGCCCTTCGCGCTGATCCAGGAAATCCGCCAATGGTTCGACGGGCCGCTGGCGCTGTCGGGATCGATCGCCACCGGCCGCGCCATCGCCGCCGCGCGGATGATGGGCGCGGACCTCGCCTATATGGGATCGCCCTTCATCGCCACGGCGGAGGCCAATGCCGACCCCGCCTACAAGCAGATGATCGTCGACAGCCATGCCGCCGACATCGTCTATTCGGACGTGTTCACCGGCGTCCACGGCAATTATCTGCGCCCCAGCATCGTCGCGTCGGGGCTGGACCCCGACAGCCTGCCCAAGGCGAAGGACATGGATTTCGCGGCGATGACCGGCGGCGACAAGAAGGCGTGGCGCGACGTATGGGGTTGCGGCCAGGGGATCGGCGCGGTCGACAAGGTGCAGCCGACCGCCGATTTCGTCGCGGGGTTAAAGGCGGACTACCGTGCGGCTGTCGCCGGCTTCACCCTCTAGGAAGCCGCGAACCTCGCCGATGAAGCGCTCGAACTGGTCATGGTGCAGCCAGTGGCCGGCATCGGCGAACTCGACCAGCCGGGCGTCGCTGAAATGGCGGATGCGGCCGTCCTTTTCCGGGTTGGATGCCCAGCTATCCTGGCCCAGGCAGAGCAGGGTGGGGCAACTGATCCGCTTCCAGAAGTCGGGCAGTTCCTCATCGGTGCCGGCCTGGGGCGCCAGCCCTTTCAGATAGGGATCGAATTTCCAGCCATAGCTGCCGTCTTCGTTGCGGTTGACGCCGTGGCTGGTCAGATGCAGCGCCTGCTCGACCGTCAGATGCTCGTTGCGCTCGCGCATCCGGCCGATCGCCGCCTCGATCGTGGGATAGCGCCGCGGCGTGCGCCGTGCGCTGGCGCGGCGCGTGTCGATCCATTCGCGCCAGACCTGGGGCGCCGCCTGTTCGGCCTTTTGCTTCAGGCGGTCGGGCGACAGGCCCAGACCTTCGATCGCGACAAGCTTGCGCACTTTTTCAGGGAACAGACCCGCATAGCGCAGGCTGATCGCGCCGCCGAGCGAATGGCCCACGATCGTCACGGGCGACCGGTCGAGCAGGTCGACCAGCTGCGCCAGGTCGTACACGAAATTGGCCATCATATAGGAGCCGTCGGGCGACCAGCCGCTGTCGCCATGGCCGCGCAGGTCCAGCGCGATGACATGATGGTCCCGCGCCAGCGCGCGCGCCGTCCAGTCCCAACTGCGCGCATGGTCGAAGCCGCCATGCACCAGGACCAGCGTCGGGGCCGATGGATTGCCCCAGTCGAGATAGTGCAGCCGTGTCCGCAACGATGTGAAGAAATGCGAAGTCGGGGTCGGCGCAGTCAAGATGTCCATGCGATCCTGCAGGCTGGGAACAGATATGGTCCCCATCAGGGAACTGCACCGATGTTGCAAGCAAAGAGCGACGAAAAATGCCGCTTTTCCAATATTTCGGCCGGGTTTTTCTAAAAATGGATCAACAGTCGGTACGGGGCGGATCGGGTTCGCGCGCCACGATCGCCGATGCGAGCGCGGTGCGCATGGCGGTCGCGACGGTGCGCGCAAGCTCCGCCTGCCTGAACGGTTTGTCGAGACGCAGGCGATGCGTGGCGTGCGGCGGCAGTTCGGCAAAGCCGGTAATGATGACGACCGGCAGGCCGGGTTGCATCTGTTCGATCGCATCGGCGAGCTGCGCGCCGGTCATGCCCGGCATTGCATGGTCGGTGACGACCAGGTCCACGCTGCCGCCCGCCAGCAACCGCAATGCATCGGCGCCGGACGACGCCTGGAACACGGTATGGCCCAGATCCTCCAGCATACCGGCCGTGTTCGTCAGCACCAGATCGTCATCGTCCACCGCCAGAATGACCAGCGGCATGTTGGGGTCATGCAATTCCTCCACCACCATGGCGATGTGCTGCGCCTCCGCATCGGCCTGCGCCATCGGCAACCACAGCGATACGCTGGTTCCGACGCCGGGCTCGCTGGCGATCGTCAGCGAGCCGCCGCATTGCTGGGCGAAGCCATGCACCATCGACAGGCCCAGGCCGGTGCCCTTGCCCACGCCCTTGGTGGTGAAAAAGGGTTCGCGGGCGCGCTCCAGCGTGGCGGCGTCCATGCCTTCGCCCTCGTCGATCACGGACAGGCGGATATAGTCGCCCGCCCCCAGGTCGGGGCGCTCGTCCGGGGCGACGGTCGTTCGCGCCGCGTCGACGATGATCCGCCCGCCTTCCGGCATGGCGTCACGCGCATTGACCGCCAGGTTGAGCAGCGCCAGTTCCAACTGGGATGGATCGGCATGGGCGGCGCCCAGCGCCGGCGGAAAGCGCATCTCTATGGCTACCGCCGCGCCCAATGTGGTGCGGAACAATTCGGCCATGCCCTGCACCAATAGGACGCAGTCGACGCTTTGCAGCTTGAGTTCCTGCTTGCGCGCAAAGGCGAGCATCCGCTGCGTCAGGGTCGCGCCGCGCTCGGCCGCGGTCATGGCGTTGTCGAGATAACGGGCGATGTCGCCGCCGGTCGTCAGCCTTTGCCGGGCGAGGTCCAGGCTGCCGACGATCACCGCCAGCAGATTGTTGAAATCATGCGCGACGCCGCCGGTCAGCTTGCCGATCGCGTCCATCTTCTGGGTCTGGACGATGGCGTCGCGCGCCTCGTCGAGGGCGCGTTGCGCATCGCGTCGTTCGGTCAGGTCGCGGGTGATCTTGGCGAAGCCCAGCAAGGTGCCGTCCGGGGTGCGGATCGGGTCGATCACGACATTGGCCCAGAAACGCGTGCCGTCCTTGCGAATGCGCCAGCCTTCCGCCTCGAACCGGCCCACGGTCTGCGCGGTATGGAGCGCGCGCGAGGGCAGGCCCGCCAGCCGATCTTCCTCGCTGTAGAAGCGGGAGAAATTCTGGCCCAATATCTCTTCGGCCTTATAGCCCTTGAATCGTTCCGCGCCCATGTTCCAGCTCGTCACCGTGCCGACGGGATCGAGCATGTAGATGGCGTAGTCGGTCACGCTCTGCACCAGCAGCCGGAAGCGTTCCTCGCTGGCGCGCAAGGCATCCTGCGCGGCGCGGCGCTCGGTCAGGTCGCGCGTCACTTTGGCGAAGCCCAGCAGCCGGCCGTCGGGCGCCCGGATCGGATCGATCACGACACTGGCCCAGAATTGTCCGCCATCCTTGCGGACGCGCCAGCCTTCCGCTTCGAACCGGCCGTCATGCTCGGCGGCATGGAGCGCGATTGCGGGGATACCGCGGGCCAGGTCCTCCGGCGTGTAGAAGCGGGAAAAATGCTGGCCGATGATCTCGTCCGCTTCATAGCCCTTGAAGCGGCGCGCGCCCGCGTTCCAACTGACGATTACGCCCGTCGGGTCGAGCATATAGATCGCATAGTCGGTGACGCTTTGAACCAGCAGTTCGAAGCGATTGCCTGTTTCGTCAGTGGAGGCGGTAACCATCTTGTCCCCGAATCAAGCGCCGGTGGACGGTGCTCTCTTTGCCATCGGCAAAACGGCGCTGCAGCGCAATCGTTCCCTGCGGTCGCGCGGCAGGCCCTCTTGACTTGAAACGCGGCCCTGCGCACCACGCCGGCTCTACTGCACAGGGAGCGGGCATGGCGACGAAGGCGACGATCACGGTCATTGGCGAAGCGATGCTGGAGCTGAGCCGCGGCGATGGGGATGGCTGGAACCTGCGCTATGGCGGCGACGTCATCAACACCGCCATCCATCTGGCGCGCGCGGGCGACACTGTCCGCCTCGCCAGCGCGCTGGGCACCGATCCCATGAGCGCGCAACTGTGCGCCCAATGGGAAGCGGAAGGCGTGGACACGTCGCTGGTCATCGCGGCAAAGGACAAGCTGCCCGGCCTCTACGCGATCGAGACGGATGCGGCGGGCGAGCGCAGCTTCCATTACTGGCGCGGCGAGGCGGCGGCGCGGCGGATGTTCGACCTGCCGCAAAGCGCGGCGATGGTGGCGCAGGCGGCGCAATCGGACCTGCTCTATTTTTCGCTCATCACCCTGGCGATCCTGCCGGACGCCGGCCGGGAGGCGCTGTTGGACCTGTGCGCGCAGGTGCGTGCCCATGGCGGCCGCATCGCCTTCGACGGCAATTATCGCGCGCGGCTGTGGGACGATGCGGCGACCGCGCGCCGCTGGCGCGACCGGGCGATCGCGGTCAGCGACATGGGCCTGCCGACGCTGGCGGACGAGGTCGAGATGGGCGAAGCCGACGACGCCCGCGACGCGGCGGCGCGCTGGGGTGCGGGCGAGGGGCGGGACGTGGTCGTGAAGCTGGGCGGCGATGGCTGTCTGGTGGCGGGTGAGATCGTGCCGATACCGCGTCAACTGGACGTCATCGATTCGAGCGGGGCGGGGGACGCGTTCAATGGCGGCTATCTCCATGCCCGGCTGGCCGGCGCCAACCCGCGCGATGCGGCGCTGGCCGGGCATCGTCTCGCCGGCTGGAATATCGGCCGCCGCGGCGCGATTCCGGCGCGCGATGCCGATGCGCCTTATGGCTGATCCCCGTTGACAGCAGCCCATGGCTTGCGCCATGGGCGGTCGGGCAGGCGGGTGTAGCTCAATGGTAGAGCTTTTGCTTCCCAAGCAAGTGACGAGGGTTCGATTCCCTTCACCCGCTCCAGCTGTCTAAAGCGCGCTGCGTTTAATCGGACGCAAGTCGTACGATCTGGTTTTTTATCTTCGCATCGTTTTGAGCGGAAAAGCGGTTCCCACTTTTCCGCACGATGCTCCAGGATGTGAACCCTCGTTTTTGGCGCGCTACGCCCTGACCGGCCATGCCGTGGCGGGAATTGCCTCTTCCCTCCCTAGCTGAAGACGAAATCCGAACTGACCAGCGCGGCTTTATCGACGCCGGTCAGGATCAGGGACTGTCCACCCCCAAAATCAAAGCGGGTGTCGGCGCCATCCGTCGTCGCGATCGCCATGATTTCGGCGAAACTGTCATAATCCTCGCCCATCGTCAGAATGATGCGATCATCGGCCTGCTCGTCGCCGGCGGTAAAGTCCATGATTCGCACCTGGCCGGACCCCGTCCAGAACAGGAAGGCGTCGTCGCCGGCCTCGCCGTAGAGGACGTCCTTGCCGCCGCCGCCGTCCAGATAGTCGCCACCGCCGCCGCCGTAGAGATGGTTGTTGCCGGCATTGCCGTACAGCGCATCCCCGACCTCGCTCCCGCGCGCATTCTCGAACCCGATGAACCTGTCGCCGGCCCCTTCCACGCCATAGGACCAGCCCAGGTCGAGATGGATGGTCACCCAGTCGAGCGATCCCCTGTAGCTCAACAGGTCCGACCCGCTGCCGCCGTGCATTTCATCCGCGCCAAGGCCGCCGATGATGATGTCGTTGCCAGCACCGCCGTATAAAATATCGTCGCCGGCGCCGCCGACCAATATATTGGCCCGGCCATCGCCAGCCAGAGTGTCGTCAAGGTCGCTGCCGGTGATCCTTTCCATGCCGCTGAAGCTGTCGCCGGTCGCATCGCCGCCGTCCGCTGCGCCGGTGGTGAGGTTCACAGTCACACCGGCGGTCGATCCGCTATAGTCCAGAATGTCGTCGCCGTCGCCGCCCAGCAGCGTATCCGCGCCTGCGCCGCCCCGCAACATGTCGTCGCCAGCGGCGCCTTCCAGCCGGTCATTCCCCAGGCCGCCGATCAACTGGTTGCGGCCGCCGCCGCCGATCAGTACGTCGTTGCCGTCGCCGCCCTCCGCATGGCTGAAGCTGATGAGCGTGTCGCCGTCGGCGTCGCCACCCGATGCGGTCTGGGTCTGCAGATTGACAAGCACCGCCCCGACCGATCCGCGATAGCTCACAACGTCGCCATGCCTGCCGCCGTTGAGCAGATCCGCGCCGGCTCCGCCGATCAGCCAGTCGCGCCCGTCGCCACCGAACATTATGTCATCGCCTGCGCCGCCCATAAGCTGGTTCTCGCCGGCGTTTCCGGTCAGCTTGTCGTCGTGGCTGCTGCCGATCAGCCCCTCTATCCCGTCATATTGGTCGCCGATCGCCTCGCCGCGCGTTCCGATGCCGGAGGCGAGGTTGGCGGCGACGCCCGACAGGGCCTCGGCATAGCTGGCCATGTCGACGCCCTGATCGCCATAAAGCATATCGGCGCCCGTTCCACCCATCAGCACATCGTCGCCCAAGTCGCCGTGCAGGGTGTCGCTGCCTTGCAGGCCGCGCAGGATATCCGCGCCCAATCCGCCGTTCAGGAGATTGTTCAGGCTGTTGCCGCTGCCGCGAAATAGCGCTGCGCCGCCGAGATAGGTGAGATTTTCCACATGGCTCGCCAACTCGTAATCGTCCAGATCCAGAACAAGAACCTCGTCCGTGCCGCCGCCGGACAGTTCGATCGTCTGGTCGTTGATTGAGTCGACGACATAGAGGTCATCGCCATCGCCGCCCTCCAGCCGATCGTCGCCCGCGCCGCCGTCCAGCAGGTCCGAGCCGGCGCCGCCCAGCAGCCTGTCATCGCCGTCATAGCCCAGCAGCAGGTCGTCGCCCCCCAGACCGCTCAGCACGTTGGCCAGGTCGTTGGCGTCGATCCGGTTATCCTGCTCATTGCCTGTGCCGTTGCGGGCATCGGGGCCGTCGAGCGCCAGCGCTTCGACGAAGGGCGCCAATGTGTAGCTGACCGACGACACGACGAAGTCGATGCCTTCGCCGTCCGCCTCGATCACCTGATCGTAGATGTTGCTCACGAAATAAATGTCATGGCCGTCGCCGCCGCTCATCTGGTCGGCGCCGCGCCCCCCGTCCAGCCAGTCATCGCCCGCGCCGCCGAACAGCCGGTCATTGCCATCGCCAGAGTCGAGAAAATCGTCGCCATCGCCGCCGCGCAGTTCATCGGCGCCATAGCCGGACAGGATGATGTCCATGTCGGCGGAACCGGTCAGCAACTGGTCGCCATGGGCAAGGCCGGCATTGAGGATGTGCCAGGTCATGGAGACCGACTCGCCGCTGAAATTGTTCATCGCGGAAAAGGAGAGAGTGCCGTCGGACGCATCCTCGCCTCCCGGAAAGCCGAGATAGACGATGGCGGAACCCGAGTCCCAGCCATAGCCGCCGGTGCCCCCGATCGTCCCGCTCTGGTCGTAATAATTGTAATTCCAGCTTGTTTCGTAGAAGGCTTCCCCGGTTTCCGGATCGTCATAGCCGGGAACATAATAATCGATCTGCATGTCGAACGTGCCGGAATCACGATCGATCGTAAGCCAATAGCCGATAAAGCCTGCCATGATCCCCTCCTGCCGGGATGGATGGACAGGTCATAGACGACGCTGCTGGTTCCGACAAGAAAACAGCGGCCCATTACCATCTGTCCGGCGCGGATACTTTGTCATGGTCTGCGACAGCGAAGATTCTCTATTTGATCCAGCCTGTCTGGGTCTGTCGCAAGTGGGTAAGTAAACTTAACCTACCTGACGCTTGGCCAGCTTGCGGGCGAGGGTGCGGCGATGCATACCCAGCCGCCGCGCGGCTTCGGAGATGTTGAACTCGCTATCCTTGAGCACCTCGTGGATATGTTCCCATTCCAGCGTCTTGATCGACGTCGGCCGGGGCGCGAGCGGCGCGGTGGGGTCGCCGCCGGAGCGGGCGAAGGCCGCCTCGATATCATCGGTGTTGGAAGGCTTGGCTAGGTAGTTGGTCGCGCCCAGCTTGATCGCCTCGACCGCGGTGGCGATGCTGGCGAAGCCGGTCAGCACCACGATCAGCATGGCGGGATCATGGGCGTGGAGCGCCTGGACGCAGGCCAGGCCCGATTGCGGGCCAAGCTTCAGATCCACGACCGCGAAGCCCGGCCGGTTGTCGGCCAGTATCGCCGTGACCGTTTCCAGACTGTCCGCCGACAGCACGCTGTAACCGCGCCGTTCGAAAGAGCGTTTGAGCGTGCGGGCGAAGCCTTCGTCATCCTCGACGATCAGCAATTGCCGTTCATCCGTCATCATTCGCCTCCTCCAGCGCCAGCGTCGAGAGCGGCAGGCGCAGCAGGATCATCGCGCCGCCCTCCGCGCCATTGCTCGCATCGACCCGCCCGCCCAGCTTCCGCACGACATTGACCACCAGGAAGAGGCCGAGGCCGCCGCCCTGCTTGCCCTTGCTCGACCGATAGGGTTTGCCGACATCGGCCAGCATCGCCGCGTCGAAGCCACGGCCATTGTCGCGCACCGCGATGTGCAGCCACTGGCTGTCGCGGCTGACCATCATGTTGATATAGGTCGCGCCCGCCTCGCGCGCATTGTCCAGCAGGTTGGTCACCGCCTGGCGGATCACCGGATCGGCGATGATGCGCGGATATTCATGCGGGCCGAAATCGCAGCGCAGCGGCATACCCGGATTGGCGATCCGCCAGTCGCGCGCGATGATGTCGATGAAATCGCGGACGTTGGTGATCTGCGGCGCTTCGCCGCGCGCCTCCCCCGCGGACATGAGGATGCCGGTCAGGATGGTCTTGCAGCGTTGCACTGCCGCTTCCATCTCTCCCACTTCCTCGACCAGTGCGGGGTGGGTCTTGATCTCCGGCATGTGCCGCCAGTCGCCCAGCACCACGGCGAGCTGGGCGAGAGGAGTGCCCAGTTCATGCGCCGCGCCCGATGCCAGCAGGCCCATCCGTACGATATGCTCTTCCTCGACCGCCTGCTGCCGCAGTTCCGCCAGATAAGCCTCCCGCTGTTGCAGGTTGCGGGTCACGCGGGTCATGAACAGCACCAGCAACACCGCGATCATGGTGATGCAGATCCAGGTGCCGACGATATGCAGGTCGAACAAATGCCCTTCCAGCGTTTCGCTGAGGTCGAGCGGACGGTAGACGAAGGCCAGCATCGCCGCGCAGAGCATCGATACCGCCACGATTCCCCATACGCTCCAGCGATGCAGCAGCACCGCGCCCAGCGCCACCTGCACCAGATAGAGCGACACGAACGGATTGGTCGCGCCGCCGCTCAGATAAAGTTGGGTGGTCAGCGCGAACACGTCGAACAACAGCGCCAGGAACAGCTCGGCATGGGTGATGTCGGTGCGCCTGCGCAGCACCATCAGGCTGCCGATGTTCATCGCCGCTGCGATGCACGGCACGACCAGCATCGATGGCAGCGGCAGGTGGATGTCCATGCCGAAATGGACGAACAGGATCGTCGCGACCTGCCCGGCGATGGCGATCCAGCGCAATTGCACCAGCAACGCCATGTTGCGGCGCCCGGCTGCGTCGGCGGGCCACCGGCTCGGCAGCCAGCGCGCGCGTCTTCCCGGCTGTGCAGTCATCCCCGGCGATCTTTTCCAGACTGGCGCATGACCAGGCTATAGGCCCCGGCGACCATCGCCGCCAGTATGAACCAGGTGATGGCATATTGCAGATGGTTGTTGGGGAAGCTGACGACGGTCAGCCCGCCCACCGGCAGCGCGTTGGGCGAAGGGCCGGCCTGCGCGTCGATGAAATAGCCCGCGACCGGCCTGAGATTGCGCGCGGCGGCGATGGCGGCGACGTCGCGCGAATACCAGCGGTCAGCGGCGGGATCGTTGCTGCGCAGGAAGCCGCCGCCCGGTTCGGTCAGGCGCAGCAGGCCGGTGACGCGCACCACGCCCTGCGGCCGATCGTAGCGGGCCTTGGCTTCCGGCGGCACGAAGCCGCGGTTGACGAGGAGAATCACGCCGTTCGCCTGGCGCAGCGGGGTCAGCACCCAATAGCCCGCGCCGCGCACCGTAGCGGCCTGCACCAGCGCGGCCTTGTCATGCAGGAAGGCGCCGGTGGCGGTGACGCGGCGATATTCGTCGGCCTGGGTTGCGCTGGCCGGAGCCGGCACCGGCGCGGCGTGGATGCGGGCATCGACGCGGGCGATGAGGTCGCGCTTCCATGCCAGCCGCTCCACCTGCCAGACGCCGAGCGCAATGAGGCCGACGAACAGGTTCAGCGCGGCCAGCGTCAGGCCGACCGGGAACCCCGCCTTTTCGGGGCGGGGGTCCATGGCTTTCACGGCATCTGGCTCATGTCATGCTGCGACATGGGCATCATATTATGATTGAGATGATACATGACCCACATCGACCCGGACAGGGTGATGACGACCAGCACCAGCGTGAAGATCAGCGCCATCATCGACCAGCCGCCTTCGGAACGGGTGTTCATGTGCAGGAAGTAGATCATGTGGACCACGATCTGCACGACGGCGAAGGCCATGATGATGATTGCGGTTGTCTGCGGATTGGCGAAGACGCCGGCCATGACCAGCCAGAAGGGGATGGCCGTCAGGATCACCGACAGGCCGAAGCCGATCATGTAGCTGCCCATGCTGCCATGCGCGCCCGCATGGGCGTCGGGGTGGTCATGGCCGGGTTTGGGGTGGGCGGCATCGCTCATCGCAGCATTCCCATCAGATAGACAAAGGTGAAGACGCCGATCCAGATGACGTCGAGGAAGTGCCAGAACATGCTGAGGCACATCAGGCGGCGCTGGTTGGCGGGTATCAGGCCCTTTTTCGCGACCTGCACCATCAGCGTCACCAGCCAGATGCAGCCGAAGGTGACGTGCAGCCCGTGGGTGCCGACCAGCGTGAAGAAGGCCGACAGGAAGCCCGACCGCATCGGCGTCGCGCCCTCATGGATGAGGTGCGCGAATTCGTACATTTCGATGCTGAGGAAGGCGAGGCCGAACAGGCCGGTGACGGCCAGCCAGCCCTGCGTCGCGCCGACCCGGTTCTTCTCCATCGCCAGCATGGCGAAGCCATAGGTGATGGAGGAGAAGAGCAGCATGGCCGTGTTCACCGCCACCAGCGGCAGATCGAACAGATCCTTCGGCCCCGGTCCCGCCGCATAGTTGCCGCCCAGCACCGCATAGGTGGCGAACAGGCAGGCGAAGATGAGGCAATCGCTCATCAGGTACATCCAGAAGCCCAGCATGGTGCTGGACCCTTCGGGATGATGCGGCTCATGGTCCAGATGGAAGAGCGGGTTGCCGTCCTTGTCGAGGAAGGCGGGGTCGATCGGAGATGCGCTTGCCATGATGGATTAACCCTGGGTCGCGAGCAGCGCGGTGCGCTCGCCCTCGGTACGCTCGACCACATCCTTGGGGATGTAGAAGTCGCGCTTATAGTTGAAGGTATGGCCGATCGCGACAGCGAGGATGCCGGCGAAGCTGAGGCCCGCGAGCCACCAGATGTACCAGATCATGCCGACCGAGAAGGCGACGGACAGTCCGGCGATGATGATGCCGGTGCCGGTGTTGGACGGCATATGGATCGCTTCGTACCCCGACAGCGGCCGCTGATAGCCGCGCTTCTTCATGTCGGCCCAGGCGTCATTGTCATGGATGACGGGCGTGAAGGCGAAATTATAGTCTGGCGGGGGCGAACTGGTCGCCCATTCAAGCGTGCGGCCGTTCCACGGATCGCCCGTCGTGTCGCGCAGCTTCTCGCGGTTGATGATGCTGACCGCGAACTGGACGAACATGCAGGCGATGCCGGCGGCGATCATCAGCGCGCCGAAGGCGGCGATCTGGAACCAGATCTGGAGGCTTGGATCGTCGAACACGCGCATCCGGCGGGTCACGCCCATCAGGCCGAGGATATAGAGCGGCATGAAGGCGAACCAGAAGCCCACGACCCACAGCCAGAAGCTGCGCTTGCCCCATTTGGTGTCCAGCGTGAAGCCGAACGCCTTGGGCCACCAGTAATTGATCGCTGCGAACAGGCCGAACAGCACGCCGCCGATGATCACATTATGGAAATGCGCGATTAGGAACAGCGAGTTGTGCAGCACGAAGTCGGCGGGCGGCACGGCGAGCAGCACGCCGGTCATCCCGCCGACGGTGAAGGTCAGCATGAAGGCGACGGTCCACATCATCGGCAGGTCGAACCGGATGCGGCCGCGATACATGGTGAACAGCCAGTTGAAGAGCTTCGCGCCGGTCGGGATGGAAATGACCATCGTCGTGATGCCGAAGAAGCTGTTGACGCTGGCGCCCGATCCCATGGTGAAGAAGTGGTGCAGCCACACGAGATAGGACAGGATCGCGATGACGACCGTCGCATAGACCATCGAGCTGTAGCCGAAGAGGCGCTTGTTCGAGAAGGTCGCGGTGACTTCGCTGAACACGCCGAACAGCGGCAGGATGAGGATATAGACTTCCGGGTGACCCCAGATCCAGATCAGGTTCACATACATCATGGGGTTGCCGCCCATGTCGTTGGTGAAGAAGGCGGTGCCGATATAGCGGTCGAGCGACAGCAGTGCGAGAACGGCGGTCAGCACCGGGAAGGCGGCCACGATCAGCACGTTGGCGCACAGCGAGGTCCAGGTGAAGACCGGCAGCTTCATCATGTTCATGCCCGGCGCGCGCATCTTCACGATGGTCGCGATCAGGTTGACGCCCGACAGCAGCGTGCCGATGCCCGCAATCTGCAAGCCCCAGATATAATAGTCGACGCCCACGCCCGGCGAATAGGCGATGCCCGACAGCGGCGGATAGGCCAGCCAGCCGGTGCGCGCAAATTCGCCCACGAACAGCGACATCATGACGATGACGGCACCCGCCGTCGTCATCCAGAAACTGAAATTGTTGAGGAAGGGGAAGCTGACGTCGCGCGCGCCGATCTGGAGCGGGACGATATAGTTCATGATCCCGGTGATCATCGGCATCGCGACGAAAAAGATCATGATGACGCCATGCGCCGTGAAAATCTGGTCGTAATGATGGGCGTTCAAATAGCCTTCCGACCCGTTGAACGCCATCGCCTGCTGCAGGCGCATCATCACCGCGTCGGCAAAGCCGCGCACGAACATGATGAGGCCCAGGATCATGTACATGATGCCGATGCGCTTATGGTCGACGGTGGTGAACCAGTCGCGCCACAACATGCCCCATAATTTATACTTGGTGATGCCCGCGACGACGACGAGGCCGCCGAGCATGACCATGATGAAGGTGCCGACGACGATCGGCTCGTGCAGGGGGAGCGAACTCCAGTCGAGCCGACCGAATATCAGCTTCCAGATGCCGCTATTTTCAGAGGCGGGGGAGGGGGACATGGCGTCTAGCCTTCAGGCGAGAGAGAAAAGAAAGAACGGGGGCAGGGCATGGGCGATCACATGCCTTCATGACCGGCATGGCCACCGCCATGCCCATCGCCGTCCTGCTGGCCGGGGGCCTGATGGCCCTGCGCGGCCGGGGTGCGGTCCGCCGCCGGGGTCATGCCCGCGGGCTGGGCGATCTCGCCCTTCTTGCCCGGCTCGACCGGATGATAGCCGCCCACGTCGATCGTGCCGTCATGGCGCAGCCCTTCGACGTCATGCGCCGATTCCTTGCCCGCGCCGCCGTGCATGTCGGTCATCATCACCGCGTCCATGCACTTCTTGCCCGGCTGCACGCACATGTTGAGCGCGGCGTGGAACAGTTTGGGCTCAACGCCGCCGAAATACATAGGCGGCACCTTTTCGCTGGGCTGTTCCAGCTTGATGTAGGTCGCCCGGTCCAGGGTCGCGCCGCTGGCCTTCACCTTGGCGACCCACTGGTCGAAACCGGCCTCATCCATCGCGTGGAAGCGGAAACGCATGTTGGAGAAGCCGGCGCCCGAATAATTGGCGGAGAAACCCTCATAATTACCCGGCTTGTTGGCGACCGCGTGCAGCACCGTCTGCATCCCCGGCATGGCGTAGATCTGGCCGGCGAGTGCGGGCACGAAGAAGCTGTTCATGATGCTGGACGAGGTGATCTTGAATTCGATCGGCCGGTCGACCGGCGCGGCCAGTTCGTTCACCGTCGCGATGCCCAGCTCGGGATAGATGAACACCCATTTCCAGTCCATCGCCACCACTTCGACCTGCAACCGCTTGGCGGCCGGATCGACCTTACGCGCCTGATCGACGCGTTCGATCGGCCGATAGGGGTCGAGCAGATGGGTGCTGCTCCACGTCACCGCGCCCAGCGCGATGATGATCAGCAGCGGCGCCGACCAGATCAGCAGCTCCAGGCTGGTCGAATGATCCCAGTCGGGATCATAATCCTCCGCCTTCGCTTGCTCCCGATATTTCCAGGCGAACCAGATCGTCATCGCCATCACCGGAATGATGATCAGCAGCATCAGCGCGGTGGAAATGAGGATCAGGTCGCGTTGCTGCATTGCAACGTCGCCGGCGGGGGACAGGACCACCCAGTTGCATCCGCCCAGCGGCAGCAGCAGGAGTGGCGCGATTCGGCGCAGAAATGCGCGCTTGGTGGCGGAATGACGGGCTATCATGCGGCCCGCATTATCAGGATGGCCGGCGCGCGACATTGGACCTTTTGTCCTATCCCTGTGCATCTGCAAAATAGGGCATGGGTGAATTTATCACCGGGATGATTCGTCGTGCAACGAAGTGCGGCACGGATCGTTCCCGCAGCATGAAGGTCCGTTTTACCCCATGACTTCCGCGACGACCACGCCCAATTCGACCCAGGCGGAACGCGACGTGCGCCAGCTTCATGCGCATGGGCACAAGAAGATCGCGCCCGGCGAGATCGCGATCGGCGTCATCATCGGTCGCACGTCGGAATTTTTCGACTTCTTCGTTTATGCGATCGCCTCCTGCATCGTCTTCCCGGCGCATATCTTCCCCTATATGTCGCCGCTGATGGGGACGCTCTGGTCCTTCGCCATCTTCGCGCTCGCCTTCATCACACGTCCGATCGGGTCATTCATCTTCATGGCGGTCGATCGCGCCTATGGCCGCGGCGTGAAACTCACCATTGCGCTGTTCCTGCTGGGCGGATCGACGGCGGCCATCGCCTTCCTTCCGGGCTATGACACGATCGGCCATGGTGCCGCCTTCCTGCTGGCGCTGTTCCGCGCCGGGCAGGGCGTGGCGCTGGGTGGCACCTGGGACGGCCTCGCCTCCTTGCTCTCGCTCAACGCGCCGCAGAACAAGCGCGGCTGGTATGCGATGATGCCGCAACTCGGCGCGCCGCTGGCGCTGATGGTGGCGGCCGGCCTGTTCGCCTTCTTCCTCAACACCCTCTCGACCGCCGATTTCCTCGACTGGGGCTGGCGCTATCCCTTCTTCGTCGCCTTCGCGATCAACGTGGTGGCGCTGTTCGCCCGCCTGCGCATCGTGGTGACGCACGAGTTCGAGCGGCTGTTCGAAACGCGCGAGCTACAGCCTTCGCCGGTCGTCGAAACCGTCCGCAGCGAAGGGCGCAACATCGTGATCGGCGCTTTCGCGCCGATGGCCAGCTTCGCGCTGTTCCACATGGTCACCGTGTTCCCGCTGTCCTGGATCGCGCTCTACACCGACCAGCCGCTGGAACGCTTCCTGATGATCGAGGTGATCGGCGCGTTCGTCGGCGTGCTGGCGATCATCGTGTCGGGCTTCGTCGCCGACATGGTGGGCCGCCGCACTTTGATCGGCTGGTCGGCCGTGGGCATCGCCATCTTCGCGGTCGCGGCGCCCCTGCTGCTGAACGGCGGCGATCTGGGCGAAGTCGCCTTCATGGTGCTGGGCTTCATCCTGCTGGGGCTGAGCTTCGGCCAGTCGTCGGGCATCGTGGCGTCGAACTTCCGCACCGCGTCCCGCTATACCGGGTCGGCGCTGACGTCGGACCTCGCCTGGCTGGTGGGCGCAGGCTTCGCGCCGCTGGTCGCGCTGTTCGTGTCGGCCGAGTTCGGCCTGGCCGCATCGGGCATCTATCTGCTGTCGGGTGCGGTGGTGACGGGTGTCGCCCTGTTTGTGAACAAGGAACTGGCCGGCCGCGATCGTTAAACCGCGTCGCGCATTCTCTTAAGCGCCTTCCGGTCGAACCAAGATGTGAGGCCGGGGCGCGGGCGGAAGCGGGGCAGCCATTCGGAATAAAGGCTCGCAAGACGCGCGGGGAGGCCGGCCGGCCCCTCGCGCGTCATGATGTCCGACACGATCCGGTTCTGGTAGAAACGCACCGAATAGTTGACCAGCCGCTTATAATGCATCCGCCAGGTCTGGGGTCGGGCCAGGCTGACCTGCTCGCACAGAAAGCCCGCATCGTCGCAGGGCACGACCCCCGCCAGATCCCAGGCGATATCCTTTTGCAGTCCGGTATGCGCCCAGGATGCGACCAGCCCGTCGTCGCCGATCAGGTCGTCGGGCAGGCGCAGCCCGCGGGCGCGGATAGCCCGCACGAAACTCCCAGACAGTGCATAGAGATCGCCGAACAGCCCGCCTTCGCTGTGCAGCGTGCCGCGATAGGTTGCCGCCATCCGCCCGTTCATCGGCATCCCCGACGCGGCATTGGCGCGGGGATGGGCGGCCAGATCGGCGACCAGCGCATCGATCGAGCCCGCCACGATCTGCGCGTCGCCATCCATGAAGACGACCGCCGCTTCCGTCCCGGTCAGCAGATCATGCACCATATGGTTCCAGGTCCGCGACTTGCCGCCCGCCTGGATGTCATGGACGATGACATTGGCCCGGCCGGCCGCCGCTGCCTTTGCTCGCGCCACGGTGGAGTCGGAGGTGCCGTTGACCAGCACATGGAAGAGCGTATCCGCCCGGTCGAGCGGCAGGGACGCCAGGCAGGCGCCGATCCGCCGTTCTTCCTGATGGGCGAAGATGGCGACGGCGACGGAAGAGGGGGCGACGGAAGAGGGGGGGGCGTCATCGCCTTAACGAAAGTCCCAGCCCTGCTGGCCGTGCTGGCTGGCGTCGAGACCGTCGGCCTCTTCCTGCGCGCCGACCCGCATGGGGATGACGACCGACACGACCAGCGCAGCGATCGCGCTGCCGACCATCGCCCACAGCGCCACGACGATCAGGCCGATGGCCTGGGCCGTCAACGCCCCGCCAACCGAGATATTCGCGTCGAAGCCGACCCCGCCCATCAGCGGCAGGACGAACAGCGGCAGCAGCAGCACGCCGGTCAGTCCGCCCAGCCCATGGATGGCGAAGACGCCTGCACCGTCATCGACCCGGCCGGAGAGGATGCCTGCGCCGGTGCGTGCGACGCAGGCGGCGATGACGCCGATCAGCATCGCGCCGCCGGTGCCCACCAGCGCGGCGCTGGCCGCTATGGCGGCGATGCCGGCCAGTGCGCCGGACAGTATGCCCGTCGCGCTGGTGCGGGCGCTCAGCATCCGGTCGAGCAGCCCCCAGGTCAGCGCCGCGGCGCAGGCGGCGAAGAGGTGATTGAGGATGGCGGTCGCGGCGTCGTCGGTCGCGCCCAGCGCCCAGCCGCCGACCACGCCGGACAGGCCGACCCACAGCAGCCCGCCGCCCGCCAGGCTCAGCAGCGGGGCGTGGCCGGGATCGGACGGTTCGCGCCGCCCGCCCGCGATCAGGGAGAGGGCAAGGGCGGAAAAGCCCGCCACGCCATGCAGCACCAGCCCGCCGGCAAAATCCATGACGCCCATATCGGCCAGCCAGCCGCCGCCCCACACCGCATGGGCGACCGGGGCATAGACGATCAGCAGCCAGAGCGGGGTGAAGGCGACCCACCAGCCGATCCGCGTCCGCTCCGCCACTGCGCCCACCAGCAGGCAGGCGGCGAGCAGCGCAATCGCAAGCTGGAGCAGGACGAAGGCCGATTCGGGCACCGTCAGCCCGTCACGCAACTGGGCGAGATTGGCGAGCAGCAGGTTCGCGCCGCCGCCCAGCCAGGCGCTGCCCGGCGCATAGGCGATGCTGTAGCCCGCAATGCCCCAGGTCAGCGCCGCGACCGCCGCGACAGCCGCGCCCTGCGCCGTCACCGACAGGGCGCTGCGCACATTGACCTGCCCCGCATGGCGCAACATCAGCCCCGGCAACGCGGCCAGCAGCACCAGCAGCGCACACAGGATCATCCAGCCGGTATCGCCGCTGTCGGCCACGGCCACCTGCGCCCAGGCAGGTTGCGGCACCGCGATCGCGGTCAGAAGGGGCAGGGCGAAGGAAAAGCGCATCATCAAAACCCGGCTATGGACAAGTCCGCTGTGTCTAGCGGCGCTCTGGTAAAGTTTTCGATAAGTAAGGTCGATTGGTGACGGGCGATGCAGCGGCAGGACGCGACGGGACACGACGGGCGAAGTTCACACCGTCGTCGGGCAAATTCGGCCAATAGTCACTGTGAGGCTGCCGCGAAGCCCTCGTGACGCCCCTGCGACGCGCCACATGGGCCACACTCAAGCGACACGCGCGCGACACTGGCGCTACGCCCACGCGACTGCGATGCGCCGATCGCGCGACGGCAGGACTGTCGGGGAGGGGCGGCGGATTCATCCAGAAGGATAGACCAGACAAAATCCTACATTGGAAGGCCCTCGTGAATGGGCAGCATACCCGTCTTTCCGCCGATGGATAGCCAAAGCCGATTAACAGGTTCGACTGTGGTAATGGCGCCCCCGCTCCTTTAGAGGGGCGGCGCAGTTCCAAGACGTTCATATAGATGATGGCAGGTAGAAGATGGCCCGCAAACATTCCAAACATGGTCGCTACGAAGACGTGCCTGTCGAGGAGGATGCGCCGGCGCCGGTGATAGACTGCTGGCTGTGCGGGCGGCCGACCGGCAAGACGATCGTCTGGCACCATCCCGTTCCCAAGAGCCGGGGCGGGCGCGATGTCGTTCCCATGCATGGCATCTGCCAGCAGACGCTGATCGCCAATTTCACCAATTCCGAATTGCAGCGCCACGGCACGAATGTCGAGGGCCTGCTGGCCCATCCCAATGTGCGCAAATTCGTCGACTGGGTGGCGAATAAAGACCCTGATTTCACCGCGACCATCGCCAAGAAGCAGCGGTAAGGCAGGGCGAAAAGTTGTTGCTGCGTTCGGAAAGAAGCGGGATGCCGGGGCAGGCCCGGCATGACTGGAGCGGGTATGTCTGGAAGCGACCAGACCCTGTCGTCAAAGGGTTCAGTTGCAGCGCCGATAAGCGGACCTAATCCAATCGCCTCATAAGCCCGTTGGAGAAGTAGCCGACCGTCGTGCCGGTCAGTTCTTCCCTGATCCTTGATGCCAACGCCATACCGTTTTTGTCGAGTTCGGCCACAAGATCATCAGGAAAACCAGCAAAGTGCGCGTCTTCGTATCGCGCCAGCCAAGAAGTTAGTCCGCATGCGAGTTGCTCTGACAACCCAATGGATTTTGGATCGATATAGCCGCCGTTGATGGCGTCGCGAATACCAGTTCCCGACAACATTCCGTCAACTAGAAGCTCGGTCGCCATATCACCTCCGGCGTAAAAAATAAGCTGCATATAGCGATTGGCGCAATGGCAGCTGATTACGGCATGGACACGGGAAGCGGACCGTCCACTCCCCACCCATCCCAATCCCTCTAAAAACTCTCGCCCCCGCATCGCACGCGGCCGGTGCCGCGATTGTCGACGGTGCAGGCGGCCTTGCCGGTGATGGTGACGTCGCCCGATCCCGATGTCGTCACCTTCGCGGTAACGTCGGCGGTCAGGGTGATGCTGCCCGGTCCTTCGTTGGTGACGCTGGCCTGGCGCGCGATCAACGGCTCGGCCGCCAGCGCGCCGGGGCCGTTGACGCGAATATTGGCGACGCCCGCCCGGCCCGCCATCGTCACGCGGCCGCCGCCCGCCAACGCCAGTTCGACTTGGTCCAGATCGACCGTCGCGACAGTGATATCGCCATTGCCGCCCAGGACGATCTGCCCCAGCAAGCCCTTCATCCGGTCGATCGACACCGATCCGCCGCCGGTCAGCACGATCCGCTGCACCATGGCGGTGGACAGGCGCAGCGTGGCCGCGCCACCGCTTTTTTCGCCCGGCCGCGCCCGGTCCATGCCGATGGTGAGCAGCCGGCCGGACACATCGACCTTCAGTCGGTCGAGCGCCCCCTGGTCGCCTTCTGCCCGCGCTGACGCGCCGACGCCGGTGGTCAGGATGACGATGACGGGTGCATCCACGCGGATCGCGTCGAAGCTGGTGATGGTGTAGCCGCGCGTCACGGCGCTGGCGGGCGCGGCGATGGTCAGGCCCGCGACGCCCGCCATGATTGCGCTCAGGGTGCGCAGCGCGCTTCGCCCGGTCCCACGCCGCTCGTCGTGCATTGCGCCTTGCCCTTCACCGTTACGTCGCCCGGACCCATGATGCTGATAGCGACCTTCCCGTCGGAGGCAATGTCGATATCGCCCGCGCCCAGGATCGACAGGTCCGCCGTGCCGACCTTCAGCGCTTCGGCGTCGATGTCGCCCGCGCCGGTGATGGACAGTTTCGCAGCGTCGGCGGCGCCCGCAATCTTCACCGATCCCGCGCCGGTGATATCGACGCTCAGCGTCTTGAGCGCCACCGTGCCGATGCGAAAATCGCCCGCGCCGGTCAGCGACAGGTCCAGCCGCTCGCCCTGCGCCTTGTCCAGGTCGAAATCGCCCGCGCCGGTCAGTGCGGCGGCCGTGATGGCGGGCATGGTCACATGGACCGTCGCCCCCTTGTCGCCATCCTTGCGACCCCAGTTCCAGTCGACCTTCGACTTGCGGCCGATCACCAGCTTGCCGTCCTTGACCCGGATATCGAGGTCGGCGACCGCCCTGGCATCGCCGTCCGCCTTCACCGCAAAGCCGCTGCCGATGGTGACGGCGACATTGTCCGGGCCGGTCGCGTCGATCTCGGTGAAATCCTTGAGCGCCGACCAGTCCTGCGTGCTGCGCGCGCCTGCATCGGCGGCGGGCGACTCGTCGGTGCGAGAGCAGGCGGTGGTGGACAGCGCCATGCCCGTCAGGGCCAGCGCGAGTAACGGCATCTCAAAGCGGGGAAAGGGGCGGGGCATCACAATCTCCTCAACGTGTGTTGTTTGAGCAATACACGGTGTCCGTGGCGGTTCCAAGCCCCTTGTTCGTCGGACCGGTTCAGGCATGATAGATGACTGAAAATATGGAGTGACCCGTCCATGCGCCTTTCCCTGTTCGCTCTTCCCCTGCTTGCTACGATCGCCGCTGCCCCTGTTCATGCGGAGGGGGAGGGCGACGCCGGCGCGCGCTGGTGGGCGCATGTCCAGGCGCTGGCCAATGACGGCATGGAGGGGCGCGGCACCGGCACGCCCGGCTATGATCGCGCGGCCGACTATGTGATCGCCCAGTTCAAGGCATTGGGCCTGAAACCCGCGGGGATCGACGGCTACAAGCAGCCGGTCGCCTTTATCGAGCAGGTGATCCTGGCGGACCAGAGCCGCGCCGCGCTGGCCGGGCCGCAGGGCGAAACGGCGTTGGCGGTGCCGGGCGACCTGATCTTTTCGGGGGGCGGCGGCCCGGTGCCCGAACGCATCGACGCGCCGATGGTGTTCGCCGGCTATGGCCTGCACCTGCCCGAAGCGGGGCATGACGATTTCGCCGGGCTGGACCTCAAGGGCAAGATCGTCGTCGTGCTGTCGGGCGGGCCGTCCACCATCTCCGGCGCGCTCAAGTCCCATGCCCGGTCAGAACGCGCGCATTGGCTGGCAGAGCAGGGGGCGCTTGGCCTCATCACGCTGGTCACCCCCAAGCAGGTGGAGATTCCCTGGGTCCGCCGGGTGGCGCTGGCGGGGGCGCCGGCGCTCTATTACGCCGACGCAACCCTGCGGGAAACACAGACGCCGTTCCTGGGCGCGCAGGTCGATCCCGCCAAATCGGCGCAATTCTTCGCCGGGACGGACAAGGATTTCGCTGCGATCGTCGCCGCGGCCGACGCCTCCGCCGCGGTCGCCAGCTTCCCGCTCGCGCTGCGTTTCAAGGCGCAGGTGGCCGCCAAGCGCCGCGACCTGTCGTCGCCCAACCTGATCGCCGTGCTGCCGGGCAGCGACCCGGAATTGCGGCCGGAACATGTCGTGCTGTCGGCGCATCTGGATGGCTATGGTGTCGGCACGCCGATCAAGGGCGACGCCATCTATAATGGCGCGTTCGACAATGCGTCGGGCGTCGCCAGCCTGCTGGAGATTGCGAGAGCGCTCAAGGCCGGCAAGGTCAAGCCGAAGCGGTCGATCCTGTTCGCGGTCGTCACGGCGGAGGAGAAGGGGCTGCTGGGCGCGCGCTATTTCGCACGGCGACCGACGGTGCCGCAGTCCAGCATCGTCGCCGATCTGAATTTCGACATGGCGCTGCCGATCTTCCCGCTGACCAGCGTGACGCCGATCGGCTATGACCAAAGCTCGCTCGGCCAGGATGCGGCGGCGGTGAGCGCGCAGATGAACCTGCCGATCACCCCCGATCCCTTCCCCGATCGCAACGTCTTCATCCGGTCGGACCAATATGCCTTCATCCGCGAAGGCATTCCCGCGCTCTTCTTCAAATATGGCTTCAAGGCGGGCACGCCGGAAGCCGACACGGAAAAGGCATGGCGGGCGAACCTCTATCATTCGCCGTTCGACGATCTGAACCAGCCGGTCATGCCTGCCGAGAGCGCGAAGCTGAACGCCTATGTGACCGCGGTCGCGCTACGCGTCGCCAATGCCGATGCGCGCCCGGCATGGAATGCGGACAGTTTCTTCAAGCGCTTTGCGAAATAATAAGCATCGCCGTTCGTTTCGAGCGAAGCCGAGAAACGGGAAGCAGGGCTCTATCCGCTTCTCGACACGCGCGAAGCGAACGGAACTTTGGCTATTTCTCAACCTCATAAAGTTCGAGCGGCAGGCCGTCGGGGTCGGCGAAGAAGGTGAAGCGCCGGCCGGTATGGTCGTCGATGCGGATCGGCTCGCATGGCACCCCGGCCGCGTCGAGCCGCGCCACCTCCGCGTCGATGTCCGCGACTATGAAGGCCAGGTGGCGCAGCCCGCAGGCTTCCGGGCGGCTGGGCCGAGGCGGGGGCGCGGGGAAGGAGAAGAGTTCGATCTGCGCATTGCCCGCGTCGAGATCGCATTTCCACGATTGCCGCTCGGCGCGCCAGACTTCGCGGATGACGGGCAGGCCGATTATATCGCGATAAAAGGCGCGCGAGCGGTCATAGTCGGAACAGATGAGGGCGATATGATGGATGCAGCGCATCGGCCGCTCATAGGCGATGGCTGCGTGGCCCGCCAGTTTCGATCGGGGCTGTGGTTCAGGCGACGCGGCGCTGCTCGCCGACATCGAACAGCCAGGCTTCCGCTTCGTCCACCGAGGCGAATATCTCGGCATCGTCGCGCACGCTCAGGATGCGGCGGGTCTGCAACCGGGTCAGATTGTCGTGCCGCACGACCGCCAGCTTTCGCGATTTGAAGCGTGTGTCCAGCACGACGCGGGTGAATGCGGCGACGACCTCCTGCGACTGGATGACGCAGCCTTCGGTGTTGATCAGGATGACATAGTCGCCCGATCCCAGCCCCATCGCCAGCACCGCGGCTTCCTTGTCGGCGTCGAAGCGCTCGACGTCGGCCGGATCGAGAAACCCCGACATTTCGGCAATGACAAGCCGGCGGCTGCGGTCCGATGTGACTTTGATCATGAGGCTTTCCTATGGGTCGCTGGGCAAAAGCCTGCGCCAATAGGGTTTACGAAAAATGATCAGGCTCCGCCGCTTCGACCAAGGTCTAAGCGATCGGCAAAGTCTTCCTGTCGCCATGGACGATGTGCCCTGCTTGATCCCTCGGCGTCCGCCGCCTACACCCGCGCCATGACCTATGCACCCTATCCGGCGCTGCGCCTGCGCCGCACCCGCGCCTCGGCCTGGAGCCGGGCGATGCACGCCGAGAACCGCCTGTCGCCCAGCGATTTCCTCTGGCCGCTGTTCGTCACCGAAGGGGCCGGGGTGGAAGAGCCGATCGCCGCGCTGCCCGGCGTGTCGCGCTGGTCGGTGGACCTGATGGTGGAACGGGCGAAGGACGCCCGCGACGCCGGCATTCCCTGCCTCGCCCTCTTCCCCAATACGCAGGCGGACCGGCGCAGCGACGACGGGGCCGAAGCGCTCAATCCCGACAACCTCATGTGTCGGGCGATCCGCGCAATCAAGGATGCGGTGCCCGATATCGGCATCCTGACCGACGTCGCGCTCGACCCCTATACCGCCCATGGCCAGGACGGGCTGCTGGACGATAGCGGCTATGTGCTGAATGACGCCACGATCGACATATTGATCGGCCAGTCGCTCAACCAGGCGGCGGCGGGGGCGGACATCATCGCGCCCAGCGACATGATGGACGGCCGCGTCGGCGCGATCCGCGCAGCGCTGGAGCAGGGCGGCCACCCCAATGTCCAGATCATGGCCTATGCCGCCAAATATGCCAGTGCCTTCTACGGCCCGTTCCGCGACGCGGTGGGATCGCGCGGACTGCTGAAGGGCGACAAGAAAAATTACCAGATGGACCCCGCCAATGGCGAAGAAGCGCTGCGCGAAGTCGCGCTCGACCTGGCCGAAGGGGCGGACAGCGTGATGGTGAAGCCGGGCCTGCCCTATCTGGACATCGTCGCGCGGGTGCGCGACCGTTTCGCCGTGCCGGTCTTCGCCTATCAGGTGTCGGGCGAATATGCGATGATCGAACATGCCGCCGCCGCCGGCGCTGGCGACCGCGACGCACTGATCCTGGAAACGCTGATGGCGTTCAAGCGGGCAGGGTGCAGCGGCGTGCTGACCTATCATGCGCTCCACGCGGCGCGCCTGCTGAATGGCTGACCCCAAGCCCGCGCGATGATGATCGCCCGGCAAGTCTCTCTGCATCGGGCAACTTCCGCTTGAACCGCAGCGACTTGCTACGCCATGAAGAGCAAACAGGTCGTCAAGGGGGTTGAAAACGGATGATCGGAACACGCACGCGCTTTGTCCTGACGATCTGCGCAGGCTCGTTCCTGCTGTTCCTGGTCCAGCCGATGATCGCCCGCATGGCGCTGCCGCGTCTGGGTGGCGCGCCATCGGTGTGGAATTCGGCGATGCTGGTCTATCAGGCATTGCTGCTCGGCGGCTATGCCTATGCCCATATGCTGGGGCGTTTCCCGGCGCGGCGACAGGCGCTGATTCATCTCGGCCTCTTCCTCGTCGCCGCCATCTTCCTGCCGATCGGGCTGATGGGCTGGCAACCGCCGCAGGACATGGAGCCGGCGCTGTGGGTGCTATGGCTGCTGGGCGCGTCGATCGGGCCGCTCTTCTTCGTCGTCGCCGCGCAGGCGCCTCTGCTCCAGCGCTGGTTCGCATTGGCGGACGGGGGGGACCCCTATCCGCTCTATGCCGCGTCCAACCTCGGCAGTTTCGCCGGGCTGATCGCCTATCCGCTGCTGGTCGAGCCGCTGCTGACATTGAAGGCGCAGAGCCTGCTCTGGTCGCTATCCTATGGCGCGCTCTTCTTCCTTGTCTACGCCAGCGCGCGCCGCCTGCCTCTCGACAGTGCGGGGCCAGCCGTCGCGGAGGCCAGCGACGCGCCGCTGCCCGACGGGCGCAGGATGCTGCACTGGCTGGCGCTGGCCGCCGTGCCGTCGGGCCTGATGATGGCCACCAGCCTCTACCTCACCACCGACATCGTCGCGATGCCGCTGCTCTGGGTGCTGCCGCTCGGCCTCTATCTGCTCAGCTTCTCGGTCGCTTTCGCGGCGCGGCGCGGCGCGGCCGATCTCTGCATCCTGATCGCGCCGCTGGTGTTGCTGATCGGCGCGTGCATCGCCTTTACCGGCGGCATCCATTTTCCCGTCTTCATCGCGCTCGGCATCCTGGCGGTGCTGTTCGTCGCCGCGACCGCGCTCCATGCGCGGATGTACAACCTGCGCCCCGCGCCCGTGCATCTGACACGTTTCTATTTGCTGATGTCGGTTGGCGGTATGCTGGGCGGACTGTTCTGCGCGCTGCTGGCCCCCCTGATCTTCGACTGGACTTACGAATATCCGATCCTGCTGGTCGCGGCGGCCTTGCTGCTGCCGGCGCGCGAAGCGCTGCTGCGCCTGCCCGAATTGCTGTGGGAAGATGCGGGGCGCCGCACCTGGCTGGCCGCGCTGATGCTGCTGCTTGGTCTTGCCCTGTCGATGGTCGGCGGCGGATTGGTGATGGGCGACGCCACACCGCCGCTGGTCAAGTCGATCTGCTTCGTCACGATCATCGCAATGGCGATCCTGACGCTGGGCCAGCGCTTCATGACGGCGGCGATGCTGGTCTATCTGATGCTGTGCCTGAGCGGCTGGGAGAAATTGTCCCAGTCGGCCAGCGGGATGCTGACGCGCAGCTATTTCGGCGTCTATGGCGTGACGAACAAGGGAGCCGACGGGGGAGCGGGCGAACGCATCCTCTTTCACGGCACCACCCTGCACGGCATCCAGAACCTCACACCCGGCCGCGAACGCGATCCGACCAGCTATTATGCGCCGGATTCGGGCGTGGGCCTGGCGCTGCGCCATGCGCCCGACCTGTTGGGACCGCAGGCGCGGATCGATGTGGTCGGCCTCGGCGCCGGGACGCTCGCCTGCTATAAGCGCCCCGGCCAAACATGGCGTTTCTACGAGATCGATCCGGCGATGGTCGCCATTGCCCGCGATCCGGCGGACTTCACCTTCCTGTCCCGCTGCCAGCCGCAGGCCGACATCGTCATCGGCGACGCGCGGATGACGCTGGCGCGGCAGCAGGCGGGCGGCGCGGACCTTCTGGTGATCGACGCCTTTTCCTCCGATTCCATTCCGATGCATCTGCTGACACGCGAGGCGATGGACATTTACGGCCGCCGGCTGGCGCGGAACGGGCTGCTGCTCATTCATATCTCCAACCGGTATCTCGACCTGCGGCCTGTGGTCGCCGGGGATGCGGCGGCGGCGGGGTGGCATGCGCGATTGCGCCATTATGTGCCGGACAAGCGGGATGACGGGCGACACTATGCGGCGTCGCTCTGGATCGCCCTGTCACGCGATCCCGCGCGGCTGGACCATTTGATGGCCTTGTCCGGCCGCGAAAAATGGCAGTTGATCGAACCGCGTCCGGGCTTTTCCGCCTGGACCGACGATCATGCCAGCATCCTGCCGGTGTTGAAGATCAGACCATGAGAGGAACGCCATATGGCCGCGACCGACTATCCCGCGCCTGATTTTCCGGGCGCCAGCATCATTCCCTTCAACGGCAAGGCGCCGGTGATCCACCCCAGCGCCTTCATTGCGCCGGGATGCCGCATCATCGGCGATGTCGAGATCGGCGAGGACGCCAGCATCTGGTATAATTGCGTGATCCGCGGCGATGTGAACCGCGTGCGGATCGGCGCGCGAAGCAATGTGCAGGACGGCACGGTCATCCATTGCGACAGCCCCGGCGACCGCGCCGATGGCCGTCCGGCCGACGGCTGGCCCGCGATCATCGGCGACGATGTGCTGATCGGCCACATGGCGATGATCCATGGCTGCGTGCTGCAGGATCGCGCCTTCGTCGGGCTGGGTGCGATCGTGATGAGCGGCTGCACGGTCGAAAGCGACGCTATGCTGGCGGCTGGCGCCCTGCTGTCGCCCGGCAAGACGGTGCTGCATCGCCAATTATGGGCCGGGCGGCCGGCCAAATATATGCGCGACCTGCCCGACGCGGCGCTGATCGACATGCGCGAAGGGGTGGATCATTATGTCCATAACGCCAAGGCGCATAAGGGCGCGGTCAGGGCGATGGGGGGGTAGGGGGCTGATTTGGGGCGATTGTGGAGATCCATTTCCTCCGCCGTCATGCCAGCGAAGGTCATTGAGAGGCGCGTGACTCTCAACGACATCTTTCTTTTCTTTCAAGTGCTTCGTTAAAAGAAGTGAGATCCCAGCCTATGCTGGCATGACGACAGTTGATGGCCGCAAATGGTCGCTCTCAGACCATCCGCTCTACGGCTGCGGCAGGCGCGCCTTCATCATGTCGATGCGATCATTCTGCTGGTCGACCAGCGCCAGCGCCGCGCTGCGGGCGGCGTCGACATCCTCCAGGCCGCCCGTTGCCTTGCCGTCGGCCACGGCGTTGCTGCGCTGGACATAGAGGGTATCGAGGCTGGCGAGCGCCGATACGCTGTCGTTGCGCGCGGATTCGAGTGCGCTGATCGCGACCTGCGCCGCGACCCAGGCATCGCTGGACACGCCTGCGCCCTTCGCCGCGCCGACCGCCCTGTCGGCGCGCGCATAGGCGGCGTCGAAGGCGGCGGCGCCCTTGTCCGCCTGCGTCACATAGGTGGTGATCTCGGCCGAAAGGGCCGCATCGGCCGGGACAGATGCGACCGGTGGCGCGATCTTGGCTACCGGGGCGCTTTCGACCGGGCGCTTGGCGAGCGACGGATAGCTTTGCGGCGCCCCCGCACAACCGGACAGGAACAGGGCCAGGGCGGTGAGGAGGCGGCGCGGTGTCATGCCATGCATCTAGGGCGGGCCGCGATAAGGCGCAATGGCCTCGGCGCGACGTCGTTACCGGGGCAAGGCCGCGGCTTCGCGCGCCAGCGCCTCGATCTTCGCTGCGTCCACCGCTCCCTTGGGCACGACCCAGCTACCGCCGACGCATGTAATGAAGGGTTGGGCGAGCCATTCGGGCGCGCTTTGCGCCGTGATGCCGCCGGTCGGGCAGAAGCGGGCTGTGTGCAGCGGCGCGGCCAGGGCCTTCAATGCCGGCAGTCCGCCCGATGTTTCGGCGGGGAAGAATTTGAAATGGGTCAGACCCATGTCCATGCCGCGCATGATGTCGCCCGCCGTGGCTGTGCCGGGCAGGAAGGGGATTTTCGCCGCGATCGCGGCCTTGCCCAATGGCTTGGTGAGGCCGGGGCTAACGATGAAGCGCGCGCCGGCCTCCATCGCGGCGTCGAGCTGGGCCGGGTTCAGCACGGTGCCCGCGCCGACCACCGCGCCCTCGACCTGCGCCATTTCGCGGATCACGTCGAGCGCGGCGGGGGTGCGCAGCGTCACTTCCAGCGCGGGCAGGCCGCCCGCCACCAGCGCGCGCGCGATCGGCAGCGCGTCTTCGACCCGATCGACCACCAGCACCGGGATCACCGGGGCCAGTTCCATCACCTGTTCGACGGTCAGCTTGCTCATTCTCATATCTCCCGAAAGGCTGCGGCGGCCCCGAACAGGCCGATTTCATCATGGACGGCCAGGCGGATCGGCACGCCAGCCATCAGGCTTTCGAACCGGCCCTTGGCCTTGAAGCGGGTGTGGAACCCGCTCTGTTGCAGGAAGTCGCCCATCCGCTGGGTCAGGCCGCCGGCCAGCACGACGCTGTGCGGGCCATGGGCCAGCGCGAGGTCGCCGGCGACCGATCCGTAGCAGAGGCAGAAGCGGTCGAGCGCGCGGCGGGCGAATTCGTCGCTTCCGTCCAGCGCCGCCTGCCACAGTTCGGGGTCTTCCATCAGTACGACCCGGTCATGGCCGATCGTCGCCAATGCCTTGTAGATATAGTTGAGGCCCGGCCCCGACACGATCCGCTCGGTCGATACGCGCAGGAACTTGTCGCGCAGATAGGAGAGGATTTTCTCCTCGATAGGGTCGAGCGGGGCGAAGTCGAGATGGCCGCCCTCGGTCGCGATGACATGGGGGCGACCCTGGTCATAGGCGATCATGGCAACGCCCAGGCCGGTGCCGGGGCCAAGGATGGTGACCCCGCCATCGGTGGGGAAGGGACGATCCTCGCCGAACAGCAGCGGCAGATTCTCGGCCGGCAGGCGCGACACGGCATGACCCACCGCCTCGAAATCATTGACGAGGCGGACGGTATCGACGCCGATGTCGTCGGCCAGCGTATCGGCGCGGATCACCCAATTGCTGTTGGTCAGCTTGATGACGTCCCGCCCGATGGCGGTGGCGAAGGCGATCGAGGCGGCGCGGGGCAGGTCGCCATCGCCTGCCTTCTGCTCGTCTTCGGCGAACGCCGCCCAGCAGCTTTGCAGGCTGGGATAGTCGGCGACCTTATATTTGCGCACGGTGCCAAGCGTCGGCACGCCTTTGGCGTCCAGCGACGCGCGAGCGAAACGGGCGTTGGTTCCGCCGATGTCGGCGGCTATGATGTCGGTCATGTCACTCTCCATCCGTTCGCCCTGAGCTTGTCGAAGGGCAACTCTTCTTGGGAGAAGAGAAGGGCTTCGACAGGCTCTCCCGAGTAAGTCGAGGGGCCGAACGGGTCTAAATCAAATCTCGCTTTCCATCGCCGCCAGGATCGGCGACGCGCCCTGTTCGGCGAGGTCGCTGTGATGGCGGAACAGGGCGAACAGTTCGCGGCCGGTGTCGTAGGGCGGGGGCGGGGCGGGAGGAATGTCCCGCGCTTCCCATGTTGCCGCATCGACCAGCGCATCGACCGCGCCGGTCTGCGCGCAGACCCGCACCAGATCGCCGTCGCGCAGCTTGCCGATCGGACCGCCGCCCAAGGCTTCGGGTGACAGGTGGATGGCGGCAGGCACCTTGCCGGAGGCGCCGGACATGCGCCCGTCAGTCAGCAATGCGACCTTGAACCCGCGATCCTGTAATACGCCCAGCGCCGGGGTCAGCTTGTGCAGTTCGGGCATCCCGTTGGCCTTTGGCCCCTGGAAGCGGACGACGACCACGACGTCGCGCTCCAGTTCGCCCGCCTTGAAGGCGCGCAGCACATCGTCCTGGTCCTGGAACACGGCGGCGGGCGCCTCGATCGTCCAGCGGACCGGATCCACGGCGCTGACCTTCATGACGCAACGGCCCAGATTGCCGGCCAGCAGGCGCATCCCGCCATCGGCGCTGAATGGATTGGACACCGGGCGCAGCATCGCCTCGTCGCGCGACGCTGGCACATCGCGCCATTGCAGCGCTTCATCCTCCAGCACGGGTTCCTTGCCATAGTCGGTCAGGTCCGCCCGCGCGACCGTCAGGATGTCGCGATGCAGCAGGCCATTTTCCAGCAATTCGCGGATGATATAGGCCATGCCGCCCGCGGCGTGGAAATGGTTCACATCGCCCGAACCATTGGGATAGACCCGCGCCAGCAGCGGCACCACGTCGGAAATCTCGGCGAAATCGGTCCAGTCGACATGGATGCCCGCCGCCCGCGCGATCGCCGGCACATGGATCGCATGGTTGGTGGAGCCGCCCGTCGCCATCAGGCCGATGATCGCGTTGACGATCGCCTTTTCATCGACGCAATGGCCGAGCGGGCGATAGTCATCATTTGGCTGCCCGTCTTTGGCCCACCCAATGTCAGCGATCCTGTGCGTCGCCGCGCGGGTCAGTTCGCTGCGAAGCTTCGTGCCCGGATTGACGAAGGCGGAGCCGGGCATGTGCAGGCCCATCATCTCCATCATCATCTGATTGCTGTTGGCGGTGCCATAGAAGGTGCAGGTGCCCGCGCCATGATAGGAGGCGCTTTCGGATTCGAGCAGCTCGTCCCTGCCGACCTTGCCTTCGGCGTAGAGCTGGCGGATGCGGACCTTTTCCTTGTTGGCCAGGCCCGAGGGCATCGGTCCCGCCGGGATCAGGATCGTGGGCAGATGCCCGAAACGCAGCGCGCCGATCAGCAGGCCGGGCACGATCTTGTCGCATATGCCCAGCAGCAGCGTGCCTTCGAACATTGCATGGCTGAGCGACACGGCGGTCGACAGCGCAATGGTGTCGCGGCTGAACAGCGACAGGTCCATGCCTGCCTGCCCCTGCGTCACGCCGTCGCACATCGCCGGCACGCCGCCCGCCACCTGCGCCGTAGCGCCGACTTCGCGCGCCGCGATCTTGATCTGCTCAGGGTAGCGGCCATAGGGCTGATGCGCCGAGAGCATGTCGTTATACGACGTCACGATGCCGATGTTCATCGCCCGGCCGGTGCGGATCACGGCCTTGTCCTCGCCGCTCGCGGCAAAGCCATGGGCGAGGTTGCCGCAGGACAGTTGATCGCGATTGGTGCCCGCGTCGCGTCCGCGCTCGATCAGGTCGAGATATTTGAGGCGCGACGCGGCGCTGCGCTGGACGATGCGCTCCGTCACCTTGGCGATTACGGGATGTAGGTCAGTCATGCCAGCTGGCTCCGTCACGTTCGATAAGGGCAATGGCCGCAGACGGACCCCAGTTCCCCGAAGAATAGGCGGCGGGCTTCACATTGGCCTCCTTCCACCCGTCGATGATCGAATCGATCCATGTCCACTGGGCCTCCACCTCGTCGCGGCGCACGAACAGGGTCTGGTCGCCGGCCAGCAGGTCCAGGATCAGTCGTTCATAGGCGATGCGGCGCCGCTGCCCGGCGAAGGCGGCAGTCAGCGACACGTCCAGCGTCACCTCCTCAAGCTGCACCTGGCGCTCCAGCCCCGGCCGCTTGGTCATGATCTGCAGGCGGATATATTCTTCCGGCTGCAACCGGATGACCAATGTGTTCGGCTCCAGGCCCGTGCCGCCGGCGCCATGCTGTCCGTCGCGGCCGAAGATGCTGTGGCGCACCGGCTTGAACTGGATCACGATTTCGGACTGGCGCGCGGGCATTCGTTTCCCGGTGCGCAGGTAGAAGGGCACGCCCTGCCAGCGCCAGTTGTCGATATAGGCCTTGAGCGCCACGAAGGTTTCGGTGTCGGACGGCTGGCCCAGTTCGTCGGCATAGCCGGTGACGATCTGCCCGCCGACCGCGCCCGGCGTATATTGGCCGCGCACGCTCAGATTCTTGACCGTTTCGGCGGTCATCGGCCGCAGCGACCGCAACGCCTTCACCTTTTCGTCGCGCACCGCGGTCGGGTCCATCCGCGCGGGCGGCTCCATTGCGATGATCGACAGAATCTGGAGCATGTGATTCTGCACCATGTCGCGCAGCGCGCCGACCCCGTCATAATAGGAGACGCGGCCTTCCAGCCCGACCGTCTCGCCCACGGTGATCTGCACATGATCGATCGCCGTGGTGTTCCACAAGGGTTCGAACATGACGTTGCCGAAGCGCAGCGCCAGCAGGTTCTGGACGGTTTCCTTGCCCAGATAATGGTCGACGCGGAAAATCTGTTCTTCGGCGAACAGCGCGCCGATCCCGTCATTGACGATTTTGGAGGAGGCCAGGTCCTTGCCGATCGGCTTTTCCATCGCGATCCGGGTGTGGGGCGTGATGAGGCCGGCATCCGCCAGGCCCTGCGCGGTCGGCGCGAACAGGGATGGCGGGGTGGACAGATAGACGGACAGGCCGCGTTCCAGCCGTCCGTCGATTCGCCGGGCGAGCGCCGCAAACTGGTCGGCATTGCCCGCATCGACCGGCTGATAGCCGATCAGCGTGCCGAACCGCGCCGCGAGGTCCGCATCATAGCGGTCGGCGGGCAGGAACTGGTGCAGCGCGGCATCGACTTCCTGGCGGAAGGCGTCGTCGTCCATTGCCGACCGGCCGGAGGCCACGATCAGGAAGTCGTCGGGCAGCAAACCGTCCGACAGAAGATTATAGAGCGATGGAAAGATCATCCGGCGGGCCAGGTCACCCGTGGCGCCAAATAACAGGAACGTAGCAGACGGCTCGGTCAAAGGATGGTCCTTCTCCGTTTGAAGATTGTCTATGTCTGCACGAAGGCGCCCTTATAGCGGCCGCGGATCGTTACGCAAGAAGGCTATCGATCAAGTCGATGCGCTGCAACATCCTGTCGCAGAATGGCCCGCCCACGGTGGAACATAGGGTCTCTCCCAACGCTTGAAGCGAACTTTGCTTCCGCAAAAAAGGAGAGACATATGCTCAAGGTCCAGCCGCTCAACTGCACGTTGAAGCGCGACACCGGACAGCCCAGTTCGACGGACGCGATGATCGCGGTGCTGGCGAAAGAATTTGCGGCGCTGGATGTGGAGGTGGCCGATACGATCCGGGTCGCCTCCCACAATGTGCTCGCCGGCGTGACATCCGATGAGGGGGAGGGCGACGACTGGCCCGCCATCCGCGAGAAGATATTGGCCGCCGACATCCTCATCCTCGGCACGCCGATCTGGATGGGGCAGGCGGGCAGCGTCGCCAAGCGGGCGCTGGAGCGGATGGACGCCTTCCTCTCCGAAACCGACGAGCTGGGACGGATGCCCAGCTATGGCAAGGTCGCCGTCGCGGCGATCGTGGGCAATGAGGATGGCGCCCATGCCGCATCGGCGCAGATATTCCAGTCGCTCAACGATGTCGGCTGGACGATTCCCGCCGTCGCCGCCTGCTATTGGGTGGGCGAAGCGATGGGATCGGTCGACTTCAAGGATTTGAAGGAAACGCCTGAGATGGTCGCCAAGACGGCGAAAATGGTGGCGGGCAATGCGGCGCATCTGGCGGGACTGCTCAAGGACAATCCATTCCCCGGCGAAAAGGCATAAGGCGGCGGGATCGAGGAACCGGCAGGTTCGGCGACCGTTTTCCCATCGAAATGAAAAATCTGATCCTTTGCTGCATGATGCTGCTGGTCGCGTGCGACGCGCTCCCGCGCGATCCGGCCGGCAGCAGCGAGGCGATCCGCCGTCACGGTGTGATGCGGGTCGGGCTGGTGCTGGGCGATGGCGATTTCGGCCGTGCCGCCTCCGCCCGCCTGCTCGATCGTCTGTCGCGCCAGACCGGGGCGCGGGCCGCGATCCGCCCCGGCGCGACCGAGCCTTTGTTCCAGGCGCTGGAGCGCGGCGACGTCGATCTCGTCCTCACGCCCCTCGATCCGGAAAGCCCGTGGATGACCCGTATATCGCTCAGCCCGCCGATCGCGACGCAGGGCCGAAAGGACAAGCGCCTCGATTATTACGCCGCAATGCGCAACGGCGAAAATCGCTGGATCATGACGGTGGAAAGCGCCGCCCGCGCCGTAGCCGATCCGGGTGCCGGGCAATGACCAGCGCCGACGACCTGCCCGACGAGATCATAAAGACGCTGCGCCAGGCGGAGCGGCTGGAATATTGGAACATCTTCTGGACCGTCACCATCGTCGCCGTGATGGGCCTGACCATGGGCCAGAGCCAGACGATGAAGACCGCCTGGATCGAGGATACGCTGGGCCTCGTCCCGCCGATCGCCTTCCTGATCGCCGCGCGGATGGAACGGCAAGGCCACCGTTCGGCCCGCTTCCCCTTCGGCTTCGAACGGGTCAATGGCCTCGGCTTCTTCCTCGCCGCGGTGGCGCTGGCGGCGACCGGGGCGTTGCTGTTGTGGGATTCGGTGATGACGCTGGCGCGCGCCGAACATGCCACGGTCGCGTCGGTCCATGTCTTCGGCCGCGACATCTGGCTCGGTTGGCTGATGCTGGGCGCGCAGGTCTATTCGCTGATCCCGCCGCTCATCATCGGCCGCAGGGAATTGCCGCTGGCGGAAAAACTGTCCGATAAGCTGCTGCACACCGACGCGTTGATGAACAAGGCCAACTGGCTGACCGGCGCGGCGGGGCTGGCCGGGATCATCGGCCTGGGGCTGGGCTGGTGGTGGGCCGATTCGGTCGCGGCGGCGATCATCTCGCTCGACATCATCAGCGACGGGGTGAAGGCGCTGCGTTCTTCGACCGCCGAACTGATCGACGGCGCACCGCGCGCCCTGTCCAGCCCGGACCTGTCGCCCGATGCGCAGGCGTTGGGCCAGCGGCTGGCGGCGCGCTATCCCGGCGCGACCGTGCGGCTGCGCGAGACTGGCCGGCTGATCCGCGCCGAAATCCATGGCCATGCCGGGCCGCAGGCGCCTCTCGACCATGCCGAACACTGGCCGGCCGAGGAGGAGCGGCTGTGGCGGCTGGCGCAGCTCAGCTTCGTGCCGCCCCGGCGCGAGGATCAGGCGCGCAACTGACCGCGCCCGCGCCGCCAGTTGAGGATGTGCGCGCCCGCCAGCAACGCGCTGCCCGCCACCGTCCAGGCCGCTTCCGCCATCGCGCCTTCCGCCGCCAGCGCCCCGATCGCCATCAGCCCCAGCCCGGCGACGCCCGGCAGCATCAGGCCGGGCGCGCGGTGCCGCCGCCAGCCCTGCGCCAGCGCGAACAGGCTGGTCGGGACCGCCAGGACCAGCATGACGAGGTGGAAGGATTCGCCCGGATCGATCCGGCTGGCAAGGGCGGGGAGCAGTGCGAACAGCAGTGGCAGGCCCAGGCAATGGAGCGTGCAGAGCGACGAGGCGCAAAGCGCGAAGCCATCGAGCCAGCCCGTCCGCTTCGGCGCGGATAGCCCGATTTTTCGCGGGTCGTCGCAAGAGGTCATGTTCAATCCTATTATGATATAACGTTACATTTAAGCGCGGCATGTGGGCGTGTCGGGTGGCGCTGTCAACCGGGATGGAGCGACTTTTGCGCCTCTGCCCGATTTTCGGCTGGACGCCCGCGCCGGATTTTGTCATCTGGCCGACACCAGCCGTGCGGGCGTGGTGAAACTGGTAGACGCGCCGGACTCAAAATCCGGTTCCGCAAGGAGTGTCGGTTCGATTCCGACCGCCCGCACCACTGGCTGTCCTGCCATAACCGACCCGACTATCGCGGGCTGTGCGCGGCCATGCTATGGCCGTTGCATGAAGGTTCGCCACATCCTGCCGCCCTTGCTGTTCGGCCTGGCTGTCCTGATCGTCATCAGCGTGGGCGACGCGCTGTTCTGGAGCGTGCCCCATGCGCTCGAAAAACTCCCGCCGCGCCTGCTGACGGTCGCCGTCCTGACTGGCCTGTGGCTGGTGCGCCAGTACAAGCGGACGGCGCGCTGATCCTGCGGTGCCGATAGGGATTGGGGAGGACTGCAAGCGACCATTTTCGGCCGTTCAGATCGCCTTCACCTCGATCCCTATCCGGTCATAGAACACATCGAAGTCAGGTGCGATAATCGCGGCGCTATCTCCGCCCGCTACCATATCGATCACAACGACGGGCCACGGCGCTTCTTCGCGGGTGTCAAATGCGAGATACTCTCCGCCGCCATTGCTGCCGAAGATGAGGAAGCCGTGTAGATCCGCTTGGCCATTATTCTCGCTGCTGATAGTCTCCGCGACTGTCATCGCGGGGTCCAAGCAGAGGTTGTAAGGCTGAACCGCCAGCGGACCCTCGCCGCCATTACTAAAGGCGAGCAGATCGAGATACCGTGAGGGCAGATTGTCCGGCGCGACGGTCCGTAGCTTACTTAACTCCTCTGCCGTCGCTCCACCCACAGCGTACCAATCTCGCCCTTCGAGCATCGCTCTCCCCTTCATTTCCTCGCATAATTGTCTGATTATCGGCCACGCGCAACCGAAACCGGACTGTCGCCAATCCACCCAAATCAGCCAAGCGGCGGCGCTACCTCTCGCCCTGCGCCTGGAACCACGGCACCATCCGCGCGATCGCATCCTCGACCCGGTCGGTGGACACCGCGAAGCTGAAGCGGATGAAGCGATGGCCGTCGACGGGATCGAAATCGATCCCCGGCGCGGTCGCCACGCCGGTTTCGCGCAGCAGCTTCTGGCAGAAGCGCAGACTGTCATTGGTCAGATGGCTGATATCGGCATAGATGTAGAAGGCACCGTCGGGCGGCGCGATGCTGGCCAGGCCCAGCGCGGGCAGGGCGTCCAGCAGCAATTGCCGGTTGCGGCGATAGCTGGCGACATGGCCCTCCAGTTCGGCGGTGCAATCGAACGCGGTCAGCCCGGCGCGCTGGGCCAGCACCGGCGGCGTCAGGAACAGATTGCCCATCCGCGCCCGCGCGGCCTCGATCAGCGCGGGCGGCACCAGGATCCAGCCCAGCCGCCAGCCGGCCATGCTGTAATATTTGGAGAAGCTGTTCACGATCACCGCGTCGGCCGCGAACTCCAGCATCGACCGGGCGGGTTCGCCGAAGCTCAGCCCATGATAGATTTCGTCCGAGATGATGCGGATGCCGCGCTCTGCACAAACCGCCGCGATTCGCGAAAGTTCGTCCGCCGGGATGATCGTGCCGGTGGGATTGGCCGGGCTGGCGAGGATCAGGCCGTCCGGCGCCGGATCGATCGCAGCCAGCGCGTCGGCGCTGATCTGATAACGTTCGGCCGGGCCGCAGGCGACCTCGACCGGCTCCAGATAGAGCGCCTTCAAATTATTGCGATAGGCGACATAGCCCGGCCGCGCCGTCGCAACCCGCGCGCCGGGCGCGAACAGGCAGGTCAGCGCCAGCACCAGCCCCGGCGACGCGCCGCAGGTCAGCAATATCTGTTCGGGGTCGACGGCCACGCCGTGCCGTTCGCCATAATGGCGCGCGATCCGCTCCTTAAGTGGCATGCTTTCCCAATAGCCCATCGCTTCTGTGTCCAGCACATGATGCGCCATGGCGATGGCCTCCGCAGGCGCGCCGGTCGATGGCTGGCCGAACTCCATATGCAGGATGGACCGGCCCGCCGCTTCGAGCGCATGGGCTTCGCGACTGATGGCGATGGCGTGGAAGGGGGATATGTCGGCGATCATGGGGCGTGCCTAAAGCCGCGCCGCAACCATGTCGATAGCCGGGGCGTTCGACCGGCATGACCATGACGCTGCTCACCGCTTTGCAATATTATGGCGCGGGGGCAGCGACGATCGCCGCGCTGGTCGTCTCGCTCAATCTGGGACGACGCATAACCGGATGGGCGTTCGTGCTGTTCGTCACCTCATCGATCGCGCTGATCGGCTGGGGGTTTCTCGACAAGGACAGCGAGGGAATAGGCTGGCAGAATGTCGCGCTGCTGGTCATCAATGCGGTCGGCGTGTGGCGCTATCTGATTTCCAAGCATGAGGTCAGAGATTAACCGAATGGATTCGCATTAAACTTCGGCGATCCAAACCTCGACCGGCACCTTGTCCTGCAACAATGCCAGCCGGATCGGCAGTTCCTCGACGGCGCCGCTCGCCAGCGCGCGATCATAGACCGCTTTCTTGCCGGCCCCGCTGATTTGCAGGAAGATATGGCGGCTCTGCATGATTCCGTGCGCCGTCAGCGACATACGCTGGTGCGGGGCGACCGGGGGCGTCGCCGCGATCGTCAGCGCCCGGCTCGACAGCCCCTCGGCCAGTTCCCTGCCTTGCGGAAAGAGCGACGCCGTATGCCCGTCATCGCCCATGCCCAACAGGACGATGTCCAGCGGCCAGGGCAGGCCGGTGAAAGCCGCCTCGACCGCGGCCTGCCCTGCATAGGCGTCGGCGGCTTGCGTTTTCATCGGCACGAAGCGGGCCTGCGCCGCGGCGCCCTTGAGCAGCGCATCGCGCACCAGCTTCTCGTTGCTGTCGGCGCTGTCTGGCGCGACCCAGCGTTCGTCGACCAGCGTCACCACGACCTTATCCCAGTCGAGATCGACCTGGCCGAGCGCTTCGAGCACCGGCCGGGGCGAACGGCCGCCCGACAGGGCGATGCTGGCGACGCCGCGCTGCGCGATCGCATCGGACAGGATCGTGGCGATGCGCGCGGCGATATCGGCCGCGGCCTGCGCGCCGGTGGCGAAAGGATGTTCGGTCGGCATGGGCTTCACTCGGCTGCTTGCGGAAGCGTGCAGATGTCGATCCACCGCGCTCCGGTCAAGTCGGCCAGTCGATCGGGCGTCAGTTCGACCGATGTGGTGCGCGATCCGGCCGCGGGAAAGACGGTGGCGAAATCCTTGAGCGACATATCGCAATAGACGGGCAGGGGAGAGGCGAGGCCGAAGGGGCAGACCCCGCCGACCGGATGGCCGGTGATCGCCTCGACCTCCTCCGCGCCCAGCATCCGGGGCTTGGCGCCCAGCGCCGCCTTCGCCTTGCCATTGTTGAGCCGCGCGTCCCCGCGCGCGCAGACCAGCACGACCGTCTCGCCGACGCGCAGCGACAGCGTCTTGGCGATCCGCGCCGGTTCGACGCCCAGCGCCGCGGCGGCCTCTATCACGGTCGCGGTGCTGACGCCCTGGTCGATGATCGCCACGTCGGGCGCCCGTTCCGCGAAGAAGGCGCGGACGCTCGCCTCGCTCATGCGCGCTCACCCAGTTTGCGCTCCCACGCCAGAGCATGGGCGACGATCTGGTCCAGATCGGCATGGCGCGGCGTCCAGGGGAAGGTCTTGAGAATGGCGCCATTGTCCGAAATCAGCTTGCCCGGGTCGCCCGCCCGGCGGCCGGCCATGACGCGCTGGACGGGCATGTTGGTCGCGCGATCGACCGCGTCCAGCACCTCCAGCACCGAAAAGCCACGGCCATAGCCGCAATTGAGCAGATGGTTGCGCTCCGGCTCGGCGATCAGCGCTTCCAGCGCCAGCAGATGGGCGGCGGCCAGGTCGCTGACATGGATATAGTCGCGCACACCCGTTCCGTCCGGCGTGTCGAAATCGGTGCCGAAGACGGCGACGCTTGTCCGCTTGCCCAGCGCCGCCTCGACCGCGACCTTGATGAGATGGGTGGCGCCCGCCGTCGACTGGCCCGTGCGTCCCTGCGGGTCCGCGCCTGCGACGTTGAAATAGCGCAGCGCGCAGAAGTTCATCGGATGCGCCGCCGCTACGTCGCGCAGCATATATTCGGTCATCAGCTTGGACATGCCATAGGGATTGATCGGCCGTTGCGGCGTATCCTCCCGCACCGCCTCCACGTCCGGCGTGCCATAGGTGGCGGCGGTGGACGAGAAGATGAAATGCGGCACGCCCACCCGCACCGCGCTTTCAATCAGGTCGCGCGTCTTGGCGCTGTTATTGTGATAATATTTCAGCGGATTCTCAACCGATTCCGGCACGACGACCGACCCGGCGAAATGCATGATCGCCTTGACGTCATGGTCGCGCAGCGCCGCTTCCACCAGCGGCTGGTCGGCAATGTCGCCACGCACCAGCGGCACGCCGTCGGGCACGGCCCAGTCGAAGCCGGTGACCAGATTATCGATCACGACGACGCCATAGCCAGCATCCTTGAGCGACAGTACGGCATGGCTGCCGATATAGCCCGCGCCGCCCGTGACCAATATCGTGGGTTTATCGCTCATAAGAAAAAGGTCTCCCAGCCTGTTGCCGGGAGACCTAGCCGAGTGTCGTTAAGATTTACAGTCGGATCATGCCGCCGCCTTGGCCGGCGCCGGATGATAGAAAGTCGCGCCGCTCGCCGCCATCTCGCGAAGCTGCGCCGTCGGAGCGAAGCGCGGGCCATGTTCCGCCGCCAGCCGGTCCAGCACGGCCACGACATGGGCGATGCCGACCGTGTCCATATGGCTGAACGGTCCGCCGGTATAGGGTGCAAAGCCCCAGCCGAAGATCGCGCCGATATCGCCGTCCTCGGGGGTTTCCAGCACGCCTTCCTCGAAACAGCGGGCGCATTCGATCAACTGGCGATAGAGCATCCGTTCCTTCACCGCCTCGACATCGGGCTGCTGCGCCGCGCGTGGAAACATCTCGCCCAGCACCGGCGACAGATGCTTCTTGCCGCCTTCGGGATAGTCGTACCAGCCCTTGCCATTCTTGCGGCCCAGGCGGCCGGCCTCGACCATCTGCACCATGATCTCGTCCGACTCCTGCGGGACATAGGCGTCGCCCAGTTCCTTCTTCGCGGCGCTCATGATCTTCCAGCCCAGTTCGATCGACACCTCGTCGCTGACGGCCAGCGGGCCAGTGGGCATCCCCAGTTGTTTGCCGGCATTTTCGATCAGCGCCGGATTGACGCCCTCGCCGACCAGTTCCGCGCCTTCCTGCACATAGGTGCCGAAGCTGCGCGAGGTGTAGAAGCCGCGGCTGTCATGGACGACGATCGGGGTCTTCTTGATCTGGCTGACGAAATCCAGCGCCTTGGCGATCGCGGCGGGGCCGGTCTTTTCGCCCAGGATGATCTCGACGAGCGGCATCTTCTCGACTGGCGAGAAGAAATGGACGCCGATGAAATTCTCCGGTTTCGTCCACGCCTGCGCCAGTTTCGTGATCGGCAGGGTAGAGGTGTTGGACCCGAAGATGGTGTCCGCGCCCAGCACGGCTTCGACCTGTTTGGTGACGTCCGCCTTGATCGTGACATCCTCGAACACGGCCTCGATGACGAAATCCGCGCCGGCCAGGTCGGCATAATCGGTGGTCGGCGTGACGCGCGCGAGAGTCTGCTCCAGCTTTTCCGGCGTCATGCCCTTGCCCAGCCGCTTCTTCAGCACTTCCTCGACATGCGCCTTGCCCTTTTGCGCATAGGCCAGGTCGCGATCGAACAGCACGACCTCTATCCCCGCCTGTGCGGCGACGGTGGCGATGCCCGCGCCCATCATGCCGGCGCCCAGCATGGCGAGCTTCTTCGTCGGCGCCTTGGCCTCGCCCTTGGGGCGCCGCGCGCCGCGCTCGGCGGCCTGTTTGTTGACGAACAGGGTGCGGATCATGTTGCTCGCCTGGCGGTCGGCGGCGACCTTGGCGAAATATTTGCTCTCGATCTGGATCGCCCGGTCCATCGGCAGGGTGATGCCTTCATAGACCGCCGACAGCAAGGCGATCGGCGCGTGCATGTTGCGCTGGGTCTGCTTCAGCGTCATCGGCAGCGCGCCCGCCATGGTCTGGACGAAGGCGGGATTGAAGCCGCCCGCGCCACCGGGCACCTTGAAGCCCTTGACGTCCCAGGGCTGGGTACCGGCGGTCGGGTTCGCCTGCACCCAATCCCGCGCGGCCTGAACCGCCGTGCCCTGCGGCACGACCGCGTCCACAACCTTCAGCATCGCGGCCTCGGCCGGGCGGAACAGCTTGCCTTGCAACATATACATCAACGCGGCCTGCACGCCCATGATGCGCGGCAGGCGCTGCGACCCGCCGCCGCCGGGGAACAGGCCGATCAGGATTTCGGGCAGGCCCATCTGGGTCCTGGGGCTGTCGCCCACGAAGCGGCGATGGCAGGCCAGCGCCAGTTCGAACCCGCCGCCGACGCAGGTGCCTTCGATGGCGCAGGCGATCGGCTTGCCGCTGGTTTCCAGGCGACGGAACAGCGCGTTCAGCACGAACAGATCGTCGTACAGCGCCGCCGGGGCGGGGGCATCCCCCGCCTTCGCCAGCATCGCCCCGAAAAATTTCAGGTCCATGCCGGCCATGAAGCCGCTATCCTTGCCAGACGCGATGACGGCGCCCTTGATGCCCTCTTCGGACGCGATGCGCGTGATCGCGGCGTCCAGATCGGCCAGGAAGTCCGGGCCGATGACGTTCATCGACTGGCCGGGGACGTCGATCGTCAGAATGGCGATGCCGTCGGCGTCGATGTCGAATGCGATGGTGTTCATTGGTATGGCTACCTTTCCCAAACCCCGTTCGTCCTGACTAGCCATTGAGCGAAGTCGAAATGGCGTATCCAAACATGCTTCGATACGGGCCTTCGACAGGCTCAGTCCCTACTCAGCGCGAACGGGTCTTATCCTTGTTTCAAACGCGCTCGATGATGATCCCGGTGCCCATGCCCGCGCCGACGCACAGGTTGACGAGCGCCGTGCCCTTGCCGGACCGTTCCAGTTCGTCCAGCGCCGTACCCAGCACCATCGCCCCGGTCGCGCCCAGCGGATGGCCAAAGGCGATCGCGCCGCCATTCACATTGATCTTGTCATGGTCGAGGTTCATCGCCTGCATGTAGCGCAGCACGACCGACGCAAAGGCCTCGTTCAGTTCCCACAGGTCGATGTCGGCGGCGGACATGCCTGCGCGGGCGAGCAGCTTGCCGGCGACGAATTCCGGCCCGGTCAGCATGATCAGCGGTTCCGATCCGATCGAGGCCATGGCGCGGATGCGGGCGCGGGGCTTCAGCCCATATTTGTCGCCCATATCCTTGTTGCCGACCAGCACGGCCGCCGCGCCATCGACGATGCCGCTGCTGTTGCCGGCATGATGGACATGGTTGACCTTCTCCAGTTCGGGATAGCGCAGCAGCGCCACCGTATCGAAACCGGGCATATCCTCGCCCAAGGCCAGGAAGCTGGGCTTCAGAGCGCCCAGCGACTGCATCGTCGCGTCGGGGCGCATATGTTCGTCATGGTCCAGCGCCACGCGGCCGATCACGTCCTTCACCGGCACGATCGACTTGGCGAACCGGCCTTCGTCCCAGGCGGCCTTGGCGCGCTTCTGGCTTTCGACGGCATAGGCGTCCGCATCGTCGCGGCTGATGCCGAACTTGGTGGCGATCACATCGGCGCCGATGCCCTGCGGCGCGAAATAGGTCTTGTAGGCGACCGCCGGGTCCATCGCCCAGGCACCGCCGTCCGACGCCATCGGCACGCGGCTCATGGATTCGACCCCGCCGCCGATCGCGAACATCGCCTCGCCCGAATAAACCTTGGCGGCGGCCATGTTCACCGCCTCCAGCCCCGAAGCGCAGAAGCGGTTGATCTGCACGCCCGGTACGGTCTCCGCATAGCTGGCGTTCAGCACTGCGACGCGGGCGATGTCGGCGCCCTGTTCGCCGACCGGGCTGACGCAGCCCAGGATGACGTCATCAACGTCCGCCGTGTCGATCTGGCTGCGATCGCGCACCGCTTCCAGCACCTGCGTCGCCAGTTGAATGGGCGTGATCTCGTGCAGCGACCCGTCGGCCTTGCCCCGGCCACGGGGCGTCCTGACGGCGTCGTAAATATAGGCTTCCATGTCTTTCCCTCTCCGTGGGCTGCCCTTCGGGCGCACTGGATGTGAAGGGAAATGTATTTACGTTTACGTAAAGTGCAAGTGTAAATGCATGGGCCATATGCCGTCCCGCCCTGCCGTAGCGGCAGGTGGAGGGGCTGGAGCGAAACATCGCAGATACTGTCCAACTTGCTGTCGCACGCCGCCCTTTCGCGGTGCGAATCCCTGTGCCATTCAGGGGCGATGCGGATCGCCATCCTCTCCGACATTCACGGCAATATCGCCGCGCTCGACGCCGTGCTGGCCGACGTCGAGCGGCGCGGCGCGGATGCGATCGTCAACCTGGGGGACATCCTGTCCGGGCCGCTCTTCCCCTGCGAGACGGCCGACGGGCTGATGGCGCTCGACCTGCCCACGATCCGCGGCAATCATGAGCGGCAATTGCTGACCCTGCATCAGGACCGCATGGGCGCGTCGGATCGCTACACGGACTCGGTCCTGCAACCCCGTCATCGCGACTGGATCGCGGCGCTGCCGGAAAGCCTGTGGCTGGCCGACGATGTGCTGATGGTCCATGGCGCGCCGGGCGATGATCTCTGCTATTGGCTCGAAACGGTCGAACCCGCCGGGTTGCGGGCCGCCACAGCGGATGAAGTGGAGTCGCGGGCAGGGGGCGTAGCCGCGCCTTTGATCCTATGCGGCCACACCCATATTCCCCGCATCCACCGCCGACCGGACGGCGGAATGATCGTCAATCCCGGCAGCGTGGGCTTGCCGGCCTATGCCGACGATCATCCTGTGCCGCACAAGGTGGAGACGGGCGCGCCCCATGCCCGCTACGCGATCGTGGATCGGACGGCGGACGGATGGCGGGCGGAGCCGATCGCCATCCCCTATGACTGGGAAGCCGCCGCCCGCGCAGCGGAGGCACGCGAACGCGCCGATTGGGCCATGGCGCTGCGCACCGGGCGCGTTTAGGAGCGTTGCGCCCTCGGCGTTGCGGCTTATATCCCCCTTCATGGACAGCGTGACGCAAACCCCGACTCAAGAACCGCCTTCGCCGCTCTCCATCCCCATCTTTCGCGCGATCTGGACCGCCAGCCTTGCGTCGAACTTCGGCGGTCTGATCCAGTCGGTCGGCGCGGCCTGGATGATGACCTCGCTGTCGGCCTCGCCGCAACTGATCGCGCTGGTTCCGGCCGCCACGACCTTGCCGATCATGCTGCTGTCGCTGTGGGCCGGGGCGGTCGCCGACAATCTCGACCGGCGCAAGGTAATGATCGCCTGCCAGGCGTCGATGCTGATCGTGTCGACTGCGCTGGCGCTGACCGCCTGGGCCGGGCTGGTCACGCCCTGGCTGCTGCTGGGCTTCACCTTCCTGATCGGCTGCGCCACCGCAATCAACGGTCCCGCCTGGCAGGCGTCGGTCGGTGACATGGTGCCGCGCGCCATCCTGCCGAGCGCGGTCGCGATGAACTCGATGGGCTTCAATCTGGCGCGTAGCGTCGGTCCGGCGCTGGGTGGCGTGATCGTCGCGGCGGCGGGGGCGGCGGCGGCCTTCCTGACCAATGCGGTCAGCTATATCGCCCTGCTGACGGTCCTGTTCCGCTGGCGACCGGACCTGCCACCCAAGCTGCTCCCGCGCGAGCGGCTGGGCGTCGCGATGGGGGCGGGCGTGCGCTATGTCGCGATGTCGCCCAATATCCAGTTGGTGCTGCTGCGCGGCGCCGCCTTCGGCATCGGCGCCAGTGCGGTGTCGGCCTTGATGCCGCTGGTCGCTCGCGACGTGCTGGGCGGCGGGGCGCTCACCTTCGGCATGACCAGCGGCGCGTTCGGTATCGGCGCCGTGCTGGCGGCCTTGTCGACCCGCCATTTGCGGGCGCGCTTCTCGGTGGAGACGATGGTGCGGTCGGCGGCGCTGACCCTGGCGCTCGGCACCGCCATCACTGGCGCCAGCAGTTGGCTGGCGCTGGCGCTGCTGGGCTATCTGCTGGCGGGCATGGGATGGGTGACGGCGCTGGCTACGTTCAACGTGTCGGTGCAGATGTCGGCGCCGCGCTGGGTCGTGGCGCGGGCGGTGTCGCTCTATCAGATGACCGCATTCGGCGGCATGGCGATCGGGGCGTGGATGTTCGGCTGGATCGCCGAGCATCATGGCGTGGTGGAGGCGCTCTATGCGTCGGCCGGCGCGCAGTTCGCGGCCGCCATGCTGGGCCTGCTCCGCCCGCTGCCGCAGGCCGGTGAGGATAATCTGGACCTGCAGAATAGCTGGCGCGAACCGGATACGGCGGTGCCGGTGGAACCCCGCAGCGGACCGGTGGTCGTCACCATCGAATATCGCATCCCGGCCGGATCGATCGTGCCCTTCCTGTCCGCGATGAGCGAGCGGCGGCGCATCCGCCGCCGCGACGGCGCGCATGGCTGGTCGCTGATGCGCGACCTGGGCGATCCGGCCTTATGGGTGGAGCGCTATCATGTGTCGACCTGGCTCGATTATGTCCGGCACAATCAGCGGCGGACGGTGGCGGACATCGACAACAGCCAGGCCATCCATGCGCTCCATGCCGGTCCCAACCCGCCTGTAGTCCACCGGATGCTGGAACGCCAGACCGGATCGCTGCCGATCAGCCGCGCGCCCGACCCGCGTGAGATGGGCGATCCCATGACCGATCCGACCCGGTCGAACTAGACTTGGAAATCGCGTAAACCAATAATCTGGCGTAGTTATTGCGGCGTCACCGGTCGCCAGCCGGGCAGATCCTCCGGTGTGTCGATATCGTGCAGGACATTGCCCGTCGTTTCGATCTGGATGCCGTGGCTCAGCAAGGCGCGCGCGCCCTGGTCGCCCTTCAGCGCCAGCAGTTCGGGGAAATGCTTGCGGCCAATGAAGGCGGGCGGGGAAGAGGAGAAGCCGTCGGTGGAAGCGACGACGGACCTGATGTCCTCCGCGGCCAGGCAGATGCGGTTATAATGAGTCTGCGGCACGTCTGGCATGTCGGCCAGGCAGATGAGGATGCCGCGTATCTTCATGTTGGGCATGACATAGTCGACCGCGCGGACGATGCTGCCCGATATGCCTTCTTCGGGCCGGTCGTTGACGATGATGGTATAGCCGCGCCGGTCCAGCTTGCGGTGGATGACAGGGGCCTGCTCGATCGGGCGCACGACCGCGATCAATTCGGCAAAGGCCATGGAGGCGACCGTTTCCAGCACATGGGCGGCGAGCGGCTTGCCGCGCAGGTCGGCCATCAGCTTGTCGTCTTCGCCAAAGCGGGTGGATGTTCCGGCCGCCAGCAGAACGGCGGCGATCCGTTCAGTGCGCATGGATGTTCAGGCGGTAATGCATTGGCTGGTGGCGATCCCGATTATTCCCCGATTTGCCACCATGGCGATCTTGTGTCCAGCGGTCCGAAAGACACTGGCCATCACGCACCCCAACCGCCATATGCGTCGCAACAGCATAAGGAGTGGCCCTGTTCATGGCTTGTGAACTCGAAGCGGAGACCGTCGGCGAAGGCAAGGAGCCGGTTCCGGCCGAAGTCAGCGAGGCGATCCGCACCCTGATTCGCTGGTCGGGCGATGCGCCCGAACGCGAAGGCCTGATGGAAACGCCCGAACGCGTCGCGCGCGCCTGGCGTGAATATTGCCGCGGCTATGGCGACGACCCGGCCTATCATCTCTCGCGCATCTTCCATGAAGTGGGCGGCTATGACGATGTCGTCCTGCTCAAGGATATTCCGTTCCAGTCGCATTGCGAACATCATATGGCGCCGATCGTGGGGAAGGCGCATATCGCCTATCTGCCCGGCGCCTATGTCGTGGGCATATCCAAGCTGGCCCGTGTCCTGCACGCCTATGCCAACCGGCTGCAGGTGCAGGAACGGCTGACATCCGAAGTCGCCAACTGCATCTGGGATCATCTGAAACCCCAGGGCGTCGCGGTGGTGATCGAGGCGACCCATGGCTGCATGACCGGGCGCGGCGTGCGCACGCCCAATGTCATCATGAAGACCAGCCGTATGCTCGGCGTGTTCCGCGACGATGAAAAGTCGCGGGAGGAAGTGCTGAAGCTCATCGCTTCATGAGCGGCGACGACGAACCTGCCTATCGGCCGCTGGGTAAGGCGCGCAGCGACACCGCGCCGGTCGGCGCGCCGCTGGCGCCCAAGCGGCTGGCGCTCGTCACGGGCGGGCATCGACGGCTGGGCGGCATCATTGCGGCCGCGCTGGCGAAGGCCGGTCATTCGCTCGCCATCCATGGCAGCCACGATACGCGGCTCGATTCCCATCTGGCTCTGACCTTCGAGGAGGAGGGCACGGAATGGGACGGTTTCGTCGTCGATTTCGCCGATCCGGAAGGGGCGGAGGAATTGGTGGCGAAGGTCGCGGAGCGGTTCGGTCGCCCGCCAGACATATTGATCAACAGCGCCGCCCTGTTCGGGCAGGACCGGCTCGACACGGTCACGGCCGACGACCTGATGACGCATTATGCGGTGAATTGCGCCGCGCCGACCTTGCTGACCAAGGCGTTCGCCACCGTGCCGGCGGGGGTGGGCGACCGCTGCATCGTCAACATCCTCGACCAGCGCATCGATCACCCCCATGCCGACCAGTTGGCCTATACGCTCTCCAAGCTGGCATTGGCCGGGCTGACGCGCACCAGCGCCGGCAGCCTTGCGCCCAAGGTGCGGGTCAATGCCGTCGCGCCGGGCCTGACGATCGCGACGCCCGACTATGACGAGGCGCAGATGGAACGTCTGGCGGAGATGATGCCGCTCGCCCGCCTGCCGCAGGCGGAGCAGATCGCGCAGGCGGTGCTCTATCTGGTCGAGGCGACCGCCGTGACCGGGCAGACGCTCTATGTCGATGGCGGCGCGCACCTCAAAAGCTATGATCGCGACTTCATGCATCTGTGCCGATAGGCTCGGCGCAAATGCGGGCGCACGGGGACTGGTGCAGCGCCGCCCATGCCCATAGAGCGGTCCCAAAGACATAAGGAGATGGCGATGACTTACGAGACGATCCTGGTCGAGCAGCGCGACGCCGTGACGCTGATCACGCTCAACCGGCCGCAGGCCCTGAATGCGCTCAACAGCCAGGTGCTGAAGGATCTGAGCGCGGCATTCGGCGCCTATGACGCCGATCCGACCCAGCGTTGCGCGGTGCTGACCGGCAGCGGCGAAAAGGCGTTCGCGGCCGGCGCCGACATCAAGGAAATGGTCGACAAGGACGCGGCCGACTTCTTCCTGGAGGATTTCTTCTCCGGCTGGCAGACCGGCGTGGTGGCGACCCGCAAGCCGTGGATCGCGGCGGTGCAGGGCTTTGCGCTGGGCGGCGGCTGCGAACTGGCGATGATGGCCGACTTCATCCTGGCGGGCGACACGGCGAAATTCGGCCAGCCCGAAATCAAGCTGGGCGTCGCGCCCGGCATGGGCGGGTCGCAGCGGCTGACCCGCGCGGTGGGCAAGGCCAAGGCGATGGAAATGTGCCTGACCGGCCGCATGATGGACGCCGCCGAAGCCGAACGTTCGGGTCTGGTGAGCCGTATCGTCCCGGCAGCCGAATTGCTGGACGAAGCGCTCAAGGCCGCCGCGGCGATCGCTGCGCTGCCGCCCATGGCGGCGATGATCAACAAGGAAATGGTCAACATCGCCTTCGAAACCGGCCTGGCGCAGGGGCTGCTGACCGAGCGTCGCCTGTTCCAGATACTGACCGCGACGCAGGACAAGAAGGAAGGCATGACCGCCTTCGTCGAAAAGCGTGCCGGCGTCTGGAAGGGGCGCTGATATATTGCGGCGGGCGACCGCACTGAAATTATCCGTAACATATTGATTGTTCTGCCATAGGCCGAGAAAATCTCATTGGCCTATGGCGGAGTTCCCCGACAGTCTCGTTTCACAAGAAAACGTAGAAACGACGGCGGGTACAGACAGGCGTCCCCGGTCATCGTTCGGGGAGAGGTGAGGCGTGCAAAAGCGCCCCCTGATTGGCTCGTTGTGAAACAGGGAGCCCTTGCATGTCCGTTATCTCGTCCATCCGTCGTTCCGCGCGCGCGGCGCTACTGTTCGCCTGCGCCACCGGGGCGCTGAACGCCGCCCATGCGCAGGAACCGGTCGGCGACGAGAGCGAGACGATCACCGTCACCGGCCGCCGCATCTCGCAATCGTCCGAAGCGATCGGCGAGGACAAGATCAGCAATGTCGTCGCGGTGACTCGCGAGGCGCTTTTGTCGGCGCCGTCGGGCATTTCGGGTCTCAAGATGCTGGAGCAGCTACCCGGCTTCAACGTTCAGACCGACGGGGCGCTCGGCCTCTACGAGTTCGGCAACAGCGTCCAGACCCGCGCCTTCAATCTCGACCAGATCGGCTTCGTGGTCGACGGCATCCCTACGGGTCGCAGCGACGCCTTCGGCGGCAGTCCGGTCTTCCGCTATGTCGACAATGAAAATCTGGGCGTGGTGGAAGCCTCGGTCGGCGCGGGCGACGTCGGCCTGCCCAGCTATTCGACGCTCGGCCCGGTGGTGCAGTATAACAGCATCGCACCGCAGGACGAGATGGGCCTGTTCGTGTCGCAGAGCTTCGGCGACGACAGCCTGAAGCGCACTTTCATCCGCGTGAACTCCGGCAAGGTCGGTCCGTTCAAGGCCTATGTCAGCCGCACCAAGCTCAACAGCGACCTGTGGCGCGGCCCCGGCACGATCGACCGCGAGCATTGGGAAGCGCAACTGCACGCGGATCTGGGTGGCGATAGCTGGGCGCGGTTCAAATTCGTATCGAACGACTTTTTCGACTATGATTCGCCGACCCTCACGCGCGCGCAATATAATTGCGCGAGCACCAACCTGGTCGGCCAGTGCGGCCGCGATTATGCCTATCTGGAAAATGTCCCCAACACGACGACCAACTTCGCGCCGGCGGTGGCGGGCGTCTATTATTCCAACAGCAATTACGCCAACGTCTACAATCTCGCCATCAACGTGCGTAAGGATCGCCTCTATGGCGCAACCTTCCATGCCGGGATCGCCGACGGGGTATGGGCGGAATCGACCCTTTATTGGGAAGACAAGGGCGGCTATGGCGTGTCGCCCGACACCTATGCCAATTCGCTGACCCGCTACACCGCACAGGCGCAGGCCGGCCTCGCCGTCACCGCGCCCAAGGGCGTGCAATATGGCCGGTCGGGCGTGGGTGGCAATCGCTACGGCATCGCCAACAAGCTGCACTGGGAACAGGGCAACAATATCGTCGAGGCCGGGCTGTGGGCCGAAGTCGACAAATATCACCGCACCCAGGCGCGCTACAACACGGTCGATGGCGCGCCCGACGGCGAACCCAATCTGGACGAGCTCGTCTATCTGCGCCGCAACTATCGCTCGCAGCGCGATACGTTGCAGGTGTCGCTCAAGGACACGCTCAAGCTGATGGACGACCGGCTGGTGCTGGACGTGGGCTTCAAGGGGCTGATGCTCGACTACAGCCTGCGCGGCTATCGCGACTTCGACGACTATTATCGCGTGGTCGGCGGCGTCGGCGTTGCCGGCTGGGGACCGCAGATCAACAGCGCCCATTATCGCGACATGTTCCTGCCGATGGCCGGCGTGCTTTACAAGCTGGATGGGCGCAGCCAGATTTTCGCCTCCTATGCCGAGAATATGGCGCTGCCCAAGGGGATGGACGACATTTATGCCGTCACCCGCACCGGCACCTCCGCGCTGGTGCCGCAGCCCAATCCGGAGCGTTCCAAGAATATGGAGCTGGGCTTCCGCACCAACCAGGGCCAAGTCTATGCCTCGATCGCGGGCTATTACACCAAGTTCAAGAACCGCATCCAGTCGATCACGACCTTCGTCGAGGGCGGCGGCGCATCGACCGAAACCTTCTACCAGAATGTCGGCCGGGTGAAGGCCTATGGCGTCGAAGCCAGCGGCACCTACAAGCCCGCCTTCCTCAATGGCCTGGCCTATGCCAACGCCAACGTCACCTACAACCATGCCAAGTTTCAGGACGACATCGTCGCGTCGGTGACCTATGCGACGGCGGGCAAATATATCCCCGACAGCGCCAAGTGGATCGTCAGCGGGGGCGTGACCATCGAACCGGCAAGCTGGCTGGTCGCCAATATCTCGGGCAAATATACCAGCAAGCGCTGGTCGACCTTCACCAACACGGCTGGCTCCAGTGTCCCCGCCTATACCGTGTTCAGCGGCTATGTGGACATTGGCGACGGCTTCAGCCTGGGTCCGATCAAGAGCGTGAAGGCGCGGTTCAACGTCGACAATATCTTCGACAAGGACGTATTGTCCTTCATCTCTTCGTCGGTGACGGGCGACGGCGCATTCCGGCCGCTGTCCCCGCGCACCTTCCAGTTCACCATCTCGGGTGAAATCTGATGCGGGCCGGGTGGATGATGGGGGCGGCGCTTCTGGCGCTGCTCCCGGTCGCCGCGCAAGCGCAGGATGTGTCCAAGAAGGTGTATCAGCTTCATCAGAAGCTCATCACCCTCGACAGCCATCTCGATACGCCGGCTTCGCTCGACCTGCCGGGTTGGTCGATCGACGAGGAACATGGCGTCCATAGCGACTATACCCAGGTCGATTTGCCACGGATGAAGAAAGGCGGCCTGGATGGCGGTTTCTGGGCTATCTATACCGGGCAGGGGCCGCTGACGATCGAGGGGTTCCGCAAGGCGCGCGACTTCGCGATCCTGCGCGGCCTGTCGATCCGGTCGATGGTCGCCGCCGATCCGGCCAATTTCCAACTCGCGCTGGAGGCGAAGGACGCGGCGCCGATCGCGGCGGCGGGCAGGCGGATCGTCTATATGTCGATCGAGAACGCCTATCCGCTGGGCGAGGACGTGTCGCTGATCGACCTGTTCTACGACATGGGCGTGCGTGTGTCGGGGTTCGCCCATTTCGCGCATAACCAGTTCGCCGACAGCTCCACCGACCCGTCGAAGAAGCCGCGCTATGGCGGGCTCAGCCCGCTGGGCAAGGAATTGCTCAAGGAAATGAACCGGCTGGGTATCGTGCCCGATGCCTCGCACTCGTCGGACCAGGTGCTGGATGACCTGCTGGCGCTGTCCACCACGCCGGTGCTGCTGACCCATTCGGGCTGCAAGGCGATCTACGATCATCCGCGCAACGTCGACGACGCGCATCTGAAAGCCTTGGCGGCCAAGGGTGGGGTGATCCAGATGAACGCCTATGGCGCCTATCTGCGCGCGTCCAAGCCCAATCCGGAGCGGCAGAAGGCGTTGATGGCGCTATACGGGCAGATGCGCGAGGACGCCAAGCTCTCGCCGGAGAAGCGCGCCGAACTGCTGGCCAAGCGGCAGGAGATAGACAAGCTCTATCCCGATACCGATCGGCCGACCTTCGATGATTTCATGGCCCATATGCTGCACGCGCTGAAGGTCGTGGGGCCGGATCATGTCGGCATCGGCCTCGACTGGGACGGTGGCGGGGGCGTGGTGGGCATGGAGGATGTGGTCGCCCTGCCCAAGATCACCGATGCGCTGCTGAAGGCGGGCTATTCGGAGGCCGACATCCAGAAAATCTGGTCCGGCAACGTGCTGCGCGTGCTCGCCGCGGCGGAGGCGGGCAAGGGGAAGTAGAGTTCCGTTCGCCCTGACTGAGCGAAGTCGAAGGGTCAGTCCGACCGTAGGGAGGACACTTCGCTTCGCTCAGTGATGGGCTTCGACTTCGCTCAGCCCGAACGGACGGCGTCACTTCCCTTCCAGCATCTCGATCATAAGGGAGAAGTCGCGGCCGGCTTCCCCTTGGTTGGCGAGCATCTGGTAGAGCGCTTCGGCGGCATTGCCCATCGGCACGCTGGCGCCGACCGACGCGGCGGCTTCGGTCGCCAGTTTCAAGTCCTTGAGCATCAGGCCGACCGCGAAGCCGCCCTGATAGCCATTGTCGGACGGCGATTGCGGGCCGACGCCGGGGACGGGGCAGTAGCTGGTCATCGACCAGCTCTGGCCCGACGACACGCTGGAGATGTCGTAGAAGGTCTGGGGATCGAGCCCCAGCTTCTTGGCCATGGCGAAACTCTCGCAGGTGGCGACCATGGTCGCGCCCAGCAGCATATTGTTGCAGATTTTCGCGCCCTGGCCGTTGCCCGCGCCGCCGGCATGGATCACCGCCTTGCCCATGGCGGACAGGATCGGCCGGGCCTTGGCGAAGGCCGTATCCGCGCCGCCGACCATGAAGGTGAGCGTTCCGCCGTTGGCCGCCGCGATGCCGCCCGATACGGGCGCGTCGACCATCTCGAAGCCTTTGGCGACGGCCGCGTCGATCACGCGGCGCGCGGTGGCGACGTCGATGGTCGAACAGTCGAGGAAGAGCGCGCCGGGCTTTGCCACGCCGAATACCTGCTCGTTATAGACGCTCTCGACATGCTTGCCCGCGGGCAGCATCGTCACCACCGCGTCGGCCCCGGTCACCGCGTCGGCGGCGCTGGCGGCGCGGACGGCACCATGGCCTTCCGCCTTGGCCAAAGCCTCTTCCGACAGGTCGAAGGCGCGCACGGCATAGCCGTTCTTGAGCAGGTTGGCGGCCATCCCGCCACCCATATTGCCAAGGCCGATGAAGGCGATCGTCTGGGTCATAATCCTATCCTCTTCCGCTTAACTTCGCATATTTCCCGCATATTCGGACATTATGTTGCGCTGGCCCGATCCTATCGGAAAGTCGGGCGCGAAGGGCGGCAGAGGCCGGACCCAAGTCTATCAGCCGACGTCCCGATAGGACAGGATCAGTCCGCGCCGGCCCGTGGCGGCAGGGGTGTCCACTGGCTGCCCGCAGGCAGCGGCGCAAAGATCGCGTCGATCATCGCATCGCTCACCCCCTCCAGCGTGGCCGGATTCCATTGCGGCGCATTATCCTTGTCGAAAATCACCGCGCGGACGCCCTCGACGAAATCGGGGCGGCGGATGATCGCGCAGGCGAGGCCATATTCCATCGCCATATTGGCGGCGAAGTCGGTCTTGGCCGCGCCCTCGACCAACTGGCGCAGCGCCACCTTGATCGTCTGGGGCGATTTGGTGGCGAGCACCGCCAGTTGCTTGCCCGACCACTCGCCGCCGTCCGCCTGCAGCGCGGCGACGATCGCCTCCGCCTTGTCGGAGGCGAACAGCCGGTCGATGTCGGCGCGGTGCGCGTCCAGCTTCGATAGCGGCGGGGTTTCGCCATTTTCGTCCAATATTTCGCCCAGCCCGGTCGGGTCGGCCAGGATGCGCGCCTTGATCGCATCCAGCCGGTCCGATGCGATATAATGGGTGGCGATGCCGACGGCGGCGCAATCCGCCCCGTCGATCCGCGCGCCCGTCGCGGCCAGCCAGGCGCCGACGCGGCCGGGCAGGCGCGGCAGATACCAGCCGCCGCCCACGTCGGGGAACAGGCCGATGCCGGTTTCGGGCATGGCGAAATTCGTTCGCTCGGTCGCCACGCGGAACCGGGCGGGAAGGGAGATGCCCACGCCGCCGCCCATGACGATGCCGTCGATGAAGGCGACGATCGGCTTGGGATAGACGAACAGCAGATGGTTCATCCGATATTCGACATGGAAGAAGCGTTCGGCCTCGACGCAATCGGCTTTCGCGCTGTTGGCGATCAGCGCGATGTCGCCGCCGGCGCAGAAGCCGCGCGACAATTTGGGATCGCCGTCGGCGGCGGGCAGATGATCGATCATCACCGCGACGACCGCGTCATCCTCGCGCCACGCCAGCAGCGCGTCGTTGATCGCTTCGCACATCTCCGGGGTGAGGGCGTGGATCGCCCTGGGCCGGTTCAGGCGGATGCGGCCGACGCCGTTGTCGATGATGGTCAGGACTTGGTCGGTCATGTCATTCTCCTTCCTCGCCCCATCGAGGGAGAGGGATGCGAAGACTTGGCAGCCTTGCCGCCTAGTCGGAGCCGGGAGAGGGGGCGTGCGGAACCGCCCCTCTCCAACTTCGCCTAGGCGCGTTCCGCGCCAAGGCTTCATATCCTCTCCCCCAAGGGGGCGAGGATTGGGTTCAGCGCAACATATCCCGCGCCACGATCATCCGCATGACCTGGTTGGTGCCTTCCAGGATGGAATGGACGCGCAGGTCGCGCCAGAAGCGTTCGATCGGATAGTCCATCAGATAGCCATAGCCGCCGTGAAGTTGCAGCGCGCGATCGACCACCGACGATCCGGTGTCGGTGGCGAAGCGTTTCGCCATCGCGGCGAAGCGGGTCTTGTCGGGCGCATTGTCGGTCACCTTGACCGCGGCGGCATAGAGCAGCGTGCGGGCGGCCTCCAATTCGGTCTGCATGTCGGCCAGGGTGAATTGGGTGTTCTGGAAGTCGGCGATGGACTGGCCGAACTGCTTGCGATCCTTGGTATAGCGTAGGCTTTCGTCGATGCAGCGTTGTGCGCCGCCGAGCGAGCAGGCGCCGATATTGAGCCGGCCGCCGTCCAGCCCCATCATCGCGATGCGGAAACCTTCGCCTTCCTGGCCGACCAGATTTTCCACCGGCACACGCACGGCGTCGAAATTGACCTGCGCCGTGGGTTGGCTGTGCCAGCCGAGCTTGCGTTCCTGCGCGCCGAAGCTGACGCCGGGCATGTCCTTTTCGATGACGAGGCAAGAGATGCCCTTCGGCCCATCCTCCCCGGTGCGGACCATGACGACATAGACCTCATTCTCGCCGCCGCCGGAGATGAACTGTTTGGAACCTGTCACGACATAATGATCGCCGTCCCGGACCGCCTTGGTCTTGAGCGCGGCGGCGTCCGATCCTGCGCCTGCTTCGGTCAGGCAATAGCTCGCCATGCGTGCCATGGGTACGAGATCGGGCAGATATTTGTCTTTCACCGCCTGGCTGCCGAACCGATCGATCATCCAGGCGCCCATATTATGGATCGAGATGAAGGCGCTGGTGGACGGGCAGCCATAGGCCATCGCTTCCATGATGAGGGCGGATTCCAGCCGGCCAAGGCCGATGCCGCCCGCTTCCTCCGACACATAGATGCCGCCAAAGCCGAGGTCCGCGGCCGCGCGGATCGTGTCGCGGGGGAAGATATGCTTCTCGTCCCATTCCGCCGCATGGGGCGTGATCGCGTCGGCGGTGAATCGCTGCGCCATTTCCTGGATGGCGCGCTGGTCCTCGGTCAGGTCGAACTGGGTCATGCTCTCCATACTCCGCAAACCTGTCCGGCGCGCCGACGGGCGCTGCGCAGCAGGTTCGCTTTCATCCTGCTTCTAGCAATGCCGCGTTATTGCAAGCAATGGCGAAGTTGTGCATGGACAGGCTGCAAATTTGCAGGATGGGCGCGCGTAATGTTCGACTGGGACGATCTCAGGGTATTTCTGGCGGTCGCCCGCGCGCGCAAGGTGGCGCCCGCCGCCCGTGCGCTGGGCATCGATGCGACCACCATCGCGCGGCGGCTGGCACGGCTGGAAAAGGCGCTCGATGCCGAATTGTTCGAACTGGGCGCGGGTGAGCGGGCGCTGACGGCGCGCGGCCACGCGCTGCTGCACCATGCCGAAGGCGCGGAAAGCGCGGCGCTCGCGGCGATGGAGGATGTGAAGGGGCAGGAGCATCGGCTGGCGGGGCAGGTGCGGCTTTCGGTGGCGGAAGGTTTCGGCACCTGGGTGCTGGCGCCGGGCATGGGGGATTTCAACCGGCGGCATCCGGGGATCAGGCTGGACCTGGTGACGGCGTCCGGCTTCCTCAATCCGTCCAACCGCGAAGCCGATATGGCGGTGATGCTGGCGCGGCCGCAGCGCGGGCGGCTGACGGTGCGGCGGCTGGGCGACTATCGGCTGCATCTTTACGCCGCGCCCGCCTATCTGGCGCGGGCCGGTACGCCCGCCGCCCCGGCGGATCTGCGCGACCATGTGCTGGTCGGCTATGTGCCGGAGTTCATCTTCTCTCCCGAACTCGATTATCTGGACGAGGTGGAGGCGGGGCTGGAGGCGACCCTGCGATCGACCAGCATCATCATGCAGCAGCGGATGATCGCGGACGGGGCGGGGATCGGCGTGTTGCCCGACTTCATAGCGCGGCGCGACCCCGGACTGGCGCCGTTGATGGCCGACCGGGTCGAGATCACCCGCAGCTTCTGGCTGGTCATGCATGGCGACCTGCGCAAGCTGGCGCGGATCGGCGCCGTCGCCGACTGGCTGCAGGAGCGGGTGGACATGGTGTCGGGCCAGCGCGATGCGGGCTAAATCGCGCGAAAGTCAATCGACGCCGCCCCTCGTCCTCGCTAAGGGAGTCGGGATGGAAATGAAGCGGTCGCATTTCGCTTATGCAGCATAAGCCCAAGCGCAGTCGGGCGATCGCCCTGCCGGGCGGGGAATTTCGCGCCCGCGCCACCGAATATCTCGATTTCCTGGCCGCCTGGGTGAAGAAACCGCGCCAGACCGCGTCGGTGGTGCCTTCCAGCCGCTATCTTGCCCGGTTGATGGTGGCGCAGATCGATCCGCTGGACGGTCGCGTGCTGGAACTGGGCGGCGGGACCGGGGTGTTCACCCGCGCGATCCTGGAAACCGGCCTGCCGCCCGAGAAGCTGGAGGTGGTGGAGATCAATCCCGCCTTCGCGCGCGGGTTGCGCCGGCATTTCCCCCATGTGTCGATCCTGGAGACGCCCGCGCAGATCGTATCGACCGCGACCGCGGGCGAGCCGGGCGATTATCAGACCGTGGTCAGCGGCCTGCCCCTGCTGGCGATGGACCGTTATATGCATCACGATATCCTGACGGAATCCTTCCGGATGCTGCGGTCCGGCGGCAGCTTCGTGCAGTTCACCTATTCGATGCGCCCGCCGGTCAGCCGCGAGGTGATCGAGGCGCTGGGGCTGGACGTGGTGCGCGCCGGGCAGACCGTGCGCAATTTTCCGCCCGCCACCGTCTTCCGCTTTTCGCGACGCGGCGAATAGCCGCAGGGCATCCAGGGGCCGCGTCGGATGATGCGGCCCCCTTTCGTTCATATGCCTTAGTAGAAGGCGCCGTAGATCACATCGACCACGCGGCGGGTGCGGGTGCGGACCAGCAGCAGGTCGGGGCCATAGCGGACCCAGCGATAGCCATAGGGTGGCGCGCCGACGCCCAGATAGGCATAGTCGTCATAATAATAGCGCGACGACAGGAAGATGGCGGGCAGCAGCAGGCCGATGCTCCAGCGCCGATAGCGATAGCCATGCGGATATTGGAAGCCCGGCCGGTGGATCGGCTTGAAATGCGGCGGCCGGCCGGCGCCGGGGCGATGCGGCGGTTGCGGCTTGACCGGGCGGGGCGGCTGGGGCTTGCCGGGACGGGGCGGCTGGATCGCCGGGCCGCCCGTGCCGGGCCGGGGAGGCTGGATCTGGGGACCGCCGGTGCCGGGGCGGGGAGGCTGGACCGACGGGCCACCCGTACCTGGGCGCGGCGGTTGTACCGACGGACCGCCGGGACGGGGTGGCTGGGGTCGGTTTTCGGGCTTGGGCGGAGTCGGGCGCGATGGTGGTGCGGGGCGGGTCGTCGGAGGCGACGGCCTTTGCATGCGATCCTGCTGTTGCTGGGCCAGCGCGACGTCGGGAAGGACGATGAGCGCGATCGAGAGAAATAGGACTGCCTTTTTCATAGGGCCTTCTCCGCTTATGGGATGCGGACGCTATGCCTGTCATGTTGCCACGGCAATGTTTTTCGCCTCGGTTGCATCGGCGCGCCGCCGCCCTATCTTTGCCGCAACGCAAAAGGGGCAGAGCCATCCATGGCATCCATCATTGAGATCAAGGGCTTGACGAAACGCTATGCGTCGGGCTTCGAGGCGCTGAAAGGCGTCGACCTGACCATCGAGGAAGGCGAGATTTTCGCGCTGCTGGGGCCGAATGGCGCGGGCAAGACGACGATGATCTCGATCGTCTGCGGCATTGCGCGCGCAACCGGGGGCAGTGTGACCGTGGCCGGGCACGACATCGTGCGCGACTATCGCGGCGCGCGCACCGCGATCGGGCTGGTGCCGCAGGAATTGTCGACCGACCAGTTCGAGCGGGTCATCGATACGGTGAATTTCAGCCGTGGCCTGTTCGGCAAGCCCCGCAACGACGCCTATGTCGAAAAGGTGCTGCGCGACCTGTCGCTCTGGGACAAGCGCCATGCCAAGATACTGGAACTGTCGGGCGGCATGAAGCGGCGCGTGATGATCGCCAAGGCGCTGAGCCACGAACCGCGCGTGCTGTTCCTGGACGAGCCGACCGCGGGCGTCGACGTCGAACTGCGCCGCGGCATGTGGAAGCTGATCGGCGAACTGCGCCAGACCGGCGTCACCATCATCCTGACGACGCATTATATCGAGGAGGCCGAGGAAATGGCCGACCGGGTGGGCGTCATCAACAAGGGCGAACTGATGCTGGTCGAGGACAAGACCGCGCTGATGAAGAAGCTGGGCAAGAAGACGCTGACGGTCGTGCTGGCCGAACCGATCGACGTGGTGCCCGCGGACCTTGCCGAATGGGGCGTCACGCTGGGCGGGGAAGGCCATGAACTGGACTATATCTTCGACACCCAGGCGGAGCGGACCGGGGTGTCGTCGCTGCTGCGCAAACTGGGCGACCTGGGCATCGGCTACAAGGATCTGAATACAAGGCAGAGCAGCCTGGAGGATATTTTCGTCAGTCTCGTCCATCAGGAGAAGGCCGCATGAGCCTCCAGAATCTGCGCGCCATCGCGGCCATCTATTCGTTTGAGCTGCATCGTTTCCGGCGCACGCTGCTGACCGGCCTGCTGGTGCCGGTGATCACCACGTCGCTCTATTTCGTCGTGTTCGGCGGGGCGATCGGGTCGCGCATGACGGAGGTGGACGGCATCGCCTATGCCGCCTTCATCGTACCCGGCCTCATCATGATGGCGATGTTCACGGAGAGCATCTTCAACGCCAGTTTCGGCATCTACATGCCCAAGTTCACCGGCACCATCTACGAACTGCTGTCCGCGCCGGTGTCCGCGACGGAAACGATCATCGCCTATGTCGGCGCGGCGGCGACCAAGTCGCTGATCGTGGGCAGCATCATCTTCCTGACCGCGCATCTGTTCGTCGACGTGCCGGTGGCCCACCCGTTCGCCATGGTCGGCTTCATGGTGCTGATCGCGGTCAGCTTCTGCCTGTTCGGTTTCATCCTGGGCATCTGGGCGCAGAGTTTCGAGCAGTTGCAGGTGATCCCGCTGCTGCTCATCATGCCGATGACCTTCCTGGGCGGCGCCTTCTACTCGGTCAAGATGCTGGCCGAACCCTGGCAGACGATCACCTTGTTCAACCCGATCGTCTATCTGATCTCGGGCTTCCGCTGGACCTTCTTCGGCCGGGGCGACGTCGCGATCGGGTTCAGCCTGCTGTTCGTCGCGGGCATGCTGGCCGTCTGCATCGGCATCATCGGCTGGATGTTCCGTACGGGATATCGACTGAAGAAGTGAGGACGGGCGACGGATTTGCGGCGGAATCGACGCCGGTCTTCGGCCCGGCCTTCGCCGCGGAACTGGAGACGCTGCTGCACTGGCGGCGCGACGTGCGCCATTTCGAAGTGCGCCCGGTGCCGGAGGCGGACATGCGCGACCTGCTGCGCTGCGCCTGTTTGGCGCCGTCGGTCGGCAATGCCCAACCCTGGCGGTTCCTTCGCCTGCGTTCGCCACAGGTCCGCGCCATGCTGGCCGACCATATCGATGCGGCGAGCGGCAGGGCGTCCGAACGCTATGTCGATGATGCGCAGCGCGACCAATATCGCGCGCTCAAGCTGCACGGCGTACGCGACGCGCCCGAACTGATGGCGATATTCTGCGATGACGCGCCGTCGGCCGGCCATGGTCTGGGCATCGCCACCATGCCCGAAATGCTCCGCTATTCGACGGTGCTGGCGATCCACAATCTGTGGCTGGCGGCGCGGGTGCGGGGTATCGGTGTCGGCTGGGTATCGATATTGGAGCCGCAGGCCGTCAGCGGCCTGCTGGACGTTCCTGCCCATTGGTCGCTGATCGCGCTGCTGTGCATCGGCTATCCGGCCGAACAATGCCCGACGCCGGAACTGGAGCGCCGCGGCTGGCAGGCGCGCGAACCATGGTCGGAGCGGGTGTTCGACAGATAGGACCGGATCGCCGCAGCGGCCGATCCGACGATCAGGCGGCGGCGCTTTCGGGCGCGACGGCGAACAGGGTCACGCCCTTATATTTGTCGTCATTCTGATCGTAGAGACCGTGCATCGCCTCGAACGGCTCGTCCAGCACCTGCAGGTCGGACAGGCCGACCAGCTTGAAGGTGCCGAGCTTAAGCTCGCGCGGCGGGCGGCCGTCGCGGTCGGTCGTCACCGCATCGATGAACATTTCGTCATGACGGGTGTAGAGGATGTGCGGGGCGAGGGTGACGACCATCTTGTTATAGGTCACCTTCAGGCACTTCTGGAGCGCGATGGCTTCAAAAATCTCGGTCGGAGCTTGCATGATGTCGCTTCCCTGACCGATTTTGGCGATTCTTTCAATTGCTTTGTGCGTTGCACCATATCCATCCCGTGCAATCGGTGCGACGAATGGTTCAGGCGGGCACCAGCCCCAGCCGTTCGCGCAAGGTCCAGCGACTGATCAGCAGCACGGCCACCGCGCCCAGCCCACTGGCGAGGCCCAGCCAGATGCCCAGCCCCTCCATGCCCAGCGGGAAGGCGAGCAAAGTGCCGACGCCGATGCCGACCACCCAATAGCCGATCAGCGCGAAGATCATCGGAACGGTCGTATCCTGCACCCCGCGCAGGACGCCAGCGCCCACCGCCTGCGCGGCATCGACCAACTGGAACAGGGCGGCGATGGCGAGGAAACTGACGGCCAGGGTCGCGGTGCGCGCATTGGCAGGGTTGGACAGGTCAAGAAAGGCCGACACCAGCGTGCGCGGCGCCAGAATCAGCAAGGCGGCGGCGCAGCAGGCGAAGCCGGTGCCGATCATCAGCGCCAGCCAGCCGGCCCGGCCGATGCCGGCGCGGTCGTGCCGGCCATAGGCGATGCCGACCCGGATCGTCGCCGCCTGCCCGATGCCCATGGGCACCATGAAGACGAGCGCGGCGATCTGGATCGCGACGGCATGAGCGGCGAGCGAGTCGCGGTCGATGAGGCCCATCAGGAAGGCCGAGGCGTTGAACACGGTCGTTTCGAACCCCAGGGTGATCGCGATCGGCAGGCCCAGCGCCCACACCTGCCGCTGCCGTTCGCGATCGCGGGTCCAGAAACGGCCCATCAGGCGATAGCGGCGGAAGCGGCGATCGACCAAGATGACGGCGAGCAGGCCGAAGAAGAGGAAGCAGGAGGACAGCGTGCTGGCCAGCCCGGCGCCGAACAGGCCGAAAGCGGGAAAGCCCAGATGGCCGAAAATCAGCGCCCAGCCCATCGCTATATTGAACGGTATCGCGCCCAGCATCACGATCAGGCCCCAGATCGGCCGTTCCAGCGCGGCGATGAAGTTGCGCAACGTGGTGAAGCCCAGAAAGGGCAGCAGCGCCCATTGCAGCCCGTGCATCAAATGGCCGGCCTCACGCGCCAGATCGGCATCCTGCCCCATCGCCAGCAATATCGTCTCGCATTGCCACAACAGCGCCCAGGCGGGCAGCACGAAGAAGAGCGCGGCGCGCAGCGTCTGGTGGACGGTGCGGCGTATGTCGCGCACGCTGTGGCGGCGACGGCCGCGTTCGCTCGCAATGAGGGGGGAAGCGGCGGTGACCAGACCCATGCCGAACAGCAGCAGCGCATGGAACAGGTTGATGGCCAGAGCGCCGGCGGCGACCGCCTCCGCCCCGATCCGGCCGAGCAGCAGCAGATCGGTGGCGGCGATCGCCGACCAGGCGATATTGCCCGCGATCATCGGCAGCGCCAGCGCGATCAGCGCGCCGGCCTCGATACGCCAGGGGGAAGGGTGGGTCACTTTGAGCAATCCGAGAGGGAGAGTTTCCGTTCGCTTCGAGCGAAGTCGCGAAGCGGAGAGCACTGCGCTTTCCGTTTCTCGACTAAGTTCGAAACGAACGGAGGTGAAGTTATTCGTCCCCCTAAAGCCCTCAGTGCTTCTTGAACAGGTGCAGCGCGCCCACCACGATCCCGCCGATCACCAGTCCGACGATCGCGCCGCCAATGGCGTTGACCAGCCAGTCGAGCAGGCCGCCGATCGCGGGGATGGCCTGGGCCGCGCCTTCCGCGACATGGTGGATCGCGCCGGGGATCAGGTCGAGGTGGAATTCGTGCAGGCCATGGACGATCAGCCCGCCGCCGACCCACAGCATGGCCGCGGTGCCGACCACGGACAGGATCGCCATCAGCACCGGCATCGCCTTCACGAGCGCGCGGCCCAGCGCCTGCGTGCCGGCGCCCTGCTTCTTGGCCAGATGCAGGCCGATATCGTCCATCTTCACGATCAGGCCGACGACGCCATAGACGCCCGCAGTGATGAGGATGGCGACGACGACCAGGATCAGCGCCTGTTCCCACACCGGCTCGGCCGCGACCGTGCCCAGCGCAATCGCCATGATTTCGCCCGACAGGATGAAGTCGGTGCGGATCGCGCTCGATACTTTCTGATTTTCCAGTTCGACGGAGTTGTGCGTCTCCACCGCTTCCTCGGCGACGTCATGACCGCCCTGTATAGCCTCCAGCAGCTTTTCGACCGCCTCGAAACAGAGGAAGGCGCCGCCCAGCATCAGCAGCGGGGGTAGCAGCCAGGGCGCGAAGGCGCTCAGCAGCAGGGCGGCCGGCAGCAGGAACAGCAGCTTGTTGCGCAGCGATCCCTTGGCGATCTTCCAGATGATCGGCAATTCGCGGTCGGGGGTCAGGCCCATCACATATTTGGGCGTCACCGCGGCATCGTCGATCACCACGCCGGCCGCCTTGGTGCCCGCCCGACCGGCTGCGGCGGCTACATCGTCCAGCGACGTGGCCGCCAGCTTGGCGATGCCCGCCACGTCGTCGAGCAGCGCGATCAGACCCGAAGGCATAGATATGATATCCCCTGTTGCGGGCGGCGATGCCGTCCTTGCGTTCGTCTCATAGGGGGCGCGCATCGGGGGAGCAATGGAGCGCGTCCATCCTGTAATAGCGCGTCAATAGTTGCCCGGCGGGTCGCTCGCGGGGAAGGATTCGTCGGACTGTTCGTCCACCTTGTCCCAGTCGCTGGGCGGCACGCCCTGTTGCGGTCCGGCGTCGCGGACCACGCCCGATGATCCTACCGGGCCGCGATCGTCCGGCGCGGCGGCGTCACCCATCCAGTCGCGCCATCCCTTGATCGCAAAGGCGCCAAGGCCCGTGACGATCGCCAGCTTCAACAGCCCCTTCATATAGTCTTCTCCTGCCCGTGATGCAGATGGACCCAGTCCGCCCGGTCATGCCCGACCGCATCGGACGTCAGTCTGATCTCGCCTTCTTCGTCCGATCCGCCCGAATCGACCGGGTCGGCGGCGGCCGGATCGGTGGTGGCCTGGGCGATCGCCCAGCGCTCGCGCAGCGCGGCATCGATCATCGCGCTCCATATGTCTGTGTCACCAGCCGCCCGCATCGCGGCGTCGGGTTCCTTCAGCATAGCGAGGATGCTGGCTGCGTCCTCGATCCTGGACGACCAGTCGTCCGGATGCGCCGCGGCGAGATGGCGCGCCAGACGTTCGATGAGCGTGCGGTTTTCCATGCAGGTCGAACGCGCGTGGGCAGCGGCCGTTCCGCTGCATCGTGACGATAGCGGATCGATGTGAACCGGGATGGGGACGGCGTGTTGGAAGCGGTGCGGGGCGACGAAGGAGATGGGTCATGCCGCAGGGTGACAAGGGCAGCTACACCGACAAGCAGAAGCGCAAGGCGCACCATATCGAGGAAAGCTATGAGGATCGCGGCGTGTCGAAGGACGAGGCCGAACGGCGCGCCTGGGCCACGGTCAACAAGGAATTGGGGGCGGCAACAGGTCCGGTTCCCGGTCGGGGCAGGCCCGATACCCATGGATCGTCGCGCAAGGGCGGACGAAAGGGTGGCGCGACGTCGGCAGGACGGACAGCGGCGGATCGGTCGGCGGCGGCGAAAAAGGGTTGGGAGACGCGACGCAGGCGCGGGAATGATCGATAATGTGTGACGCAAATGCGACGCTATCGCAAAATGAGGTCACCAAGTCAGCGCACGGTTAATAATGATGTTGCGAAACATTATTAACAATTATATCGGCCTCCCCGCAAGGATGCTGCCGCAGGCTCAGTTTTGGCCTGATTTGCGAAGGCGGCATCGCATTTCACGCCGGGGGCCTCTTGATGATCCGCAAATTTTCCTTTCTGCTGAGCGCGTCGCTCGCCGCGTTCGGCGCCATGCCGGCCGCTGCCCAGGCGCCCGCCGATGCCGCGCCGGTGGAGGACGAGATCGTCGTCACCGGCACCTATACCCTGCCCAACAAGATCGACACGGCGACCGGCCTGGGCCTGACCGTGCAGGAAACGCCGCAGTCGGTCAGCATCATGACCGCCCAGCGCATCCTCGATCAGAATCTGATCAGCATCAAGGACGTCATCGTCAACAGCGTCGGCGTGTCCGCCAACGAAGTCGACGATGTCCGCAATAATTTCTACGCGCGCGGTTTCGAAATCCGCAACACGCAGGTCGATGGCGTGCCGGCGGCCTGGACGCTGGCGGGCGGCAATGGCGAAACCAGCATCGACGTGTCGATCTACGAACGGGTCGAGATCGTGCGCGGCGCGACCGGGCTGCTGTCGGGCGCCGGCGATCCGTCCGCCTCGGTCAATCTGGTTCGCAAACATGCCGACGCCACCGACCTGACCGGCTATGTCAATGCCAGCATCGGGAGCTGGAACACCTGGCGCGTGTCGGCCGATGTCGGCGGCGCGCTGACCGCCGACGGGCGCATCCGCGCGCGGCTGGTCGGCCGCTACGAGGAGGGCGAAAGCTATATCGACCTCCAGAAAAAGAAGAAGTGGGTGCTGTACGGCGTGGTTGACGCTGACCTGACCGACAGCACGCTGGTCCGCGTCGGTATGAGCCATCAGGACAGCAAGCCCAAGGGCGCGACCTGGGGGGCGCTGCCGACCTTCTACACCGATGGCACGACCACCGATCTGGCCCGGTCGCAGAGTACGGCGGCGGACTGGACCCACTGGAACACGACCAACCAGAATATCTTCGCCACCATCCGGCAGGACATTGGCGACAAGTGGAACATCACCGTCAATTACAACCGGTTGCGGACCACCAATTCGAGCGAGCTTCTCTATCTGTACGGTAATGTCGACAAGGCGACCGGCACGATCGAATATAGCAATCCCTACAAGGCCGAGGGCATCAGCATCCAGAACAGCTTCGATGCGCAGTTGAAGGGGGAGGTCAGCCTGTTCGGGCGCGATCATGAAGTGGTGCTGGGCGCGCTGCACAGCGTGTTGAAACGCCATACCGACAATTATGCGGCGCCTTTCCCCTGGCCGACCAACGTGCCGGTCATCGGTTCGGGCGGTGCGGATTTCGATGAGCCGACATGGGGTACGACGCCGACCCGGAACGAGCAGGAGCGGATCGAACAGACCGGCTATTATGGCGCTTTCCGCCTGAACGTCGCCGATCCGTTCAAAATCATCCTGGGCGGTCGCCTGTCGAGCTGGAACCAGAAGGGCTTCGCCTGGAGCGGACCCAGCGACTATGGCGACGACAATGTGTTCATCCCCTATGTCGGCGCGCTCTATGACGTGACGCCCGACCATCGCGTCTATGCCAGCTTCACCAAAATCTTCCAGCCGCAGAATCTGTACGACCGCAATCTGAACCTGCTCGATCCGCTCGACGGCAATGCCTATGAGATCGGCCTGAAGAGCCGCTTTTTCGGCGATGCGCTCCAGACCTCGGTCGCGCTGTTCCGCATCGAACAGGATAATGTCGGCCAGATCGGCGAGATCATCACCACCCCCGGCGGCCCGCAGCAGACCTATGTCGCGGCGCAGGGGGTGACCAGCAAGGGCTTCGAAATCGAAGCCACCGGCCAGCCGTTGCCGGGCTGGAACCTCAACGCCAGCTACAGCCAGTTCAAGGCGGAGGATGGCGACGGCGTCGCCGCGAACACGACCCAGCCGCGCAAGTTGCTGAAGATCTTCACCACCTACGACCTGCCGGGCGCGCTGACCGGCCTGACCGTCGGCGGCGGCGTCAATTTCCGCAGCAAGGCCTATTCGGAAGGTCTGAACCCGGTGACCGCGGCGCCCTTCCGCTTCCAGCAGGACGGCTATACGCTGGTCAGCCTGATGGCGCGCTATGCAGTGACCGAGCGGTTGCAATTGCAGGCGAATGTCGAAAATCTGTTCGACAAGGCATATTACAGCCAGATGGGCTTCTTCAGCCAGTATCGCTACGGCGCCCCGCGCAACTTCACAATCAGCGCCAACTATAAATTCTGATCGCGCGCATGTCGGAATGACGGGCCGGGGGAGCGATCCTCCGGCCTTCTTTGTCCGCTATCGACCATTGGTGGCCGTACGCATCACCAACTGCTTAGCTCGAAAGCGGACGTTGCCGCACGATCAATTTTCCGGCTAAATGGGTCTGCAGCGTGACGGGATTGGTAGAGGTATCGTCGCAGCGATCCGCGCTGGGAGGTGAAGGCGCGGGTTCGCTCCCCTGCTGTTGGTATCACCAGACCTAGCGTGAGTTGAAAACCTATGCTGATCTTTGCCGCTGCCCTGCTACTCGCCAATGATGCCCCAGCGGTCTTTCCTGAAAAGGTGCCCGGACTAACTGAAGCGTGCCTGGAAGATGCGGTGGCGGCGGGAGAAGTGACCGACACAGACGACAGCCACAAATATATTTGCGTTGGTGACACGGCCGCTCATCTCTGGACATTTCTGGAAGGCGCAGGTGTCCGTCCTTACGAGCAAGACACCCCCGAGGGCCGCTGGCTTAGCCGGGAGTTTCCGCTTGGCGGTTGCTTCAAGCGTATTCAGCTGTCTAACGGAGAACAGGCTAGCACCGGGTTATCATGCACAATCTGGGTGCCGCGCCCAGTTGTTGACAAACCCTGACGCTCACAATCTTCTCGCCTGCCTAAAAGCCAACGGTCGCCTACCCACCCAAATCCACCGCCAATCGCGCCCAACAAAAAAGCCGCCCGTTGCGGGGCGGCTTTCTCGTTCGATCCTGTCGGGAAGAAAATCAGGCTTCTTCAGCCGTCTCTTCTTCGTCGCTCGCGACCGCAGCGATTTCGCCCGGCTCCGCGTTGGGATCATAATCTTCGGTGAAGCCGCTCTCGTCCTTTTCGAACAGGTCGGCCATCACGTCCACGCCCTGCGACTGCAGTTCGGCTTCTTCCGGCGAACGGGCGACGTTGACGGTGATCGTCACGGCGACTTCGGGGTGCAGCGCGACCTTGACGTCGAAGACGCCGAGCGTCTTGATCGGGCGTTCCAGCACGACCATCGCCTTGGTGACGTTGGTCACGCCATCGGCGTGCAGCGCTTCGACGACGTCACGGACGGCGACCGAGCCATAAAGATGGCCGGCGTTTGACGACTGGCGGATCAGGACGATCTGCTTGCCGTTGACGCCTTCGGCAGCCTGTTCGGCGTCCGTGCGACGGGCGGCGTTGTCGGCCTCGATCTTCGCGCGGTTGGCTTCGAAGACCTTCTTGTTGGCGTTGTTGGAGCGCAGCGCCTTCTTGTTGGGCAACAGGAAGTTACGCGCGTAACCGTCCTTGACGGTGACGACGTCGCCGATTGCGCCCAGCTTCTCGATGCGTTCGAGCAGGATGATTTCCATGGGTTTCTACTCCCTTACTTCACGATGTAGGGCAGGAGGCCCAGGTGACGGGCGCGCTTGATGGCCTGGGCCAGTTCGCGCTGCTTCTTGGCCGAAACGGCCGTGATGCGGCTGGGGACGATCTTGCCGCGCTCGGACACGAAGCCCTGCAGCAGACGGACGTCCTTATAATCGATCTTCGGCGCATCCTTGGCGGCGAAGGGGCAGCTCTTGCGGCGGCGGAAAAACGGGCGTGCCATGTCTCAGATCTCCTTATTCAGCAGCCGGGGCGTCTTCGCGGTCGCGGCGCGGGCCACGATCTTCGCGGTCGCCACGGGGGCCACGGTCACCACGATCGCCGCGGGGACCACGGTCACCACGCTCGGGGCGGTCCTGCTTGCGCATCATCACCGACGGGCCGGTTTCCAGCTCGTCGACCTTGACGGTCATGTAGCGGATGATGTCTTCGTTGATCTGGGTCTGGCGCTCCAGTTCCGCGATCACATTGCCGGGGGCGTCAATGTTCAGCTGCACATAGTGCGCCTTGCGGTTCTTGGCGATCTTGTACGCCAGGCTGCGCAGGCCCCAGGTCTCGACCTTGGTCACCTTGCCCTGATTATCTTCGACGATCTTGGTGGCGATTTCCGCCAGCGCGTCCACCTGCGCCTGTGCCAGATCCTGGCGCGCAAGGAACACATGCTCGTAAAGAGCCATGGATATACCTCATCTGTTGGCCGATCGCTGACGTCCACCCCATGTGGAACGCCCCTCCGGCTGTCGTCTGTCATGCTCCGCAAATGCGCCGAGTCACCCCGGCGTTCGTGCGAAGGCGGGCCTATGGCGGAAAGGGGGGCGGAAAGCAAGGCGCGTAGAGAAAATTCAATCCGTTCGGGCTGAGCGAAGTCGAGGCCCTTGCCTGAGCGGAGCGAAGGCGCTTCATTGCGTTCAGCGGTGCCCTTCGACTTCGCTCAGGGTGAACGGTGTTGCTTGGGAGGGAATGAAAATATGGCCGTAGCGATCGCCGCCCTGTCATTGCTATTGTTGATGATCGCCGCCTATCGGGGCATGAGCGTCATCCTGATGGCGCCGCTGCTGGCCATGCTGGCGGTGTTCCTGACCGATCCCGCCGCGGTCCCGGCCGCCTTTTCCGGCCTGTTCATGGAAAAGGTGGCGAGTTTCCTCAAACTTTATTTCCCGGTCTTCCTGCTGGGGGCGCTGTTCGGCAAGCTGGTCGAGATTTCCGGCTTTTCCCGCGCGATCGTGACCGCGGTGATCGGCGTCATCGGCGCGGGGCGGGCGATCCCCGCGATCATGGCAGTGACGGCGCTGCTGACCTATGGCGGCGTGTCGGTGTTCGTCGCGGCCTTCGCCGTCTATCCCTTCGCGGCCGAGATGTTTCGCCGCGCCGATATCCCCAAGCGGCTGGTGCCCGCGACCATCGGGCTGGGCGCGCTGACCTTCACCATGGACGCCTTGCCCGGCACGCCGCAGATTCAGAATATCATCCCGACCAGCTTCTTCGGCACGACGACATGGGCGGCGCCGGTGCTGGGGCTGATCGGATCGGTTTTTATCGCGGTGAGTGGCCTTGCCTATCTGGGCTGGCGGCGGCGGGCGATGCTGGCGGCGGGGGAGGGCTATGGCGCGCCCGAAACACTGGTCAACGAACCGGAAGCGATCGAGGGGGAGGTGCGCGTGCATCCGCTGATCGCGCTGCTGCCGCTGGTCGTGGTGGGGGTGGGCAACCTGCTGCTGACGCTCGCCATCCCGCGCTGGGTGGCGGGGGAAGAGGTGATGCTGTCGCTGCTCGGCATGGCGGAACCGGTCGCGGTGAAGGTCGCGCAGGTGTCGGCGCTCTGGGCGGTGGAGGGCGCCTTGCTGCTGGGCATCGGCACGATCCTGCTCTTCGCCTTCCGCACCGTGGCGAAGCGCTTTGCCGACGGATCGAAGGCGGCGGTCGGTGGCGCCCTGCTGGCGGGGATGAACACGGCGGTCGAATATGGGTTCGGCGCAGTGATCGCGGCGCTGCCGGGCTTTCTGGTCGTCAAGGAGGCGCTGCGGGCGATCCCCAATCCGCTGGTCAACGAAGCCATCACCGTGACCTCGCTCGCCGGCATCACCGGATCGGCGTCGGGCGGCCTGTCGATCGCGCTGGCGGCAATGGCGGAGCAGTTCGCGGCGGCGGGCGATGCGGCGGGCATCCCGCGCGAAGTGCTGCATCGCGTCGCCTCCATGGCGTCGGGCGGCATGGACAGCCTGCCGCATAATGGCGCGGTCATCACCCTGCTGGCAGTGACGGGCCTCACCCATCGCCAGGCCTATAAGGACATATTCGCGCTGACGCTGATCAAGACGGTGACCGTCTTCGTCGTGATTGCGGTCTATTATCTGACCGGGCTGGTCTGACGACAAAAATGCCCCGGGGGGAGAGAAACCCCGGGGCATCGTGCGACCTTCCGGCTTGGGAAGACTTACCGGATCGCGCTGCCGACGACGGCGCCGATGATGCCGCTGGTGATCGCGATCAGCACCGCGTCATTGCCCGAGCGGACCCAGTGATAGCCGCGCGGCGGAGCCGACAGGCGATAGTCGCGATAATTGTTCACCACCCGATAGTTGGTTGCATAGCGGTGGTCGAAGCGCTGGCCCTTGGCCCAACGGCGGCCATTGTCCCGATGCGTGTCCTTGCGCACGACGGTCTGCTTCTTGACGACGGTGCGGCCATTGGCCTTGTGCGTCACGACCTTGCGGGTCTGTTCCTGGCGATGCTGCGGGCCATGGCTCTGGGCCTGCGCCTGCGCGCTGACGATGGGGCTGGCGACCAGCGTGGTGGTGGCCAGGGCGATGAGGATCTTCTTGAACATGGTTGGCTCCTTTGCCGTGTGACGGGCGCCATTCCGTGGCGTCGAAGACAGAGATAGGAGCCGCATGTCGCGACGATGTGTCACGGGCGGGCCTGGATTGTCGGAAATTGTAACAGTTTGAAATTTAAGCTGAACTGTTGTTCAGAAAAGGGGGGCGGCGATTCCGGAGGATGCCGCGCGCGCAGCTCCAAAGGAAAAAGCCTCGCAGCATGGGCTGCGAGGCTGGCGATCATAAGGAGGGGCTTGTCAGGGCAGCGGCGTCGCCGTCACCACCATGCGCTGCAACAGGATCGGCCGGTCCTTGCCCTCGACCAGTGGGGCGGCGCTGTCCGGCTGCGCGAGCGCGAAGGGGGCGATGGTGACGCCCAGTGCCAGCAGGCTGGCGGACAGGCTGAGGATGATCGGTTTCATGACGGGCGTCCCTTTCCGGTGATGGAGAGGGACTAGGGCGCGGGTGTCGCAGGACTATGCCGGGCGGCACCCGCTTTTGTCGCAAAATATATCAGCTACTCGTGACGCAGCGCGTCGATCGGGTTGAGCGCCGCCGCGCGCCGGGCCGGGAAATAGCCGAACACCACGCCGATCGCCGCCGAAAAGACGAAGGCGATCAGATTGACCTTGATGTCGAACAGAAACGGCACCTGCATCAGCGGCGCGATGGCGACCGTCGCGATCAGCGCCAGGAACAGCCCGATCAGGCCGCCCAGGCAGGACAATACGATCGCCTCCACCAGAAACTGCATCAACACCTCGCGCGCGACCGCGCCGATGGCGAGGCGGATACCGATTTCCCGCGTGCGCTCCGTCACCGACACCAGCATGATGTTCATGATGCCGATGCCGCCGACCAGCAGCGAGATTGCCGCCACCGCGCCGACGATCTGGGTCAGGATGGTGGTGGTGCCGGTCAGCGTGTCGCTGATCTGCTTGGTGTCGAAGACGTTGAAATTATCCTCGGCGCCCGCCTTGATCTTGCGCCGCTCGCGCATCAGTTCCTCCAGGCTCGACTGGACCGTGCTGGTGTCATAGGCGTCATCGACCGCGACCATGATCTGGCTGATGTCGCGGTCGCCCGTGAAGCGGCGCTGCACGAACTTGATCGGCATGACGACGACATCGTCCTGGTCGCCGAAGCCGCCCTGGCCGCGCGTCGCCAGCACGCCCACGACCTGGCAGGACACGCCCTTGATCCGCATCCGCTTGCCCACCGGTTCGGCGCCCTGGAACAGGTTGGTGCGCACCGTATTGCCGATGATGCAGACGGGGCGGCCGGCCTCCTCCTCTTCCGCCAGGAACAGGCGGCCGTCCGCGACCTTCCACTGCTGCACCTCGGAATAGGCCGATGTGGTGCCATAGACGGTGGTCGACCAGTTATTGCCTTCATAGATGGCGGTGCCGCTCGACTGCACCACCGGGGCGACGGCGCGCACGCCGGTTAGCTGATTTTCGATCGCGGTGAGATCGCGTTCCTTGAAATCGGGCGGGCGCGGGCCGCCGCCGCCGCGGCCGAAGCCCTGGCCGGGGCGCAACTGGAGCACATTGGCGCCGAGCGAACTGATCTGTTCGCGCACCGCCGCCGTGGCGCCATTGCCCAGCGTCACCATGGTGACGACCGCGGCGACGCCGATGATGATGCCCAGCGTGGTGAGGAACGACCGCAGCTTGTGCCGGTTGATCGCGCGAAAGGCGAGGATGATGGTGGTGCCTAGCATGGACGGTCCTTCCTCTCCCTTAGGAGGAGAGGGATGAGGAGACTTGGCAGCTTGCTGCCTGGCCGTAGTTGGGAGAGGGGGGAGGGCGCAGGCTTCATCCCCCTTTTCCAACTTCGCCTCAGTCGCTTCGCGCCTAAGGCTACATATCCTTCTCCCCCGCGGGGAGCAGGCTCGATCGCTCTCTCCGTCACGCCGCCACCTTCTGTTCCACCCGCTCGACCAGGCCGTCCTTGAAATGGACGATGGTGCGGGCGAAGGCGGCCATGTCGGGTTCGTGGGTCACCATCAGCACGGTGATGCCGCTGTTGCGGTTGAGGTCGGTCAGCAATTCCATGATCTCCACCGACCGTTCCGAATCGAGGTTGCCGGTCGGCTCGTCCGCCAGCAGCACGTCGGGATGGGTGACGATGGCGCGGGCGATGGCGACGCGCTGCTGCTGGCCGCCCGACAGTTCGGCCGGCGTATGGTCCCACCAGTCCTTGAGGCCCACCTTGTCGAGCGCGGCCATGCCCATGTCGTAGCGGGTCTTCTTGTCCTCGCCGCGATAGAGCAGGGGCAGTTCGACATTTTCCAGCGCGGTGGTGCGCGACAGCAGGTTGAAGCCCTGGAACACGAAGCCGAGATAGCGGCGGCGCAGCAGCGCGCGCTGGTCGCGGTCCAGCGTTTCGACATGGCGGCCCTTGAACAGAAACTCCCCGCCCGAGGGCACGTCCAGGCAGCCCAATATGTTCATCGTCGTCGACTTGCCGGACCCCGACGGCCCCATGACGGCGACGAAATCGCCCTGCGCGATGTCGAGGTCGATGCCCTTCAACGCCTGGAACGCGGTCGGGCCTTCGCCATAAACCTTGGTCACGCCGCGCATGGCGATGATCGGATCAGCGATCGGCATGACGCGTCAGCTTCCACTCTGGCGGCCGGTGCCGCTAGGCTGGGATGGTGCGGCCGGCGCGCCGTTCGTCGGCGCGACCGGCGCGGTTTCGGGTGCGGCGTCGCCCGAATTGCCGAGCTTGCCGACGCTGGCGGGCGTGCCGTCGGCCGACGGATTGCTCTGGCGGCGGTCCGGCGCCCTGGTGTCGGCACCCGTATCGGCCTTCTGGTCCTCCGCCGGGGCTTCCTGGCCGGCCGCGAGCTGGCCGGTGATGACGCGCATTCCTGCCTTCAATGCGCCGCCCGTAACGGCGGTGCGCGATCCGTCGCTGGCGCCGACCGTTACCTGCAGCGCCTTGGGATTGCCGTCCTCGCCGACGATATAGACGGTCTGGCTGCTGCCCGCGCCGAAATTGACCTGGCGCTTGGCGCCGCCACGGCGCATCCGGCCCGGACCCGGCAGGACGCTGGTGATGCCGCCGCCCTGCGCGGCGCTGCTGGGCTTGAAGCGTAGCGCACTGTTGGGGACCAGCAGGACGTTCTGCAGTTCCTGCGTCACGATGTCGGCGGTCGCGGTCATGCCGGGACGCAGCGTCTCATCATCATTGTCGACCGACAGCACCGCCGTATAGGCGACCACCGTGCCGGTCGTGCTGGTCGTCGTCGTGCTGGTGGACGAGGACGAGCTGCTGGAGCTGTTCGACCCGACATTGACGCGCGTGACCTTCGCCGGGAAGGTGCGGCCGGGGAAGGCGTCGACGGCGAAGGTGGCGCTCTGGCCTTCCTTCACCTGGCCGACATCGGCTTCGTCCACCGACACTTCAACTTCCATCTGCGTCAGGTCTTCGGCCAGGGTGAACAGCACCGGCGCGTTCAGCGAGGCGGCGACGGTCTGGCCCGGTTCGATGTCGCGCGACAGGACGACGCCGTTCACCGGCGACACGATCTGCGCGATCGACAGGTTGGTCTGCGCCGTGGACAGTTGCGCGCGCGATACGTCCACCTGCGCCTGCGACGACCGCAGCGTGGCCAGCGCCGACTGATAGTCCGCGCGCGCGGCATCGATTTCGGTCTTGGCCGGCACCTTGCCGCCCGACAGGTTGAAGACGTTCAACTGCCGGTCGAGCGTCGCCTTGGCCAAGGCGACCTGCGCCTGCGCCTGCGCGACACTGGCCTGAGACGATGCGACCTGCGCCCGATTCTGGTTCACCGTGTCGACCAGCCGGCGGGTGTCCAGTTCAGCGAGCTTCTGCCCCTTGGTCACGCGATCATTGACGTCGACATAGACCGCGGTGATCTTGCCAGACTGTTCGGACCCGACATCGACCTGGTTGATCGGCTTTAAATTGCCGGTGGCCGACACGCTGACAGTCAGGTCGCCCTGCCGCACTTCGCGCGTCGCATAATTGGGCTTGTCGTCACCTGAAAAGCAGCGCGCGAGCAACAGGATCGCGACCAGCAGGACAAGGCCGATGCCGCCGCGGATCACCCATTTGCGCCACGGCTTTTCGGGCTTCGCGCCCAGAAAGTCGTCAAGATCCTGGTCTTTGGTCACATCATTGCTCATTTGGGCGATCGTCCATGCTCTGCCAGCCGCCGCCCAGCGCATTATAGAGCTGGGCGATGGCCAGAACCTCGTCGGATTGCGCGGAAGCCAGGCTGTTGCGCGCGTTCAATAGGGTGGATTCGCTGGTCAGCAGCGTCTGGAAGTCGGTCAGGCCCGCCTGATATTGGCTGCGCGCCAGAATCGCGGCGTTGTTCGAGGCGTCATAGGCGACGGCGAATTCCGCCTTGCGCGCGCGGGCGCTGGTCAACTGCGCCATGGCGTTCTCGACATCCTCCAGCGCGGTGAGGACGCTCTGCTTATAGGCGGCGAAGGCGGCGTCGGTCGCGGCCTTTTGCGACCGTACCTGCGATTGCAACCGCCCGCCGTCGAAGATCGTCTGCGCCACATTGGCGAAGACGCCGCCGGTGATCAGGCTGAACAGGTCGCTGAAGGCGTTGGACGTGGTGGCGATATTGCCGCTGATGCCGAGCGAGGGATAAAGCTGGGCCTGCGCGACGCCGATCCGCGCGGTGGCGGCGGCCAGCGCCCGTTCGGCGCTGCGCACGTCGGGCCGCTGGCGCAGCGTGTCGGCGGGGATGCCGGTCGCGATCTGCGTCGACGCGACAGGAATGGGGGCGGGGGTTTCCAGCGCGCGGGTCGCGTCGCCCGGCGCCTGGCCCGTCAGCACCGCGATGCGGTTGAGGCTGCCCTTCAGGCTCGCCTCGATCTGAGGGATGGTCGCGCTGGTCTGCGCCAGTTGCGCGCGGGCCTGCTGTTCGTCCAGCGACGAGACGAGGCCGGCCTGCAAGCGCCAGCTGGCAATGTCGAAATTATCCTTCTGGACGCGCTGGCTTTCGCGCGCGATGCGCAACTGTTCCTGCGCCAGCCGCGCCTGGATATAGTTGGTCGTCAGTTCGGATATGATCGTCATGCGGACATTGGCGAGGTCATATCCCGACGCGGCCAGATCCGCCCGTGCAGCCTCGGCAGTGCGGGACAGTTCGCCGAACAGGTCGATCTGCCAGCTCGCATTGGCGCCCAGCGAATAGGTGCTAGACCATTTGCTGGCGCCCGTGCTGATGACGTTGCCATTGTCGTCGACACGGGTGCCGCCCGCCTGGCTACGGTAATTCTTGCCGCCGCTGCCCGATCCGCTGATCTGCGGCAAAAAGCTGGCATTGGCCTGGCGCAGCGATTCCCGCGCCTGCCGCAACCGGGCCTGCGCTTGGACGATGTCCAGATTATTGGCGATGGCGCGGTCGATCAGGCCGCTGAGCGCCGGGTCGTTCAGCCGCGGCCACCAACTGGCGAGGTCGGCATCGCCGACCGGGGCGGAGGCGCCCTGGCTATAGGCTGCCGGCAGGCCCAGCGCAGCGCCCTGCGGCGCGCGATAGTCCGGCCCCGCCGCGCAGGCGGCCAAAAGCGCAGGCAGCAGGAGCGCCGTGCCGCTGATCCAGCTTATGCGATATCGCACCTTTTCCTTGCACTCCGTCGTCGTTAAAGGGGCGGCCACTCTGCCCCGATCCGAAAGGGGGTTGATACGTCCGGCCCCTGACTGCCGCAGGGGTGTGTACGGCTCAATGACATTTATGTCTCAAAGTGTATCGTGTTTGAATTTATGCGCTTTTTTAAGCGCCTTGTGGTCAGGGGATAAATGATGCGGGCATTTCTTTTTCCAGGGCAGGGCAGCCAGTCCGTCGGCATGGGCAAGGCGCTGGCCGACGCCAGCCCGGCCGCGCGGGAGCTGTTCCAGGAGGTCGATGACGCCCTGTCGCATCATTTGTTCCGGTTGATGGTGGAAGGACCGGAAGACCGGCTGACCCTGACGGAGAATGCCCAGCCCGCAATCATGGCCAACGCCATCGCGACATTGCGCGTGATGCAGGCCGAAGGCGGTTTTTCGCTGGCCGAAAAGGGCGACTATGTCGCTGGCCATTCGCTCGGCGAATATAGCGCGCTCTGCGCCGCCGAAGCGCTGGACGTCGGCACCACGGCGCGGCTGCTCAAGCGCCGCGGCTACGCCATGCAGGAAGCCGTGCCGGTGGGCGAGGGCGCGATGGCCGCGCTGCTGGGCGCGGACATCGACAAGGCGCAGGCGCTGAGCGACGCTGCCGCACAGGGCGAAGTCTGCGCCGTGGCCAATGACAATGATCCGAGTCAGGTCGTCATTTCCGGCCACAAGGGCGCGATCGAGCGGGCCGTCGCCATGGTCAAGGATCATGGCATCAAGCGCGGCATCCTGCTGCCGGTATCCGCGCCATTCCACTGCGAACTGATGCAGCCCGCCGCGGATGCGATGGCGCAGGCGCTGGCCGCGTCCGCGCTGACCGCGCCGCTGCTGCCGGTCTATGCCAATGTGCTGGCCGCGCCGATCGCCGATCCTGAAGAGATCAAGGCTCGCCTGGTCGAGCAGGTCACCGGCCGCGTCCGCTGGCGCGAATCCGTCGCCGCCATGTGGACCGCGGGCGTCACCGACTTCGTGGAAGTGGGCGGCAAGGTGCTTGGCCCCATGGTCAAGCGCATCGCTCCCGATGCGACCGTGCGCAGCATCGTGACGATGGACGATATCGAGGCGGCGCTGGCGGCTTTTTGACCCTCTCCCGTCATCCCCGCCTCCGAGGGGATGACGGGCTTTATGGATGAAAGGATTATCCATGTTCGACCTAACAGGCATGACCGCGCTGGTGACCGGCGCTTCGGGGGGCATCGGCTCGTCGATCGCCAGGGCGCTGGCCGCGCAGGGCGCGACCCTCGCGCTTTCGGGCAGCAATGAGGAGAAGCTGAAGGCCTTCGCCGCCGAACTTGGCGGCGACCATAAGACGATCGTCTGCAACCTCAGCGATCCGGCCTCGGTGGATGCGCTGGTGCCGCAGGCGGTCGAAGCACTGGGCGGCCGGCTCGACATCCTCGTCAACAATGCCGGCATCACCCGCGACAATCTGATCCTGCGCATGAAGGACGAGGAATGGAGCCAGGTGATCCAGGTCAATCTGGAGGCTGCTTTCCGTCTGGTCCGCGCCGCCGCCAAGCCGATGATGAAGGCGCGCTTCGGCCGCATCATTTCCATCACTTCGGTGGTCGGCGTCACCGGCAATCCGGGCCAGTCCAACTATTGCGCGTCGAAGGCGGGCATCATCGGCATGTCCAAGTCGCTGGGCCAGGAACTGGCGAGCCGCGGCATCACCGTCAACTGCGTCGCGCCCGGCTTCATCCGGTCGGCCATGACCGATGCGCTGAACGATGCGCAGAAGGGCGCGATCCTCCAGAAAATCCCGGTCGGCGATCTCGGCGATGGCGACGACATCGGCGCGGCGGTGGTCTATCTGGCGAGCAAGGAAGCCGGCTATGTCAACGGCCAGACGCTGCACGTCAATGGCGGCATGGCGATGATCTGATCGCTTCGCCCATCGCGAAGCCAAGCGGGCCGGGCGCTGCGCGTTCCGGCCCTTTTCAATAGCCGGCGCGTTTCAGCACCTGCTTCACCGCCGCGATGGTCTTGACCTTCGCGACCTGATCCGGACCGTCGCGCCGGCCGCAATCGCAGGCATAATGGTCGAACAGGCGCTCGGTCGCCTTGACCGGGACCAAGGCCGTTTGGCCCGGCTTCCAGTCGTCGAGGACGCGTATGTCGTAAAGGGTGCCGCTGACGTCATAATGGCGGATGTGCCAGGCGAGGATCACGATCAGTTCCTTCGCCGCATCCCGGTCCGCATTGGCGAAGCCGATCGCGGCGATATCGGGCGATCCGCCCTCCTGCTCGCCGATGGTGACGCTGACCGGCGCGCCGTTCCCCTGTTCGGGCAGCATCACCAACTGCCGTTCTGCCTCGTCCTGCGGGCCGGCCAGATAGTCGGCGAAGATCACCGCCCGGCCATTCCATGCGGCGGGGGTGACGTTCACCGCCTCTGCCGGCAAGCCCAGCCGCCGGGCCGCCCGATGCTGCGTACTGGCGGCATGGGCGGCGCTATCCTGCGCGACAGCGGGGGGCGCCGCCGTCAAGGCGAGGGCCAACGCTATGACGATTCGCTTCACGCTTCGACTCGTCGCGTCATGATCCGCAGCCAGGACGGGAGCGCGCCATCCAGCACCGCCGCCCGCCGCAGCGCCAGCGCCAATACCGCCATGGCCGCGATCAGGTTCACCGGCACATGGGTCAGTTCCGACAGCGACCGGCCGAACAGCGGTGCGATCCAGGCATAGGCGAGCCATGTCGGCTCCCAGCGCAGCGCGCCGCGCCCCCGCATGTCCGCCGCCATGAAGGCGATGGCGACGCCCAGCAGCACGAAATCATAGTCCAGCACATAGGGGGTGCAGAGCAGGGCCGCGCTCAAGGCCGCCGCGCCGCGCACCGCCATCGATCCGCGCCGCGCGGCGATCGCGGCCGCGGCGATGGCGATCGCGGTGACGACGCCCTGCACGGCATAGGCAAAGGGGATCGATCCGCCCCATTGGCGGATCGCGGAAAAGGGGCTCTGGATTTTTTCCCAGCCGGTCGCGCCGGCCTCGATGATGATATGCTGCGTCAGCGGCAGGGACTCGATGAAGGCCTGCCACACCGGCCATCCCCAGATGGCCAGCGTCACCAGGCAGAGCACCGCGACGGTGAGGCCGGCCGATACGAAAGCGCGGATATTGCCCCGCGCCAGGATTAGCACAGGGATCAGCACGGCGAATTGCGGCTTGTAGACCAGCGCGCCGAGCAGCATTCCCGCAACCCATGGCCGCTTGTCGAGCAGCAGCATGCCCGCGCCCAGCAGGCTGGCGGTCAGGAAGGCATTCTGGCCATGGCCCAGGCACACCAGCACGACGGGCGCGCCCAGCGCCACCAGCATCGCATCGCGATCGTCCGGCAGGATGCGCCGCACCAGCGCCAGGGCCAGCATCAGCGTCATCCCCTGCCAGATCAGCAGCGCCGCGACATAGGGAAATTGCGCCAGCAGGGTCGCGACGATCAGGAAGGGCGGGGGATAGTGCCAGCCGTAAAAGGGGATGGCGGGATCGTGATGGACCTGCTTCTGGACCTCATAATGGGTCGGCCAGTCCCACGCCTGTGGCGCGCGGCCGTGATCGGCCATCCAGCCGGCGGTCCAGACGTTGGAGAAATCGGTGCCGAGCGGTCGACCCAGCGAATTTACCGTCCCATGCGCGGTCGCGAACAGGTAAAGCAGGCCGATCACTGTCGACGCCAGCACCAATATCGCCGTCAGCCGGACGCGCGCACGGGTGACGAAAGGGTCGGGAGAAGGGACGATGGCCATGCTGCACCCCTCGCATAAGCGGCTGAAATTTTGGTAAACAGACGGTTATCGGGAGGCAATCGGCCATTTTTTGTTGCCGGATCGTCGCGTCAGGCAATGTGAGGGCTTGGCGACCTAGCCTCTTGCCTCTATCGGAGCTTGGCACTAGGGCTGCCTTAACGGTTGTTCAGACCACCAACGATACCCAGTAAGAAGGACCACTCATGAGTGAGACCGCGGATCGCGTAAAGAAAATCGTCGTCGAGCATCTGGGCGTTGAAGCCGAAAAGGTGACCGAGGACGCCAGCTTCATCGACGATCTGGGCGCGGACAGCCTGGACATCGTCGAACTGGTGATGGCGTTCGAAGAAGAATTCGGCGTCGAAATCCCCGACGACGCTGCCGAGAAGATCGCGACCGTCAAGGATGCGATCGACTATATCGACAGCAAGCAGTAAGGCGTTTTGCGGCCCGCGCCGACGCGCCGGGCCGCCCTACGCGTTAGGAAATGGCTCCTCCTGTCCGGTGACCCCGGAATGCGGGGAGCCTTTTCGTATCTGGCGCGCCGTTCACAAGTCCGCCGCAAGGGGCTAGACGGGACGGCGCGGAGCCAAATGGAATATTTCGGAGCAAGCATATGCGTCGTGTCGTCGTAACCGGCCTTGGCATGGTCAGCCCGCTCGGCGGGGATGTGGAAACCAGCTGGAAGAACATCATCGCGTCCAAATCGGGCGCAGCCACGATCACGCGCTTTGATCCGACCGACTATAAATGCCGCATCGCCTGCGAAGTGAAGCCGGCAACCCATGAATATGGCTATGATCCGGGGCTGGACGTCGATCACAAGATCCAGCGCCAGGTCGACCTGTTCATCGTGTTCGGCATTTCCGCCGCCAGCCAGGCGCTGCGCGACGCGGGCCTCGACAATATGTCCGAGGAAGAGCGGCTGCGCGCCGGTTGCTCGATCGGGTCGGGCATCGGCGGCCTGCCGGGCATCGAAAGCGAATCGCTGGTATTGGCCAACAAGGGGCCGAGCCGGGTTTCCCCGCACTTCGTCCATGGCCGCCTCATCAACCTGATTTCCGGCCAGGTGTCGATCAAATATGGCCTGATGGGGCCGAACCATGCGGTCGTCACCGCCTGTTCGACCGGCGCCCATTCGATCGGCGACGCCGCGCGCATGATCGCGATGGACGATGCCGACGTCATGCTGGCGGGCGGCGCGGAAAGCGCGATCTGCCCGATCGGCATCGCCGGCTTCGCCCAGGCGCGCGCGCTCAGCACCAATTTCAACGACGCGCCGGAAAAGGCGAGCCGCCCCTATGATGTCAATCGCGACGGCTTCGTCATGGGCGAAGGCGCGGGCGTGGTCGTGCTGGAAGAATATGAACATGCCAGGAAGCGCGGCGCGAAAATCTACGCCGAAGTGATCGGCTATGGCCTGTCGGGCGACGCCTATCATGTCACCGCGCCCCATCCGGAAGGTTCGGGCGGCTTCCGCTCGATGCAGATGGCGCTCAAAAAGTCGGGCCTCAGCCTCGAAGATATCGACTATGTGAACGCCCACGGCACCTCGACCCCGCTGGGCGACGAGCTGGAACTGGGCGCGGTCAAGCGGCTGTTCGGCGATCATCTGGGCAGCATGTCGATGTCCTCCACAAAGTCGGCGATCGGCCATCTGCTGGGCGGCGCGGGTGCGGTGGAGAGCATCTTCTGCATCCTCGCCATGCGCGACGGGATCGTGCCGCCGACGCTTAACCTCGACGAGCCGAGCGAGAGCTGCAAGGGCGTGGACCTGGTCCCGCACGTCGCCAAGGAGCGCAAGGTGCGCGCGGTGCTGAACAACTCCTTTGGTTTCGGCGGCACCAACGCCTCGCTCATCATGAAGGCGATCTGACTTTGGATCGTCATTGCGAACCCCGGCGAAGGCCGGGGGAAGCCATCCACGGGCGCATCACGGGATGGCTTCGCTCCGCTTGCAATGACGATATGGGCTGACGGCGATGGCCCGGCGTTCCAGATCCACCCCCACACGCAGCCTCGCCGGCATCATCCTTCTGATCGGCCTGGCCGTCGCGGCCTTCATCGCCTTCCGCTTCGTCTATGGCTGGAGCGAGCAGGGGCCGGCGACGCAGGATATCAGCGTCGTGGTGCCGGAAGGATCGACCCTGTCCGACGCGGCGGTGCTGCTGAAGCGGGCGGGCGCGGTGCGCTCCGCCGACGCCTTCCTGACGCGGGCGAAGGTCTTCGGCGCGGGCAAGTCGATCAAGGCGGGTGAATTCGTCATCCCCGCCGGCGCGAGCAACAGCGACATCCTGTCCATCCTGCAAGGCGGCAAGACGCTGACCCGGCTCATCACCATTCCCGAAGGCATGCCCTCGCTCCTGGTGCATGAACGGCTGATGGCGAACGACCAGTTGACCGGCAGCATTCCGGTGCCGGAGGAGGGCAGCGTGCTGCCCGACAGCTACGCCTTCGACAAGGGCGAGCCGCGGGCCGCCGTCCTAAAACGGATGCAGGCGGCGATGGACAAGGCGCTGGCCCAGCTCTGGGCCGAGCGCGCGCCCGAAACCATCGCCAAATCGCCGAAGGAGGCGATCATCCTGGCCAGCATCGTCGAAAAGGAAACCGGCGTGCCGTCCGAACGGCCGATGGTCGCGGGCGTCTATAGCAACCGGCTGCGCACCAACATGATGCTCCAGGCCGACCCGACGATCATCTATCCCATAACCCGCGGCAAGCCGCTGGGCCGCCGCATCCGCAAGTCGGAGATCGCGGCGGTCAATGATTACAACACCTATGCCATGGTCGGCCTGCCCAAGGGGCCGATCGCCAATCCGGGGCGGCTGTCGATCCTGGCGGTGCTGCACCCGGCGCAGACCAAGGCGCTCTATTTCGTCGCCGACGGCAAGGGCGGCCATATCTTCGCCGACACCTACCAGCAGCATAATGAGAATGTACGCAAATGGTTCGAGATTCGCCGCGCGCGCGGGGAATTGTGAAGGCGCGTTGCCGGAATTTATGGCCGCTCGCCGCGGCGTTGCTGCCGTTCAACGCCGACGCCCAAACCCATGATCCGGCGATCCGTCATTCCGCGCGCTGCCTGATCGTGGTGGCCTCGCTGGCGTCGAGCGAGGATGCGACGCTGAAAATGTCCGGCCTGATGGGTTCGCTCTTCTTCGCTGGTCAGATTTTCGGCGCGGAGCCGGATATCGATCTTGCAAGTCTGATGAAGCGCGAGGCGATCGATATCGACGAACGCCTGACCAAGGAACTGCTCGTCCAATGTGGTGGCGAACTGCAGCGGCGCGGCGGTCAGATCAGCGCGGCAGGGGAGGCCCTGAAGGCGATCAGCGGCAACGCGCGCTGATCCCGCGGCTTAACTCAGCGCAACACCCCCTTCGCCACCAGCGACCGGGCATAGAGCCATGCGAACAAAGCGACGGCGAAGATCAGGGCGGGGAAGGGGATGGTGACCGCCCAGCCCTTTTCCGCCAGCAGGTTCGTGCCGAGGAACGTATATCCGAACTGCGCGATCACGCAGACCAGCGAGATCAGGCACAGGAAGGGCGCGATTGCCTTGCGCAGCAGCAACGCGATGGCGCCCAGGGTGCCGGTCGCCACGGCGATGGCATAGACGATCCAGACCCAGGCAGGCATCAGCGCGAAGGCGCGCGCGCTGGCGGGGTCGGTCCGCGCCAGTTCATGCACGTCCATTGTATATTGCATGGTGAAGGCGGCGATGCCCATCAGCCCCCACAGCAGCAAAATGACGCCGATGATCGTGACGCTACGCGACGTGGCCATGATGTCCCCCTCCTTGCTTCACGCCGCTGCGCCGTGCAGGACGCCAAGGATAAATCATATACCCGATCGCTGCGGACAGGAAGAGACATGACGATAGCGGAACGAGGCGCGCCGGTCATCGTCACGGCGCTGATGGGCGCGGCGGATTTCGCCTGGGCGGACGGGCTGCGGCGCGCGCATTTTCCGCCCGATCGCAATATGCTGCCGGCGCATATCACGCTGTTCCACCATATGCCGCCTTCGCTGTTGCCGGAACTGGCGGATCGGTTGAAAGGGCTGTGCCGCGGGCCGGCGCCTGCCGCGACGCTCGCCGCGGTCATGTCGCTGGGGCAGGGGGTCGCCTATCGCATCGACAGTCCTGGCCTGATGGCGATGCGCGACGATCTGGCGGACGCCTTCATCGGCCTGCTGACCCCGCAGGACCAGGCCCGCCCGCGCCTCCACGTCACGGTCCAGAACAAGGTGAAGCCGGACGTGGCGAAAGCGCTGGCGGCGCAATTGGCGGCGGATTTCCGACCGCGCGCCTTCACGATCGCCGGCCTCGCCGCCTGGCACTACCGCGGCGGGCCGTGGGACCTGGCGATGAAGGCGATGTTCAGGGGGTAGCCTTTAGCTCTGAGGCAAGTCGTTGGAGCAGGGCAGCGAGTGCCAACGCCTCCCCTTCATTCATTTCTATGGGATCGTCATGTGGATCGCGTGTCTTGATGTGGATGCCATCAATCCACACTGTGACTCCTTCTACGGGTTCATACGTTCGAACCACACCGCCTCCCAATCTCCGTTCGCCCTGAGCCTGTCGAAGGGCCGCTCTCTCATTAGAAAATGAGCGCGCCCTTTCAACCGCCGCAAGATAGGCGGCTCAGGAGAGCTTCGACAGGCTTAGCCTAAACGGCATAACACCATTCAGGCCAGCCCCACTTCCTTCAACGGCACGGTGGCATCGGCCAGTTGCGCCACGTCCAGCGCCGCCCCGCCGATCACATGGGCGCGGCCCTGCACATAGTCCTTGACCATGTTGACGCAATCGAGCGCGATCACCTTGCCGCCCTTCAGATAGACGACGGAAAAGCTGCGGTTGGCGGTGTCGCCGCGCAGGATCGCCTGGTCGAAGCCGGTCGACAGCCCCACCGTCTGGAGTTTCAGGTCATATTGGTTGGACCAGAACCAGGGCACGGCGTCATAGGCTTCTTCCTTGCCCATGATATGCGCCACCGCGACCTTCGCCTGGTCGTTCGCATTCTGCACCGATTCCAGCCGCATCTGCGCGCCGCCGGCAAAGCGGTTGGCATGCGCCGCGCAATCGCCCACGGCATAGATGTCGGGCAGCGAGGTGCGACAAAATTCATCGACATCGACACCATTGCCGCCCGCCGCGCCCGCCGCGATCAGCGGGCCGGTTTCGGGGATGATGCCGATGCCCACGATCACCATGTCGGTTTCGATCCGCTCGCCATCCTGCATCAGCACGGCGGTGGCCTTGCCGTCCGTCACCTCGATACAGTCCATCCGTGCGCCGGTGCGCAGGTCGACGCCATGGGCGCGATGCTCGGCTTCGTAGAAGCGCGACAGCTCTTCGCCCGCGACGCGCGCCAGCACCCGGTCCAGCGCTTCGAGCAGTACGACCGTCTTGCCGAACTTGGACAGGACGGCCGCAGCCTCCAGCCCGATATAGCCGCCGCCGATGATGGTGACATGGGTGATGCTGTCGATCTTGGCCATCATCGCATCGACATCGTCGCGGCGGCGCACGGCATGGACATTGCGCGCGTCCGCGCCGTTGCAGGTCAGCATCCGGGGGCTGCCCCCGGTGCACCAGATCAGCTTGCCATAGCCGATCTCCTCGTCGCCCGCGGTCACGAACTTGCCCACCGGATCGACATTCTTCACGCGCTTGCCCAGCAGCATGTCGATATGGCGTTCGCCCCAGAAGGTCGCGGGGCGGATCAGGATGCGGTCGAAGCTCTTGTCGCCCGCAAAATATTCCTTGGACAGCGGCGGACGTTCATAGGGCGGATATTGCTCATCGCCGATCATCGCGATCGATCCTTCGAAGCCCGCCTGCCGCAGCGCGATCCCCGCCTGCGCGCCCGCATGGCCCGCGCCCACGATCAGAACGTCATAATAGCTCATCCGCCTACTATCCTCTTTGCCCTGTTTGCGCCGCTGATTGGCGCGCTTTGCGGCAGGAGGCAAGTACGATGTCTATCGTTGGGATGATATTTGGTAGCGGAGGAGCGCACCCAACGGAAAGATACCTAGCCAGAATTCTTTGCTAAGTTGATGATATTGGCCATGCGGCCGGTGACTTCAATATCGACACCACGGCCATCTACTTTGGCTGTGAGGGTGATGGTGTCGATCAATTCGCGAATGGCCGAAGCCGCGCGCTCTCGGACTGTGCCTTCTGCTGCCAGTGCGGCATCCAGTTCGGCGATGTAGAGGCGGTAGCGGTCAGCCAGATCGCTCGACAGTTCGAGCGGCACTGTTTCATCCATTGTCGCAAGCTGATGCTGGACGTCGGCGAGATCGGCGCGGGCCGTGCGCAGACGGTCCTTTACCTCTTGAAACTCGCCTGCGCCGTCAGCGATCGCATCGACCAGGCGCGTGATCTTGCTTTTGAGATCGGTCGCTTTGCGTTCCAAGGGCGCGCGATTTGAACCGGCTTCGGCCTGGCGCTTGCGGATTCCAATATTGTAGCGGTCTACAAAGAGCGCGACGGCTTCTGGATCGAGCAGGATGTGCTTCATCTGGCCCAGAACGCGTTGCTCATAGAGGCGCGTGGATATGGTGCGGGTGTTGGTGCAGACGCCCTTTGCCTTGTGGGCGGAGCAGCCCCATTTGTCAGGACCGATAACAGTCCAAGTGCCGCCACATTCCCCACATTTTCCAAGTTTTGATAGAAGACGCTTAGGGCGCTTTTCCAGTTTGCGGATATCGCCATCGAAAGCAGAATAGCGTTCCTCGATCGTCGCCCATTGTTCGTCGGAGACAATGCGGAGATGCGGCACTTCCATGAAGCGCCATTCGCTTACCGGGTTGACGCGGGCCACATAGCGACGAGTCTTGGGGTGGTAGACACGGCGCGTGCGGCCATAGACCATGACACCGCGATAGATATTATTGCGCAGGATACCGTTCGCGCGGATGCGGTCGCCGTGGATTACATTTGTCGCCCACAGCTTGCCACTGGGCGAGGGGACGCCTTGTTCGTTCAGAGCCTTCACTATGGCCCGTGCCGATACGCCAGCAATCGTATCGTCGAAAATGCGACGCACGATTGCCGCTTCTTCGTCATTCACTTCTAGAATGCCGCGCACGATCTCGCCATCGTCGCCGATCTTTTTCACGACATTGTAGCCGTAGGCGAGGCCGCCAGCATTGAAGCCCCGCCCATGCTGACCGCGTTGGCCGCGCTTAATTTTTTCTGCGAGATCCTTTAGAAATCGCGCATCCATCAAACCTTTGATGGTGCCTGTGATTTCATCGACATAGCCGTCGCTGAGCGTGAAGAGGCGCGCACCGAAATGCTCCAGATGCTCGCGGATGGCGTGGGCATCACCGATGTGGCGAGCAATCCGGTCGGTTGCCTCTGCAAGGATCTGATCGACGTCGCCGCGCTCGACGCGGGCCAGCATGGCATTCAAGCCCGGCCGCTGCATTTCGCTGATACCGGCGCGACCACTGACTTCATCATCGAAATAGGTGTCGATGACGGTCCAACCTTCGCGATCGGCGCGCTCCTGCATCGAGGCCAGTTGGTCGGCCGTCGAAAGTGGATTTTGCAGGTCCGTTGAGAATCTGGCGTAGAGGATCGTGCGCATGCTTTAGCGCGTGCCTTTCTGTGACGCAGACTGGCTCTTGGGCGGCAGAGCCGTTGCGAACATGGCGATCTGACGACCTTCTTGGGAGTGGACGCGATCCAGTGCCCGACATGTCGGACAGTCGCAGAGTGAGGGCCTGGGGCGGTTCATTGGGCCTGCTCCCCCATCGCAGCAGTGATTTTGTGGAAGCGGCTGACGCAGGCGTTTTTGCTTTTGCTGATCATGCGGCCGATCGCGGTGAAGCCGGTTTCGGCGGCCAGCGCGTCCATCATGATCGCGTCCTGATCCGCTGACCAGTCTGTCGCCCGGCGCTTGAGGATGTTGCCGCTGGTCCGTTTGCCAGTCTTTGCGATCGTGACTACGCGGCCCATGGCGCTGCGTTCGACGGTGATGAGGCCGGACACTTCCAGAAGATTCACGAGGCCGGACGGGCCATTGCCGCTGGAATAGCCGAGCATATCGGCCAGTTCGACATTGGTCGGGCACACTGCTCCAGCGTTGGCCGCGCGCTCAAGTATGGCGAAGCAACGTTCGGCGCGACCCCCTTGGTGGCGGCTTTTCAAAGCGAGCACGGGCATGGTGGCGTCAGTTCGCGTTGGCGGGCCGATGGCCCATCTGGATCAGGACGTCGCCCAGGGCGGCGATCGGGGTTTCGCCTTCGCCTACAGCGCGTTGCGTTCCGCGTTCGCGGCCGACGACGCCCCACCACTTCCCCGTCTTCGGATGGAAGGCGATGGTCAGGGCTTCGTCGGGGCGCAGATTGAGGTGATCGATGGACAGGCTGATCATGTCAGCGGCACTCCATCGTGGTCGCCGCGCGCGGGGCGCCCGGAACGGGCATTGCAGCGCGCAGGCGCGTGATGTCTCGGTCAACCATCAGGTCGGCCAGGGCTTCGACGATTCGCGCGACGGCAGGGTCGAGGGGGCGGCTTTTTGCCATGGGACGGTTCATCCTTGTGTGGGAGGGGCGGCGTCAATCGCGGGCATTTGTAGAGGCGACCGGATGCGAGCCGGTCGCCGGTCGCATCAGTCCATGCCGAGGGCAGAGAGATAGGTCTGGAGGATCGCCTCCATTTCCTGCCGGTCATGGGGCTGCATTTTCCGCAGGCGGATAATCTGGCGCATGATTTTAGGGTCGTAGCCGTGCGCCTTGAACTCAATATAGACATCGCGAATATCGTCGCCGATGCCCTTCTTTTCCTCTTCCAGCCGCTCGATGCGCTCGATGCCGAGGCGCAGTTGGTCTGCGGCGACGTTACGTTCGGACATGTTCAATTTCCTTTCAAATTGGCCAGCGTCGCCGCGACGACGAATGGGGCGGCGAGGATGGCGAGGATGATCAGCAGGAGTTTGAGAAGGCGCTTCATCACGCCCCCTGGAGGATGGTTGCGGCGGTCACGCTGAGCGGGGAGGCCAGTTTGAAGACGATGAGGCCGGCGGCGCAGATCATCGCCAAGGCAACGCCCCGCATGACAGCGATGGATTCGCCCGGTCCCAAGGCAGCAGCGAACCGCCGGAGCAGGCTGTGTTCGGGCGCGCGCCTCATATCCTGGCCGCCGGCGCCAGTGCCGCCTGCTCGCAGCGGGTGCAGATGGCGGGCAGCTTCCGCGACCAGGTGGTGAGGTCGCCATTATGGTCGGACTGGTCGGTGCGTTCGTCCCATCCGCAGATGGCGCAGAGGCGTGGATGCTGATGCGGGGGCAGATCGGCCAATTGGCGGTAGACGTCGATGCTGAACGGCATAGCGCGCGACAGGTTGACCACGTCCCGAAAGCGCAGGCCGACCGTCTCCAGGCAGCGAATATGCGTCAGATAAGTGTGGGGTTCATTGTAGAAGGACATGGCCTTCGCCAACGCCTCCTGCGACAGGGCAGCCGCGCGGCGGCGCATAGCGACATATTCCCATGGATAGACGACGGTCGCCGCAGAGGATGCGGATGGCGAAGGCGAATGACGCATGTCTGAAACTCCTGTTCTTTGGGCAAAGGGCTGGCATCACCGGCTGAGGGGGATCAGCCGGTCGGCGAGAAATTCTGGAAACTGCGTTGGGAGAAGCTTAGGTGGTCATGGCATCCATGGCGGGTTCGGTCGGCGGCCCGTCATCATTGGCGGCGCGATCGTTCGCGGCCGTGCGCCAGTCGGTAATGGGCAGCATTTCAAGCGGGCGCTTGCGGCTGGGCCGGATCGTGCGCAGGGCGGACATGCCGACCACGAACTGGTGGCCACAGTCGATGATATCGCGACAGTGATAGTAAAATTCGCGATAGAGCAGCGACCTCTTGCCGCTGGCGCGGGCGAAGGCGCGCCTGCCGCAGGCCGGGCAATCGACCCCCGGCATGCGCGGATTTTCACCGCTTGAAGTTTGAAGCGCCTTGTTATCACCCATTTGCCATCCCCCGGCTGTCACCCGCCGGCCCCATGCCAGGCAGGAATGATCTGAGCCGGCCCAGAAGGCGCGTCAGGCGGACGCCGGCTTCCTCTGTTTCGGCAATGGCGCGATGCACGGCGGTTGGAGACGCGCCGGGCTGAATGATCTTAATGCTCGCGCCGATCGCGTCGGCGGTTTCGCGGGAGACGGCCGCGATGTCCTCGCCCAGCGCGGCATGGCAGGCCATGGAGGCAGCGAGGGTGACGTTCAGTTGCCGGGCATAGCTTTCGAGGATCGGCGCATAGTCGCCGCCAGACTCGATAAAGGCACGGTCCAGGGCAATGGCCTGATCGAGCGTCGGCGTGCCTTTGCGGTCGCTTTCGCTCCAATGGCGCAGGGTGCGGTTGGCGCGACCGGTAATGCGCCCGGCGTCCGCCCAGCCGACCACGCCGACGACGGTCGTGATGGCGCGTGAGAAGGAGAGGGGCGCGCGGACCTTTGTCACGCGCCGTACTCCAGATCGTCGGTGCAGTTTTCGCACAGCTCGCCTTCGTCCAGCGACGTTCCGCAATCGAAGCACGGCTGCAGTTCCTGCTGCCCGTCAATCAACCGAAAGGCGAGCATGTCGCGCAAATCGACCTGATTTGCCCGGCAATGGTTACACACGATACCGCCGGTATCGACTGTCATCAGTCGGGCGTCACCCGCCAGCTTCGGCTGGGCGAATCGATCGACCCGCACCATGCGATATGCGTCGATGAAGGTGTCGAGCGGCATAGTGAAGCCTCCGTGTTGAACCATGATGGCCGCCATCATGCATTGCCCGCCATTTCAGGCGCGCGCGGGTTTATGATGAGAAAGGCGCGGGCGGCATCGCCTTCATGGCGCATTTCGTCCCAAGCACGGCTGGTGCGGCGGCCGTCATCGCCATGGAGGTCATGAGCCTTGCGGTAGGCCGCCTCTGCGTTCGCAAGGCGGGTGAGCAAAGCGCGGGCTTCATCATGACGGGCGCGCAGCTTTTCATATTGCGCGGAGCAGTCGGCTTCGCAATGTTGCCACAATTCGGCGTCGGTCATGGCTTCCTTGCTCATGCGCCCGGCCGTCCGGTGGCGCACATGGCGATAAGGAGCGGTATGGCTATGGCGAGAAAGATCACGCAATCCGCTAGTCCGTAGGGCAGGCGCTTGCCGGTCGCCGGATTTCCGGGGCGGTTCGTGGTGGCACCGGCGCTTTGTGGCTTGCGGCGGGGCGGCGCTTTGATGATCGTCTTCATATCCGGTCTTGCTCCATACAAGGGCGGTCCGATCGGGCGGGAGTAGAGGCCCGCCCGATCATTTCCCTGAAATCGTCAGATGATTGGCTCGGCGGCGGGGCGTTGCGAATCGGCGGGCCGATCGCAAGGGACGGGCACGGGGATTAGAGGTAGATCGGCGTAGGCGGCGTGTGGGCGTCCGAGGGGGAACACGACATGTTCGGCCGTGATGGGCAGGCCCAGCTTCAAACCGATCGCGAGCACATGGGGCTGTTTTTCCGCCGGGATGCGGCCGACTTTCTTCCACGCAGCGACATTTGAAGATGGCTCGCTAAGTGCGCGGGCCATTGGTCGAATGCCACCATAGAGAACAAAAACTGAGGCTAGCTGCGTCATACGCAATCCGTCCGATAATTCAGGACGGAAGTCAACCTCTATTTGAAAACCAAAAGTGTGCGAAAATTTCGCATGGTGTTCCAATGCAAACAGTAAGCACGCGTCTCAGAGACCTTCGGATGAAAGCCGTACCACGCCTGTCCGTCAGGGCGATGGCTGCTGCCCTTGATTTGCCATTAGGCACATACTCAAACTACGAATCAGCTAGGTACAAGAAGAAGACCTTGCCTCTCGATTTTACGCGTCGAGTTGCGGCCATTCTGACGCAGTATCAGGTTGATCCAGCGGATGTGATGGCTTTGGCTGGCCTTAGTGATGTCGAGGCCGAACCCGAAGCTCGCGAAATCGAGTCGCAGCGTCCAACATTCCTGTCGATCACGCTACCGGTCGTGTTGCCTAGTGAAGTCGCCCTACGCGAAATGTTCCGCAGCCTGCTCGTGCTGGTGCCGGAAGGGGCGTCGAAGGACGAAGCCGCTGAAATTCTTGCTCGGCGGCTGCCTGCTGGGCTTGCAGCGATCGGACCTCTCTCGCTCGATCAAGCGTCGGTCGCATCGCTTGGAGGCGGTGAAGCTGTTCCACCTCGCGCCACAGATCGTCCCGAATCGCGGCCATAGTGGCGCATCTGATAGCGCAACGCGCGCATTTATTTTCGCAACCTGGCGTCAATCTAAATGCTAGATCGTTCACTATTCCGCCTTCTTTGGTTCTTCATTTGTTCCTAGCAAATGAGCGTATAGGCGGGAATAGGAAAGCGTAAAAAGCATGAACGAGAATTGCTACCGCTGCCCGCGAGGGCGGCGTTATCGCTTAAGACGGAATAGCGGGATCTTTGATAGGCGGGGCGCGCAAATCTATTGCTCATTGGACGCAGACCGAGTGAAGCGCCGTGTCCATGAAATGCCAGACTTGACCGCCTTAGCCGGGTTTCCAGCCACAATAGTTGCTTCGGGCACAGACGCTGCGACTACGGATCGCGCGCCCACGATCGAGTCTTTACCGATCGTGACGCCAGCACCGATATAGGCCTCTTTGCCGATCCAGACATGCCTATCAATCACAATCGATCGCTTTTGATTGATAACCATTCCGGTATCGATATCGATGATATCATGTTGATCGCTTGGCTGAAGAATAATGCCGTGAGACAACATGCAATCAGAGCCTAACACTATAACGGCATCAGATACGGTTGCTGAGCACGAATTGCATGAGGTTGCCCGTCCAATCGATATGAAGGAATTTGCATACATCAGCGCCTTAAAGCTGAAATTCTGGCAATGACCCATGACAAATGCTGAATCAGAATCTTTGAAGTCAATGATTAAAGAGCCCGTGAAACCACTCAAAGCAATAAAAGGGGCATCGCCTTCTTTCGGAACTGTCAGCGATACTTCAGCGGTACCAGCTTTAAGTGAATCTAAAAGTGCATCTGTTACAAATATCTCCAAGTCAGGTCGATCACACCTCAATTTGGGCAGATTAAGCTCACCAACAATTGCCAACGTATAAATATCTCGATTTGGGTCGAGTGCAGCTAGCGATCGTATGGCTAGTGCGCGCGGGTTGCTGCCGTCCAGAAATGATTCACACTTCGGGTGTACGTCGGCTTGCATTTTCGTCTCCTTGCTTCGTAATCTGTCAGTGCAGATGCCCCAGCGGTAGTCAACGAAAGTTTTGAAAAAAGTGACGATCGTTTCGATTAATCGCTACTTTGTAATTTCCGCCAGGGGCTTGTCGGTGAGTCGCGATGAGACTGTTTGAATTTTTTCAGGCCGATTGGCCAAAGTGAGGGTGAGCAAAATGGCTTTGGAACGTCCGTTGACCGGAATCTTGGGGGCAACACTCGAATGGAAAAATCCTGTTTCCGAACCTTTTGAGGTGCTTAGCGAACATGTGGATGGCATATCTTGCACTTCGTTTTCTCCCTTTCCTGACCAAGGATGGGTTCGTCTGCAGTTGCGCGCGCCGCGGAATGGGGCAGGTGTTGCAGCAGTCCGAGCACTTTTAAAATTTAAAGGCGATAAGGCTGAGCACAAAGTCAAGATTTGTATTGCGACTCGGCATAATAAGACTTTTGCATGCAAAAGTATCGAAGCGGCCCCCGCAACAAATTTGAAATTAGGTAACGACGTTTGGTTTGACCTTACGGGAGTATTTGCGTGCGGACCTGAATTTGAAAACAGGGAATTCGTGGTAAATATTGATTTACCAAATGGAGTAACAATATTTGTTGCAGACGCTCACCTGAATTGGTTATCCGCAGAATTTGATCCCATTGTCGATTCTGGTGAAGTGATACGATCTGTTCACGAATTTAAAGCGACCAGCGTAAGCAATATCGTAGATTGGATTGCGTCCCCACCCGTCTATGGCAGTGATATCATCAAATCGGGCGATCAGTACACTGGTCATTTCATAACCGAATTACAAAAGCTTTATGTCAATGGTCAAGCAGGTGAGAGTCTCAATGAGATTTCATTGGATCTTCCATTCCGCTACAACGGCCTCGTGATGCCTAATGGCGGATTTAATTGCCCGGCCGCTAAGAATGCTTCTCCTCAGTTTCGGGTCGTCAAGACGCCAGTATCAGTAGATCCGGTTGCAATTTTTGCAGAGCAATCCACTGCGCTTAAGGTCAAGGCTAAGAAAGGTATTGCGAGACGCGATCGCCAAGAAAATGCCGTCTTAATTTGGGCACCAATTTCTACTTCTGGATTAACAGTGCAGTTAGAACAAATTGCTGCAATCCTGATAAACAAGAAGATTCCATTTTATATTTCATATCACATGCAGCCGACTGTTGAGCATGAGTTGGTGTCGCATTGGATTCATCCGCGTGACATAGACCAGCCTAAGCTCGTGATCTATATGGAGCGGATGTATCAGTTTGATAGAGGGTTTGAATCGGCATATAAAGTATTTTATATGAATCTTGATTGGCTCGCTCCATCGACTTTGGCTTTGGCTCGCATGCATGCCAACTTAGTTATATGTCCTACTCCATATCGCATTGAGGAGATGTCATCACTATTTCCTAATGCTAAAGTTCATCATCTACCCTGGCCCGCAAATTTTGCGCCAACTAAGGAAAAATCTGAGTTCAAGTCTTCGGACAAAATTCGTGTGTTGTATGTCGGCAACGATTATGACGGTCTTTCGCGGAAGCATCCGATGCAGGTCGTTGAGGCGATTGAAAAGCTCGAGCGAAATGATCTGACGTTTGACCTTAAATTTAGGTCACCTCTGCCCGGAGATGTTAAAAGCAGATTGCTAGGTAATCCTCGCATCAAGAATATCATCGACTGGCCTACCGATCACTCTGCGATGAAAGCGTTGTATGAGGATGCAGATATCAATCTCATTCCAAACGCCTGCGAAGGTAATGGCCTGTCAATTTTGGAGTCGTGGGCATCGGGCACAGTTCCAGCAGTCTTAAACGGCAATCCGATGAGCGATGTAACGACTGCTGAAAACAGCTATAGAATTCATTGTGAGGAAGTGGGGTCAAAAGAGTTTGCGCCGTTGTACTCGGCATCTGGTTCTCAGATATTGGATTTTCTTCAATCCGTTGATCGAAATGATTTGTCGGCGAAAAAAGACGCCGTTCACGAGATGTACGGCGACCTAATAGGGCGTCAGGCAGCTTTAGAAGACATGATAATGTCTGCAGTATTGATGAGTGGATACCGATCTAAACCAATTAGGCAGAAAGTCGAAAATTGTCATTTGCCCCTACCCAACGACGCTAATTGGGAGCCGCGTGCAGGCGCGCGCGTAAAGAATCTTTTGATTAGCGGCAGTGGAAAGTTTCGAAAGCCTGCTCGTCTAGTAGATGTCATAATGACTACATCTAATAGACCGTGGTTTTTTCGCGATACTTTGGCGCGAGTGCTGCACGCTATTCGAGCGTCACCGTATGAGCATAGATTGTCCATCAGTGTAGACGGTTTAGACGCCGGAACGCTAGCGATTCTCAATCAGCATGTCTCCGAAATTGATCAAGTATTGTGGACAAAGGATCAAAGGGGATTGCCATTTTCATGGAACTCATCGAGAGATTTGCTGCGAAACACAATATGTAGGACCGAGAAGCGGCCCGACTTTGTCTGTTATATTCAGGATGACTGCTATATCAGGGAGCCAGATAAGTATTTTGAAGTGGCGATCGGGTTGGCCGAAGCTAGCTTTCCGGGTTATTTGGGCTTTGTTTCTGGCTTTTACACTGAGGTCCATCCGGGGTTTGCCGAGTTTGAATGGAATGGAAATAGGGTCATCGCAAGTGACTCCGTCGATGGGAAAAACTTCATTGCAACGCCCGAAGTGCTGGAAGGTATCGGTGCGTTAACTTGGCATTTTGGCGATGGCATGAAGAGGGGCAATCCAGGTCCCGTGAGGGGGAGTCATTTTGATCTGTGGCAATGGAAAGAGTCGCCGAACTCTTTAACGTGGCAATCTCGTGTCACACTCGTATTGCCAGACCTTTGTGGTCACATTGCTGCCAAGGCTAGTCACTCCACCTGGAGTAACGATACGACAGATGCGGCAACCCAAGATCGGATAGCTCAGAATAGAGTTTATCAGACCCGCAAGTACGGTTAGTCAGAGAGACGTCGAGCTGTGCGAATGCAGCCAGCGGTTGAGATCGGGCTTTGCCTGCGATCGGTTGGCTACGGGACGCTGGTTCCGAGCTATGAAATCCGCGCGTCCCTTCGTGCGCTGCCGGGCGCGGCGACGAGGTTGGTGAGCGAACTCAGCAACCGGATTGCCGAGCCTGGCAAGCTTATAACGATTGTTAGTGAGGGGCGCGCTGAACTGATCTGGAACGTGGTCCGGCTCTAGTGGGGGGGTGATACTATATCGCCCTGCGTAGGGCGAAGAAGAACCGCTACTTCAAGAGCTTCAGCCGTGACATACACGACGATCTGTTCTCAAGACCCTATTTTCGAACCTAGGCCGGGCCTGCTAAGTGACGTGTGCTAGATGCGGGAGGGATGCACCCATCCTTTGGATTCGAGAATCGTGCAACGTTGGTCGCGGAACTATGCAAGCGATGGCCTGTTTCGTTACGACCTGCGGTGGGGGGGGGGGGGGGGGCTGTGCAAACCTTTGATCGAACCGCGCTCATCTCTAGCGAAGCTGCCGCGGTTCTAATGTGTGCCGGTGGCGCGAAGGGGGTGGGGCTCTTCTGGGGGCAAAATCGTTCTGATCGTGCCCCGTTTGCCTTATAAAATACTCAGGATGATGAAAATGGCTGAAAGGTGTATATAAATCAATGTGTTGTCGTGGTGGTGGGCACTGTGCTGGACAAAAATGCTTGATCTAGTCTCATCTTCGGCAGAGGTGGCGCTAGATGGTAGACCGCTTGGGAAATGTCGGTGGAGATTTTAGTTCGTGCCTCGAAGGGGCATGTGATTCGGGTGTTGGATCAATAAAAAGAAAAATGCTTAGGGTCGTCACAGTAAAATGGTTGATTATTTTCGGTAAAAAAAATCAGGTTAAACAAATTACACGATACGGGTGGCAGGAAAGGCGATAAATGCGAAGCAAAATAAGCATCGTAACTGTTTTTTACGGTGGAGATGCGGCACTTATGAGGCTCCAAGCTCGGAGCCTGGCCAAAAATTTTGACCATGATTCCATTGAACAGATCGTTTTGATTTTCAACGACTCCCGGAAGATTTTGAGCGAAGAAATGAAGATGGGGCTGCTAAAGCTTTATGATTCGCTCGCGGGGAAGGTAGAATTTTTTTTCCCAAGCGATTTGGGTCTTTCTGACGTATCTCTGCCTGGTTGGAAAAAGCAACAAGTTATAAAGATACTTTCACATAGGAAGTGCAAATCAAATAAAGTTCTAATGCTCGACGCTAAGAACCACTTTCTTATTCCTACAAATGCCTCACAATACTTTACGGAAGAAGGCACACCCAGAAACTTTTTTTCAAAGAAATATGGCCAGCAACTGATTTGGGCGGCTGCTTCGCTCAAATATTTCGGTAATGATCCCTCTCTTTCCCAAGAGGAAATACCTCCAACCGTCACGCCTTATGCAGTATATCGGCAAACATTGCATGATTTGACGCGTGAGATAGAAAAAAGAGATAGTTCTGTAGAGGCATTATTCGCAAAGCCAGATTTTTCAGGAACTGAATTCTATCTGATTTTCTCGTTTCTCCTTTGGAGCGCTAGTGATGGCATTAGAGAGATTTTCGCAGAGGGCGAAGTCCCCGCGACGATCTACTCCACGTGGCCGGCTACACCAGAGGATGTCGATAAAGTCCTTGTCCGTGCCGAGTCGAATAAGACCCATGCCTTCGGACTGCATTCTCGCCGCAACAGGCTTCTCACAAAGGTCGAATGGGATCGGATCGTGTCGATCTGGAAAGCGGCGGATATTTACGACGTTGAGTGTGCGGACTATCTTTTCAATAATATAGTGGATTTGTGACCCTTGGTATTATCTCTCATCGCGAAAAATGGTCGTGCAGCAGTGAACGGCTACAAAGAAAATGTGGCGGTTTGGGGCGGTTCGGAAGCCGATCCGGTTGGCCTTCTAATTGCGCCTGAAGCCGCGAAGGTTACAGCGCTGCATATGATCTCGACCGCAAATAAGTTGTTGGGAGATAGAGTGGCGGTTCTAAATGTTCGTTCTATTGAGTTATTAGAGGCCGTTCAGCCGGATGAGAAGGTTGCCGCGAGGCTGGTGATAGAAACTGATGATGTAGCGTTAGCCTTCAACCTCGGTGCCACTGAGCTGTCAGAACTTGCCGCTGGCCTGGCACATGCAGCGCGGCGCATCGGATAGGCATCACACTTTAAACTATGTCGCAATTTCGAATTTGATCGTTGAGGTGAGCCCACCGCTTTTATCGAGGCTATGCGTTACCTCGCTCACCAACCAAGTGCCGTCGATCGAAGATTTGATTCCTTTTACGGCAGCGCGCTGCTCCGGGTAGATGTCCGGGCGCCCTAGCGCCAGCTTCATATCCAGTGTG
>NZ_CP159616.1:2500-672500 GCF_047946695.1 Sphingomonas sp. VDB2
TTCCGAATGGGATAACCCACCTTCACCATTTAAGACTGGTCCTGAGCAATCAGGATCCGTGTTAAATGGGAGAGGTATCACTAAGCTGAATAAAATAGGCTTTGGTGAAGCGAACCCGGAGAACTGAAACATCTCAGTACCCGGAGGAAAAGACATCAACCGAGATTCCGTTAGTAGTGGCGAGCGAACGCGGACCAGGCCAGCGCCTGGGATATAATTAGCAGAAGTCTCTGGAAAGGGACGCCATAGCGGGTGACAGCCCCGTATGCGAAAATGATATCTCAGGACTTGAGTAGGGCGGAGCACGTGAAACTCTGTCTGAACATGGGGGGACCACCCTCCAAGCCTAAATACTCGTACATGACCGATAGTGAACCAGTACCGTGAGGGAAAGGTGAAAAGCACCCCGATGAGGGGAGTGAAACAGTACCTGAAACCGGATGCCTACAAGCAGTGGGAGGGTCCTTGAGACCTGACCGCGTACCTCTTGCATAATGGGTCTGTGACTTAGTGTATCAAGCAAGCTTAAGCCGTTAGGTGTAGGCGCAGCGAAAGCGAGTCTGAATAGGGCGACCATAGTTTGATGCATTAGACCCGAAACCCGGCGATCTATGCATGACCAGGTTGAAGGTGCGGTAACACGCACTGGAGGACCGAACCGTTCAATGTTGAAAAATTGTCGGATGAGTTGTGCTTAGGGGTGAAAGGCCAATCAAGCCGGGAAATAGCTGGTTCTCCGCGAAATCTATTGAGGTAGAGCGTCGGATGATTGCCGTTGGGGGTAGAGCACTGGATGGTTGCGGGGGTCGCGAGATCTACCAATACTAACCAAACTCCGAATACCAACGAGTCTAGTCCGGCAGACAGACGGCGGGTGCTAAGGTCCGTCGTCAAAAGGGAAACAGCCCTAACCTACAGCTAAGGTCCCCAAGTCATCACTAAGTGGGAAAGCATGTGGGATTTCCAAAACAACCAGGAGGTTGGCTTAGAAGCAGCCATCCTTTAAAGAAAGCGTAACAGCTCACTGGTCTAAATAAGAGATCCTGCGGCGAAGATGTAACGGGGCTAAAGTGATGCACCGAAGCTTAGGGTTCAGTCTTTGACTGAGCGGTAGCGGAGCGTTCCGTAGGCCGTTGAAGCGGAAGGGTAACCGACCGTGGAGGTATCGGAAGTGCGAATGCAGACATGAGTAGCGATTAACAGTGTGAGATGCACTGTCGCCGAAATTCCAAGGGTTCCTGCTTAAAGCTAATCTGAGCAGGGTAAGCCGGCCCCTAAGACGAGCCCGAAGGGGGTAGTCGATGGGAACCACGTTAATATTCGTGGGCCTGGAGGTGTGTGACGGATGCCGTAACTGGTCAGGGCTTATTGGATTGCTCCTGGCTGGGAAGGTGTCCCAGGAAATAGCCCCTCCGTATAGACCGTACCCTAAACCGACACAGGTGGAATGGTAGAGTATACCAAGGCGTTTGAGAGAAGTATCCTGAAGGAACTCGGCAAATTGCCTCCGTACCTTCGGAAGAAGGAGGCCCCATCTAAGCGCAAGCTCTGATGGGGGGCACAGGCCAGGGGGTAGCGACTGTTTAGCAAAAACACAGGGCTCTGCTAAGTCGGCTTCAAGACGACGTATAGGGCCTGACGCCTGCCCGGTGCCTGAAGGTTAAGAGGAGGAGTGCAAGCTCTGAATTGAAGCCCAGGTAAACGGCGGCCGTAACTATAACGGTCCTAAGGTAGCGAAATTCCTTGTCGGGTAAGTTCCGACCTGCACGAATGGCGTAACGACTTCCCCACTGTCTCCAGGATATGCTCAGCGAAATTGAATTCTCCGTGAAGATGCGGAGTACCCGCGGTTAGACGGAAAGACCCCGTGCACCTTTACTGCAACTTCAGAGTGGCATTAGGAAAGAGCTGTGTAGCATAGGTGGGAGGCTTTGAAGCATCGACGCCAGTTGATGTGGAGCCATAGGTGAAATACCACCCTGCTGTTTTCTGATGTCTAACCTCGTACCGTTATCCGGTACAGGGACCCTCTGTGGTGGGTAGTTTGACTGGGGCGGTCGCCTCCTAAAGAGTAACGGAGGCGCGCGATGGTGGGCTCAGGACGGTTGGAAACCGTCTGTTAGAGTGCAATGGCATAAGCCCGCCTGACTGCGAGACTGACAAGTCGAGCAGAGACGAAAGTCGGTCATAGTGATCCGGTGGTCCCTCGTGGAAGGGCCATCGCTCAACGGATAAAAGGTACGCCGGGGATAACAGGCTGATGATTCCCAAGAGCTCATATCGACGGAATCGTTTGGCACCTCGATGTCGGCTCATCACATCCTGGGGCTGGAGCAGGTCCCAAGGGTTTGGCTGTTCGCCAATTAAAGTGGTACGTGAGCTGGGTTCAGAACGTCGCGAGACAGTTTGGTCCCTATCTGCCGTGGGCGTCGAAATTTGAGAGGAGTTGACCCTAGTACGAGAGGACCGGGTTGAACATACCTCTGGTGTACCAGTCGTTCCGCCAGGAGCGCAGCTGGGTAGCTATGTATGGACGGGATAACCGCTGAAAGCATCTAAGCGGGAAGCCTCCCTCAAGATAAGATTTCTTAGGACGGTCGAAGACCACGACCTTGATAGATCGGATGTGGAAGTGCGGTAACGCATGAAGCTAACCGATACTAATTGTCCTATTCGCGCTTAAGAGTCCCACCATCAACGACAGTGCTGGAAACAGCAATCGTCAGCGATCGTAGGTTGTTAAGCCAGCCCAGATATATGTTTATATACGAACCAAAATGTGCACGGCATCGATCAAAAACCCATATATGCGCCAGCTTCATTGCTTGGTGACCATAGCGTCTGTGACCCACCCGATCCCATCCCGAACTCGGCCGTGAAACCAGTCTGCGCCGATGGTACTATTGCTCAAGCACTGGAAGAGTAGGGCGTCGCCAGGCATTGAAGCTCGCGCATATATCGGAACACAAAAAACCCATTCACAACGTCTTTTGCGATCTCTGGTCGTGCCTCTGGCGCGGGATGGAGCAGCCCGGTAGCTCGTCAGGCTCATAACCTGAAGGTCGCAGGTTCAAATCCTGCTCCCGCAACCACAGGTCGCACCCAGTCAACCACAGCCCACGTCAGCAGGCAGGCGACCTGGCCCGATGATCCCCAGGATCATCAGCCGTCGGCGTTCAACCCGAACTGCCTTTGGTGCTGCCGTCCCGTCAGGCTCATAAGCTGAAGGTCGCGTTCAGCCGGAGCCGGGCAAAACCCGGCGAAGACCATGGGCCAAAAGGCCCATAAATCCTGCTCCCGCAACCAAATTACATCCCAGTGAGCAACGCGAACGCAAAGATTTGCGTTCCCCGGCAAAGGCCGGGGTCCATTGCACCCCATAACCCCGCCCACAAAGCGGGGTTTTTTATTGCCCGCGCCATGTCCAACCCAACATGCCGGGCGGCGGACATCTCCCGCCGCCGACCCCATATCACCGATCGGCGCCTTCCAACTGCCGACTGAAATACACCATCTGCATCGGCTTGCCTGGGGCGATGTAATGCCATTCGATCAGACGCTCCTGCGACCAGCTGAGGATGGCCGACGAGGTCAACTCGGTACCGTTGTCGCTGACCACCGTGTGCGGCTTGCCGCGTATCCCGATCAGTCGCGTCAGTTCCCGAGCGACCCGCACGTCCGACAGCGACGTGTCACCAGCGCCAGGCGTTCCCGCATAAAGTCGTCGACCACGCATAGGATGCGGAACCGACGGCTGCACGTCAGGGTGTCGGAGACGAAGTCCAGCGACCAGCGCCAGTTCGGGCCGTCCGGCAGCACCATCGGCGCCCGCGTGCCCAGAGCCCGTTTACGACCACTGCGGCGGCGGACCCACAGGTTCTCCTCGCGATATATCCGCAGTAGCTGCCTGTGGTTGGGCGTCAGACCCTCCCGCGCCAGCAGATAGCCCAAGCGACGATAGCCGAACCGGCGACGTTCAGCCGCCAACTCGCGCAGCCGCTGCCGCAGAGGGCCGTCATCCGGCGGCGACGACCCGTACCGGATCACTCTGCGGCTCACGCCAACCAGATTGCACGCCCGACGCTCGCTCAGCCCGTGATGCTCACAAGCATGGGCGATGGCATCCCGCTTAGCGCCGGGCGTCACCATTTTTTTGATGCCAGATCCTTCAGCACAACGTTGTCGAGCATCGCCTCAGCCGAAAGCTTCTTCAGCTTCGCACTCTCATCCTCGAGCGCGCGTAGCCGCCTAGCCTCGGACACCTCCAGGCCGCCGAACTTGGCCTTGTACTTGTAGAAGGTCGCGCCGCTGATCCCGTGCCGACGACATACCTCCGCTGTCGGCATGCCCGCTTCGTGCTCCTTCAAGATCGCGATGATCTGCTCTTCGCTGAACCTGCTCCGCTTCATTCCGTCCGACTCCTTCGCGTCGGACTCTACTCAAAATCGGTCACATTCCAGGGAAGTACGTCAGCGCCATTGTCAATCAGAACGCATCGACTGCATCATGATGGCCATTCAGTCTACTGGCAGTGCTTCAAAGCTAATATTATTCTGCATCTCGATGGTTCCTGGGCCGACCGCCATGGGGCAGCGCACGCCTGGCATGGCGACCACGTCGAACAATTCGGCGATAAAACCGTCCAGCTTGATCCATTCGACCACGTCGCCGGTCGACAGGTCCACGATCATCACACCGCACCAGGCGGTCGCGTCTCGGCCGCGCATCTCGTCGTCCAGTTGCAGGCCCGCGAACGTGCCGTTGCGCGGCTTGGACAGGGTGACGAACGCGAAACCGTCGTGCAGTGCCAGGCCACGCAGGAAGCCGGGACAGAAGGCGATGTCCTTGCGCATGCCGCTGACGGGGTCGATGCGGCAGATGCGGCCGCGACCGGAATCGAGCAGGACGATGCTGCCGTCGCGATCGACTCGGGGGCTGTGGGGCATCGATAGCTGGTCGGTGATGATGCTGCCGTCGCGATAGTCGATGAGGACACCGCCCTCATGCCGCCGCTCGCGCCAGCCGTTCACGACGTCGCTGCGGCTGACCGCCGTCAGATAGGCCGGTCTGCCGTCCACCATCGCGAGGCCGTTGAGGTGGCAGCGATCCTCCGGCGCAAGGCGGGAGATGAAGGGTGGCTTCCACAGCGGCCTGAAGCTGTGCCGCACGTCGAGCGTCGCCAGGCAGCTATATTTGGTGTTGACGAACAGGATGTGGCCATCGGGGTCGACGCCCAGTTCGTGGATGTCGATGTCGCCCGTCGTCTGCGCATTGCGGGGTATCAGCACCTGATCGAACGATCCGTTACCGACTTCGCCGGGGCGCAGCATATTCTCCAGCCGCCAGACCTGATCGAGAGCGCCTAGATACAGCCGACCGGACGGCTGCCAGCACAAACCCATGGCGCGGGTGAATTTTTGTTGATTGAAGGACACGCTGCCGTTCGGCAGCACGCCGACGAGAAACAACTGGCCGCTCTGGTAGCAGCTGAACGCCATGCTGGTGCGGTGCTGGGTAAGCCAGCCGGCAAGCCCACGCGATACGGTGAGATTGGTAGCCTGGTTCGCAGCGGGCGGCGGTGTGGTGGAGGACATGCAGGATCCGGAATCGTGAAGGGGAATGATCGCCGTGCAGGCGTTCGAGGATTAAGGCCTGAACGCCGGCGCGGCAATTATCCCCTTGATTAAATGTCAGAAGCCGATCCGCAGGCCGACCTTGCCGCCGCCGCTGCGATAGTCGCTGCTGAAGCGGGTATCGCCCTCGATAAAGCCGGTAATGCGCCCCTGCGTGATCGACAGCCCGACCCGGCCCTTGCCATAGGCGCCGATCCTGTCGTCATCGAACGATACGCCGGTCGTCATGGTGCTGAACGTCACCGCCGCCTTGCCGCCAAAGGGCTGGACATAGTCGCCCTGCGCATAGAGGTTCAGCTTCGCACCGCCGCCTATGTCGCGCGTGGAGCGTAGCCGCAGGCCCGCACTCGCCCGGCCACCTTCCAGATCGTCGAAATCGACCGTCAATGGCAGATCGAGCGGATCGATCGAGACATGCTGCCAGGAGATGCTGGCGACCGGTTCGATATGGAAGGCGTCCGACCCCAGGCTGAGGCCGATCTCACCGCGTGCGCCATAGGCGTTGCCGTCGATCTTCTTCCCATTCGCACCTGCCGACGCCAGCTTCACATCGATATTGTAGAAGTCATATTTGGCCAGAGCGTTGGCGAACAATATGCCGCTGCTAAAGCTTGCATAAGCGCCCAGGTTCCAGGCGTCGAAGCTGACGCGGTCAACCGACCCGGTGAAGCTGACGATCGAACTGGCATAGCCGCCGGTGAGACCAAAGCCGATATTGCCGTTGCCGATATCGACGCCCAACTGGCTGCCGAACACATCCTGCTTATAGCCGATATTCGCCGCCTGATCGAAGCCGAAAGCGTTGAAGATGCCGGCTTCGTCACGCTTGGCGACCCCACCGACCGCCGACATCCAGAAACCGGAACCGGTCACGCCCGCATCGCGATTGGCGGACAGATGCGCCGCTACGCTGTCGGCGCTCTCGATCCAAAGCGACTGCGCCGTCTCACCGATATTGAGCAGGCGATAGGCCGCGGTCGAGGGCGCGATCGCCAGCGCGAAGCCGTTGGTCGCCGTGTCGAACACAAGGCCGCGCTGGAACAGCCCGCTCGAAACCTGGTTTGCGGCCAAAGTGAAAGCGGTCGCAGAAGTGCCCGTCCCGGCCTGGATTAGCGTCGGAGTACGGCCCAGTTCCGGCGTACCGCTAATGTCGAGCGCCACTATGGTCGACCCCGTCGCTGCGCCGCCGATCACCAGCTTGTCGGCGCTGATCGTCGCGCCATAGGCAAGGTCGAGGCCGAGCGTGCTCGCGCCACTACCCGTAAACGCGCCCGACAGCGTCAGGACGTCGCCTGCGGTGCCATTGCGCAGGTCTGTAAGACCGCTGTTGGCGAAGCTTTCAAGGCCGGTCACGCTGCGGCTGACCGGCGTGGCGGCGAGCGCCGATAGGCTTGCGGCGGCGTTCGGTGCCAAGCGCAGTGTGCCGCTGTTGACGATGGCGTCGCTGCCCGCACTGAAATTCACGTCGCCGGCCAGCAGCAGCACGCCGCTGTTGATCAGTCGATCGTCGCCTGCGCCGAAGCGGGTGCCATCCGTCAGGCGCAAGGTGCCGCTGTTGGTCACGCTGTCATTGCCGTCGGTCAACGCCAGCGCGCCGGATATAGCACCGCTGTTGACGATAGTGATGGGTGCGCCGGTCGCGCGTACCGCTGCGCCGGTGCCGCCGGAGATCGTGCCCGCATTGATCAGACTTGCGCCCCGTCCGGTCTGGAACGTCACGGCATCATGCGTGGCCGAGACGGTCCCGCCCGCCACGACCGTCAGCGCACCAGTCCCATAAGAGACGATGGCGACGCCGTCACGGCCTGTTCCGGTGGCCAAGACCGTGCCGACAGTGACGTCGGCAGAGGTTGCGCCGCTCGCCATGACCGCCGCCAGTGGGCCATCGGTTTCATTGTCGCCACTCGCTTCCACTCTATTGGCGCGCAGGGTGATGCTTGCGCCCTGCGCCTCGATCGAGGCATAGCGCGTCGCATTGGTCACGACGCGGTTCGCGGCGATGTCGACCGCGCCGCCGGTCGCCGCGTAAATGCCGGTGGCCCCCGCGCCGTCGGTGATGATAGTCCCGCTGATCGCGATGCTGATGTCCCCGCTCGTACCGGTGGCCAGCACCCCGTTGCGCCGGTCGCCGGTCGCGATGATCGTGCCGCCCTGGATCAGGATGTCGCCGCTTGTCGAAGAAGCAGCGACAGCCGACGTATTGCCGTCGCCGCTGCTTTGCACCGATCCGAAGGTGATAGACGCGCCGGTGGCACCGCTGGCGGCAAGGCCGGGACCGACGCCGGTGTCGCTCGCCTGGACAAGCTGTTCGACCGTGATGGAGGCCATGCCATTGGCGGCGAAGGCGCCTATGCCCCTGCCATCGGCAACATGCACCGTACCGGCGATCGCCGTTGCGTTGCCCTGGGCGTAGCTGGACACATCCATGCCGAGCGCGGCGGCGCCGGTCACCGTAATACTCTGCGCCGCACCATAGGCCGCACCATAGCTGTGCGAGACGAGGCCGTGTGCGGCCGCCCCGCTGGTCGTGATCGAACCGGCCATGGCGGCGGCAACTTCGCCTGCCTCCACGAGCAAGCCGATCGACCCGTCGCCACTGGTCGTGATCGACGCGACATCGGCATAGGCGCGGACATAGCTGCGCGCATGCACGGCGTTCGCATTGTCGCCTTGCGTCGAGACGGTGCCGGTCGAGATCGCCACATTGCCCTGGGTCGCACCCGCATAGATGCCGGTGGCGCCATCGCCGCTGGTCGACACGCTGCCCGTACCGCTGACCAAGGCGCCGCCGGGACTGCGCACCGCGATGCCGCCTTCCAGCGTGCCCGTGGTGGTGATGCTGCCGTCAAGATAGACCGCTGCGGCATCGGCCGCCTGGACCGAGATGATCGCGCTGGCAGGGTCCTGAAGCCGACCGCCGGGACCGGCAGGCACGTCGGGGCCGCGAAGTTGGTCTGCCGAACCGATGACGGTGCCAAGCACGGTAACCGACGCGGCACCGCCGCTGAGGACGTTGACGCCGCGTGCGCCATCGCCGCTGACGGTGAGATCACCGACGGTCAGTTCGACATCCTGACCCGCCATGATGTCGATCGCGCTGGCGCCATCGCCGCTGACGGTGGCTGCGCCGACCAGTATATCGGCGGCACCGGCGGTCTGGAGGGTCAGACCGACGCTGTCGGCACCCTCTGCTATGATCGAACCGACCCCGACATAGGCGTCCGCGCCCGAAGCAATACTGATCCCCTGGCTTTCACGTCCTGACACGGACACGGAATTGAGCGCGATGCTGGCGGGGCCATATGTCGATACGATCACGCCGCCCGCATAATCGCCTTCTGCCGAGACCTGGCCCGCCACGATAGCCGCTCCGCTGGCGGCGGTGACATCGATAGCCGAGCTGGATTCGCCCTGCACCGAGACGGCGTTGACGGCGACGGTCGCCATGCCGCCATTATAGACATAGACGCCACCGGCGTAATTGCCGGTCGCGGACAATTGGCCGGCGAGAATATCGACGTCGCCTGCCGACTCCACGCTGATCACGCCACTATAGTCACCCGTGGCATTGCCCGACTCCAGTCCGATCGTGGTGCGGCCGCCGCTAGATACCAATATGGCTTGCGCACTCTCCCCTTCGGCCGCCAACCGACCGGCGACGATACCCACATCGCCAGCCGCCGTGACGTCGATCGCATTGCCATATGCGCCGGAGATGCTGGCGGATTGAACGCCGACATTGGCTGCGCCGCCTGTCGTCACCAATATACCGTCGGCGCGATAGCCCTCGACCGCCAACTGGCCTGCGTAGACGGTCGCATCACCGTCTGCCGTGACATCGATCGCGCTGGCGTAGGTTCCCGAGATATCGGCCGATCGCAGCGCGACCGTCGCATCGCTGAACGTCGCCACCGAAATGCCCGTCGCATAATAGCCGGTCGCGCTGATGTCGCCCGCGACGACATTGGCGCCGCCCGATGCGCTGATGCTGATGCCGGTGCTGTAGTCGCCGTCCAGCGTGGCGGTGCCGAGCGCGACATTCGCCACGCCGGCCGTCGTGACGTCGATGCCGGTGGCGGTGTTGCCGGAAGAAGCCAGTTCATCGAGGATCACGGTCGCGTCACCGGCGGACACCGTCCTGATCGCGGTCGCACGATCGCCCGTCGTGCTGGCCGACCCTACGCCGACAGCAACCTCGCCCAAGGCGCTGGCGAAGATGCCATCGGCCCTTCGCCCCTTGGTGGAGAGCGTGTCCACCAGGATGGATGCGTCGCCCCCGCTGCGGGTCGTGATGCCGTTGGCACGGGTACCGGCCGTGGTCACGCTGCCGGCGGCGATCGCGACGTCACCCAGAACATAGGCGGTGATGCCGCTGGAGGACGCGCCGCTCGTGGTGACGCTGCCTACCTGAATATCTGCCGCGGTTGCCGGCTTGGGGATCGATATCTGTTCGCCGTCATAATAAAGGTCGCCGACATAATAGCCTGGCAGATTGTAGGTTTCGGTACGCCCGGCGATGGTGATGCCGTGAGACCCTGCGCCTTCCGTCGTAATCGATCCAACGGTAACAGTGGCGACGGTTGGCGTTTCGATCTCCAGCGCGGTGGAGAAATCGCCCGATGTCGCCACATCGTTCAGATCGACCGTCACATCGGCGCCAGCGAGGATCTGGATCGCCTTGGCCTCGTCGCCCTGCGTGAACACATTGCCATTGCCGCTGATCGTCACCGCGCCGCGCGTATAGGCGGAAATGCCGCCCACGCCGCCGCCCGAAGCCTCCACCGTACCGTTATTGACGATGGCAATGTCACCACCGGTGTCGGCGAAACTGCCGTCGGTATAGACATATTCGCCGTCCGCGCCGATTGCGACCGATCCGGGGATATAGGGCCGCTCGCCGCGCACCCGAACCGCAAAGTCGCCGCCATTGCCGCCACCCTGGGCTGACACGGTGCCATCGATCAGGACGCCAGCCGAATAGCCTTCCACATCGATCGCGGTCGCGCGATAGCCGGTCACGACGACATCCTGCACGGCGACCGCAGCATTGCCGTTCGTCGCGCTGGCATCCACGGCGACGGCGCGTTCGCCCGTCGCGGCGATCAGGCCCGTCGCCACGATCGCGGCATCGCCAAATGCACTGGATGCGCTGACTGTGCGAACGCCGCCGGCGGCGGTCGAGGCATCGATGATGCGTATCAGCGCATCGCCGGTGCCGGTGCTGGCGATGACGCCGAACGAGCCGCTATAATCTTCCGACGTCGCATGGACGCTGGCGAGGTCGATCACGACGTTGCCCGCATCGGATCGGGCGGACACGCCGGTCGAAAGCGCACCATGGGTGACGACGCTGCCGCCGCCGACAACCGCGACATCGCCGGCGCCATAGACATCGATGCCGACGCTGCCCAAGCCGAAGGTTTCGATCGTCCCGAATGCGCCGATCGACGCATCGCCTTGAGCAGACCGAACATAGGCGCCGTAAGAGTTCTGGCCACGCGTGACGATGTCGCCATTCAGCGCCATTGCTACGTCCGCGCCGCGCGCGATTAGGCCATCGCTGCCATCGCCCCAGGTCGAGATGTCGCCAACGCTGACGGTCACGCTGCCCGATCCGCTATTCGGCGTGATCCGCGCCCCGGCAGCGACCGCGGCGCTCCGGTCGCCATAGGTGGCGATCGGGCCTTCGGCGATCACAGTCACGTCTCCGCCGTTCAGCGCGCGCGCATCGATTGCGCGTGCGTCGTCACCATAGGTGGTGACGGAGCGGGCGAGCAGGTCGATCGCGCCGTTGCTGGTTTCAAGATCGATGCCGCGGGCTGAACTGCCGGCCGTCACTATATCCGGGGCGATGGCCGTGATGTCGCCGTTTGCCGTCCTGATCTTGAGGCCGGTCTGGTCGACGCCTTCGGTCACGACCACGGCACCCTCTTCCGCGTAGAGCGAGACCGAGGCAGCGTCTGTCGCCGAAAGGTCGATCGCGGGCGCGGCGTTGCCGCCGGCCGGCATTACGATGGCAACGCCGCTGCGCACCAGCATGTCCAGATCGAGCAGGTCGGACGCCGGATCGGCAGCGGGGGGCTGCGCCCCATAGGCAATGCCGTCGGCGAAAGGATTGCCGCTGTCGTCGCAGATCACGCTACCCTGTTCGCTGACGTCGCCACAGGCCCCGGCAGCTTCCGCCCGATCCGCGAACGACATGCAGGCCAGCGCGGCGACCATGGCCGTGCCGGCGACGAAGGTCATTCGCTTCGGAACAGGCTTCGTCTCGAAAAAGGGCGCGAGATCAAGAACCGTCTGCGTGTCGCGCTCCGGCGCACTGACGACGAAAAAGCTGCGCGAAATGCCTACCGCGAACATGGCGAATCCCCCTGCGACATCGACGGAAGAAGGCTCCCATTAGCCCGCTATCCCGTCGCGCCGCGCAATTCGGCCGTCGCGCAGCGACAAGTCAACGCGTTGGCGGGGTGGTGATACAGAATGCTGGAACTCTGAGACATTATGGGCGTAAAGCATAAAGCCAAATTTAATTATGTTCGATTTTAAAGGTTTATTGATTCGGTCCATGACGTCACCATCCGACAGAGGCATCCCATTTTTCCAGGTATCGACCGACGACGTCTCCGCGGAGATGGCGTTCGCGGCCTTTAAGCAGTCTGTGCAGGATGTCTTCGCCATTTCCAGGCGATCGGACGACGATTATCGGCTCGACCTGATTGCCTGGCATCTGGGCACCATCATGCTCGGCACCTTCCGATCCTCGGCGCTGGCGTTTGATCGATTGCCCGCGCTCGTGGCGTCGAGCGGTCTGGATCATTTCCTGGTCCAGCTTTATGTCGAAGGCGGCTTCACCGGCGTGGCCGGCGACAGACCGGTGACGGTGGGGGGCGGCGACATCGTCATATTCGATCTGGCCCAGACCCTGCAGACGCAGGCCAATGATTTCAGTAATATCACATTGCTGATCCCGCGCGCCTTTTTCGACCCGACTAACGGTCGCATAGATGGTTTGCATGGTCTGGTTTTGCCCGCGGGCGGCGCCATTACGGGTATGCTGGCAAGCTATATGATTGCTTTGGCTGAACGCACCACAGCCCTTGGTGCTGATGAAGCCGATGTCGCGGCGAAATCGACGGTAGCGCTCATCACCAATCTTCTTTCTGCTTCAAACCGCCAAAATCTTTCTACCGCCACCTTCACGCCGTCTCCGATCAGCCGGCTGACGACGGAGATAGACCGACGGCTGCGCGATCCGGACTTGGATGCAGATATGCTGGCGGCATCGTTGGGCATGTCGCGCGCTTCATTATATCGGGCATTCGATACGATGGGGGGCATTGCCGATTACATCCGCCGGCGCCGGTTGACTATCGCCGCGATGGCATTGACGATACCGGAAAACCGTCGACGCAAGATTTCGGAAATCGCTTTCGAATGCGGTTTTTCCAGCGAGTCCGCCTTCAATCGTGCGTTCAAGGCAGCTTTCGGCATGCCGCCAAGCCAGGCACGCGCACATAATAATCTGCTCTGGTCATGGGCCAATAACAACGTTCATCCCAATGCGAGCGCTGATTTCGTGCGATGGATGAGGATGCTGCGCGCTTGAAATTTCCGATTGGCGTAGCTCGAACTGATGCGGGGATGCTCCGCCGTTTTGCGACGAGACGGAAGACCGTCACAGGCTGCAACGGCCAAGGCCGTGCCAGTCTTCGTCAGAAAATCTGGAACGTCGGCCTGTTCCCGATCTGAATTCGGTATCTGCCTTCTTAGAAGGGGAAGGTGGCGGGAATTGAAGCTGTAAAGGGTTTAGACCCACGCAAAGCGCATTTCGCTGGGCTTCCTGCCATGCCGGTCGTTACTCTATATATGCGACAGAGCATTTGGTGGACAAGCTTGACTGGATGACGTGCGCTTGATTCGAGGCCGCCATCCGCTGAGACGCTTTTACTTAGACATACTTCATGATAGCGCTCCCAAGCACAAAATGGGGAGGGTCCGATATGGGCGGTGACATTCTATCCGTGTTGAAGGGCACGTTGGACCCTCACGGCCCCGCGGTGACCGCAAAAATGGTCAGTTACACGCCGGCGGACTATAGCGTTCATTTCTTTCTGCAACTTGTGTTGATCATGGCGACATGTCGCGCGGTGGGATGGCTGGGCCGAAAATTTCTGGCTCAGCCTCAGGTGGTGGGCGAAATGATCGCGGGTGTGATCCTGGGGCCGTCGCTGTTCGGGATGATCGCACCGGAGCTGCACGCGATGATCTTTCCAAAGGAAACCAGCAGCGTCCTTTACGCCGGGTCGCAATTGGGCGTATCCCTTTATATGTTCCTCGTCGGCCTGACCTTGAGGCTTGATCATTTTCGATCCAAGGCGCGCAATGCAGCCATGGTTTCGGCGGCCGGGCTGCTTGCGCCGTTCCTGATGGCCGTGTTGATCACGCCTTATATATTGCAGGTTCCTGGTCTGTTTGCGGATGGGTTGGGGCAGGGGCAGGCCACCTTGTTCATGGGTGCATGTATTGCGCTGACCGCTTTCCCTATGCTGGCGCGGATCATCAACGAGCGCGGTTTGGCGGATAGTCCGCTCGGAACGCTGTCGCTGACGGCGGGCGCATTCGACGACGCGGCGTCATGGTGTGTTCTGGCCGTGGTGCTGGCTTTGTCAGGGGGTAACAGCGCGATCGCGGTCGTCGCGATCGTGGGCGCGGTTCTGTACGCTGCGTTTCTCCTGTTGTTCGGCCGAAAATTATTGGCGCCGCTGGGCCGGGCCGTCGAGGCGCGGGGCGAAATGAGCGCAACGATATTGGCCATAACATTGTCCCTATTCTGCCTGTCCGCTTTCATCATGGATGCCATCGGCATTCACGGGATATTCGGCGGCTTCATTTTGGGTGTGTTCATGCCGCGCGGTCTGTTCGTGGAAGAACTGAAGGCGAAGATCGAGCCTGTAGCGGTCGTCCTCCTTCTGCCGATGTTCTTCACCTATTCCGGCCTTAACACGCGCTTGGACGTCATGAGCTCGGTTCCCTATCTTTTGGTAGCTTTGGGGATATTGTTCGTCTCCATCGTCGCCAAATTTGGCGCCTGTTATCTGGCGGCCCGTTTGTCGGGGGAAGATAATCACACCGCCTTGGGCATCGGAGCATTGATGAATTCCCGTGGTCTGATGGAATTGATCATCGTCAATATCGGCATACAGAAGGGGATAATTCAGCCGGCGCTATTTTCGATGCTGGTGCTGATGGCCGTCGTGACCACGATGATGGCTGGCCCCCTGTTCGAGCTTTTTTATGGTCGGCGTGCGCGCGCTATTGTCCGATTGGCCCCCAATATTTGACAGGCATTGCGCCAACAGTTCGTCTATGCCGTCAGTGCGCCTCCAGGCTTCGAACGCCATAGATGGTGCTTTTGCCCTTGAGGCCTGTGAGCGTGACGGTGGACTGGGCTGCTCGTGTCGGTACGAGTGGATAGTCGATGAGCAGCCATTCATTATGCTTGCGCTGTTCGCGTCGTTCGACGGCGACCTCCTGGCCATCCACGACGATACGCAGTTCGCGGCCGGTGTCGTTGCCCCAATAGGTGATTTGGAGAAGGGCAGGGCCTGGACGACGCTGAATGGTGAAACTGGCCTGCGCGCCTTCCGGCAGGGAGCGATTCTTCTTGCCGTAGAATTCAGCGCTCTGTCCGTCGGTAGCGGTGAAGCCATGATCGCGTTCGGGCTGCATCTCGCCGATGTGGAAAATGTCGATGGTGCGGCGCGCGAGGTCGACGCGCATAGCCTCTGCCGCAAGATAGGCCGCGCGCTCTTTCTGCCAGCTTTGCGGTGTGAAGGTGCGGAAATAGACCGCAGTGCGGCGGTCGTAAAGCGGATAGAAAGGCACGATGTCGTGCTTTTGGCCCAGCACGTCGGTCGCGCGATAATGATGCGGTTGATCGGAAAGGACCGTCAGCGCGCTGGCTGCGTCATTCTGGATCAGCAGAGCAGGGGCAGGACCATCGAAGCGCTGATCCGCCGGCGCGAGATTGGCCGCGAGGACCAGCGGCCCGCTCATATAGGCATAGGTCTCAGGCGCGCCGGCGAGCGGTTCTGATCGCAACGTCATCGGGATGGTGACGGCGATGCGATCGCCCGCGCGCCAGCGACGATCGATGCGCCAGTAACCGTCCTGCGGTTGCGCGGCGAACGGCTGGTCGTTGAGCATGACGGTCGCGCCGTCTGCCCAGGCCGGGCGGCGGATGGCCAGGGTGGTTGCGCGGCGAGGGGCGCGGGCGACCGTCAGGGTGACCAGGCCGTCGTGCGGATAGCGCGTGTTCATGTCCAACGTCAGGCCTTCTGGCAGGTCCAGCGTCGAGGGAATGAAGAGATTGACGAACAGCGTCGACCCATCGCGCCAATAGATGGAATCGGCATGTTTGGCGTGGCTTTCCATACCCGAACCGACGCAGCACCAGAAACTGTCCTCTGGGGTTGAATAGTCACGCTTGGCCCCGGCTTCCATCGGCATGAAATAGACGAACTGGCCCGTATCGGGCCGCTGATGGGCGAGCATATGGTTGATCTGGATTCGTTCATAGAGGTCGAACCAGTCTGCGCTGGGCGACCAGCCATAAAGATGGCGGGTCAGCTTGAGCATGTTATAGCTGTTGCACGCTTCGCAGGTCGCGGTGGTCAACTGTTCGCCCTGCCTGTCCGGCTGGCCGAAATGTTCGCGTTCCGAATTGCCGCCGATGACATAGCTGTGATGGCCGGTGACCGCCGTATGGAAGAAACGGGCCGCGTTGGCGTCCTGCGCTTCGCCGCCCACCTCATGCAGGCGCGCCAGGCCGATGACCTTGGGTATCTGCGTGTTGGCGTGCAGGCCCACCAGCTTGTCTTCGCCGCGCACCAGCGGATCGACCACCGCATGATGGCGCAGCCGCCGCGCGACATCGAGCCAGCGGGGCGTACCCGTCAGCGCATAGAGTTCGGCATAGCTTTCCAATATGCCACCATGTTCGACCGACAGGACTTTCTGGAGTTGATTATCGTTCAACCCCTCGACGATGGTCGCAAAATAGTCGCCGAGGCCGACCGCGATCGACAGCGCAGGGCTGCGCCCGGCCAATTGATAGGCGTCGATCAGACCTGCGAGGATCTTGTGCAGGGCATAGATCGGCACCCAGGCGCCGTTGAGTTCCCACGTCGCGCGGATATCGCCGCGACGGATTTCCTCGAACACGATCTTGCCCGGCACCGATTGGCCGTCGCGCATCACCGTCATGCCACCCAGATAGCCGTCTTTACCGGCCTCCTGAATGCGCTGCATGGATGCCAGCGTTCGGTCCAGAACGGCTGTCAGTTCAGGGTCGTTTCCATTGGCGATGATCAGCGATACGGCGGAGATCCAGTGGCCCATCGTATGGCCTGCGATGCTTTCGCTCTCCCATCCGCGATAGACCGGTGCGGGCGCGGTCAGGCCCGCGCTGATGTAGAAGTTGTGGAGCAACCGTTCCGGGTCGAGCGAGAGAAGATAGCGGCGATTGGCCGCCATCGCATCGGCAAAGGGCGAAGGCTTTAGCCGCACATGGCGGCTGGGGACCGGCGTAGCGCGCCGTGGGCCGCGCGCGGTCGCGGCGCGCAGCATGGTGGGCGAGAGCGGGAAAAGCAGACTGGCCGAAGTCAGCAACGTCCGGCGGGCAAGTGGGTAGCGCATGCCATTCTCTCTCCTTGTCAGCGGCGCAGGGCCGCGTCGCCCCAGGTCACCGGCACGGCGTTAGCTGTAACGCCGTCGGCACGGGCGATGAGTTCGAGGATGGCGACCCCCTCGACGTCTGCGTCCAGCGGCTGGGCAGGTGCCCCGCGACGCAGCGGTGGCGTGCTGGCGAGCGCTTTGCCGTCGCCATAGAGGAAGAAACGGACCGGTTGATCGCCATCCAGCGCGCTGTCGTCCACCCCCACCGACGCGGTGAAGCGGGCAAAGCCTTTGTTGCGCACTTCAAGCCGCGAGTTGGCAAGGATGCCCACGCCCGACGCGAAGGTGCGGCCGGCAATCACAAGCGCCTGATTATAGGGCGTCGCATCGGCCATCGCGCCGCCCCATCCGGCATACATGGGCCGCTCGCCAATCCCGCGCGTGCTGCGCCAGCCGGGTATCGACCGATAGATGGTGGGATCTGGTTCGGGCCGCATCACCCCGTCCACTGCCGGATTCACGACGCCGGGCTGCTCCGACAGATAAAGGCCGTCAGCCAATAGGCGGCCGCCTTTCGCGCGAAACACCAGGGTTTGGCGCGGTTCGACACGCAGCTTCATTTCTTTGGTGAACTCGCTCTTCGCACCCGTCCAAAGATCGGACAAGGCGATCGGGCGATCGGTGCGAAACTTCAGGTGCTCGGCGGTCAGCACAGCATTTACGGTGGACAATCCCCGGTTGAACAGCGCGACGGCTTTATCGCCGTTCGCCAGCGTCTTGACGAGAATCTGGAAACCATCGCTGTCGAAGGCGACCGTCGCCTGATTGCCGGCAGGGTCCTGATTGAGCGCGATCAGCTCTGCATTGCCGAAAATATCGAGCAGCGGTTGGGGTGTGGTGCGCAAGTCCGCGCCGATCAGGAGCGGCGCGTTCATCATCGCCCAGAGTGTGAAATGCGACCTGGCCTCGGTCAGATGTACTGAATCAAAGTCACCCTTGCCGATGAACAGCATATCGGGATCGTTCCAGCTGCCCGGATGCGCGTAAAGCGCGCGGCGCACGGCGCTGTCATAATTGGTAAGCATCCGGCCCCACTCGGGCGAGATGTCGTCGCTGGTGCGCGATATGCTGCCGACATCCTTGCCCCAGGCGCGAACATTGGCGCTGCCCCAGATGCAGAGCGAAAGCAGATAGTCGCCGTCAGGATTATATTGGGCGAGCGATCGGTTGATATCGGCAAAGAGCGTCTTGACCGCCGGGATGTCCGATCGGGTAATGCTGTGCTGGTCGATGAGAGGAGGCAGAGCGCGGAACTGGCCATTGCGGACGCGCTCCGCATCGGCGGCGAACGCGCGGATGCCGCAGCCGTCCACCTTGATCGCGTCGAAGCCCCAGTCCGCGAAAAAGAGGCGGATATCCTGGTCGCTATGCCCGTACAGGCCGACTTCACGCTCGGCCACCGTGCCTTCTGGCAGTTGGGCAGGACCGTCCGAATAGGCCTGGGAGCAACTGTTGCGGCCCAGGTCGGAATAGATGCCGGCCTTGAAACCCATGGCATGGAGTTTGTCGGTCAGGGGACGGAAGGAGGGATCGCCCTTTACGATGCGGGACGAAGGAAATTTGTCGGCCCGGATGATGAGTTTGTTGTCGCTTGTGCGGCGTTTCAGCCACCAGCCATCGTCGATGTTGATGAAGCGATAGCCCTTTTTCGCAAGGCCGGTATCCAGGATACGCTGGGCGGAACCGAGCAGCTTCTCCTCATCGATTTCCGTGAAAAAGGCGTTCCAGCTGTTCCAGCCCATCGGGGGCAGTTTTGCGCTGCCGGACTGATAGGCGCTCCAGCGGCCGGTGGGGGCCAGCGGATCGGCGGCATTGGGGCTGGTGGTCTGCGCCCAGAGGTTGGTGCTGGCGCACAGCGCGATCATAGGCAGGAGATAGCGGCGGAGGGTCATGCGAAATCCTTGGGCGTCAGGGAAACCGGCGCACCGGTCTTGAGTGTCAGGGTCCGGCGTTTGCCAGCGAGGCGGACGGTGCGCGGGCCCGACAGTTCGGGGCGCAGGATCGCATGGTCGAGTTGGCCGTCCTTCCAGTAGAGATCGACGCCGCAGCGGCCACGCACGCGCAGGCCGGTGATCCGGCCGGTCGGCCAGGCTTTTGGAAGCGCCGGCAACAGATCGATGACGTCGCCATGACTATCCACCATCATGGCGACGATCCCCGCCGCGCCGCCGAAATTGCCGTCGATTTGGAACGGCGGATGGGCGTCGAACATATTGGGATAGGTGCGTTCGGGGCCGAGCAGGAAGCGCAGGACCTCATGCGCATGATCGCCTTCGCGTAGGCGCGCCCACAGGCTGATGCGCCAGGCGGTTGCCCAGCCGGTCGCACGGTCGCCCCGTATCTCCAATGAACGGCGCGCGGCTGCGGCAAGATCGGGCGTGGCGTCGGGCGTGATCTGGTAGGACGGGTGGAGGCCGTAGAGGTGGGACACATGACGGTGATTCTGCTCCGGCGCGTCGGAGTCCCAATCCTGCTGCCATTCCTGAAGCTGGCCCTGACTCCCGATTTTATAGGGCGCGAGCGCGTCGCGCGCAGCGCGCGCTTCGGCGACGAGCGCGGCGTCGGTGTCCAGAATGGTCGCGGCCTCGATCGTCTGGGTGAAGAGGTCGCGCAATATCCCCATATCCATCGTTGGCCCCGCGCAGAGCGTCCCGCCATGGCCGTGTGGATTTTCAGGGCTCATCGACGGGTTGGTGACGAGAAAGCCGGTGGTTGGATCGCGCTGGAGCGTATCGAGGAAGAAACGCGCCGCGCCGGCCATCAGGGGATAGATGGACGCCAGATAGGCGCGATCGCGACCATAGTCATAATGGTCCCATAAATGGGTGCAGAGCCAAGCGCCGCCGGTGGGCCACAAGCCGAATTGCGCGCCGTCGATCGGTGCGGTGGCGCGCCACAGGTCGGTGTTGTGATGGGCGACCCAGCCCCGCGCGCCATACATCGTCCGGGCGGTGCGCTCGCCGGTAACGGCCAGTTCGCGCACCAAATCAACCAGCGGCACGACGCATTCGCCCAAGGCTGTCGGCTCGGCCGGCCAATAGTTCATCTGCGTGTTGATGTTGATCGTATATTTGGAACCCCAGGGCGGATTGAGGCTGTCGTTCCAGAGGCCCTGCAAATTGGCGGGCTGGCCACCGGGGCGGGACGAGCAGATGAGCAGGTAGCGAGCATAGTCGAAATAGAGGGCGGCGAGCGCGGGATCGTCGTTGATCTGGGAGGCGGCAATGCGTTGATCGGTGGGCAGCAGCGCGGCCGGCGTAGTGCCCAGGTCAAGGGTGACGCGGCGGAACAGGCGCTGGTGCGCGGCGGCGGTGTCGGTGGCGATGCGGACGAATGGGCGGCCCTTGACCCTGGCCAGCGTGGTGGCGGTGGCGGCGACCGGATCGCCGCTGACATCATCGAAGCGCTTGTGGCTGGTCGCCATGGCGATGAACAGAGTGACGGCCTTGGCGTCGCGGATACTGAGACGGCCATCGGCGCTATGCGTGGCACGGCCGCCTTCGATCTGTGCCGCCAGACGCGCGGCGAAGCAGAGGTTGCCCTCGATCCCCTTGGATGTGCCATTGCGGCCGGTGAGGAGTAGCCCGACGGGGCCATCCGCCATGATCTCGATGTCGCGTTGGAGTGAGCGCAAGGCGATGTCGACATCGATTTTGCCTGACCTGCCAATGGTCAAGTGGACCGCAACGAGCTGGTCAACCGGGGAGGCGACGACCTGACGGACATGGGTGACGCCGTTGGCGTCGAACCGGGTGGTCGCTATCGCCTTGTCGAGATCAAGATCGCGGCGATAGGCGCTGGCGTCGCCGATGCCGGGGAAGTCGAGGATCAGGTCGCCCAGCGTCTGATAGGGCATTTGGGTCAGCGGTTTGGCCATCAGTGTCTGGTTGGCGAGCGCTTCGGCTTCCGCGATTTTCCCTGCGAAGATCAGCGCACGCACTTTGGGCAATATATCCTTGGCCTGCGGATTGACGGGGTCATAGGGCTGGCCTGCCCAGAGCGTGCTTTCGTTGAGTTGCAGCCTGTCCTGATTGACGCCGCCGAACAGCATCGCTCCCAGACGCCCATTGCCAATGGGCAGCGCTTGGGTCCATGCCGTCGCGGGCTGGCGATACCATAGCAAGGGCGCGGCTGATGCGTCGGGCGCTGCGGCGGTCGGCCGGGCTGATATGAGCGCGGCGGTGCCGGCTGCCATGGCGGCCATGGTTTCACGACGGCTCAGGGTCATGGCTGCAAGCCTGTGGCCAAGGGCGCGAGGGTGAAGCTGTCGATATCGACATAGCCGCCCGAGGCGGTGGAATTATAGCAGGACAGTGCGATCTGTTGTCCCTGGAAGGTGCCGGTGCGCCAGTCGAAGGCAAGCGGGAACGGGCCGCCGACTTCCGTCCATTTGCGGTTGTCGAGGCTGTAGGCGACATGGCCCTGCTTCATGTCGAAATCCATGTCAGTACGCAGCCATATGCTGTTGCCGGCGATGGGTATGGCGGGGACGCGGACCTGGGTGCGGGGGCCGTCCTTCGTGCTTTCGGTCAGTTGCATCCGCAGCGATCGTGCGTTTTTCGCACCACCCACGATCGAGATCTGGGCACTATATTTGCCGAAGCTGCCCAAACCGCAGATATCGCTCGCCTTGATCCCGGCGATGTCGAGTTTTGCGATGGCGCGCATCCTTGGCCCCTGCGCCTTTTGCGTCAGCGTGTTGCGCGCGGTCCAGATGCCGTCCGCACGAGTTGCATGAAGACGCAGGAAGCCGGGACGCTGCGTCAGCGACCATTTGCTGTCGTCTGGATTATGGTTCCATTGCCATTGCAACCCAAGTTTCGACGAGGAGAAATCATCCGACGAAGGCGGTTCGGTGAAAGGATGGCCGGCGATCGGCTTGGGCGACCGCTCGGGCACGACGTCGGGCTTGTCTGGCCTGCCCCACCAGGGCCAGTCGTCCTTCCAGAAGATGGGGCTGATATTGGTCATGCGGCCGATGGCACCCGCGTCCACCATGACGAAGCCATACCAGCTACCGTTCGGCATATCGACCATCCCGCCCTGATGGCCGCCGGTCTTGTCGTCGATCGACGGTTTGGTTTCCCATGGCCCCCAAAGGCTGCGCGAGCGCGATATAGTCATCGCGAGCTTGCCGGGGATGGCGTTGAAAAGATAATAATAGCTATTGTGACGGATGATCTTCGATCCCTCCGCGCCCTTGTTATAATAAGTGACTTTGGCGGCGGTGACGGCGGAGAGCTCGTCGTTGAGCGTCAGCAGCGTGACCGTGCCGTCCGAGCCGATCGAGGTGCCGAGATAGGCGGTTCCGTCCGCGTCGATGAACAAGGCGGGATCGAAGGCTTCGCGGTCCAGTTCCTTATAGGTCCAGGGGCCGCCGATCCTGGCCGATCGGTAGATACGCGTCTTGTGGCCGACCGGGGTGACGGCGAGATAGAACAGGCCCTTGTGCCAGCGCAGGCTGGCTGCGTAGAAGCCGTGGCGATAGTCGCCACCGTTTTTGAGGTTATAGCGGGGGTCGCCGTCAAGCCGATCGACCACGTGGGTCGCAATACGCCAGTTCACCAAATCCTTCGAATGGAGGATGGTAACGCCTGGCGCGTTGGCGAAGGTGGTGGAGACGAAATAGAAATCGTCCTCGACCCGAATGATGTCGGGATCGGGATAGTCGGCGAACAGCACCGGATTACGATAGGTGCCATCACCCTGATCGGACCGCCAGACCTGCGCGGGCAGGGCGGCGGCGATCAGGCCGGTGGCAAGGGCGAGGCTAATGCATGCGGTCCGGATCATGGCGGTGCGCCTCAGTTGGCCGGCATGTAGTGATAGGGGCCAACGACCGTGCCGACGAAGCCGCCCGCTTTTTTCGTACTGAGCAGGGTGGCGTCGACGTCAGCCTTCAGCGTCTTAATAGCGCCATCGACGCCATAGTCGAAGGCGATCGTTCCGCCGGTCGCGCGGATGGTGAGGGTCACAGGGCCGCTAGTGGCGACGGGTGCGGAGGCGACCAGCGTGTCGGCATCCGCCGTGTCACGGGTGTACAGGGCGACCACCGGCTTGCCCGCGATCCGGGTGAGGCCGAAGAAGAGGTTGCTGCGATCGCTCTGTACGGCGGCAAGGCCGGCGCGGTCGCCATCCTTGGCCGGGGTGTAGCGCAGCGTGGTGGAGAAGGTGGCGTTACTATGCTGTTGCCGCCGTCCGATGAAGGCGGGAACGCCGTTCAGGTCACCAAGGGACGCGCCGCTTTCCAGCGCCAGCGCGCCGCCCGTGAGGTGGTAGAAGGGCTTTTGCGGTGTACGGATGCCGACCCATTCCATCGGCAGCGCCGCGCCGTCGAATTCTTCGATATAGGCGAAATCGCCGCTGGTGGGCAAAATAGGCTTGGCTTGGGCGGGCAGATTGGGCGCCTTGAGGACATGGGGGATGGCCTGCCCGCGTGGCAGGATGATCGGCCATCCGTCCTTCCACTCCACCGGCAGCAGGAAGGTTTCGCGGCCGATATTATAATGATCGTCGCCGTCATAGGGGCGGACGGCCAGGAAGGTCGCCCACCAGTCGCCATTTTGCGTCTGGACAAGTTCGGCATGGCCGGCCGAGCCGATCATGTCGGGCCGCGCCGGATCAAGATCGCGCTGTGTAAGGATCGGGTTGCCGTCAAACGGGACATAGGGGCCGCGTAAGTCTTTCGAGCGAAAGACGACTTGCGAATGGTTGACGCTGGTGCCGCCTTCGGCCGCAGTCAGATAATAATAGCCTTCCTTGCGGAAGATATGCGGTCCTTCGATCCAGACCGGCTTCCTGGCGATGTCGACGCCGCCGTTGATGAGTTGGGTGCTTTCCCCCACCATCTTGCCGGTGCGCCAGTCATATTCCTGAATCCAGATGGCGCGATGTCCGTCGTAGCGGGGCGCTTCGTCGGGCGCGCGGTTGTTGACGATATAGGCCTTGTCGCCCTCCCAATAGATGGACGGATCGATCCCTTCGAAGGGCAGCCAGAGCGGGTTGGACCAGGGGCCGGCCGGGTCTCGGGCGGTGATGACGAAATTGCCCTTACATTCGACGCAGGTGTTGACGATGTAGAAGGTGCCGTCGTGATAACTGATATCGGGCGCGAACACCGCCTGCGAGGTCCGACGGCCATCGAAATTCAACTGTTCGGGCCGGTCGATGGCATTGGCGATCTGGGTCCAGTTGACCAGATCCTTCGACCGGAAGATCGGCAGGCCCGGATAATGGGCGAAGGACGAATTGACGAGATAATAGTCGTCGCCAACACGTGTCACCGACGGGTCCGGATAATAGCCGGTCAGGATCGGATTGCGATATTCACCGGGCTTGACCACGACCTTTTCCGTCGAATGCCCTTTATAGGTAAAGCGTTCGAACCGCGCCGGGGCGGCGTGGGCGGAGGCGGCGAACAGCGACAGAGACAGAGACAGTATCGAAGGCATGAGCGCAGACAGGCGCAAAGTACGTCGGGCCATGATTATTCTCTCCTCCCACTGCTGCGCTGACGCGCGCCGCATCTATCGTTAGCGCTAACATAATCCGCTATGAATGTTCGGCGCAAGCTGTGTTTATGTTTCCGGATCACTGGCCGTGACACCGGCCTCCGTTTGCACGACAGTCTTCATGGTGCCGTCCGACTCATATTCCAGCCGCTCCACCGTCACGGCACGACGCCCGATCGCGCCACTCTGGTCGCCGATGGCGAGCGCTGCATTGTGCAGGAAAATATACCATTGTTTCTTGAACTCGGTGATGCCGGCGTGGATGGTGAAACTGTATTTGCCCGACCCGGTCAATTCCCCGCGATAGGTCCAGGGGCCGCCGAGCGACGGTGCCGTAGCGTAGGAGATACGCTCGTCGCGATGGGTGGCGCGGTCGAGCGAGGCGTAGGTCAGATAATAGAGCTTGCCCCGCTTGTGCAGCCAGGGCCCTTCCTCGAAATGCGGCGGTGTGATCTCGCGGATCGGCCCGTCGATCTCGATCATGTTGGGCTTGAGCTTCGCGATATAGCATTGGCGATTGCCCCAGGCGATCCACGTGACGTCGTCATCGTCGGTAAAGACGGTTGGGTCGATATCCTCCCAACTATGCGTGCCCTTGGGCGTCATCTGGTTGGTGATGAGCGCCGATCCCTTAGCATCGACGAACGGGCCGGTGGGCTTGTCGGCAACCGCCACAGCGATCGCCTTGCCCGGATGCGTGCCGTCATGTTCGACTGCAGCGTAAAACCAGTATTTGTCATTCTTCTTGATGGTCTGCGACGCCCAGGCGTCCTTCTTGGCCCATTTGAAGTCGGACACGTTCATGATCGGGCCATGGTCGGTCCAATGTCGCATGTCGGTGGTTGAATAGACGAGCCATTCGCGCATGTTGAACATTTCGTCCCGTTGCGCCTCGTCATGGCCGACATAGAGATAGAGACGGTTCCCATCGACCATCGGCGCAGGGTCCGCGGTGAACTTGTCTCGGATGACGGGATTGGCGCCGGGTGCGTCCTGCGACAGGGCTGGCGCCGCCATGGCGCTGAGGAGGAAAAAGGCAAGGAGCGAGCGGCGCATGAAGATGGTCCTTATGGATGGACGTCAGGAGAGGATGATACGGTGCGCTTCCCCTTTAGGATTGGGTCCGCCTTGCTGTTTTCGCCGACAGTTGGCTGTGATCGATGGGAGGGGCCTTGAAGGAAGGCCCGTATTTCCTGCTTTGCCGATGCCGGTCCATGTTTTAGGTCGGCTGATCGATTTGGGAGCGCGTAAGGAAAAACATGGCACGATCGCAGCAGGTGGGGCGTGGCGCGACCATAGTGGATGTTGCAAAGCGCGCCGGGGTTTCCTCGATGACCGTATCGCGGGTCATCAATGGGCGATCGGGCGTCAGCGCGGAAACGCGCGCGGCTGTCGAGGACGCCATCAAGGCGCTTGCCTACACGCCCAATGTCGCGGCGCGCAATCTGGTGAATTCGACGGAATTGCGGATCGGCATCATCTATTCCAATGCGAGCGCCGCCTTCATGAGCGAGTTTTTGACGGGCGTCTTCGAGGAGGCGTCGTCGCGCGGCGCCAGACTGATGTTGCTGAAAGGAGAAGGCGGGCGCCCTCCGGCGGTCGAAGCCATTGAAGATCTGGTTGCATCCGGGCTGAGCGGCGCTTTGCTGGCGCCCCCGCTGGGGGAGGCGCCCGATGTGCTGCGCGTGCTGCGGGATGCAGGATGCGCTATGGCGGCGGTGGGGGCCTATCAGACGCCCGGTACGATCTGCGTTCGCATCGACGATCGCGCGGCGTCCTACCAGATGGCCCGGTTGCTGCTTGATCTGGGCCACCGGCAACTGGGTTTCATATTGGGCAACCCCGACCAAGCGGCGAGCGCGGAACGGATGGCCGGATTCTATGCAGCGGTCCGTGAAACCGGTGGGGTGGAGGTCCATGTAGTTCAGGGCGACTTCACCTATGCGTCGGGACTGGCCGCAGCCGAGCATCTGTTGACATTGCCCAAGCGGCCGACCGCCATTTTCGCAAGTAATGATGACATGGCCGCCGCGGTCGTTTCTGTAGCGCATCGGCGGCATCTGGACGTTCCGACCGAACTCGCTGTGGCAGGGTTCGACGATACCACCCTGGCGAGCACGCTGTGGCCCCCGTTGACTACGGTCCATCAACCTGTGCGCGAACTCGCGGCCGAAGCGCTGAGCCTCTTGATCGCCGAAATCGCGGCGAAAAAGGGCAAATCGCGCGTCCCGCGCGAAACCATCCTCGATCACAGGATCGTCGAGCGTCAATCGACCGGCGCGCATATGTCGTCATTACCTTCATAGAGGAACCAGGCGAAATCGGCTGGGGTCGCCGTGCCGGACAAATCCTGACAGGCCATGCCGACGAAGGTCCCGGTGAAATTGGGAAGGCCGGGACAAGTGACCTCATCCGAGAGGATCGTCGCATCGAGTTGTTGGGGCAGTATATGCCAGATTGATGCCCCTTCGCTCCGCCAACCGAAGATCAGCGCATCTCCGTCGACTTGTGCCCTTAGCTCGATCGATCCTTCCGGCAGCGGTCCGATCACCTCGATAGTAATGCCTTCCGCAAGGGCGGGCGATGCGATCATCAGCTGTAACTCGCGAACGTCCGCTTCCTTGCTGATGCTCAGATAGTAAAATTTCGTGCTGTTATAGTAGAGGATGAGGCCCGCTGCCTGCTGAAAGCAACAGGGCGAAAAGTCCACGCATGTCGTCGCGGTGAAGCGACCATGTTCCAGCCGGCGGGCGACAAGCGCCTGTTCGAAATGGCTGCCGACGGTTTCCCGGCCATGCAGTCTCAGGAAGCCGGGCCGTTCGGACAGGCTGAAAAGCCGCTCCGGCACGGGGGTGCGTAACCATTGAAATTCTGGGGGTAAATCCCCGCGATCAAAGCCGCCATCCCATCTGTTCTGGGGCCAGGGCATCGACGGCAGTTCGGGTGCCTCAGGGGCCTCCATCGGCTGTGCGCTGCCGTCCAGCGTTCGGAGCCATCCATCGTCATGCCATCGCATCGGCTGGATCGCCGTCTCGCGGCCAAGGATACATCGCTCTCGCTTCGGGATGGGCCGTCCGCACAGATAGGCGAGCCACGGCGTGCCATCCTTCAGTTCCACCAAGTCGCCATGGCCTGTGCGCGTAAGCGGCCCTTCGCGATTGCCGGCCGCTGTCAGTACCACGGCGTCGGGGTGAATCGCATATGGACCCAGCAGGTCGCGGGAACGGGCCATCACCACCGCATGATCCCAGCCGGTGCCGCCTTCCGCCACCAAAAGATGATACCATCCGTCGCGCTTGTAGATGTGGGGGCCTTCCGTGAAACCCAGATCGGTTCCTTCGAAAATCAGATGGGGCTGGCCAACGAGTTTCAGGGCGGTGCGATCCAGTTCCTGGATCTGGATGCCCGCGAAACGGCCGCGGCCGGGACGGTGATCCCAGAGCATGTTCAGCATCCAGCTTCGCCCGTCCTCGTCGTGAAACAAGGCGGGATCAAAACCGCTGCTGTTGAGGTGGACGGCGTCCGACCAGTCGCCGTCAATCTGGTCGCAATAGACGACATAATTGGGGAAGTCGCGCAATGACGCGCCCTTCGCGCCGTTGACCGTGGTGACGCCGTACCGCTTCACATTGGTGAAGATGAGCCAGAAGCGGCCATCGGCATAGCTGAGGTCGGGCGCCCAGACGCCGCAGGAATCGGGCACGCCGCGCATGTCCAGTTGTGACGCGCGCGCCAATGGGCGGCCGATCAGCCGCCAATGTTTCAGATCACGGCTATGGTAAATCTGCACGCCCGGATACCATTCGAAGGTCGATGTCGCGATGTAGAAATCATCGCCAACCCGCAGGATCGATGGATCGGGATTAAAACCCGGAAGGATGGGATTTGAGATGATGTTCATGCCGGTTTGCGTATCAACGTCCACAAGAGAATGGCGCCCAGCAGGTCCAGGAGGCCAAGGATGATGAAGAATGGGCCGTAGCCGACCTGGTCGACGGTCTGGCCCAGGAGGAGGGTGAAGACGAGAACGCCCAGATTGCCCGCCAGTCCGGCCAGACCTGCCGCGGTGGCCACCATGTTGCGCGGAAAGAGGTCCGACGCCATCGTGATGACGGTGACCGACAGCGTCTGATGCGCGAACCCGCCCAGACAGAGCAACGCTATCGCGACATAAGGGTTCGTCGCCATGCCGACAAAGGCCATGCCGGTCATCATCACGGCGCCCAAAGTGAAGGTCCAGCGGCGGGCATCGATCAGGTCGACGTTGCGCCGTTGCAGGAAGGTGACGACGGCCGGACCGAACAGGCATCCAAGATCGGCCGCGAGAAAGGGTAGCCAGGCGAAGAGCGCGATCTGCGTCAGATCGAAACCGCGCACGCGGGCCAGATATAAGGGCATCCAGAAGGACAACATGCCCCATACCGGATCGGCGAGCATCCTGGGTAGGGCAATCCCCCAAAGGTCGCGTTGGCGCAGCAGCGACAGGATGGACGCGCGTGTCGCCTGCGGGGCGAGCCGGGCCTCCTGTCCACTGGTAATATAGTCGCGTTCCTGCGCGGTCAGTCGCGGGTGGTGGGCGGGGCTATTATAATAAAATAGCCAGAGTAATGCCCAGACCAGACCGATGGCCCCAGCAATGACGAACGCCAGCCGCCAACTGTGCATCATGACGGCCCATGCTACCAATGGCGGCGCGAAAACGGCGCCGAAGGACGCGCCGATATTGTAGACGCCGCCGGCCAGCCCACGTTCCTTGGAGGGGAACCATTCGGCCACCAGCTTCTGGCCTGCGGGTTGCGCGGAACCCTCGGCCAATCCCAGCAAGCCTCGCAGGGCCGCAAATCCGAACCAGCCGTTGACGAAGCCATGCGCCATTGTGATGAGCGACCAGGCGGCGACGCAGACGCCAAAACCGATACGCAATCCTACGCTGTCGAGAAAATAGCCTGCCGCTGGCTGAAACATGACGCCGAGCTGAAACGCGCTCGTGATCCAGCCATATTCGACACTGTTTATCGACTGTTCCGTCAGAATGATCGGCGCCGCGACCCCCAGGACGGAACGCGAAAGATAGTTGATGACCATCGCGCCCACGAACAGGCCGATGATGGTCCATCTTATTTTTCCCATGCGTCGGGTCATCGCAACCACCGCTTGATAACGTTAACACAAATTATCGGAAGCGGACGTCGTGGGCATAACATCGCGGATTTCCCATGATCCGCGCGCTTGCGTGCATGAAGTGACACTAGTCGTTCCAACGCATGGCATCCTCATCTTTTCAGTCTTGTCAGACTATTGACAACAATCCTGGAAGATATCAATAGACGTTGTTAGCGCTAACTAAATTTCTGTCGAGTCTTTGACATGCTCGGCAGAAGAGGTGCCGTTCCGGAGCTTGCTCCGCGACAGACAGAAAAATCCAGGGGAGAGCATCATGTCACAATCCAGTTTTCGTGTCGTAAAATCCTGCATGGCGTCCGCCACGGTCAGCATGGCGGCCATGCTGGCCTCCATGGTCGCTGCGCCCGTCTTCGCGCAAAATGCAGTTGATGTCGCCGCGCCTCAAGACGCAGAGCGACGCGCCGCCGAGAGTGACATCGTCGTCACCGGATCGCGTATCAAGACCAGCGGCTATACCGCGCCCACGCCAACGACCGTGATCGATTCGGGCGCGATCGAAGCCAACGCGCAGCCCAATATCTTCACTACCATTGCGCAACTGCCTTCCTTGCAGGGGTCGAGCGGCACGTCAGTCAACACGTTCAGCACGTCGAGCGGGCAGCAGGGACTGAGTTCTTTCTCGCTGCGCGGCGTGGGCGCGATCCGTACCCTGACGTTGCTGGATGGCCAGCGTGTCGTCGGCGCGAATGTGACCGGCGTTCCCGACATCAGCCTGTTCCCGCAACTTCTCGTCCAGAGGGTCGATGTGGTGAATGGCGGCGCGTCCGCATCCTATGGATCGGACGCGGTCGGCGGCGTCGTCAATTTCATTACCGACACCCGGTTCAAGGGCGTCAAGGGCAATGTCCAGGGCGGCATCAGCCGATATAGCGACAATGAGCAGTTCCTGATCCAGTTGGCGGCCGGCACCAGCTTTCTCGACGATCGCGCGCATCTGGTCGTCAGTGGCGAATATGCCGATGAAAAGGGCGTAGGCGGCGGCGATTTCGGTATCGGCCTCGCCGGTGGGCGCGACTGGTTCAAGCAGACCAGCCTGATCGACCGCGGTGTCGTGAACGACGGATCGCCGCGCTACGTGCTGCGCGATTATGCCCAGGCCATCAATTATGCCAAATATGGCTTGATCACGGCTGGCCCGCTTCAAGGCACGGCCTTCGACCAGAATGGCAATCCATTTCAATTCAATTATGGTTCAAACGGCGTGCCGACGCGCGGCAGCTCGAATGTCGTTGACGGCTGCTTCCCCGGCTTCTGTCTTGGCGGCGACCTGTCGGGCAATGTCGATGCGGGTCGGACGCTTCAGTCGGCGATCAAGCGTATCAACAGCTATGCGCGTTTGGGCTTCGACTTCGCCGACAATGACGAACTGTATTTCACCTTCAATTTCGGTCAGGTGAAAACGCATAACACGCCGGTCGGCGGGATGAACAAGCCGGGCCTGACCATCCAGTGCGCCAATCCGTTCGTGCCCGATTCGATCAAGGCGGCGTGCGCGACCGCGGGCATCAGCAACTTCAGTTACGGCACCAGCAATGCTGCGTTGGGCAATACCCGCGTGGATACGGATCGTCGGCAGTATCGCGGCGTGATCGGCGCCAAGGGCGCGTTCGACCTGCTGGGGACCGAATGGTCCTACGATAATTATTTCGAGCATGGCGTGAATTTCACCGCCATCGACGTGTCCAATATCCTGCTGACCAATCGTTTCAACGACGCCATCAACGCGACCACGTTGAACGGATCGATCGTGTGCGCCAGCGCCACCGCGCGGGCGAACGGATGTCAGCCGCTCAACATTTTCGGCGGGAATCCGTCGGCCGGGGCGCTTGACTATATTATGCCGGAAAACGGCCCGTTCCAGAGGACCCGCCAGACGCAGGACGTGGTCAGCATAAACTTTTCGGGTTCGCCCGTCGATCTGTGGGCCGGTCCGCTCTCGATCGCATTCGGCGGCGAATATCGGCATGAATTCTACCGGGTGCGCGCCGACGCCTATGGCATGGGTTCGAATTTCGCCCCCAACACCGCGGACTATCCGTTCGACCCCACGCTGCTGCCGGGCGGCAATAATTGGTATGCCGGCAACTATAAGAGCGGTGGTGGCGCTTATGGCGTGAAAGAAGCCTTCTTCGAGGCCGACTTGCCGATCATCAACAGCGATGCGCTGGGCAAGGCGAACATCAATGGTGTGGTGCGCGTGACCGACTACAGCACGTCCGGCACTATCTGGGCGTGGAAGGTTGGTGGCACCTGGAACCTGCCGGTCGACGGATTCCGCCTGCGCGGCGTGACGTCGAAGGACGTGCGCGCGCCAAACCTGTCGGAATTGTTTGCGGCGCCCGTCACCACGACGCTGCCCAACTTCTTCGATCCGTTCACCGGCAGAAATGTGCTGGCGATCCAGAACAGTATCGGCAACGCCAATTTACGTCCCGAAACTGCGCGCAATACGACGGCGGGCATCGCGTTTTCCGGCGCATCCTGGCTGCCGGGTTTCAGCGCATCGTTCGATTACTACAAGATCAAGATCAAGGATGTCATTTCCAGCCTGGGCGCGGGCGACATCGTCAATTTATGTTTCCAGAATGTCCGGCCCGAAACCTGTGGCGCGTTCAACCTGAACAACCAGCAGGGGCCGAACTTCATCAACGTGCAGGCGTTCAACCTGGCATCGATCGATACGAGCGGCTTCGATATCGAGGCCAGCTATCAGTGGCAGCGGCCGCTGGGCCTGCCGGGCAGCCTGACCTTGCGTGGCTTGGCGACCCATGTCCGCAAATTCGTGACGGACTCCGGCCTGATCGGCACGATCCCAGTGGATTCGGCTGGCGTCAACACCGGCAATACGCCCGACTGGAAATTCCTGGCCATACAGAGCTACGAGAATGACAAATTTTCGTTCATGATCCAGGAACGCTGGTTCAGTTCGGGTGTGCTGGGGCATCAATATGTGGTCTGCGAGCCAGGTAGCTGCCCTGCCTCCACCAACACTGCGCCGACCATCGACCAGAACTATATGCCGGGCGCCTTTTACATGGACATCGGCGGCACCTACAATCTCACACCGCAGGTTACCGCCTATTTCAAGGTCGATAATCTGTTTGATCGCGATCCGGCAAAATCACCGTTCTTCGTCAATCCGGCGCTCTATGACGTGATCGGCAGGATGTACCGCGCAGGCGTGCGCTTCCGTTTCTGATCGTCACGTGTCAGGTCGGTCATTCCGAATTCGGCCTGACATAATCATATGAGACTGGGGAGAGGGTGTTCATGAGACGAACCGCCTTCATGGCTGCGATGGTGGCCATGTTCCATCCGGCCGCATTGCAGGCGTCCTCTCCCCCTTCTTCCGTTGCATCCGCGTCCAAGCAGCGGCTCGTCATATTGAGCGATATCGAGGCCGACCCGGACGATACACAGTCTTTCGTTCGGCTATTTCTCTACGCCAACCAGATTGATCTGGAAGGCCTGGTCGCGACGACGTCCGTTCATATGAAGCAGGCGGTCCATGCGGATTCGATCCGAAGCGTCATCGATGCCTATGGCAAGGTGCAGCCCAATTTGAACCTGCACGAACCGGGCTATCCCAGCGCTGGGCGCTTGCACGCCCTGGTGCGCGAAGGACAGCCGGCTTATGGGATGGCGGCGGTTGGCGAAGGGCGGGACACGGCAGGATCGCGCCTGATCGTGCAGGCGATCGAGAAAGACGATCCACGGCCGCTTTGGATTTCGGTCTGGGGCGGGGCGAACAGTTTGGCACAAGCGCTTTACAGCTTGCGCGCCACGAGGTCCGCTGAGGATGTGGCGCGGCTTGTGAGCCGCCTGCGCGTCTATACGATTTCCGATCAGGACGACAGCGGCGCATGGATACGCCGGAACTTCCCCGCGCTTTTCTACATCGTCAGTCCCGGCGGTTATGGCGCCGGGACGTGGACTGGCATCCATAGCCGGATCGAAGGCATCGACAACAGCGTCATCGACAACGACTGGTTACGGGACAATATCCAGCAAGGGCACGGCCCGCTGGGCGCGGCCTATCCCGATGTTTCCTATGGGATGGAAGGGGATACGCCGGCTTATCTGTCCTTACTGCCCAATGGACTGAGCGATCCGGACCACCCGGACTGGGGCGGCTGGGGAGGGCGGTATGAATTCTACGTGCCCGCCGCCGCGGCGACCGACCCCAATGGCTTTACAGGTGGGGTGCCGATCGAACAGGAGACACGGCCGATCTGGACCAACGCGACAGACGCCGTGGCGCCGTTGACCCGTAACGCGACCGGGCGCGCGGTTGCGCCCGCCGAACGGTCGATCAGGGATTTTCGCGCCACGCTCTGGCGCTGGCGAACGGATTTTCAGAACGACTTCGCCGCGCGGATGGACTGGGCGATCAAGGCCTATAAGGACGCCAATCATCCACCGAAGGTCCAACTCGCGCATCCCGACCGGATGACGGTGAAGGCCGGACAGCGTTTCTTCCTGAGCGGTCTGGGCACGACAGACCCTGACGGGGACAGCCTGAGCTATTATTGGCTCCATTATCCCGAAGTGGGTGGCTGGGCGTCGGCGATTCCGTCGGGGATCGCGCCGAATATCGTGACGGTCGATTTTACCGCTCCGATGGTCAAGGAGCGACGCGAGGCGCATTTCATCTTGTCGGTCACAGATAAGGGAACGCCGCCTGTTACCCGGTACCGACGGGTGATTGTGACGATCGAACCCTGAATGGGATAGCCAAAGATGACGGATGAGCGGAGGAAGTGGATGCGGATGCGGTGGTCTCTCATATGCGCGGCCCTTGCAGGCTGGCCTTTTCCGACAGGGGCGCAATTGCCCCCGATGCCGGACATCCCACAGGTCGGCGCGCGTGACCGTCAGGCTGGGGATCAGCTGCGGATCGTCATTCCCAACCGCCCCGACGCCGCGCCGCTGGTCGTGCATGTTTCTCCAAAGGGATCGGACGATGGGGACGGGTCAGCCACGAGACCCTTCGCCTCGCTGGTCCGTGCCCAGCAGGCGGTGCGGATGCTCAATCATGATCACGATGTCACCGTGGCGCTGGCCGAAGGCGTTTATCGCCTGCAGGCGCCGCTCCGTTTCAACGCCAGAGACGGTGGGCAAAACGGCTACACCGTACGTTGGGAAGGCGCGCCCGGTCTGCGCACCATGCTGTCCGGCGGCGCCCCGGTCACGGGCTGGAGCCAAATCGACAAGAAGCGCGATATCTGGGTCGCGCGCGTGCCGGTCGGCATGGACCCGCGACAATTGAGCGTTGCCGGGCGATTGGTCCAGCGTGCGTCGGTGGAAATTCCCCGATCGGCGGTGGCCTTCCATCCATGGGGTCTGGAAATCCGTGACCCTGCTTGGCGATTTCTCGCAAAATTGCCTGATCAGGGCAGGCTGGAAGTCGAAGGGATGAGCTGGTTCACCCATCGCCATGCGGTGGTGGATCATATCGACGGCGACAGGATCGTGATGCGGCAGCCTGGCTGGCGCAACAATCTGGTCGGATATGACACGCTTGCCCGTCCGGTTTCGGTGGAGGTGGCCCGCATGTTCCTAGTGAATGCCTTGGCATTTCTGCGCGATCCGGGCCAGTGGTTCGTCGATCCCAAGGCCGGGCAGCTTTATTATAAGCCGATGCCGGGCGAGAATATGAGCCGGATCGAAGTGGTCCTGCCGCATCTGGACCATCTGGTTTCCATCGCTGGCACCTATGAGGATCCCGTTCGGGATCTGGAATTTCGTCGGCTCCATTTCAGCCATACGAGTTGGCGACGCCCGTCCGGGCCGGATGGCTATGCCAGTCAACAGAGCGGCGCCTACCTTGCAGGCGAACTTGTCGATTACCCGGCCGATCCCATCCGCGATTGCAGTTGGGGGTGCTGGTCGTTCGAACGGATGCGCAATCGTTGGAGTCAGCAACCTGCTGCCGTGCAGCTTGCAGCAGCGCGGCGCATCGTCTTTGACGAAGATCGATTTTCCGAACTGGGGCAGATCGCGCTGGGTATCGGCAACAATCCGGAGGCCAATGATAGCGGCATTGGTTTTGGCGCGGCGGCGATCGAGGTGACGAACAGTGAATTTATCGATCTGGCCGGGGGAGCGATCATGGCGGGCGGGGTGCAGCCTGACGCCCATCATCCCTCGCGTCCGGAGATGGGATTGCGCGATATCGTCATTCGCAACAATCGCATCAAAGGTGTTTCGCACGACTATAAAGAGCAATCGGCCATTCTTGTGACCTATGCCTCTGCTACGATCATCATGAACAATGATGTGTCCGACACGCCCTATGACGGCATAGATATAGGCTGGGGATGGGGTGCCAATGATCCTGGTGGAAGCGCAGAATATTGGCGAAAACAGCGTGGATATTATGATCAGCCGGGAAATATCGTATATGATACGCCAACGACGCTGCGCGATACGGTCGTAAAGGGAAATCGTGTGGGACGGGTGAAGCAATGGTTCCCCGATGGCGGCGCAATCTATCATCTGTCTGCTGATCCAGGCGGCCTGATCGCGGAAAATTATATATATGATGTCACAGGGGCCGGGGGCATCGCCATCTATCTTGATGAAGGTTCGCGCTATGTGACCGTACGTAACAATGTCATCGATAATGTGGGTGGGGTGTGGTTGAATCTCAACACCCAGTCTCATATTGCTCCCAAACGCACCGCGTTGGACAATGTGGCAATGCAGAATTGGTATAATAGTGGAAAGATAAATGGGGAATGGAGCAAATATCTTAATAATATTGAAAATGACAATGTGAAAGTTACAGGCAATAGCTGGCCGATCGAGGCAAGGAAGATTATTGATTCAAGCGGAGTGCGGGGTACGTCACCGACGAGGCCTTAGCTGGAGAAGGCAGGATGGCGTTGGCCTGAGCCGCGATTACAGGTTCTGCGGTGCGCGGACGGGTTTGCACGACGCGTAACGAGATAAGTGCAGGGCCGCACAATGTGCGGTCCATGTGGGGATGGTAAACACCAGGATCAGCGAAACCGTTGCGCTCATGCCACGGCACACGCGCTGCAGTCTCATTCTTGCGATGGGGCGCAGATGCTGCGGCGCTTCGGAATGACGAACGAGCGCGTATAACGCCATTTCAGGCAATAAATACGGACGGTGACCAGGCACGGTGAGAATGAAGAAAATATCCGGGCATAGTAGGCTTTTCTCCGGATTTTCCCGGCATGACACCGCAGCGTGGATGAGGCCTTTGCGTTGTCTGCCTTGCGTCAATTTCAAGAAAGCCTATGGCCGCCGGCAGCAAAAAGAAAAGGAAAAATCATGGCGGCCTTATCAGCGGATGAGCGGCGGGATCATTTTGCGCACTGTGTCCAGCTCTTTGGTGGCATCACATCCTTCTCGCGGCGCCTTGGCATCGACGAGCGGGCTATCCGCCGTTTTATCAACGGCGAGCGTGCTCTCAGTGACGGTCTGCTGGCAGACACCGCGACAGCATTGCGCCAACTTATCGCCGAATCGACCGTTGCCGAAGAGCAAATCTCGCAGATGATGCGTGCCGAACCGCGTCCATAATAGGCAAGAACCGGGAACGGGTCGGAATACGGGCCTTTCGTTCCGCTGACAGTTTGGACACCCCTTGGCTTGGCAGGGCAAGGGGTTTGAGCCGCTGCTGCTGCGCCGCTTCATGGTTTGCGTTGGGACTTTGCGCTCGGTCGGCTTTGGGGCGCGGCAATGCCTCACTGCAACTGCTCGCGTGCATTCACGTCCCTGCAGCGTAGTGACCGCCCGCAGACCCGCAGACCATGCGCTGACATAGGCCAACCCCCTTCCTGCCAACGCAGCGTCCAGAATGGCATTCGCCCGATCGAGGGTCAGCGGACCGTCCAGCGCAACTTCCGGTTCCTGCCCGCATTGCGAGAACGCCCAGCGAGTGGACATGCCAAGTTCAGGGCCGCCGGTGCGAAAGTTGCCGGGTCGAACCGCGGCAACTACGGCGAGGCAGGGCGTTATTTGGCCGTCGTGCAGCGCGATGTCGGGACATTGCATCGCCAGCCCCTGGCGAAGGGAGCCAGATGATAGTCATTGGCATAGATATTGGGCGCGGTGAGATAGTCGGTGGAGACGATCTGCGCGCCGCTGGCCAACGCAGCGTCCCTGCGCGCGCCATCATTGTTCCGAGCATCGGCCGTGTCGATGTCGGCGCGGGTGCGGACGAGATAGCCTTTCTGCACGGCGTCGCGGATATCGGCGCCGCGCGTCAGGGCGTTGTCGAAGAGCATGAATGCCGTGTGGGCCATACCCGCCTTGCCCTGCACGAAGGCCATGCGTCCTTGCAATGAGGGGCGACCGTCAAGATAGGGGGCAAAGGCAGGGAGGTTCATGCCCGGCACCAGATAGAGGAACAGGAACTTGCCCCGCGCCTGCGCCACGGTCGGCCAGCGCCTGGCCAGTGCGGCGGCCTCCAGCGTGGGCATGTCGCCGCGCAGGTCGTCGGGCGTGAAAACCTTGTCCCGGCCCAGGATCGTGCGAATGCTGTCATCGACTTCCTCGAACGCGGCCTTGTCGAACGGCGGTACGGCCGTCGCGCCGGGAATAGCCTTGTCCAGGCCCGACAATTTGGGTTCCAGCAGAATGAAGACCGGGCTGTGGTTCGGCTCTGAATCCGACCATTGTTTCAGGATCGTCAGGCAGGATTTGAGCGTCGGGCACTGGCTGCGGAAATCAAGGTCGGCGACATGGAAGACCTTCATGCCGGGCTTGGCGAGTTCGTCACGATAGATGGGCGCGAGATCGGTGGCACCCTGTTCGCGCAACTGTCGATAGGGCAGCGGATCGGCATAGGCGCCGCCCTTGGGATCGGGCTGCATGTCGATTTCCAGGCTGCGCACGCCGCTGCGCAACTGCGCCTGAATTGGCATCTGCACATAGTCGAGGGTCTTGGCCATGTCGGTGATGCCACCGGGATGCTCGTCCTGCATAGCGGCCGCCTTTTCAGGCGACAGGGTCTTGACCATCGACTGCATCAGCGTGGCGAGGCGCGGCGCCATCAGCGCCATGACGCGCGGGTCAGCGGGCATGGCATAGCTGTTATGGGTGCCTACCACCTGGATCTGGTTGATCTGCAGGGCGTCTTCGTTCGGCGCGGCAGAGGGTTGCGGGGCCTGGGCCACCGCCACCCCTGAAAGGAGCGCAGCGGCAGCCAGACTGCCGACGATGTAGTTTTTCATGATGGGTGTTTCCGGTCCGATAATCAGAAGCTGACGTTGACGAAGCCGCCAACCGTGCGACGGGCATTGGGCGATGTGTAGTGAAGCAGGCCGAGCGCACCGTAATTCTGCCAGCCGGTCGAGAAATAGGTGTCGAACAGGTTGCGGGCATAGACGCCGAACTCGACCGTCTTGCTGGGCAGCGCGAAGGTCAGGCGGGTGTTGACCAGGCCATAGCTCGGCACGTTCGAGTAGGTCGGCTGGCCCACCACGGTCCAATATTCGCTGCGATACGCATAGTCGGCATGGGCGCGCACTTCGAAACCGGAGCCGAATTCGGTTTCATAGTCGATCGCCGCTGTGCCCGACCATTTGGGCGAGTTGGTCAGGCGCGATCCGGTATAGTCGGTCGTGGCGTTGTAGACATAGTCGGTGAACTTGGCGTCGGTATAGCTGAGCGCGCCTGACAGGGTCAGGCCGCGCGCCGGCTGGACCGCGATATTGCCTTCCACGCCCTGCGTGCGCAGGCCACCGGCGTTGCCGATCACCGTCGCGTCCAGCAGGCCGCCATTGCCATCGGGAATCTTGGTCAGGATGGTCGCCTGGAAGTCCTTGAAGTCCGAGCGGAAAATATCGACGTTCACGCGCAAACGGCGGCCGAACCATTCGGACTTGATGCCCGCCTCCCATGCCTTGACCGTTTCATCGCGATAGGGCGCATATTTGTTGCCGACAAAGGCGATACCCGCCGGTTTGTAGCCGGTCGAATAGCTCGCATAGAGCATGACATTGTCGGTGACCTGGAATTGCGGAGCGATGCGATACGAGAAGTTGTCGCCCGACACCTTGCCATAGTCGATGGCGGGGGCGGCGCTCGATCCGACGAAGATCGGCGTATAGCCCGCGATCGGCACGGGATCGACGGTGATGAAGTCCAGACCCTGTGAGTTGTTATCGTGGGTGTAGCGGCCACCCAGCGTCAGGCTGAGCCGGTCCGAAATGTTGAATTTGAGCTGGCCGAAGGCGGCCATCGTCTCGTTCTGTGCGTCGAAGCGGGAAGCGTTTGCGTCCACCCCGATCGCGCCGGTTAGCGCGAACAACCTCGATGCGGGTACGCCGTTAGTGTACAACGGCGCACCGAGCGTACCCCATTGCAACTGCACCTGGCGCGCGCGCAGGTCGTTGTAGAAGCCGCCGACCAGCCATTCAACGAACCCGCCGGTGGGGGAGGCGAGATGGATTTCCTGGCTGACCTTTTGCGTATCCAGATAGCCGTTGTTGAACGGGATATAGGCATAACGATCGACAGGTACGAGGCTGGCGGGGGTCGCATTGTCATAGCGCGTGACGCGATAGGCGGTGATCGAGGTCAGGTCGAGATCGCCAAGCTTGGCGTTCAGGCGCAGCGACGCGCCCCATTCCTCGGTCGCGATCTGGCCAAAGGACGAGTCGGCCGTGTCGGCGCTCTTCGGGCCGGGGAAGACGCCCAGTTCATTGAGGATCGCGGTGACGGCGGCGGGCTGGCCAGAGACCGGCGTACGCACGCTGCTGTCCCAATGATAGGCATAGTCGCCCGACAGCATCAGGTTGAACTTGTCTGATGGTTCCAGATACAGCTTGGCGCGGCCGCCATATTCATGCTGTGATCCAACCTTGCGGTTCAGCGTCACGTTGCGGCCGAAGCCGTCATACGCCTGGTCGAAACCAGACACGCGCAATGCGGCAATCGGCCCCAGCGGGATATTCACCGTGCCGTTCAGGATGCGCTCGTCATGCTCGCCGAAGCTGGCGCTGGCCTTTACGGAGGCATCGCCGATCCTGGGCTTGCCGGTGGTCACCGCGATGACGCCGGATGTGGCGTTCTTCCCGAACAACGTGCCCTGTGGCCCCATCAGCACATCGACGCGCTCGATATCGACCAGTCCGGTCAAGCCATTGGCGCGCTGGCCGTCCATCACGACATCGTCGACCACGACACTGACCGACTTTGCGTTGGAAAAGTCGAAGGAGGTGCTGCCGACGCCGCGGATCTGGAAGGCGGCGCCCTGCGTCGGATCATATTGCACGCCCGGCATGGTATATTGAAGGTCGGTGACGGAGGTGTAGCCGGTCTTGGCCAGCGTCTCACCGCTGATCGACTGGATCGCCAATGGCACCTTCTGGCTGCTTTCGGCGCGGCGCTCGGCGGTCACCACGATTTCCGTGAGGCCTGTATCCTCCGCAGCTTCCTGCGCCTGGGCGATTCCCGCACCGAAGGGCGCGGCGGCGCCCATCAGCATTGTAGAAACCAGGTAAAAGGCGCGCTTTCCCTTGAGAATTGACATGATTTTTGCTCCGTCCCTGTAAATGTTGGGGCGGCACTAGGGCTGATTGGTGACGGTTTTAAGACGATAGTTCGAGTATAATATATGATATAAAAGATAATTTAAAACGATCGTATGGCATCACGCGAGAAGTGCGGTGACATCGGGGCCGGACAACGGCGCTTCTCCGACGGCCATTGCGCGGAGACCATTGCCGATCATCGCCATGACCATTGCCTGCACCCGCGCACGGTCGAAGCCGGGGGCGATGCCCAACCATTGGGCGACCTGAACATGCACATTTTCCGCGCGCCGCCGCCGCATATCGATCGCGAACGGTATGAAGTCGGGATTCCACAATGCGGTCAGGGCGCTATCATGGGTCAGGCGGATCACATCGCCGCTGCCCGGTGCCGCGGCATTGGTCGCCCGGATATCCGCGCGCATCCGTCGATAGATGGCCTCCACCCCCGCGGAAAGTATGTCCCGCTGGGAAGGGTAATGATGCGCCACGCTGGATGCGGCCATGGCGCAGGCGTGGCCGACGACGCGATGCGATAGCGCGCCCACACCCTGTGCGATGATGACGTCAGCGATATGGTCGGCGATGACAGCCTTGGCGCCCTCGGGTATTTCGGCCGCCTTGCCGAGTGCGGCGGCAGCCGGCACCGCCAGTCGGTCGACCAGATGCATATGCCATGCGTTCCGGTCGCCCCCGACCGGCAGGCTGTGGTCCCGCAGCAAGCCACGCACCGTGGAATGGCGCAACAGCCTATAATCCACATTATCCGCCAGCAGCAGCGAAAAGGGCTGTTCGTCCAGGCAATAGCGCGCGACCCTTCGGCTCAGGCCCGGCCGGTCGGTCGGGACGCCCAGCAGATCGGTCCAGAGCTTCTCGCCATGGTCGAGCAAGATCCTCACGTCCGGCATCGCCCGGGCGTCCCGACTGGCGAGGAGCGCGAGTTCACAAGTGACGATCGCCGACGTACGCCGCTCGGGCAGGTCGAGCCATTCGCAGATCAGGTCGGGCAGGATGTGCGCCGCGACAGGATCGACACCGGCCAGTCGTTCTCGCCAGCGATGCCCGACTGCGGTGAGCAGATCGATTTCCCGGTCCACGATCGCGCGGACCAGCGCTGCGCGATCGCCGATGCGGTAGCTGATCGAGCCTACGGATATGCCGGCCTCGTCGGCAACGGTGCGCAGGCTCATGCCGGACAGTCCCCGATGCGCGATGACGGTTCGGGCGGCGTCCAAAATAGCCGCGTTGCCTTCAAGGCTACGGGTGGCGCTTCGATCGGGAGAACTGGTCATGCGCCATTGCATATCGTGTAGCGGCGAACAGTCCAGCTTGACGCGTCGTCCCAATTCGGATTGTCGCCAGCCTGTCACGCATGGCGTCTATCGGCCCGGCTGTGATCGCCAATCGCCTGCTCCCGATCGCCTTCGGCATGACCCATGCGGGCAAGAGCCTGCTGTGGGCGGGCACCGACGCCTTCACCCTCTTCATCCTCATCAAGATACTGCATATGCCGCCAGTCACGGCCGGCGCGCTGTTCGTGCTGTCCTCCTTCTGGAACGCGATGGTAGATGGCGTCTGGGGCCATATCGTCAATCGCTGCGCGGCAATCCGCATGATATTGCCGAGCCTGTGCGGCCTGGCGGCGGGACTGGGCTGCCTGTCCTTCATCGTTCTGCCCTGGTTACCGACCGAGTCCACAGCCGAGACGATTTTTGCGCTTTTCCTGTTCAGGACGGCCTTCTCGCTCCTCGACGTCCCGCACAACGCCACGGCGGCTGTACTCGCCAATCTCCATGGCCATCTGGTCGTAGCGCGGTGGCGAACGATCCTGAGCGCCCTGACTGCAATCATGGTGGCTGCGGCGGCTTTACCGATGATCGACACGGCAGTCATCGGACCGCATATGGCGCGGATGATGTTCCTGGGAATCGCCGGCCTGGCTTGCTTGCTGCTGGCGCCGCTTCCCTGGCTGATACGCATGGCTCGCCCCGCGACGCCAATTTTCCGTAACGCGCGCATGGGCCATGCCAAGGGGGTGTCGCTAAGCGGACTCGCGCTATTCTGTCTCGCCCAGATGCTGGGTTTCGCAGCGCTGGGCTCCATGGGCAAGGCGATGCTACATGCGGGCGCGATGCAGGGCTGGTTGTTCGACTATGCCCTGTTGATCCTCACCGTGGTCCGCCTCGCGGCGGTCGGCCTGTGGTCGCCTCTCGCCGCGCATATGGGGTCCGCCAGAGCGTTGAGTGTGGCTTATATGGGCAGCGCGTTCGCAACCATCGCCCTCCCCGCAGCGATCGGTCAAGGGACATGGAGTGCCGCCGTAATTCTTGGCCTTTTGGGAATGTCCGTTGGTGGCGTGATCCTGCTGGCCTGGTCCAGCTTCTCCGAGCAACTGGGCAATTGGGGCATGGCGGATGATCCGGCCGCCGCCGCCCGGGCCTATGGCTGGTTCACGGCGACATCGAAGATCGGTCTGGGCTTTTCCGGCCTGTTCACTGGCGCCTGGTTGAGTCAGGCGGGCGGTGGCTCGATCTGGGCATTGTGGATGCTCGTCATGCCCATTGCCATCCTGTGCCTCGCAAGCGCTTTGCTGGCTTGGCTCGGTTGGGGTTTGAGGATGCGCGTGACGTTGCAGCGGTTCGAGCCGGCCTGAGTCGCTTGAGAAAATCGCTATGGGCAAAAAATGGGCGCGAGATCAGCAGATCGTTTCCGGCGGCCTTTGCGCACCGAGGCGGGTGGCCCGATTTTCCACCACGGCATGGAACCCATCGCCTCAACGCAGTGGGCGGTGCACGTCGCCCGCCTACATCTTGCTGGGCGACGGACATGATCGGTGCGCCCATATATTCCTCTCAGCATCCCATTCGCAGCCAATATCTTCTGGCGCAGCCAATGAGGGGGCGATGCATCATTGCGTATTCCCATTCGACTGCGGCCCTGCGGGGGCATAGTCCAATCCAAAAGTTCAATATCATTCAGTTTTGAGGTCTTAAGACAAGGGCGATGCCGTTTTCTTCCGTTGCCATCACGGCTGTGCCAGCGGGCAGGGCCTGGGTGACGTCATGCCGATTGATCGGGACCGGGTTAGGACTGTCCGGCGCTGGCCCGCGCAGAAAGGTCTTGTCGTCCAAAACAAGCGTGACATCGATTTCTTCTTCGCTGCGGATGACGATTTGATCTGTCGATATGCTCTTGACGGTGCCGACGACCGGAAGTCGGCCGGATCTGCGCACCGCACGAATATCCAGGGACAGGCGGAACCGGTCGGACGTGTTCGAGCGTCCATAATGCGGCATGGTACGGGTAAAGATCACCACGTCGCCAAGGCGGTAATCGGCCGTGCTCCAACTGTCCTCCGGGATCGGTCCGTCGGTAAAGCCCGCCTTGCCGTCTGCAAATGCCATGTAACCGCGTTTCTCCTGGCCCGCGGCTATGACCAGGCCGCCGACCTTGTCATCGATATCTGTGAGCGGCATCCAGCAGGTGACGAACTCCACGCCGGGATTGGACATGCCATCCTGATGCAGGCCTAGATAAGCGTCGGACGTGGCGTTTTTGTTCGGTGCTACGATGCGATAATAATCCATCGGAATCCAGTAAACGGCGTCGTCCAGCACATCCTCGAAAAACGCGTTGATCCGGGGCTCGCGGACGAACTTCTGCCAGACTTTCCGTTGGTGCAGCGTACGGAAGGTGGCTGGGAAATTCTCGATCGGTCGGCCGTTCCAGAACGGGTCGGTTGAATCGGCATCGACAAGTTCGAGCGCCTTGAGTTCGCGCATATATTCGTCACGCAATGCGATCGTCGCCTCCCGATCGAGAACATCCCGGAAGAACCAGTAGCCATGCTCCTCCCAGATGCGCGTCAGCGCCTCGCGGTCTCCCAGGGCATGGGTGGAATCCATCAGTTCACGCACGTCGTTTCTCCCGCCAACCCGGCTTGTGTCGAAGATATTGGGGGCAAACATGCGTGGCTTGGCCTGACGCGGCCATATGACAGAACGCGCCAGTTTTGCGCCATGTCCAAGGGCGCGAGCCTATCGCATGGTCCATCCGGAAGCGGAGGATATGTGACAAGACCGACGGTAGGAACGAGCGCGCGACCCGACCTTCCCCTGGCGGTGGTGGTCGGGGCCGGTGGCATGGGCGCTGCGATCGCGCGCCGGCTTGGCGCGCGTAATAGGTTGATAGTTGCCGACCGCGATCGGGCTAGTCTGGATCGGCTGGTTGCTGCCCTGTGTGCGGAAGGTCATGATGCGCGCGGCGTCGTGTGTGACGTGACCGACCGCGCTGCGGTTGAGGAATTTGCTGAGGTGGTTGCAAAAGCGGGGCCGCTGGCAGCGCTGGCCCATGTCGTCGGACTGTCGCCGAGCATGGGTGATTTTCGCACGATCATGGCGGTGAATCTAATCGGTGCCCGCCTGATTCATGATGCGATGCTGCCGCTGGCGACCGGCGGCACGGCCGCGATCTTCATTGCTTCGCTGGCTGCGCATGCGGCGCCGATCGATCCGTCGCTGCACGCGATATTGGACGATCCGCTGGCGCCCGTTTTCCTGGACAGGATCGAAACGGCGCCAGATGAACCCGCGACGCCTACACTGGCCTATCGTCTATCCAAATCAGCCCTGATCCGCCTGTGTCAGCGTGAAGCACGGGCATGGGGAGCGCAAGGCGCGCGCATCCTTTCGCTGTCGCCGGGCCTGATCGCGACGCCGATGGGCGCGCTTGAATTTGAAAAGCAGCCGATGAAGTACGACCTGCTGGCCGCCACGCCGCTGGCGCGCGAGGGTACGATGCTGGAGATCGCGGCGACCGTCGACTTCCTCATATCGCGCGATGCCTCCTTCATCAGCGGTATCGACATTCTTGTGGACGGCGGGCTGCTTGCCGCCATGCGCCATCCTGCTTCCGGAGAGCCGACGTGACCGCACCGACAACCCCGATCCCTGTCCATCTGCATATCGGCGACCGTAGATTAGCGCAGGCATCTGGCGGCACGCACGATCATATCTATCCCGCGGACGGATCGACCACGAGCCGCATCCCGCTGGCGGGCGCCGCCGAAGCGCGCGAGGCGGTTGAGGCTGCGTCAGAGGCATTCAAGAGCTGGCGCCGGTCCAAGCCCATCGAGCGGCGCCAGATGCTGCAGCGACTGGCGCAACTGATACGCGATAATGATGCGGAGTTCGGACGGCTGGGGGCGCTGGACAACGGCACCCCTGCAACCTTTGCGGCGGGCGGGGCGCATATCGCCGCTGAATGGATCGACTATTATGCCGGTTGGGCGGACCGGATCGAAAGCCGGGTCAACAGCACGGTGATGGCCGACGGCGAACTGGGCTACACGCTGGCCGAACCCTATGGCGTGATCGGCGTCATCATCACCTGGAACGGTCCGCTGATCTCGCTGGGCATGAAAGTCGCGCCGGCGATCGCGGCGGGCAATACCGTCGTGGTGAAGCCGTCCGAGATGACGCCCTATTCGGGCGAGCTGTTCATGAAGCTGGCGGCGGAGGCGGGCATTCCGGCTGGCGTCATCAACATGATCCCCGGATCGATCGAGGCGGGCGACGCGCTGGTGCGGCATCCTCTGGTCGAGAAGGTGAGCTTCACCGGCGGGCCAGTAACGGCGCGCAAGATATTGGCGGCCTGCGCCGAACAGATGAAACCCGCGGTGCTGGAATTGGGCGGAAAGTCGGCCAATATCATCTTCCCCGATGCCGATCTGGATGCAGCCTGCACCTTCGGCGTGTTCAATTCGATCGGCATGATGAGCGGCCAGGGGTGCGCCTTCCCCACGCGGCTGCTGGTTCATACGGACATTTACGACCAGATGGTCGAGCGGGTGTTGGCGATCGCCGCCCACATCAAGGTCGGCGATCCCTTCGACGCTGCCACGACGTCAGGCCCGGTGATCAACGAGGCCGGCATGAACCGCATCCTGGCGATGATCGAAACCGCGAAGACACGGGGTGCGGGGACATTGCTGATGGGTGGAAACCGGATCGGCGGTGCACTGGCCAGCGGCTATTTCATCGAGCCGACCATATTCGGAGAGGTCGATCCGGATTCGGACCTGGCGCAAAAGGAATTGTTTGGCCCTGTGCTGGCGATCAGCCGTTTTCGTGACGAGGCCGAGGCGATCCGCATTGCCAACGCCACCCGTTACGGCCTGTCCGCCTATGCCGAAACGCGCGATCTCGGCATTGCGATGCGGCTGGCGGAAGAGCTGAAGAGCGGCGTCGTGCTGATTAACCAGTCCCGTAACATCCAGCCCAAGCGACCGTTCGGCGGACTGCTCGACAGCGGCTATGGGCGCGAGGGCGGCAAGGAGGGGCTGGACGAGTTCCTGCGCGTCAAGACCGTCGGCATCGGGCTGCCGCGGTGAACGCGGCTGTCGTGCCATCGCCGGAACGCCGCGGCTTTCGCGCGTGTCCTTATCTGTTCGCCCTGTTGCTGCTGTCGCTGGGCATCGTGCTGGCCTGGGGCGGATTGTCGCTCGTGCGGCTGGGCGGATCGCCCTATTATCTGCTGGCGGGCCTGACCGTCATCGCCAGTGCTGTGCTGGTGGGGACGGGACGTCACGCGGGGGCCAAAGTCTATGGCGTGATGCTGGCGGCGACACTGGCCTGGTCGATCTGGGAGTCGGGCTTCGACGGCTGGGCGCTGACCGCGCGGCTCGCCGCGCCGACGGTGCTGGGCCTGTGGTTCCTGATGCCCTGGACCCGGCGCAAGCTGGCGGGCGACGCGCCCTGGTCCTGGCCGACGCGGATCGGCATAGCGGTGGCCGCGCTGTTGCTGGGCGCGACGCTCAACGCTGCGTTCGGCACCCGGCCGGTCGATCCCCTATTCCAGACCGGCATGGCGCCGGTCCCGGTCGCGACGATGGCGGCGGTCCCCGCGCAGCAGCAGGTCGGCGACTGGGCAAGCTATGGCAATGACGCGGGCGGTACCCGCTTCTCGCCATTGGCGCAGATCACGCCTGCCAATGTCGGCGACCTTCAGCCGGCCTGGACCTACCGCTTCGGTCCGGCGCCGGCCGGTGCGCCCCGGTCGTTGCAGGTGACGCCGATCAAGGTCGGCGACACGCTCTACGCCTGCACCAGCTATAACGACATCGTGGCGCTGGACGCGGAGACCGGGCATGAGCGTTGGCGCTATGGCGCGCACACCGACGTCAGCGGCGTGCCCCACGGCGCCTGTCGGGGCGTATCCTATTATCGCGTGCCCGGCGCGGTCGGCGCCTGCGCCGCGCGCATCTTCACCAACACGATCGACGCGCGCCTGATCGCGGTGGATGCCGCGACCGGCAAGCCCTGCCAGGATTTCGGCCACAACGGAATCGTGTCCCTGCAGGAGGGCATGCCCAAGTCGCCCAAGGGCTATTATTATGTCAGCTCCGCGCCAACCATCGCGCGCGGCCGCATCGTGCTGGGCGGATGGGTGTTCGACAATATGTATTGGGGCGAGCCGTCGGGCGTGATCCGCGCCTTCGACGCCGTCACCGGCAGGCTGAGCTGGGCGTTCGACATCGGACGGCCTGACCGCAAGGGCGCGCCGCCGCCGGGGGAAACCTATACCCCGTCCACCCCCAATAGCTGGGCGCCGATGAGCGTGGACGACAAGCTGGGCCTGATCTACGCGCCCTTGGGCGGGGCAGTGCTGGACTATGCCGGCCACGCCCGCCGCCCGTTCGACGACGCCTGGTCGGGTTCCGTCGTCGCGCTGGACGCGGAAACCGGAACCCCGCGCTGGAAGTTCCAGACCGTCCATCACGACCTGTGGGACTATGACGTCGCGTCGCAGCCGACGCTGGTGGACCTGCCGATGCCGGGTGGCGTCCGTCATGCCCTGATCCAGCCTACCAAGCGCGGCGAGATGTTCGTGCTGGACCGGGAGACGGGCAAGCCACTCTATCCCGTGACAGAACATGCTGCGCCAACGCGCGGCGCGGTGCCGGGGGAGCGCCCATCGCCCAGTCAGCCCTATTCGGATGCGATGCCGTCCTTCCGGGGGCCATTGCTCACCGAGCAGTCCATGTGGGGCGTGACGCCCTTGGATCAGCTCTGGTGCCGTATCGCCTTTCGCGAGGCGCGCTATGACGGGCCGCTGACGCCGCCCGGCTTCACACCCAATATCGTATCGCCCGGCTTCCTGGGCGGGTCGGACTGGGGCAGCGTGTCGATCGACGCCGACCGACATCTGATGATCGTTAATTCCAATCGCATGGCAAATTACATCAAACTCATCGCGCGTGCGACCGCCGACAAGATGGGCATCGCCCCTGCCGACCTGACGAAGACGACAAGCGGGGAGGGGGCGGGCTATGCCGCGCTCAAAGGCACGCCGGTCGCGGTGAAGATCTATCCCTTCCTCTCGCCCATCTTCGCGCCCTGCCAGGCTCCGCCCTGGGGCAATATCAGCGCGGTCGATCTGGTCACGGGCAAGCTGGTGTGGACGCACAGGCTGGGTACAGCGCGTGACAGTGGTCCACTCGGCCTTTCATCCATGCTGCCCTTCCGTATCGGTGTGCCCAATATGGGCGGCGCGGTGACGACGCGCGGGGGTCTGTTCTTCCTCGCCGCGACCCAGGACCGCTATCTGCGCGCTTTCGACACCGCGACCGGCGAGGTGCTGTGGCGCTCGCGCCTGCCAGCCGGCGGCCAGTCGACACCGATGACCTATTTGTCGTCCCGCGGACGGCAGATGGTGGCCGTCGCAGCCGGCGGCCATCCGATGATGAACACCAGGGCCGGCGACTATCTGATCGCTTATGCCTTACCTGCAAAAGCCAAATGAGAAGGACCGGGATATGGGAGAGAAACGCGAGCAGGCTATGGGCCTTCTGAAGAGGATGCTGGCGCCCGAAATGGCCGCCGAACTTGGCAAGGGGCCGACCGGGCCTTCCTTTGCCAGCCAGATCGGCGAGATGGCGATGAACAATATCTTCGAGCCGTTGTGGACCGACGACACGCTGGACACACGGACGCGCAGTCTGGTGACGGTGTCGATCCTGATCGCGTTGCGCGCCTATGACGAACTGGAAATTCATTTCCCCGCCGCCATCCGCAACGGCGCGACGGTCGCCGAGCTGGAGCAGGTCATCTACCAGGCGAGCGGTTATGCCGGTTTCCCCGCTGCGCACAGCGCGCGCAATGTCGCAATCGCCGCGCTGGGGCGCGCAGGCATGTTGGGCTGAGGGTCGGCCATGGACAGTCTTGCGGGAAAAGTCGCCATCATCACCGGTGCCGCCAGTGGCATCGGCCGCGCTACGGCGCTGTCGCTGGCGGCGCGCGGCACGTCGATCCTCGTCGCCGACATTAACGCCGATGCCGCGAAGACGGTGGCTCGAGAGATCGAGACCGCCGGCGGCGACGCCATTGCCCAGCCGTGCGACATCACCTGCGACAACGCGTTCGAGGCACTCAAGGACAGGGCGCTCGACCGGTTCGGTCGGGTCGATATCGTCATGAACAATGCCGGCGGGCTGACCCGGGGATTGCCCGAGCATGTCCCGCTTGACGAGTGGCGCCGGGTGCTGGACGTCAACCTGCTGTCGGTGGTGCGCAGCAACCTCGCTTTCCTGCCGCTGCTGATCGCGCAGGGCAGCGGCCATATCGTCAATACCGCCTCCTTCGCCGGGCTCATGACCTATGCCTTCGACCGGCTGGCCTATTCGGCCTCCAAGGCGGCGGTGGTCCAGATTTCCGAGGGGCTCGCCCTCTATCTGCGCCCCAAGGGTATTGGGGTTACGGTGCTGTGCCCCGGACCGGTGAAGACGAACATCATGGCAAGCCTGCGCACTTTCGGCCCGCCCACCGATACGCGGGGGCCGGGGCCGGCTTTTGACCTGATGGAGCCAGCCGAGGTCGGAGAGCAGGTCGCCGACGCCATATTGGCCAACAGCTTCATGCTGCCGACGCACGCCCAGATCCGCGACCATCTGATCGACCGGGCAGGCGATTGGGATGGCTTCATCGACCGGCAGATTGCCGACCCGCATATTGTCGCCCGCGCGGCCGACGCATGAGCGGTCCCACAGGACGCGCGCGCCGTCCGGCCTACACGCTGGCGCTCCTGACCTGCGTCTATTTCTTCTACCTGCTCGATCGCAATGCCGTGCTGGTGACGCAGGAGTTGTTCAAGGCGGAATTCCACCTGAGCGACACGCAGGTGGGTCTCGCCACGGGGCTGAGCTATGGCGTGTTCTACGCACTGGTCGGCCTGCCGCTCGGCTTCATGATCGACCGGACGAACCGGTCCCGCCTGCTCGGCGCGCTGGTCGCGATCTGGAGCGGGGTCACCATGCTCTGTGCGCTGGCGGGACAGTTCTGGCATCTGGCGGTGTCGCGCGCCATCGTCGGCGCGGCGGAATCGGGCGGATCGCCGACGTCGCTTTCGATCCTGAGCGACCTGTATCCGCCTGAGAAGCGCGCGACCGTTTCCAGCATCTTCTTCGCTGGCGCCGGCGTCGGCGGCATCGTCAGCTTTCTTGTGGGGGGCTATATCGCGCAGCATTTCGGCTGGCGAGCGGTGTTCTTCGTCTATGGCGCTCCGGGCCTGCTGCTCGCCGCGCTCATCTGGTTGACCGTGCCCGAGCCGAAGCGTCGGGCGATCACCGATACGAGCGTGGCGCGCGGCTTCTGGACGACCGCGCGCGGGCTTATCCAGGATCGCGCGCTGCTGCCCGTCTATTGCGGGTCGGTGCTTTATACCCTGTCCATGTCGGGTGTCGGCAGCTGGATGGTGCCCTATCTGATGCGGGTCCATCATCTGCCGGTCGCGACCGCGGGCGTCACGGTAGCGCTTGCCTTCGGGCTGTTGGCGACGCTGGGCAGCATCGCTTTCGGCTTTGCGTCGGATTGGTTCGAGCGGAAACGCAAGGGCGGGATGCTGACCGCGCTCGCCATCGCCGCGCTGTTCAACGGCGGCGCCGGGATCGCGCTCGCGGTGTCGCAATATTTCCCGGTTGCGCTCGCCTGCTTTGCCCTGTGGGGCGTGAGTGCGCTGGTCTATTCCGGGCCGGCCAATGCGGGCATCGCCGGCCTGGCGCCTGAACGCGCGCGCGGCGTGGGTTTTGCTTTGTTCGCAGTGCTGTGCAACCTCATAGGGTCGGGGCTGGGGCCTTTGCTGACGGGCCTGTTGTCGGACTGGCTGGCGCCTGCGCTGGGCGCGCGTTCGATCAGTGCGGCGATTGGCGTGCTTGCAACCGTCCAGCTCGGTGCGGCCGTCGCCTTTTTCCTGGCGGCGCGCCAATGGCGAGCGCGCCAGCAGGTCTGACCGTTCTGACGGCTGCGCAGGAAGTTGTGGGCTGTAGGGTGCTGATGACGACGATTCTGGAGTAGGCACACGTAAAAAAGAGCCCGCCGGATATGTATCCGGCGGGCCATTGCGTCCCCCTTTGGCCGCAATCCTTCAGAATTTGTAGCCCAGCTCCAGGCCGTACATACGCGGCTCGTTATAGGAACGGGTGAAGATGCCCAGGCTCGCCGAACTGGCCGAGCTGGCATAGGCGTAGGTGTCGTTAAAGGCGTTGCGCAGGAAAGCCGCCACCGTCATGCCGCTACCGCCGATGCCGCTCCATTCGATCCGCGCGTTGACATTGTCATAGGCCGCGAACGTGTCGTTGCCGTTGTAGAAGCGGCTCTGGTGATAATGGTCGGCATTCAGCACGATCTCGCCATCGGCCGGGCGGAACGGCAGCACCCAGCGGATCGAGTTGGTGAGCGACCATTTGGGCGAAGCGGGCGTAAGCGAGGGCAGTTGCAGGCCTGGAATGTCAGGCAGCGTGTTCGAGAGGATCTTCTGATGCACATAGGCCAGCGTGTTGGTGAAGCTGAGGCTCCGGTTGGGCTGGAACATCACTTCGGTCTCGAAGCCCGACAGGCGGCGCTTGCCGACATTGATGCCGATCGAACTCGATTGGGGCGCCGACGTGTCGTTCGACGGTACGATGGCTGAGGTGTTGAAGGCGACCACAGCATTCGAATAAGTGCCGCGATAGGCCGATACGTTGAAGCGCAGCCGGCCCTCGCCCAGGCGGAATTCAGACTTCACGCCGATTTCGACATCCTTGAGCGTTTCGGGCTGATAGGATTGATAGGGACGAAGGTCGGCCGGATTGGCCGTGGGCAAGCCGTTGTTGCCGATGCAGACGCCGTTGGAATTGCCCGTCGTGCAAGGCGTGGTGAAGCCCGGATAGTTGAGGCCGCCCTCGCGGTAGCCCTTCCGGTGGGTGACATAGGCGAAGATTGAATCCGAGACCTGCCAGTCGACGCCCACATTGTAGGTAGTTGCGCTTTCCTTCGTGCTTGCCGTGCTGGCGCCAGCCGCCGAGGCACAGGCGTCCGGGGCGATGGAGGGTTCCGACGTGTCGATCAGGATGGTCGGCACCGTGGTCTTTTCGGTTACCGAACAGGCGCTTTGCGACGTCTTGTTGTAGCGGATGCCGCCATTCAGCTTGATGCTGTCCGTGATCTTGAAACCGAGCTGGCCGAACACAGCCTTGTTGGTCTTGTCGGTATAGGCGATCACCCAGGGGCCCGCGGCGGCGGCGACGGGAAAGTTGCTGCCCTCCAAACCGGTCGGGTTTTCCTTGATGTAGAAAGCGCCGACCAGATAATCGAGCCGGTCGTTGAACAGCGTACCGAAGACGTGGAATTCGTCGCTGATTTGCTCTTCGCGCGCCCGGTTCGATGCGGTGATGATCGGCAGCGGCGTGAAGGCGACGCCGTCGGTGTTGAGGTCGGTTTCCAGATGGGTGCGGCGATAGCCGAAGATGTTGCGCAGCGTCACCGCGTCGCTCAACGCGAACTCGGTCTTGTTGGATACGCCCCACAGGTCGCGGTTGAGGCGCTGGTTGATTTCCGAGAAGGTCTTGCGTGGCCCCAGTTGTTGCTGGAGCGCAAAGGCGTCGTCAATGTCGTTGCCCGCCGGAAGGGCGCCGGGAATGGCGCCGCAGCCGGGGTTGAACGCGTTGACGGTATGGCAATCGAAGAAATGGGCCAGTTGCGGGACACGGACGAGGCCCGTGGGCAGCACGGCGCTCAAGATCGAGCCGGTGCCGGCCTCGCGTGCGCGGAACCAGTCGAATATCGTGATATTGCGGAACCCGTCGGTCGGTTCGATCAGCAGCGAGGCGCGGAAGCTGTCCTGGTGAACATCGTCCATGTCGTGCCCGCCGGACAGATTTTTGGTGTATCCATCACGGCGGGTCATCTTGCCGGACAGGCGCAGGGCGATCTTGCCATCGATGATCGGCACGTTGATGGCGCCTTCGACGTCCTTATAATCGTAATTGCCGTAGCTGCCGCGGACATAGCCTTCCAGATTATAGGTAGGTGCCTGGGGCGTAATGATTACGGCGCCACCAATGGCGTTGCGGCCGAACAATGTACCTTGCGGTCCCTTGAGCACCTGAACGCTGCCCAGATCATAGGCTGGAATGTTGGATCCCTGGAAATTCAGCGGGATGTCGGCAAAGTAATTGATGACCGCATTCGGCGCGACGCCGATCGGGATGCGCTGCAGCCCGCGCATGACGACGTTCATATTGCCGCCGCCGCCCTGATGGACGAAGCGTATGCCGGGGGCGACGGCCGTCAGGTCTCCCAGCGAGCGCACGCTCTTTTCGGCCAGCGCCTCGGTGCCGAATGCAATCACCGATACGGGAACGGTCTGGGCATTTTCCTCGCGCCGATTAGCCGTGACGATGATGTCGCTAAAGGATGCGTCGCTGGCCGTTTCCTGTGGCGGCGCCTTCGCGGAACTTTCGGCTGTCTGGGCATAGGCCGGGCAGACCGTCACCGCCCCCATGGCCAGCGCGCTCGCGCTCATCATTTCCATCAACTTCATGATAACCCCTCCCATTGTGCACCCGGCATCGCTTTGTGCGATCTTGCCGACATGGGAGAGCATAGGCAGCGCGGGGAAGGCTTCAATTCAGGAGAACTTGCGGGTTTTGCCGGGCTGCGCCGCGCGGAACGCGCGCTAAAGTCGGATCATGTTACGGGTCGGTACGCCCATGCATCTCCCGTGGAGGTGACTCCGAACGGAAGCGCACAGGTTCCTCATTCGACGGCGGAGGGAGCGAGCGGGCTGCAGCCGTAGAGGAACAGATGCACGGTCCGCTCGGCATGCGCGCGAATGTCGCGATATTCCTCGGCATGGACTGGTTCGAGAATGACATGATTGGTGAAAAAGATGGTCTGGAAGAAATGTTCGGCCAGAAACTCCGGTTCGGCATTCACGAGGGCGCCGGTGCGCAGCATTTCGGCAAAATATTGCCGCAGCGGCAAGCCTTCTTCTTGACGGAACACTTCCAGGCATCGACGGCTCAGTTCGGGATGAGTTATGGCCGCGCTCAACAGGACGCGCGCGAACTGATAATAGGGCTGCGATCCGCAGACGGGACGGAACATGCGCAATATATGTTGTTCGGCAAAGTCGCTCAGCACCTGCTTGATCGGCAGGTCGGTTCGCAATGTATTCCGCAACAGCACCGAACTCGTCCCGACTGCTTCCAGAAGGCATTGCGCGAACAGTTCGGTCTTGTCGCCGAACAACTGGTAGATCGCTGCCTTTCCCACGCCCGCTGCGAAGGCGATCTCGTCCAGATTGGTGCCGGCAAAGCCGCGCTCCAGGAAAATCTCGGTCGCACGATGCAGAATCCGCAGGCGCTTCTGGGGCGAAGCAGTCTCGACAATGTCCAGAGGCACACGCGACGGTGCGGCGGTGGAAACATCCTTCAGCCGCCGGACGGGATCAGAAGCCATGGTCCGCTCTCCACATATAGCAGGCGCTCTTTTAAGCGTCGATTGCCGCCGATGTTTAGCGTGCGCCTTCATCTCCGCCACCTGCCTTCGGACAGGACGCTCAAGGCGCGGCTATTGGTTTTAGAGGGACACAGATATGAAGCAGGCCGTCGATCCATTCGGCATTTTCTTCCAGCTTGGCTATGTCGCCCGCGACATTCGGGGCGCCGTCGCCATGCTGGAAACCCGGATGGGTGCACGCCGTATTGACCTGATCTCGGATTTCGCCGATCCGGCGGGGAATGCCGTCGCGATACGGTCGCTGGCTCATTTGTCGATGGGTGATGTCGAGATCGAGATCATCCAACCCCGGCTCAACTGGCCTTCGATCTATCTCGACGCCCTGCCGATCGGTGGCGCCATGATAGGGCTCCATCATCTGGGCTATATGCAATCCGACATGCCTTCGTGGGAGGCTGCGATGCGGACGATACGCGCGTCGGGCATGGACATCGCCATGGAAGGCGACACCCCGAACGCACGCTTCGCCTACGTCGATACCAGACTTCTTGTGGGGCATTTCACCGAAATGGTCTATCGCGCTTCGAGATAGAGCTTGCGGATGTGGCGCGCGCGCGGGGTCGATGTGTCCCACTGCACCGCATCGTCGCGATCGGCGAGCCGCAGGTCGGGCATGCGCGCGAGCAACTTGTTCAGAAGCAGCGGCACGACATTGCGGGTGATCGCATTGCCTATGCAGGTGTGCATACCATAGCCGAAGGCCAGATGGTCCTTCCCATTGGGTCGGTCGATGTCGAACCTGTAGGGATCGGGGAAGATGTCCGGATCATGACAGGCGACCCCGAGCATGGCATAGACCGGCATGCCTTTGGGAATGACCTTCCCACCCAGTTCCGTGTCATCGGTCGCGAAGCGCATGACGAGCGATACAGGCGGGTCGAGCCGCATACTTTCTTCCAGCACGGCGCCGGCAAGCGATGGATTCTGCCGCACGCGTTCCGCGATGTCCGGATGCCGCGCCAGGTTCATGAGCGAGGCCGCGGCAGCGCCCGCGACCGTCGATACGCCACCGATCAGCAGAACGATCATCATCGCCATCATCTCGTCATCATCGATCGCGCCGTCCTCGGCGCCATCGGCAATGACTCCGATGAGATTATGGCATCGACCTTGCCGGGCAAGCGCCTGTTGTTCCTTGCAATAGGCCGCACCCTGGGCCCAGGCGTCGAGATAGGGTTGCGGCTTGGGATCGCCCGGTCGCATGCTGTCCAGCAGCGGCAGCGTCGCGACATAGTTCATGAAAATCGCCTGGTCCTTGTCCTCGATCCCCAAAAAGCGACGCAACAAAATGTCGATCGAAAGCGGTTTGGTGAGATCGCCGAGCGCTTCGAAGCCTTTGCCTCGCTCCACTATGTCGTCGATCAGCCTGTCGATAAAGATCGCGGCATTTTCGTTCAGCATCTGCGTGCGCTTGGGCGTGAAGGCGGGGTTTACGACTTTGCGGCGGCGCGTATGGTCTGGCGGGTCGGCATAGTTCATCACTGGCAGGCCATTGAAGAAGTCGATCCGCTCCATTCCGGGTAGATTTTTCGGCTTAAGGCTGGAAAAGGCCTTGAAGTTGCGCAGCATCGCCTGGTTTTGCGCGAAGCCTGCGACATAAGCCGATGGCACACCCTCCATATGGATGAAGCCCGGAGACTGGGTGAGCAGCATCGGATGGAATTTTTCTGGATGGCGCCGGAAGGCGTCCCCAAACGGATCGAAGTCGGAAAATTCCAGATCCCTGGCATTTCCCGCAATATAGCTGGTCATCGTCGCCTCCCGCAATTCTTCTCATCGGGGCGACCTTAGGAAGAGACCCTCATGCGGGTCCATCAGGCAGAACTCGCGAGTTCGGGACGAGAATAGGTAAGCCAGGGGTTCACAATTTGTCTCGTCGCATCCGGGCAAGCGGAATGTCCGCTTCTGCGTGTACGAGCGGCAGCAGGCAGCGATACGCCGCCACTTCAGGACGCTCTGCCGAGTGATCCCGTTTTGCTTCGCGAGGGCGCGCGAATGAAGCTGGCGATCACTGTAGCTGGCCTCGACTGGCGTGCGTGGCGTTGCCGCTGCCGTGGAGAAGGTGGCCCATGGCTCCCTCCGCTGCGATGAGGATACCTATACGCTGGCACCAAACGCCCAGCGTCATGCGTTTCCAATGCGCGACGACGCCGGTCTGGCATGCTGCCTGCGGCTATAAAAGCGCGATGATCGCAACACTGTCCGATGATGTCATGAACAGGCTTTTGCCATTGGCGCCAAAGCAACAATTGGCGACCGCCTTGCCGGTGCCTACGATGCCCAGCAATACCCCGTCTGGTGTCAATATATGCACGCCGCCCGGACCGGTCGCAAAGACATGGCCATTGGGCGCCACCTTGATCCCATCGGGCAAGCCCGGCAGACTCTGGGCGCGCTGGCTTCTCATGTCGTGAAACAGGCGCTGATCGATAAGGCGTCCTTTGGCGTCCAGCGTGTAGGCGCGTACCTCCGGCCGCTTTTCGTCGGATAAGGCCAGATACAGGGTGCGGCCGTCCGGCGACAGCGCCACGCCGTTGGGACGGCGGTGATTGCCATCCAGCAGGGCCACGTCACCATCCGGCGTCAGCGCATAGAGGCCATTATGGTCGATTTCGCGCAGCGACGACGCATCGCCATCCGCAAAACCATAAGGCGGATCGGTGAAATAGATGGTGCCCGATGGCGCGATGCACAGATCGTTGGGGCTGTTGAAGCGCCTGGACTGAAATCGATCGGCCAGGATGATGCGCTTGGTTGTTTGCAGGTCGATCCGTACGATCGCGCGCGTGCCGCTGTCGGCGGCGATCAGTTGACCCGTCTTGTCGATGGCCAGACCGTTGAGACCGGCTTCGCGAATGCCGGGAGGCACAGCGGTTTGCAATCCGGCGGGGGAGAGGAAAGGCTGCGCGCCCAGTCCGGCACGCCAGCGATAGACGATGTTGGCGGGCGGATCGCTGAACAGCAGATAGTCGCCCTGTGGCACCCACACAGGCCCTTCGGCCCAGCGAAAGCCGTGGGCCAATATCTCGATCGAAGCGGATGGCGCGATGATCCGATCCAGCGCCGCGGACAGGCGCGTGACGCTGCCCATGGTCGCCGATCCGGCAACAGATTTTCCCACTGCGATCGCAGCGAGCGGCATGGCGGCCAGCGACGCCAGCACGGTCCGGCGCGCGATCAAGCGCCAATCCTGACGCTGCGGCCCTGCGCCGTGGATTGATAGATCGCCTCGATCACGCGCAGGTCGGCCAGACCTTCTTCGCCCGGCACGATCGGCGTCTTGCCCGTCAGGATGCATTCGGCGAAATGATCGAGTTGCCCCGCAAATTGCGTTTTGCCGGCCGGGGGCAGGGTGCGCGGCGCGGTGACGCCATCCTTGCGGATCGTCATGCTTTGGCCGGCATAGGGCGTCGCCGGCTCCATCCCGATCCAGCCCTGCGTTCCGTTGACGCGATAGCTGTTATGCCCGCTGCTGTAACTGGAAATACAGTCCGCCACGATGCCGGACGGAAAGCGCAGCAGGAAGCTGATCCGATCCTCCACAGTGCGGAAACGCGGGTCGGATCGGTCAGTGGATTCGACTGCGCTCACTTCCACCGGTTCCTCGCCCGTCAGGTAACGCGCGGCGTTCAGGCTGTAGATGCCGATGTCCATCATCGATCCGCCGCCGGACAAAGGCTTGTCGAGCCGCCATTGGTCCGGCTTGATCGGAAAGCCATGTTCCGCCGTGATCAGGCGAGTGGGGCCGACATGCCCGCTGCGCGCCAGATCGATGGCCAGGCGGTTATAGGGTTCGAACCGCGATCGATAGCCGATCATCAGCTTCTTCCCCGCCTGGCGACAGGCCGCGATCATCGCCTGACAATCGGCCACGGATGTCGCCATCGGCTTTTCGCACATCACATGCTTGCCAGCCTTCGCGGCGCGAATGGCATATTCGGCGTGCAGGCTGTTGGGCAATATGATGTAGACGGCGTCGATATCGGGATTATCGCGGATGCGATCGAAATCGGCATAGCTGTAGCGATGCGTCTTGGGGACGCCATATTGATCGCCAAAGCTCTCCAGCTTGGCCGGCGTGCCGCTGACCAGCGCTGCAATATGGGCGTGCTCGCACCCGGCGAAATTCGGCATGATCTGGCGTGTGGCATAGGAACCAAGCCCGACGATCGCATAGCCGATCTTGCGCGCCGGCGCCGCCGACACGCCGCTGCCGACGGACGCCAGCATCAATCCGGCGCCCAAACCGCCGATAATGTCACGCCGCGAACCGGTCGCCATATCCGCCTCCCAATATCCTGTGGCTTTGCGCTTTCAGTCAGCCGGCCAACCAGGCGCAGCGCGAAGCCAGCCCAGATTGCGCGCGGCGATCGCGGCTTGTGTGCGGTTGCGCACATTGAGTTTGCGCATCAACGCCGTCATGTGCACCTTCACCGTTGCTTCCGCCATGCCCAGTTCATAGGCGATCTGCTTGTTCAACAGGCCCGAATGGACGCAGCGCAGGACTTTCATCTGGGTGGGGGTTAGCGCCGGCGGCTCGTGGGGTCTTGCAGGCTGTCGGAAGTCCCGCTGATCGGAACTATCGTGCAGGTCCAGCGCAATGAACATCCGTCCTCTCCCTGTTCGATCCGATTTGAATCAGCCAGCCTGTTTGGCTGCCAGCTTGATGAATATCGTTAGCGCTAACAATAAGAGGATTGGTCAGACAGGTTCAAGCCAAAAATGCGATATACGACCATGAAAGGGTAGAATATCGCAAAATGGCGCGATATCTGTCTAACAGATTTATAGAAGCGCTGGTGCGGGACGTCGTGATGGCGGCGCGCGAGAAGGGGGAGAAGGATGACGTTAACATCGCGTCGGTCGGCCATGGCCGACCATGTCCCGACAAGGCTGTCCATCCGCTGGGTCGCCGGACGATGACACCGGCGGATTATCGGCTGATCCTGTCGGCCGTCATCGGCATCGCGCTCTCCATTGTCCTGATCATCCGGGGTCGCTTGCATCCCTTCGTCGGCCTGCTCTGCGGTGCCTTCACCGTGGGCCTGCTCGCGGGCCTGCCCATGGAAGACACTGCCAAGGCGGTCGAAAAGGGGGCAGGCGCCATCCTCGGCGGCACTGGGCTGGTCGTGGCACTCGGCCTTGGCCTCGGCGCGATGCTGCAATTGTCCGATGGCGCTGGCGGCATGGCCCGTGCCGCGCTGCGTCTATCGGGCGTGAAGGGCGCGCCATGGGCCAGCCTGTTCACGGCGATCGTCATCGGCCTGCCGCTCTTCTTCGAAACCGGTCTGGTCTTGCTGCTACCGATCGTCGCATCGGCCGCGGCCGCGCTCCCCGCGGGGCAGAATGGCGATACGGCGAAGCTCCGCCTCATGCTGCCCGCGCTGGCGGGCCTGTCCGTTGTTCATGCGCTGGTGCCGCCGCATCCCGGCCCGTTGCTGGCGGTCAACGCACTGGGCGCCAATCTGGGTCTGACTCTGCTCTACGGCCTGATCATCGGCATTCCGACGGCAATCATCGCCGGGCCGCTACTGGCGCGCTTCACCGCGCCGGGCGTGACGCTCAGCCCGCCCTTGCTCGATCCGGTGAAGGTCGATGTCGGCCCCCCCTCTGTCGGCCGCTCGCTCGCCGCCGTGCTGTTGCCGGTTGTCCTGATCGCCGCAGGACAGGCGGTGGCGCTGCTGCCGCCAGCCGTGGGCGTGCATTTCCATTGGCTTAGCTGGGTCAGCGATCCGGTGGTGGCGCTGCTGGTGGCCGTGCTCGCCGCCTTGCCGCTGCTGTTCGGCCGCCGGATCACCGACCGCACGATCCAGAACGCGATCTGGACCGAAGCGATGACGCCCGCTGGCGGCATCATCCTGGCGATCGGCGCGGGCGGCGCGCTCAAGCAGGTGCTGGTGACGGCCGGGCTGTCCGACATGCTAGTGCGGGTGGCGGATGGCGGCGCGATTTCGCCGCTCATCCTCGCCTGGGGCGTATCGGTCTGCATTCGCCTGGCCACCGGTTCCGCCACCGTGGCGACGATCACCACGGCCGGCGTTATGCAGGGGCTGGTCGCCTCGTCGGGGGTGGAGCCGGAATGGATGGTGCTGGCCATCGGCGCAGGCTCGCTCTTTTTCTCGCATGTCAACGATCCCGGTTTCTGGCTGGTGAAAAGCTATCTGGGGACAGATATGGCGGGCACCTTCAAGACATGGTCGATCATGGAAACAGTGGTCGCGATCGTTGGCCTGTTGCTGGTGCTGTTCGCCAGCAGCATCTTTTGAGGTGGCGACCCATGCCTTCCCGCGACAGGGACATAACCCGATGAACCAGACGCGCCTGTCCGATCATGTCTATGCGGCGATCGTGGACATCATCAAAGGCGAAGGGTTGGAAGTCGGCGGCCGTCTCCCTGCCGAAGCACGCCTGGCCGAAATGTTCGGCGTGTCGCGCGCCATCGTACGCGAAGCGCTGATGCGGCTGGCGTCGGACGGCATTACCGAAGCGCGGCGTGGCGCTGGCTCCTTCGTCAAGAGCCGCCCGTCGGATCGGCTCGCCGCCTTTATGCCGTCCACGGAATTGCCGACGACGCTGGGCAGTTATGAAGTGCGCTTCGTGCTGGAAGCGGAAGCGGCGCGCCTCGCGGCCAATCGCCGAACGCCGCAGGACATGGCGGACGTCGAGGAGGGCATGGAGTTGCTGCGCGCGGCCCTGCTATCGAGCGAACCCGCCCATATGCAGGATATGGAACTCCACCGCCGCATCGCGCAGGCGACCGGCAATCCCGCCTTTCTGGTCGCCTTCGACGCGCTCCATGCGGATGTCGACAAGATCATGCGCGCGGGCGTGGACATCAGCCGCTCGCGCCCGCCCGAGGTGATCGCGACGATGTTGCGCGAACATGACCAGATCGTCGATGCCATCCGCGCGCAGGATGCAGAGGGCGCGGCCCTCGCCATGCGCTGGCATCTCTGGGAAGGACGGCGGCGGTTGATGCCCTGACTATTGGTAGCTTTTCAGCCAGCCAAGCACCTGATCGCGTAGCTCTTTTGGCGACGCATCGGTCGTCAGGACCAAGGCCGCCTCATCGCAGGATGGCCGTTCCAGCGTGACCAACTGGCTGTCGAGCAGGCTGGCGGGCATATAATGGCCCGGCCGGTTCTGCAGCCGCGTCAAAAGCCGTTCGCGGCTATTTTCCAAGAGGACAAAGCGCACCGGCGCGCCGATTCCCGCACGCAGCCGATCGCGATAGCTGTACCGCAATGCAGAGCAGGCCGTGACAACCGCTACAGATGTCTCGATCGCTGTTGCACTGGCCTGCGCCAACCGATCGAGCCAGGGCCAGCGATCCTCGTCCGTCAGCGGATCGCCGCGCCGCATCTTCTCGACCGCGTCGGGCGCATGATAGTCGTCGCCTTCCAGAAACGGGCAGGCGAAGGCGTCGGCCAGCAAAGCCCCCAATGTCGATTTGCCGCAGCCACTGACGCCCATGACGATCACGGCCAAGGGGGCAGGGGCGGCGGCAGATGGCGGCAAAGCAGCGTTCCTTGGAGAACAGGCGATGCCCCCACGGGCATCGCAATGATGCGATCCCCTGTACCAGCCGGGCAAAGACCCTGAAAACTACGACCTTCGTCGCAAGTGCCAAAGCCCGCCTCAGCTTATAGCCGTGCGACGCAGCAAGATGACAAGATGGAAGGTCGGCTATGATCGCACGCAGCATGATCGCCGCTTTATTGGCGGCGACCACTTTGGCAACACCGGCCTGGGCGGCGACGGTATCGGTCTTCCCGGTTGCGCCCGAAGAACCGACCGCCGTCACGGTTCAGGCCAGCGGCGACGGCCGCGCGGACGATAGCGCGGCGATCCAGCAGGCGCTGGATCAGGCGCGCGACAAGACCGGCCACGGCATCGTCTTCCTCCCGTCGGGCACCTATCGCATCAGCCGGACCTTGGTCGTGCCCGCGGGCGTGCGCGTCTATGGCGTCGGGCCGACCCGACCGGTGATCCTGCTCAGCCCCAATACGCCGGGCTTCCAGAAGGGCGTTTCGACCATGATCGTCTTTGGCGGCGGCGATCAATATCGGGTCGGCCAGGTGCCGGTCCCGGTGCCGACCGTGGTCCCGCGCGACAAGGTAGTGCGCGACGCCAATTCGGGCACCTTCTATTCGTCCATGAGCAATGTCGATATTGAAATCGGCGCGGGTAATCCGGCGGCGGCGGGCGTGCGCTTCCGCATGGCGCAACACGCCTTCCTCAGCCATATGGAGTTCCGGCTGGGAACCGCCTTCGCCGGGGTGTATCAAGCCGGCAACGTCATGGAGAATATTCATTTTCAGGGCGGCCGCTATGGCATCGTCACCGAAAAAACCTCTCCCGCCTGGCAGTTCACCCTGCTCGATTCCAGCTTCGACGGACAGAGCCAGGCCGCGATCCGCGAGCATGAGGTCGACCTCACTCTGGTCAATGTCGCCATCCGCAACACGCCGGTCGGGATAGAGATCGATCGCGGCTATAGCGACAGCCTGTGGGGCAAGGATGTCCGCTTCGAAAATATATCGAAGGCGGGTGTCGTCATCTCCAACGAGAAGAATGTCTTTACCCAGATCGGCTTCGACAATGCGCTGGCGGTCAACAGCCCGGTCTTCGCCCGCTTCCGCGACAGCGGCAGGACGATCGATGGCAAGGGCAACGCCTATAAGGTCGCGTCCTTCTCCTATGGCCTGGCTATTCCCGATCTCGGCCACACCGGCGACTATAGGACCGACGCCGACATTCAGGCCCTTCCGGCCATGCCTGCCCGCCGTGCGCCCGCCATCCGCGACCTGCCCGCCATGGCCGATTGGGTCAATGTCCGGTCTTTGGGGATCATGGGCGACGGTAAAGCGGACGACACCGCCGCGATCCAGAAGGCGATCGATACCCACCGCATCCTCTATTTCCCGGTCGGATTCTACAAGGTGACGAACCGCCTGACGCTGCGCCCCGACTCCATTCTCATCGGCCTGCATCCCGCCATTACCCAGCTTTACATTCCCGACGACAATCCCGCCCATGCGGGGCTGGGACCGGTGTTGCCGATCCTGGAAAGTCCCAGAGGCGGCGACAATATCCTTTCGGGCCTTGGCCTCTTCACCGGCCGTGTTAATCCCCGCGCCTCGGCGCTGTTGTGGCGGTCGGGCGAGACGAGTCTGGTCGAGGACGTCAAGATCATGGGCGGGGGCGGCACCCCAACGGCGGACGGCAAGATGCTGGGCGCTTTACGGGTCAACACCGGCGATCCCGTCACCGACGGGCGGCTGGATGCGCAATATCCCAGCATCTGGGTGACGGATGGCGGCGGCGGCACCTTCGCCAATGTCTGGAGTCCCAACAGCTTCGCGCAATCGGGGCTGCACGTCACCAACACAAGCACGCCCGGCCATGTCTATGAAATGTCGGTCGAACATCATGCCCGCAATGAAATCGTCCTCGACAATGTGCAGAACTGGGAGTTCCTGGCCCCGCAGACCGAGCAGGAAGTCGACGATGGCCCCGACGCCATCTCGCTCGATATCCGCAATTCGAAGAACCTGCTGTTCGCCAACTATCATGGCTATCGCGTGACCCGCACCTACGCGCCGGAGAAAAGCGCGGTAAAGCTCACCAACTCCAGCGACATCCGCTTCCGCAACGTCCACATCAACGCCGAAAGCGGCTTTGCGACCTGCGACGACGAAGGCTGCGGCACCTTCCTGCGCGCCAGCAAATATCCGTTCGACAATGCGATCGAAGATGTGACGGCCAGGCGCTTCGTGCGCGAGCGCGAGTTCGCCAGCCTGAACATCGGCGCGGCCGATCGCACCATCCCGCCCGTTTCGCCCGGCAGCACGCCGGTCGAAAAGCTGGAGGACGGTTTCTGGTCGATCTCCGGCGCGGCGGTGGATGCACAGGGCGCGCTCTATTTCATCGACCGTCGGTTCCAGCGCATTCATCGCTGGAGCGAGGCCAGAGGGCTGGAGATCGTGCGCGACCAGGCGCTCGATCCGGTCAATCTGGCGATCGACGGATCGGGGCATCTGCTGGTGCTGTCGTCGCTGGGGCCGAAGGCGGGGGTTTATTCGATCGACCCGAACGGTCCGCCGGACCAGATGACGCTGATCCAGCCGACGCCGACGCGCACAAAGGGGGCGGCGAGGACGCTGCTGCCGGTCAACTGGTGGAACAATGGCGAGTTCAGGGACCAGCTCGATCCAAAAACATACCAGTTCACGACGCTTGCCGAAATGTTCGCCCGCGATGCCGGCACGCCCAAGGCGCGCGAATATCTCTCCCCCGACGGCAGCCTGGCGCTGCCCGCCTTCCGCGTGTGGCAACAGGGACCGGTCGATCATGTCGGCTGGCGCTGGTCGGACAGTCTGAACGCCAATGGCTTGATCGGCGGCAAGCTGGGCGATCGTCTTTTCGTCACCAACGGATCGGAGAATATCACCTATAGCGGCACGGTCGGTGCGGGCGGTACACTGACGAAGCTTAAACCCTTCGCCAATCGGGGCGGCGAAAGTGTCGCGGTAGACGGGCAGGGGCGTGTCTATGTCGCGAACGGTCAGATCTTCGTCTATGGCGCGGACGGGCAGGAAACGGGCAGGATCGACGTACCCGAACGGCCGTTGCAAATCCTGTTCGGCGGCCCGGACAAGCGGACGCTTTTCATCCTGACGCACCACGCCTTGTACGCCGCCAGACCCTGACAATCTGCCTGTCGGCCGCATCTACGACCTATGTCTTAAGTGCGGCGGACGCGGGCACAGACTAACCTGAAAACAATAGCCCATCATGCGGCGTGGCGGCTCTGGGAGGGGCGGCCGATATAAGAGGGGATGATCCATGAAAGCGACGATCGCAATCCATCGGCAGATGGCCGGCGTCAGCCTGGCCGCGATGGCAGCCTTTGCACTGACAGGCCCGGCCCATGCGCAGGCTGCGCCAGCACAGCCTGCGGCGGTTGCGCCGCAGGCGCAAACCGATGACGCTGCTGCGCCGCGCAATGCCGACATCGTCGTCACCGGATCGCGCATCACGACCAGTGGTTTCAATGCCCCTACACCCACCACGGTGATCGGCGAAGAGCAGATCGCCAACAATGCGCAGCCCAATATCTTCACCACCATCGCCCAGTTGCCCTCGCTTCAGGGCTCGACCGGCGCATCCACCGGCACCTTCAGCACGTCCAGCGGCCAGCAGGGCCTCAGCTCCTTCTCGCTGCGCGGCCTGGGCGCGATCCGCACCCTGACCCTGCTCGATGGCCAGCGCGTCGTCGGCGCCAATGTGACGGGCGTGCCCGACATCAGCATGTTCCCGCAATTGCTGGTGAAGCGCGTCGATGTGGTGACCGGCGGCGCGTCCGCATCCTATGGCTCCGATGCGGTCGGCGGCGTCGTCAATTTCATCACCGACACCCATTTCGAAGGATTCAAGGGCAATATCCTGGGCAGCATCACCAAATATGGCGATGATGAAACCGCGCTGGTGCAGGCGGCATATGGCAAGGCGTTCCTGGACGATCGCCTGCATGTCGTGCTGAGCGGCGAATTTGATCATGAGGGCGGCGTCGGCGCGGGTGATTTCGGCACGGACCTGGCCGGTAGCCGCAACTGGTATCGCGCCACAACGCTGATGAACACGGGCCAGACCAGCAATGGCCTGCCGCAGTTCAACTATCGCGATTATGCGCAGCCCTATCAATATGCCCGCTACGGACTCATCAACAACGGTCCGTTGCAGGGCATCGCCTTCGACCAGAATGGCACGCCCTATAATTTCAACTATGGATCGGGCGGACAGCCGACCGGCACCGGCGCGGTGACCAACTGCTATCGCGGCAACAGCTTCTGCGAAGGCGGCGATCTGTCGGGTGCGCCCGGATCGGGCGCCTCGCTCAAGTCGGCATTGGAACGCATCAACGGTTATGGCCGGATCGGCTACGACTTCGCCGACAACAATGAAGCCTATGTCACCGTCAACATTGCCCAGGTCAAAACCAGCAACCAGCCCAGTCCCGGCTATAACCGGTCCAGCCTGACCGTCCAGTGCGCCAATCCCTATCTGCCCCAATCGGTTCGCGACCAATGCGCTTTGGCGGGCATCACCCAGTTCGGTTTCGGCACCAGCAACGGCTCCTTCCCCGATCCCAAGGTCCATACCGACCGGCGTCAATATCGCTTCGTCGGCGGGCTGAAGGGCAAATTCGATCTGGGCGGAACCGACTGGAACTATGATGCCTATTATGAACATGGCATCACCATTTCCGATATTCGCGTTCAGGACATCGTGCTCCAGAACCGCTATGTCGCGGCGACAAATGCGATCATGCTCAACGGCGCGATTGTCTGCGCCGACCCCGCCGCCCGCGCGGCGGGTTGCCAGCCGATCAACATCTTCGGCGGCGCCACGCCCTCTTCGGCCGCGCTCGCCTATGTCGCGCCACACGAAAACGGGCCGTTCCAGCATACCAAACTGACGCAGGACGTCGCGAGCCTCAACTTCTCGGGCAATCCGTTCGAACTATGGGCCGGGCCGGTATCGGTCGCTTTCGGTGGCGAATATCGGCGCGAATTCTACCGGGTGAACGCCGATCCCTATGGCGCGGGCGTCTCTGCGCTCAGCCCCAACAGTCCCGAATATCCAGCCGATCCCCTGCTCAATTCCACGTTGGGCAGCAACTGGGCGGCGGGCAACTACAAAAATGGCCGCGGGAAATATGAAGTCTATGAAGGCTATCTCGAAGTCGATCTGCCCCTGTTCAATAGCGACTCGATGGGCCGTGCGAACCTGAATGCGGCGGGTCGCGGCACCCATTACAGTACGTCGGGCACGGTCTGGACGTGGAAGGTCGGCGGCACCTGGGATACGCCGCTCAGCGGTCTGCGCCTGCGGGCTGTGGCGTCGCGCGACGTGCGCGCGCCCAACCTGTCGGAACTGTTCGCCGCGCCGACGGTCACGACGTTGCCCAACTTCAACGATCCGTTCCGCAACCAGGCGGTGCAGGTGTTCCAGAACACGATCGGCAATACCGCCCTCAAGCCCGAAGTCGCGCGCAATACCGAACTGGGCATCGTGCTGGCGCGCCCGGAATGGATGCCCGGCCTCAGCCTGTCGCTCGATTATTATGACATCAAGCTCAAGGGCGTGGTTTCCAGCCTGTCCGCAGACCAGATCGTCCGCTTCTGCTTCGAGGGCAATCAGGCCTTCTGCGGCGGATTCCAACTTGACGGCGCGCAGGGCACCAACTTCGTCAACGTCCAGCCGTTCAACCTCGCATCCTGGCGGACGAGCGGCTTCGACATTGAAGCCAGCTATCAGTGGCAGCAGCCGCTGGGGCTGCCGGGCAGCTTCACCGTTCGCGCGCTGGCGACCCACATCCGCAAATTCATCGTCAATGCGGGCATCGCCGGGGTCGATCCGGTCGATCAGGCGGGGGCCAATACGGGCGCAACGCCCGATTGGAAATGGCTGGCCGTGCAGACCTATGACAGCGGCCGTTTCAGCCTGACCGTGCAGGAACGGTGGATCAGCGATGGCGTGTTCGGCAATCAATATGTCGTCTGCCAGTCGTCCTGCCCGGTTTCCACCGGCAACCATCCGACGATCGACCGCAACAAGATGAAGGGCGCATTCTATGTGGACGTGGGCGCCACGTTCAAGATCCGCGACACTATCTCGATCTACGGGAAAGTGGACAATCTGTTCGACAAGGATCCAGTGGCCTCGCCCCAGACCAATACCGGTCTGGACGTCAATCCAGCCCTGTATGACACATTGGGCCGTATCTATCGGGCGGGTGTCCGCTTCAACTTCTGATATATTCGTTTCGATCTCCCCAACCTCGTCCCGGCCCTGCACGGCCGGGACATCTTCTTTTCTGGAGCCTGCCGGATGTATCGTGGATTGCGCGGAGCCTGTGTCACCATCCTGCTGGGCCTGACGGCGACGCAACCGGCGTTCGCCTCGCCTTCCGTCTACACCACCGCGCCGGACGAACCCCATGCGGTGACCGTGAAAGGCGTGGGCGACGGTCGCGCGGACGATGGACCAGCGATCCAGCAGGCGATCGACAAGGCGGCGGAAAAGGGCGGCGGCGGCATCGTCTTTCTGCCGGCCGGCACCTACCGTATCAGCCGCACGCTCTTCCTGTGGCCCGGCGTCCGCATCTTCGGCATCGGCCAGCAGCGGCCCGTCATCCTGTTGGGCAAGGATACGCCGGGCTTTCAGCGTGGCGTCGCGCATATGTTGATGTTCACCGGGGCCAAGCGTCAGACCGACAAGGACAGTCCGCCCGCGGCCTTCCCGCCTGCGGGCAGCGTGCCATTTAACAAGACGATCGCCGACGCCAATCCCGGCACATTCTACACTGCGCTCGGCAATATCGATTTCCGCATCATGGACGGCAACCCCGCCGCCACCGCGATCCGTTTCCATTCCGCTCAGCATAGTTTCGTCAGCCATGCCGATTTCGACATCGGGTCGGGTCTGGCAGGCCTCTATCATGTCGCCAACGAAGCCGAAGACCTGCATTTCAAGGGCGGGCGATATGGCATATTGGCGGAAAAACCCTCCCCGGCCTGGCCCTTTGCGCTTGTCGATGCGACGTTTGAGGGGCAGCGCGACGCCGCCATTCGGGAGCATGAGGCCGGGCTGACGCTGGTCAATGTCGCGTTCCGCAACCTGCCGGTCGGGATCGAGATCGACCGGGGCTATGGCGACTGGCTCTGGGGCCAGGATGTCCGCTTCGAAAATGTGGCCAAGGCCGCTATTATCATCTCGAACGAGAAGAACGTCTATACGCAGATCGGCTTCCAGAACGTCCTGGCCGCCAATACGCCTGTATTCGCACGCTTCCGGGAGAGCGGCCGGACGGTTTTGGGCAAGGGGGCCACTTATAAAGTCGCGTCCTTCACACACGGCCTCACCTTGCCGGGGTTAGGTCAGATCGGCGCTTATAAGACCGATATGCAGGCGGAAAATATCGTCAGCCTGCCTGCGGCCGCCGCGCCCGCCATTCGCGCCCTCCCCGCCGTTGCGCAATGGGTGAGTGTCCGCACGCTGGGCGCGAAGGGGGACGATAGCGGCGACGACACCGCCGCGATCCAGAAAGCGATCGACACGCACAAGGTTGTCTATCTGCCCACGGGCTTCTACCGCGTCAGCGATACGCTCCGCCTGCGATCCGATACGGTGCTGCTGGGCCTGCACCCCAGCCTGACGCAGATCGTCCTGCCTGACGGCACGCCGGCATGGCAGGGTGTCGGGGCGCCCAAAGCGCTGGTCGAAAGCGCGCAAGGCGGCGATGCGATCGTGTCAGGGCTCGGTCTCAACACCAACGGCGCCAATCCGCGGGCGACTGCCCTGCTGTGGAAGGCCGGGGCCAATTCCATGGTCAACGATGTGAAATTCCAGGGCGGCCATGGCACCAACCGCTTCGATGGCAGCACGATCAGCCCCTATAATAACAACGGCACCGCCGATCCTGACGCCGCGCGTCGCTGGGCGGGGCAATATGCCAGCCTGTGGGTGACGCAGGGCGGCGGCGGCACCTTCGCCAACATCTGGAGCCCCAGCACCTTCGGCCATCCCGGCATCCTGATTTCCGACACCCAAACGCCAGGTCGTTTGATCCAGGCTTCGGTCGAACATCATGTCCGCACCGAAATCGCCCTCAATCGGGTTGCCAACTGGGAATTGCTCGCTCCCCAGACCGAGGGAGAAGCCGGCGAGAGCGGCGACGCGGTGGCGCTGGAAATCCGCAATTCCCACAATATCCTGATCGCCAACTTCCACGGCTATCGCGTGACGCGCACGCGCGAACCCGCGCCGGCTGCCGTGACGCTCTATAATTCGCATGATATCCGTTTCCGCAATGTCCATGTGAACGGCGAAAGCGGCGTCGGCACCTGCGATGAAAATGGCTGCGCGACATTCCTGCGTCTGACCAAATTCCCGTTCGAAAATGCGATCCGCGATATGACCCATGGCCTGGATGTGCGGGAACGGGAATTTGCCGTACTCGACATCCCCGCCAGGCCAAATCCGGTCTCTGCTGCCGCGTTTCTGGGCAGCAAGATCGAAAAGCTCGCCGATGGCTTCCATTCGGCGGGCGGCGGCGCGGTGGATGCGCAGGGGCGGCTCTATTTCATCGATCGGAAGTTCCAGCGCATCTGGCGCTGGTCGGACGCCGGCAAGCTGGAGATGGTCCGTGACGCCACGCTCGACCCCGTCAACCTGACGGTAGACAGCTCGGGCAACCTGTTGGTTCTGTCGTCCTACGGTCGCAATGGCACGGTGTATAGTATCAGGCCCGACACGCCGGACAGCGACATCAATATCATCGCGGCAACGCCGACCGCTGCCCGTGTAGAGGCCGCCACGGTGCTGCCGGTCAACTGGTGGAATAATGGTGAGTTCAAGGATCAGATCGACCCTGCCACCTATCAGTTCACCACCCTGGCCGAGATGTTCGCCCGCGATATGGCACGGCGCAACGCGCGGGAATATGTGTCACCCGACGGCAGCGTGGTCCTGCCCGCCTGGCGGGTTTTCGCGCAAGGACCGGCGGACCATCGCGGCCTGCGCTTCTCGGACTCGCTCGACAGCTATGGCTTCATTCAGGGGCGGCCAGGCGAGCGTGTCTATGTCACCAACGGATCGGAAAACCGGACATATAGCGGCATCGTCGGCGGAGGCGGCGCGCTCAGCGACCTCAAACTCTTTGCTGAGCGTGGCGGGGAAGGGGTGGCGACCGACGCGCAGGGGCGCGTCTATGTCGCCAACGGCCAGGTGTTCGTCTATGCCGCTAACGGCAGGGAGATCGGCCAGATCGATGTGCCTGAACGCCCCTTGCAAATCCTGTTCGGCGGACCGGATAGACACACTCTCTTCATCCTATCCCATCATAGCGTCCATGCTGTGAAATTGAATATGTAAGCGCCAGTCTTCCCCGATGCCCATATTTAGGCCACCGCACTGACGCTTGTCCAAGCGTCAGTGCGGTGGCCTCGATCGTTATTTGTGAACCGGCCTGAGCATGTCATGCATGTCGAGCCAGCGCACGAAGGCGTCGAACCATCCGGTACTGGTCGTCGTCTTGGGGTACATGCCAAAGCCGTGGCCGCCGCGCTCATAAAGATGAAACTCGACCGGTCGCTTGGCGGCGCGCCAATCGTCGATCAGCTTGAAATCGCGCTCGCCGAACAGGGGATCATCCGCCGCGATCGCTGCGAACATAGGCGGAGCGTCCTGCGGCACCGTCATGCTGCCGAGCGGCCCGTAGATATTGCCGATGAAGGCCGGTTTCGCTTCCTTCGTGGCTAACGTCGTCGCCATCGTCAGCATCGCCCCTGCGGAAAAGCCGATCATGCCGATCCGGTCGGGGTCGACATGCCATTGCGCCCTACGGCTGCGGATCAGGCGAAAGGCGGCGGTGGAGTCGGCGAGCTGAGGGGCAAGGTCCGCGGCCGCGTTGCTCGCGGCCGGGAGCGGCGCGCGCGCGGCACCGGAGAACATCTCCTGCATCGATTTTTCAAACGCCGCCATGCTGGCCGGCGTCTGGCGCAGGCGATATTTGATGACGAAGGCGGCGATGCCCTTGGCGGCGAGGGCGCGCGCGACGTCATAGCCTTCATTGTCCATGGACAGCGTGCGGAAACCACCGCCGGGTGCAACGATGATCGCCGCGCCTGACGCCTTGACCGGATCCGGCAGGAACGGGGTGAGCGTCGCGACGGTGACGTTGCGGGCGAACTGGCTACCATATTGGCGGTGCCAACTTTCCTGCGCCATCGCGCCGGGCAGGGGACCGGTGCCAAGTTCGATTGCGTCGGGCTGCGCCGGCGACGCGATCGGCGTCATCTTCTCCTTGTCTTCCTGCGCCTGGACAAAAGTCGGCATCAGGCAAGCGGCAACAGAGATCGCGAGCAGATGCTTGATGCGAAATGGCAGCCTAATAGTCTTCATCGGCTTTTTCATGGCAGCTATCCTCTCCTGATTGATGATTTTACGACGGAGGCGGCATCGCCTCATTTCGGCAGCGGAACCGCGCGGGAAATACTATAGGCGCCGGTCTGGACCGGCTTGTCTGTGCCGGGCTGTCCGCCACCGACGCTGAGCTGATAGGCGCCAGGGATGAGGGCGCGCTCGCCCGCCATGGTGACGAAGCTCAGGTCGCGCGGAGACAGAATGAATTCGATCGCCCGGCTTTCCCCCGGCTTGAGCGACACCCGCTGGAAGCCGCGCAGCGCGATACGTGGCGCGCCGTCGAACGTCGGCGGGGTGATGTAAAGCTGGGCGATGTCGTCGCCGCTGCGCTGTCCGCTGTTCGTGATCTGCGTGCGGACCTTGATGCCATTTTCCACCGCTCCGTCGATGGGTTCGATGACCGGCGGCGTGTAGGTGAAGCGCGTGTAGCTGAGGCCGTAACCGAATGGATAGACGGGCGTCCCCTTGAAATAGCGATAGGTGCGGCCATCCATGCCATATTCGGCAAAGGGGGGTAGGTCGTTCACGCTTTTGTAGAAGGTAAGCGGCAAGCGACCGCCCGGATCCACCTTGCCGAACAGGACGTTCCCAACGGCGCGGCCCCCGGATTGGCCCGGATACCAGGCCTCCAATATGGCGGAGGCATTCTCCTTTGCCCAGGACAGATCGATCGCGCTGCCATTCATGGCGATAACGACAAGCGGCTTGCCCAGCGCCTTTGCTTTTTCCAGAAAGGCGCGCTGGTCCGTGGGCAGGTCGAGCGTCGTCTTGTCGCCGCCCTCGAAGCCCTCAACCTTCACCGGCATTTCCTCGCCCTCCAGGTCGGAGGTGAGGCCGACGACAGCGACGATGACGTCGGCGTCTTTCGCACCCGCGGCCAGATCGCGGTCCAGATTATCGGTGACCCGTTTCCAGAAGATAGCAGGCGCGGCAGGGATGCCGCTCTCACCCTGGAGGCGAACGGCGTAACGCTCGCCCTCGGTCATAGCGACCTCGGTGAGCTTCAGCGGTTCGGCCCAGCGCGAATAGTCGGTGGCGACGACGACCGGCTTGCCGTTCAACGATATCTCGCCTTTTACACCGGTCAGCGCCAGCCGATAGAGGCCGGTTTCGGGCGCGACAAGATAGCCTGTCCAGACGATCCTGTGATCGGTCGCAACCTGTTTGAATTCCGAGGCGCGTGATGTGATGCTGTCCTCGGTGCGGGTAAGCACCGGTTTGCTCGCAAACTGGTCTTGCGCGGTGGCGTTATAATATTCCGCCTTGATGCCCGGCTTGCCGTCGGGCGTGCGCAGCGCGCCACCGGGGACAAGGTCGCCATCGGTGATCGACGGTGAAAATGGGACGAGCGTGATGGTCGATCCGGGCATTGCCTGCCTAAGGCCGTCGGCGACCGAGACTGGCGGCGCGCTTTTGGCCGAACTGTAATTGCCGCGCAGCACGCGGGTGGCGTCCGCCAAAGGCCCGACAAGCGCGATCCGGGTGCCGGGCTTCAGCGGCAAAACGCCGTCATTCTTCAAAAGCACCAGACTTTTTTCGGCCGTGTCGAGGGCCAAAGCCTGATGATCGGCCGTGCCGATCGCCGCGACCGGCGTCGCGTTGGGCTTGCGGCTTGAAAGGCCCGGCAGATCGCCGTTGCGCAGCCGCGCTGAAAAGAGGCGGACGAGCGCGACATCGATATCCTCGACGCTGATATAGCCCTGCGCCAGCGATTCCTTGTAACGGTCGCCAAGACCCGCCTTGCCGCCCAACGTCGCATTATTGCATTCGCTATCGACGCCGCGGCGCAGCGCGACGGCAACGCCGGTGGCAGCGTCGGGCGCATATTTATGATGGTCGTAGATGTCGACCACGGCGTCGCAGTCCGACACGACATAGCCGGTAAAGCCCCATGCGCCGCGCAGATAATCCTGCAACAGCATAGGACTGCCGCAGGCGGGCTGACCATCGACGCGGTTATAGGCGCACATGATGGACCCGGCCTTGCCCTCCACGATCGCGGCGCGGAAGGCGGGGAGGTAAGTGTCCTCCAGATCGCGCTGGGTCGCGAAGATATTGTCGGTGTGGCGGCTGGGTTCGGGGCCGCTATGCACCGCGAAATGTTTGGGTGTGGCGACGACGTCGGGCAGATCGGGATTGTCGCCCTGCATCCCCTGGACGAAGGCGACGCCGATATGGGCGGTCAGGAACGGGTCTTCGCCATAGGTTTCCTGCCCCCGGCCCCAACGCGGATCGCGGAAGATGTTGATATTGGGGGACCAGGTGTCGAGGCCGGTGCCGATGCGACCCAGATGACCGGTCTGGCGACCGAGCGTGTGCAGCGCCTGCACTTCGGTGCTGATCGCCGACGCGACTTCCTTGATCAGCGGCGCGTCGAAGGTCGCGGCGAGGCCGATGGGTTCGGGGAAGTTGGTGGTGGGCACGGCGCCGATCGCGCCGTGCAGCGATTCGGTCCACCAATTATAGGCCGGTATGTCGAGCCGTGGGATCGCCGGGGCGACGTTCAAAAGCTGGGCGACCTTTTCATCCAGCGTCAATTTGTCGACGATGCTGCGGGCCTTGGCGTCCGCCTGCGCGCGGATGTCGCCGGACTGGGCCTGGCCGGATTGGGCATGGGCGATCGCCGATGTGGTGAGCAGCAGCATGGCGCTGGCCGCGCGCAGGACGAAACCGGTTTTCATTCTTCTCTCCGCTGGGACAGCGCCTTTGCGGCGTCGGTTCTGGGATGGGGGGCGGCTCGCCTTGGGCATGACCGCAGAAAGATACGGACGCGGGGGCGGGCACTGCCCCCGCGTCCGGGGCGCTCAGCGCGAAGCGGCGCCCGCCGCCGCTTTCGCGACGAAGGGGTTGATGGTTTGGATCGTGCCATCGGGATTATATTTCAGCTCGGTGACCTTGACGTTGCGCAGCCGGGTCTGGCCGGACAGTTGCGTGTCGGCGTAAAACAGCCACCATTTCCCGTTCCATTCGACGATCGAATGATGGGTCGTCCATCCTTCCACCGGCTCCATGATCCGACCCTTGTAAGTGAAGGGGCCGTAAGGAGAATCGCCTATCGCATAGGCGAGATAATGGGTGTCGCCGGTCGAATAGCTGAAATAATATTTGCCCTTATATTTGTGCATCCACGACGCTTCGAAGAAGCGGCGATCATGGTCGCCGCCCAGCAGGGGCTTGCCCTTGTCATCGAGTATCTGGACCGCGCGAGGCGTTTCGGTAAATTCCAGCATGTCGCCGGTCATCTTCGCGACGCGCGGAGCAAGGGCCGGCTTTTCGTCCTGGCCCAGATCCGTTTTTGACCCGTTGGCGTCATATTTGCCATCGACATTGCGCTGCAACTGCCCACCCCAGATGCCGCCGAAATACATATAGCTGGCACCATCGTCGTCGGTGAAGACGGCGGGATCGATCGAATAGCTGCCCTTGATCGGTTGCGGCTGCGCCTTGAACGGCCCCATAGGGTCTTTCGACGTGGCGACGCCGATGCGGAACGCGCCTTCCTTGTCCTTGGCCGGGAAGTAGAGGAAATAGGTGCCGTTCTTGTAAGCGGCGTCGGGCGCCCACATCTGCTTGTCCGCCCAGGGTACATCCTTGACGTCTAGCGCGACGGGGCCGACCGTGACCGGGCCGCCGATCTTGTCCATCGACAGAAAGTGATAGTCGCGCATTTCGAAATGGGAGCCGAGATCGTCTTCGGCTGTCGGACCGTCGATATCATGGCTGGGATAGACGTAGATCTTGCCGTTCCACACATGGGCTGAAGGGTCGGCGGTGTAGATGTCCTTGACCAGCGGTTGCGACAGATATTCCGACGCGTCGCGGCGGCTTTCCTTGGCAGGCTGGGCCTTGTTGTCCGGCTGTTCCTGCTTTTGGCAGGCGGCTGTGGCGAGCAGCGCCATGGTCAGCGGCAGGGCCGTCAGTGTGCGCAATGACATGGGCATGTCTATCCTCTCTCGTTATGCGACAATGTTTTTATGGCGAATAGAGATAGCGCTATCATGATGGCAACGCAATCGCTGTCTTGCAGCTTGTGCCATGATTTGATTGCATGTTACCAATGCAACAAATGCGCGCCTTTTAGTATTTGGTAGCGCAAACACGGAGGGGATTTCCCATGCGCGCAAGGCTGACGTCCGCAATCTGCATCGCCATGCTGCTGGCCAGCGCCAGCGGGGTGGCGATAGCGCAGGATGATGGCGGGTTGCGCCTGAATGACAAGGGCTATTTCGAAGGTCCGGCCGTCAACATCCTCGCCTTTTCCAACTGGTATGACGGCTTGTTCGCGGACGCCAAGATCGGCGGGATAGAGATCATCCAGCGCGGCGTGCGCAGCGCCACCAATGGCGACGTGCGGCTGGCCGCGACACCGGGGCAATGGGATCCCGCCGCCGCGCTCGTCAGCCGCCGGGTCGATGCTGCCGCCGGGGTTGTGGAAACGACGCTGCGTTATGCCGAATATGACTGGCAATATGTCGTGCGGGTGGAGCGGGACGGCAGCGGTGCGCGGCTGAGCGTGATCCTGGACAAGCCGGTGCCACAGGCGCTGGCGGGCAAGGCGGGCTTCAACCTGGAGTTTCTGCCGTCCGCCTATTTCCATCACGCCTATATGGCGGACGACCGTGCGGGCATCTTTCCGCTCTATCCCGCCGACGCGATGACGTTGACGGCGGAACGCAACGCGGCGAGCGGGCGGAGCGAGGGGCCGGGCGCCGAGCCGATGCCGATCGCGAGCGGGCGGCGGTTCGTGCTGGCGCCCGACGATCCTGCGCGCCGGATCACCATTGCCGGGGATGCGTCGATCGCGCTCTATGATGGTCGCAATCAGGCGCAAAATGGCTGGTTCGTGCTGCGGTCCATGCTGCCCGCAGGCAAGACCGGCACGGTGCTGCAATGGACGGTCACGCCGCAGGGCGGCGCGACATGGTTGCGCACGCCGGTGATTGCCCACTCGCAACTGGGCTATGCCCCCGGCGGGCCGAAGGTCGCGACGGTCGAGCTGGATCGCAACGACGAGCGCAGGCCGCCCCTGCGGCTGATGCGCATCGGCGCGGACGGGACGGAAACCGCTGTGCCCACGGCGGCCGTCCGGGCGTGGGGCGATTATCTGCGCTACCATTATCTCCAGATGGATTTCAGCGCCGTGCGCGAGCCGGGCCTGTATCGGCTGGATTATGGCGACGTGAAAACAGCGCCTTTTCGCATCGCGGCAGACGTCTATGCCGATGCGTGGCACCCCACCAATGATGTCTATTTCCCTGTCGCCATGGACCATGTTTCGGTCAACGAAGCCTATCGCAGCTGGCATGGGGATTCCCATCGCGACGACGCGCGGCAGGCGCCGGTGAACCATGAACATATCGACCTGTACCGGCAGGGACCGACCACCGACACGCGCTTTCAGCCGGGCGAGCATATTCCGGGGCTGAATGTCGGCGGCTGGTATGATGCGGGCGATTTCGACATTCGCACCCAGTCGCAATATCAGGTGATCCGCTCGCTCGCCGACGCGCAGGAGCGCTACGGCCTGACCCGCGACACGGTGAGCGTCGACCAGGCGCGGCGGCATGTCGAGATGCATGTGCCGGACGGCAAGCCGGATATGGTGCAGCAGGTGGCGCATGGCACGCTGCAATTGCTGGCGCAGTTCGATGCGGTAGGCCATGCGATCCATGGCATCGTGGAACCGGACGTGGCGCAATATACCCATTTGGGCGATGCGGTGAACAAGACCGATGGCCTGCCCTATGATCCGGCGCTGAAACCCGGCGAGGTGAAGGACGGGCGGAGCGGCACGCCGGACGATCGCTGGGCCTTCACCAGCAAGGCGTCGGCGCTCAACTATGGTTCGATCGCCGGGCTGGCGGCGGCGGCGCGGGTGCTCAGGGGGCAGGATGATGCGCTGGCCGGGCGTGCGCTGAAGACGGCGGAGCGGGTGTGGCAGGCGGAGCAGGGGCATGCGCCCGACACGTTCCGCCATGGCAATACGACCGGCGGACCGCTGGAGGCGGAAATGTTCGGCGCGGCAGTGGAATTGCTGCGCACGACCCGCAAGCCGGTCTATGCCAAGGCGGTGATGGCACTGTGGCCCAAGGTGGAGAAGGGCTTCGGCTTCAACGCGCAGACGGCGGTGGCCGCGACCCCGTTCATGCCCGCCGCCTATCGCGAGGCGATGATCCCTGCGGTGCGGCGCTGGCAGGCTGAAAGCGAAGCGCTGGCGAAGGCCAATCCGTTCGGCGTGCCGATCACGACCGGCGGCTGGGCCGGGTCCGGCACGGTGCTGGGTTATGCGCTGACAGGTGAAGCGCTGCACCGCGCCTTCCCGGAGATCGTCGGGCCGGACGCGACCTTGCGAGGCGTCGCCTTCCTGACCGGGCATCATCCGGGGTCGGACATCAGCTTCGTGTCGGGCGTCGGTACGGTGTCGAAGGAGGTCGCCTATGGCAACAACCGCGCCGACTTTTCCTTCATCGCGGGCGGGGTGGTGCCAGGCGTGCTGGTGGTGAAGCCGGACTTCCCGGAAAACCACGAGGACTGGCCGTTTTTCTGGGGCGAGAATGAATATGTCATTCCCGAAGGCGCAGCCTGGATCGAACTCGCCAATGCGGCCAACCGGCTAAGTAGGCCGTAAGGCCGGGCGGGTTGTAGCCGGTCAGACCGGCTGCAACCCGTGCGCCACGATCTTTTCAATAAGGTCGCGATGGCGCGGCAGGCCCGCCCGCAGCTTTGCCGTCATGGCGGCGTTCTCCCGTCGCGCGCGGCTGGCGAGGTGCGTGTCGCGCGCCAGGTCGGGCGCATCCACCTGCGTCTTGAAGCCCATGCCGTAGAGGACATATTGGTAGCTGGCCGCTGGGAAGACTTCCTCGACACGATCGAATTCGTCCAGGAAGCCGGGCGACTGGTAGCGCCAGAGCAGTAACAGATCCTTGAGCCGATCCGGGATCGTTTCCTCCCGCACATTGTCGCGCCAGAAATCGCTGTCGGTGCGCTGGGTCAGCACATAATGGAGCTTGAGGAAATCGATGATCCGGCCCCAGCGATACTGGGTCGTCGCGTTGAAGCGCGCAGCGACAATATCCATCACTTCGCGGCAGGGCGGCATTTGTTCGGCGATGATCTTGGCCGACAATTCGACCAGGACGATGGCGGAGGCTTCGAGCGGTTCCAGGAACCCGGCAGCCAGGCCCACCGCGACGCAATTGCCCTTCCAGAATGTTTCGCGATGCCCAGACCGGATCGCGATCTTACGCGCGTTCAGGCCGTCGGCGGCGGGGCCGATATAGGCGCGCAACTCGCGTTCGGCCGCTTCGTCCGAAATATGGTTGCTGGAATAGACATGGCCGATGCCCCGGCGCGTCTGGATGCCGATGTCCCAGATCCAGCCTGCGCTCTGGGCGGTGGAGATGGTGTGGGAGGCGATCGGGCTGTCCGGCCGCTCATAGGGTATTTGCATCGCCAGCGCCGTGTCGCAGAACAGAACGTCGTTGCAGTCCTTGAACGGCACCTGCATCGCGCCTTCGATCAGCAGCGCCTTGAAGCCGGTGCAGTCGACGAACAGATCGCCTTCGATCTCGCCCGCCTGTGCGGTGCGGATGGCGCGGATGTCGCCATTGTCGCGCATCAGTACCGCTTCGACATCGGCCAGGACATGGCGCACGCCCAGCTTTTCGCAGCAATGGCGTTGCAGGAAGGGCGCGAATTTGCCTGCATCGAGATGATAGGCATAGTTGGCGAGCGCATCATATTCGGCGGTCGCGATCGTCTTGGGCGCGAGGCCATCGTCGCAGATGCGGCCCTGCGCACAGACGCTGTCGCAGAAACTTTCGTCGCCTTCGTTCGCCAGCCAATGCGGGGCGAGGTTCACCTGCCCGAAATTCTGGGGCAGCATCAACGGATGATAATAGCCGTCGTCCGGTGCGCCGGTGGTCCAGCGGGCGAAACGTGCGCCCTGCTTGAACGAGGCATCGCATTCGCGGAAGAAATCAGTTTCGGATACGCCCATGCGCGACAGGGTCGTGCGCAATGTGGGCCAGGTGCCTTCGCCCACGCCGATGATCGGGACGTTGGGGGATTCGACCAGCGTGACCGTGAAGTCATGGCCGATGCGGCTTTTGTGACGTGCGGCGATAATGCCCGCGGTCAGCCAGCCGGCCGTCCCGCCGCCGACGATGATGATGTTGCGGACGGGACTGACCATGCGGAAATTACCCCTAAAAGTGGAGGGGATGTCAACCGACATCCCCTCCAAGGCGAGACAGGGTTAGAAGCGGTAGCGCGCGCCCGCGGTGAAGCGACGGCCATAGGCGTACACATCGAGCAACTGATTCGAAAAGCGCCCATGGGTGCTGATCGTTTCGTTGGTGATGTTCAGCGCTTCACCAAAGACGCTAATCCGCTCGTTGATCTGATAGCTGGTGCTCAGATCGACCTGGAGGCTGGAATTGACGAAGGTCGGTTCCGCGCCAAAGGCCGAGTTATTCTGTGCTTGGCCAAATTCACGCAGATATTTGTCACGCCAGTTGACCGCAGTGCGGAACTGGAAGCCGTTCTTGTCATAGAAGGCGACCAGATTTGCGGAATTGGCAAGGCCTGTGACGGCGAAGCCGCTCTGCGACAGATTGTCTTCGTCATAGGGCTTGTTCGTCTTGACGAAAGTGGCGTTGGCGTTGAAGCCAAAGCCCGTGTCGCCGAAGACATGCTGCCAGGCCAGTTCGACGCCCTTGATCGTCGCTGAGGGTCCGTTGACCCGTTGCGACACGGTGAAGACGGCAGGCGCGCCGGTCGTGGGATCGACCACGCCGTTGATGGTCTGCCGCTGTGTGCCAGCCACGACGAAGTTCGATACGCTCTTGATGAAGAAGTTGACGGACGCGTAGGAGTTGCGTTGATAATACCATTCCGCCGCCAGATCGAAATTGTCGGCGAGATAGGGCTTGAGATTAGGATTGCCGCCGGTCGCCGTCAGTGCGCCGACGCGCTGGCCGACACCCACGTTGAGAACCGGCGTCAGCGTGTTCAATGCAGGGCGCGTGAGCGTGCGCGACGCATCGAAGCGCAGGTGCAGCGTATCCGTCAGTTCCAGCTTCATGTCGAGGCTGGGCAGGAAGTAGGAATAGCTGCTCTTGGTCGAAATCGGCTGCGATTCGCCGAAGCCGACCGTCAGCAGCGTTGGATCAGCCGTGCTGCCGGTAATGGAGATCGGCAAACGTCCGATGCCCGCCGACACCAGCTTCGTGATTTCTTCGCGCGCGCCGGCATTGAAGTGGAACGGCATACCGGCCACATCCGCTTCGAAATTCACCCGGACATAGGCCGACCAGGTTTTCTCACGCACATTCTGAACGCTGCCAGGGTCGAGCAGCAGGTCGAACATACCCGTATAGGCGGTGCCACAGCAGCCATAATTGTAACCGGGAATATTCTGCGCTTGGGGATTGCCCAAGCCTTCCAGATAACGCTGATATTCCCTAGCATCAAATTTCAGCAGGCCCGGTGGCAACATGCCGGAAAAACCAGGAATGAAATTGTTAGTGCCGATCGTACCCTGAAGAAGGCTGGACGGGATCAGCACCCCGCTGCCCTGACCGGACGGACCACCATAGCCGGCATAGGCCTGCCAGAAATTGTTGGTGAAGGTGCTGCTGTTCTGGAGCTTGAATTCGTCCTCCATATAGCGACCACCAAATTTGATGGTAAGATTATCCTGTTCCCATGTGGCACCAAGACGGAACTGCTTGATCTCATCGCTATTGAGTTGCTGCTGGCGCACGGTGACGTGCGATCCGATGATGCTCGTGTCGATCCAGCGCGAGGCATCGCCATTGGGACCGTAAGCGGTCAGTTCCGGGAACGCGCTGCTGCTGTTGCCGGTAACGCGGATGCCGTTTGCGGTTCCGAGCAGGCCGCCATAGCCGATATCGCCATTTTCGCTGCTGATTTCACCGCCCGGATTCTGACGGCTCTTCGAATAGCTGGCGTCGGCTTCAATCTTCAGATTGGGGGTAGCGTCCCATTTCAGGTTCAGGCCGACCTGATTGGTCTCCAGCACGCGGGTATCGGTTCCGGCGGTGAAGTCGGTCGGCGAACCCTGCTGCACGAAGTCGATCGTCGTGCCGTTTTCATCCTGCTCGACATTGCGCATCGAACCCTGATTGAACCAGACGCCGAAGCCGGAAATGTCGGTGACGATCTTCTGCCGCGAATAGTTGTCGTCCAGCGTCAGGACGATGTCATCGGACGGCGCCCATTGTAGCGCGATGCGGCCATCGATGCGTTCGTCCTTGGTATAGCGCTGGTCGGCACCATATTGCTGGCCATACCAGCCAACGACGCTCTTCCGATCGCTTGCCGACGCGGTGGCGGCGTCGGAGGGGTTGCACGTTGCAGCGTTGCTGCCGGCCAATTGGCACGGCGCGAACAGGCCGCCCTGCCAGCCCGACACATAGACGCGGTTCACCTGCGTATCTCGGCGGGTATAGATGCCGTCGACCAGAATGCCGATCGTATCGTCGGCAAAGGTTTTGCTGAACAAAGCGCCGATCGTCGGCACTATCTTTCCGGCATCGTCCTGCACCGAACCCGAAGCGCTCAAGGCGACGCGAGTGCCGGGGCTATCGAACGGCTTGGGATAGGAGATGTTGACGGTCGCGCCGATCGAACTGCTGGACAGAGAAACATCCGGTGTCTTCAGAACTGAAAGTTGGCCGACGAAATCGGCGCCAACCGAAGAGAAATCGACCGAACGACCACCCGTTGCGGTCGAGATGCGGCGGCCGTCGATCAGCGTTTCGTTGAAATCACCGCCAAAACCGCGAACGGTGATGCCGTCCGGTTCGCCACGCGATCCCGACCGATTGATCGACACACCCGGCAGGCGCTGCAACGAGGCTGCAACGTTCGAATCCGGGAACTTGCCGATATCTTCCGCCGAAATGACGTCCACGACGCCCGCCGAAGACCGCTTGATATCGAGATTCCGTTGCAGTGACCCGCGAATCCCGGTGACCACGATATCGGATTCGCTGGTTGGCGATGTAATTGCGACCTGTGCGTTTTCCTGGCCGATGGCCGGAACTGCAATCGCCACGGCCAGTAAGCTGGCAGTGGACGCAAGCGTAACTCGGCGATGCGTCGCGCGAATTTTATGGAAATTATACTTCATGATCCTCCCCAAGTTCAGACATTGTCTCGCCTGAACACCGAGGCACGATTGCCACGGCGATCATTTTTATCGATCCAGAGGAGCGTTGGCCTTTGCCTGTCTGGCAAATTTCGACATCCCCAACCGGTCTTCTTTTTTTCTATAAGAAATGTTAGCGCTATCTAAACAGGCGATCAAGAGAAATTGTATGTGTAATTGCCACATCAAGCTAAAGCGCGCAGCTACGTTATAAATCGGCGATTTTTCTTGGTGATCATAGGCCGGGATAATGAGGAGGAGAGGATATGGAAACGCTGGAACTGGTAGATAGTGACACACATGCCACAGTGAGGCTGCGCCCTGCTGACGAGGTTCTTGCACCGTTCGTTCGCGTGGTGCTCAGCGAGTTTCCTGCTGCGGCGGTCGCCTGTCCGCTCTTGCTGTCGAAAAGGTCGGATACCGGGGCCTTCTATGTTGGCGCGTTGCTGGGGTTCAAGCACGGTGAGTGCCTGATCGACTCGCCCGATGGCCGACTGGCTTTTTGTTCGCTGGAAGCCGCGAGGGAGGGGTTTTTCGCAGTTGAGGACAATATCGCGCTGGATCGCGCGCATGATCGCTTCGGCGCGGGTGAAGGCGAGTCTCTATTCGACGGCGAGGGGTGTCCGACTGCGCCCCTAAAGGCCGCCCAGTCGGCGTTGGGGCGGTTGATGGCCGGCCAGGAAGCGACGGACGTCTTTATCGCAAAGTTGTTATCCTATCGGCTGGTGGAGCCGATCGACGTCTCGCTCTCGTTCGATGACGGTGAAACACTGCGTCTGGAAGGTCTGTACACCATCAGTCTCGATGCCCTGAGCGATCTGGAAGATGCAGCGATACTCGATCTTTTCCGGGCGGGGCATATGCAATGGGCTTATGCCATGATCACGTCGCTCCAGCATATTGCGCTGATGGCCAGGCGGCGCAACGAGCGGCTTGCGTCGATGCTGTGAGCGGGGGCAACGCGGCCTCGAGCTTGGACGAGCGCAATGCGGCGGATGTTGGCGATGCCGACGCCCTGCGCGCGCTGGCTTCGTCGTGCCGGCCGGTCGTGATTCGCAAGCATTGCAGCCACTGGCCTGCGGTCGCGGCGGCGGCGCGCGGGACGGATGCGGCGATGGCTTATCTGGCGCAATATGATGCTGGGCTAACGGCCGAATATTTTTCCGCGCCCGCCTCGCTTGCGGGGCGCTATCATTATGGCGCAGGCATAAGCGGCTTCAATTTCTTGCGGGAAGTGATAGCTGTTCGCGATGCGTTGGCTCGGATCAGCGCCAACGCTCTTGGCGAGCGCGAAACAGGCTATATGGGATCGCTACCGACGGAGGCGCATTTCCCCGGCTTTGCGGTCGATAACCCGAGCATGCTGTTGGACGGGCATGTTCGCCCGCGGCTGTGGGTTGGAAACCGATCTACGGTCGCATGCCACTATGACAGCTATGATAATCTGGCTTGTGTCGTAGCGGGCCGCCGCCGCTTTACGCTCTATCCGCCCGAAGCGATCGGCGACCTGTATATCGGACCGATCGATCACACGCTGTCGGGGCAGCCTGTGTCCATGGTTGCAGGGGTCGCGGAGGACACGGACGCCTATCCGCGGTTCGCGGCGGCGCGTGCGAAAGCCATCGACGTGGAATTGTACCCTGGCGATGCCCTTTACCTACCCAAGCTATGGTGGCATCAGGTCGAGGCGCTCGATTCCATCAACATCCTCGTAAACTATTGGTGGGACGGTTTTTCGGCCGGGCCTGATTCGCCCTATGCGGCCTTGCTCCTCGCGATGATCGCCATTGCCGAACGGCCAGCGTCCGAACGGGCAGCGTGGCGCGCCTATTTCGATCATTATGTATTTCGTGTCGATGGGCATCCGCTGGCGCATCTCCCCGAGGAGAAACATGGGGTGTTGGGGCCGTTGGCCCAAGGGAATTATGGCCGCATCCGGACGTTGGTGATGCGGATGCTGCGGGGCAGCTAAGCGGCTTTAAAAAAGAATATTGTATTGCTGGGAGGAAAGTTTGGCATGAAACGGACAATGCGGGTCACGGCGGTTCTGACGGCGATCTTTGCTGCCGGCACGATGCCTGTATCGGCGCAAATGGCAACGGACGGCCCGGTGGCGGTCGCTGGCGCAAAGGCGGTGACGATCGAACGGATCAAGGTCCATGCACCGACGATCGAAGGCAATCTGGAAGGCGAGGCGACGGATCGCGACGTGCTGGTCGTGCTGCCGCCCAGCTATGGCAAGGATCGGGGGCGGCGTTATCCAGTCGTTTATGCGCTGCATGGCTACTCGATCGGTGCGGAACAGTGGAGCCGGGAAATCCATCTGTTGGCGACAACGCAAAATGCCTTCGCCAAGGGTGCGAAGGAGATGATCCTGGTGTTGCCCGACTCCAAGACCGTGCATAATGGGTCTATGTATGCGCGGTCGGTGACGACAGGCGACTTCGAAACCTTCATCGCGCGCGACCTGATCGCCTATGTCGACGGCCATTACCGGACTATCGCTCGGCGGGAGAGCCGGGGGTTGGTCGGGCATAGTATGGGCGGATATGGCACCAGCCGGATCGGGATGAAACATGCCGACATGTTCGGCGCGCTCTATATGATGAGTCCCTGTTGCCTGTCGGCGCGAGACGCCGGGCCGATGGATGCGGCGTCCATCGCGGCGCTGGATGCGGTCAGGACACCGGCTGATGCGGCCAGATTGCCCTTCATCCTGCGAGCGCAACTCGCGACGGCTGCGGCATGGTCGCCCAATCCGAAGAACCCGCCCCTCTATCTGGACTTACCGGTCAGAGACGGGAAGGCGCGGCCCGATATTCTGGCCAAATGGGCCGCTAACGCGCCGCTGGCTTTCGTAGATCAGTATATTGGCGACCTGCGCCGCTATGCGGCGATCGCGATCGATGTCGGTGACAGGGACGGGCTGAAGGCGGATGCGCAGTCGCTGCATGATGTTCTGGACCGCAACGGTGTTGGCAACAGTTTCGAGATATATCAGGGCGACCATACCAGCCGGGTCGCGTGGCGGTTTCAGGATCAGGTGCTGCCGTTTTTCGATCGGCACCTCGACTTTGCGACAGCGAGGTAGACAATTGTGCGCGGTTTAACGCTCGGCCGCTTGGTCGATCATAGATAGCGATAACAAAATCATTGTTACGCAGGGGAAATCGGTTATCCCTACGGTAACGGTCCGGCACAGGCCGATCCATGAGGCGAGGAGCGGACGGCCATGTTTTCGCGCAATCATGTAAAACGCTTATCGGCTCTATTTTTGGGCGGTATGGCGCTTATAGCGCTGACCGCGTGGGCGGCGCCGCAATTCGATCCGATGTTCAGCGACCATGCGGTGATCCAGCGCGATCATCCTGTCATAGTGACCGGGCGTGGTGCGCCACAAGAAATGATTGCGGTAACATTCGGAGTCGAAACGCGTGAAGTACGGGTCGGCACGGATGGTCGATTTGAAGCGCGGTTCGCGGCAACGAATAGCACAGGGCGGATACGACTGGAAGCGCGTGCGGCGTCGGGCAGCGTCGTGGCGCAGGACGTGGCGGTGGGTGACGTGTTCCTTTGTTCGGGCCAGTCGAACATGGAGCTGGAAGTGCGCAGCGCGCAGGATGCGATGACGCAGCTTCGGACCTCCGCCGACGATCAGTTGCGCCTGATGCTGGTGCCGCGCGCCGTGGCGGACGATCCGTTGCGTGATTTTCAGCAGGCGGTGTTCTGGCGACCGGCCAGTCCGGACAGCGTCGCCGATTTTTCCGCCGCCTGTTTCTATATGGCGCGCGCGTTGCGCAAGACGGCGAAGGTGCCGATCGGTGCGATTGCCAGCAGTTGGGGCGGATCGCGCATAAACCCGTGGATGGGCGCGCGGGCGCAGGCGGCGATCGGGCAGGGCGCGCAGTCCGCTTTGGTGTCGCTGCATGGGCGCGATCCCGTTGCGGCGGAACGAGCGGCAAGCGCGGAATGGGAAAAATGGTGGCGCAAGGCAACAGGCGATACCGCGGGCAAGGAGCCGTGGCAGGCCGATAGTAGCGTGGTCTGGAGCGATGTGCCGCGTATCGGGCCGTGGGAAGAATGGGGTGTGTCTGCGCTGGCTGATTTCAACGGCATGATATGGTATCGGCGCGAAATCGACCTGACGGTGGCGCAGGCTAATGCTAGCGGCACGCTGTCGCTGGGGCTGCTGGACGATGTTGGCCGGGTATGGATCAACGGCAAGCCGGTCGGCATGAGCGCGCGCAGTTGGCAGCCGAGCAGCTTCGACGTGCCGCCGGGGGTGTTGCAGCCGGGGCGCAATGTGATCATCGTCAATGTGCTCGACAACTATGCCAATGGCGGCCTGTCCGGTCCGGCTGAAGTCATGAAACTGTCGCTGGGGCCGGCAGGGGACATGTCGCTGGGGCCGGCAGGGGACATGTCGCTGGGCGACGGGTGGCACTATGCGGTAGCGAAGCAATCACCGCCGGGCGCGCCGCGCGTGCCTTGGGGTGACACGACCGGCACGGGCACGCTGTATAATGGGATGATCGCGCCGCTGGGGGCGATTGGTTTGAAAGGGGTCGCCTGGTATCAGGGTGAATCGGATGTCGACCTGCCCGGCTATGCCGATCGAATGAAAGCAATGATGGCCGATTGGCGTCGGCAGTTCGGGGCGCCCGACCTGGCCTTCGTCGCGGTGCAACTGGCCGGCTATGGCGACCCGGCTACCAAGCCTGCGGAGAATGGCTGGGCGGCAATGCGGCACGTGCAATATCAGGCGATGGCGCGGGACGATCATGGCGGCCTGGCCACCGCGATCGACCTGGGCGATCCGTTCGATATTCATCCGGGTGAAAAGCAGGAGGTCGGCCGTCGGCTGGCGCGGGCGATGCGGGCGGTTGCCTATGGCGAGGCGCTATCGCGCACCGGGCCGCAGGCGTCGCGAGCGATCGCCACGGCCGATGGCGGTGCGGCGATCGATTTTACCGGCCTGACCGGCGGGCTGCACGCGCGCAGCGCGGCGCAGGCGATCGGCTTCGAACTATGCGGCGAGGCGGTGGGCAGTTGCCGCTTCGTGGGCGGCAGGATCGAGGGCGGGCGCGTGATCCTGACCGGGGATGGCCAGCCTGCGGTGCGGGTGCGCTATGCCTGGGCCGGGGCGCCGGTCGTGAACCTCTATGACGAAGCGCCCTTGCCGGTTGGCTCGTTCGAATTGCCGATCGTGCCGATGCGCTGAAACATGGTGCGCCGGGGTGGGAGGCGTGAATATGCGATGCAGGATGAAGACACTTACGGTGGCGTGGCGTTGCGAGCTGCCGATGAAAGGAGAGGGGAGATAAGCTCATGGCAAGGGCTTTGGCCTGCTCGTCACGAAGGAATAGGTGCAGCTTTACAGCGAAAGTCTGACGCATCGTCCTGTCGCGGATCGGATATTGCAGCAAGACCGTTGGCGGGCGAGCAAAAACGCCAGCTCGTCACGATGATGGCAAGCCCGCTCCGGCAACGCCGAAATATATCGATGAACGGCCGATCAGTGTCGGTTCACGCCTTGAACCTCACAATCTCCGCCAAGGCGTTCGAGGCCGAGCCAGCGATCGATGGACCGGTCACCCCCGCCACGGGCGAGCAGAAGGAGCAGCAAGCCAGCCCAGATAAGATGGGTCGGCCAGGCGTCGGGATAGACAAATATCTCTATCACCAGGGTCATGCCCAGCAAGGCAGCAGCAGCCGGTCGCGTAAACAGTCCGAGTAGCAGCAGGATCGGGAAAAGATGCTCCGAATAGGTAGCGGCGTGCGCCGCAATCTCCGGCGGCACGAATGGCAAGGCATATTCGGTCCGGAACAGTTCATAGGTGGAGGGCGCGATGGTCAGCAGGCCCTCCACCTTGGTTCGACCCGACAGGAAGAAGGTGGCGGCGATGCCCAGACGCGCGATCAGCAGCAGCAGGCTTTCAGGGACCAGCCGGGTCAGCCGACCGCAGCCTTCAGCATAATAGCGCGCAAAGGATGTCATCGCTCTTCTCCGCAGAATCAGCAAGGGTCAAGCCTTGGGCGTCAGCGATCCGAAGCCCTTGGGCGTCTTGATGCTGGTGCAGGTGCCGGCCTTCACCAGCTTCCAGGCGTCGCCCTGATAGGCGATCCGCGACGTCCCGGCGCAACTGGTGCCGGTGCCGGCCTTGCAGTCATTCTTGCCCGCCTGGGCCACGCCATAGCATTTTTCCATCGGCTTGGCCGGCGCGGCAGCATGGGCCGCGCCGGTCGTGATCGCGATGGCGAGGGCTGCGGCCAATAGGGCTGGGGTGGACGACATGATATTTCTCCGTTGAAAAGCGTGATGGCCTGACATGCGACGGAGCCGTTGTGGACGGCCCCGTCGCACGGCAACCCTGGGAGGCCAAGCGGGCCGGGTTACGGAAGCTTCTTCGCGACGGAACGCAAAGGCGTTACACATGGCGCTGGAAATGGGAGCGCAGCATTTTTCTGTCGCATCGCTGTAACCTTGGGGTCGCTGGCTCCGAATGACTGTTCGGGAGTGCGTATGCGGGCGAGCGAAGAACAGCTCAGGATATGGATGATCGGCGGTCTCGATGGAGACGTCGATGCCTATACCGCCTTGCTCGGCGCACTCGTCCCGTTGCTGCGATCCTTTTTCGGACGCCGCTTGCGCGGTGCGGCCGACGATGTCGAGGATCTGGTACAGGAAACATTGATGGCCATTCACACCCGTCGCGGCACCTATGACAGGACGCGGCCTTTCGTTGCCTGGGCTTATGCCGTGGCGCGCTACAAGATGATCGACCAGTTCCGGCGGAACCGGCACATGGTGCAGATAGAAGGGCTGGAAGAGATATTGGTTGCAGAAGGGTTCGAGGACGCCTGCGCTGCCCGCATGGATATCGACCGGTTGCTCGGCGGGCTGTCGCCCAAGCAGGCCAAGGCGATCCGCGACACCAAGGTTGATGGACTGAGCATTGCGGAGGCCGCCCAATCCGCTGGACTCAGCGACGCGGACGTCAAAGTTTCGGTCCATCGGGGCTTGAAAGCGCTCGCCGCGCGGTTGAGGGGAGACGGCTGATGCAGACCGACGACCTTATTCGCGCCCTGGCAGGCGATGCACGCCCGGTCCCGCGCCATGCGGTGGAACACAGGGTCGGGATCGGCCTGGCCGGCGGCGCGATTGTCACGCTGGCGGCGATGGCCGCGACGCTGGGATTCCGGCCCGATCTGGGCGCCGCGATACAGGCTTTCCCTTTCTGGATGAAATGGGCCTATACCCTATCGCTGGGGATCGGCGCGATCGGCGCAACGATCTACTTGGCCCGGCCGGATGCTAGGCGCGCGCGCGGGCTCTGGCTTCTGGCCCTGCCATTGCTGCTTCTGATGGCTGCCGCCGCAAGCGAGTTGATCCGAACCCCGGTCGAGGGCTGGCTCGCCCTGTGGCTGGGCCATAGCTGGACGAAATGCTCGATGCTGGTGGCAGGCTTGTCCGTGCCGCTGTTCGTTGGCCTGCTCTGGGCCTTTCGTCGCCTCGCCCCGACCCGGTTGCGCCTGACGGGGGCAATGGGGGGTCTGGCGTCGGGCGCCTGTGCGGCAACGCTTTATGGGCTGCATTGTCCGGAGGTGTCCGCCACCTTCGTCCTTACCTGGTATACGCTGGGCATGGCGCTGGCGACGCTGGGCGGCGCGTTGGCCGGACCGCGTTTCCTGCGCTGGTAGAGCGGGTGTAACCATCGCGCGGCTCGCGCCGAAGAACCTATGCCATCCCGGCAATTTCTTCGGAGACTATCTCATGACCAGCATCAAGACCGGCGTCAGCATCGCCACCACCGCCGCGCTGCTCGCCATCGCCGGCGTTTCGGCCTCCGCGCCTGCCTTTGCGGCCCATGATGCCAAGACCGCCCATTGCTATGGCGTCAATAGCTGCAAGGGCACGTCCGACTGCAAGACCGCCAAGAACGACTGCAAGGGCATGAACAGCTGCAAGGGTCAGGGTTTCAAGGAAATGTCGGCTGAAAAATGCACCGCCGCCGGCGGCAGCCTGACCGCGCCTGCGGCGCAATAATATCGGCCTTCGCGCTCGCCCCATCATGGCCTGCGCGCTACCGAGGCCCGGCTTCCCCCGGCCGGGCCTCTCCTTTTCCGGAGCGTTTCGATGACCGCCACTCCCATCGCCCCCTTTGCCGGCTTCGGCCTGGGCCTGCGCACGCCGCACTATCAGGATTTCCTGACGAGCGCGGTGCCGGTCGATTTCGTGGAGGTCATATCCGAAAATTTCATGGTCGATGGCGGGCGTCCCCGCCATATCCTCGATCAGATCCGCGAACGGCATCCGGTGGCCTTGCATGGCGTGTCGATGTCGATCGGATCGGCCGACGGGCTGGATCGCGCTTATCTGGTTCGCTTGAAAACACTGGTCGACCATCTCGATCCGCTGTTCGTGTCCGATCATCTGTGCTGGACCCGAATAGAGGGTTTCAACGCGCACGACCTGCTGCCGCTCCCCTACACCGACGAAGCGCTGGATCTGGTCTGCACCAATATCCTCCATGCCCAAGACATGCTGGAACGGCCGATGCTGATCGAAAATCCATCCACTTATCTGCAATTCACCGCCGACAGCATGACCGAATGGCAGTTTCTGGACGCGATGTGCGCACGCACCGGCTGCGGCCTGCTGCTGGACGTGAACAATATCTATGTCAGCGCGGTCAATCACGGCTTCGATCCCATGGCCTATCTAGCCGGCGTGCCGGCCGACCGCGTGCGCCAGATCCATTTGGCGGGGCACAGCGAGGGTCGCGACCGGCTGATCGACACGCATGACCAGCCCGTGCCGCCACCGGTCTGGTCGCTCTATGCCGAAGCGTGCCGCCGGACTGGGCCGGTCGCGACCATGATCGAACGGGACGACGACATTCCCCCGCTCGCGGACCTGCTAACCGAACTGGACATGGCCCGTGCGATCGCGCCTGTGGACAGGAGGCAGGCGGCATGAGCCTGGCCGCGATGCAGCGCGCCTTCGCCGGATGGCTGACCGACCGGCCGGGATCTATGACGGCTTGGGTCGACGGCGCGGCGCAAGCAGGGCTGGACGTCTATCATAATGGCTATCGGGTGCGATTGGCCGACTGCCTGCGCGAGATGTTCGAAAAGACGGCGCTCTGGCTGGGTGAGGACGCATTCATGGCCGTAGCGCGCGCGCATATCGACAATAGCCTGCCCCATGGCTGGACGCTCGGCGTCTATGGCGACGGGTTTGACCGGACGCTGGCGCGCCTCTATCCCAATGATCCCGAAATCGTAGAACTGGCCTGGCTGGACCATGCGCTGGCCAGGGCGTTTGAGGGATGCGATGCCGATCCGGTCAGCGCAGAACGACTGGCGGGGGTGGATTGGGATGATGCGTCGTTGATGTTCGTCCCGACGCTCAGGACCGGACACACGATCACCAATGCTGGCGCGATATGGTCGGCGCTGGCAGCGCAAGAGCAACCGCCAGCGGCCGCCATGCTCTCGCGGTCGAGCGCGATGCTGGTGTGGCGGCAGGATTTCACGCCCTGTTTCCGCACGATCGAGACGGTCGAGGCCGACATGTTGGCCGAAGCCGTTGCAGGTGCCCGCTTCAGCACATTATGTGCGTCGCTGATCGATCGGCTGGGCGAGGAAGCGGGGGTGGCAACCGCCGGCGCCCTGCTCGGCCAATGGATCGGCGACGGACTGATCGCCGATATCCGTTAGGCCGGCGCGAACCGCATTGCCACACCGTTCATGCAATAGCGCAACCCCGTCGGGCGTGGGCCGTCATCGAAGACATGACCCAGATGGCCGGCGCATCGCGCGCAATGGACTTCGGTTCGCGCGCCACCCAGAGACCGATCGACGCTGGTGCCGATGGCGCGCGGAAGATGATCGTAGAAACTGGGCCAGCCGGTGCCGCTGTCGAATTTCGTGGTCGATGCATAGAGCGGCAGGGCGCAGCCCGCGCAAAGGAACCGACCCTTGCGATGCTCCTTGTTGAGAGGGCTGGTAAAGGGATATTCGGTCGAAGCCTGCCGCAGCACCGCATAGGCCTGTGGTGAGAGGCGCTTGCGTCATTCGGCCTCGCTGAGCTTGAATGGAGCGGGGGCGGCGGCGATCGCTGCCGCGCCATGCCCACTCATCCACTGCCAGGCCAGCGCGCCGATGGCGGCGGTGCCGGCGAAGGCCAGGAAGGAGCGGCGCGAGGATTGGGGTTCTGTTTGTGTCATATCCCATATTCGTGGGACCGGGCCGAATGGTTTCAAAAAAAATGGACAGGGTCGTAACCGTATGTCGATTTGCTTCGTATCTCTGTCATGATCCTTTGACGGAGCCTTGCCATGTCCCGCATCTTCCCGGCCGCCGCAGTCCTTCTTGCCTGATCGTCCTCACCAAGCCAGGTGCTGCCGCCGAGAGGGCTGTTCTGGCACCCGCTGCCGCGACGACCGAGCCGGTGACCGGACATCGCGAAACCGCGACCTTTGCCGGCGGCTGCTTCTGGGGGGTGGAGGGCGTGTTCTCGCATGTGAAGGGCGTCGTCAGCGCGACGTCGGGCTATGCCGGGGGCGACGCGTCGACCGCCGATTATGAAAGCGTGTCCACCGGCACCACCGGCCACGCCGAATCCGTCAGGGTCGTGTTCGATCCGACGCAGGTAAATTATGCGGACCTGCTGCGGATTTACTTTTCCGTCGTGGCGGACCCGACCCTGCTCAACCGGCAGGGGCCAGACCGGGGAACCCAATATCGATCGGCCCTGTTTCCCGCTTCGCCCGCACAGGAGAAGGTTGCCCGCGCCTATATCGCGCAATTGTCGGCCGCCCATGTCTACGCCCGGCCGATCGTGACGCGGATCGAAGGCAATCTCCGCTTCTTCCCGGCCGAAGCCCATCACCAGGACTTCATGGCCCGCAACCCGACCTATCCTTATATCGTCATGAATGACCGGCCCAAGGTTGAGGCGTTGAAGCGGCTATTCCCCACGAGCTGGAAAGCATAAGCACCCTATCAGCGGGCAGGCGTTACATCCTTCACGAAATGCGCGATGTCCGCGACGACGCTCGCGCGATAGCGGAATGGCCGGGCGATCGCCGTCACCATGCCGATATGACCTATGCCGGGATAATGCTTGATCCGAACCGGAACGCCTGCCGCGCCGAGTTTCGCGGCCAGGGCTTCGCTGTTGCGTGGGCGCACGGTTTCGTCTGCATCGCCGACCAACAACAGGGTCGGAGGATCGCCCTTGCCGGCCCAGCGTACAGGCTGCGTCTCCGTCGGGTCTGGCCATGCGCCAAACGCGGCCTTGCTCGCCGCGACATCGAACGGCGCGAAATCATAGGGGCCGGCGATCCCGGCCAGTCCCTTGATCGCCCTCCGATCCGCGCCCAGCCATCGATCATCGACCGCCAGCATGGCGGCGATATAAGCGCCCGCTGAATGGCCGCACAGGATGATCGAATCCGGCGCGCCGCCATAATCCTGCCCATGCGCCATCACCCATCGGACTGCGCTTGCGCCGTCCTCGACAAAATCGGGATAAAGATTGTCTGGTCCGATTCGATAATCGGGAATGACGACCAGGAAACCCTGCGCAGCCAGGGCGCGGCCCACAAAGGCGTAGCCCGCCTTTGTGCCACTGGCCCATGAACCGCCGTAGAAGAACAGGACGACAGGAAGTCTGGCGTCGGCGCGCCTGTAGCGTGGCGCATAAATGTCCAGTTTTTGTCGAGGGCCTCGATCGTAGGGAATATCCCGTGCGATCCTGACACCATCGTTATCCTTGGGCACCAGCGCGTCGAATGTCAGGAGTGGCGAACAAGCTGCACTGGCGAGGGCCGCCACTCCACATGCGCCCGCTGCCATCCATTTCCATCGTTTGCTCATCGCCTTCCCTAACATGAAGAGCGACGATGCCCAGCGTCACCGGTACGATCCCGAACGCGCAAGTGCATGATTGGCAAAGGCACTGCTTGCGTAGCCGGTGCAACTTCAGGAACCGGACTCGCCTTTGCAAGGGAATAGAATCATAAGATCGCAACCACAGCCGCGATGATCTGGTTAAACCGAATGTCGATCCGCTCTGATAAATCAATCCGCCCGCTCGGTTGGGTCAGATCATGAGCATTGGATTACACCCACTGAAGCCACAATGAATCCGGCGTCAGTATGCGCAATCTTGGCCAGCAGGCGGTATGGGCCTCCTGCTGGCACTCCTTTTACATCATGCCGTTGGCGTTCAGCTCAATTTCCCCAACAAACTGTCCACCGCGACCTTTGCGTCGCCGTAGAACATGCGGGTATTGTCCTTGTAGAAAAGCGGGTTTTCGATGCCGGAATAGCCGGTGCCCTGTCCGCGCTTCGACACGAAGACCTGCTTGGCCTTCCACACTTCCAGCACCGGCATCCCGGCGATCGGCGAGTTGGGATCATCCTGCGCCGCCGGATTGACGATGTCGTTCGATCCGATGACGATCACCACGTCGGTCGAGGGGAAGTCGTCATTGATCTCGTCCATTTCCAGCACGATGTCATACGGCACCTTGGCTTCGGCCAGCAGCACGTTCATATGCCCCGGCAGGCGGCCTGCGACCGGGTGGATGGCGAAACGCACGGTCTTGCCGGCTGCCCGCAGCTTGCGAGTGAGTTCGCTCACGCTCTGCTGCGCCTGCGCCACCGCCATGCCATAGCCCGGCACGATGATGATGCTGTCCGCTTCGTTGAGCGCTGAGGCGACACCGTCGGCATCGATCGCGACCTGCTCGCCCTCGATCTCCGCCGCTGGTCCCGTCGTGCCGCCGAAGCCGCCCAGGATCACCGACACGAAGGAGCGGTTCATCGCCTTGCACATGATGTAGCTGAGGATCGCGCCCGAAGAGCCGACCAGCGCGCCGGTGACGATCAGCAGGTCGTTGCCCAGGGTGAAGCCGATCGCCGCCGCCGCCCAGCCCGAATAGCTGTTGAGCATAGAGACGACCACGGGCATGTCCGCGCCGCCGATGCCCATGACGAGGTGGAAGCCGATGAACAGCGCCAGCGCCGCCATGGCGAGCAGAACCGTCAGTTCGCGGCCTTCCACGCCGATATTGCCGACATACATCACCAGCAGCACGAGCGACGCCAGCAGCGCCGTGGCGTTGAGGACATGGCCGCCGGGTAGCTTCTTCGCCTTGCCGTCCAGCTTGCCCGCGAGTTTGCCGAACGCGACGATCGATCCGGTGAAGGTGACCGCACCGATGAAGATGCCGAGAAACTCCTCGACCTTGAGGATGTTGATTTCCACCGGCGTTTTATGTGCGAGCAGGCCGGCAAAGCCGGTGAGCGCTGCACGCGCGGCCGGATCGAGCGTGTTCACCGTTTCCAGTTCGAAATGTGCGTTGAAGCCGATGAAGACGGCCGCAAGCCCGACGAAGCTGTGCAGCGCCGCGACGAGCTGGGGCATTTCGGTCATCTGGACCCGCATCGCCACGATCCAGCCGATAACGGCTGCGACGGCGAAGGTGCCGGCCACGATCGGCAAATTGGCCGCCCCAGGGCCAAAGAGTGTGGCCAGCACGGCCAAAGCCATGCCGGCAATGCCGTACCATACGGCGCGCTTGGCGCTTTCCTGATTGGAAAGGCCGCCCAGCGACAGAATGAAAAGGACCGCAGCCGAGAGATAGGCTGCGGACACCACACCGGTATCGAACATGAAATCTACCCCCTTAGGACCGCTGGAACATGGCCAGCATCCGGCGCGTGACCAGGAAGCCGCCAACGATGTTGATCGACGCGATCAGGATCGAGATCGTCGCCAGCGCGAGCACCACATTATTGGATGACCCGACCTGGAGCATGGCCCCCACCACGATGATCCCGGAAATGGCGTTGGTCACCGCCATCAGTGGCGTATGCAGCGCATGGCTGACATTCCAGATCACCTGGAAGCCAACGAAACAGGCCAGCACGAACACCGTGAAATGCGCCATGAAGCTGGCGGGCGCTACGGCGCCGACCGCGATCAATAGGATCGCGGCGACGATCAAAGTCGTGACCTGCGACCGGGTCTGCGCCTTGAACGCGGCGACGTCCTTCGCACGTTTCTGTTCGGGGCTCAGTTCCTCCGCCTTGGGCTTTGGCTTCTGCGCCGCGATCGCCTTGATCTTGGGCGGGGGCGGCGGGAAGCTGACCTCCCCTTCAAAGGCGACGGTCGCGCCCCGGATCACGTCATCCTCCATATTATGGACGATCACGCCATCCTTGCCCGGCGTCAGGTCAAAGAGCATGTGGCGGATATTGCTGGCATAGAGCGAACTGGACTGCGCCGCCATCCGGCTGGGAAAGTCGGTATAGCCGATGATCGTGACGCCGTTCGGGGACACGATCTTCTCGTCCGTGACGGTCAGTTCGCAATTGCCGCCGCGTTCCGCCGCCAGATCCACGATGACCGATCCGGGCCGCATGGCTTCGACCATGTCCTTCGTCCACAGGACCGGCGCATCACGCCCCGGAATAAGCGCGGTGGAAATGACGATGTCGACGGTCGGCGCCAGTTCACGGAACTTCTTGAGCTGGGCTTCGCGGAATTCGGGGCTGGACGGGGCGGCATAGCCACCGGTCGCCGCGCCGTCCTGCTGTTCCTCCGAAAAGTCGAGATAGACGAACTGCGCGCCCATCGATTCGATCTGTTCGGCGACTTCGGGCCGGACGTCGAAGGCCAGAGTGATCGCGCCGAGCGATGTGGCCGCGCCGATCGCGGCCAGGCCGGCGACGCCGGCGCCGATCACCAGCACCCTGGCCGGCGGCACCTTGCCCGCCGCCGTTACCTGCCCCGTGAAAAAGCGGCCGAAATTGGCGCCAGCCTCGATAACCGCGCGATAGCCGGCGATGTTCGCCATGGACGACAGTGCGTCCATCTTCTGCGCGCGCGAAATGCGCGGCACCATGTCCATCGCAATGACATTGGCGCCAGTCTTGCTGATGGCGCCCAATTCTTCGCTGCGCTGGCCGGGATAGAAGAAGGAGATCAGCGTCTTGCCTGCGGCGAGCCGGGCTGCCTCATCTGCTTCGGGCGGACGCACTTTGACGATGACATCCGACGCGGCCCACAATTCGCCAGCGGTTGGAACCACAGTCACGCCTGCGGCGCGATAATTGTCGTCGTCAAAGCCGGCCGCTTTGCCGGCTCCGCTCTCGACAAAACATTCATGGCCTAGCTTTTGCAGTTGCAGGGCGCTGTCAGGTGTCAGCGCAACACGCGCTTCCCCCTTCGCCACTTCTCTGGGTGCACCTATTCTCACTCTTCCTTCCTCCCCCTTTTTCTCGCGCGGATGCGACCTTGCAGATAGGCTAATGGTCGATCGATCCTCTTTGGGCTATACTGAAAGACTTGAGGGCATAGAAGGTGAAGTTTAGTACTTCGATCGCTAAGTCTGCGTCATATCCGGCGGATGGGGCGCGCGACCGGGCGTGGTACGCGCTTGGCAGTTTGTCGGTCAGGTCATGCAAATGCGTGATTGGCGGCTTTTCGGCCTGCTTTTTGAGGCGACGATGATGGGTGCCCGTTGTCGGGCGGATAACGGATTTCTACGCTCATGCCGCGGATCGGCATTTACATGCCAAATCAGATTGATTGATGGCTCGCGAGCGGGATGATCGAGAATGCGAATGCAGGGGAAAGTCGAGATGCCGATACAATCGTTCGAGGCTTCCGGTCCTCCGGATCGCGCAAGCCTGGATTTCCTATTTCCGCAGGAGTTCGAGACGTCGCTCGATGCTGCCGTCGCGGCGATGGGTGCGCGCTTTGAAGTTCGCCGCTTTTTCTGGCGGGAGCGTAAGGAGATCGCCTTTACGCCGCCGTGCAGCTATTTCGAGGTGACGCGCTTTCCCTCCATGGGCCGTTACCTCGCTTCCGCCGCCGACTTTTGTGCCCAGGGAGAAGTACGCTTCTATCCCTGGGCACGGCCGTTCCAGATGCATTGGGAGGAGCACGAACAGAGATCGCTTTTTTGTCGAATAGATGTTCGCGCGCTTACCGGATTGTCGATGGAACTGTCCGACCGACAACTGCGTGATACCATCGATATGCGCAATCCCCATGTCAGGGCGCTCTTGCTGCGGGCACAACGGGAATTGATGGCGCCGGGATTGTGTTCGCAGCTCGTCCTGGATTCGATCAGCATGGGATTGGCGGCCGAAATCGTGCAGCAATTCGGCCCGGAAACGCGATCGGACTTCTCCAGCGGTCCAGCGTTGGACCGGCGCTATCTGGCCGGCCTTGTCGCCCATATCCGAGAACAGCCCGGCAAGGTCGAGATAGCGAAGCTGGCGGCAGAACGAGGGGTCGGTGTCCGGCATTATGAACGCCTGTTTCGCGCCGCGACGGGCGAAAGTCCCGCGGCCTTTTGCCGTCGTCATATGCTGGCTCTGGCGAAGGACCTGCTGATGGACCGGTCGCTTCTGGTCAAGGAAATCGCCTATCGCTGCGGCTTCGCCAATACGGCAAGTTTCGGTGTGGCCTTCCGCCAGATGGAAGGCTGTTCGCCGCAGCAGTTCCGCAACCGGTTTCTGACTCACTGAGCCGCAATTTCCGACATCTGTTTTCGATCGGCGACATCGATGCCGCCTGCGCTTTTCAGCGGTGTCCGGACCAGTCATCCTGACCAAAATGGTCGTCAGACCGGCTTGAGAGAGGATGGCAATGACATTTGGATTTCCCGAGGCGGACGCGCTGCTGGCACGATATCCGCTGCCCGATTATCTGCGGGACAATGTGCGGCCCGGACTGGAGCAGCTGCTCGCCTCGATGGCGGAAGACCGTGCGCTCAACGCCAATGGCCATGCGCGGGCGCTGCACATCATCGCCGACGACCTGTCCCGGCTGAAGGCGATCGCCGACGACCGGGCACGCTATCCCGAGATTGCCGACGTCGAAATCCGGCAGCCGCTCTTCATCCTGGGCCTGCCCCGGTGCGGCACCAGTTTCCTGCACGCGCTGATGGAAGGCGACCCGCAGGTCCGTACGCCGCTGATGTGGGAAGTGGCCGAGCCATCGCCCCCGCCCGAAGCCGCAACCGCCGATACCGACCCGCGGATCGCCCGGTTCGACGAACATCTGCGCGCGCAACTGGGCGGTGACGCCGACGAATTGCTGAAGGCTCATCCGCTGGGCGCCAGAATTCCTCAGGAATGCGGGTCGTTCATGACGACCGCCTTTCAGAGCAGCAATCCGTGCATGTTCCAGCATCTCCCGCGCTTCTACGACTGGTTCAAGGGCATCGACGCGACCTTCCGCTACGAAGTCCACAAGATGTGGCTTCAGCATCTGGGCTGGCGCCATCCCGGCCGGCATTGGGTGCTCAAGATCCAGGAGCATATGTACAAGCTCCCGGCGCTGCGCAGGGTCTATCCCGATGCGCTCTTCATCCAGCCGCATCGCGACCCGACCACCGTCATCGCCTCCATTTCCCAACTGATTAGCGTCATCCGCGGGCCGTCCTACGACCAGCTCGACTTGCATGCGCTCGGCGCCGAGTTCCTGCAACTCTGGTGGGACGGGGTGAAATGCTGCATGGATTACCGCAAGGCGCACACGGATCTGCCGATCTACGACATGCGCTACAAGGATCTGGTCGCGGACCCGGTCTCGACCATTCGGGCCGCCTATGACCATTTCGGCTGGGATTTCACGCCGGACTCGGAAGCCGGCATAGTGGGCTGGCTGCGGGAGAATCCGGCGGGCAAGCATGGACCGCGGAGCTATACGCTGGCCGATTATGGCCTGACTGCCGAACAGGTCAGCGACAGGTTCGCCGACTATATCGAGACCTACCATGCCTATCTCTGAACCGTCGCAATGGCGTGCCTGGCTGGACCGGATGGCGGGGGCGGACGGCGTGCTGGACAGGCTGGCCGATTCGGGCGACCCGCAGGCCAGAGCCGAAGCGCATCGGCTGTTGTTCGCCATCCTCGCCACCGGCTATCAGACCGCCTTCGCCGATCCCGATCATCCCGATTTCGTGCCGTCGGTCAGCAACATCCTCAACACGGTCGGAGTCAATCCCGACTTCATCTATGGCGCGGCGCGGATCGACGGCAGCGGCGTCTACAGGCTGTCGGGCACGCGCGGGGACGGGGTGTTCGTGTTCCTCGATCTGGTCGCGGGCGGGCTGGGACCGATGGAGGATCTGGGGCCTTCGGTGGGCATGATCGATCTGGATGCCTGTACATTGGGCCCGGACGGCGCATTCGACATCCTGTTGGGCGGTGAGCGGCCCAAGGATGGTGCGGGCGACTGGTTCCCGCTCGACCCGCGCGCCGTCACCATCGGCCTGCGCCATGCCTATTATGACTGGGGCGCGGGGCGCGATCTGCGCATCGCGATCGAACGGGTCGACCGGCGCGTGGGCGGCGGCCCGATGCCCGCGGCCGAGATCGCCCATCGGCTCGATCGCCTGTCGGCCTTCGTCGAACGCTATGCCGCATTCGCCCTGGGCTATAGTCAGCGGCAGCGGACGCAGGGCTTCGTCAACAGGCTGGAATATGACGACTGGGCCGGTCGTGGCGGCGTTGCCGGGCAGCATTATTATCAGGGCATCTTCCGGCTGGAACCCGGCGAGGCGATGATCATCGACACGGCGGTGCCCGACCCGGTGCGCTACTGGAACGTGCAGCTCAACGATCCGCTTTGGAACACGATCGACTGGATCAACCATCAGAGCAGCCTCAACGCCGCGCAGGCGCGGCTGGACAGGGACGGCCGCTTCCGAGCCGTCATCGCTCTGGACGATCCGGGCGTGCCCAACTGGCTCGATCCGGCCGGCCGCGACGAAGGGTCGCTGATGCTGCGTTGGACCGGGGCGAGTTCCGGGCCTGAGCCGACGCTCAGGATCGTGCCGGCGGCGGAGTTGCGCTCGCATCTTCCAGGCGACACCCCGCTGGTCACGCCGGCGCAGCGCGACGAGACGATCCGTCGTCGCCGGCGTGGTGCGCAATGGCGACGGCGCTGGTGACGGGATCGACCCCATCGGGCGAAAGGACGGCCGTGGGCCGCGCGCTGGTAGGATGACGACAGGGCGTGGCATTCTTCCGGCCCAGTTTTGGGAAGGGGACGCACATGGACTTTGCGGGGAAGGTCGTACTGGTCACTGGCGCCGGGTCGGGGCTGGGCCGGGCGGCGAGCCTTGCGTTCGCACGGGAAGGCGCGGCGCTATGCCTGGTCGGGCGCAGGCGGGCCAAGCTGGAAGAGACCGGGCGTCTGATCCGCGAGGCAGGAGGCCGATCTGTCGAACTGGCGTGTGACCTTGGCGAGCCGCGTGGCTGCGTGAAGGTGATCGAAGCGGCGATGACCGCCTTCGGCCGGCTGGATGTGCTGTGCAATATCGCCGCCGATGTCATGTTCCACCGCCTGGTAGACATTCAGGAGGAGGAATGGCACCGGACCATCGCCTCCAACCTGTCCGGGCCCTTCTTCCTCATGCAGGCGGCCATGCCGCACCTTATCGAGAGCAGGGGCAATATCGTCTGCGTCGCCTCGACCGCGGGTTTCATGGGACAGGCCTATCTGGCGCCCTATGCCGCCTCCAAATTCGGACTGGTCGGCCTGACGCTGTCGCTCGCGATGGAGATGATGGACAGTCCCGTGCGGATCAACATCCTCTCGCCCGGCCCGATGCGGACGGAAATGACGCAGGGCATGGCCTTCCCCGATTTCGCCGATCCCCGGCTGCTCGCGCGCTATACGGGCCTGCGCCCGCCATGCCCGCCCGAAGATGTGGCCGAGCCGCTCCTGTTCCTCGCGTCCGATCGCGCGCGCCATGTGCACGGCGCGTGCTGGGCGGTCGACGGCGGCATCACCGCCGGCTAGGTCGCCTCTCTATCGACCGACCGGGTAAAAGACCGACTTCTGATTTTGATATTCGTGCAGCCAGTCCGGACCATATTCCCGTCCGACGCCGGAGCGCTTGTAGCCCCCGATCGGCGCATAGGTCATGCGCCCGGTGCCGCCGTTGAGCATCACGCTGCCCGCACGGATCTGCATCGCCATCTCATAGCCCTTGGCGGCGTCGGCAGTCTCGATGCCGCCGTTCAGGCCATAGCGGCTGTCGTTGGCGATGCGGATCGCCTCTTCGTCGGTGTCGAAACCGATGACGCAGCCGACCGGGCCGAACACTTCTTCCTGGGCGATCGTCATCTTGTTGTCGACATCGTCGAAGATCGTGATGTCGGTGAAGAAGCCCTTGTCGAGGCCGGCCGGGCGGCCGCCGCCATGCACGATCCGCGCGCCCTCGTCGCGGCCAATGGCGATCAGCCTTTCGACCTTTTCCCGCTGGGATTCGCGGATCAGCGGTCCCATCGCCACGGTGGGATCGGCAGGATCGCCGATCCTGAACTGGTTGGCGATGGCGCAGGCGGTTTCGACGAAGGCCTGCCGGACGCTGTTATGGACGACGAGGCGCGTGAGCAGGGCGCAGCCCTGCCCCGCATTGACCGACAGCACTGCAACCGCCATGCCCGCAGCGCGGGCGACGTCGGCGTCATGACGGACGATCAGCGCTGACTTGCCGCCCAGTTCGAGATGCACACGCTTCAATGTGGGGGCGGCCTGCGCCATGATCGCGGCGCCCACGCCTTCGGACCCGGTGAAAGTGACGAGGTCGATGCGCGGATCACTGGTCAGGGTCGTGCCGACTTCCGGCCCGCCGGTCACGACGTTCAGTACGCCCCTGGGCAGGCCGATCTCCTCGGCGATCTCGCCGAACAGCAGCGCCGAAAAGGGAGTGAAGGGCGACGGCTTCAAGACCAGCGTATTGCCGGCGAGCAGCGCGGGTACGATCTTCGCCAGATTGATGAGGAAGGGGAAATTATAGCCGGTGATGGCCGCGACGACGCCCACCGGCTCGCGCACCACGGTCGTCCCGCCGATCTTCTTCGGCCCGTCGGGGTTGAAGGGATCGGGGGTGATGTCGATAGGCAGGCGGACGCTGTCTTCGCGTGTCGAATGGTCGAGTGCGGCCAACAGATGATCGAGCGGATTGGCGACCTGCATGCCTTGGGTAATGCCCTGCGAACAGCCGACTTCCGCGACGATCAGCGCCGCGATCTGCTGCCTGCGTGCATCCAGCGCGCCATGCATCCGGCGCAGGTACGTCGCGCGTTCGGACATGGCCATGCGCGGCCAGATGCCCGTGTCGAACGCATCGCGCGCGGCCCCGATCGCTGCCTCCACTGCGGCGGCATTGCCCACCGGCGCGTGGCCGATCACCGCTTCGGTGGCGGGATTGATGATAGCGTCGCGTTCGCTCCCGCCATCGACCCAGGCGCCATCGATATAGAGCTTGTCGAATGCGGTGAAAGGCACGGTCATATCACGGGTTCCTGATGGGGCTGCAGAATCATGTCCGCGGCGTTGAGTGCGATGGCCATGGCCGGCGCATTGGTATTGCCCGACACGATGGTCGGCATGATGGAGGTGTCGACCACGCGCAGACCGGTGACGCCGCGCACGCGAAGCTGGGGATCGACGACGGCGGCGTCATCCGCGCCCATGCGGCACGTCCCGCAAATGTGGAAGGATGTTCCGCCAAGGGCTATGGCGTTGGCCAGAATGTCCTCGTCTGCCTCTATGCCGACGGTCTTGCCCGTTTCCTCGACAATCCAGTCCTTGAGCGCGGGCTGTTGCGCAAGGCGGCGGAGCCAGCGGAAGAGGGCGACGAAATGGCGTCGGTCGGCATCCGTGGCCAGATGATTGGCGTCGATGACCGGCGGGACATCCGGATCGGCCGAGCTTATCCGGACATGGCCCTGGCTGTCCGGCCGCATATAATAGGCGATGACGGTCATGCCGGGATAAGGGTCGAGAGCCACCGCCCCTTTGTCGTCCGTGTGGAAGGAATAGAGGCCCATGCCAACCTGCGCGTCGGGCCGGTCGAGCGTGGCATCGGTCTTGACGAAACCGCCCACTTCATGCGCCGCATGGGTCAGCGGGCCTTTCGATCCGAAGGCATAGCGCAAAGCCGACATGATGAGGCCCAGGCCGGACAGTTTTTGGTTCAGGCTGTTCCCCCGGACCCGGTAGTTGAAGCCCAGATAGCGATGTTCACGAAGGTTGGCGCCGACGCCGGGCGCATCGACAACGATCGGAATGCCGAGCGATTCGAGCAGGGCACGGGGACCAATGCCGGACAATTGCAGCAGCTTGGGGCTCTGCACCGCGCCTGCGGACAGGATGATCTCCCGCCGGGCGGCGACCTCATGCTCGCCATTCTTGTTGCGCAGCAGGATGCCGCTCGCCCGTTGCCCATCGAACAGGATACGCAGGGCGTCGGTCTGCGGCAAAACATCCAGATTCGGTCGGCCTCGCACAGGCTTCAGAAAAGCGCGGGAGGCGGAGAAGCGTTTGCCGCGATAGGTGGATGTCGGCTGATAGCCCATGCCGCCCTCGGTCACGGCCGGCATGTCGTTCATGTCGTCCACCCGTTGCGTCCCGGCCTGACCGGCGGCAATCAGGAAGGCTTCGCACAGCGGGTCGCCCGAAGGGTGGACGCTGATCTTGAGCGGGCCGCCCGCGCCCCGCCACGCCTTGGCGCCCAGGGCATGGTCCTCCAGCGCGACGAAATGCCGGCCCATGGTCTGCCAACCCCAGCCCGTGCAGCCTGCCGCTTCCCAGCTATCGTAATCGGCCGGAGCCCCGCGCACATAGACCATGCCATTGACCGAACTGGACCCGCCGACCGCGCGGCCCTTCAGCCATATTTCCTGGGGTGCGTTGCCGCCGGGCGATACGGCGTAATCCCACACATGAGGATTGCCCGGCGCCAGCAGCTTGCCGATACCGCGCGGCATGGCGATCAACGGGCTGCTGTCGTCCGGCCCCGCCTCCACCAGCAGAACCTTGATGGTCGGGTCTGCCGACAATCGATTGGCCAGCACGCAGCCGGACGACCCCGCGCCCACGATGATATAGTCATAAAAATCAGCCGGCATGTTCGCTCTTTTCACGGGCATGGCGCGATGGAACAGCAATGGCTGTCTGCTTGACCTGTCGGCGGGCAGGGTCGTGCTGTCGATGATGAGCGTCAGCCGAATGCCAGAGGCAGGCCGGGCACGTCCCAATCGATGCATATGACCTTCCCGGAACTGCCCAACGTGACGAAGGCCACCCGCCCGTCCTTGCCGCCAAAGCAGATATTGGTCGTGAGGAAATCCCCGGTCTCGATCTGCAGAGGCGTTCCCCCCTCGGTCGGAAAGATCAATATAGCGCCCTGGCCGGGCGAGGCGCAGCAGATGCGCCCGGCGCTGTCCACGGCCAGGCTGTCGAGGAATTGACCAGGCCCGGCCCGACCGACGATGCTGTGCCCGTCCGGGGCGGTTGAGGCCGTCTTGTCGATCATGCCGGGCGCCGACAACCGATAGCGCAGCAGATGCGCCTCATAGGTGAGGGCGACATAGAGGGTGCCTCCATCGGGCGAGAGGCCGACGCCATTCGCCCCATCCAACGGTCCCGCGGCCAGTCGGATGTCCGACCCGTCGGCCTTGGCATAATAAAGCCCGCCCCGCATGCGCGCGGTGCCGCGATCCCTGCCGAAATCGGTGAACCAGAAGCCGCCCGCTTCATCGAACACGAGATCGTTCGGTCCCCAGAAAGGAGTCGCGTCGGTGGAGGCGTATAGTGTTTCGAAAGCGCCGCTGGCGGGATCGACGACCTGGATCGCGCCGGGGGGCGTGTCGAGAGGGGCCTCGATCGGCATAAGGCCGCCGTCGGGCAGGATCAGCTTGTCGAAACCGCCATTGTTGCAGACATAGATTCGCCCGTCAGGCCCGATCGCCGCTCCGTTCGGGCCGCCGCCCAGATCGGCTATGGTGGAGCGCACGCCGTCCGGTCCCAAGCGCGACAGTCGTCGGCCCAGTACCTCGACCAATATCAGGCCTCCATCGGGCTGAGCGATCGGCCCTTCGGGCATCAACAGTCCGCTTGCAAAATGGGTCATCTCTTCCTCTCCTGCCGGCTGCCAGCCTTTCCGGACCGCACGTCATCCAGTGGATATCGGCATGAACCGCCATCGGACCCTCCTTTCGACAGGTAATTGAAAGCGCGGATTGGCGTCTTATCCCCCGCACACCCGATCCATCGGGGAAATGTGGAGGGGATGGCGACATAGTGCGCAGACAGATCGGCATATTCAGCTGCCAGAAAAGCGCGATCGACGGGCATTTGCGCGCGGCGCAGTGCGACAGCCATCCATCGTTGATCTCATGAACAGCACAGGCCGGCGGCAGACCGGCTTTCAAAGACAATGGTCATGCTTTGACCGCCAGGGAGAAGAAGAATGAAGATAACCGGTTTCATACTGCCAATGGGGTTGCTGCTGACGACGTCCCAGACGGCGTTGGCGCAGTCGTCCACCGCCGCGCCGCAGGAGGGGGCTTCCAGCGACATCGTAGTGACCGCGCGGCGCACCGCCGAGAATATTCAGGAGACGCCGGTTTCGGTCGTGGCTTTCGGGGCGGATTCGCTGCGGCAGGCCAATATCCGCGATACGCAGGATCTGCTGGTCAAGACGCCAGGCGTGTTCCTGGCGGGTTCGGGCGGGCGCGAAAACACCAATTTCTCCATTCGTGGCCAGTCCAAGGCGCTGGCCGGCAACAGTGCGCCCGGCGTCATCAGCTATTTCGCAGAAGTGCCGTCTCCTACGGTCGGGTCCAGCATTCCTACTTACGATCTGTCCTCGGTTCAGGTGCTCAAGGGGCCGCAGGGGACGTTGTTCGGCCGCAACACGACCGGCGGCGCGATCCTCTATTATCCGACGGCGCCGGACTATAAGCTGGGAGGATATGCCAAGGCGTCCTACGGCAATTACGACGCCAAGTTACTGGAAGCCGCAGTCAATATACCGCTGACATCGGATACGCTGGCCATCCGCGTCGCCGGGCAGATACAGAAGCGCGACGGCTGGACGAAGAATATCGGTATCGGCGGCGACCCGGACGATCTCAATTCGCGCGCGATCCGCGGGTCGATCCTGTTCGAGCCGAGCGCCGCGTTCCGCAACACGCTGATTGTCGATTATTATCACAATGACGCGGTCGGCGGCGCGTCCGTGCTGACCGATGTGCTGCCCGGCCCCAACGGGCTGACGGCGACGGGGACGGCCAAGGCAGCGCTGGCTCAATTGGCGTTGCAACGCGCGCGCGGGCCGCGCGTGATCAATTCGGACATCGATGCGTTCGAAAAGGTCGAGCGTTTCGGTATTACCAACCGGACCGAGTTCGATCTGTCCGACGACATCACCTTCATCAATATCTTCGGTTATCGGCGTACCAAGATCGACTATTATTCCAGTGTCGATGGATTGCCCACCTTGATCGCAGACGGCAGCGGTGCGATCCCCGCCGGGCTGCCGGTGACGATCGTGGGTGGGCGTCAGACATCCGACGTCCGGCAGATCAGCGACGAAGTGCAATTGAAGGGATCGGCGCTCGGCAATCGTCTCGACTGGCTGGTCGGGGCCTTCTACCTGGACAGCAAGCCGCTCGGGCCGTCGGGCACCTATATTCCCGTCTTCACCCTGCCTGGTATTACCGATGCTCGCTTCAACTACAGTTTTTACAGTGAAAAGAGCCGGGCACTGTTCGGCAACGTCAATTATGAGATCGCGGAAGACCTGCACGTCAATCTGGGCGTGCGCCACACCTGGGACAAGATTGAGGCCTGCGTCGGCGGCGGCCTTAATAACCAGCCCGTCGTTTCTCCGGATGAATGCGCCGAAGGCGCGGCAACGATCCGCAATTCGAGCGTCAACAGGACTTCGTCCAAGGCGCTGACCTGGCAACTGGGCATCGACTGGAAGGCGTCGGATGCGATCTTCCTCTACGCGATCACGCGCCGGGGCTATCGCGCCGGTGGCATCAACAGTCCGACGCTGGCCGGGCGGCTGGCGCCCTTCCAGTCTTTTGCCCCGGAAAAGGTGACGGATGTGGAGGTCGGTATCCGCTCTGATTTCACCATGGGCGACGTCAAATTGCAGTTCAATGCGTCGCCCTTTGTCGGCTGGTATAATAATGTACAGGTGCCGATTTCGGGTCTCAATACCCAGGCCAGTTGCAGTACGACCGTACCGGGCGGGACCAATCCGCCAAAATCGCCGGACGGCGATTGCGATGCCAGCAACGATCCAAGCGGCGGTACGCTGCTGGTCAATGCCGGAAAGACCCGTGTCGCGGGCCTCGATCTTTCAACCCGCATCCAGCCGACGTCGACATTGTCGTTCGACGCCGGTGCAACCTTCCTCGATCTCAACTCGCGCTCGTTGACGGTGCCTGCCGATCTGCAATCCTATCTCGCTGCGCTCGAGGTGCCGTTCAATCTGGTTGCAAAGACGACGGTCACGGCTGGCATGCGCTGGACATTGCCGGTGTCGCCCTCGCTGGCGGAAACCGTGTTCAGCCTGGACTATTATCACTCCAGCAAGGTTCGCTCCTCCGACCAGGTTCTGCCCGCCTATGACCTGGTCAACGGACGACTGGACCTGAATGGTGTGGGTGGAAGCAAGGCCGACATCAGCTTTTTCGTGCGCAACCTGTTCGACAAGAAATATCTGGCGTCGAGCAATGTAGGATCGGCGGCGCTGGGGATATTCAGCGGATTCTACGGCGCGCCGCGCACCTATGGCGTGGAGGTCCGCTATCGGTTCGGCGACTGACGGCAGGCACTGAACGCGGTGCGTCAATTCCGTCCTGTCCGCAACGGCCGCCTGGCCGCGTAAGGCGGATGACGCACCGGCCATAATGCACAAAAAAGACCATAGGGAGGACCGTCGATGGCGCAGACCGAAGCCGATCAGGATCAGGCCGAAAGCCGCGAACAACTTAGCCGGTGGCTTGAGGATGTCCTGGGCTGTTCCGAAGTCATGCTGGAAAAGCAGCGGCGCTGGCGTCCGGTATGGCGCGCCACGGCGCAGCAAAATGGCGTGAAGCGCGACTTTCTGCTCAAGGGCGACCGCACCTGGCCGACCCATCCCTATCCGCTCGTGTATGAAATGCGCATGCAGCGCGCGCTCCATGAAAATGGCATTCCCATTCCGGCCATATTGGGGATGTGCGACCAACCCAACACCATCGTGATGGAGTGGATAGAAGGCGGACGGGATCCCGGCCTGGTCCAGCAGGCGATCGAAAGCGCGTCGGTCATGACCGAGGATCGGTGGGCCGCATCCCTGCGCTACATGGAGATATTGGCGGATATACACCGCTTGCCGAGCCAGCCCTTCGTCGAGGGCGGCGCTTATTTGCCGCAGGGTTCACGCGAGATCGCCCTGCACAATTTCGAACGCTTTCATGCCATGACGGCCGAGCAGGGCATCACCGATCCGCTGCTGGAATTTTGCGCGCGTTGGCTGCGTCGCAACTATCCCCGACATCGGGAATCCCTCTCCTTCGTTACGGGCGATTGCGGCCAGTTCCTTTCGGATGGCGTCGAGGTGACCGGCATATTGGATGTAGAAATCGGGCATCTGGCGGATCCCATGCGCGATCTGGCCTGCTTCCGGGGGCGTCACCCGATCGAGAATATGGGCGATGTCGCCGCCCTGTTCCGTCACTATGAAACGGCAATCGGTGTGCCGCTCGACTATGATGCGATCGCCTATCACACCGTGTCATTCCTGGCCGAAGCCATTTACGGCCCTCTGTTCGGGATGCACGAGATGGGACGCGGCGGTGATTGGGTCGAGGCGGCTGTACAGGTGCCTATGATCGCACGGCGATGCATGGAGGCCTTGGCCGAGATATTGGACGTGCCGCTCGATGACATCGTGCTTCCGCCTCCCGCCGCCGTCGACCAGAATGACCTGGCGCTTCAAAAATTGCAGGCCGAGATTGAGCGTTTGCCGGAAAGCGGATCGCTGCAAGGATGGCAACGCAATATCCTTGCCTCCATTCCTCACTATCTCCGGAACCAGTTGCGCTATCGCGATTGGCTGCGCGAAGAGGATGCCAAGGACGTCGAGGCGCTGCTGGGTGCTGCCTATGCCGATGCCGCCGAGGGTCAGGTCGCATTGATGCGCTTCATCGAGAAGAGCGCGCCTGCTGATGATGCCGCCCTCACACGCTTCTTTCACCGGAGGATGCTGCGCCAGTGCCTGGTGATCGCAGGCCACGATGCGCCTGCCGATCATCTTGTTCTGGTGCCTATGGAGCCCTTGTTGCGGGGATAGGCGCATGGGCGCCCCGTGGGCTGTGGGAATATCTATCTCGCATTGGCTTTCGATGGGGTCGAGATACCTATCCAACGATATGTGTCTTCTCCGTATGAAAAGATAAAATGCTTGGATAGAAATATCAGGCGGTAGCGAACAGCGTGATGCGTAATAATTGTGTGATGTCCTGCCGTTGTAGGCATTCAAAATGCTTTGAGCGAAAAAAATAATAATAAATCAATAATATGCGCCATTTTATTTAAAGAAATGTCAAATAAAAACGAAAAATGAAATAATAATAAATAATTTAAACTTCGTAAGTTCATAATATTAATGGTGGAGGGGATGACATGGGTAAAATATTCCGCGCAATCCTTATGGTCGGTACGGCAATGGGTGTCGGATGTGCAGGCGCAGGCCATGCAGCAGAAATGGCCGAGCAAGGCGCCAGCGCCGATGACAATGGCGGCGTACGCGATATCATCGTGACGGCTCGCCGCACTTCGGAGAATCTGCAGACGGTTCCTGTGGCCGTTACGGCACTCGATCCGACGGCGTTGCTAGAACGGCAGATCGTCGAAGTAGCGGATGTGGGCCGCGCGGCACCGGGTTTGTCGGTGCAATCCGGCGGCACCGGCAACGCATCGCTCATATATCTCGCTATCCGGGGCAATGCGCAGAACAGCCCCAATTCATTTTCCGATCCTGCGGTCGGCATCTATGTCGATGGCGTCTATTACGGGCGACCGATCGCCGGGAATCTCGGGCTTCTCGATCTGGCTTCGGTCGAGGTCTTGCGCGGAACCCAGGGAACCTTGTTCGGACGCAACACGACGGGTGGCGCATTGAACATGACGACCGTGCAGCCGGACGGCAATTTCGGCGGCTATGTCACTGGACGCATCGGCAACTATGAAAGCTGGTCGATCGAATCCGCGCTGACTCTGCCGATTTCGGGTGACGAATTGTCCCTGCGCTTGGCTGGACGCTATGGCGAGAGGGGCAAGGGCTTTGGCGACAATCCCATAAGAGGGGTCGATGCAGCCCGTATCGATCACGACATCGCGGCCCGTGGTACGCTGAACTGGGAGCCGTCGGCGATCCCGATGACCGTATCCCTGTCGGCCGACTATGCCAATATCAAGGATACGTACAATAATGTCGCTCTACGCGGTATCAACCCGACAGGACCGGCACTGGCACTCTATTCCGGCCAATTCGACATTGCGAGCTTCCTCCAGAACAAGAGCCGCTTCTACAGAAATTATAATGATCCCAACACTGGCAACGCCAACATCGATACGCCGTATAATTATAACAAGACATGGGGTGTCCGTGCTACCATCGAATATGATCTGGGCGACGTTAAGATCAAATCGATAACGGCGTATCGGGAGGCGGATACCGGGGATGGCACCGATCTTGACGGCACGCCTGCCAAGATCGCGGCCTATGCGAGCGACTATTCGCAAAAACAGCGTAGCGAGGAACTGCAATTTTCCGGTAACCTGGGGAAATTGGAGTTTATTTTCGGCGGTTTCTATTTCAAGGAAACGGGCGATGAACAGTCCCAGTCGCTCGTCTTCCAGGATACCGATTTCGGCTTCAACCTGGCGCCTGCCAACACCAACCTGGCCAGTTACAAGTCGGAATCCAAGGCCTTGTTCGCTCAGGTCAACTACAGCCTGACCGAACGGCTGCGGGTGACGGGTGGATTCCGCTATACGTGGGACAAGCGTTCGATCAACCGCATGGGCTATATCGGCGGGATACCGGGCTTTTCCGGTTCGTTTCTCTCCAACGGCCAGCTGGTCACGCTCCCTGCTACAGGACTATGCGCCGTGGGGGCCAATGCGAATCTGGTAGCCCCTGGCCCTGATTGTATTGACCCCGTCACCGCCAAGTTTGATTATCCCGCCTGGCTGGCCAGCGTGGACTATGATCTGGGAGATGGAAAACTCGTCTATGTAAAGACAGGCGGCGCTGCATTGGCCGGTGGTCTCAATTCGCGACCCACTCCGCCTGATGCCAGTTCCTTTGCGCCGGAAAAGGTCAAGGACGCCGAAATCGGTTTCAAGGGCGACTTTTTCGACCGGCATCTGCGAACCAATTTTGCGGGTTTCTACATTTGGCGGGATGGCGCGCAGAATGTCGTCAATGCGCTGGTTGGCGCCAATCTAACGCAGTTCGTCCAGAATGCTGGAGACGTGAAAGCCTATGGCGTCGAGTTTGAAAGCACCCTCATTCCTTGGCAGGGCATGGAAATCAGCGGCGCCATATCCTGGCTGAAAGCCAAATATGCTGCGGGATCGTTCACGGCGGCAGGGCTGGGCGGCACAGTGGATCGCAGTGGTGAAGTCGTGCCGCGCGCGCCGCGATGGACATGGAATGTCGGCGCAACGCAGCGTTTCCCCGTCAAGGGCGGCGAAATCGCGGTACATGCCGATTATGCCTACACATCTGCCGTTTATCAGGACTATGCCACCGCGGATTTGACGACGCCTGGGCTTAACGACGGCGTCAACGACGCGGCGGAGCGTGCGGCGGCGATCAGCTTCATCGATACCCAGAACAGCTTCAGTCGGCTCAAGGCCTATGGGGTGCTGAACGGGAGCGTGAACTTCAAGCTCGACGGCGGAATGGAGTTCACCCTTTGGGGCCGCAACCTGACGCGAGAGAAATATTATAACGCGATCTTCAACGGCTATGGGACTTTCGGCACCGCGATCGGCTTTACCGCAGCGCCGCGCACATGGGGCGCAACGGTTTCCTATCGTTTCTGACATAGGGTCATGGGTGAGGTGGCGTCGTCCACTTCACCCATAGACTGGATCCGGCCTGCATGGACGATCCTATCTTTCGTCAGGGGTTCCATCGCTGATTTACCGCATAACTGGCCGTTCACGAGGCGGACGGTCATGCCGTGTTTCAACGTTCAAGGTCGAAAAATGGATATCAGTCAATCGGTGGACAGTGGCGACAAGGCTATGATCATATTGCAAAGCTTGGTCTGCTATTTGCGTGAAAAGAACATTCTTTCACGATGCGATATCGAGGAATTGTGCGAGCGCGTCGAGGCGCGCGAAAAGGAATTTCCCTGCGATCAGCACCAGGCTGCGGCAGCGGCGAAGGATATGCGCGACCTGGGCGAATATTGCGGGAAGCGGTATGGCGGGAAGCGGCGTCGCTGCCTTTAGGTCGCTGCTCGACGGGTCATGATGGGGTTCTGCATTACGCGATTTTACCAAACGGCCGCCCGCAGATCGAAATAGCGGAATCGGGGGCTGCGATCATCGTCAATCGTCCGCTTTGCCTGTGTTTGTTGTGCAACATTCGGGGAATGGATGGGGGAGGCATATAGGAAAGGAATATGTCTCGTGCGCGACATATGTCGTCCCGGCGATAGTCGTGGCGGGGGCATGGGATGCGCTGTTGGCTTAGCCTTCGTCACAGTGGATAAAAATGAAATAGGATGAGTGATGCGCAATCCGTCAATAATGGATGCCGGTCCGCAAGCGATACCGGAAAACGCATCGCTTTCCGCCGATGGGCGATCGCTGCTTTCGTGGACAATTGTCGCGCTGTTTCTGCTCAACTGCCTCAACTATATTGACCGCCTGTTATTCTCGGTCGCCCAGGAAATGATCAAGGTCGATCTCCATCTTAGCGATTTCCAACTGGGCCTGATTGGCGGACCCGCGTTCGCCATACTGTACACCGTTTTCAGTTTCCCGATCGCGCGGGCTGCAGACCGCGGTCGACGGGTGGGGATCATCGCCATTTCGCTGACATTGTGGAGCGCAATGACGGCCTTTTGCGGAATTGCGGCCAATTTCGTCCAGATGCTCATCGGGCGCGCCGCCGTCAGCATTGGCGAAGCGGGATGCACGCCAGCCTCGCATTCTTTGATCTCCGACGCATTCCCCGCGCAACGTCGAGCGACTGCCATCGCCATCTTTGCGGTTGCCGGTCCCTTTGGCGCAATCGTCGCAGCGGTGGGCGGAGGCGCTCTGATTGCCGCTTATGGTTGGCGCACGGCTTTCGTCATCTGCGGGATGGCCGGTATCGTCATGGCCCTGCTGTTCCGCACCACCGTAGCGGAACCGCCGCGCAGCCAAAACCGACCGCACCATTCCGCGTCGTTCGTCGACACGGTCCGCCAGTTGCTGGCCCGGCGCAGCTTCGCCCTGGTGGCTATAGCGGGGGGCATCGCCGGGATCGGCTCCTACGCCAATCAACAATATATGGTATCCTTCCTCATGCGTGGGCATGGTCTGTCCCTCGCCAATGCGTCGGCGTTGATGGGGCTGGTGATTGGTGGCGTCGGCATCGTCTGCACGCTGCTGGGCGGCCCGATGATGGATCTGGGCGCGCGTCGCTACCCCCGGATCAAAGCCTGGCTGCCTTCCTTCGGCTTGCTCTGGTGCGGGGCGCTATATGCCGTCGCATTTCAGCTTCCGACGGTTGGGCTTGCGGTGGCGTTGATGGTGCTCGGGTCCATGGGGCAGCATTTCTACATGCCCGCCATGTATGCCCACGGACAGGATGTGGCCCCCCCGCATATGCGCGCCATGGCCTCCGCCATGATTATCGCCACAAGTTCCATATTGGGCTATGGATTGGGCCCACCGCTGATCGGTCTTGCCAGCGATATATTGGGGGAAAGCGCGCGGGTGTCGGCAGGCCTCAGCCTGGCCGATTGCGCCAAGCGGGCAGTCGCGGCCTGCGAGGCGGCAAGCGCACAGGGGTTGCGCCTGTCGCTCAGCCTGGGATCCTGCTTCTTCATCCTGGCCGCCGGTCTGTTTGCATGGGCGAGCCGATGGATAGTCGCGGACGTGCACGATGATGATCGGCACTGACTTGCCATTCGCGATCTACAGGGAAATAATGATCCTGCACCTTAGGATCGAACCGAGATTCGATCGGGGGCGAGGAGGTTGAGGATGCGACCTGAAGCCGACCTTGGTCTGCCGCTCTGTGCCCCGCACACTGCGTCGCACTTCCATGTCGAACGGCGGTTCCATACGAATGGCATTTTCGCCGATATCCGTCACTTCGGATGGACCCAGAGCAGCCGATCTGTTTTTCGACCCGATTCCTACTATCTGGATTTTTCCATCGGCCCGCGTTGCCCCACGGCGCGTTTCTTCAACAGCGAACGCCAACTGGCGGATCCGCCAGGCGACGTCGTCTTTCTGCCCAAGGGCGGCGCATTTGCGACCCTGAGCGAACCGGGCGAGCACAGCCTGCTGTGCCTGACATTTGAAAATGATCGGGCGATGCAACTGTTCGAGGATGACAGCGTCGCCGATCTGGCGGCATGTCAGGATGTTCAGATCGGTCGGGTGCGCCAGGGCCTTGCCCGGCTGGTGGAGGAATTGCGCAATCCGGGCTTTGGACAGGATATATTGCTCGAAAGCATGGCGCTGATGCTCGTCGTCGAACTGTGCCGGCATTTTCGCCACGCCCAATATGATGACCGCAGCGGACATGGACAGATGCCCGGCTGGCGCTTGCGTCGCATCAAGGATAAAATAGAGGCCGATCTGGCTGAGATGCTTTCGGTCGCCGATCTGGCTGCCGAAATTCGCACCAGCCCACGTCACTTGATCCGGACTTTCCGGGCCACCACCGGCATCACGTTGACCGATTATATCGCCAGCCGCCGGATCGCGCGTGCGCAAGACCTGCTTGTCCGTGACGAGGCGATGATCAAGGTGATCGCCGGCAATTGCGGCTTCCAAAGCGCTGCCGCTTTCTCGGCCGCCTTCCGGAAGGCGACCGGCATGACACCTCGAGAATATCGCGAAGAGCGTGGTGCATCGCGTTGAACCAGTTCTACGTTGGATAGCCTATCCGATATGATGTGAAGCAGCGTGCTTCATGTCCGCCTGACGATGTTTGGGCGTTCCGGCTGTAGGCATCGGCATTGCGGGAAATGCCCCGCCGCCGTCACAATCCGTCCCATCAAGAAGGACGGATTTTCTCATGAGCAGCTATCTCGATCGACTGATCGCCGATCCTACCAGTTTCCACGACGCGCCCTATGCACAGGCCTTCACGCTCAGTCGCGAAGAGATCGACCGGCTGCATCTGGAAGGCGCGCGCAAGCGCTTTGCCGAATTGCGGCCCGGCCTGTCCGTGCTGGACAAGCTGGCGCGCGAGCAGGGTATCGACGCGATCAAGACGATCGACGATCTGGCGCCGCTGCTGTTTCCGCACACCGTCTACAAATCCTATCCGATCAGCTATCTGGAGCGCAGCCGCTTCGACAAGCTGACCAAATGGCTCGCCGGCCTGACGACCAGCGACATTTCCCATGTCGACGCCAGCGGGGTCGAGACGATCGACGACTGGATCGACCTGCTCGACGCGGAAACCGACCTGACCGTCCAGCACACGTCCGGCACTACCGGTAAGCTGAGCTTCGTCCCTCGCAGCAAGAAACAGTGGCGAGAGACGATCGTCCATTCCGGGGTCATCATCCGCGACTGGTGGCCGGACCGGGGGCCAGACATCGTCAAGGACGGGATGCCAATCATCATTCCGGGCTATCGCTATGGCGCTGCCGCGATGCAGCGCGGCAACGGCATCCAGGTCGACCTCTATGCAAAGGGCGAAGAAAACACTCTGTTCCTTTACCCCAACGCCCGGTTCAGCGCGGACATCGCCTCGCTGGGCGGTCGCCTGCGCGCGGCGGAGGCGCGGGGCGAGGCCGGCATGGTCGACATTCCGCCGGTCCTGCTGGAACGGCGGGAGGCGCTGCTGGAACTGGAGCGTCGCCGGCCCGACGACCTCAAGCATTTCTTCAGCGAGGCCCAGCGCCGCTTCGGCGGGCGCGACGTCTATGTGACGGCGATGTGGGCGATCCTCTACGACTGGGCCGAGGAGGGGCTGAAACGCGGTCTCAAGAATGTCTTCGGCAAGGGCAGCGTGCTGCTGACCGGCGGCGGCAAGAAGGGCAAGGAACTGCCCGACGACTGGCGCGAGCGCGTGATCGAATTTCTGGGTTTCGATACGATCTATGAAATGTATGCCACGTCCGAGCAGATGGGTCTGTCGATGATGTGCGAGCATGGCCATTATCACGTCCCACCCATCCAAATCCCCTTCCTGCTCGATCCGGCGACCGGAAAGCCCCTGCCGCGCAAGGACGGCCTGACCGGCCGCTATGCCTCGTTCGACCTGATGCCCAACACCTATTGGGCCGGACTGGTGACGGGGGATGAGATCACTTTGGCAGGCTGGGAAAAGCCCTGCGCCTGCGGCCGCACTGGGCCGCACGTCATTCCGCCGGTGCGCCGCTACAGCGAGCAGGAAGGCGGCGATGACCGCATCGTCTGCGCCGGCGCGCCCGAAGCGCATGACCGCGCCCTCGAATTTCTTGCCGAACTGTCGATGTGAGTAGAGCGATGACCGATCCATTCCGTGTGCCCCTGATCATCCGGGGCCAGATTATCGATGATGCCGACGTCGACTATGGTGGCCGCCGGGGCGGCGTCAGCTTCTCGGCGCCCGACATCGCCAAACATGTGGCGCGCCTGCCGCTGCGCACGCCTTCGGCCATGGCCGATCTCTATGCGCTGAGCTTTGACGAGATACTCGATTTCCTCGTCGCGCTGGGGCAGCGGCTCGATTTTGGTCAGAACCGGCATTTGCAGGAAGCGTTTCGCCTGTCCTGCCAGACCTCCGGCCTGTCCGAGAGCATATTGCGCGTCCATTTCCAGCATATCGGCGCGGCCTTCGATCGCACCGAAATGCGCCGGATGATGGAACGCTCCTGCGGCGTCGATTATCTGGAAGGCTGGGTCGATCAGGGGGCCGGCAGATTTCCGGGCCTGACCGCCCGCACCCGCGCCTTCGGCGCGCGGACGGTCCATGTCATCGCCGGAAATGCGCCTATCGTGTCGATCCTGACGGTGATCCGCAATGCGCTGACCCGGTCGGACGCGATCATCAAGTTGCCGTCCAACGATCCGCTGACGGCCGCTGCGTTGGTGCGAACCATGGTCGAGATGGACCCCGATCATCCGCTGTCGAAACATGTCTCCGTCGCCTATTGGAAGGGCGGCGACGATCAGGTGGAATTGGCGATATACGATCCGCGCGGCGTCGAGAAGATCGTCGCCTGGGGCGGGTTCGATTCGGTCAAGCATATCACCCGCTATCTGCAACCGGGCATCGACCTCATCACCCAGGATCCCAAGCTGTCGGGGACGATCATCGGTCGCGAAGCCTTCGCCGATGACGCGACGCTGGGGCAGGTGGCGCGTCGTCTGGCGCTCGACATCGGCGCGCAGAATCAGGAAGGCTGCGTGTCCGCGCGGGTCATCTATGTCGAATGCGGCACGGATGACGTCGGGCTGGAACGGGCCAACCGATTGGGGCAGATGACCTTCGACGCGCTCCAGCGCCTGCCCGATCATCTGAGCACGCCGCACAAGGCGTTCGACGGCGCGCTTAAAGCCGAGATCGACGGCATCCGCCTCAATGACGAGGATTATCACATCTTCGGTGGTCGGACCAACGAGGGGGCGGTGATCGTCAGTCAGGAAGAATATCCGGTCGATTTCTCCCGCGCTCTCGCCTGCCGCGTGGGCAATATCGTGCCCATCGACAGCAGGGAAACGGCCGTCAGCGCAGTCAACGCCTATACCCAGACGATCGGCATCTTTCCCGAAAGCCTCAAGGACGAACTGCGCGACCGTCTCGCCTTTCAGGGCGCGCAGCGGATCGTGTCGCTGGGCGGTGCGGCGACGATGCAGCATAATATGGAACGGCAGGATGCGATCGAGCCGGTCCGCCGTATGCTGAAATGGGTGACGGAAGAACAGGCATCGGGCGAGATGCTGGCCGCGCTCGCGGGCTGAGAGGAGCCAGGGACATGGTGGAAGCTGATCTGGTGATCCGTGGCGGCACGATCGTCGATGGGCAGGGCGGTGAGCCGTTCGAGGCGGACATCGCCATCATGGATGGCCGGATCGCGGCGATCGGTGCCGATGTCGGGCGGGGCCGCGAGGAGATCGATGCCTGCGACATGCTCGTCACGCCCGGCTTCGTCGACGTCCATACCCATTATGACGGGCAGGTCACCTGGTCGGACAGCCTGGTGCCGTCCGCCGACCATGGCGTCACCACCGTCGTCATCGGCAATTGCGGCGTCGGCTTCGCCCCGTGCCGGCCGGACGATCGCGAGGCGCTGGTCAATGTCATGGAGGGGGTGGAGGACATTCCCGAAGCGGTGATGGCGAAGGGCCTGCCCTGTTGGGGTGGACGGCTCCCAACGGCATCGCAATGTGCCAGAGTGAGTGCGTTGCAAGACTCAATCAAGGGAGCCGCCCGTGGAGCAAATTACCCGCATAGGCATGGATACGTCAAAGAACGTTTTTCAACTGCATGGCGTCGATGCAGCGGAGAAGGCAGTGCTGCGCAAGAAGTTGACGCGCCGGGAAATGGTTCGGTTTTTCGAAAAGCTGCCACCCACCGTCGTCGCTATCGAGGCATGCGGCAGTTCACATCATTGGGCTCGTCTTCTCGGATCGCTCGGGCATGACGTAAGGTTGATCGCGCCGCAATTAGCGAAGCCCTACGTCAAGCGCGGCAAGAACGACGCGGCGGATGCCGAAGCTCTCTGCGAAGCGGTGAGCCGCCCAACAATGCGCTTCGTTCCAGTAAAGACTGCAGAACAACAGGCGGCGCTCATGTTGGTCGGGGTGCGCGAAAGGCTCATCCAGAAGCGCACCCAGCTCGTCAACGCTATACGAGGGTATGGCGCGGAGTTCGGCATCACTGCGGCGACGGGTGCATGTCGCGTCGTACCGCTTCTCGAGCGCATCGCGGCAGATGAAACGATACCCGAATTGGCGCGCGAACTTTTTGCCCTGCAGGGAAAGGAATATGCGCAGCTCCAGTGCGAGATCGAACGGATCGACGCGAAGCTGATGGAATGGCATCGCAACGACGAATGTAGTCAGCGACTGGCCAAAATTCCCGGCGTTGGGCCTATCGGCGCGACCTTGCTCATGATGAAAACGCCCGATCCGCATCTATTCAAATCCGGTCGGGATTTTGCGGCATGGATGGGCCTGACCCCTAAAGATCACTCGACCGCCGGCAAGACAAGACACGGCGTTATCACTCGCGCTGGTGATGAGCTTCTCAGAAGCACGCTCGTGGTCGGAGCTACCGCAGTCGTTCAGCACGCCCGCAATGGGCGAGGTAGGAATCTCACACCATGGCTTATCGGCTTGATTGGACGAAAATCACCTAAGCTCGTTGCGGTTGCCGTTGCTAACAAAGCCGCACGTGTCGCGTGGAAACTCATGGTGAGCGGCGAGCGATACCAATGCGTCGCGCCGCCCGCCCTTACTGCGGTAGCAGCATAAGAATTAGCCAGGAGCGATGAGCAGAATATCAATGCTATCGTACTGAGCTGATCCGTGATCTTGCATGAAGAGAGCAGATGGTGCGATCGATCGATCCGAGGCGTGTGACACTCCGTCAGTTCCAGTGGCCATCACAGGCCGCTGCCGTGTTGGGAACACACACCGCGGAAACCATCTTGGCCAGCGGTCACGTGCGACCGCACCGAAAGGCCGGACATATGGAAGCAAGCGATCCGATCAAATTTTCCGTTCAGCCCTTGCAAGAGGGAGCCGTCCACATATGGAACTGGGAGAGCTTCCCCGACTATCTGAAATCACTGGAAGCGCGCGCCTGGGACGCCGATGTCGGCGCCTATATTCCCCATTCGCCCCTGCGGGTCTATGCGATGGGCCAGCGCGGGCTGGACCGCGAACCGGCGACCGCGGCGGATGTCGCGCGGATGGCGGAGCTGGTGGCGGAAGGGATGGCGGCCGGCGCTCTCGGTTTCGCGACGTCGCGGTCGCTGGTGCATCGCCGCGGTGACGGCGCCTTCATCCCTTCTTTCCAGGCGGACAGCGACGAACTGGTGGCGATCGCCCGATCGGTCGGGGATGCCGGGCGCGGCGTGCTGCAGATGATCCCCAATCTCGACACCGCCGACTGGGCCAGCGATTTAGAATTGATGAAGCGCATGACCAGCGCCTCGGGCCGTCCGCTGACCTATTCGCTGGCTCAATGGTCGACCGATCCGCAGGGCTGGCGGCGGACCATGGATGCGCTGGCCGAGCATAATCGCAGCGGTGCGGGGCCGGTGCTGGCGCAGGTATTCCCCCGGCCGATGGGCGCAATGTGCGGCCTGTCGACATCGGCCAACGCGTTCAGCCATTGTGCGAGCTATCGCGCGATCGCGGACCGGCCGTTGGCGGAAAAGGTCGCCATCATGCGCGATCCCGCTTTTCGCGCGCGACTGATCGCGGAGGAGCCGGACGAGACGCCGACGCCGCTGCATCGCTTGCTGCGCACCTGGGGCAATATCTATCCGCTCGGCGCCGAGCCGGACTATGAACCTTCACCCGACCAGAGCATCGCCGCGCTGGCCGCAAAGCGCGGCGTTAGTCCGGTCGAGCTGGTCTATGACCTGATGCTGGAACAGGACGGGCATGCGCTGATCCTGATGCCATTTTCCAACTATGCGGAAAAGTCGCTGGACCCTGCGCTCGCAATGATGCGCGATCCCTACAGCATCGTGGGACTGGGTGATGGCGGCGCGCATTATGGCATCATCTGCGATGCCAGCTATCCGACGACGATGCTGGCCTACTGGACCCGCGATCGGGCTGGCGAGCAACTGACGATCCCGGCGGCGGTCAAGGCGCTGAGCGCGGACAATGCCGATTTTCTGGGTCTGCGCGACCGGGGACAGCTGAAACCGGGGTTGAAGGCCGACATCAACCTGATCGATCATGGCGCGCTGCGCCTGCATACCCCCCATGTCGTGCATGACCTGCCCGGCGGCGGGCGTCGCCTGGCGCAGCAGGCCACCGGCTATCGCGCCACGATGGTCAGCGGGATCATCACCCGGCGGGACGGCGCCGATACCGGCGCGCGTCCCGGAAGGCTGATCCGCGCCGCCTGATCAGGCGCGCGGCCGGATGTTCGTGCCGCCCGTCAGTCCGTGGCGGATGAAGGGTGAGGCAAGGAAATCATGCGGAAAGCCGAGCGGTGTACGGCTCACTGCATCCAGCCGTTCCAGTTGCGCGGGCTCCAGCGTGACGCCAAGCGCGGCGACATTGTCCGCATATTGGCGCATCGTCCGTGCACCCAGCAGCGGCGATACGACTGCTGGATTGGCAAGGGTCCAGGCGATCGCCACTTGCGCCGAGGTGACGCCCATCTCGTCGGCGACGCCCTTGACCGCGTCCGCAATGGCCACCACGCGCGCATCGATGCGGCCTCCCGCTTCGAGCAGAGCACCGCGACCGCCAGTCTCGCCGGCTTGGGCGCTGCCGCCGGTCGCATATTTGCCCGACAACATGCCGCTCGCCAGCGGCGACCAGGGCATGACGCCGATACCCAGCGCCTTGGCGGCGGGGATGAGGTCGCGCTCGGCCGTGCGCTCCACCAGATTATATTCGGACTGCAAGGCCACCAGCTGGCTCCAGCCACGCAATTCCGCCATGGTCTGCAACCGGGCCATCTGCCAGGCGGGGGTGTCCGACAGGCCAAGATAGAGGATCTTGCCCTGTCTCACGAGGTCGTCGAACGCGCGCAATATCTCGTCTGCGGGCGTGGTGTCGTCCCAGACATGGAGGAAGAACAGGTCGATCCGATCCGTCTTCAGCCGCTTGAGGCTCGCTTCCACCGTTTGCACCATATTGCGGCGGCTGTTGCCGGCGGCATTGGGGTTGCCGACCGAATGAGTCAGCGAATATTTGGTGGAAAGGACCAGCCGTTCGCGCTTCGCCTCCGCGAACTTGCCCGTCAATATCTCCGACGCGCCGTCGGCATAATAGCCCGCCGTGTCGATAAAATTGCCGCCCTGATCGACATAGCTGTCGAAGATGCGGCGGGATTCCTGTTCGTCGGCGCCCCATTCTTCGCCAAAGGTCATGGTTCCCAGCGCCAGCGGCGAAACGCGCAGGCCCGAGCGGCCAAGCAAGCGATAGCTGTCGAGCGACAGCGGCTGAGTAGTCGTCTGTGTCATGATCTGGTTCAATCTTTCGCTGCTTCCGTTACGACCCAGTGCATCATCTCGTGCACGGGCCATCCCCCGTCGTGCGGCAGGCCGCCGAACTTTCCGGTGTTGATGTTGCCGAGGCCGACGATGCGCTGGGCGCCCGCCGAGGAAAGCCTGTCGCGCACCTCGGCAATGCGGAAGGGGGGATAGACCCCGACCGACTGGGTCGCGACGGTAACATGCTGGATCGCATCGGCCAGCCGGTCCACTGCGACGACGTTGACGAGCTTGCCGCCCGGATTGAACGACACCGGTTCGCTGGAGCGGATGACCATGCCCCGGCCATCGGGACGTCCGAACAGGCGGTAGATGGGCTCCAGATTGCCCAGCATGTCCAGTTCGTCGATCAGCATGGCGGGCGGCAGCGGGCCGTCGGGACCGGAGCCATAGCGGATGTCCTGGCCCATCGCCTCCACCAGCGCTTCGCAATAGCGGTCGACCTCTTCGTCCGATCCCTCGATGAACTGGAAGCGGGCGCAACTGCACGCATCCTGGTTGAAGGCGATGATGTCGGCTGCGCTCCTCTCGGCGATGGTCGCGAGGGGCACGCCGTCGAACGCTTCGCGACCGATCAGCGAGATGGACACCTTAGGATCGAAGGACATGATCTCGAAGCCCGGTGCGGCATATTGCATGGCATGGCGTACCGCCGCCTCGCCGCCCCAGACCGCGAGCTTGTCGAAATATTGCGAGCGCAGGATGTGATTTTCGATGCTGACATCGCCGCCGCGCCAATAGGCGGCGGAGAAGGAGCGCGTCACAGGATGGTTGGGGCCGACATCCGCCATCGTCCGTAGCAGGGCGGTCGCCGTGAACATGTCGTTGGACGGCATCTTCAGCAGGTGGACGCCCTTGCTGATCGCCCCTCGCACGATCGTGACCGGCGGCACGATCGGGGCGTTGCCGGCCAGAACATGCACCATCCGCGGCGGGAAGGCGCGGATGTCGAAGGCCGTGCCCTGAATATCGCGCCGCGCCCAGCCATCCAGCACGTCGAGCGATCCCAGCGACTGTTCGGCTTCCGCCTCGAGCGCCTCGCGGGTGAAGAACCAGGCGATATCGCGGTAGCAATTCTCCAGGATGCGGGCGCCCAGACTGTTGCAGCGCAGATTATAGGCCGCGGCTTCCTGGAGATGGATGTTCCGGTCGAAATCGAGCGCCTTGCCGACTTCGACGAGAAAATCCACGATCTCTGCAAGCGGCGTGTCGAAGGCGGGACCGGGCTGGCTTCGCGGCCAGATCAGCGAGTCCAGATCGATCGACGGGGTCATGACCGTCGAGCCGCTGGCCCGCGAACGATGCTCCACGGCGGCGTCGAGTTGGACCACGCCCTTGATCACATGGGGAACGAGCAACCGGTCATTATCGGCGATGATTTCATGCAGCATGTCTGTCTCCTGTCGCTCAGGCCGCGACGGGCTGAGGTGCGGTGATCGATCCGCGCACATAGGAATTGATCGATCCGGCGCAGCTCAGCTTGTCCTCGCCCTCCTCCAGATCGGCGTAACGGGCGATCGCGTGAACCACCGGTGTTTTTACGCCCTCCAGGCCGGAGCCGAACTCCACCTGCACCTTGTCGCCGGAGATGATGCCGCCCCAGCGGCCGTCGGCCAATATGTCGAAAAATGCCATGCGGCCTTCGACCCGACCGATATCCCTGGTCGTGCCCAGCAGCGTTTCGCCCGGCTTGTCGAGGATGAGGGGGATGATCCATGGCGGCACCGCATAGGATTGGGTCGGCTGGATTTTGGCGCAGAAGCCGCTCATTTCGACCATGGCATAGGAACTGGTGATGCGGTCCGGTGTGACGCCGAAAAAGCCCATAATCTGTTCCTTATAGTCGGCCGGCACAGCCGCCCCCTTGGTGCCGCCGCCAAAGCTCATCAGCGTGTCGGGATGGAAATCGCCGTCCTTGATCCCGCGCGCGCGCAGGGCCTGCACGATCTGCCAGGCGACGCCATACATGACGCCGATATACAGCGGGCGATCCCGGCGGCTGACGAGCAGGTCCATCCAGGCGTCGAACTCGCCGGCCCGCGTCTGCTGGCGCGCCTCGACCTCCGCCTCATAGGCGGCGACCTCGCCGGGACCGACCTTGCCCGCCGCCAGCAGGCGGCGTAGCTGCGCGGGGCGCATGGCGTCGAAGGCGCGCATCGGATAGTCGCTCAGGCGATGAAATTCGCCCGGCGCGGCCCAGCGCGGGAAATGGACGTTGCAGAAGTCGATCATCTTGTGGGTGCCGCGCGGCGGCATCATGGTGAAGACCGAGCGGCCATGATCGGGGACATAGGCCGGTGTCGACAGGTCGGCGGCCGCCAGACAGGCGGCGAGCGACAGGTCGCGGTCCTGCGTCGACTGGTTGAGGAAGGAGGATTTGCCCGAGGTCCCGCTCGACGCGAAGACATGGTGGCCCGCCGCCCTGGCGCGGTCCAGCCATTCGTCGATGTCGCGCACATCCGCAACGTCGATATTGTCGGTGGCATGGCTGCTCAGCGTGCCGAGCCACATGTTCATATGCTTCCACTGACCATTGTCGACGAAGGCCTCGGGATAGCTTTTATAATTGGTGTGGGCGAACAGGAGCGGGACGAGGTCGGCCAGGCTGTCGATGCTGTCGATACCGGCTTCTTTCGCCCGCTTGTCGAGAACCCTGATCTGCTGGCGGCGCTCCACGAAGCGCTCGCGCGCCGCTTCCAGTTGCAATTCGGCCAGATCGTCCGGGGCATTACGGAAAGGATCGGGCGACCGGGCAAGGGCGATCAATTCGTCAACGGCGCTCATCAGTGAAAACTCCTCTCAGCTTTGCCGGGAAGTATAGGCGACGCCCGATATTTGGCCGCTCGATTCACTGTTATGGGAAGGACATACTATTCTCAGCATGACCTTTCTGCCCGATGACGTACCGCTCCCCGTCAAAATCAGGCTGCTATCTTTCGGCAGGGCAGAAGGCCGACTCCCCGCGCCATGATGCCCGCGCAACACAGGAGCAGGGGGTGACATGCCCGGTCCACTGGACGAAGCATTGGCGTTTTTTCGGGAAAGCAGCGGCGCACGCGAAGATATGCTGTCCGCCATGGAGCGCCGGTTCACGGTGGATACGCGCTGGGAAAATGTCGGCGTGGCGACGACCGTCGGGATCGATCAGGCAAGGGCGTTCGTCGAGGGCTTTCTGGGCCGGATTCCTTTCGAACGCTGCGCGGTCGTGGTCCATCATGCGGCGGCCGCGGGCAATGTCGTCCTGACCGAGCGCAGCGATATTTTTTACGGGCCGGACGGGCAGGAAATATTCTCGCTGCGGCTGATGGGCACGCTGGAAATGGACGGCCCCCATATCGTCGCCTGGCGCGACTATTTCGACACAAGCGGTTTTTAAAAGGGGATGGCATGACCGATCGCAAGGCTGTCTGGGCGCAGATCGTCCCGATGCCGGGGGCCAATCTGTCGGCGCTGGCGCAGAGCTACGAAGCAGCGGGTGTGGAAGGGGTATGGGCGCCCCAGATGTTCGGCGCGCCCTTCACGACGCTGGCCGCCGTCGCGCCCGCTACGCAGCGCATCAAGCTGGGGACCGGCATTGCGCTGGCCTTTGTGCGCAGTCCGCTGGAGACAGCGTGCAGCGCCATCGATCTGGACCTCATCAGCAATGGTCGGGTGGTGCTGGGGCTGGGATCCAGCGCGCAGAGCCAGATCGAGGGATCGTTCGGCAGCGCCTATGGCAAGCCGCTCGCCCATATGCGCGAGATCGTGGGCATGATCCGCGCGATCGTGGCGCGCGGGCATACGGGCGAACTCACCGAATTGGCGGGCGACTATCACCGGCTCGACCTTTCGCACTTCCGCCTGCTGCACAAACCGGCGCGCGGCGACATTCCCATCGTCCTGCCGGCGGTGTTCCAGAAGGCCTGTGCGCAGGCGGCGGAAATTGCCGATGGGCTGCTGGGACATCCGCTTTGGAACGATGCCTGGATCGAGCGGGAAGTGGCCGCCCATGTGAAGGCTGGGCTGGATCGGGCCGGGCGCGCGCGCAAGGATTTCTCGCTCAACATTTCGATCTTCACCGCGATTTCCGACGACAGGTACGAGGCGATCGAGGATTGCCGGGGGACCGTGGCCTATTATAGCCAGTCACCGCAATATCTGCGCTATTTCGAGGAAATCGGTTTCGGCCGCGAGGCCTCGGCGATCCAGGCCGCTTTTGCGCAGGGCGACATGGCGGGCATGGCGACGGCTTGCACCGACGAGATGGTGGAAAGCATCGCCGTGGTCGGTACGGCGGACGAGGTGCGGGGGCGGGTCGCGCGGCGCGCCGCCCTGGCCGATGCGATCACGCCGGTGATCCCGCATTATGGCCTGTCGCCCGAAAAGAGCGCGATCTACACGCAGCGCATTGCGGAGACATTCTATGGCTGATCCCACTGCTGTCGCGGCCATGGCGGGGGACGGACTCTACAACCGGCATTCGGGCCTGCAACAGGCCAATCTGCAATCCGCGCTCCCGCTGCTGGAGGATGCGGCGCGGGCCGTCGGCGACGGTTCGGCTGGTCCTGTCACTATCGTCGACTATGGCGCGTCGCAGGGGCGCAATTCGATGGCGCCGATGGCGACGGCCATCGATCTGGTGCGCGCGCATGACGCGCGGCGGCCGGTGCAGGTCGTGCATACGGACTTGCCCTCCAACGACTTCACGTCGCTATTCGGCCTGCTGGACCGGGACCCGGCCAGCTATCTGAACGGCCGGCAGGGCGTCTTTCCGTCCGCCATCGGCCGGTCCTATTTCGATACGATATTGCCACCCGCCAGCGTGGATCTCGGCTGGTCCTCCAACGCGCTGCACTGGATGAGCCGCAACCCGGTCGACGTCGCCGATCATGGCTGGGCGATCTTCAGCCGATCCGCGCAGGCGCGGGCCGCCGTCGAGGCGGTGCTGGCGGATGACTGGCTGGCCTTCCTGAAGGCGCGCACCGTCGAATTGCGACCGGGAGGGCGCCTGATCTGCCAGTTCATGGGCCGGGGCGCCGACAGCCACGGATTCGAATGGATGGCCGGAAACTTCTGGCAATCGATCGTCGCCATGGAAGGCGAAGGACTGTTCAGCGCCGACGAGACGCTGAGGATGACGGCGCCCTCGGCGGGGCGTTCGATCGATCAGATACGCGCCCCTTTCGATGCCGGGTTGGTGCCAGAGCTGGAACTGGAGCATCTCGCAGCGATCCCATCCCCCGACCCCTATTGGGACGCCTATCAGCGGAGTGGCGACGCGGCCGAACTGGGGCGACAATGGGCGACCATGATGGGCGCGGCCAACGGTCCTAACTTCCTGGCACGGGTCGATGCATCTCGTGATCGGGACGCCTTGCTGGCCAGTCTGGTCCAACGGGTCGCAGACCGGGTCGAGGCCGATCCGCAGCGCAGCCGTGCCTTCATCCTGATCCTGTCGATCCGGAAGGCGGTTTGAGGCGCGACGGGTGCCGATCAAAGCGGCGGGATCGCCCCCCCCGTCAATGAACCATAAGTGAGAGGACGCTGCATGACCCGACTGGCCGACAAAATCTGCATCATCACCGGCAGCGGGAGCGGCATCGGACGCGCCAGCGCGCTGATGTTCGCGCGGGAAGGAGCGACGGTGATCGTTGCGGACATCCGCGCCGAAGCTGCCGAGACGACCGCACAGGCCGTTGCCGAGGCCGGCGGATCGGCGCGCGCGATGACCGTCGATGTCGGCGAACAGGCCGATCTGGAGAAGATGGTCAGCCAGACGATCGCCGACTTCGGTCGCATCGACGTACTCTTCAACAACGCCCTGTACGTCAACCAGGACCACGCCATGCGCGACATGGATTTCCTGGCCTTCGACCCCGACATCTTCCTCGCCAATCTGAGGGTGAATGTATTGGGCGCGGTTCTGGCGAGCAAGCTTGCCATCCCGCATATGCTGGAGCGCGGCACGGGGTCGATCATCTCCACCTCGTCCGGCAGCTCCATGGGCGGGGATATCACCGCCTACAGCTATGGATCGTCCAAGGCCGCGCTCAACTGGTTCGTGCAGGCGATCGCCGCCACCTATGGCAAGCGGGGCATTCGCAGCAATGCGATCCTACCCGGTCCGACGCAGACGCCGGCCAAGTTGCAATGGTCCACGCCCGAGATGGACCGGCTGTTTCTGGAGGTGCTCAACACCCCCTTCATCGGCGAGCCGGAAGACATTGCTGCCATGGCGCTGTTTCTGGCGTCCGACGAGTCCCGCTACGTCAACGGCATGTTGTATCCCGTCGATGGCGGTCAGAGCTGCACCGTGCCGTTCATCGGCGTGACGCGGGCACTGTCTGCCGGATGAGTGGCAAAATCAGGCAAGATAGCACAGGAAGAGGAGAGAATGATGGGCGTCGAACTGGAACGGAAGGTGCGGGAATTTTGCGATGCCTGGGGCAACGGCAGCGACGCCAGCAGACCGGACGTCGAAAAGATTCTGTCGATGATGGCGGAGGAGGCCGAATGGCAGCTCTGGGTTCCCGGCGGTCCCGTCGTGAAGGGCAAGACGGCGTTGCGCGAAGAGATCGAGCGACAAATGGCCTTCGCCACCAACAACAAATGCAATGAGGTGAATATTCTCTCCAACGACCGGATGGTGATGCAGGAGCGGTCGGATACCGCCATCATCATGGGACGGCCCTGTCCGCACCAGATGGTCGCCATCTACGAGTTCGACGATGACGGGCTGATTGCGCGCTGGCGCGAATATCTCGATATGGCCGACCTCACGCGCAAGATGGGCATAGACGAGGCCGCCGCCGGCGGGACGCAAGTGCCGGCCTGATTGCCTCAGGCGCGGAACAGGGCGATCAGGATCAGGCAGGTCAGGATCGCCCAGCTCTGAAATCCCCAGAGCAGCCAGCGCGGCGCGTGCCGCAACTCCATGAACTCGCGCCCGACGAGCAGAACCTTCGTGAAGGCGATGACGAGGATGGCGGAGCGCAGCAGAAAGGCATTGCCCAACGCCATCGTCTCGAACGACAGAAAGGTCGCGGCGATCAGCATCGCCCAGACCCATGTGATGCGGCTACGCCAGATCATGGCCATGAAACAGCTTTCCTAGAGCAGGTAGAGGAGGGCGAAGAGGATGATCCAGAGCAGGTCCACCAGATGCCAGAAGGCGCCGCTGCCCTCGATCAGGGCGACGCCGCCCTGCATCCGGCCGGACCGGTCGAAGCGTGACAGGGTGAAGCACAACACGCCCAGCCCGATCAGCACATGCACCAGATGGATGCCCGTAAACATATAATAATAGATCGAAAAACTGTTGCTGTTGAGCGTGAAGCCCTGCGCGATCTTGGCCGAATATTCGAACGCCTTGACGACCACGAAGCCGCTGCCGAGCAGGATCGCCCCCAGCAGCAACCGGCGCGCCCTGTCGTCGCCCCGGCGGACCGCCGCAACGGCCTGCGCGACGAAGCAGCTGCTGGTCAGCAGCAGCAGCGTGTTGAGCAGGCCCAGGCGCCGGTCGAGCAGCGCCTGCGCACTTTCGAACAGCGCCAGTTCCTGCTGCCGGGCGAGCGCATAGGTGACGAAGAAGACGGCAAAGACGATGAGATCGCCGCCAATGAACACCCATACGCCTTCCTCACCCGGCACATGGCCGCGCGGAGGCGAAGCGGCGGCTTGCGACGCCGCCATCATTCGCCGCCCAGCGCGTCGCGCTTGATCGCGCCGAGCATGGCGACAATCATCAGGTTGAACCAGATACCGAACACGACGGCAGGCATCCAGAAGGCCAGGGCGCCATTCCAGGCGAAGGGGCCGGTCTTGAACAGGCCAATCGCCAGCCCGGGCAGCAGCAGCACACCGGTCCACAGGTTCATATAGCCCAGCCAGCGCGGCAGGATGGGTTGCGCGCGGCGATCGCCCAGAATGACGAAGCCGGTCAGAAGATTCTGCACGAAAGCGGGCACGGCCGGCATGACGAACAGCAGAAAGGCGATATCGCTCAGCGCGCTGACGACGGCGTCCGGCCGGTCGAGCCGATAGGCGGCCGCCGTGAAGATCAATCCGGCGAAGAACAGCGTGACGAAGCCGAAGGCCACGACCATCACGAAGGCCCAGGTCAAAGGCGAAACCGGGCCTTCGATCTTCTTCATGAAGGTGGCGACCGCCGCGAGGAAAGGGAAGAACAGCACCGAGGAAGAGGCGATCAGGATGGCGCCCGCCAATATGCCGATCTGGTGGCTGCGATAATAGGCTGCGACCTCTGCGGCGGGCATGGACGGATCCAGCGGCGGGAACATGTGCGCGACCGGCCATATGCCGACGAACATCATTGTCCCGGCTATTGCGCCCATATAGGTGCATAGCTTCATCGTCATGCTCTTGGTCGTCATGCGCTCTCCCCCTCCACTTTCTTGTGCGAGCGAAGATTGTGGAGCGATCGCGACGAGGCCACCCGCCCATGGATAGGGTTCCTGACGGCGGTCCCACCTGCACAAGGGCAATCCACGGCCATGGACCTGGAAGCATCGGAGAGGGTGATGAGCGATATCGAAGCGAACAAGGCGGTGGCCCGCCGCTATATGCGGGCCGTGGAAGAGGGCGATGTCGAGATGATCGAGGCGCTTCAGCATCCCGATTGCCAGTGGTGGATATTGGGCCATGGTGATATGAGCCGGGCCGACTTCATCGCCAGCGTGAAGGGCGGCTTGCTGAGCGCCCAGAAGCGCACGGCCGAGGTGATCGCGATCACCGCCGAAGGGGACCGGGTTGCGGTGGAAGTCCAGGGCGAGATGGTGTTTCCGGACCGGGTCTATCGCAACGCATATCATAATCTGCTGATCATCCGGGACGGACAGATCATTTCGGGCAAGGAATATATGGACACCCGCGCCGTGGCCGAGGCTTTTTCGGCCGGGGAGCGCGCGCAGTGACAAATGCCGCGCCGCTCAACAATTATGATGATGCCGCGGTCGGCCGGATTACCGCCTTTGTCGAACAACTGACCGGCGGCAAGGTCGTCGGGCTTGAACGCCTCGTCCGCTGGCGTCCCTCCTGGTTCGTCGAGGTCGAAACGGAAGGGGCGGTTCGCCGCCTGCACCTGCGCGGCGACCGGGGCGGCGATGTGTCGATCTTCCCCAACCTCAAGCGCGAGGCGGACGTTATCGCCGTGCTGCACGGCCATGGGCTGCCGGTGCCGGAGATTTACGGCTATCTCGCCGATCCGCCCTGCATCGTGATGGAGGCGATCGAAGGGACGCGCGATTTTTCGGCGCTCGATGCCGCCACGAAAAGCGCTATCGGCCGAGTTTATATGCGGGCGGTGGCTGCGATGCACCGGTTGCCGGTGGAACCCTTTATGGCTGCCGGCGTGCATCGGCCCGAGGGCGCCGAGGCGATCGCGCTGGTCGGTCTCGACGCCTATATGCCGCATTACCGGCGCACCAAGAGCCGGCCCGAGCCGTTGCTGGAATTCGTCATCGGCTGGCTGCGCCGCAATGTGCCCCGGCACCGTGATCGCGCCAGCTTCATCCAGTTCGATTCCGGGCAATATCTGGTCGATCAGGGCGCGATGACCAAGCTCTATGATTTCGAATTTTCCATGATCGGCGATCCGCTGGTCGACATCGCTACCATGGGGATGCGCAACAGCTATGAACCGTTGGGCGCACCGCTGCCGGAACTGGTGCGCTATTATGAGGAAGCGACGGGCGAGCCGGTCGATCATGACGCGGTGGTGTTCCACGTCCTGCAATTTTCCCTGCTCGGCACGATGCAGTTCACCGGGACGGTCGGCAAGCCATGCCCCGGCGATCCGCATTCGGTCTATCTCATGTTCGATCTTGCGCTGCGCCGCTCCATCCTGCTGGCACTGTCGCACCTGACCGGCGATCCGCTGCCCGACCTGCCGCCGCTGGAGCAGCGCAGGGGCGACAATGCACCGCTGCTTGCCAAGCTGGTCGATACGCTTGGAACGCTGCCGGTAACGGGGGAGGCGGCGGAAGCGCACAAGGCGCAGGTCGCCGAACTGATCGAATGGGTGCAGCGCGCCGACGACCATGGGGCGGAGATGATCGCGCGCAACATTGCGGATGTCTCCGCGCTTCTCGGCCGCCGCTTCGACCGCTGGGCCGATGCCGCCGAAGCGCTGGAGGCGCATATCCTCAAAGCGGGTCCGGAGGAGGACGCCGTGCTCATAACGCTGCTTGCGACCATCGAGGAGCGGCGGCTGCAACTGTTCGGGCCGACGAAGCTGGGCGAGGCGGCGTGTCATGTCGTCCTGCCGGCGACTCGTCCGGACTGACGGGCACCGCGCTCTTGGTGTCGGACAGGTTACGTTCCTGTCTGTCATGCCGATAATGTGGACAGGAGAGGGATATGAGTGACAGAATAGTGCTGGTGACGGGCGCGACGCGCGGGCTGGGACGCGGCATGGCGCGGGGTCTGGCTTCTCGGGGCCATGTGGTGGCGGTCACCGGGCGCGACCAGGCGCAACTTGCCGCAGTCGTGGAGGAAATCGAACAGGCTGGCGGCAAGGGCATCGCGCTGCTGTGCGATCATCGGGATGATGACGCGGTCGAAAGGGCGTTCGCACATCTGGCGGAGCGGACGGACGGCAGGCTGGACCTGCTCGTCAACAATGCCGCCGCTGTCTACGGACCGGAACTGGTCGCGCCGGGCGGCTTCTGGGAAAAGCCGCTGAGGCTCGCGGACATGATCGCGGTCGGCCTGCGCTCCAGCTATGTCGCGGCCTATCATGCCGCGCCGTTGATGGTGGCGGCGGGCAGGGGGCTGATCGCCAGCATTTCCTTCTATGGCGCGGTATCCTATTTCCACGGGCCAGCCTATGGCGCGGCCAAGGCGGGAACGGACAAGATGACCGCCGACATGGCGGTCGATCTCGCGCCGCACGGCGTGTCCGTCGTATCCTTCTGGCCGGGCTTCATCCTCACCGACGCGGTGAAAGCCATGCCGCCTGAAATGATCCCCGAAGAGTTGCGCGCCGCCATGCCCCATTGGGAAACGCCGGAATTTTCGGGCCTTGTCCTAGACCGCCTCGCACAGGACCCGGAACTTCCCGCCTTGTCGGGCCAGGCGCTGATCGGCGCGGAACTGGGGGAGCGCTACGGTATACGGGATACGGACGGCAAGCAGCCCCTGTCCTATCGGGCGACGATGGGCGCGCCGACGCCCTTTATGTCGCCCGTCCGGCACGGCTGAGAGGATAGCAAGAGAGGAGAGGCAAAAGAGATGATCGATGCCGTGCTGGTCGTTCTGACCAAAGCCGTTCCGGGCCGGGAGGCCGATATGGAGGATTGGTACAGCAACATCCATATTCGCGATGCGCTGCGTTTCCGGGGATCGGTCACGGCGCAGCGTTTCCGACTCGCCGGGAAGCAGCCCTGCACGCTCGAAGGCTTCGACTGGCAGTATCTCGCTCTCTACGATGTCTTCGATCCGGTGCGCTTCAGTCGCGAGCATCTGGACAATGCGCTGACGTCGCGGATGCAGGTGTCGGACGCCATTGATGATGGCGTTCTGTATGACTTTCACTATTATCCGCTGTTCTTTCAGGACAATGATCCGGATGCCGCGCATTCTGGCGGCGTCATCCTGGAGGAATTGAACCCGCCTGCGGACTGCGACGACCGTTTCAGAACATTGTATGCGGAAAGCTATTTCCGTGAAGCCGCTGCCCGACCCGGCGTCAAATCGGCCGCTTTCCTGACCTTTCGCACCTTTGGTCAGATGATCCCGGTGACGCCCGACTATCGCTATGTCGCGATCTACAAGATCAACGATCCGGCGGCGGCGCATGAAGCATGGCGAGGGGCCGACGCCCTGCTGGCGAACAGCGGCCTGTTGCAACCGGATGGGCTGCGTATAACCCAATGGGATTGCGTGACACCGCGTCTCACCAAGGACGATGTGCAGCATCCGACCGCCGCTGGCCTGGCGGAGGAGGAGCGCGCCCGCGCCCATATGGGCGACCGGGTCCGCACCGGCGGCGCGGAAAAGCTGGCGATGGCCTGATCCGTCAGGCGGTCGGGGGGCGATCGACAATGGCGCGCATCCGGCGATAGGCCGGGCGCGCCGCCATCCGCCCGACATAGGCGGCGATGTTTGGATGCCCCTCCACGTCGACGGACATGAACAGGCGCGTGGTGGTGAAGGGAAAGGTCATCATGATGTCGGCCGCTGTGAATCGGTCGCCCGCCAAATAGGGGGCATGCGCCAGCCGGTCATTGACCAGTGTCAGCAAGCGCGCCGCATGAGACCGGCCTGCGACGCGGGAAGGGTGATCCTGCGCGATGCCTGCGCGTTCAGCCATGATCTCTGTCACCAACGCCGGCATCAGGGAGGATTCGGCGAAATGGAACCAGAAAAGATAGTCCGCATAGTCCGCGTCGCCGGGATCGGCGCGGAGCGCACCGTTCGCCTGCGTCGTGGCGAGATAGTCCATAACCGCCCCGCTTTCGGCGATGCGTTGTCCGTCGGCCTCGATCACGGGTGACGAACCCAGCGGATGCAAGGCCTTGTAGGCCGGTTCCGCCGCGAGCGTTTCCAGCCGTGCAAAGAAGCGAATGTCATAGGGACACTCCATTTCCTCCATCAGCCAGACAGCACGTTCGGAGCGCGACCGGTCGAGTTGAAAGATGGTGACGCTCATGAAGGGCTCTCCGCTTGAGGAGCGCCATAGATGCGCTGCTTATCAATTCCACCAAACCTATCTTTATCTAGGTATGTCCGGACGCCTGCCGTGGCAGCGATCCGACGCGGCGGAAGTCCGGCTGCCCCCGCGCCCATGAGAAACAGGAGAGAAATGTCCATGACGGATCTATCGGGACGCGTCGCTATCGTCACCGGATCGGGCGCCAATATCGGGGAAGCCTGCGCGCGAGCTCTGGCAAAGGCCGGCGCGACGGTAATCCTGGCGGATATAGCGGCCGAACGGGCAGAGGCCGTCGCGCGGTCGATCCAGGCATCGGGCGGGCAGGCCCAGGGGATGGCGCTCGACCTTGCGCAGGAGGACAGCATCACGGCGCTGGTTGCAGATGTGATGCGGGAACATCAGCGCATCGACATCCTCCACAACAATGCCGCCGACACGCGGCTGGAGCAGATGGCGGCCGATGGCTCGCTTCTCGATCTCGACGCCGCAACCTGGGATCGCGCCTTCCATGTCAATGCGCGGGGCACGATGCTGATGATCAAGGCGGTCGCGCCGCACATGATTGCGGGCGGCGGTGGCTCCATCATCAACACCTCGACCGGCGTAGCGCTGACCGGCGACATCAACAATCCGTCCTATTCCGCGTCGAAGGCCGCCGTGAACGCGCTGACCCGCAATGCGGCGGTGCAGTTCGGCCGGTTCAACATCCGGGTCAATGCGGTCGCGCCGGGCCTCGTGCTGTCCCCACTTGCCCGTGAGATGATGACCCCCGATCAGATCGCCATGGTCCAGCGGCATGTCCTTCTGCCGCGCGAGAGCGTGCCGGAGGATATTGCCGGTGCGGTGCTGTTCCTGGCATCGGATGGCGCGGCCTTCATTACTGGTCAGGTGATCGGCGTGGATGGCGGAATCGTTCACCACACGCCCTATGTCGCCGATATGCTGGAAGGCATGAGCAGGGCGCACTGAGCGGATAGAAAGCGCGATGGGCATCTTCACGCATGTCTGCCTTGGCAGCGACGATCTGGCACGATCCGCCCGTTTCTACGATGCAGTGCTTGCGCCGCTGGGGATCGTCAATCTCGGTCCGTTTCTGGATCAGGGCATCGGTTATGGGCGACGGGTGCCCGAATTGCTGATCCTGCGCCCACTCCAGGGCCCGGCAGCATGCGGCAATGGTGCGACATTGGGATTGAAGGCGCCGGATCGCCGTGCGGTCGATGACTTTCATCGCGCGGGTTTGGCGGCGGGCGGGGAAGATGCCGGACTGCCGGGCCCCCGTGGAGCGGTGCCCCACGCCTATGGCGCCTATCTGCTGGACCCCGACGGTAACAAGATCTGCGCCTATTGTTTCGATCCGCCCTAGGCGGCTAGGTATCGCTGGTCGGCGCCCAGCGTTTGTCAGGTGGATAGAAGGAGGCGGAATGGTGGAATCTTTGGACGGTCGCGTGGCGATCGTGACGGGCGCGGCGCAGGGCATCGGGCTGGAGGTCGCGACCGTGCTGGCGGAAAGGGGCGCGACCGTGATGCTCGCCGACATCTTGGCCGATCGGGTGGAGGCGGCGGCGGATTCGCTGCGCGGCAAGGGGCTCAGGGCCGAGGCGGAGACGTTCGACCTGACCGACGAGGACAGCGTTTCCGCCGCTGTCGCGCGGATCGCAAGCAGGCATGGCCGGATCGACATCATCCATAATAATGCCGCCTATCAGACGGTCGAGCAGCGCGGGCTCGACCGGGATGTCGTCCATCTCGACACCGGCGCCTGGGACAAGGCCTTTGCCGTCAATGCGCGAGGTCCGATGCTGCTGTGCAAACATGCGTTGCCGGTCATGATCGCGGGCGGCGGCGGATCGCTCATCCATTCCGCGTCCGGTTTCGGCCTGTTGGGGGAAATGACGCTGACGGCCTATGGCGCGTCCAAGGCGGCGCTCATAAACCTCAGTCGCTTCCTCGCGACCCAATATGGCAAGCAGGGCATCCGGTCCAATGTCATCGCCATCGGCTTCGTCCTCAGCGACACAGCCGTCGAGACGACGCCGCAGGTGGTCAAGGACGTGCTGCTCGACCATCATCTCAACCCGGAGCTGGGCAGCCCGCGCGACATCGCCCATGTCGTCGCCTTCCTGGCGTCGAACGAGTCCCGTTTCATCAACGGCGCGATGATCCCGGTGGACGGCGGCTTTACCGCGCACCAGCCCACGATGGTCGATTTCCAGCGGCTGTTTGCGGCATCGGGGAGCAATCAGCTATAGCTGGTCAACGCGCTGTCAAAACAGTGCGTCGACCAGCTTCGCGGTTTCGAGATCCTCATAGGCGGTGGTCAGTCGCAGATGGTTCATGACGTTGATCTCCCAGCCATAGTTGACGACCGGGGTGGTCAGCCAGCCGATATAGACGCCCCATATCAGGGTCCGCCGATATTCGTCCCAGGCGCTGTCGAAGGCGGGCGGGCGCGCGACGCCTTCCTGTCCCAGGCGGTCCAGATAATAGCCCAGAAGATCGCGCTCATGCGCTCGCCGGTCCGCGACGGAAAGGCCGGTGGTCACGATATAGTTGACGTCGTGCATCGCATAGCCGCGCACCATGAGCTGCCAGTCAAGTAGGCCGGCCGTGCCGTCGGGCAGGCGATAGCTGTTGCCAAGATGCGTGTCGCCATGCAGCAGCGTCTGGGGCAGGGTAGATTGATGTCGCTGCACCGCCTGTACGCCTGCCAACAGCCTGTCCGGCGTGGTGCGCAGCCGCTGCACCATTTCCCGCTTGAAATTCTCGGTCTCGACCTCATGCGCGATATAGGCGGGCGCGAGTTCGTTCATCATCGTTGCGACCGCGCCTTCGACATGGGTTTCGACCCAGGCCAGATCCGCGCTGAACCGGGGCGACTGCCAGAAGCGGGCGTGCAGCCGGGCCAGTTGATCCAGCAAGGCCCGCACATCGTCCGGCCCGGTCCGCACGGTCGTATTGGGGAAGGTCGCTCCCCGCACGCCCAGATCTTCGAGCAGCAGGCCGAAATGCGTGGTGGCGGCATCAAAGTCGCCGCCGAAACAGCGCGGCGCTTCCATCGCGAGTTCCGGTCGGATGCCCCGGTAGAAGGCCACTTCATTGGCGTAGAAGGGGGCCATGATCTCATCGACCGCCCGGGTCAGTTTGAGCACCAGACGGGTGGGCAGGTCCGGGGACGTGTCATCGCGATAATCGACCTCGATCGCCACGCGACCCGCCGTCGACACCATCTGCTCGCCATAGGTCTTGGCGTCGATGATGCGCAAGGCGGTGACGGTCGCCCCCTTGCTCGCCGTGGCCAGTAGCTGGTTGATATAAGCGACCGTGATTCCGTCCGTGGATGTGGGATGTTTCAAGACCATAAGCATACTCATCGGGACAGAGGGCGATCAGCTTGCCGGGACTGTGACAGTGACGACCCTATCCAATTGCAGGTTCCGTGAACCGTGACGTGGCCAGTGTGACGGAAAATGAGCCTGCGGGCTTCTGAGACAGGAGAGAGCTATGCGTGAAGCTGCGTTGGAATTGCTCAACCGGACGATGGACGAGCAGTTGAAGCGATCCGAGCATCCCAGCGATTTTCCGGCCCTTCCACCGATTCCCGCCGGCCGCTACACCGACCCGCGTTTCGAGGCGCTGGAGAAGGACAGGCTTTGGAACCGCACCTGGCTGCTGGCCGGCATTGCATCGGACCTGCCCACGCCGGGTTCATACCGGCTGTTTCAGCATCTGGACCGCTCGGTCATTCTCTCCCATGGCAAGGATGGCCGGATCCGGGCCTTTCACAACGCCTGCCGGCACCGCGGTTCTCCGCTCCTGCTCGAACCGCAGGGGCGCGCCATGCGCTTCATTTGCCCATATCATGCCTGGGGCTACGACCTTGAAGGCACGCTCAAATCAGTCCCCAGCCAGCATGATTTCGCTTGCCTCGACAAGGCGGAAAACGGCCTGATCGAAGTGCAGTGCGATACCTATCGCGGCTTCGTCTTCATCAATTTCGATGATGATGCAGAACCGCTGCGGGACTTCCTGGGGGAATTCGTGGCGCTAACCGAAGGGTATCCGCTCGAACGCATGGTGGTGAAAGATCATTTCTTCGTCGAAATGGCGTGCAACTGGAAGATCGCCTATCACAACTTCCTAGAAATCTACCATGTGAACACGGTTCATCCCACGACGCTGGCGCCACATCTGGATTCGCGCAGTTTCGTGATAGCGCTTTACGAAGGTGGTCACATGCGGTTCGGGACCCGGAAGAAGGGCGGGGAGTCGCTGTTCAAGACGCCGCCGGTCAAACCGGACGACATCGCGCCGGTTTTCCTGGAAAATACGGTTGCGCTGCCGACCTTCCCCAACACATTTTTCTCGCTCGATCCGGTGGGATTCAACCTGCAATGTTTCTGGCCGATGGGGTCCGACCGGTCTGTCATGGAAGTGCGCCAGATGGGATGGGCGACCGACAGCGAGGAGGACAAGCTCTACTGGCAGGAGATGCGTGCGGCGACCGAGCATATCTTGTCCGAAGATCTGTGCCTGTTCGAAAATATCCAGCAGTCGCTGCGCAACGGGACGATCCCGTCGATCTGGGCGGGCTATCAGGAGCGCGCGCTTTACTGGTTCGAGGAAGAAATCGATCGGCGCATCGGGCCGGACCGGGTGCCGGCGGACTTGCGCGTTCAGCCGCGTATCGCGTCCTTCATGGCGCCGCGCAGCGCATGATCGCGCCGGTCGAGGCGGGGCAGCAGCGTTAGAATCGATCGCCCCCTGCCGCGACCCGTGCGCGGCAGGGGGCCATGACCGTCATTCACCCAGCAGTTTCCAGCTACCCAGGTCCTCGCCAGCAGCGAAGAACCGCTCGTTCATCGGCAGGCCGTTCTGGCCCCAATGGTCCATGTTCGCCACCCAGGCCTGGATCCCATACATCACCCAGCGCGGCACCTGTTCGTTCCAGATGGTGTCGAGATCGATGATGTTGGTCGCGCCTTCCCTGATCAGGCAGTCGCGATAATGGGCGATCAGGTCGCGATGATTTTGGCGGCGCTCCTCGATCGTCAGCGATCCGACGGTGAAATAGGTGAGGTCGCGCCATGGCCGGCCGCGCCGGCCCAACTGCCAGTCCACCCACATGCGCTCGCCATCGGGCTGGATATAGGTGTTGCCCTGGTGGCAGTCGCCCAGGATGATGCAATAGGGGGCGTCAAAGGCGCGTTCGAATGTGACCAGCCGGTCATAGGCGCGCTCGACCCGTCGCGCGTCGTCCAGATAATGTCTGGGCGCGATGGCGCGGAAATTGGGGTCTTTCAGATTTTCCTCGATCCAGTGCCACATGATGCGGACCTGGTCATAGTCGACCGGCACCGCCATGGATGTCGGTAGCCAGGGCGCAGCTTCGGGCGTGATCACAGGACTTTCCCACAGGCCGGCATGCAGCTTTGCCAGGTCCGCCAGCGCTGACGCGACACCGTCGACACCGGCATGTTGGGTCGAGTGGCCGAACTTGCCGCCCCGATCGATGAGATCCTCCAGCACGATGACGCCCCGCGCCGATCCGTCATCGTCCCAGTCTGCATAATAGCAGGTGGCCGTGTTGGCGGTGAGCTTGTTCGTCAGGAAATGGTAGAAGCGCGCTTCGAGCGCATGGATGTCGACATCGTCGAACATGCCCGACCAGTTCGACTTGATGCACAGATTGCGGGGCAGCCCGGCCGCCTGTCCGGCCTCGTTCCAGTCCACCGCGACACGCAATTTCGTGGTGTGGCTGTCGAACAGCTGCACGACCTCCATCGATTGCGCGACGACGCCCGGATATTTGTGGGCCAGCAACGATCCCAGCCACGCGGCGTCCGGCGTAAACCGGCCATGAGGCAGGGACACGGTGCGGGCGGGATAGGGGCGGGGAACAAGATGCCGGTCGATGACGGCAGGGGTGGCGACGGCGGGCTCGCTCATGCACTATCCTCTCTCTCTTGTGGGCTGCGTCGCCGTCCTGCATCGGTGCAGTCATCCGGCACGATCCCGATACGAGGGCGATTTTGATCGACGGAAGACAAATCGAGCCTGCCGCGCGATAGGTCGATTGCGAGAGGCGCTACCCTTGCATCGCGCTGAAGCAGGCCCGCAATTCTTCGACGAACAGCGCCGGCTGCTCGAAGGCCGCGAAATGGCCACCGGCGTCCAGCTCGTTCCAGTGAACGAGGCGCGGGTAGCTGCGTTTGGCCCAGCGCCGCGATGGCCGGAAAATCTCCTGCGCGAAGATGCTGACGCCGACCGGAAGGTCCAGCTTGCGCGCCTGAAAGGCATTGGCGCTTTCCCAATAAAGCCGCGCGGACGACGCGCCGCTGTTGGTGAACCAGTAGAGGCTGATGACGTCCAGTATTTCGTCTCGCGTCAGGGCATCTTCCGGTACGCCCCGATTATCGGTCCACGCCTGGAACTTCTCGTAGATCCAGGCGGCTTGCGCCACCGGCGAGTCCGCCAGCCCATAGCCGATCGTCTGCGGTCGGGTGCCCTGCAGCTTGGCGTAGCCGGAATCATGCTCCTGATAATATTGCATGCGCTCGACCGTTTTGGCCTCGGCGGGGGTGAGGTCGGCGAAATCGCTTTCCTCCGGAAAGACGAGCGGCATGTTGAGATGGACGCCGATACATTCGGGTGGGGCGGCCATGGCGATGGCGGTCGTGACCGCCGCGCCCCAATCGCCGCCCTGTGCGGCGAAGCGGTCATAGCCAAGGCGCCGCATGAGCTGGATCCAGCTCTGCGCGATCGTCTCGACGCCCCAGCCCGTGGCCGTCGGCTTGCCCGAAAAGCCGTAGCCCGGCAGCGAGGGGACGACGAGATGGAAGGCCGGCGCGTCCGTCGCGCCATGGGCGGCGGGATCGGTCAGCGGTTCGATCACCTTCAGAAACTCCAGCACCGATCCCGGCCAGCCGTGGGTCAGGATCAGCGGCAGCGCATCCGGTCGGGGACTGCGCACATGGATGAAGTGAATGGACAGGCCATCGATCGCGGTGGTGAACTGGGGCAGGGCATTGAGCGTCGCCTCACACCGCCGCCAGTCATAGCCGTCCGCCCAATAGTCGCACAGATCGCGCAGCGCCGTGAGCGGGACGCCCTGGCTCCAGTCTCCAACCGTCTGCGGTTCGGGCCAGCGGGTGCTGCGCAACCGGAGGCGCAGATCGTCCAGTGCCTCCTGCGGAACTTCGGCGCGAAAGGCGGTGATGGCGTCGGTCATCCGATCATCTCGTCATCAAAATTGGACGCCGAGCGCGGCGACCGTGCCCAAATCCTCGCCCGCGACGAAAATACGCTCGACAATGTGCATGCCCTTCTGGCCCCATTCGTCCATGTTCGCGATCCACGCCTGCATCGCATAGGGCGGCCAGCGGCGATAATATTCCCATAGCGTGTCGTCGTCCGGGACGCCGAGCGCCCCCGTTTCGACCAGGCAGTTCCGATAATGGCGCAGCAATTCCCGGTCATGGGCGCGCCGTTCCTCGATCGTGAGGGCGCCCAGTACGAAATAGGTGAAGTCGCGGATCGGCCGTCCCTTGCGGACGAGCTGCCAGTCGAGCCAAACGCGCTCGCCATCGGGGCGGACATAGCTGTTGCCCTGATGGCTGTCGCCATGGACGAGGCACCATGGCCCCTGTTCCTTGGTCTGCGCGAAATCGATCAGGGCATTGTAGACGCTATGCAGGCGCGAGAGATCGCCCTTGATCCAGCCCGGCAGGAAGGCCTGATAGTCGGGCTTGGCATGGTTCTGCTCGGCAAAGCCGTACATCATGGTCAGTTGCTGCGTGTCCACCGGCGTCGCCATGGAGACGGGTAGCCAGTCAGCCGCGTGAAGGACGGGGCTGTCCCAGAAGGCGCCATGAATGCGGGCGAGGCTGGCGACCGCGCGCGCCGCTTCCTCCACGCCCATATGGTCGGTGCTGATGCCGAAATGACCGCCCTCAATGGACAAATCCTCCATCACGACCAGCCCCTGACCGCTGTCGGAGCGTGGATCCCATGCCTCGAAATAGGATCGCGGGGCGGGGAAGGCGACGTGGCGGCGGAAATCCTCATAGAAACGCGCTTCGAGACGGCAGATGCCTTGGCTGTCGAACTGCGCCCAATTGGCCTTGAGGCAGACATTGTCGGGAATGCCCGCTGCCTTGCCCACATCGTTGAGGGCCAGCTTCACCTGATATTTGGTGGTGTGGCTGTTGCGGAGGAACACCTGCTCCATCCCCTCGACCACGATGCCGGGATAGCGCGGCTGCATGATCTGCGTCAGCCATTGCGCCGTCACATCGTCCAGATGGGCGGGGATGCCGACGGGATTGGGTTTGCTCGACATCGCTTATTTGATCTTCTTGAGTTCACGCAGCGCGCGGTTGGCGGCGATCCGCCCGGCGATGCCGGATACGCCCCCGCCCGGATGCGCGCCCGCGCCGCCGATCAGGAAGCCGGGGAAGGGCGGCTTGGGGCCGCCGAAACCGGTGGCGGGGCGATGGACGCCCGAACGCAGCGCGCCGAAATCGACATGGGTCACGCAGCCATTGGTGACGTTGAGCCGCTTCTCGCGTTCCCGCGCGGTCTCGACGAAGCGGCCGACTTCCGTATCCAGACCGTCGTAAAATTCACCCAGATGGGTGATGACGGAGGCCATTGTCCGGTCCTTGAGCGCAGGCGACCAGCCCTCCCGCGCGTCCACGGCGACGCCGGGCAGATAGACATAGGCGAGCGATCCGCCCGGAGGCGCCTGCGTCGGGTCGGAATTGGACAAGGGGCTGAGCGACATGGCGTGCCGATCGGGAATGTCGCCGCGCCGCGCCATGGCGAAGGATTCGCGCACCTCCTCCGGCGTGCCGATCAGGCCGACCGCCTTGTTGAGATCGGCGTCGTCATGCCGCAGATCCTGATGCTTCTTGAGGCTGAGCGGCCCCGACATGGCGATATTCGCGAGGAAGGGCGCGGCGTTCGACCGGTTCGCCGGCGCATGTTCGATCCGCTGGGTCAACGCCCGCGGCACGCCGCCGGGCGTCGTGAGGCGCATGGCCGTGCGGGGATCGCAGGTCGCGATGACCATCTTCGCGCGGATGACCCGGCCGTCCTCCAGTCGCACGCCCTTCGCCGCGCCGTCATCGACGATGATCTCGGCGACGGGCGCATTGAGTTCGATCGTCGCGCCGGACGCCTCAATGCTGCGCGCGAGCGCGTCGGAGAAGGATTGCAGGCTGCCGATGGGCTTGCCGGTGCCATATTTGTGGGTGACGGCGAAGATCATATAGGCGGCGGCATTGCCGTCGTCATCGACCGGGCCTGCGCCTGCCGCGATGCCCAGCAGCAGGGCGATCGTCGCAGGATGCTCGAACCGTTCGCAGGCGATCTGGTCGGCCGTCGCCTTTGACATGGCGATCAGTTCGTCCTTCAGCCGGACATTGCGGACCGCGCTGCCGATCATCTTCGACAGGTTCTTGACGTCCGGCCGCCCCGGCTCGGCCATCATCAGCGGAAAGCCGATGTCCATCATGACGTTCAGTGTCTTCATGAAGTCCAGATATGCTTTACCGTCATTGCGGTTGATGCGGGCAATATCCTCCGCCGTGCGATGATAGTCGTAGAAGAGCGCGATCGAGCTGCCGTCGGGATGGAGATAGGCGTAGGTCGGATCGGGATCGACCGTGCGCAGGCCATATTTGGGCAGGTCGAAATCTTCGATGATGCCCGATTTGCGGGCGAACAGCAGTTCGACCGCGCAGGGCGTCACCAGATGCTCGGGCGCTTCGGGGATCATATAGCCCGAGCTGGTCATGCCGCCGACCTTGGCCAGACGCTCGACCACGACGACCTTCTTGCCGGCCTTGGCCAGATATCCGGCGGCAGCCATGCCATTATGTCCTGCGCCGATGACGACGACGTCGACCTGATCCGTCATTTCCTCTTCCCCTTGTTTGTGCCCGGTCAGCCGTTCGCGGCGGCGGTATAGGCCTTGCCCCATTCGGCCAGCGCGACCAGGCGGGTCTTTCGATCGGCCTGGATCTGCGGGATTTTCTCTTCGTCCGGGCCATCGGGAACGATCACCAACGGTTCCTTGCCTAGGCTGGCGAGAGCGAGCGCGCAGACATCGGCCGGATCATAGGCCATGGAATAATCCATCCCCAGCCCTTCGGTCGCGCGGCGCAGGGTCGGCGTATCCATGATCGGGGCGGCGACGCCGACGATATCGACATTCTGCCCATCCAGTTCGGCCCAGAGCGATTCGACGAAATTGAGTTCGAACGCCTTGGTCGCGGAATACATGACCAGCCAGGGCTGCCCGCCAAGGCCTGCGCCGGACGACATGACGATAACGCCACCCTTGCCGCGCTTGAGGAAGCGATTGCCAAAGCCATGCACTGCTTCCAGCACATTGGCCGCATTCATGGTGAGCAGCCGGAGCGAGCGATCAACGGGTTCGCCGAAGAAACTATTGCCCGCGCCGTCCGCGCCAGCATTGGAAATATAAAGGCCAATGTCGAGATCGGCAGTCGCCTCGACCAGCCGGCCTCCTGCGCCCTGTTCAGTGAGGTCGGCGGTGATGGCCCGATATTCGATGCCATGTTCGGTTGCCAGCCGCTGGCCGAGCGCATCGAGCGCCTCCTGCCGGCGCGAGACCAGCACCAGATGGATGCCCATGGCGGCGAGTTGCTCCGCATAGCAGGCGCCGGTGCCTTCGGATGCGCCGGCGATGATGGCCCAGGGGCCATATTTGTCGGCGAAAACGGCGCGGTCGAAGGGCGGAAGGTCGATTTTACGCATCGGTGCAAGTCCTCTCTTGGAGCCGGCCTTATCGGCGCTGTCGGCGATTGCGCGGACCCTAGAAGAGGAGCGCTCGCCGACAGCCTATCGGGAGGCAGGGCGTGTCGAAACGATAATGCAGCGATCCGCAGGAAGGTGGGGCGGGCAGGCGCGCCCGGATCATGCTTGCCACATAATGACAATAACGTCATTATATTTGGAAATAGTGAGGAGGGATGATTCGGATGCGATCTGAAACGGTAGAAAAGCACCCGGCGCACAAGCAGCCTGTGGCCTTCGTTGCCGATCCCATAGGTGTCGCGTCGTCGTTGCTGCCCTTGCTGGAGCACCATGCCGCCGCCTGCGAGCGGGAGCGGCGGATCGTTCCTCCGGTGATGGAGGCGCTTCGCGCGTCCGGCCTGTTCCATATCACGGCGCCCGAACGGGCCGGTGGGCCGGGACACAGGCTGACCACCCATATCGCGACCGTCGCCGAACTGGCCAAGGGCTGCGTCGGCACCGCCTGGGCCTATGGTCTGCTGTCCGGGATTACTGGAACGGCGTTCGCGCTGCCGCCGGCCATGACGGAGCGGCTGTTCCAGACCGGCGAGGAACTGTTTTGCAGCGCCTCTGCGCCTTCGGGCAAAGCCGTTGCGGTGTCGGACGGCTATCGCGTGTCGGGGCGCTGGGGCTATGGATCGGGGTGCCTGCATGCCGATTGGGCGCTGAACGGCGTCATGGTCGATACGGATCGGGGTGTTGAACCCGCTTTGGCATTTCTGGATCTGCGCGACCCGGCCTGCTCGATCGAGGACAATTGGCATGTTGCGGGCATGGCCGGTTCCGGCAGCAACATGATCGTCGCGCAGGATCTGTTCGTGCCGGACGAACTCATCCTCTGGACGTCGCGCACGCCGCCTGCCGAGGCTATCCTGGCGATGGAGGGGCTGGAGCCGCGCGACCGCTGGCCGATGGAGCCGCTTTTTCCGCTGGGTGTGCTCGCGCCGATGCTGGGCGCGGCGACGGCGCTGCTCGAAGGCGTGGTGCAGGCGATGCCCAGGCGACAGGTGGTGGGCTGGACCTATGGCGGGCAGAGCGGTTCGGAGGCGTTGGTCGGCATGACTGGCCGCGCCGCGATGGAGATCGATTCGGCCTGGCTGCATGTGCGCCGGGCCGCCGGGATGCTGGACGAAACCGCGCAACGCCGCGTACTCACAGGCTTCGACAAGGCGCAAATCCAGGCCGATTGCGGCTATGCGATGGAATTGCTGCGCGCGGCAGGCAACCGGTTGATGGACGTCGCCGGGCCGGGCGCCTTCGCCCTTTCCAGCCCCCTGCAGCGGATCTGGCGCGATCTGAGCGTCGGCACCCGCCACAATGCGCTGAACGGGCAACTTTCGCTGGAGCTTTATGGCCGGGCGATCACCGGCCTGCCATCCAATATCGCCCTGCTGCCCGACATCATGCCAGCACCGATCTGGGCGGAACCGAAATGACAGGAGAAGGAGATATCATGACACAACCGACCACGCAGGAAATCGCGACATTCCTGAAGACCCAGGCCGACATGTTCAGCGAGGGCCGTATCGACGATTTCATGGCGGCGTTCCGCGCGATCGCGCCGGGCGGATTCAAGGTGCAGGATCCGGCCACCGGCCCGGTTCAGGAAGGCTGGGACAAGCTGGAGGCCCTGTGCGCGCAATATGTCGGGTGGAAGCTGTTCGTCGAGGATGTGAAGGTGAGCGGCAACGAAGCGGTCATCTATGTCCGCAACGAAGGCGAATATGACGGGCATCCTGTATGCGTATACAGCATCGAACATTATATATTCGGGGAGGATGGCAGCCTGCTTGCGCGCTATTTCCACCCGATGCAATAGGGAGGCGATGTTCGACGCCGCGCCTGCTCCCTCCGCTGTCGATCCGCGCACGGCTGCGGCGGCGATCAGGCGCGCCCGGATGCGCGATCGGCTGCTCGACGCCGTGCTCGACCTCTATCAGCCGGGGCAGGGCAGCGGCAGTCTGGTGATCGATGATGTGATCCGCGCGGCGGATGTATCGCGCGGCAGCTTCTACAAATATTTCGACTCCCTCGACGCTGCGGTGAATGAACTGGGCGAACGGATGACGGCGGACCTGATCGCCGATTTCCGCAGGCTGTTCGACGATGTGGCGGACCCGCTGGTCCGGGCGGTCGGCGGCGCGGCGATGGCGATGGCGCGGGCCTGGCATGATCCGCGCTGGGGCGGTTTTACCTGCCGTGTCGACTATGTCGATTATTTCGCGCGAGCGAGCATGTTCGACCTGTTGGTGCGCGACGCGCTGGAGGCAGCACGGGACGGCGGGCAGATGACATTCCGGTCGCTCGACGTGGCGGTGGACCTGATCGTCGGCATGACGATCGAGGCGCGGCGGCGCCTGATGCTCCGCTCGGTTGAGCCGCGTACCTATATCGACGAGATGATCGAGCGCACCTTCGCCGGTCTGGGTGCGGACCCAGCCGCCATCGAAGCGGCGGGAGCGCAGACATGGGATATGATGATAAGGGCCGCACCCGGCCTTGGCTGGTGGCGGAACGGGGAGGGGTTCGGCTTACAGTCGGACCCGGACTGAAATCGGGTAGCGTTGGCTCCCGGAAAGGCCGGCGCCCTAGAGCCGGGTCCAGCAGGGCGTTCCGGCCTTGTCCAGCGGACCGCAGTTGGCAATGCGTGTCGCGCCGTTGGACGCGATCAGGACCAGCCAGTCGCCGCTATCCTCGCAGCGTAGCGCCCAAGCCGCGTTAGGGCCGATATCCCCCCTGAACAGGGACTTCGACGTGCGCGTGCATGTTTGCCCCGCGTCATGCATGAGTTTGGCGAAGGCGACGCTACGGCCGGCCGCATCCTGGGTTTCGATAGCGTTGCTGTAGATGTTACGGCTGCTGCCCTGTCGCGTGATTTCGGCATAGGCGATCCTGCCGAGCAATAGAGCCGCGATGATCGATGTGGGTATCAAGGTCCACAGCATCGCGCGGCGAGCATTGCCGCCAGCATGGCCGCAAGCGCGACACGATCCGCCATAGCCGTCCTGTGGCATTTTACATTTCGGGCATTTCATGCGGCCGCTCTATAGCGGTTCGCCAACTCGGCACCCTATCCTTGGAGAGGAACGCATCGTTCCATTCTGTTCCATTCTATAGAATATGGAATCGCAGGATACACTATCCATCGCTTATTGGGGATCGGCCCTTGATCGGCTTGATTCGCCAGAGATTTTGCAATCTCCCGCGACGCGGCGCCAGGCCGTGGCGGCGGCGTTAAGATCAAGGATCGTGGCGGGCGTCATTCCGCCCGGCACGCTGCTGCGGGAAACGGCGCTGGCACAGGATTTGAATGTAAGCGCGACGCCGGTCAGGGAAGCGCTGGCCATGCTGGCCGCCGAAGGGTTGGTCGAAGTCGAAACCCACCGGCTGAAGCGGGCGACGCCGATCGACCTTCATGTGACCCGTGATCTGATCCGCGTGCAGGCCGAACTGTGGCGACTGGGCTACAACTGGGGCATGGCCCGCATCGGCGCGACGGAGATCGCGGCGCTGGAACGGGCGATAGCGCGCTATCGGGCCGCAGTGGAAAGCGGCGAATATATGGCCGCGGTCATGGCCGGCCTCGATTTCCATACGATTTTCATCAAGGCATCCGAGAGCCGCGAACTGTTGCGCTCGACACTTGATCGGCGCGGGCTGATCGCCCGCTTCATTTTTCTGCACGGCATCGCCACCCTCCGCGAAAACGGTCTCCGCCAGCATGAAGCGATATTGCAAGCCTTTCTGGCGGGCGATCGGGACGGCGTACTGGCCTGCTTGGACCGGATGGCAGCGCGCCTGATTGGCCTGTGCGACAGCCAGGCAGGGTCAGACGGCAATCAAGACCAACACCAAAAGGACTGACAATGGATTTCGAACTGCCCGAAGAATATCGTTCCTTCCGCGACATGGTGCGCCGTTGGATCGACAAGGAAGTGCCCAAGGAATGGGCGCGTGCGCTCGAAAAGGACGAGCATAATTATCCCTTTACCCTTTGGGACAAGTTCACCGAAGCCGGATTCCACGGCGTTGGCATAGCCGAGGAATATGACGGGCAGGGCGGCGACGTGGTCATGCAGATGCTGCTGGCGCGGGAACTGGCACGCTCGCTGGGCGGGCTGGCATGGATATGGGGTATCACCAGCTTTGCCGGGTCCAAATCCATCGGGCTTTATGGGTCGGCCGAACAGAAGGCAAAATATCTGCCGCTGATCGCGACGGGCCAGTTGAAGGCCGCGATCGCCTTTACCGAGCCGGGCGGCGGCACGGACTTGCTGGGGGCGATGGCCACCACTGCAGACCGGGTCGATGGCGGGTGGAAACTCAATGGCGAGAAGATCTGGTCCTCCTCCGCCCATGTAGCCGATTATCTGCTGGTGATCGCGCGCAGCGACAGGACCGTCGAGAAGAAGCATCAGGGTCTGACCCTCTTCTGGGTGCCGACGAAGACCCCGGGTGTGAAGATCACACCGCTGGCCAAACTGGGTATGCGGTCGATGGGCAGTTGCTCCGTTCATTTCGAGGATGCGTTCGTCGCGGACGATCATGTTCTGGGTGAGCCCGACAAGGCCTGGTATATGTTGCTGCCTACGCTCAACAATGAGCGCATCATGGTCGGCGCTTTCTGCCTGGGCGTCATCGACGGCGTGCTGGAAGACGCGCTCGACTATATGAAACAGCGCAAAGCCTTTGGCGGGATCATCGGCCGCTTCCAGAGCTTGCAACATTATGTCGCTGACATCGCGACCATGCAGAAGACGACCGAACTGATGCTGCATTGCTGCGCCGACAAGCAGAGCCGGGGCGAGACTGTCGGCGTCGAGGCCAATATGCTCAAGCTCATGGCGTCCGAAAACGCCAATGCCGCGGCCGATATGGGTATCCAGATATTGGGCGGCATGGGTTATTCGGCGGAAACCGACATGCAGCGCTACTGGCGCGACAGCCGCCTGTGGCGCATCGGTCCCATCACCAACGAAATGGTGCGCAATGGCATCGCGGAGAGTTTGGGCCTGCCGCGATCCTTCTGAAAGACAGGTGATTGGCGGGTGGACGTGTCCCAATGTCCACCCGACATTCCCAGTAATAATTCACGGTCAAAGGTTCAAGGAGAGTAAGTGCGATGATGTTTCCGGAGCAGCCGATCCCCGATCATGTGCCGCCCGAGCTGGTGAGCAAGGATTTTCCCTTCATCTTCGGCGTGACGACGGCAAAGGACCCGTTCGACGAGCTGGCGATGCAGGTGCATGAGGGACCTGACATCATCTATGCCGCCCATGCCTATCCCGGCGGAACCGGCGCCTGGGTGCCACGGCGCATGGCGCATCTGCGCGAAATCTATCTCGACACCGATCATTTTTCCTCAACCGACTTTTCGCCTTTCTCCAAGCTGGTGGGGGGAAACTGGATCAATTCCCCAGCGGAACTCGATCCGCCCGCTCACGGCCCGTTCCGCCAGATGGTCAATCCGGCCTTCACGCCCAAGGCGATGGCGGCCCTGGAGGACAAGATCCGGCACTATGCGGTGGAATATATCGACGCTTTTGCCCCGCGCGGCGAGTGCGAGTTCATGGGCGATTTCGCCTTTGAATTTCCGATTAAGGTGTTCATGGAACTCATGGGCCTGCCGCATGACCGGATGAGCGAGTTCATGGCGTGGGAAATGAACCTGCTCCACAATCACGACCTGTCCAAGATTGCGGAGGCGACCCGCAGCGTGCTCGCCTATCTGGGCGGAGAGATCGAAGACAGGCGGGCCAATCCGCGCAACGACCTCATCAGTTTTGGCGTGCAGGGGCAAATCAATGGCCGGGCGTTGACCGACGACGAACTGCTGGGCTTCATGTTCAACCTGTTCATTGGCGGGCTGGATACGGTTTCGACCAATATGGGCTTGCACTTCCGCCATCTGGGCAGCCACGCCGAGGATCAGGCCTATCTGCGCGCCAATCCGTCGGAAATCCCGCACGCCATAGACGAGCTGATGCGGGCCTATGGCGCGGTGACCACCTTCAGAACCTGCAAGAAGGAAACGGAAGTGGCCGGCATCCGCTTCATGCCCGGCGACAAGGTGGCGATGTCGACCACGCTCGCCGGTCGCGATCCGGCCGAGTTCGACGCGCCTGCCGAGGTTCGGCTGAACCGGCGACCGCGGCATGTCGGCTTTGGCTTCGGCATCCATACCTGCGTCGGCATGCATCTGGCGCGGCGCGAGCTGCGGATCGCGATGGAGGAATTTCTCGCGCGCATTCCCGACTTCCGCATCGCACCGGGCCATCAGGTGGAATGCCATCTTGGGATGATCCAGCCGGTCGCCCTGCCTTTGGTCTGGACGCCCGCAAGCTGAACGGCGGGAGGCGTTCGCCTTGTGGCGGACGCCTCGCCCCGCATCACAGGTCGAGGCAGGCCTCTTCGAAATCGAGCCGGGGGTTGCGCGGAAAAAGCCCGGCCGGGTCGCCATAGCCGATATTACACAGGAAATTGCTCTTCCACCGGCCGTTCGGGAAAAATTCCGCATCGGTGCCGCCCTGGTCGAAGCCCGACATCGGCCCGCAATCCAGGCCCAGCGCCCGGGCCGCCATGATCAGATAGGCGCCCTGGAGTGTCGAAGAACGCGCCACGGTGTCCGCGATCAGCGCGTCTTTGCCCTCGAACGTGCCGCGCATGTCGCGCGACGGGAAAAGCTTGCCGTAAAATTCGTAGAAGCGCGTGTCGCCCGCGATGATCACGGTGCAGGGGGCCTGCATCACCTTGTCTATATTGCCCGCGCTCAGATGCGGTTTGAGGCGCGCCTTGGCCGCGGCGGAACGAACGAAGACGAAGCGGCCCGGATTGCTGTTCGCCGTCGTCGGACCCCATTTGGCGAGATCGTACAGGCTTCGGACGGTTTCGTCCGTCACCGGCCGATGGCTCCATTGGTTATGGGTTCGGGCGTCGCGGAACAGCAGGTCCAGCATGGCGTCTTTGGCAATATCGGTCGTGTCGGGCATGATCGCTCTCCTATTCTGTGGCGGCTTCGCCTATACCCCGTTCATTCCAGCCACCGGCTTCGCGTGCAAGGATATCGTCGGCCTCTTCGCCCAGCTTCGCCATGTCGGCACTTTCCCATATGCGATGGTCGCCGGAGGCGTAGGCGCGTCCATTATCCCGATACAGCAGCGCATCGACTATGTTCGCACGCAGCTTGTCGATGCGGCGGACGACACGGCCGGGCGTGCCCATGACAAGCGAATGCGGCGGGATCACGCTGTCGGGCGGCAGGAAACTATGTCCGGCGATGATGGATCCGCGCCCTATGACGCAGCGCTCCATGATAGTTGCGCCGATGCCGATCAGGCAGGCGGGCCCTATGGTGCAGCCATGGACCACTGCGCGGTGGCCGATCGTGCAATAGTCGCCGATGATCGTGGGATCATCCCAGCCGATATGGACCATCGCATGATCCTGTACACTGGCGCAGCGCCCGATCGAGACATGCGCTCGTTCGGAACGCACGACGGCATAGGGCCAGAGGCTGCAATCGTCGCCCAGCCGTACATCGCCGAACAGGCGGACGGTGGGGTCTATATAGACGGGAATGCCCATGGGATCAGCAGGTGATGACAATCTTGCCATGGGGACTGCCGGCCTGCGCTGCCCAGGCGTCGGCGGCATCCGCAAAGGCATAGCGGCATGTGTCGACGGTCAAACCCTGCGTCATCGCCATGGCGACCAGCCGGTCATAGGCGGCGCGGCGCTCGCTGGCCGGGCGTTGCCCGGTGCCGACGCCGACATGGCTGCGAAAGACGAGATCGCGCAGGGACAGCGTGACCGTTGGCCCGGCCTGCACGCCGATGCTCATCATGCGCGCGCCGGGTCGGGTAGCGCGCATCGCCGCTTGCGCGGGTGGGCCATAGATGATGTCCAGAACGACATCATAGCCGCCTTGCGAAACCGCCTGCAGCGTCGCCTCGTCATCGCCTTCGCCCAGCAGGGCGATCGCATCGGCATGACCGGCGGCCTGCATCGCCTCCAGCCGGTCGCGGCTGCGCGCCGCCGCCACGACGCGGCCCGCGCCCAGCAGCCGCGCGACCTGCGCGCCGATCTGCCCGACCGGCCCGGTCGCGCCGAGAATGAGGACGGACTCGCCCTTGGCGATCCGCGCCTCTTCCAGCGGGATCAGCGCGCCGGTGCCGGAGATGGCGAGGGCGATCAACTGGTCGTCCGAAAGGCCGTCGGGGGCAGGCCAGATTTCCTCTTCCGCCACCAGCGTGCGTTCCGCGATCGCGCCGAAGGGCGCTCTGCTATGGCCGAAATAGACGCGGCTGCCGTCATCCAGCCGGCCGACCCCCTCGCCGCCCGGCACATAAGGCGCATCGACGGGGCCGAAAAAGCCCTTCGCGCGCATGAGATCCGTCGGGCCGATTCCCGCGGCCGCAACGTCAACGACGCGATAGCCGGGCTGCGTAGCAGGCTCGGGATGATCGGCCAGCGCGAAGCCGCCATCGCTGTCGATCAGGGCGGCCCGCATGGTGTTCCCCCTTTTAACTGTCCTGAATGCGGCAGGGCCGCGAAAAGGGGAGGGCCACCCGCTCGTCCGGGGCGACCCTCCCTTCGCCCTCAATAGGCACCCGGCGGCGAGATCGGATCGGCCCCGGCCAGGTTGCGGCCATAGATTTCATAGCCAATGGTGGGGATATTCTGGATGTGCCGCAGCGCCATGGAAATGTCGCGCCAGTAGCGGTTGATCGGCTTGTCCAGTGCGAAGCCCGACGAACCGGCCTGGAACATAAGCGACTCGCTGGCGCCATGAACCAGTTCGATCATCTGCGCGCCGCCTGCGCGCTGCTTCGCCTTTTCCGCAAGCGTGAACTCTTCGCCCAGACCGACGCGATCCAGCTTGGCAGTCAGGTCGAACAGGATCAGCTTGGCGGTGTCGATCATTGCCGCCGCTTCGCCCAGATCGCGCATATAGGCGCCTGACTTGATGCGCGGGCCGATAATCGTCGTCAGCACCGGCTTCTTGGGGGCTTCGGCGGTGACGATCTCCAGCATGGCCTCGACCGCGCCGATCAGTTGGGCGATGCCTGTGGTGCGGACGACGGGCACGGCGGGCAACAGGTCGGAGGGGGCGCCGAAATGGCGCTTGGTCCGGTCGATCTGACCGGCGCGCTCATCCATCAGCACCATCTGGGCTTCGGGAATGAAGACATCCTTGGCGATCGCCGTGTCGGACCCGGTGCCCTGCATACCGGACACGAACCAGGTGTCCTGGATGGTCATGCTGTCCATCGGCAGATAGCACATGCTGATGCCGGGGACGACGGGGCCGTCATAGCCCTCCAGCACCACACCCTGCTGCGCCCAGTTCGACTGCCGCGACCCGGACATATAGGGCCAAGTGCCGTTGATGATCCAGCCGCCGTCGACCTTGCGGGCCTTGCCGGGCGGGTTGTAGGCGCCACAGACCGGCTGCGGTCCGTCGCCGAACACAGCCTCCTGCACGCCGTCGGGTGCAAGGCTGGTGATCCAGCTCGTGCCGTTGATGATCTGGATGACCCAACTGATCGCCGGATCGCCCTTGGCGATTTCCATCTGCACGCGGCAGAAATCCGTGGGGGACAGGCCCATGCCGCCCAGCCGTTGCGGCAGCAGCATGCGCAGGAACCCCTCTTCCTTCAGCATCTTGTCGACGGCGGGCGTAGGGCTGCGCCGTTTTTCGCCCTCGGGCGCTTCGCCCTGCAGGAACGCGCGGAAATTGCGTGCCTTTTCCACCATCGCGTCGGCGACGGCCTTTTCGGCGAAGCCGCACTGGATCTCATTGTCCACCTTGGGGGCAGTAGCCATCAGTTCATCCTTTCTTATGGTCGCTATGGTGTCCGGCGATCTGTAAAGCCCAGTCGCACAAACGATCCGGCGCGCTGTTCCAGATCGCCAGCCACTCCGCGGTGGCGGGAATGATAAGGGTGCTCAGTTGCAGGCGAACCATCGTGTCGCAAAACGCATCGCGGTTGATTCGATGACCAATGAGGTTATCGAAATGATCGAACACGGGTTCGAGCGCATGCTGGACAGCGGCTTTATGCCGGCCGAAATGGCTGCGCAGGAAATTGAGATGGAAGGCGGGTTCGACCTCGAAAATGCCTTCGGGCGAGCGCTCGATCGTGAAGCGGCCGTAAAAGCGCATCACCGCGCGGAAGCGCTCGATCGGTTCGGCAATGCCTTCCCCCGATTCCACAATGCCCTTTTCGAAACTGCTGCACACATATTCGCTGAAGGCCGCCAGCACTTCCTCCTTGGAGGCGAAGTAACGGTAGAGCGTACCGCGCGACACGCCACTGCTCTCGCTGATGTCGCTCATCGACAGTCGGCGCGCACCGATGGAATTGATCGCGCGCAACGTGCCGTCCATGATCTTCTGGACGCTGCCCGACTGATCCGTGGCGGCAATTTCGTTCCAGTCGGCGTGCGGCATCAGCTTCATGTCTGAGCTTCCATTTCTGCCAGATTATGCGGAACGCTTACATAGCCCGGCAGATGCTGACCGCCATCCACATTGATCAGCTCGCCATTGACGAAGCGCGACATCTCCGACGCCAGGAACAGGACGACGGGGCCAATGTCCTTCTCCGGATCGCCCGCGCGCTTGAGCGGATTGCTGGCGGTCGCCATTTCGAGAAAGCCGGGAACGTTTTCGGCGAGTTCCGCGAACACCTGTCCCATGCCGGTCGGTGCGATGGCGTTGGTGCGGATGTTGAAGCGGCCCCATTCGACCGCCGCGGTCCGGGTCAGCCCCAGGATTGCGCCCTTGTTCATATTATAATCGGCGTGGAGCCAGGCGCCGGTCTGGGCGTCGATCGAATAGAAGTTGATGATCGAACCGCCGCCGCGCGCCTTCATATGCGGGAAGGCGGCGCGCATGGCCCACCAGCTGCCCCAGGTGCCGATCTCGAGCGTCCGCTGGAGCATCTCGTCCGTCTTCTGTTCGAGGAGGACGTTGGGCGAAAGCTGCGACGCATTGTTGACCAATATGTCCAGCCCGCCAAATTCGCCGACGGCGCGCTCGATCATCGCCTCCACTTCGGTCTTGACGCCCATGTCCGCGGACATGCCGACGGCGCGGACGCCGAAGCTGTGCGTGATGTCCGCCGCGACCGCTTCAGCGGCAGCGCCATCCCGGCCTGTGATCAGGAGATGGGCGCCTGCCTCGGCAAGGCAGCGGGAAATACCGTAACCCAGACCCTTCGCGCCGCCCGTGACGATTGCGACCTTGTCCTTCACCAATCCCGTCACGCTACCGCTCCTGTCATCTGCTCGCTCAGGGCACGGTCCATGTCCATGCGGTCCTGGCAATAGTCTTTCGTGAAAACATAGCCGCGGATCGCCCCGTCGGCGTCGTGATAAAGATATTTCAGCCCGCGCTCGTCATTGGCGACTTCCTGCCATTGCCCGTCTACGCCGACAGGCGCGGGCAGCAGGACGACGGGATAGGCGGTGGTCTTCACCTGCACCGACAGCGGCGGAAAGCGGATGTCCGTAGGCGTGCCCAGCGCGCTGGGCGCGATGGCGCGTGCGGCCGCCATGATCGGGGTGACATAGGCGGCAAGTCCCTGCGGATATTCGGCGCAATCGCCGATCGCATAGATGGCGGGGTCGCTGGTGCGGCCGGTCTGGTCGACCTTGATGCCGCGCGCGACCTCCAGCCCGGCCTCCTGCGCAAGCGCGATATGCGGACGCAGCCCGACGGCGGACAGGACCGCCGCCGCCTCGATCACCAGGCCGTCGTCCAGTTCGGCCCGGATGCCGCTTTCGCCCTTATGGATGGCCAGCACCTTGCGGCCCAGATGCCATTCCACGCCCTTTTCGGCCAGCGCGTCGCGGATCATCTGGCCAACGCCCGGCGGCACGAGCTGGGCGAGGGGGTGACCAAGCATATCGACGACCACCGGCTGATAGCCGCTTGCCGACAGATCGTTGGCGAATTCGGTGCCGACAAGGCCCCCGCCCATCACCAGCACGCGGGCGCCGTCCGGCAATTTTTCGCGGAACTCGCGATAGTTGTCGAGGTTGTTGACTGCGAGCGCACGATGCGCGGCATCGCCGTCGATCGGCGGGCGAACCGGATCGGCACCCAGCGCCAGCACCAGCCGATCGTAGAAGATCGGCCCGCCAGTGGTGAGAACGGCCTTGTCCTCCCGATCGATCGCTTCGACGATGCGGCCGGCGCGCAGGTCGAGCTTTAGCTGCGCGACCATCTTTTCCGCCGGCGTGGTGATCAGCGTATCGGCCACCTTGCCCTTGGCGAGCGCGGTGGACAATGCCGGCTTGGAATAGAAATGGCCGTCATCCTGCGTGACCAGCGTCAGCCGGGCGTCCGGCGCAAGCTTACGGAGCTCGCGCAGGACGCCATAGCCGGCGAGGCCGCTACCGACGACCACGATATGCGGGGTTCCCGTCACCAGAAAGGGTCCGTTCAGAGGAAGATGGCGAAGTTGGACATGCCCAGCGTCGACTGGTCGACGATGATCTCCCGGCGCGCCAGCTTGTACGCGCCGTCGACCAGCCGCCAGACGTCGCGGCGTTCGGCGCTGATGGTCTCATTCTCGGGATTGTCCATGCGGCTGCGCTCGACATAGAGGTAGCTCACCACCTCATATTCGCCGGCGGTCTCGCTTTCGGCGACGCGGACGTTGGTGACGAAGCGGCGCGTGCGCGAAGGCGGATCCTCGGCCCAGGCGCTCTTCGCCAGGCGGCCGGTCCGCATCAGGATGGAGCCGTAATTCTCGTCGAAATGCTTCATCGTGCGCACCACGTCCCGGTCCTTGTTGGGACCGTTTCGCGTCAGGCGCAGGGGGGCGGTGTAGATGAGATCCTGTTCGAGATAGGCCACCCAGTCGTCGAACCGGCGCTCGTCGAGGGCGGCGGCTTCGTCATAGAGGGTTTCGAGCAGGCGGTTATAGACTTCCGAGCCGAGCGGCACGCGCTTGGTGGAGACAAGGCCGCGCATGACGCTGGTTTTGTCGATGGCGGCGGTCGCGTAGTTCACCATGATATCTGTCCTCTCTCGTCGCGTCGGCTCAGGCGTCGGCCATCATGTTGTAATAGGCCATCCACCACGCCCATTGCGTATCGTCCTTGGTGAAACCGGGATAGAGATCGCCGCCGCCGACCCAGCCTTCGGGACGCTCATGGCCATGCAGCGCCTGATATTTGAGCGTGATCGTCTTGCTCATATGGCCACGCGAATTGCGCATGATCTGCGGCCAGGTGTCGGCATCGTCCTGCTCGATCGTGCCCGACGTGCCGGTCGACCAGATGGCGTTCTGGAGCATGTCGCGCTTCACATCTTCCGGCGCATCCTTTTCCGCGAAGATGAAATTCACGAACTCCACCTTGTCGGGTCCCTTGGGCACATAGGTGTGCAGCGACAGGGCGCCCGACGCGCCGCCATCCATGCGGGGCGCGAAGATGAACGCGATCAGGATATTGGGGAACATGCCGCCGACCTGGGGCGGAATGTTGGCCAACTGCTTGACCTGGTCCTCCGACAGATTCTTGAACAGCTGCGGGATCAGATCCTTGGTGATGCCCGGCGGCGGCAGCAGGTTGAGCCGCTCTTCGGTCGATTTACCCTCGAAGCTGACGTCGGCGAACATCTTGAAGGTCTGGGCCGCCTCCAGGCAACGCAGCGTGTGGCCCTGCGGCACCGAGAGGTCGACGCCGTACATGCCCGGCGCAGTGTCGTAGATCGACTCCGCCGTGCCGCCCATGATGCCGCCTTCCATCAGCGAACGGTGCAGGGTGAGGGTATGGAAACCATCCGACCCGGACTGTTCGCCCGGAATCTTCCAGTTGCACGGCAGCACGAAGCGCTGCGGCGGGCCAAGCATCTCAAGGCCATTGTCAGTACGACAGAAAAGCTGGTCGAGATAGAATTTAGCGTCGCCCAGATAATCCTCGAACGACAGATCCTTGTTCCAGGTGGCGAAGATCAGGCCGCCATAGAGGTGGACGCGAGCTTTTTTGAGCCCCAACTCGTCCTTGGACCGCTTGTTGCCGTGCATCTGCTCCTTTTCGATCGGCGCGCCTATGAAGCTGCCGTCCGCGCGGAAGGCCCAGCCATGGTAGATGCAGCGATGGGCGTGGGCATTCCCCGCTTCGGCCGTGCAGACCTTCATGCCGCGATGGGGGCAGACGTTCAGCATGACGTGGATTTCGCCGCTACGGTCGCGCGAGACGATCACATTGTCTTCGGCCATGTCGCGCATGACATAGTCGCCGGCCTTGGGAATTTCCGACTCATGGCCAAGGAGGAGCCAGGTCCGGGCGAACACGCGCTCCATCTCCAGCTCATACAGCTCCTTGTCATTCATCACGCGCAGCGACACTTCGTTCATGTCGCGGTTGATGAGGTCGTCAAGCGTCGTTCCGTCGCTCAGCGTCAGCCCGGCATTGTGCAGCATCTTGCTCTCCTGGAGATTTCCTTGATTGAGTCGAGTTATACATATTGAACTAAATCTGTTCAAGCTGTAATGTGATCGAAATAGGAAGGAGAGGCCGGATGAGCCAGAAACTGAAAGTGGTGATCGATAAGGCGGCGTGCTGCGGCTATGGCGTGTGCGCCGAAATTTGCCCCGAAGTGTACAAGCTTGACGCCAATGGCATCGTGTATGTTGACGACGAAATCGTCCCTGAGGGACTGGAGGAGCAGGCCAGGGAAGGCGCCGAGGCCTGCCCGCAGTCCGCTCTTGCCGTCGAAGCCGCCTGAGTCGATCCGACCATGTGCGGGGCCGGGGTGTGGATGTCCTGTCACAGGATAGGTTTTCGGCCCCCCTCCCCTGACGCACGGTCTTTTGACAGGCAGAGGAGAGGATTGCTTTGATGGGGCAGGCCGAGATTTTATATACGCCGTTCACGATGGGCGGGTTGCATCTGCGTAACCGGTTCGTAATGGCGCCGATGACCCGCAATTTCTCGCCCGGCGGAATCCCCTCGGACGGCGTGGCGGGCTATTATCGTCGGAGGGCCGAAGCCGATGTGGGCCTGATCATTACAGAGGGCGTGGGTGTGGACCATCCCTCGGCCGTGGGACGCGAAACCATGGGCGGCGGCGCTTCGCCTGTCCTGCATGGCGACGAAGCGCTGGCGCGCTGGCGCGACATCGTGGCCGGCGTACATGCGGCGGGCGGCCTCATCATCCCCCAGCTATGGCATCAGGGCGTCATTCGTGTGCCCGGTACGGGCTATCATCCCGAAGCGCCCTCGGCCCGCCCTTCGGGCATATGGGGGCCGACCGACAAGGCCATGGTCGCGCCCGATTATCTGGAACAGGTGCGCACGCCCACCGCGCCGCTGACCGATAGCGAGATCGGCGACCTGATCGCCGCCTTCGCCCGCAGCGCGGCCAATGCGAAGGCGGTGGGCTTCGACGGCTTGGCTCTGCATGGCGCGCATGGCTATCTGATCGACAGTTTCCTGTGGCGCGATACCAATATGCGGGACGATCGCTGGGGCGGCGGGATTGCCGAGAGGGCGCGCTTCGCGGTCGAACTGGTGCGGGCGATCCGGGCTGCCACCGCACCCGACTTTCCGGTCATTTTCCGCTTCTCCCAGTGGAAGCTGCAGGATTATGACGCGCGCAACGCGGAGACGCCCGCCGAACTGGAAGCGATGCTGACCCCGCTCGTCGATGCAGGTGTCGATATATTCGACGCCAGCACCCGCATTTTCACCGCGCCAGCCTTCGAGGGTTCCGACATGGGGCTGGCGGGTTGGATCAGGAAGCTGACTGGCAAGCCGACCATCGCGGTCGGCGGCGTGGGCCTCAGCAAGGATCTGCAATCTTCCTTCGCGCAGCCCACCGTCATGACCGACAATCTGGCGCTGGTGGCCGACAGGATGGCGCGGGACGAATTCGACCTGATCGCGGTCGGCCGCGCCCTCCTGATGGACGCGCAATGGGTGGCGAAGATGCGCGATGGCGGCGCCATCAATCCGTTCCGGCTGGACGCCTACGCCACGCTTGATTGATCACAGGGCGCTCCGGCTCCGGCCGGGGCGTCAATGGCTGTCGGCCGCGGCATAGACCTGGATGCGCGCGATGTTGGTGCGTTCGGATTGCCGCGCGATGGTGGCAACGGCGTCGGCGATGTCGCGGGGTTGCATCGGCGGGATGAAGCTGTCCCAGGACGGCTGCCCCCTAGCCTTCATATCCTCGAAAATCTCGGTGCTGGTCGTGCCAGGCGCGACGATCCCCACCTTGACGCCCGATCCCGCAAGCTCGACGCGCAAGCAATCGGTAAAGGCCTCCAGCGCACGCTTGAGGCCGCCATAGACGCCCACGCCGGGGACGGTGATGTTCGCGCCGATGCTGGATATGTTGATGATCTGCCCTCTGCCCGCCGCCTTCATCGTTCGCGCGAAAAGGGTGCTGGCGCGCACCACCGCCTCATAGTTGATCGCGATCATGGGACGGAGCTGGTCGAGGTCGAATGCATCGATCGATGCGGCATGCAGCATACCGGCATTGTTGACGAGGATATCGGCGCGGCCGAAGCGGTCGAGGACGAAATCGTGCAGCCTTTGCGGCGCGGCCGGATCCGCCATGTCCGCCGCGAAGGCCGTGCTGCCACGCCCCAGTTCTTCGGCCAGTGCGGTCAGGCGGTCGGCTCGGCGAGCGACCAGCACCAGCGTCGCCCCCGCTTCGGCAAGCGCACGGGCGCTGGCCGCGCCGATGCCCGACGAAGCGCCGGTGACGATGGCGATTTGCCCTTCCAGATTGTCCATGACGTGGTGTCCTCTTCCCAGATCAGACGAGACGGATGAGCCGCTTGCCGTCATTTTCGCCGCGATAAAGACCGGCGAGCGCGTCGGGGCAGGCCTCGATCCCGTCCAGTATGTCCTCGCGCCATGTCAGGCGGCCCTGCGCGATCCATGTTCGCAATTGGGCCGTCGCTTCGGCATAGTGATCGACATGGTCGAAGATGACGAAGCCCTCCATGCGGGCGCGCTTGACCAGTAGATGCCGTTCGACGCGCGGCCCCATCGGCCAAGGGTCCCAACGGTCGATCGATGCCGTCCCGCACACGATGACGCGTCCGCGCTGGGCCAGGTGGGGCAGAACAGAATCGCTTATCGCACCGGCGACATTGTCGAAATATATGTCGATGCCTTCGGGCGCATGCTCGGCGATCGCCGCGCCTATGTCGTCGGTGCGATAATCGATGGCGCGGTCATAGCCATAGTCCTCCACGCAGCGCCGGACCTTGTCGGGGCCGCCGGCTATGCCGATCGTGCGGCAGCCAAGGATGCGGGCGATCTGGCCGACGGCCGAACCGACGGCGCCGGCCGCCGTGGATACCGCGATGGTCTCGCCCGCGCGGGGCTGGCCGGATAGTGTGAGCGCCAGATAGGCCGTCATGCCGTTAATGCCCAGAATGCCGAGCGATGCCCGCATCTCGGCCGCGGTGGTGCGCTGGACGACCTGATCGGTCGCGACGCAGGCATAGTCCTGCCAGCCGAACCAGCCGGACACATGCTCGCCGACCACATAGCCGGGATGTGCAGAGGCCACCACCTTCCCCGACGCAAGGCTGCGCATGACCGAACCAATGGCGACGGGCGTGGCATAATTGCCCGCATCGGCGATCCAGCCGCGCATGGCGGGTTCGACCGAGAGATAATGATTGCGCACCAGAATCTGGCCCGGCGCGGGCTGTCGGACCGGCGCACGCCCGATCGCGAAATTTTCCGCCTGCGCGATTCCCATCGGACGCGACGTCAACAGGACCTGGCGGTTGAACTCAGCCATCCAGCCCTGCCTTGACCATGGTGAATTTCCGACGGGAAATCTTCCAGCCGTCCGATGTGCGAACCAGGCAATCGTCATAATAGCCGGTCGCACGATGGGTCACGCCGCCTTGGGCCGCCTCCGGCAATATGGCATCGACATAGCTGCGCGCGTGGACCTGGTCACCACGCTTTTCTATCACGATATTGGTGATGCGGTGCAATGTCGGGCCCATGTGGCGGTGGGCATCAGCCATATATTCTGCAATCTCGCGGGGGCCGCGCCAATGTCCGAAACTGCCATAATCGGTCTCGCAATCCTGGGCGAAGCAGGTCCGAAAAAGCGGCCAGTCCCGTGTGTCGATACCGGTGGCGTAACGTAGCAGCACATGTTTGATCGCCCGTTCATCATCGACACCGACAGGCAAGCGTCTCACCAGGCTGCAATGTGCAGGCATGTTCTTCCTCCCCTTGTTGTCCGGAGAAACATAAAGCCGCGCCGCCCAATCTTGCCCGCCAAAGGATAGGATCGGGCGGCCTCTTCCCGCTATTTGTCGCCTTTGCCGGGCTGGCGCGAGACGTAGGCGCCCCGCCGCAGGTTATTGCTTGGGCAGGGCATAGGCGATCAGCGCGTCGCTCGCGCCTGACAGCATGGCACCGTGTCCGCCCGCCGCGATCACCACGAACTGGCGTCCGCTGGCATTCGACCAATAGGTCGTCGGAGAGGCGTTGCCGCCTGCCGGCAAGCGCCCCTTCCACAGCAGCCGACCGGTCGTCGTTTCATAGGCGCGGAACATATGTTCCTGCGTCGCGCCGATGAAGGTGAGGCCGCTCGCGGTCGCTACCGATCCGCCGATATTGGGCACGCCCATGGGGATCGGCACGAAGGTGGGCAGCGCCAGCGGGCCGCTGTCGCGCGAGGTGCCGAATAGGCGGCTCCACACCAGCTTGCCGGTCCTGAGGTCAACCGCGTTGATGCGGCCATAGGGGGGCTGCTGGCAAGGAATGGCGAGCGGAGAGAGGAATGGCGCGATATGGGCGGCATAGGCCACCCCCATCTGGGCGACCGGCCCGCCGACATCGCTCATATGGGCGGCGTTCATCGGCCTGATGCCCTGGCGGTCCGCGACGGCGCGAGGGATCAGACGGTTATAGTTGCCGACCTGATTGTTGTTTACGATCATCAGGCCGCGCCGGGGATCTACCGATACGCCGCCCCAGTCGACGCCGCCCAGATAGCCAGGCCAGGTGAGAGTGGGATGCTCGGTCGACAGCGGCGTCATGTCGCCGTCGAAGCGGGCCTGTCGGAAGCGGATGCGGCACATCGCCTGATCGATCGGCGTCAGGCCCCACATGCCCTTTTCCGTCGGACGCGGACCGCCGAAACTGGGCATGCCGACCGAGTAGGGCTGGGTCTTCGACAGGCGTTCGCCGGGCACGGTCCCTTGCGGGACGGGGCGCTCCTCCACCGGCAGGATGGGCTTGCCGGTCGCGCGGTCGAGGAAGAATATCTCCCCGCGCTTGGTCGGCTGGAGCAGGCCGCGCACGCCGCCGGGGAGGTCGACCAGCGTGGGCTGGGCGGGCACGTCATAGTCCCACAGGTCATGATGGGTCGTCTGGAAGGACCAGCGCACCGAACCGCTTTCTGCGTCGATGGCCAGAACGGCGCTGGAATAGCGATCGTCATTGGCGGTGCGATGTCCGCCGAAATAGTCGGGTGTCGCGTTCCCCGTGGGCACATAGACGAGGCCCAGCCTGTCGTCCGAACTCATCGGTGCCCAGCTATTGGGCGTGCCGGGCGTGAAGATGCCGCCGGGCGGTGGCGGGCCGTGATCGTCGGGGCGGCCGATGTCGAAGGCCCAGGAAAAATCACCCGTGACGGCATCGAATGCCCGGATGACACCGGAAGGCTCTCTGATTTTCTGACCGTCCATGACCCAGCCGCCCAGAACGAGGCGGCCGCGCACGAGAGCGGGGGGCGAGGTCACGAAATAATAGCCCTTGTCGACCGTGCCCAGTCCCGCTTTCAGATCCACTTGACCGCCCTGTCCGAAGCCGGGGCACAGCCTGCCGGTGGCGGCATCGAGCGCGATCAGCCGGGCGTCGAGCGTCGCGGTGTAGATGCGCTCGGCGCAATAGCCATGGGCCTGCGGGACGCGATAATAGGTGACGCCACGGCAGACGAGGCCATAGACGCCAGCGAGGTCGGTCTTTGGCTGGTGCCGCCATAATTGCCGGCCCGTTTCGGGATCGAGCGCGATTACGTCATTATTGCCCGCGCACAGGAAAAGGCGATTCCCCACTTTGAGCGGATTGACCTGAAAGGCGGTGCCCTGTTTGCCATCGGTCAGTTTGCCGGTGTGGTAGGTCCATGCCCTTTCCAGGTTGCCGACATTGGCGGGCGTGATTTGCGCCAGTGGCGAGTAGCGCGACCCGCCCCGGTCGTTGCCATAGGCGACCCAGTCGCCATCGACTGCCCGTGCAGGCCCGGCGCCCCAGACCGCGCCGGGCGCTGGCGGCGAACGATCCGTCCAGAAAGCGCTGCCGACTGCGCCTATGACGAGCAGTAGAAGACTGGGCCAGAGAACGCGGGCGCCAGGCAGGGGACGGCCAAGCCCGACATGCTGCCGATAAAAGGGAGTAGCCATGTAGAGGCCCATGGCGACGGGCATGGCCAACCGGGGCGCCAGCGCCCAGCCGTCCAGCCCCACTTCCCAGAGTGACCAGCCCAGATTGGCCACGAGAAAGGCCCAGAAGAGGGTGGTCGAGAGTGGCGAACGGCGCCAGCCGAGAAACGCGGTGACCGTCATGACGAGGCCGGACACGCAATACCAGATCGATCCGCCGAGCAGCGCGAGTTGTCCGCCCAGCCAGAGCAGCGACAGGCCCGAGAGAAGCAGAAGCAGGACGAAAAACATGTTCAGAAAGCGGCGCATCGGGCTCCCCCTCAGAATCCGGAAAGGTTTGGCAGGTAATCAGGCGGGCAATTGGGCCGCGAGCCAGTCCGGCACATTGATGCGGTAGCAGTTCTGCTCATAGAGGCGGCTGATCTTCCAGCCTTGCGCTGTGCGGACGAATTCATGATGGTACCAAAGGCCGAAAACCAAGGTATCGGTCGTTTCGCCATTGCTGACCGTCATCGGGTTATAGCAGGCGGTTTTGGTCTGCGCCCGGTCGCCCGCGATCTGATATTGGGTGGTGGACACGGCATGTTGAAAGGCCAGGATCGGCGTCAGGCTTGCCGAGAGGAATGCCTTGATTTCCGCAAGGCTACCGACGACGCCCACCATTTCGGAATAGTCGATCACGGCATCGTCAGTAAAATAGCGGTCCAGCGCGTCCCAGTCGCGCGTATCCACCGCATAGCAATAGCCCACGATCAGGTCCTGAATTTCGAACCGATCCGACATTTCCTGCAGGGTCATTGTCATTGGCCTCTCCTCCGTCTCACGACATTCTATAGAATGTCTGCTGGCACAGTGTTGGAGGCGCGCCGCCTTCCATTAGGTAGGTGTCGAGCGCGGTGGCTATGGGGAAGAAACCACAGCCCTCGGGACCGATCCCGCGGACCGTTTTTGATCAAGGAGACTATTATGGGCCTCGCCCCGTTCACGGAAGCCGATTTCGTCCTGTCCAAGGAGAAGCGGGCGGACATCACAGCCGGGCTGACCGAGCGGCAGGCGTTCATGGTCAATCACTGGATGGACCTGCATGAAGTCATCAATCGCGGCGATTGGGATGGAATGGACGCATTCTTCAATACCGACACGATGACCTACGACAATCCCAACCGGCCCGACCTTGGCACCTATCATGTGTGGAAGACCTCGCCGCAGGGCCTCTACAAGACCTTCCCGCCCAGCATCTATCGCACGCTGAAGGCCTGGGGCCGCGGCGAGGACGAGATTTGCGTGCTGTGCCATCATCATGGCAAGCACAGCGGCGGTCCCTATATGGGCGTTCAGCCCACCGGTAACGACCTCAACGTCCTCTGGTTCTCGTGGCTGCGTTTCCGGGGCGACAAGATCGATCACATCTATTCGATCTCCGACGTGCTGACGATGCTGAAGGATCTGGAAGTCATCAACGTTCCCCAACCCGTCGATCCCTATAAGTGACCGACAGGCCGAGCCGGCGCAGCGATGGTGCGCCGGTTCGGCGAAGGGGGACGGCGGTGTTTGGGCCGGAAGGAATGGCAAGGGCATGAAGCGCGCAGTCGAACTGAAGATCGATGTCAGCGAGGCGGCGGCTCTCGGCATGGCCGCCCATCTGGCGATTACGGTTCATCTTCCGGATAGGACGGAATTGGCCCATCCCACGACCGTCTGCTTCGCTTTTCCCGGCGGGGGCTATTGCCGACGCTATTACAGCTTCGACATGCCGGATGGGTCGGGCGGCGGGGAAGCGGGTTTCCATTGCGAACGCGGATGGATTTTCGTCGCCTGCGATCATCTGGGATTTGGCGATTTGACGATTCCCGACGGCAATGTCCTTAATCTCGACAACGTCGCGGCCGCCAACGACGCCATGGTGCGCGAGGTCATGGCCCGGCTGGAAGCGGGCACGCTCGTCGACGGACTGGCCCCGATCGTCGACGCCACATGCCTTGGCATCGGCCAGTCGATGGGCGGATGCTTCACGGTCGTCGCGCAGGGCAGTCACCAGACATTCCATGGCATCGGCGTGCTGGGCTATAGCGGCGTCCATACCGTCGTGCCGACCCGGCCGGGACAGCCGCCTGCCGCATGGCCCTGGATTTCGCGCCGCTCATCGCTCGATGCGCCGCATGTCCTGAACGCGGCGGCGCTGGCGCAGGCGCCGGGCTTGACTCTGGGCGACGCTGAAGTGCTCCAGGCGGCGGCAAGGGCTGGCGAGCATCCCTTCCAATGGTCCTTCCACCATGATGACGAGCCTGAAGATATCGTCACGCTCGACATGATGGCGTCCGCTGGGCTGGTCGATCCGCTACCCGAATGGCGTTCGGCGACCACGCCGCCCTGTGGCGTCTACATGGTGGCGCCGGGCGCGGTGGCGCTCGAAGCAGCGGTCGTACGCGTCCCCGTGCTGATCGCCATGGGCGAGCGCGACGTTGTCCCCGATCCCTTGGGCGAGCCTCGGGCCTATAAGAGCGCGGAAGATATCCAGCTCTTCATATGTCCCCGCATGGCGCACATGCATAATTTCGCGCCGACCCGCGTCCGCTTCTGGGAGCGCATTCACAATTGGGGCGATGGCGTTGCGGCGCAGCGGCGGATGGGGTGAGCGCAGCCGTCGACTTCAGAGGCTGAAGCCGCCATCGACGATCAAGGTCTGCCCGGTTATATATTGCGCCTTGTCCGAAGCCAGGAAGGCCACGGCCTCGGCAATATCCTCGCCGCGGCCGAAGCGTTGCAGGGCGATGCGTTTGCGTTGCGTTTCCCAGATGTCCGGCGAATAGAGCGAGGTGAGGAACTCGGCGCCAAGCCCGGCGTCGATGATGCCAGGAGCGACCATGTTCGCCCTGATGCCGTAACGGCCTTCCTCCTTGGCGATGGCGCGGCCCAGTGCTTCCATTCCGGCCTTGGGTACGGAGGACAGGGCGTCGCCGGGCGGGAAGCAATAATTTGCGACCGAAACGACGGTGACGAAATTGCCGAAACCCTGGGCACGGAAATAGGGCAGGGTGGCCGACACGATACGGGTCAAGCCCATCAGTTCGATCTCGATGACTTCGCGCCATTGCTCTTCGCTGATCTGGCTGACGAAGGGTTGGGCTATATCGACCCCGCTGGCGAAGACCATCGTGCCGACGGCGCCGAATTGCTCGACCGTCTCGCGGATGCCATCCGCTATCGATGCGCGATCGGAAAGATCGCAGGCCACCGGAAATGCTTTGCAGGCGCTGTTCGGCAGTTCGGTGGCTACCGCCAGCGCCTTTTCCCGGCTGGATCGGTAGCCGATGGCGATTTGATCCCATTCGGTCGACAAGCGTCGGCAGATCGCGCTGCCCAGTCCGCCGGTTCCGCCGACAACGAAGGCCGCGCCTTTCGTCATAGCGGCAGATGACGGGCCAGGTGGTGGAGCAGACGATCGGCAAAGGCGTCATTGCGGTCGCCGGTGAACATATGGCCGACGCCGTGGGCTATCTCGACCTCCAGTTGCGGGGCGAGCGCCCGAAACTGCCGGACGCTTTCGTCCGAGACGATCTCGCTCAGTTCCGCTTTGACGACGACGAGTGGCGACCGCGCGCGGCGCGCTGCGGCGATGAGCGCTTCTCCTTCCGAAGGGGGGTGCAGAAATTCCGGCGCCGTCGTGCGGGGATCCCAGTGCCAGAACAGCCGTCCATCTGCTTCGCGCATCGATTTGGCGAGGCCCGACACGTCGGGCAGGCGGGGCTGTCCGAGATGGGCATGCAGCGCATCGGCCGCTGCTTCCAGCGACGCGAAACCGGAGTCGCTGGCGCGGAAGAAGTCACGAATGTCATCAACGCCGTCATCCACCATATAGGGCGCGACGTCGGCGAGCATGATGAGGCGCACCAGATCGGCATGGCGCGACCCGCCGACCAGCGCGGATTGGCCGCCACGCGAGGCTCCTACCAGCGCGATCGGTCTGTCGAAGGCCCGGATAATGGACTCGACGTCGCGACCATAGGCTTCCAGCAGATAGTCGCCGTCGGCGGCCCATCCGCTGTCGCCATGGCCGCGCAGATCGAAGGTCAGGCCGTAATAGCCGGCCTGAGCCACCCGCCTGGCAGACCCGGCCCAGGACCGACGGCTCTGGCCGCCGCCATGGAAGAAGCAGACGGGCGGCGCGGCAGGGTCGCCATAGGCATCCGCAACCATCTCCAGACCGTCACCCGGCAGGATTGTCCTTATGGGGATCACCACGCCGGGCGCCTGCATTACTCGGCGGCGACCGGCGGGACGATGTCGGCGAAGGAGGGATGCTCGCCTGGGCCCTTGTAGGCAAACTTGCCGGGCGCATGGTGCCACTTGCCATCGTTGCGGCTCTCATAGGGCGAGGCGACCTCGATCAGCGCGCCATGCGTGCTCTTGTGGCCGACCCAGCTCCATTTCTGCCAGGTCATGTCCGGATCGTTGAACGTCTGGCCACCGCCGGGCAGGTGCAGCCCTTCGGCCCGCAGCTTTTCCATCGCGCCCGGCACATCGTCGGTCGCATAGCAGAGGTGATGGACATGTTCGCCGACCTTTTCGAGGCGATCGCCCATGGGCGTGCCCGGGGCCGGCTGAATGAACTGGATTTCCGTGCCGCCATTGTTGACGAAGGTCGCCCACTTCATGCCGGCGTCGTCGCCGCTGGAAAATTCGTCATATTTCACGAGACGTTCTTCCAGCGAGGCCGGATCGAGCACGCGCAGGATCTTGGTCCAATCCTCGATCGCCTTGTCCAGATCGCGCACGACCATGCACACATGGGCAAAAGGTCCGCTAGGCATTGATATTCTCCTCTGATTTTTTAGATTTCAACCGTCGCCGTGCCGGAATTGACCGTGCCGCGGCCATCGACATCCAGCGAGAATTCGCAGGTCACGGCATTGCCTTCGATCGCCGCGATCTTGCCCGTCACCACTGCCCGGTCGCCGCCATAGACGTTGTCCAGAAAGCGCGAATCCATCGCTTTGATCCGCCCGCCGGGAAAAGCGCGCATCAGCATGTTCATCATATAGGCGACGTTGATCGGACCCTGGTTGATGACCCGGTCGCCCAGTCCCTTCGCCTTCACAACCTCGACATCGAGATGAATGGGATTGGGATCGGCAAGGAACACGGCCCATTGCTGCATGGCTTGTGGGCTGACGCTCTCGATCGTGAAGGGCGGCAGCATGTCTCCGACGGCATGGCTCATGCGGCGAACTCCTTGCGGGGCAATACCCACACATTATCGGTTTCCAGCACCTGCGTGCCATCGAGCAGGTGCAGGCGCAGGCGATAGGTCAGCACGTCCATGACGCCCAGCTTGCGGCTGCGCTTGCGGACGAGGCTGAGTATCTCTCCCGTCACTCTGTAGTTTTCGCCCACCTTCAGTGACACATCGAACCGCACGCCGCTGCTGCCCATCATCGGGCCATCCTCGACATCGAATTCGCACGCTTCGCAGACGCCCGCCACCGTCTTGCCCATCGCGACCTGGGTGGCGATATAATAATAGATGGGATGTGCGCTGCCATCGGCGGCCGGCTCGATCCCGGTCGACCGGCATAGCGCGGCATTCTCCTCCGCAGTGATGGTGAAGACCTTGTCCCCGTCCAGCGATGTGCCGGCGGCGTCGGGGGCAGGGGGTAGATCGTCGAGATCGCTCATCGCTTATAACCCTTAGAAGGAACGCGGCAGGCCGAGGCTTTCGGCAATCGTGTTGCGCACCATCTCGTTGCTGATCGGCGTCATCCGCAAGATGCGGTGATCGCGCCAGTAACGCTGCATGTCGGTCTCCGCCGAATAGCCCATGCCGCCCAATATCTGGATGCCGAGGTCCGCGGCCTTCACCGCATTTTCGGTCGCGACCATCTTGAGCATGTTCGCCTCGACGCCGCACGGCATCCCGTTGGCCTGCATCCAGGCGACATTGTTGAGCAGCAATTCGGTCGTTTTCTGCCAGGTCGCGATGTCCGCGACATAATGCTGCAGGATCTGGAAGCGGCCAATGATGCCGCCGAACGCCTTGCGTTGCAGCATATATTCCAGCGCGTCTTCCAGCACGCCGTCGATCGCGCCCAGGCATTGCGCGCCGACCATGATCCGCTCATTATTGAGCGTGGGCAGCATCGCGTACCAGGCCTGTCCGGGTTCCCCAAGCACATCCTCGTCGGGGACGAAGACATCCTCATAATGGACCTCGCAGGAGCCCATGGCGCGCATGCCGAGCTTGGGCAGAAGCGAGGCGGTGATGCCGGGCGATTTGGCGTCGACAAAGAACATGGTGAGGCCATGATGCTTCTTTTCGGCATTTTTATCGGTGCGGGCGAGGACGAGCAGCCTGTCGGCCGCCTTGGCGCCGGTCGTCCACATCTTGGCGCCGTTCAGCTTCCAGCCGCCCTCCACCTTTTCGGCGTGGGTCTTCATCGCGCCCAGAACGTCGGTGCCGCCGTCGGGTTCGGTCATGGACAGCGAAACGCGCAACTTGCCCTGCGCCATGGGGCGCAGCCAGCGATTTTTCTGTTCCTCCGTGCCGACCGCGCCGATCGTCTTCGCGCCGCCGAAGGAGGTGAGGCCCCATACCCACAGCAGGCCGCCGGCCGTCCGCGCGAATTCACGGGCGAAGATCATCTGCATCATGACGTCGCCGCCCAGCCCGTCATATTCCTCGGGAATGCCTATCCCGAAAAATCCCTGTTCGGCGATCTTGTCCCACAAAGCATAGGGATAATTTTCTTCGTCGGCCTCCAGCGCGCGCATCCAGTCCTTGGGCGCTTCCGCATCGACCCAGCGGCGGACGATATCCCTGAACGCCTGCTGTTCCTCGGTGAGTGAAAAATCCATCGTCGTTCCCGTTAGTGGTGCCGCCGACTAAGCGCCCGTGCGACGCATTGCGAACCTATCCAACTATAGGGGAAGCCGTCGGCGCAAGCTGGGCTACCCGTCGGCCACTATCTTCAGCCGATCGGGAAAGGCGCGTGTTCGATAGGGTCGCCTTTCCCGTCGACGATGTGGATGGATATGCTCGGCATCACGCGTCGCCCGCGCCCGGTAGAGGAATAGTTGCTCATGGTGCCGCCGATAGCGACGACCATGAAGCGGACTCACATCAGATAGATAATCCACCTTCGACCGGGATGACCGATCCGGTGACATAGGCGCCCGCGCGCGAAGCGAGATAGATGGCTGCGCCCGCCAGATCCTCCGGCGTGCCGACGCGGCCGCGGGGCACCATTGATTCCACCATCTTGCGCATCTCGTCGGATGTGATGACGGTCATTTCGGATTCGAAGAATCCGGGCGCAATGACGTTGACGGTGATGTTGTCGCGGCCCAAGCGTTTGGCGAGGCCCTTCGCCATCCAGTGAATGGCGCTCTTCGACGCCTGATAGGCGTAGTTTTCCTTGGGGCCTACCTTGAGCGCGCCAACCGAACCGATGTTGATGATCGACGCGGGGCGTCCCGCCGTGCCGCCCGCGCGGAGCATAGGCAGGAATTTCCGAAGCGTGAAAAAGGGGGCCTTGAGGTTCAGGTCGATGACCGGATCCCATTCGTCCTCGCCATAATCATCGATGGGCGCGTCTGCCATCGTCCCGGCGTTGTTGACGAGGATATGCACGGCCTGCTCCCGCGCGGACACCGCAGCAACCAGAGCATCGATCCCGGCGAGCGTCGACAGATCCGCGACAAGGCCGATGCAGCGACCGCCGGTCGTGGCGGAAATCTCTGCCGCCGCTGCCGTCACCTTGGCCTCGGTCCGTGCGCAGATATAGACTTGGGCGCCCGCTGCGGCCAGGCCGGTCGCGATATGGCGGCCGATGCCGGCCGACCCACCGGTGACGACCGCGACACGGTCCTGTACCGAGAACAGCTCAGCCGCATTCATGCCAGGACTCCCGCGCCGGAGATTTTGAGAATGAGGTCGGTCGTGCCTTCCGGGTCGCCCACCAGCAAGGCGTGATCGCCCGGATGGTCATGGATGGTCCAGCCCAGTTCGCGCGCCCGGTCGTGCATCGCCGTCATCACCGTAACGGCGGCCGCGATATAGTCGACGGGACGGTTGATCGTCTCGGCTCCCACGGGGATGACGCAGGCGGTCGCCTTCATCGGCTGATCCGACAGATTATCGAGCAGCCATTTTTCCCGTGCCGGGTCCATGAGATGGGGGTGGTCCTTGGCCGCGGCGCGCTGCATTTCGTGCACGCCCGACCCGACTGGGCCTTCGCCCGCCTCAAGCATCGCATCCAACGCGGCGAGCTGGTCTTCGGGCACATAGCCCATGAGGGATGCGATCCGTTCCCCCGACCGGGGCACGATGGCGTCAAGATAGATGATGGAGGCGATCCGGTCGCCCACCTCGGCGATCACGCCGGGCGCGACCGTGCCGGCATAGCTGTGCGCCACCAGCACGACGTCGCGCAGATCTTCATACTGGAAGACATTGACAATATCGCGCACATGGGTCGCATTGCCGACATTGCGGCCGATCAGATGCTCACGCTCGCCAAAGCCGGTGAAGGTCGGCGTGTAGACCTTGTGGCCCTTGGCCTCCAGAATTTCGCGGACATATTTCCATGTCCAGCCGCCCATGCCGCCGCCATGGAGAAGTAGGAATGTGGTCATGACGATCAGGCCTCCGCCGGTTCTGTGTTCTGGATGAATTCGGGGAATGGGTCGGGTCCCCACAGGAACATGCTGTCCTCCGGCGCATGGTTGGCGGCCGGCCAGTCGACATCATGCGGGATGAAGTCGATATCGGCCGAATATTCGCTGAAGCTGCCCCACGGATCGCGCACATAATAGAAATAATTGGCGCCCAGCACATGCTGGCCTAAACCCCAGTTCGGGCCATAGCCCGCGCGCGCCATGGTCGCGCCGCCCAGGCCCACTTCCATTACCGAGCCCACGTCCCAGCTATTGTGATGCATGCCCCGTCGATCGGACAGGACGAGGGCCAGCAGATGATGATCGCTGCCATGAGCGCCGTGGAGGAAGGCGACGGCCGGTTCGCTCTTGTCGGACAGGCGCAGGCCGAGCGTCTTTTCATAGAAGTCGATCGCTGCATTCACGTCGGTCGTGAAGATCGCGAAATGCGAAAGGCGGCGAGGGTGAACCTTTGGCGCCTTGCTGTTGGGGATCGCGCCGGATTGGCCCGGCGCCGCGCTGACGAAGGTGAACTCGCTCTTTTCCGACGGCGTCGCCTTGTCGGCAACGCGGACATTGATCGGCAGGCCATCGAAGCCCGCGAACCAGATGCCGTCGGCCTCCGCGCCTTCGGGCGCTTCGATCCGGGTGACGCCGCAGCCGTCGAGATGGGCGGCGAAGGCATCCGCCTCGTCGGGATAGACGCCAAAGCTCAGATAGCGCAGCCGCTTGGCGTCGCCGCCCTGGCTCAGCACCGCCCAGCGATGCGGATTGTCGACCGCATAAAGTTCCAGCGTGTCATTCTGCTCGCGGACGTCGAGCCCGAAGAGCGTGTAGAATGTCCGCGCGGCTTCCAGATCGGGCACTTCGACCGCGAAATGATCGATGGAATGGACGCCCAAACTATTGGTGCGACGTCCCGACGGGCTGTTCTGGTTCATCCTTCCCTCCTTGGCTGGCCGGGCACCGACGGAGCGGCGCCCGGCCTGTCGATCATGCTGCCTTGATGGGGTTCACCAACAGGCCGATTTTTTCGATTTCCACTTCGCACACATCGCCATCCTTCATGAACAGCGGTGGCTTGCGGGCAAGGCCGATGCCCGACGGGGTGCCCATAACCAGAACGTCGCCCGCTTCCAATGTGAAGCAGGTGGAGAGGAGGGCGACCGTGTCGACGACATCGAACACCATGTCCGAGGTGTTCGCGCTCTGCACCACCTGGCCGTTGAGGCGGGTTTCGATCTTGAGGCCGGCGCCACCCGCAGGCAGTTCATCGGCCGTGACCAGCCAGGGGCCGAAGGCGCCGGTGTCGTCGAAATTCTTGCCGACCGTCCACTGCGGCGTCTTGAGCTGATAGTCGCGGATCGAACCGTCGTTGAACACCGAATAGGCGACGATATGCGACAGCGCGTCGTCCTTGCTGATATCCTTGCCACCCTTGCCGACGACCGCGACCATTTCCGCTTCATAATCGAGTTGATCGGAACAGTTCGGCTTGATGATCGGCGCGCCATGGCCGATGAGGCTCGAATTGAAACGGCCGAATACCGTCGGGAATTCGGGTACGGTAAATCCGCCCTCAGCCGCGTGATCCTTATAGTTGAGACCCAGGCACAGTATCTTGGGCGCCTTGACGAGGGGCGGGAGGAAAGTGAGGTCTTCAATCTGCACGTCCTCGCCCTCTGCGCTGACTTTCGCGCCGGCGTCCGTCAGGGCGCTGCCGCCGCTGGCGATCAGCGCATCCAGATCATAGAGGGCAGCGTCGCCGAACAGCGCCTTGACGCCTGCGCCCGTGTCCACTGCCACACCGACCGCGCCATTCTTCGTTACCTTGGCCAACCGCATATGCAAACCTCCTGAGAATCTGTCCCACCGACTGAGCCTACGGCATGGGAGTGAATGAAATATATTTCAAGTTACAAAATACATTTTGTCGAATTGCCACGTGTGGCGAAGCTGATATAGTTGCTTTGATGATCAAGAAGCTGAGCCTGACCGAACGCGCCTACCGGCAATTGCGCGACGATCTTCTGACCTGTCGGCTGGTGCCCGGCGCGAAAATCAACATCAAGGATATCACGGAAACGCAGGGCTTCAGTCTCGGGGCGGTGCGCGAAGCCCTGTCGCGGCTCACGTCCGAGGGGTTTGTGACGCAGGATGATGCGCGGGGTTTTCGGGTGACGCCGATATCGATCGGTGACCTGACCGATCTGGTCAGGGTCCGCAGCGAGATTGAAGGGCAATGCCTCCGGCGCGCCATCGAGAAGGGCGGCCTGGACTGGGAAGCCTCGATCGTCAGCGCGGCCCACAGGTTGAGCAAGACCCCGACCCGCGACCCGCGGGAAGCTGCCCGTCTGAACGAGGATTATGCCGCCGCCCACGCGGCCTTCCACCACGCGCTGGTCGTGGCGTGCGACAGTCCATGGCTGCTCAAGATGCGCGACTGGCTCTATGCCCAGTCGGAGCGCTACCGTTATCTCACCGTACCCTTGGCCCATAGCGACCGGGATCTGGTTCATGAACATGCGCAGATCGTCGACGCGGCGCTGGCGCGGGACGCCGACCGCGCCGTGACGCTGCTGACGGCCCATTTGATGGCCACGGCGCAGTTGCTGATCGACCCGCAAAATGCGCGGAGCGGGACCGATGCCGAATGGACGGCTGGCGTGGATCGGGCCCCGTGATGCCATATCAGCTCTGCCGATTCTGACCGGTGCCACCGCCGCTGGCGGGCATCAGCATGTTGCTCATGCCGCCATCGACCAGCAGGTCGACGCCGCTGATATGGCCGGCATGGGGACCGATCAGGAACAGAATCGCCTGCGCGACATCCTCGGCCACGCCGAGCTTGCGCAGGGGAATATTGGCTTCCCGCTGATCCCGCCGCGACTGGTCCTTATATCCTGCAGCCGTCATCGGCGTGTAGGTGGGGCCGGGCGACACCGTATTGCATCGGATACCATCCGGACCCCATTCGATACTGAGCTGGCGTATCATCATCAGCAAGGCGGCCTTGCTGGATGAATAGAAGCCAAGCCCGGGCGTAGGCTGGGTGGCCGACATGGACGCGGTCGCGACGAAAGCACCCTTGCTCTTCCTGAGGTGAGGATGCGCCGCCTTGCCCAGCAGCCAGGAGGAGCGCGTGTTGATGGCGAAGATGCGATCGAAATCGCCAATCGGCAGTTCGACCAGCGCGCCGCCCATGATGATGCCGGCATTGCTGATGACGGCGTCGATGCCGTCCATATGCGCGAGCGCCGCAGCCACGATCCGGTCGCCGCAATCCGGTTCGGCCAGATCGACCACGCAGGTCGCGGCGGCGGGGCCGACCGCATCGGCCACCACCTGAAGATTGGCCGCGTCGCGATCCGCGAGCAGCATCTTGTGTTCGCCCGGAATCACGGACCCGGCCGCCAGCAGTTCGGCGCAGGCCCTGCCGATGCCGCTTGCAGCACCCGTGATGATCACCCGCATATTACTCTCCCTAAATTTCCATGGCGTCGACGCGCCATGCTTCAGTCTTTCAGGCCCAGTTCGTCCATCAACGCGCCGCGCAGCTTGAACTTCTGGATCTTCGATGCAGACATCGGCCATTCGTCGATGAAACGGATATGCCGCGGAACCTTGAAGGAAGCGAGGCGCTGGCGGGTGAAGGCGATGAGTTCCTCCGCTTCGACCTCGACCTCGCCTTCGCGTTCGACATAGGCGGCTGGAATTTCCGCCAGCCGCTCGTCCGGCAGCCCGACGACCTGCGCCAGGCGAACCGCCGGATGGGTGGCCAGCACTGCCTCGACCTCGGCGGCGGCGACGTTTTCCCCGCCCACTTTCAGCATATCCTTGAACCGGCCATGGAACATGACATGGCCCTGTTCGTCGATCGAGCCGATATCAGCGCTATGATACCAGCCTTCGGCGTCCAGCGCCTCCGCCGTCTTTTCCGGGTCCTTGTAATAGCCGTCGAACAGATTGTAGCCACGAATGAGAATTTCGCCGCGTTCGTTCACGCCCTTTTCCGCGCCGGTTTCGGGATCGACGATCTTCATCTCTATGCCGGCCAGGGGAAAGCCCAGCTTCTTGAAGCCCATTTCCGGGTCCATCGCATAGCCGCCGGTGGTGACGATGCCGGTCGCCTCGGTCATGCCCATGGTGCCCACCTGCAGCATGTTCGGGGCCTTTTCCCGATAGGCCTCGCCCACGCGATCCGGCATGAAGGCGAAGCAGCTATTTTGCAGGCGCACCGACGACATGTCGGTCTTGGTCCAGTCGGGATGGGTGATCATGGCCTGATGGAAGGTGACGAAGGGCAGGAACATCATCGTCACGCCTTCATCCTCGATCTGCCGCAGACTCTCCCCGGCATCGAAATGCGGCTGGCCGACGAAGGTGCCGCCCACGTCCATCGCGCCCAGCATGCAGAGCATGGCGGCGATATGGAACAGCGGCAGCGGCGACCAGGCGCGCTCGTCGGGCTGGAAAGACCAGCGATAGCGGGCGAGATTCGATGCCTCCCGGGTGACGGCCTCATGGCTGAGCAGGCACCCCTTGGGATTGGCCGACGTCCCCGACGTATAGAGGATCATCGCGGTGTCGCGGACCCTGACGGTCAGGCGGGACGCGTGAATTTCCGCTTCCTCCACCTGCTGCACTGCCGCTTCGAAGGTCGCCTGATCGACGAAACCGGGGATAGAACGGCCGCCCAGCATGATGATCCGCTTGAGCATGGGCGCGTCGGCAAGCGTAAGGGCAGAGGAATCGGCGGCTTTGGGCAGGTCGGGGAAAGCCTCCACCAGCCGGCGACCGAAATCGATGTGCTCGCTAACCATGTCATTGGTGATGATCGCCGCCAGATCGGCATTTTGCGCGACATAGGCCATTTCCGGCGCCTTGTATCGCGCGTTCATCAGCACCGAGACGGCGCCGCACATCGCATTGGCGAACAGGGTTTCGACAAATTCGATGCTGGACGGCAACAGGATGCCGACATGGTCGCCGCGCCGGATGCCCAGCGCCTTCAGGCCGCGCGCGCGTTTCAGGACGCTTTGTACGACGTCGTCATATGTCTTGCGTTCTCCCGGGAATACCAATGCTTCCTTGTCGGATGCCTTGTCCCACCCTTTGAGAAGCAGATCGCCCAGGGTGGTTGCAGAAATACGGAATGGGGCGCAATCTTCGCCTTGTGTGACCACGGATGTCCGCTCCTAAAAATGCCGGTCAGCTCTTGATGGCGATCAGATTGCAGCCATCGCCTCTGTCTGCGCCTTTCGTTGGATAGGTGCAGCTTTGCCTTCCGGCTCCAAGAGCAAGGACAGAGATTTTGTATCACTGGTCGGGAATTCACGATGGAAGCCTATGTCTACGATCATGTCCGGACGCCGCGCGGCAAGGGCCGCCCCGATGGCGCGCTGCACGAGATCACCTCTGTCGAAATGGCGACGCAACTGCTGAAGGCGCTGCAGAGCCGGAACGATCTCGACACCGGGTTGCTCGACGATGTGATCATCGGCATGGCCCAGCCGGTCGGTGAACAGGGCGGCGTGCTGGCGCGCGCAGCAGTGTTGCAGGCGGGCTATGCGCAGACGGTCGCGGGCCAGCAGATCCATCGTTTCTGTGCCACCGGTCTTGACGCGGTCAGCCTGATCGCGGCGCAGGTCCATTCCGGCATGATCCAGGCCGGCATCGGCGGCGGCGTCGAGTCGATGAGCCGCACGGTCATGGGTTATGATTCGGGCGCCTGGACGTCCGATCCGTCGGTTGCCTTCAGCAATTATTACGCGCCGCAGGGCATCGGCGCCGACCTCATCGCGACGCTGGACGGCTACACGCGCGAGGATGTCGACAATTTCGCCGTCGAAAGCCAGCGCAAGGCTGCCCATGCCTGGGAACAGGGCTATTTCAAAAATGCGATCGTGCCGGTCAAGGATGTGCTGGGCGACGTGGTGCTCGACCATGACGAGCATATGCGCCCCGGCACCACGGTGGAGAGCCTGGCCAAGCTTAAGCCCGCCTTCGAAGGTTTCGGCAAGGCCGGGTTCGAAGCGGTGGCGAAGGCCAAATATCCCGAAATCGAAGAGCTGACCTATGTCCACCATGGCGGCAACAGCTCGGGCATCGTCGACGGCGCGGGGCTGGTTCTGGTCGGATCGAAGGAATTTGGGGAAAAGGCCGGGCTCAAGCCGCGCGGCCGCATCCGGTCCTACGCCAATATCGGGTCGGAACCCACGATCATGCTGACGGCTCCGGCGGCGGTGTCGCGCAAGGCGCTCAAGGCAGCCGGCATGACCGAGAAGGACATCGATCTCTGGGAACTGAACGAAGCCTTCGCCAGCGTGGTGATGCGCTTCCAGCGGGAACTGAACGTCCCCGACGACAAGATCAACGTCAATGGCGGCGCGATCGCGATGGGCCATCCCTTGGGCGCCACCGGCGCCATGATCCTGGGCACCGTACTGGACGAATTGGAGCGGCGGGACGCGGAAACCGGCCTCATCACCCTGTGCGCGGCCAATGGCCTGGGCACGGCGGCCATCATCGAGCGCGTCTGAGCGCATACCGAACTATAGAGCGGGACATCCCATGAAGACTATGCGACTGGAAAAGGCCGAAGACGGCTTTGCTATCCTGACCCTCGACGCCGAAGGCTCGATGAACGTCGTCAACGATGCTTTCATCGCCGATATGGAAGTGGCGACGAAGCAGATCATCGAGGACGACGGCATCAAGGGCGTCATCCTGACGTCCGGCAAGAAGACCTTCATGGCCGGCGCGGATCTCAAGCAACTGGTGAACGGGTTCGGCACACTGACGCCGCAGGAGGCCTATGCCTTTGCGAAGCGCGCGACCGACATGCATCGCGCCATCGAGCGATCGGGCAAGCCTTGGGTGGCGGCGATCAACGGCCTGGCGCTGGGCGGCGGTTTCGAACTGGCGCTCGCCTGTCATCGCCGCATTCTGGTGGATGATGCCAAGGCGCAGGTCGGCCTGCCCGAAGTCAATGTCGGCCTGCTGCCCGGATCGGGCGGCACGGTGCGGCTGGGCATCATCGCGGGCATGAAGACCGCGCTCGACCTGCTGCTGTCGGGCCGGTCGGTCGGGGCGCAGGAAGCACTCAAGCTCAAGATCGTGGATGAAGTCGCTCCGGCGGACAAGCTGATCGACGCAGCCAAGAGCTGGCTCGCCACCGGCCCCGATCCGGTCAAGCCCTGGGACGTGAAGGGGTGGACGCCGCCGCAGAAAAAGGGCCTGACCGTGCCCGAAGATTCCGGCGCCTACATGATGTATACCGGCGGCCTCGCCAAGGTCGGCTACAACCAGCCCGCACCCGCCGCGATCCTGAACGCGGTCTTCCACGGTATGCAACTGCCCTTCGACAAGGCGCTCGCGGTCGAGGGCAAATATTTCGCCAAGCTGCTGACCGATCCGGTCGCGCGCAACATTATCCGCACCACCTTCATTTCGAAGCAGGCGGCCGAAAAGGGGGCGCGTCGCCCCGAAGGCTTTCCCAAGTTCGAAGCCAGGAAGGTCGGGGTGCTGGGCGCCGGCATGATGGGCGCGGGCATCGCGTTCGTGTCGGCCAATGCGGGCATCGACATCGTGCTGATCGACCGCGACGTCCCGACGGCGCAGAAGGGCAAGGACTATTCGGCCAAGGTGCTGGGCAAGCTGGTTGAGAAGGGCAAGCTGACGCAGGACAAGGCGGACGCCGTCCTCGCCCGCATCACCCCGACCGACGACTTCGGGCTGCTCGATGGCTGCGACATGGTGGTCGAAGCTGTGTTCGAGGATACGGCGATCAAGGCGCAAACCACGAAGAAGGCTGAAGCGGTGCTGCCGACGCAGGCCATTTTCGCCTCGAATACTTCGACCCTGCCGATCTCGCAGCTCGCCCAGGCGTCGCGGAGCCCGGACCAGTTCATCGGTCTGCACTTCTTTTCGCCGGTCGACCGCATGGGTCTGGTCGAGGTCATCATGGGCCAGCAGACCAGCAGGGAAACGCTGGCCAAGGGGCTCGACTTCATCGCCCAGTTGCGCAAGACGCCGATCGTCGTCAATGACAGCCGTGGCTTCTACACGAGCCGCGTGTTCCAGATGCTGATCCACGAAGGCGCTGCCATGCTGGCAGAGGGCGTGCCCCCCGCGGTGATCGAAAACGCCGCCAAGGCGGTGGGGATGCCGGTCGGGCCGCTCGCGCTGCTGGACGAACTGACCCTCGACTTGCCGCTCAAGATCGTCGACCAGGCGATCGCCGAGGAAGGCGACAAATATACGCCGCCGGCCGGCACTGCCGTGATGCGCCGCATGAAGGACGAGATCGGTCGGTCCAGCCGGAAGGCGGGCGGCGCCTTCTACGACTATCCCGAAGGCGGCAAGAAGCATTTGTGGAAGGGGCTGGCCGATCATTTCCCGGTCAAGCAGGACTGGGATGTCGAAGAGCTGAAGAAGCGCTATCTCTATGCGCAGGCGATGGAAACCGCCCGTTGCCTGGAGGAAAATGTGCTTGAAACACCGCAGGATGCCGATCTGGGCGCAATCTATGGTTGGGGCTTCCCGGCATGGACCGGCGGGACGATCAGCTACATCGACACGATCGGCCTCAAGACGTTCGTCGAGGAATCCGACCGGCTCGCGCAACTTTATGGCCCGCGCTTCCTGCCATCGGCATGGTTGCGCGACAAGGCCGCCAAGGGCGAGGATTTCTATGCGCCTGCGAGCGAAAGCACGGTCAAGGAGCCGATGCCGGCATGAAGCGCCTGATCTTCGAGCCGGAACATGAGCAGTTCCGCGACTCTGTCGTCAAGTTCATGACGGCGGAGGTGGGTGCCCATGCCGAGCGCTTTCGCGAACAGGGCATGGTCGATCGGGAGCTGTTCCTGAAAGCCGGTGAGCAGGGCCTGCTCTGCACCTGGGCGGACGAGAAATATGGCGGAGCCGGGATCGACGATTTCCGCTTCGAACAGATCATCATCGAGGAGAATATGCGCCACGGCGACATAGGCTTCTACATCAACCTGCATAATGATCTGGTCGCGCCTTATATCGCCAAGCTCGGCACCGACGAGCAGAAGAACCGCTGGATGCCTGGCATCGTGAGTGGCGAGAAGATTCTGGCCGTCGCGATGACCGAACCGTCGACCGGCAGCGATCTCGCTGGCATGCGCACCAGTGCGGTGGACAAGGGCGACCATTGGCTGCTGAACGGGGCCAAGACCTATATTTCCAATGGTATCCTGGGCGACCTGATTGTGGTTGCCGCGCGAACCGATCCCAATAGCCGCCACGGTCTGGGCCTCATGGTCGTCGAGCGCGGGATGGAAGGCTTCGAGCGCGGGCGCAAACTGGCGAAGATGGGCCTGAAGGCGCAGGACACGGCCGAACTTTTCTTCAACGACGTCAAGGTGCCTAAGGAGAATGTGCTGGGCGATCCGACCCAGGGATTCAAATATCTGGCGCGCTTCCTGGCGCAGGAGCGGCTGGTCGCGGCCATCGGCTTCATGGCGACGGCGCAGACCGCGTTCGACATCACGCTCGATTATGTGAAGGAACGCCGGGCGTTCGGAAAGCCGATCGGCGCGTTCCAGAACACCCGCTTCAAGATGGCGTCGATGCGGGCCGAACTGGATGCGCTCCAGACCTATGTTGACCAGTGCGTGATGCTGCTCAATGCAGGCGAACTGACCCCCGAAGATGCGTCCGCCGCCAAACTGCTGACCAGCGAGTTGGAAGGCCGGGTGATGGACGAATGCGTACAGCTCCATGGTGGTGCCGGCTATATGGAAGAATATCGCATCAGCCGCATGTATACCGACGCGCGCATCAGCCGCATTTTCGCCGGAACGTCGGAAATCATGCGCGAAATCATCGGTCGCGGACTGGGCCTGGACGAGCGCAAGCTGTCCTGACCGCCAACCGGGGATGAGTCGAATGCTTGACGTCGAACGATTGCGGGGCTTCCGGGTGCCGGAGGCACAGGATGTCTGCGATCCGCGCGGGGCGATTCTCTATGCGCTGGGTGTTGGCGCTGGTTTGGGCGCCATAGATGAGCAGAATTTGATTTTCGAACGCGATCAGGTCGTGTTGCCGACCATGGCGCTGATTTTGGGGACACCCGGCTTCTGGCCCATGGCGCCGGAACTGGGCTGGGACTGGCCGCGCATTCTGCATGGCGAACAGACGCTGAAATTGTTCCGGCCGCTCGAACTGGGCCAGTTGGTCAACGGCCGGATCGAGATAGTCGGTCTCGCGGACAAGGGGGCAGGCAAGTCTGCGCTCGTGCGGGCAAAACGCGTGATCACTACGCCGACGGACCGGCCGATCGCCGAGATGGAGGAAGTGTGGGTCTTGCGTGGCGCGGGCGGTTTTGGCGGGCCGCGTGATCTTCACGGACCAGCGCCGGTCGTCATGCCGGATGTGCAGGCGGATGCATCTCTCGACCTGCCGACAGCCTCCAACCAGGCGATGCTCTATCGTCTGACCGGCGATCGCAACCCTCTGCATATCGATCGGGGCACGGCGCAGGCGGCGGGTTTCGATCGGCCTATACTGCATGGCCTCGCCACCATGGGGCTGGCGGCGCGCGCGCTGGTCCATCTGTGCTGTGACGGCGATCCGGGTTTGTTGACGGATATGCGGGTGCGTTTTACCGCGCCGGTCTGGCCGGGCGAAACGGTTCGGACGGAAATCTGGCGCAGGGGTGACACCATATCGTTTCGGGCGAGCGTGCCTGACAGGAACAGCATTGTCATCGATGGCGGCGAGGCCCGCATCGGTGGTTTCAAGGAAGAACGGGACGCATTGACGTGAAGATATTGGATGGCAAGGTCGCACTGGTGTCCGGTTCCGGGCGAGGTATCGGGAAGGCTATTGCGCTGAAACTGGCTAGTGCCGGCGCCCATGTCGTGGTGAACGACCTGGACGAGGATGTGGCAAAGGCGACGGCGAGCGAAATCGAAAGTCTGGGCGTCCGCGCCGTGGTGTGTGTGGGCGATGTGACGGAGGCCGATTTCGGCGACAAGTTCGTGGGAGCGGCGGTCGCCAATTTCGGCACGATCGACATCATCGTCAACAATGCGGGCTATGCCTGGGATTCGGTGCTTCAGAAGACGAGCGACGAACAGTGGATGGCCATGCTCGACGTGCATCTCAATGCCCCTTTCCGCATTTTGCGCGCCGCGCAGCCGGTGATCGCAGCCGCGGCCAAGAAGGAAATCGCGGAACATGGTCGGGCCACACGCCGGACGGTCATCAATATATCGTCCGTGGCGGGTCTTGGCGGCAATGCCGGTCAGGCCGGCTATGCGGCGGGCAAGGCGGGGATCGTCGGTCTCACCAAGACGGTGATGAAGGAATGGGGGCGCTATAATGTCACCGTCAACGCCGTGGCTTTCGGCGCGATCATGACCCGCATGACCGCAGGCGAGGCGGGCAGTTCGACCATCAGCGTCAAGGGGCGGGACATCAAGGCCGGCGTCAGCGACGAAATATTGGAAGCCATGGAAAAGGGCATTCCGCTGGGCCGCGCCGGCACGCCGGAGGAAGCGGCGGGCGCCGTCTATCTGCTGTGCCTGCCCGAAGCCGATTATATCACCGGCGAGGTCATCGTCGCGGGCGGGGGCTGGAAACTCTGACGACAGGATAGGCGGGTCTTGGCGCCCGCCTTCGGTCAGGCGGGCCAGCCAGGCGTGCGGCCCTGCATGGCCTGGAAGATCGGGCGCATGGGATCAGGTACGGATCCGGCGCCGATGCCGGTGCCGAAATTGATCCCCCGCCGCTCATATATCCGCCATCCCTCGGCCGTGCGCCGCAGCCTGTCCTCATAGCCGCCCACGGCCAGAAGGTCGGTCGGGCGCAGCGGGTCGGCATCGGGGATATCGAACCACTGCCAGGCCATGACGCGGCTGGCTGCGCGCGCTTCGTCGCCGTTCACCTCTATCACCAGGTTGGTAATGTTGTGCGAACAGCCCATCAAAGCGCCCTGATAACCGATGCACTGGGCATGGATGGCCTCGCGCCCCACGGAACGCGCGCTGCCAAAGTCGATCGATCCGTCGTCCGTGAACACTTCCTCCGCGATGCGATGAAACTGCATCGAATCGACCAGATGGGCATAGCGATAGAGGCATTCCTCGATCGCGATACGATCCGATAGCATGGCGAGGTCGATCGTCATGGCAGATACACGCCTTTGCTGCTCGCAAGAGCAGTCGTGATGTCCCACAATCGTTCCGCCTCCTGCGTGGGGAGGTCGAAGGGGGCCGGTGTGAAACTCTTGGGATTTTTGAAGATGGCCGCTTGCATGGCCGGGGGTGCTTCGTCGAGCAGCAGTCGGGTGGCGTTGACGGCTGATTTCTCGGCCGTGGTGCCAAACCGGCCCATGATCCGCATGATGAGGGGCATTGCGGGGTCAAGCATGGCTTTCGTCCGAGTGGATCCCACGCCGGTCGCATAAAGTCCGATCTGTCGGTCCGCCCAGCGTCGCGATGCCTCGTCCAGGAACAGGAATCCCTGAACATGGGTTGTCAGGATCGCTTTGAAAAAGCTCCATTTACGCCGCTCGAACTGCAGGTCGTCGAGATCGGGCGCCGCCATCCGATATGGAACGGCGCCAGCCAGATGAATGATGCGCCCGTCACCCGATGCGGCCAGCGCATCGGCGCACAAGCGATTGACGATAGCGCGTGCGAGATATTGGAGAGCGAATGCAAACTCCAACCCGTCGGTCGTCACGGTCTTGCCCGAAAATGCGCTCATCGCGCTATGCATCAGGCCGTGAATGGCGGGACGCCAGAGTTTGATGCCTTGCGCCGCGGCTGCGGCGCCCGCGATCGTCGAGAGATCAGCCTTCAGAAAGGCCGCGTCTCGCGCGCCTGCGTCCAGCATCGCGTCGACCGCGGCCGCGCCGCGGTCGTCGTTTCGTGCGACGAGGAGGATCGACGAACCGTGCCGCGCTACGTTCAGCGCCGCGGCGCGACCTATGCCGTCCGTGCCGCCGACGAAAACGAAATTGCCGCTTCTCGCCATTACTGAACTTTTCCCCTCAGCCGCAACCGACTACCCCGCCGTCAACCGGGATTTCCGCGCCGGTGACATAGGCGCCCGCGCGCGAACACAGGAATATGACGATGCCGGCGATATCGTCCGGCGACCCCAGCCGTTTGAGCGGAATATGCGCCAGCAGGCCGGGATCGACCTGATCCTCGTCCCGCATATGCGCCGTCATCTTCGTCGGGAAGAAGCCGGGAATGACCGCGTTGACGGTGATGTTGCGTTCGGCGAGATCGCCGGCCAGATCGCGCGTCATCATATGGACCGCAGCCTTGCTCGCGGCATAACTGTATGCGCTGAGCCGCGCCGTCTTCATCCCCGCGACCGAACCGATGTTGATGACCCGGGACGGATCGCCGGGCGTTCCGGCCGCGCTGAGTTCGGGCAGAAGTTCCCGGACCATGGTGAAAGGCGTCTGGACATTCACCGCCATCACGCCGGGCCAGGCCTTGTCGGGGAAGCTGTCGATCGGCCCGCCCCAGGTCTTGCCCGCATTGTTGATCAATATATGGCATTCGCCAACGGCATCGCGATAACGCGCGACGAGGTCGACCGCCGCCTCGGGCGTCGACAGGTCGGCGGGGAAGGGGATGCACGATCCCAGCGTGGCCATCTCCCGGGCGGCCTCTTCGCAGATGTCGGCCTTGCGCGATGTGATGGCTACCGTCGCCCCGGCCCGCAGCAGACCTTCGGCAATCATGCGGCCCAGACCTTGCGCGCCGCCGGTGACCAGCGCCTTCTTGCCGGCCAGGCTGAACAGATCGCTCACATCGTCACCACGACTTTGCCGAACTTATGCTGGTCGCGCAGATGCAGAAGGGCCTCTTTCGCCTGGGCAAGCGGATAGGTCGCCTCGATCACCGGCTTGATGGCATGTTGCTCGGCAAAGGCGAGCATTTCCTTGAAGTCCTGCGGATCGCCGACCTGGCTGCCGACGATGCTCGCGCTCTTCAGGAAGATGTCGGTGGCGTTGAACTTGATCTCGTTGCCGGCGGTAGACCCGTAGATGACGATCCGCGCGCCCGGATTGATGGCGCGCACATAATTGGCGAAGCTGGGCGAGGGCGCCCCGTCCAGCACCACGTCGATGCCGCCGGTCAGCTTGCCGACCTGCTTGCGCCAGTCGGGATCGGTGTAGAGCAGGCCGCCCTTGGCCCCCATCGCCACGGCGCGATCGATCACGTCCTGATTTTCGCCGGTGACGTAGACATTGGCGCCCTTGGCGACCGCGAAAGCCAAGCCGAAGGTTGCTACGCCGCCGCCCACGCCACTGATCAGCAGCGTCTCTCCTGCTTCCAGCCGCCCCTTGAACATCAGCGCGCGCCAGGATGTCAGTGCCGTCAGCGGCATGGCGCCGGCTTCCTCGAAGCTCATGAAGGCCGGCTTGGGCGCCAGATTGTCGACCGGCACGCAGATATATTCGGCGATCGTGCCGGCGAAGGGCATGCCGAGCAGGCCGAAATCGGCGGCCGGCGCATGGCGGTTGGGGCCCCAGTTGCGCGCGGGATACAGCACGACCTCATCGCCCTCGCTGACCCCGGTCACGCCATCGCCGATCATGTCGACGACACCCGCACCGTCGCAGCCAAGCGTGGTTGGCACGGTCATGCCGGGATATTGCCCATGGGTGATGAACAGTTCGCGATGGTTGATCGATGCCGCCCGCAGCGCAACGCGTACCTCTCCAGGACCGGGCACCGGCGTGTCGACGTCCGCCACCACGACGGATTCGGGGCCGTCGGTCCGTTCGAGATAAAGGGCCTTCATGGTCAACCTTTCCTAATATCCTGCTCGGTGCCGCAGTCTGTATGGCAACGCTGGTTGCATAGCGACCTTGGCTTGTTCGGTGCGAAGCTGGACATTTTTCTACCTCACTGGGAACCTATCTGCCGATAGGAAAAAGGGATTGCGTTATAGATTCATCGCGCAGAATATATTTCGCATAACAGAACGAATCGCGCCAAGCGCGCGTCAGGAGAGAACAGCATGACCGTTGTGCCCACAGCTATCTTGCCGCCACGATCGACTCATATGCCGATCCGGCGGGCTGCATTGGCGGCGCTGACGGAAAGAGTGGCGCAGTCGCGAATGACCGCGGTATCCGCACCAGCCGGCAGCGGGAAAACGACCGCGATGCTGTTCTGGGCCGATGAACTCAGGGCGCAGGGACGCCCCGTTCTCTGGCTTGCGGCCAGGGCAGGAATAGAAAGCAAGCGGTCGTTCCTCCAGGCGCTCAAGGCCGCGGGCCTGTCTGCTGGTCTGCCGTGGGATAATTTGGACAGCGACGCTTCCGACGCAAACTGGCTATCCGTCCTCGCGACGATGGGCAGCGTAAAACCGGTTATCATCGTTGACGACGCGCAATTTCTGGCGAAGCCGGTTCTGGAATTTTTGGCTCAGTTGTCATCAAGCGCGCGCGATGCATTGACCATCATCATCGCCGCGCGCGGCACGGTCGGTCTGTCACTGGCGCGTATGCGAGCGCTCGGATTTCTGGTCGAAGTGGGGGTCGCAGATCTGTCTTTCACCTTGGCGGAAGCGACGGAGTTGGTCACGCGGTCCATCGGAACGCCGGTGGACTCGCGCGACCTTCAGGATATTGTGGGCGATACCCAAGGCTGGGTTTCCGGTATCGTCATCGCGTGCGACATCTATCGTCGGCCCAGCGACAGCGCGGCCAAGCTCCGGCTGACGGGCCTGCGCCCCGAATTCGCCGAATATTTTCATGACGAAGTGGTGAGTTTGCAGCCGGACGACGTCCGCCGCTTCCTCGTAGACACGTCGATCCTCGACGAACTGACGCCTTCTGCCTGCGCCGCGGTAACCGGCGACGAAAATGCGCGCGCGATGCTGGACCATGTCTTTCGCGAAGGTCTGTTTCTGAACGCGATTGATCAGGAACATAGCCGTTATGCCTATCACCGGCTGTTCCGCGAAATGGTGCTGGGCCGGCTCATTGATCGGGCGCCCGACCGCGCTGCCGTCATGCATCGGCGGGCGAGCGAATATTTTGCCGAAACCGGCCAGCTTGCCCTGGCGATCGAACATGCGCGGCTGAGCGGGGACAAGGCGTTCCTTGCAGACCAGCTGGATCGTCTGGCTGAAGGACTGACCTATTCGGGCTATCTCTATCGCATCGACGAACTGGGCGCGGAACTGCCCTGGCCGATCCTGGCCGAACGACCTAACCTGCTCTTGGCTCTGGCTTGGAGGCGCATCCGCCAACTGGCCTTTTCATCGGCCGACAGACTGATTTCCGCCGCGCGGCAGGCCTGTGACGCGAAGCGCGAGGCGCAGTCCCTGCCCGCGCACGAAATCGAGCAACTGGACCTGCTGATTCGCCATCGCTTCGTCATGCTCGCGGCGGCGCGCGACGACATGATCAGGGTCGAGGCCGATTCCGAGCCGCTGCTCGCCGAACTCGCCGACAGCCATGCCTATCTCAGTTGCACCTTGCTGGCGCAGCTCATGTCGGCGCGGCGCGAGCTGTATCATTTCCAGGATATGCTCAAGCTGGAGGCGGAAACCAGCCGTGCTCTGTCGCGTCCCGGCTCCGCCTTCGCCTCCATCGCCCTGAAGGCTTCGGTCGCGCCGACCATGATGGCGCAGGGAAAGATTCCCTTGGCGCAACGCTTTCTGGAAGAGGCCTTCGCGTTAGCGGTTGAAATCCATGGCGCAGGTTCCGGTCTGGCCGCGCTCCCGGCGCTGCCGCTGGCCGAGTTGCTCTATGATGCGGGCGATCTTGAACAGGCGTCGCAACTGGCGGAACAATATCTGCCAGTCGTGCGGCAATGGGGATTTTCCGATCAGATGGCATCGGGCTATCTGGTCAGCGCGCGGCTGTGGGCGGCGAGGGGCGATCTGCCCAGCGCGCTGTCGACGCTTAACGATGCGCATCTCGTGGCGATCGAATGTGGGCTTGATCGCCTGCGCTCCTTCATCGTGGCCGAGGAAGTGCGGCTTTTGATCAAGGCGGGGCAGATCGACGAGGCGGAGCAGCATTTTCTGGCGGGCGATCCGCAACTGGACGGTGAACCCATTCCGACCCTGCACCCAACGCGGCGCAATGAGAATATCGCGATCGCATGGCTCAGGATCGAGATGCAGCGCCATCGGCTGGGCCGGGCGCGCAAGGTCGCCTATCGGTGGCTGGAATTCGTCAAGCGCGCGGGAGCGATCCGGTCCGCGGTGATCTTCGAATTGTTGCTGGCGGAAATCGCGGTGCTTCAAGGTAACCGGTCCGAAGCGCGCAGGGCCGTTCGCGCTGCCGTAGAGATGGCCGAACCGGCCGGTTGGGTGCGGGTCTTCGTCGATGAAGGAGAGGTCATCGCGTCTCTCATCATCGAAGCCTATTCGCAGGGTCCTGAACTGGAAACGCCGGCCGATCGCTTCGCCGTTCGCCTTGTGTCGATGCTGCGGCGGGGGCCGCAGATCGAAGCGGATGAAGAGGATGACGATGATTTCGGCCTGACCGGGCGCCTGGCCAATCGGGAGGTCGACATTTTGACGATGGTGAGTGGAGGCCTGCGCAACCGGGAAATCGGCGATCGTCTCGGCCTGACCGAAGGTACGGTCAAATGGTATATGCAGCAAATCTACGACAAGCTGGGCGTGCGCCGTCGGCCGCAGGCGGTGCTGCGGGCGCGGCAGCTCGGCATTTTGCCCTGAAGCGCGCGCCGCTTCCTATCGAAGGATAGATTGCACCGATCGCGCAACCTGCGACCGGCGCAATCTGCGCGAAAGGAACTATCATGGCAAAACGCAAGGTCATCATCAGCTGCGCGATTACAGGCGCAATCCACACGCCCTCCATGTCGCCCTATCTGCCGGTGACGGCGGAAGAGATTGCGGAATCGGCGGTCGGCGCGGCGGAGGCGGGCGCCGCCATTATCCATCTGCATGCGCGCAATCCCGTCGATGGGCGGCCGGACCAGAATCCCGACCTGTTCGAACCCTTCCTCAAGGTCATCAAGCAGCGTACCGACGCCGTGTTGAACCTGACGACCGGCGGGCACCCCTCCATGACGGTGCAGGAACGCATCCGTCCCGCCCAGACTTTCGCGCCCGAAGTAGCCAGCCTCAATATGGGAACGATGGGCTTCGGCCTGTTTCCGATGCTGGACCGGTTCAAGACGTTCAAGCATGAGTGGGAGCCGCTGGCGCTCGAAGCGTCGCGCGATCTGGTGTTCAAGAACACCTATGCCGATATCGAACATCTGCTGACCACCTTGTCGCCACTGGGCACGCGTTTCGAATTCGAATGCTATGACACCAGCCATCTCTACAATCTGAAATATTTTCTCGATCGCGGCCTCGTAAAGGCGCCGCTGTTCATCCAGACATGCTTCGGCATATTGGGCGGCATCGGCAGCCATCCCGACGATATCATGCATATGAAGCGGACGGCCGATCGGCTGTTCGGCGACCAATATGAGTGGTCCGTGCTGGGAGCGGGCGCGCGCCAGATGAGCATCGTCGCCATGGCGGCGTCGATGGGCGGCAACGTCCGCATTGGTCTGGAAGATTCGCTGTGGGGCGGTCCGGGGCGGCTGGCCGAGACCAATGCGGAGCAGGTGAAGACCGCGCGGCAGATCGTTGAGGGCATGGGGCTTGAAATCGCCACGCCGGACGAGGCGCGCGCCATGCTGGACCTCAAGGGCGCAGACCGGACGAATATCTGATGACGAAAAAAAGCGGGCCGCTGGCCGGTGTTCGCCTGCTGGAGATCGACGCGATCGGCCCAGTGCCGCTCGCGGCGATGCTGTTGGCCGATATGGGCGCCGAGATCGTCCGCATCGCCCGGCCGCCATCGGCCACGGCGGGGGATTGGGACGATGTCGGTGGTGACATCCTGCACCGCAGCCGGGCCGTGGCCTATCTCGATCTCAAACAGGAGGCTGATCGCGAACAGCTGCTCGCACTGGTCGAGCGGGCGGACGGGCTGATCGAGGGATATAGGCCCGGCGTCATGGAACGGCTTGGCGTCGGTCCCGATGTCTGCTTGGCGCGCAATCCACGGTTCGTGTTCGGACGCATGACGGGCTGGGGCCAGTCGGGGCCGCTGGCGCTGAGGGCCGGCCATGACATCAACTATCTGTCGATCACCGGCGCGCTCCACGCGATGGGAGAGAAGCAGGGAACGCCGCCAGTGCCGCTCAATCTGGTGGGCGATTATGGCGGCGGCGCGATGTTCCTGATCTTTGGCCTGTTGAGCGCACTGCTGGCGGCGCAACGGACAGGCCGGGGGCAGGTCGTCGACGCCTGCATCACCGACGGCGTCGCATCGTTGATGAGCCTTTTCTACGCATGGCAGCCGAAGGGTCTGTGGGACGATGCGCCGGGCTCCAACCTGCTGGACGGCGCGGCGCCCTTCTATCGCTGTTATGAATGCGCCGATGGGCGGCATGTCGCGGTGGGATGCCTGGAACCGAAATTCTTTGCCCAGATGGTGGACGGACTGGGTCTTTCCGACCGGCGCTACGACCAGAACGACCGTAAAGGCTGGCCCGCGATGCAGGCTGAATTGGCCGCGGCATTTCTGAAGAAGAAACGGGATGAGTGGGCCGCTCTGTTTGCCGCGAGCGACGCCTGCGTGACGCCCGTTCTGTCAATGGAGGAAGCGCCACGGCACGCGCATAATGAAGCACGGGGGACTTTCATCCAGCGCGATGGCATAGCCCAGCCTGCTCCTGCGCCCCGGCTGTCCCTTGACACCGGCACCATTGGCGAGCCGTCGGTCGCAACCGTTGCGGATTTGATCGCGGCTTGGTCTTAAGGTGCGGATCGCGCCAGAACGAAGACGTTCACCTCCGTAAAAACCTGCTCTGGATCAGGGCAGGAGGTCTGCCGGGGCACTTGGCCGTGTCGAACGGCAAGGCCGCAGCGCCGTGACTGGTCGCGGCGCTGCGGCGCAAATGCAACACCGGGATCAATTATGTTTGATCCGGCCAAACCCTGTCGAACGATAGGTGGTAAATGGCGGCCAATGCCGATTTTGCCGCAAGCGATCATGCCTGCGCGCAGCGCGGGCCATACCGATAAATGGACTAAATGAGAGGATTTTTATGCGATTGACCGCACTGAAGTTGGCATTGGTTGCGAGCACCGCAGCAATGGCATTTCCCTCATGGGCGCAGTCCGTCGCTTCGACCGCGCCGCAGGTGGATGATGCGAATGCTGGCGACATAGTTGTCACGGCTCGTCGCCGGGAAGAACGACTGCAGGACGTTTCGGTTTCCATTTCCGCTTTCTCGTCAGAGGCGCTGGAACGCAGCACCGTCCAGACGGTAAGCGACGTCAAGACGATCGCGCCCGGCTTCACCTTCTCGTCCGAAGGGGGTAAGGACAATGTGGCGCTGACCCTGCGCGGCATCGGTCAATTGCCCCTGGGCGAAGTGACGCCAGGCGTCGTCATCTATCTCAACGATACTCCCTTGCCGTCGGTCGGCTCGAACGTGCCGACCTACGACATCGGCAGCATTCAGGTGCTGAAGGGGCCGCAGGGCACATTGTTCGGCCGCAACACATTGGGCGGCGCGGTCGTGATCGGCAGCCAGAAGCCGAGCTACAACTTCGAAGGCTATGTCGAGGGCACCTATGGCCGCTTCGATTATCGCGAACTGGAAGGCGCGGTGAATATTCCGATCATCGAGGACAAGGTCGCCTTCCGCGCTGCGGGCCAGATCCGTCGTCAGGATCCCCGTACCGTCGCGTTCGATGGCGGCCCCGGATTCGACAATATCCATCAGGACGCCTATCGTCTCTCGCTGCTGGTCGAACCGTTCGAGGGCCTCAAGAGCACCACCATCTATGAATATTTCAAGGGTGATGAACTCGCCGGCGGCCTTTATCTGCTGCGCGAGAATTTCCCCTTTGCTGCGCTGGGTCTGGGCGTCGTCGAACCACAGGTACAGGCGGCTTTGCAGGCACAGAAAGCCAATCGCCGCGGTTCGTTCGACGGCGGCATCGATGGTGGCGCGGCCTATCGCAAGACCACGTCGATCACCAATGATACGTCCTTCAGTTTCGGCGATCTGACGCTGCGCAACATTTTCGGTTACCGGAAAAATTACAGCTATCAGTTGATCAACACCGGCGGGCTGCCGCAACTGCAAATCCCCACGGGTCTGCCGGCTCCCGCGCCATCGGCCGTGCCGTTCACCTTGTTCACGGCGTCTTCCGTGCTGGACCGGCAATATCTGACGAACGAAACCCAGTTGCTGGGTGATTTTGGCTCCTTCAACTTCATTGTTGGCACTTTCTACAATAATGACAAACCTGACGGTGCCAGCGGATCGCAGTTCACGGCATTTTCCGTGGGCGGTGTCCCTGCACCTGCGGTGACGTCGCATGTCCGCAACAAGAACTGGGCGGTCTATGGCCAGATTGGTTATGAATTCACCGATAAGCTGAAGCTCAATCTGGGCGCGCGCTATAGCTGGGACAAGGTGTCGGCCTGCGGCGGCACAATCGGCACGACCTATGTCGACGAATCCACCTGCCTCAGCACGGCAGCCCTGGGTCTCGCGGACGGCGTCGGCACCGTATCCAACAAGGGCGAGGAGCCGAGCTGGACCATCGGCCTCGACTATAAGGCGACCCCGGACTGGCTGCTCTATATCGTGTCGCGGCGCGGCTATCGCGGCGTCAATGTGAACACGCCACTATTCGAAACGCCGTTCACCACCGGCGGCACGGATCCGGCCTGCGTGGCGACCGGTGGCGTCTGCGCGGACCTTCGTCCTTTCCAGAAGACCGGGGAGGAAACGATCACCGACGTCGAAATCGGCTCCAAATATGACTATCATGTCGGATCGGCGCGCGGGCGCCTCAATATCGCCGCCTATTACAGCAAATATAAAAATGCGCTTCAGTTCCTGAATACGCAGACGACCGTCCCCAACGGCACGCCGGATTCGCCGACCAACGGGTCGCTGGCCGCCAATGTCGCCGATCTGCGGATCTGGGGCGTCGAATTGGAAGCCTCCATCAGCCCCGTGCGCAGCCTTACCGTCGGTTTCAATGCCGCCTATACCAATGTGAAGGTGGAAAGCCTGACCGTTCCTGCAGGCCTGCCTTCGACGATCGTGCTGGGCGAGGGCCAGATCAACAAATATTCGCCCAGCTTTTCCGGCACCGCCAGCGTGAGCTGGACCCTGCCGATCCGCCCGGCTGACGGCGACGTGGTGGTCAACGCCGACCTGTTCATGACCGACGATTTTGGCGGTCAGAACGGCGAAAAGCTGCCGGGTTACCAGTTGGCCAACGCGCGTTTGGACTGGCGCGGGATCGGCGGCACGGGCCTTGATCTTGGCATTTATGTGAAGAACCTTTTCAACGAGAAATATTTCTCGGCTTCCAGCGTTCTTCTGCCGTCCTTCCCAACCAGTTCGGTTTATGCCGGCGATCCGCGGACCTGGGGCATCATGGCAAAATATACGTTCTGATGCGGCCATGGGACGGGGAAGGTGCGCGATCTGCGCGCCTTCCCCTCTACAAGGACAGGTTTGCAGCGAGACGGCAGGGCGTAGGAAGTTCCCGAGAGGATGACCATGAAGCTCGGCATATGCAGTATGTGGGGGGACCGGCTGGAAAGATTTCGCGAAGAGGTCCGTCTTGCCGCCGATCTCGGTTTTGAGCTGATCAGCGTAGGCGATTCGCCGGCGGGTTGGCACGAACTCTATGTGTCGCTGACCCTCGCCGCGCTTGACGCCCCGAAAGCGACTTTGGCGCCACTGGTCACCTCGCCCTTCATGCGGCACCCGCTGGTGACGGCCTCCGCCCTGAGCACGATCGACGATCTCTCCGGTGGGCGCGTGGCGCTGGGCCTGGCGACTGGCGGCAGCACGGTTATGGCGATCGGGCGGCCGCCCGCCACGCAACGAGAAATCCGCATGGAACTGGCGGCGCTGCGCGATCTGTTCGCCGGACGGCCCACGCATATGGACGGGGCGCAGATCAAGCCGCTGCGCTTCGCCCGCCCGATTCCCATCTATTATTCCGCCTTCGGTCCCAAGGCGTTGGCGCTGGCGGGCGAGCAGGCCGACGGCGTCATATTGTTCGCGGGCGAACGCCATCTCGACGCGCTCAAGGACCGGATCGATACCGTCCGGGCCGCGGCGCAGGCGTCCGGGCGCGATCCCCTGTCGATCGATATCTGGGTCGTTTCCTTCGCCTCGATCCGTCCCACACGGGCCGAGGCTATCGAGGATCTCAAGGCGTTCATCGTCGTCAATGGCATGGCCTTTCGCACGCCCGAAACCCTGGCGCGTGTCCCGACGCAGTTTCGTGGAAAGATCGATGCGTTGCACGCGCGCTATGATCCGACCGAACATGTGGTCGTGGGCGGCAGGAATGTGGCCCTGATGGAGGAATTGGGTCTGACCGAGTTTCTGGCGGACTTCGATACGCTGGCCGGGCCGGTCGATGCGGCCGTGGATATGCTGCGGCGCATCGAGGCGATGGGTGTCTCGACCTTCATCGCGGCCTTGCCTGGGCACGCTGCGCCGCTAGAAACCATTCGCGGGCTTGCCCGAGCGCGGAGCATGATGTGACACTGGATCTACTGCATCTGAGCGAAGACGAAGCAGCGGGCATCGCGGCAGTGCTGCGATCCCGGTCGCTTGGCGACATGATGGAGGCGGCGGAGGCGATGACGGTGGCGGCGCATGGCCGTCGCGTGACCTACTCCCGCAAGGTTTTCATTCCACTCACCAAATTATGCCGCGACGTGTGCCACTATTGCACTTTTGCTACCACGCCGGCCCGCGCGGGTGACGCCTATCTCAGTCGGGACGAGGTTCTGGCCATCGCCCGCGCCGGCGCGGCGGCTGGCTGCCGGGAAGCCCTCTTCACGCTCGGCGATCGACCCGAGGCCCGCTATGCCGCTGCGCGCGAGGCTCTTGCGGGGCTTGGGCATGACTCGACCCTGTCCTATCTGGCCGAAATGGCGGAGACGGTGTTCCGTGAGACCGGCTTGCTGCCGCATCTCAATCCCGGCCTGATGGACAGCGAGGACTATGCGCAGTTACGGCCGCATGCCGCTTCCATGGGCATCATGCTGGAAAGCAACTCGGATCGCCTGTGCGCGCGGGGCGGCCCGCATTTCGGCTCGCCCGATAAGCAGCCGGCCCTGCGATTGGCCGCCATCGAGGACGCCGGACGGGCGCGCGTGCCGTTCACGACCGGCCTGCTGATCGGCATCGGCGAAACCCGCGACGATCAGGTGGAGGCGCTGGTCGCCATTCGCGATCTGCATCGCCGCTACGGCCATGTTCAGGAAGTCATCATCCAGAATTTCCGGGCAAAGCCGGGAACGCGCATGGCGGATCATGCCGAACCGTCGCTCGACGATCATCTCTGGGCCATCGCCGCCGCGCGGATCATCCTGGGGCCGGAGATGACGATCCAGGCGCCGCCCAATCTCCACGACCGCGTCGATCTGGCGCCGCTGATCCGGGCCGGCGTCAATGACTGGGGCGGGGTGTCGCCCGTGACGCCCGACCATGTAAACCCGGAGGCGCCCTGGCCGCATCTGGAGATATTGGAAGAGGCCACCCGGTCCGCAGGCCGCCTATTGATGCAGCGGCTCGCCATCGGCCCGCGCTATGCCCTTGCCGCGCGCGATTGGGCGGCGCCGGCCATCGCCACGCAAATCCTGCGCGCCATCGACGGACGGGGATTGCCCAAGGTCGATGACTGGTTCGCGGGGCATGGCGATCCCGCGCCCGACACCATGGTGGTGGAACCGATTCTCGCCTCCCGATCGATCCTGTCGATCCTTGATGCCGCGGAGGAAGGCGAACGGCTGAGCGAAGCGGACATCGTCACCCTGTTCGATGCCGAGCAGGATGATTTCGCCGCCATTGTCGATCGGGCCGACCGGTTGCGGCGGCAGGCCGTCGGCGACACGCTGACCTATGCGGTCAACCGCAATATCAACTATACCAATATCTGCCTCTATAAATGCGGCTTCTGCGCCTTTTCCAAGGGCAGCACCAAGGCGATGCGCGGGCCTGCCTACAGGCTGGACATGGAAGAGGTTGGACGCCGCGCGGCAGAGGCCTGGGTCCGCGGCGCGACCGAAGTCTGCCTGCAGGGCGGGATTCATCCCGACTATGACGGGCATACCTATCTCAATGTCCTCAAGACGGTGCGCGAGGCTGCGCCGGATATTCATATCCATGCCTTTTCGCCGCTCGAAGTGACGCATGGCGCCCGCACGCTCGGCCTGCCGCTGGAGGATTATCTGGCGCGGCTGAAGGAAGCGGGGCTCTCCACGCTGCCCGGTACGGCGGCGGAGATACTGGACCCCGAAGTTCGCGATATCATCTGCCCGGACAAGGTGACGGCGGACGAATGGATCGAGGTGATGCGCGTTGCGCATGGCGTCGGCCTGCGCAGCACGGCCACGATCATGTTCGGCCATGTCGAGGAATATAAGCATTGGGCGCGCCATCTGATCCGCATTCGCGGATTGCAGGAAGAGACCGGCGGCTTCACCGAATTCGTGCCGCTGCCCTTCGTCCATATGGAATCGCCGATCTGGCGCAAAGGGCTGGCGCGATCGGGGCCCAGCTATCGCGAAGCGGTGCTGATGCACGCCGTGGCGCGCATCGTGCTGCATCCCGTGATCCCCAATATCCAGGTGTCCTGGGTGAAGATGGGACCGGAGGGAGCCGCGGCGATTCTGAAGGCGGGTGCCAACGATATGGGCGGCACGCTGATGGATGAATCGATCACCCGGGCCGCCGGTGGCGTCAACGGGCAGGAATTCGGCCCCAGGGAAATGCAGGCCCTGGCGGTATCCGTCGGGCGACCTGTGCGCCAACGCACCACGCTTTACGAGCCGGTGCGCGCGCGTCGCGCCGTCTTGGCTGAACCATCGTGACCGATCTGTATCATTGATCGCCCGCTCAATTGAAGGACAATATATGACTCTTCCCGCCATTGCCGTCGTCGGCGGCACCGGTAATCTGGGCGCTGCGATCGCCTGGCGGCTGGCGCGTGCCGGCTATCCCGTGACGATCGGATCGCGGAACGCGGAAAGCGCGGAAAAGGCCGCCGCTGAATTGGGGCATGGCTTGCGGGCCGGCGCCAATGTGGATGTCGTCGCGCATGCGGACATCATCATCGTGACGGTGCCCTTTGCCGCGCAAGAGGCGACGCTTCGCGACATCGCGCCGCATGTCGTCGGCAAATTGGTCGTGGATACGACCGTTCCGCTCGTTCCACCCAAGGTGATGCGGGTCCAGTTGCCGGATGAAGGCTCCGCCGCCCAAAAGGCGCAGGCGGTGCTGGGAGAGGGCGTGACGCTCGTGTCCGCGTTCCACAATGTCGCCGCGCACAAGCTGGCCAGGGACATCGATGTCGGCTGCGACGTGCTGGTCTTCGGCGACGACAAGGATGCGCGCGGTCGCATCGTGGCGCTGGCCGATGCCATGGGATTGAGGGGGCTTCACGGCGGCGCGCTGGTAAACTCGGCGGCCGCCGAAGCGCTCACGTCGATCCTGATTTTCATGAACAAGACCTATAAGGTTGACGGCGCGGGCATTCGTATCACAGGAGATTTGATCCCGCCCGAGGCTTGAGGTGTATTCGATGATCGAGATCGTACCGTTGACCGGAATTGGAGAGGTCAGACCGGGCGATGATCTGGCGGACATTCTGCATGTGGCGCTTGATCGGTGCGGTATTGAACCCCGCGTCGGCGACCTTCTGGTCGTGACGCAAAAGATCGTGTCCAAGGCAGAGGGACGTTTCGTGTCGCTGGCTGATGTGGAGCCGGGGGAAGAGGCGCGGCGCCTGGCGGATATCACGCGCAAAGATGCGCGGCTGGTGCAACTGGTGCTGGACGAATCTAGCGCCATCCTGCGTGCCGTGCCGCACGTCCTGATCGCGCGGCACCGGCTGGGTCATGTCATGGCGAATGCCGGGATCGATCGTTCCAACATCGGGGCGGGGGAGGGCGATCGCGCCTTGCTCCTGCCGGTCGATCCCGATGGAACGGCGTCGCATCTGCACGCCCGACTGGGCCTGCCCGTCGTCATCTCGGACAGTTTTGGCAGACCCTGGCGGATGGGTGTGGTGGCGGTCGCCATCGGCGCTGCCGGATTGCCGGCGTTGCAGGATCGCAGGGGCGAACTGGATCGCGATGGGCGGACGCTCGAAGTCACGCAGGTCGCTCTGGCCGATATCGTCGCGACGGCCGCCTGCCTCGCCACCGGAGAAGGCGCGGAAGGCATACCGGCGGCTCTTGTGCGGGGCTGCCCGTTGACCGGCCCGGAACGTCCCGCCGCCGATCTGGTGCGTCCCGTTCATGAAGATCTGTTCGCATGAAGCGCGTCGTTGTTCTCACCGGCGGCGTGGGCGGCGCGAAGCTGGTTCTGGGCCTTTCACGCCTCATCGCGGGCGACGGGCTGACAGCGATCGTCAACACCGGGGATGACTTCCGGCATCTGGGGCTGCATATATCGCCTGACATCGACACCCTGCTCTATACGCTGTCCGGCAAGGCGAACGGCGCGCAGGGCTGGGGGCGGGAAGGCGAAAGCTGGGGCTTCATGGCGGCCCTGCGCGAATTGGGCGGGGATGACTGGTTTCAACTCGGCGATGGCGACCTGGCGCTGCATGTGGCGCGGACCCATGCCCTGGCACAGGGGCAGACCCTGTCGCAGATCACCGCGCGATTTGCCGACCGGTTGGGCATAGCGACCCGGATATTGCCCATGAGCGACCAGACAGTAGCCACGATATTGGCTACGGACCAGGGACGGCTTGAGTTTCAACGCTATTTCGTCGAACAGCGTTGCGCGCCGGCCGTGCGACACATCATGTTCGTGGGCGCTGCGCACGCCGTTCCCGCCCCCGGCGTCATCGAGGCGATCCAGTCGGCCGACGCTGTATTACTGGCCCCATCCAACCCATTTCTCAGTATCGATCCGTTGCTTGCGGTGCCCGGTATGCGCTCGGCGATCGAACAGGCCAAGGCGCCCGTCATCGCCGTATCTCCGCTCGTCGGCGGCACGGCGGTCAAAGGCCCGACCGCCAAGCTGATGCAGGAATTGGGCATGGCGGTCGATAATGACAGCATCGCACGGCATTATGCCGGGCTGATCGACGGTATCTTGATCGATAGCGGAGACCGTTGCGAGGCGCCGGACATCGTCGTTGGGCGTTGCGCGACCCTGATGACGACCCTGGATGACAAGATACGCGTGGCGCAGGCGGCGCTCGATCTCGCGATCGCCCTTCGTCCGTGACGGACTGGGCTGCTCTCGTCCCTTTGAAACAGGGAGTGGAAAGTAAATCGCGGCTTCGGGACGCGCTGGAACCAGCCGAGCGCATGGCGCTGGCGTCGGCGATGGCCGCACGGGTCATGACCTGCCTGTCCAAAGCGGATGCGATCAATTCCCTATATTTGCTTGCGCCGACGGTCGTGCCTGAATGGCCGTCGCATTGGTTGCCCGACAGCGGCAGAGGCCTCAATCCAGAGTTGGAGGGCGCGCGCGCACAATTGGGCAACCGCCCCTTGCTCGTGATCCATGCCGATTTGCCGCATCTCACGGTGGAAGATGTCCAGGTCTTGCTGGCGGCCGCAGACGACTGCGGCTGTGCCTTCGCGCCGGATCGGCACGGACGCGGTACAAATGCGGTGGCAATCCGGGATGCCAACCCTTTCCGCTTCGTTTTCGGTGAGGATAGTCTGATGTCCCACAGACAGCAGCGTCCGGCAGCGGCGATCGTGGAACGGGCCGGCCTTGGCTTCGATGTCGATACGCCTGCCGATTTGGCTGAGCTTCATGATATGTTCTCGGCAAGGCAAGACTGAAATCTTGACCTGCGCTTTCCTTCCCAAGGAAAGGTGTGGTCGAAACGATCCCCGCCATTCTGCCCGCCAATCTGAAAATCAGGGAGGATCGGTCGATGAAACTGAACGTGGGCGTGCCCAACAGCATGCATGTTGCGGCGATGACGCAAGCTTGGGAATATAGCCTGACCGGGGACGACATCGGACAGGCGATGGCGATGGCCGATCAGCTTGGCTTTAACAAGTGCATGTTGGGCGAACATTTCATCATTCCGCAGGAGCATATCGGCCTGTCGGGCGACCATTATGTCCATGGCACGGTTGCCCTCTCCTTCCTGGCCGGCCGCACCAAGACGATGAAATTGAGCTCCTCGGTGTCGATCCTGCCGCTACAGAGCCCGATCGTCCAGGCCAAGGCCTGGTCGACGCTCGACTGGCTGAGCGGCGGTCGCGCCACGGCACTGTTCGGCGTCGGCTGGCTGAAGGAAGAGTTCGACATGCTGAATGTCGACTTTCACCAGCGTGGACGCATGGCCGATGAATATATCGCCGCGATCATCGAATTGTGGACGTCGGAAAAGCCCGAATTTGAAGGCGAGTTCGTTCAGTTCAGGAATGTCGGTTTCGCGCCCAAGCCGGTGCAGCAACCCCGCTTGCCGATCTGGCTCGGGGGAGACGCCGAACCGGTGCTCCGCCGCGTGGCGAAATTTGGCGACGGCTGGTCGCCCTTCCGCACGCCGCCGGAGAAATTTCCCGAATGCCTCGACTTCATCCGTTCGCAGCCCGAATATGACGGACGGCCGATCGACCTGTTCTTTGCGCTGGAAATGCTCAATGTCGGTGCGCATCATGAGATCATGGACGACCCGCGCGCGCCCGGAACGCGGGATGCGCAAAAGGTCATTGATCAGGTGGGCTGGCTGAAGGAACTGGGGGTCAATGAAACCATCGTTCCGCTGCCGCCGGGCATATCCGGGCTGACCGAATATCTCGATCGGCTCCAGTGGGTGGCAGAGGAAATCATGCCCAAAATCTGAAACCTGCCGGGGGAAAGGCGCGGGCGGCTGCGATTTTCCCCCATGGATATCGAAAGAAGGATCGGGAGGACGTGATGGCCCAATATGATGTTGTGGTGGTAGGGTCGGGCGCGGCCGGCATGACGGCGGCGATCAGGGCCGCGTCTGCCGGGCTGTCGGTTCTCGTGCTGGAAAAGGCGGAACATTTCGGCGGCACCACATCGGTTTCGGGCGGCGGCATCTGGATCCCCGACAGCCCGCAGGCCAGGGCGGCGGGTGTCGAGGACAGCCGCGCCGTGGCGCGCCAATATGTACTGGACGTGATCGGACCGACGGCCGACCCCGCGCTGATCGACGCCTATCTCGATGCGGGTCCGGAAATGGTGGAATGGCTGGACAAGAACAGCCAGGTGCATTTCCTGCTCTCGCCGCCCAGCAGCGACTGGTATCCGGAAATCGCTGGAGCGTCCGATCATGGCCGTCTGCTGTCGCCGCAGGAGTATGACGGCAAGAAGCTGGGCGATCATTTCGCCGAGCTGCGTCCCGCACGCGAGGAGTTCAACGCGCCGGGTGGCTTCATGATCGATCTGTTCGATCTTCCCTATCTGGCGGACATGCCCTCGCCCAAGTCGCTGTTCCATTTCGGCAAGCTGGCCGCGAAGTTCGGCCTGGACAAGGTGCGTCGCTATCCGCGCGGCACGCGGCTGACCATGGGGAATGCGCTGGCGGCGCGGCTGATCCGGTCGGCTATCGATGCCGGTGTCACGCTGCGCAAGGACGCGGCCGTCGACCGGCTGTTGGTGAAGGCCGGCCGCGTGACCGGCGTGCGCGTCAATGGTGAGGATATTGCGGCCAAGCTGGGCGTCCTGCTGGCGTCGGGCGGCTTTTCCGCCAGCGAGCAATTGCGCAAGGCCTATATCCCCTATGCCGAGGAGCATGTCTCGATCCTGCCCTATGAAAATACCGGCGACGGGATGAATATGGGGCTGGAGGCCGGCGCGTCGCTGGACGGCGAAAACCTGGTCAACGCCGTCTGGGCCGTGGTGTCGAAGATGACGCGGCCGGATGGCTATGTCGCGCGCTACGCCCATCTGATCGACATGTCGAAGCCCGGCTGCATCGCGGTCGATGCGAAGGGCGAGCGGTTCGGGAATGAAGCCTCTGTCCATTTCGTGGAGGCCATGCATAAGAGCGGCACCGTGCCCGCCCACATCATCGGCGACGCCGCCTTCATCAAGAAATATGGCATGGGCATGGTCTATCCCGGCGGTGGCGGCCTGAAGAAACTGATCGCGGCGGGCTATGTCATAGAGGCGCCCAGCCTGCGCGAACTGGCCGGCAAGATCGGGGTCGATGCTGACGGGCTGATGGCCACGGTTGCGAAAATGAACCGCTATGCCGAAACCGGCAAGGATCCCGACTTCGGCAAGGGCGACACGCAGATCGACATCGAGATCGGCGATCCCAAACATAAGCCCAACCCATGCCTGGGCCGGGTGGAAACCGCGCCCTTCTACGCCATCAAAATCTATCCGGGCGACGGATCGACGACCGTGGGCCTCAAGATCGACGCGCAGTGCCGCGTGATCGGCACCGATGGCGCGCCGGTGGAGGGATTGTTCGCAGCAGGGCTTGACGCCAATTCCATCTGGCGCGGCAAATCACCGGCCCATGGCTGCAATGTCGGCCCGGCCATGGTGACTGGCTTCATCGCGGGCAAAGCCATGGCCGAGACACTCGTACCGGCCTGACACTTTTTGGGTGGGGCGAAACGGCGGAAGCCGGGATCAGGGATAATCCCCGATCCCGGCTTCCGCCGTTTCAACGCTTGAGATCGCCGCTGGCTGCTATGCCGGTTCGGCAACCATGCCCGCGCGCGCCCGGGCGGTCGCCACCAGTTTGAACAGGCCCGCATTATAGTCGGTCAGTTGCTCCATGGTCAGGTCTCGATAGGGCGTCATCGGACAGAGCGAGTCCACCACGTCCCAGAAGGGCTCGATCTTTTCGAGCACTTCGTCCACTGGCCCGCAGGTCACGAAGGCCTCGACCATCTCGTCGGAGACATTACCGATAACCTTGCCGATGTCGCCATGCTCGCCCAGGCTGAGCTGGCAGGCGCGCGCCTGATCGCCAAAGCCGATTGCCTCGAAGAAGGGCTCATATTCCTTGTAGCCGGAATAGGCCGCGACGGTGGCGCGGCTGTCGTCGATCGCCTTCTGCTTGTCGTCATTGACCGCGATCCACGGCCAGGCGTTGATTTCGATATCCTCGCGCTTGCGGCCATATTTGGCGAGCGTGTCGGTGATGAAGGGCAGCCGGCTCCTGGTATAGGCGGCCGACCATAGGGCATGGACCATCAGGCCGTCACCGACCTCCAGCGCCAGCGCGGTCATCTTGTCCTGCAGCGCGGCGATCCAGATCGGAATCTCTTCCCGCACCGGGGGGGCGGTCAGCATCATCTCCTCGAAATCGGCGGAGAAATATTCCCCCGTGACCGGATCGAGTCCTTTATGCGCGTTGGCGATGACATAGCGGATGACCTTCACGCTTTCGCGCAGGTGGGACAGCAGTTTGCGTTCCGGCTCCCCATACATGCCCGTGACGCAGCTCTTGATGCTGGAACCCAGTCCCAGCACGAAGCGGCCGCCGGAAATACGATCTACGTCCATCGCCGCATAGGCGGTCTCGACCGGACTGCGCGTTCCGGCGATGGCGACGCCCGTCCCTACTTTCAGGCTGCTGGTCAGCGCGGCCGTGGCGGCCATCGGTACGAAGGGCGGCCCGTAGATCTGCAGCGAAAAGCAGCCTTCGAAGCCCGCCTGTTCCATCTGCTGGCCGATACCCGCCATGGCGGGGGCGGGCAGGGTAGGCATGACGGCCCACCAGCGGCGTTCGCCGCCGACAGCATTGACCAGCTTGGACATGGCGTCTCCGAAAAAGAAAAAAGAGCGGACGTTGCCGTCCGCCCATGGGGAAGATCAGAACTGGAACAGTTCCTTGCGCAGACCGATGATGTCGCTGCAATCGGCGCTGACATTGTCGCGATAGGCGAAATCGCCCTTATCCTGCCGATCCGCCAGCTCCATCATCGCCATACGATAGCGCTGCCCGGCCTGGTCGAACTTGCTGTGCAAATCCTTGCGGTCGGTATGGCGCATGTAGCGCGGGCTTTGCGGGGACGTCATATAGCTGTCCTGCCGCGACACCTTGTAGCCCGCCTTGGGCATGACATGGCGGAACATCAGGCCCGCATTGGACGTGTTCATGACCATTTCCATCCGCGTGCGGTCCCGCGTTTCGGGCGTGCAGGGGTGGAACAGCGGGACATCGTCGCCGGGGCTGAACCGGCCATAGGCGATGGCGCAGTGCGAGCGCAGATAGATGCGGATCACCTGCCGCACATTCTGGGTCGGCTGCTTGATACCGCTGAAGAACTTCATCACCGGGGCGACCGACTTGTTGACGCAGGTGCGGACCATCGTGACGGTCTCGCTGTCGTAGAAGGTTTCCACGGTTTCGCTGTCCGACCGTTCGTCGCCGACGACGTCGGCGTGCAGGAAGTCGGCATGGGTCAGGTCGATCAGGTTTTCCAGGCTGATCGGCGCCGAGCTTTCGAAGCGGACGGTCGCGGTCATGTGGCGCGGCAGGCCGCCCTTGGGCGGGAGGAAGGGCAGGCTGGGCAAATGGCGGGGATCGGCGGCCAGCGGATTGCCGAACCATACCCAGACGACGCCATAATGCTCCATCACCGGATAGCGGCCCTGGGCGTTGGTGAACTCGCTTTTGTCACGGGCGATCCGCTCGTTGGGATGGAACTCGCTCGCCACGGCCACGCCATTGTCGCGCCACAGGAAGATGGGGTGCGAATAGATGGCGCGACGGACGGGCTTGCCGGTCACGGAATAATCATGCGCTACCGGAAACCAGCTATCGCGCATCACCAGATTATGCGGCACCCAACGGTTGATGGCGTTTAGCGCGATCGGGCTGCCACCCGATGGCGCGGTGGAGTTATCGTCGTGCGAGACGGGACGATCGGCGGTTTCGAGCATCTTCAAATCCTCCTTCAGGCCGCTACGGTCTGATCATGGGTCGCGGGCGTGGTTTCCAGCATCACCTTGCGCAAATCCTCGCCATGCAGCGAGACGGTGGGCTTGGTGGCGCGCAATTTCGATCCGTCGACCGATGCGAGCACCGACAGCGGATTGATCCCGCGCAGCACGGCGCCGCGCACGCCCGGATGGCGCACGCCCAGCTCGGCGCGCCAGCGTACCGCCGTCACGCCCCGCGCCGAGGGCACGGGCGAAAGAACGGCATGGAGCAGGTCGTTGAACTGGTCGTCGCGCAGCGTCAGTTGCGTTTCGCCGGTCAGCGGATGGGTGCGCGTCAGCAGGGTGAGCGGAAATTCGGCCACGAAATGCGACGGCCAGTGCAGTGGATGCCACTGGCAGTTGCGCTCCATCACCAGCAGGCCGTCTTCCTCGTGCAGTTCCGACATCAGATAGGGGCTGAAGCGGACGCCGCGGATCGACAGGATCAGGCCGGGATCGTCATAGAGCGCGTTCAGATATTCCTGATGGCTGCAACTGACATTGACCGTGCCGACATAGGTATATTTCGGGTCGGCGCTGAGCGGCGCCTGCGCCTTGGGATTGAGGCAGACCCGCACGAATCCGGCCTGTTCGGTCACGGCAAAGGCATTGGCCTTGTAGATCGGCGGGAATTTCTGCTGATCCTTCATGTTCGGGATTTCCTTGAGGCGCCCCGTCTCGCCGTCATAGCTCCAGCCATGATAGCCGCACTGGATCAGGCCATTATCGCGGATGCAGCCGAGCGACAGCGGCGCGCGACGATGCGGGCAGCGATCCTCAAGCGCGCGGGCGATGCCCTGATTGTCGCGCCACAGCACGACCGGCTGATCGCCGATATCGACGGACAGGGGCTTTTGAGAGGTCACTTCCTCGGACCGTGCGACAGCCCACCAAAGATCAGAATCGAAACTCATAGCGCTATCCACTCTCCTTTCGATTAAATTGACGGATGACAATTTATATGTCAACGTCTTTTCGCTATGGATTTGCTGATGCTCGATCGCCCCCAGCGCACACGCGGCCGCCCCGCGCTCAATGCCGTCGAGGCCGTGGACGAGGACAAGTTGCTGGGTCTGGCCTTCGCGACTTTCGCGGAACGCGGATATGAGGGCACGACGCTGCGTGATCTGTCGAAGCGGCTGGGTGTCAGCCACAATCTCCTGAATGTCCGGTTTGGCCGGAAGGAGGATTTGTGGATACGTGCGGTCGACTGGCGTATGGCGCAGGCCTCCCCCTTCGTCGAAGCCGCCTTTGACGAACCGGCCGATCCGGAAGTGCGGCTGCGCCACCTGATCCAGCGTTTCTGCCTCTGGGCGACGAACAATGGCGACATCGTGTCGCTGACCAATGTGGAAGGCTGTCGTTCGACCTGGCGGCTTGACCATATCGTCGAACATTTCGTGCTGCCGTTCCAGCGGCGGCTCGACGGCCTGCTCGACGCGGTGCGGCTCCAGCGGCCGGTGCATGGCTTGTCGACGGCCGCATTGATGGCGCTGCTGGTGCAGGGGGTCGGCTATTATTTCTGCGCCGTGCCGATGCAGGAACGGCTGGGGGCCGGGCGGGAAGTGGATGATATCCATGCCGCCGAACATGCGGACAGGCTGGCCGCCTTCCTGCTCGCTGCCCTTCTTCCGCCGGTCGCCTGACCAGAGCGAAAGAAGGGCAGTAGCACATCTGCTTACTTGTAGGGATCGACCGGCTGGGGGACTTCCACCACGCCGATGTCCTTCAGCATGGTCAGTACGTCGGAAATGCTGAAGATGCTGACGATCTTGTCGTCCTTGAACTTGACGATCGAGAACCAGTTGACCTGAAACGCGTTGCCGGTCGGCTGCACGCCCATATAGGGTCCGCCGACATGCTTGCAGTAGTGGGTGGCGTAGATCCAGATTTCATCCTCGCCCTTGCCGACCGCGTCGATCGTCTTGTAGGCGGCGGGGAAGAAGGTCTTGTAGAGCGCGACCGGCGACGTCTTCCACTGTTCATAGGTGCCCAGATCCGGCCGGTTGGGGTTGCCGTACCGGAAATCGGGATGAAAAAACCGATCCATGCCGTCAAAATCACCGGCATTCAGGGTTTCCTGCAGGTCGGTCCAATGCTTGACCATCTGCTTCTGCTTGTCTGTCAGTACGGTCGAACCCGACACGTCCAGCTGTTCACGAATATCTTCTTTCCAGGCCACGATAGTCCTCTCTCATACATTCAGGATTGATATTATGCTCAGTCTTCAGGAGCGATGGTGATCGTGAGGCCCGAAAGGGCTTCCGTCATCATGACCTGACAGGACAGGCGCGAATAGTCGTTGCGGTGCGGCGATCCATCCAGCAGATCGTTTTCGTCGTCCGATACCGGGGGCAGGGAAGCAGCGAAGGCCGGGTCGACATAGACATGGCAGGTCGCGCAGGAACAGCAGCCGCCACAAAGCGCCAGCAACTCATCGAAACCGGAATCGCGTATGGCTTCCATGACCGAGCTATCGGCGGATGCATTGATCGTCTGCTGTGCGCCGTCACGGGTAATGACATTCAGTTCGGGCATGACATTCCTCTGCTGGAATCGGAAGCGATGGCCCCTCCTAATCGGGGGAAGCTCGTTTCCCGCCTGTCGAAAGGCAGGTCGTGAACGCTGCTATTTCACCTCGACCTGCACCGGGAACCGATCGAAATAGAAAGCGAAGGGACGGCGCAATTCCTCGCCGGTCACATGGAAATCGCGTTCCAGATCGTAGACGATCTTGCCTTTGGTCTGCTCGCCATGCTCGGCCAGATAGTCGTGCAGATCGGCCAGAGCCTCATCGGTCAGCGGGATATCGGCAATGCGATAAATCTCCTTCAGGATCGGATCGGGATTTCTGATCCAGTCATGGAAATAGACGTCGATCGTCTGGTCGGGGGGCAGGATGTCGCGATCCCGCACGCAGGCGCGGAGCAGCTTCTCATAGCGGTCGGGCCAGTAGCCGAGCGGTTCCTGGATATCGACCGTCTTGCGCAACATGCGCGCCGCATAGCTGTACATGGTGAGCTGTGACCGGATCGACCCGACCGGATCGCGATGGGTCAGGACGAAGGTGGCATCGGGAAAAGTCTTATGGAGGGCGGGCAACTGCTCCATATGCTGCGGGCATTTGATGACCCAGCGGTTCGGTCCGTTCAGGAAGGTCAGGACCTGAAGCCCCTTCTTCAGATAGGCATAGGTGCCCGACTGGTCGTGGCTCAGATAATAGTCGCGCCAGCGCGGCACATGCGCGAGCCACTCGATCAGATAGGAGGAGAAGTCGACCGCCTGAAGCTCGATATCCTCGCTGATATGATCGGGCGAAAACTCGTGCATGATCGCCATATAGGGCAGGATGGATTCCATCATGCGCCAGCCCTGTTCTGCCTTGGTCCAGCGCGGATTGCTGTCCTGGTCGGTCGGAGTTTCGTCCGGGGCGGGAACCGGCGCGATCGCTTCCCACCAGGGCAGGGACCGGAACCGGCGATCGGCCGACAGCAGGCCGAGCAGATGCGTCGTGCCCGATCGGGGAAGGCCCGCGACGATGATCGGCCGGTCGATCTGGATCTCCAATATCTCCGGATGGCGCTTCACCATGTCCTCGATCCGCAGGCGCGTCGCGGCAAAGCGGATCATCATCTGGAACAGATTGGCGCGCGTGACCGCAGAAGCGTTGGCATCCTCGTCCACCGCCTGGCACCAGACGGCCAGCCGCTCGCGAAAATCCTCCGCGCCGAAATCCGACAGCCCGGTCTGCGCCTGCGCCGCGGCCAGGATGACCTCCGGCTTCAGGATTATCTGACCCGCCGCCGCTTCGGCCCCGGCCATCACCTGCTTCTGGACATCGGTCAGCACGGGGTGATGCAGGTCGGTAATGTCGATGATGTTACGGCGCGCGGCCTCTTCCTGCACGGCACTGCCCATGTCGCTCTCCTTTTATCGATGCGCCATCTAAAAGCACGGACCCTTTCTTCCGCAAGGTGCGCAGCCATCGCCGCTGCGCCAAATGCTCCGCAAAAGCGCCATGCCATGCAGCGATGGCATCGCGGCGGGCGAAACTGTTCGGAGAGGTTGGATGAACGCTGTTTCCCAGGTCTATGATCTGCCCGTCACGCCGGCCATGGAATGCACGGTCCGGGGTCGGATCGCGCTGCCCGGCGTCGTGATGGAATTGCATCATTACCGCTTCCGCGGCCAGCAGGGCGGGGTCTTTTCGTCGCCGCGCAGCTTTCTCGATCTCGCGCTATCCCCTCGGCCGGGTCGTCCCTGCGGCGGCTATGGCGGGATGAAGGAGGGGAGGGCCAGCGCTCTGGGCGACGTACTGTTCGTCCCGGCCCGAAGCGAACTGCATACCGAGTGGGGCGAGGGCGAACAGACATCCATATGCTGCGGCTTCGACGGGATGGGCTTCGATCATGACGGGCCGGACCTGTCGAAAGACGCCTTGCAGGCTTCGCTCGACGTGCGCAGCCCAGCCGTGCGCGAGGCGCTGCGCCGCATTGCCGGCGAGATTGCGCAACCCGGCTTTTGCAGCGAGATGCTGACGCAAGCGATATGGCTCCAGGCCGCGATCGAATTGCAGCGCTATCTGCACGGTTCGGCGCGCGATGGCGGAACGGGCGTCGGCGGCATGACGCGAACCCAGCTTCAACGCATCGGCGATCGTGTCGAGCAGCCGGGCAAACCCCCGACCGTCGCCGAGCTGGCGGCGGAATGCGGCCTGTCCACCCGGCATTTCTTCCGACAGTTCAAGATCGCCACGGGGCAGACGCTCACCCGCTATGTCGCCGACCGCAAGATCGACCGCGCAAAGCAGTTGCTGCGCCAGGCCCGTCCGGCGATCAAGGTCATCGCCTGGGATTGCGGCTTCGACAGCGCGGCCGCCTTTTCCGCCGCCTTCCGCAAGGCCACCGGACTGACGCCCCGGCAATTTCGCGAGGGCGCGATGCATTGAAGCCAGGGCCGTTTCGCGATGGCATTGGCACGATCGCGAAACTGGGGCCGCTTGTCCATCGGTCCGGTCGCCAGCAATGTTGCGCCAAAGCGCCGCCGCCGTTCGAGCGGCCATCGGGAGAATGGACGTGCCGGAAAATCTGTTCGATCTGAGTGGCAAGGTGGCGCTGGTCACGGGCGCCAACTCGGGCCTCGGCTTTGGCTTTGCCCGCGGCCTTGCCCGTGCCGGCAGCGACGTCATCCTCTGGGGTCGGCGCACCGACAAGAATGAAGAGGCGGCGGCGGCGTTGCGCGCATATGGGGTGCGGGTCTTCGCCGATGTCGTCGACGTGTCCAGCGAGCCTGCGATCGTCGCCGGCTTCGCCCGTGCGCTCGATGCCATGGGCCGGGTCGACACGGTCGTCGCCAATGCCGGCATCGCCAGTCGGGTGCCGTTCACGGATATGGACGTCGCCACCTATCGCAAGCTGATCGACGTCAATCTCGACGGCGCCGTCTTCACCCTGCGGGAGGGCGCGCGGCACATGAAGGCCCGTGCGGAAGCCGGCGACCCGGGTGGTTCGCTGATTATCTGCGGCAGCGGCTCGATCTTCCAGGGCGTGCCGACCATGGCCCATTACGGCATCGCCAAGGGCGCGCTCAACGCCCTCGCCAAGGCGCTGGCGGCCGAACTGGGCCCGATCGGCGTGCGTTGCAACGTCATCGCGCCGGGTTTCATCGAAACCGAAATGACATTTGCCGATCCGGAGGTCGGCAGGATGATCGCGGACGTGGTCGCCGCGAAGGCTCCGCTCGGGCGGGCGGGCAAGCCGGCCGACCTGGAGGGCGCCGTCGTCTATCTCGCGAGCGATATGGCGGCCTACCATACCGGCGACACGCTGGTCGTGGACGGGGGAAAGATGTCCGCCAACTGACCGAGCGGCAGGTGCCGCGCTGGGCATTTACGGCCTGACTGTCGATTTTAGCAGGAGATACGCATGTTCGCCCGGCCCAACAGCCATCATTGTCAGGTCGCCTATGTCACCAACGATCTCGACGCGGCGATGGCCGCGCTCAAGGACGCCTATGACACGCCCGGCTTCTTCGAATTGTCGAACATCCAGCCCGGCGAAGACCCGACCGGCAAGCCGGTGCTGAAGATCGCGCTGGCGGTGGTCGGCGGCGTCGAGGTCGAACTGATCGAACCGGTGGGCGACACGGCCCCCTTGTTCAGCGATTCTCTGCCCGAGGGCGACGAGCTGGCCATTCGCTTTCATCATGTCGCGACCCGGATAGACGGACCGCTAGAGCATTGGGACGCCCATGTCGCATCGCTCGACCTGACCCGGCACCCGGTCGTGTTCGAAGGCGCGCTGGGCGACGCGCTGCGCTATATCTACACCGACGAACGCGCGACGCTGGGCCATTATGTCGAGCACGTCTGGATGGCGCCCGACCTTCTGGCGCAGATGCGCGCCGTCGTTCCCGCCTATCCGCCCGTAAAGGACTGACTGCATGACCATAGCCCTGTCCCGCCTCAATTTCCGCGACATAGGCGGCCTGCCGACCGTGGGGGGTGGACAGGTCCGCTCCGGCATCCTGTTCCGGTCCGAAGGCCCGGCCAGTTTCTTCGAGGATCATCATGCGGAACTGTCGGACCTGGGCTTTCGCTCGGTGGCGGACCTTCGATCGACGATCGAAAGGGACGCGGCGCCGCATGGCTGGTGCGGCCCGGACTGCCGGATGCTCGACCTTGACATGAACACCGACCTGCGCGCGCAGGGGGAGGACATGTGGCTCTCGCTCGGTCGCGAGCCGACCGCCGCGCGCGCCGTCGCGGTGATGTCGCATAATTACGGCCTCATGCCGCAGGCCTTTCTGCCGCATCTGTCGCGGATGGTCGATGCGCTGCTGGCGCAGGACACGCCGATGCTGGTCCATTGCACCGCCGGTAAGGACCGGACTGGCGTCGTCGTCGCCCTGTTCCTCGACTTGCTCGCCGTGCCGCGTCCCGCGATCATGGAAGATTATCACAAGTCCGACATATTCGGCCAGAATCTGCGCGTGTCGGGGCATCTCAAGCGCGATCTGCAAAAGACCTTCGGCTTCGTGCCGCCCGACGACATGGTGGCCATCCTGATCGGCGTGCAGGATGATTTCCTCCTGAGCGCGCTCGCTATGGTCGCGACGCGCTGGGGCGGCATCGAGGGCTATTTCGAGGCGGCAGGCATCGACGCGGAACGGCGTGCTGCGCTGAAACAATTGCTTGCCACAGACTAGGCGGGAAATCTGCGCGGGCGTGTCCGCCACCCTGGCCGGGCTTCTGCTGCCGGGCGGGATCGCCGGGGCGTCCGCCGTCAACCGGAAGAAAATGGTGGAGAATGAGATGAGCGACAACGGCATTTTCGAATGGGAAGAGCTGCTCGACCAGCTTCGCCCGCTGGGCCAGTTGATGCGCGACCGTATCCCGGAAAGGCTGCGCAGCGACCCGCGCGTCATGCAGGAATCGATGCGGCTGCTGCTGTCGGGCGTGCTGCGGACCACTAACGACGCGATCATGCATGATCGCAGTCACCCGATCTTCGTCCCCGAACTCAATATCTGCCAGAATATCTTTCAGCCCAATGCCGACACCATCTACAAGGCGGCGCTGATCGAAAAGGGCGGCACGTATCGCATTAGGGGCGATCGCGGCACGACGCGGATGATGATCCTGGCCCAGCTCGGCCCGGACACGCTGCGCACCGGCCAGCATCATCCCGCGCAGGACGCCAATGATTTCAACGATCTGCATATCGGTGCCGACGGGGCCTTCGATGTCATCCTCTCGCCGACCCGGCCCGCCGGCTATGAGGGCGACTGGTGGGAACTGAAACCCGCGACCGAGAAGCTGATGATCCGCATCGTCGCCTGCGATTGGGGCGTCGAGCGGGAGCCGCGCTTCGGCATCGTGCGCCTGGACGCCGATCACGCCGCCAAAGGGCGCCCCACGCTGGCGCAACTGGCGCATCGTTTCGCCGAAATTCCCGCAACGGCGACCGTCTGTGCGCTGGCCTTCCCTGACAAGGTGCAGAAGCTGCGCGACGAAGGGCTGGTCAATACGCTCAAGGTCGTCGACTTCTCTCAGATGACGGGTCTTGCCCGGCAGTCCTATTATGAGGGTGCCTATGAACTGGCGGATGACGAGGCGCTGATTACCGAGGTGCAGATACCGAAGGAAGTCGACTACTGGTCGCTGATCCTGACCAACGAACTCTATGAGACGACCGACTGGTATCACAACCAGTCCAGCCTCAATGCGGCGCAGGCCGTGCTCGATGGCGATGGTTATTTCCGCGCCGTCATTTCCGCGCGCGATCCGGGCGTTCACAACTGGCTCGACACGTCGGGCTATGCCAGCGGCGCGGTGCAGGGGCGCTGGTTCAACACCGACGAGCGGCCAACCCCGACGATGAAGAAGGTCAAGCTGGCCGACGTGCGCAGCCATCTGCCCGCCGACACCGTGCTGGTGACACCGGACGCGCGCGCGCAGGCGATCCGCGAACGCACTCTGCGCGCGCACACGCGCATCATCTGGTGACGGAGGGAACGATGAGCGACGAACTGGCCAGGCTGCTCGACTATGAGGCGATCCGCAACGTGAAGGCGCGCTATTGCCGCTTTCTCGACACCAAGGACTGGGATGGCTTTCTCTCTCTGTTCACGCCGGATGCGGTGCTGGACGTCCAGGAGGATACCGGCAATCCTCCGATGAGCGGGCACGCCGCCATATTGGAACAGGTGCGCTCCGCGGTCATCGATGCGCGCTCGGCGCATCAGATCCACTCGTCGGAGATCGACCTGCGCGGCGACGAGGCGGAGATGATCACGGCGATGCAGGACCGGGTCGTCTGGGCGCCGGGCAAATGCCCTATCCCCGGCGGCCAGTCGATCACCGGTTTCGGCCACTATACCGAACGCTATGTGCGCCGGGACGGGCAGTGGAAAATCGCCGCGCTCAAGCTCACGCGCCTCTATGTCGAAGTGCATCCCGGACCTGTCGTTTGACAGGTTGCCAATGGTCCTCCCAACGGCAATGCAGTGGCATATATTTGAGAGGATATGGGAATGACGGAAGCGGTGGAACCGGGCGCACAGGCACTTTTCGACAAGTTCGGCACCTATATTCTGCCCGGCCGCGTCAACGATCCGCGTCGCGGCATAGACGAAGCGAAGGAGGCAGAGCGCATCGGCCTTGGCTGCGTGTGGATTTCCGAACGCTATGCGCTGAAGGAACCGGCGGTGCTGGCGGGCGCTGTGGCCGAGGCTACGTCGAAGATCCGCATCACCGGCACTATGTACGCGACGATGCGCCATCCGCTCGTCACCGCCAGCGTCGCCGACATGATGCAGGCGATGAGCGGGGAGCGGTTCCGCCTGATGTTCGCGCGGGCGGTGCCGGCCTATATGAAAATGCTCGGTTCGCCGCCGATCACCATGGAGCGACTGGCCGACCTGATCTCGATCTGCCGACGCCTCTGGGCGGGCGAGAAGGTCGATTATGAGGGCGTGCTGGGCAAATTCCCCGCCATAAGCCTGACCGATCGCCATGGCGGCACGCCCCCGCCGATCATTTTCACCGCGATCGGGCCCAAGAGCCTGGAATTTGCCGGCGAACATTGCGATGGCGTGCTGCTGCATCCCTTCGTGTCGGCGCAGGGGGTGAAGAACAGCGCGAAGATCGTCCGTGACGCGGCGGAAAAGGCCGGGCGCGATCCCATGTCCGTGCGCATCTATCACAACATCATCGTGGCTCCGGACCTGCCCAAGGAGGAGGAAGAGGCCGTCGTCGGCGGCCGCGCCATCACCTATTTCGAACTGCCCGGCTTTGGCGACCTGATCGTCGACATCAACGGCTGGGACAAGAAGGTGCTGGAGGATATCCGCGCTCATCCCAAGATTGCAGGCCTCAACGGCAAGCCGGCTGATCAGGCCTATACGCGGCAGGAACTGGTCGATGTCAGTCGCCTCATTCCGCAGCAATGGCTGGACGAGGGCGCTGCGGTAGGAACCGCGGCCCAATGCGCCGACCAGTTGATGGCCTTTCTGAACGCCGGCGCCGATGAAATCCTGCTTCACGGCTCGTCGCCCAAGGATATGGGGCCGCTCACCACCGAACTGAAGCGCGCTCTGGCGGGGAAGGGGCTGTAAATCATGGAATTGTTGACCCCCGATCGCATCACCGTCCAGTTGCAGGACTGGCTGGCGGCCGAAAAGCCCGACTGGCGCGACATCCGCGTTCGTCCGCTCGATGTGACGCTGGGCGCGGGCTTTTCTGCCGACATCTTCTTCGTCGACGTCGATTATGTCGATCCGGCTGGTCCCCAGAGCCAGACGCTCGTGGTCCGCCGTCAGCCGATGGATCTGGAAGTGGTGTTCGGCAGCAGTCTCGCGCTGCAAGGCAAGATGATGGCGGCGCTCGATGCGCGCGGCGATCTGCCCGTCCCGCCATGGATCGGCATGCATCTCGATCCCGATATTCTCGGCCTGCCTTTCCTCGTGATGGGCAAGGTGGAAGGGGAATGCGCCAAGCAGAAGCCCAACTATAATGTCGAAGGCTGGCTGGTCGAGATGACCCCGGCGCAGCGGCGGCAAAGCTTCACGAACGCCATCAACGCCTTTGCCAGCCTGGCGACGATCGACTGGCGCGATGGCTTTGACTTTCTCGCTCAGCCGGAAAATGGGCGACCGGGTCTGGATCAATATGTCGGCGCGCTCGAAGCGTGGCACAAGGCGGCCGGACGGGGTCGCGCGATGCCCATCGTGGATGCAGCCATGGCCTATGTGCGCGCCAACATGCCGACCGATGCGGGGGTGAATGTGCTGTGGGGCGATCCCACGCCGTCGAACGTGATGTTTTCCGCCGACGGCCAGGTCAACGCGCTGATCGACTGGGAACTTGCGGCGCTGGGACCGACGGAGCTTGACCTCGCCTGGTGGCTCTATTTCGACGATTTGTTCGGCCGCCGCTTCGGCATCACCCGGCTGGAAGGCCTGCCGAGCAAGGACGAGACGATCGCTATCTGGGAAGCTGCGAGCGGCCAGAAGGCCGGACATCTCGACTATTATGACATCGTCGCGGCGCTCCGGATGGCGCTCGTGGCCGTGGGCGCTTTCGACCGACAGGTCGGCATCGGCAATATCCCTGCCACCAACAAATCGCTCAACGACAATTTCATGACCCTCTATCTGGCGGAAAAGCTGGGGTTGCCCATCCCTGAACTCGGACCCGATTTCGTGGCCTTCATGAAGAATCTGACGCCGGTGGAAGACAAGGCGGCCTGAAGCGGCACGCACCGTGCAAAAATGCATTGCTCGCTTGACCAACGCCTCATCCAATAAATATACAGTGTGGAATAATAAAATGGAGAGGTGAGTCATGCGACATCGGACGGTCGAGGGGCATCGATGAACGGCGCTGTCGCAGAGCGCGTGCCGCTTGCCGCCGATGCGCTGATCGCGGAGGCGCGCGCCGCGACCGGACTGTCGGACTTCGGGCCGGACCTGTCCTTCATGACCGGCTTTCGTCGCCTGGTCGACGCGGTCGAAGCGATGGACCCGCCCGCCCAGTTGCGCGAGACCGCGCATCACAAGATCGTCGGCCTGCTCGCGACCCGGCTGCGCTTTGCCGAAGACGAACGGCTGCATCCGGACATCGTCGCGCAGGCTGTGGGCGACCCGTTGATCGTCTGCGGCCTGCCGCGCACCGGGACGACCATCACTTACGACCTGCTCTGCCTCGATCCGGCTGCCCGCGCGCCGCGCGAATGGGAGTGGTATATCCCCTGGCCGGCCCCGGAAGAGGCGAGTTTCGACAGCGATCCGCGCATCGCGCAGGTGCAGGCCATCTATGAAAACTGGCTGAAGCACGCGCCGCAACTGGCCGATATCCAGCGTATGGACTGCACCCAGCCAGGCGAGTGCAACCATGGCATGATGCTGCATTTCGCCAGTACCAATTTCCCGGCGGAACTGGGCGTTCCCGCCTTCGCCCGCTGGTTGCAGGACGTCGTGCCGGAAGGGCAATATCGCACGCACAAACGGATGCTCCAGCATTTCCAGTGGAAAGGGCCCAAGGGCCGCTGGACGCTGAAATCGCCGCAGCATCTCATGGATCTGCCGGGTCTGGTGGAGGCCTATCCGGGCGCGATGCTGGTGTGGACGCATCGCGACCCGGTGCTGACCCTGTCTTCGCTGTCCAGCATGATCGCCGGCTTCCTGGCGGCTGTGGGCGGCGCCAATGATCTGAAGGCGATCGGCCGGTCCGTGGTCGATACCTGGTGTGCTGGGATGGCTCGAGCAACCCAGGCGCGCGCAAGTGATCCGGCGATCGAGGACCGCATCCTCGACCTCGCCCATCGCGATATCGTCGTCGATCCGATGGCGACGATCGGGCGCATCTACGACCGCTTCGGCCTGCCCTTCACCGATGCGCATCGCGCCCGCATCGCCGCCTTCCTGACCGACAATCCCGCCGCCAGCCGCCTCGGCAAGCACCGGCACAGCCCCGACCAGTTCGGCATCGATCCGGGCGAGGTGCATGAACGGCTCGCCGGCTATTATGCGCGCTACGGCCATCTGTTCGACCGCGCCTGACCCCGATCTTTGGGAGTATCCAGCATGAGTGTTCTCGATCGTTTCCGCCTGGACGGGCGCACCGCCATCCTGACCGGGGTAGGGCCGGGCGTGGGCGAACATGTCGCCAGGGCCTATGCCGAACTGGGGGCCAATGTGGTTCTCTCCGCCCGCTCGCAGGACCGGCTCGACCGGATCGCGGCAGAGATCAATGCGGCCGGTGGCGGCCGGGCGATCGCCATCGCCGCCGATGCGGGCGAGAAGGCCGATCTGGAACGGCTGGTGGCGGGCGCGCGCGAAGCCTTCGGTCCGATCCATATCCTGTTCAACAATGCGGCGGCGGGCGTGGTCTATGCCGCCGATGGCGGGCTCTGGGCGAACACGGACGAGGTCTGGAAGACGGCGATGGACGTCAACGTCATGGCGACCTGGCGCCTGACCGAATTGACCGAGGCCGATATGAAGGCACATGGCAAGGGCAGCATCATTTCGGTCCAGAGCTGCGGTGGCTTCACGCCGATCCCGCCTGCCGTCGCCTATGGCGTGTCGAAGGCGGCGCTGCTCTTCCTGGTGCGTGAGTTGGCCAAGACGCAGGCGCCGCACACGCGGATCAACTGCCTGTGTGTCGGATCGATGAGCCCGGACGGGCGGGAGGCCGATATCCACAAGGGGTTGGGCCTCGCCGAGCGCAACGCGATCAAGCGCTTCGGCGCGGCGGACGAGGCGGTTGGGGCGGCGATATTGCTGGCGGGAGACGGCTCCAGCTACACGACCGGCAGCACCATCTTCACCGAAGGTGGCCGGGTGGGGACGATTTCATGACCCCTAACCCCCTCTGGACCGACGATCAGGCGGCGGCGGAAAAGCTGGCGCTGCGCCTGATCGAACGGGCCGACATCCGTACCGCGCGCGAAGAAGCGCGCCGCCTGCTGCTCGCCGACCCGATCGCGGGCACGCTCGATGGAAGGCTGGGGCTGGATCGGGCGCTCGATCAGTGGGTGCTGGGCCTCGCCATGCGCGAAGCTAATGGCGATCCCGCCGATCCTAGGGTCGTCTGGAATATCAGCAACGCCCCGCGGCGCTGGTTCGGCCATATCTATGCGGGCGCGGCGGTCGCGATCGACAATCCCGATAATTTCAACCGCGAAATTCCGATCGATGGCGATGGGCATTATGCCGTCGATATCCGTTTTTCCGCCGATCCGCCGCAGTTCAGCATCGTTGCCGAGGTCGAGCCGCCGCATCATGCGGGACTTGGCCGCAATCTGGGCGCGTTGACACTCCAGCAGCTTGCGCCCTTCTGCGACGCCGACGGGCGGGTGACGGTGACGGTCGGCCCGCAAGAGGGCGGCGCGACCCATTTGCGGACCGAACCGGGCGCACGGATTCAGGTTTATACCCGCGACAGCCAGCGCGACTGGCGTCAGGTGCCGGCGCAGGTCGGCGTCCGTCGCCTCGATCCGCCAGCCGACCCGCGCCCACGCGACGAGGAGGATATCGCCCGCACCGTCATTACCGACCTGCCGGCCTGGGTCGCCTTCTGGTCTGGGTTCAAGAATGATTTTCTCGGTCATCCCGAACCCAACCGGCTGATCGGACCCAATGGCCGCGATGGGGGCTGGGGCTATCTGGCCGGCGGCCGCTTCGCCCTGGGGGAAGGGCAGGGGCTGCTGCTGACGATCGATCCGGCGGGCAGCTATTATACCGGCATCCAGATCGCCGATCCGTGGACCATCTCGCCCGATCCGATGCTGCGTCTGGTGAGCCTCAACAGCGCCCAGGTCACGCCAGCGGCCGACGGCACGATCAGCTATGTGGTGGCGGGCGTCGATCCGGGCGTGGCCAACTGGATCGACACGGCGGGCCTTGAAGAAGGCTGGGTGTTGCTGCGCTGGCAGGGCGTACCCGAAGGCGCCGATCCCGCCCGCTTCATCCGCGACGTACGCGTCGTCGATCTGGCCGCCATTGACCGCGACGTGGACGCAACTGTTCCGCGGATCGATCTCGCCGCGCGCGGACAGCAGTTGCGCGACCGCGCCCGCCTGCATGGCCTGCGAACCCATGCCGCGACCTGGGGAGACGCATGATGCAGCCCAAGGGCTCGATACTGGAATTGTGCCAGGTGGTGCGTGACATGGAACGCGCCCTGGATCACTGGACGCGGGTGATGGGCGCGGGGCCGTTTTTCGTCTTCGACGTGCCCGTGCTGCCGGGTCAGATCTATCGTGGCGAACCGACGCAGGTAGCGATGAAGGTCGCCTTCGGCTTTTCCGGCGGATTGCTGATCGAACTGCTTCAGCAGACCAACGATGGTCCTTCGGTCTTCACCGAAATGCTCGACCGTCATGGCGACGGCTATCATCATGTCATGCTGCGCATCCCTTATGATGAGGGTGTGGAGCGGCTGTTCGGCGAAGGCTATGCCATGGCCTTCAGCGGCCAGATGCCGTCTGGCGAACGTTTCGCGCTGTTCGACACCCGTGCAGGGAATGGCGGCTATGTCGAACTGATGGAGATTTCGCCCGCGATGGAGGCGTCGCTCAGCCGGATGCACGCTGCCCATCGCGCCTGGGACGGGATCGACCGCCCCGTCCGGTCCATCGCAGACCTCGGCTGAGTCTGAAGCTCAGGCCGTGCCCGCGACGGCGCGGATTGCGCTCAGCAACATGTCGGTCGCGCGGGTGAAGGCGGCTTCCACCACATCGCGCTGCATCGCCAGCCGGTCGTCATTGTCGGTCAGGCTTTCCGCAACCACGACATTGCCCAGCACGATGACGGAAAAGATCACCAGCATTTCGTCACTTTGCGGTTGCGTCAGCCCGGCCTCGGCCAGCGCCGCGAAGATGGCGCGGCGGATCGCCAGCGCATTGGGCTGCTCAAGCCGGTTGGCACTGCGCGACAGAATGAAGGCGGCGGAGCCTGGGAAATCCCGATAAGCCATATGCACCGCGCGGGCGATGCTGCGCAGGCGGCTTTCCCAGTCGGGCGCCGATAGATCAGGCATCCGGCCGCGCAGGATTTCGTCGGTCAGCAGACCGAGCATTTCCTCCTTGTCACGGACATGATGGTAGAGCAATCGCGGCGACACGCCCAGACGCCGTGCGACCGGGCGGATATTGAGCGCCTCGATCCCGCCCGACCGCGCCATGTCCAGCAGCGTCGCGACCAGTCGCGCGCGATCAAGCGCCGGCCCTTCGCACTGCGGCGGCCGGCCGCGCCGCGAAATCCGTGCAGGCGGTTGCTGATCTGCCCTCATGCGTCCGCTTTAAGCGCAGGATCGGCACTGGTCCATGCCCCACAGTCCTGCAAGACCGTGGGGCAAGGGATTACAGCTTCTTCAGTTCGGCATTCGACAGACTGGTCGTCACGCCCTTCTCACCCGCGCTCAGCGTGGCGGCGGGAATGGCGATGAACTTGCCGCGATAGATGACGCGAACGGCGGACACCGCTCCGTCGGCCGCGGTGACGACGCGATCGACCTTGCCGATCTTGGTCCCGTCGGCGGAGTAGATCGCCTCGTTGCGATCCACCGCAGGCGCCTGGGCAAACGCAGGCGCGGTCAGGCCCAGAGCAGTGAGCGCGATGATGATCGTCTTCATATGCTGAAATTCCTTTGTCGAAGATGGCGATCTGTTGGCGCAGTCCCTAGATGGTTTCAAGAGAAAACCGATACACATAGAAAAGAATCTGTTCTATCTGTCCTATATGCAGAATGAAAACAGCCGGATGGCGGTGGGAGGGGCGATGAAGGGCGGAGAGGGGTTTCGGCCGCGAGATAGATGGTTCCTGCTGCTGCTGGGCGCGATCTACATGTTCAATTTCATCGATCGCACGATCATCGCCGTGGTTGGCGAAGCGATTCGCCACGACCTGCGCCTGAGTGATCTCCAGCTCGGTATGCTCGGTGGGCTCGCCTTCTCGATCTTCTATGCCGTACTGGGTATCCCGCTGGCGCGACTCGCCGAGCGCTACAGCCGGGTGCGGATCATCGCCATGGTGACCATGCTTTGGTCGCTGATGACGGCGCTGTCCGGTGCGGCGGGAAGTTATGTCCAGCTCCTGCTCTGCCGCATGGGTGTCGGCGTCGGCGAAGCAGGCTTCACCCCGGCGCTCGTTTCGATGATTTCCGACCGGTTCGATGCCGGGCGCCGCGCGGTCGTCTTTTCGCTGATTGCGATGGGGGTGCCGCTGGGCGGCGCCATCGCCGCGATTGCGGGCGGCGCGGTGGCGCAGGCATTCGGCTGGCGGCTTGCGCTCGTGGCGGTTGGCGTACCCGGCCTGTTGCTGGCGCTGCTGCTGCTTGCGACCATTCCCGAACCTGAACGGAAAGATGCCGGGCAGAGTGCGGATACGCCCCCCTTCGCCATGGTGCTGCGGCGGCTCGCCCGTTCGCCTTCCTTCCTGCACCTGACCTTCGGCAGCGGCTTCGTCGGGCTGGTGGGGTTCGGTACCAACCTGTTCCTCATTCCGTTGCTGGTCCGCCGCTTCGATCTCCCGCTGGCGCAGGCGGGTCTGGTGTTCGCGCTGTCGTTCAGTCTCGCAACGATGGTGGGACAAGTCAGCGGCGGCTATCTGATCGGACGGCTGATCCGGCGGGACATACGCTGGGGTGGCTGGGCGCCCGCGATCGCGGTGGGGCTGGCTCTGCCCCTCTATCTGCTGGCGATCCATCAATCGGACTGGCGGTGGCTGGTCGCCTTTCTCTTCGTCGCGACAACATTGCTCTATGCGTTTACGCCCGCGATCATGACCATCACGCAGTCGCTGGTTGAACCCCGTATGCGGGCGTCCGCCGCCGCGCTTCACTCCTTCGGCCAGACCGTCGCCGGGCTGGGGCTGGGATCGGTGGTGCTGGGCTATCTCAGTGATCGCCTCGCTGTCTTTCTCTACAAGGGCAATTATGCCGCCGACTGCCTCGTTTCGGGCCAGGCATTGCCGCCCGCCGCCTGTCTCTCGGCGGCGGCGAGCGGTCTGCAACTGAGTATGCAATTGTCGGCATTCGTGCTCCTGATCGCAGTCCTCCATTATAGCTTGGCTGCCAAAAATCTGCCGCTGGAGGCAAATGCATCGTGAAGGACGGTAAAGCTGTCGCGGTTCGGCCACGCAGCGCCGGACGGGATGACGCCGCGGCCCAGGCTATGCCACCCTTGCGGCCTGGCTATGACAGGACCGCGAGCAAGCGGCGGAAAGGATGATGAGGATGGGAAGAGCAGGGGTTATCGGCCTGGGGCAGATCGGCGCGGGCGTCGCCATATGCCTTGCGCGGACACAGCAATTGGCTGCGGTCTACGACATTCGCGCCGATGCCGCCGACGCGCTGGAGGGCGTGCCGCCCGTCGTCGCCAATCCGGCGGAACTGGCTGCGCAGTCCGACGTCGTCATTATCGCCGTCGTCAACGCAAAGCAGACGATCGATGTGCTGTCAGGCCCCGACGGCGTGCTTGCGCGCGCGCGGTCGGGCATGATCGTGGTGCTGGTGGCGACCGTCTCGATCGAGGATCTGGACGCCATTCGCGCCCTGACCGACGCGGCGGGCGTGGAACTGGTGGATTGCGGCGTGACGGGTGGCCCCAAATCCCGCGAACACGGCCTCGTCTGCCTCGTCGGCGGTACGGATGAAACCGTTGCGAAGGTGCGCCCGGTTCTGGACGGCTTCGCCAAGCTGGTGGCGCATATGGGTGGCCCCGGCGCGGGCATGGCGGCGAAGATCGCCCGCAACGTCATCGTCTTCGGCTGCCTGCGCGCCGGTTATGAAGCGTCCGTATTGTGCCGCAATGCCGGGGTGGATGTTCGCCAGCTTGCGCATGTGATCGACGCCAGTTCGGACAGCGTGGGTGGCCCGCTGATGCTGGCGGTGCGCGACGATCCCTCGTCCAGCGAGCAGGAAGCGGCAGTGCGTGAATATACCCGCGGCCTGATGGTCAAGGATCTGGATGCCGCCATCGATCTGGCGCGCAGCTACGGCATCGCGCTGCCCTTGGTCGAATTGACGCGCCGAACCGATCAGACGGTCGTGGGCCTGGAAAATGTAATGGGAGAAAAGGCATGAGCATCGACGAAGCGCAGTGGCAGAAGGGACTGGAAGTCTTCGACAAGGTTTACGGACCGGGATCGTCGGAAATGACCCTCCCTTATCGCGAATCGTCCTTCAACCAGGAAATCGTGGGCAACCAGTTCGCCAATCTGTGGGCGAGCGACATCTTCTCGATGCGGGAGAAGCGCCTGCTGGTTCTGGGCGCCACGGCCATGCTGGGCCGCGCCGATCTCGTCGAGATCCAGATGAACGGCGCGCTCATCAACGACGAATTCACCGACGAGGAGCTGGATTTCCTGCCGCTCTTCGTGCTCTTCTACGCCGGGGCTGGCAATACCACCACCGTATTTCGGGGGATCGAAGCCGCCAAGGCGCGACGCAAGGAACGCAACGCCGCGAAGTGATGGGGCGTGCAGGATGAAGGGCGGCCTGGTCGAAAGACCGGGCCGCCCTTTTCTTATGCTTCGCCGCTACCCCCGGCGCGCCGGATCGCCCGCGACGCCAGCAGCAGCAATATGCCCCCGGCGAATGTGAACAGCATGGCGGTGCCGATTCCCCAGGCGACGCCGGCCGTACCCCCGACAAAGTCGCTGACCACGCCGATCAGATAGGTGCCCGCGCCCACGCCGATCAGGTTCGCGCCCAACTGCACCAGCGATACCGCCAGGCCCCGCAGGCGCGGCCCGGCGATCGTCACGATGACGGCATAGATCGGGCCGTTATAGGACGCGCTGAGGAAGCCGCAGGCCATCAGCAGCGCCAGCATCAGATCGACGTCGTGGAACAGAACCGTGCCCACCCCGGTCACGGCCGTCAGCAAGGGGATCACCGCGCCGAACAGCGATGTCCTTGCCGGATCGAAGCCGCCCCGTCGCCGGTTGACGAGATCGATCACCCACCCCGCGAGGAATCCGCCCAGAGAACCAAGGCCGCCATAGGCGATGGCGATGAGGATGCCCGCCTTCGCGATGGGCATACCGTGGACCCGGATCAGGAAAGTGGTGAGCCATGTGCTCATGCCGTAGATGCCCGCCGCGATCAGGACGATGGCGAAGATGCAGTATAGCAGTCCCGGCCGCGCCGCGAGCAGGCGGATGCGTTGCAGCAGCGTCAGCGTTTCTTCCTGCTGCGGGGCCGGCCCGTCATGCGCGCCGCGCACGGGTTCCCTGACCGTGAGCAGCAGCAGCGGCGCCAGCAGCAGCCCCGGCACGCCGGCGGCGACGAAGGCCCAGCGCCACCCTGCGCTCTGCACGATCGCGCCGCCCACGATGAACGCGATGGCGAGGCCGATGCCTGAACTCAGATACCAGATGCCGATGGCGGTCGCGCGCCGGTCTTCACCGAAATAGTCGCTCAGCAGAGACATGCCGGTCGGGGATCCTCCTGCTTCCGCGGTCCCCACGGCGGCGCGGCCGATGACCAACGTCCAGAACCCTGTCGCCAGGCTGCACAAGGCGGTCGCGCCGCTCCACAGCGTCAACGCGGCCGCCATCAGGTTGCGGCGGTTCCAGCTATCCACGGCCACGCCGAAGGGCAGGGCGGCGAGCGCGAAGAATATGCCGTAGGCGAAACCCGCCAATATCCCCAACTGTCCGTCCGAAAGTGCAAATTCATGCCCGACCGGCGCCAGCACAAGTCCGATGATGGCGCGATCAATGCCATGGCAGGTCTGCGCCAGCGTCAATATCCCCAGCACATACCAGGGATAATGGCCGATGGCGGCTGGTTTGTCCGAGAGCGCTCTCATGGCGTCCGCGGCTGCAAGAGCGGTGCGATGGACATTGAGCGCCTCCTGTTTGTGGGTATCGAACCGGGCGCATGGCGAATGTCTCGCCTATGGTCCCATGCCGCGCCTCGATCGGGCGCAGCCAGGGATGTGCCCGCACATGGAGCCTTGACCACCTATCCGAAGATAGAAGTAAAAGCGCATGGTGCGCCTATTTCGGGGGCATCGAGAGAATAGAACCTGGCAGAGGTAGAGATGTTTCGTCCGGAGAGCGATTGGACCGGCCAAGGTAGGGCTGGCGTCCAGAATTTCTACATCGAAGCGGCGGCAAGCGTGCGTGACGCGCATGTGGATGTGCGGCATTTCGACTGGGTCCAGCCCAGCAGCGGCATTTTCAGCCCGGAAAAACATTATCTGGATTATTCGCTCGACGGTCAACCGCGGCGCAGCATGGTCAGTATGGGCCGCCCGGACCGGCGCGCCGCATCGGGGGACATCCTCTACATGCCGCCCCACCGCCAATATTTCGGCGAGCCGGCGCTTCAGGAGCGGCATCTCGTCTGCGTGGCGCTTGGGGAAGAATTTCTGGAGGAATTGTTCGACGGGGAGCAGCCGCTGAGCAAGGTGGAGCCGTGCGCAGACATTCAGAATATCTCTATGCGCCGGCTTTTTGCGGGGCTGGCGGCGGAATTGCGGACGCCGGGATTTGCCAGCCAGACGCTCGTTGAATCGATGCTCATGGGCCTTGCGGTCGAATTGGCCCGGCACATGGTTCCGCGCGAACGGGGCTGCCTGCATTCGCGTAGCCCGCGCCAGGTCCAGAACATCATCGACTATGTGATGGACAATCTCTCTGCGCCTCTTGGCGTCGCCGATATCGCGCGCGACTGCAACATGAGCGTGCGTCACGTCGCCCGCGTTTTCAAGGAAGGGACCGGCGTCAGCCTCGGCGAATTTGTTGCGCGCAGCCGGATCGCCTTGGCAAAGGAACTGCTGCACAATGACGGCGCCCGCATCAAGGAAATCAGCTGGCGATGCGGCTTCAATAGCACGTCGGCCTTTTCTGCCGCTTTTCGATCCGCGACGGGCCAAACGCCCAAGGCTTTCCGGTCGACATCACCGCAGGTCCACTGATCGGGCGAGCTGGAAAATATCGATGAGCGGCCAAATTCTATCGCCGCGCAGTCAATCGTTGACCGGCCACTATGGCGCCGATCGGCTCCAAGTTAGACGGGCTTCTTATGTGCAAATCGAAGCAAGATAAAATGATGGGGAGGAAGATATGAGCAAGAAGGCCGTCACTCTGGGTGCGATCGGCATGGGTGCGCTCGTCGCCGCCATGGCGCAGCCCGCTTATGCGCAGCAGCCGCAATCGGGTGCCAGCGAGGGCATTCAGGATATCGTCGTCACAGCACGGCGCACGGAAGAAAGTCTTCAGACGACCCCGATCGCCGTCACGGCGCTTACTCCCGAGGCCTTGGCGACGGCCAAGGTGGAAAATGTCGTCGATCTTCAGCGCACCGCACCTGGCCTGGTCATCGGCCGCGGTTCCGCGGGCGGCGACGGTATCGTCTTCGTCGCCATCCGCGGCCAGGGCAATCTCCAGCCTATTCTCGCCAACGATCCGGCGGTCGCCACTTATATTGACGGGATTTACATCCCACGGCCCTCGACGGGCATGACTGACATTCAGGACGTGCAGCGGCTCGAGGTGCTGCGTGGACCACAGGGTACGCTCTTTGGCCGCAACACGACCGGCGGCGCGATCAACATCGTCACCAACGATCCCAACGACCAGCTCAGCGGCACTTTCAAGGCGGAGTTTGGCAATTACAGCACGCTGGGTGCGCAGGCCAATATCAATGTGCCGCTCGCAGAAGGCCTCGCGGTCCGCCTGAGCGGTGCGATCAACGAGCGGGACGGCTATGGCGACAATCTCGCCACCAACCGCGATTTTTCCGACAACAACAGCAAATTCTTGCGCGGCAAGCTCAAATATGAAGGCAATGGCTGGGACCTGACCCTTTCGGGCGACTGGAACCGCCAGTCCAACCATGGTCAGCAGATCGCGCTCTGGGCCTTCAATCCGGCGATCGTCCCCGCCGCCTTCCAGCCGGGCCTCACGGCCGGTCTGCTGACCAAGGATCATTGGTGGGGCAACACCGCGACCGGGACATCGACCCCGGCCACCATCGGCGCGCTCACCCCGGAGGCGCAGGCCCTCTATGGCGTGAAGCCATTCAATACGCTGGAAGTATATGGCTTTTCCGGCACGCTCAACGTCGAGCTGGGCGGCCTGAACTTCAAGTCGATCACGGGCTATCGTCACTCGATGAACTATGGCCAGAACGACACCGATGGCACCGCCGTCCCGCTGCTGGCGACCTTTGCGGGGTCTGGCTCCTATTATGTTTCCCAGGAATTCCAGCTCTCCGGGAACATCACCGACAGTCTCAGCTTCATTACGGGCGCCTATGCCGGCAAGGAAAGCGGCTATGAATTCAGCCGGTCGCAGATTTTCGGCGGATTGATCCGCGATTCCAATGCCGATGTCACCAACAAGACCTTCGGCCTGTTCGCCCAGGCCTATTATGAACTGACCCCGACGCTGCGCGCGGTCGGTGGCTTCCGCTACACGTGGGACACGCGCGACAGCGTGCTGCACAATGCGCAGGTATATGGCCTGCCCTATGACGTCGCCGTGGCGGGCACGCCGACCGGCATCAACTGCACCGTTACACCGACTGAACCGGTAACGGCCACCACCTGCAACCAGGAGCAGAATGCCAAGTTCAACTATCCGGCCTGGAACCTGGGCCTGGACTGGCAGGCGAGCGACAATCTCTTCCTCTATGTGGCGACCCGCGGCGCGGCCAAGGCCGGCGGCTGGAACCTGCGCGCCGGCGGCCTGCCTGCCTTCTCTCCCGAAAAGGTGAAGGACGTCGAGGCCGGTTTGAAGGTCGATCTGTTCGATCGCCGCCTGCGCTTCAACACGGCGATCTTCCACACCTGGAAGGATGACAATCAGGCGATCGTCAACAGCTTCGTGACCGGCATCGGCGTTACCCAATATATCCAGAACAACGGCAAGGTCCGCATCTGGGGCATGGAAAATGAAATCACGGCCGTGCCTTGGGAAGGCATGACGCTCAGCGTCAATGGCTCGCTGCAAAACGGCAAATATGTGAAGGGTAGCTTCAGCGAAATCCAGGTGGTGGCCGGCAGCGGCTGCACCAACAGCGCCGGGGTCGTCAATGGCTGCGTCGTCGACCTGAGCGGCTTGCCGCTGCTGCAATTGCCCAAGAAACAGCTGAACGTCAGCGCCACGCAGAAATTCCCGGTGGGTGGCGGCACGCTCGCCGTCACTGGCGCCTATTCCTATGTCGGGGGCCAGCATTTCGATGCGGTCCGGGCGGCGCAACAGGCCTCGGCGGCGACCAAGGCCGCCTATGAGACGGAAAACCGCCTCGGCTTCGTGCCCGGCTATGGCATTTTCAACGGGCGTATCGCGTTCCAGCTTGAAAATCCCAATGTCGAAGTGGCGGTCTATGGCCGCAACATCACGAACAAGAAATATCTGCTGCGCCGTTTCCCCGATCTCTATCGGACATTGGGCATCGCCGCCGCCTATGTTGGCCAGCCGGCCACCTATGGCGTTGAAACGACGTTTAAATTCTGATCGGCCAAGCGGCTGGCGGGATGAACTGCAATCCATGCAGCTTTCTCTCGCCAGCCCATCACCGGGGATGCGCGCATGATGACGAGGTTGGTAGACAGGGTAGCGATCGTCACGGGCGGCGGCGGCGGTATCGGCGCCGCGGTCGCGCGACGCCTGGTCGCGGAGGGCGCGCGCGTCGTGATCGCCGACCTGTTCGAGGCTGCTGCCGTCCGCGCAGCGGAACCGCTGGGCGATAAAGCGTTGCCGGTCCAATTCGATGCCGCCGATCCGCAGTCGGTGAAGGCGATGGTGGATCGCACCATCGGCCATTTCGGCAGGCTGGATATCCTGCACAATAATGCGGCGATGACCGATCCGGACAAAAGCCCGCAGGACACCACGGCCGTCGATATCCCGATCGGCATCTGGCGCGAGATTCTCGACGTCAATCTCACCGGCTATCTGCTCGGATGCAAATATGCCATCCCGCATATGGTCGCGGGCGGCGGCGGTTCGATCATCAACACCGCATCCAATTCGGGCAGTGCGGGGGATCTGGCGCGCATCGCCTATGGTTCCTCGAAGGCGGCGATCATCGGGCTCACCAAATATGTGGCGACCCAGCATGGGCGGCAGAATATCCGCTGCAACAGCATCGCGCCGGGCGTCGTGCTGACCGAAGCCCTCGAAAAGACCGTGCCGGGGCTGAAGGACATCATCCAGCGGCACATATTGACGCCGGAATTCGGTACGCCGGATGATATCGCGGCGCTGGTCGCCTTCCTGGCTTCGGACGAAGCGCGCTACATCACGGGTGAAAATATCTCGATTTCGGGCGGTGGCCTCGTCCACCAGCCCCATTATGCCGATCTGCTGGCCTTCATGCAGGCGAAGGACTGAGCCATGTCCAGCGCCTGCACGTCGGAACATGGAAGGTTAGTGGGCGGTCCGATGAAAATAGCGGATCGTCAGCCGGCCATCGGCGGCCTTGTAGGTTTCGAGACTGGGCAGAGTGACAATGCCATCTTTGGTTTGCAGGCGGTTGGCGACGTAAGCGGCGCCCTCGGTGCCGTTGACGATCACCTCCAGCGGTTCCGTCGTGCATTTGCCGCCATATTCCGCCCACATGTCGGCCATCGCTGCGTCGCCGTCCACGGCAGGCGAACCGACATATTCGATCGTAAACCCCTCTGGCCCCAACGCCCGGAAAAGGCGATCGAGTTCGTCGCGCTTCCCTTCGTTCCACAGCCGGTAATTGTCCCGGATCGCCTGTTCCAGATCCAGCACGTCTGCCTCGCTCATGTGCATCGCCTCCTGTCATTGCGGATCGTCCGCATGGTCGCCAGTCTCGGACGGACGGCCACGACCGCACCTGTCTTTGGCAAGGGTGGAATTTATCTCTTTTTGCTTCGGAGACTATGATGACCCAAGTCGCACAACAGCCCCTGCCGGATCATGTGCCACCTGAACTGGCGATGGCGCTGCCGCTCTTTTCGCGGAAGGTCATCTATGACAACCCGCAGGAAGTGCTGATCCCCGCGATGCATGCGGACCTGCCGCCGATCACCTATGTGACCAACATCTTCCCGGGCGATCAGCCCGGCTGGCTGCTCAAAAATGCCGAGGATGTGCAGGCGATGCTGCGCGACGCCGACAATTTCACCAAGAATGGCATGGGCAAATGGGCGCAGAATATCGGCGAAAATTGGCTGGTCATTCCGACCGAGGCCGATCCGCCAGTCCACACCGGCTATCGCAAGGCGCTGAACAGCCATTTCGCGCCGCAGAAGATGTTCGCGATGAAGGAACAGGTGCGCGAGCGCGCGCAGGCCTTGATCAATGCCTTCAAGGATCGCGGGCAGTGCGATTTCATCGATGAGTTTTCGGAAAAATTCCCGATCTACATCGTCCTCGATCTGCTGGGTCTGCCGCAGGAAAGAATGACGCAATTCCTTAAATGGGAAAAGGAAATGCTCCATTCCAACGACTGGCAGGTGCGCGGCAACGCCGTGCGCTGCGTGAAGGATTATCTGCTCGAAGAGATCGAGGCACGGCGCCAGCAGCCGCGCGACGACTATATCAGCAAGGTGCTGACCTTCGAGGTCGATGGCCGTTTGTGGAATGACGACGAGGTGTTCGGCCATTGCTTCAACCTGTATATCGGCGGCCTCGACACGGTTACGTCCCTGCTCGGCAACATCTTCAACTATCTGGCGTCGCATCCGGACAAGCAAAACGAATTGCGCGCTGACCCGTCGCTGATCGTCCTGGCGGTTGAGGAATTCCTGCGCGCCTTCGCGCCGGTTACGGCCTTCCGTATCGCCACCAAGGTCATCGAGATTCAGGGGCAGACGATCATGCCCGGGGATTATGTGGCGTTCAGTTCCCCCGTGGTTGGCCGCGATCCGGCTTTCTACGAGGATCCCCAGGCGATCCGCTTCGATCGCAAGGCGCCGCATATGTCGCTGGGCAGCGGCATCCACAAATGCCTGGGCATGCATCTGGCACGGCTGGAATTGCAGATCGCGGTCGAGGAATTCGTCAAGGCCATACCGGAGTTCCGGATCAAGGACGGTTTCCGGGTGCCCTATTATGTCGGCAATATCCTGCATGTGCCGGACCTCCACCTGCAATGGGGCTGAACAGGCCCGGCGCCTAACCGTCTGAAACTGGGATATGGAGCGGGTGTCCGATGATGCCGGGCATCCGCTCGGGCACACCGCCCGTTTTCGGCCGAAAGGCGAGGGGCCGAGCCGCCAGCCATGGCGCTCCTGCAATGGTTTGGCAGTCAGGCAGACCCCGTTTGGGATTTACGAAGGACGTTCGGAGTGATTAGCTCGCTCGCGAACTTGGAGAAGGCCTCAGGGATATTTCATGACGGATAATATCAGGAAAATTGGCTTCATCGGTCTCGGCAGCATGGGTGGCGATCAGGCGCGGGAATTGGCCAAATTGCCGCTCGACCTGACCGTTTACGACCTGTTTCCCGATGCGCTGGCGAAATTTGAAGGCCGCGCGAAGCTCGCCGCCTCCATGGCGGCGGTCGGCGTGGATGCCGACGCCGTAGGCATTTGCGTGCGCGACGATACGCAGGTGCTGGAATGCGTGGATGCGCTGCTGCCCGTGATGAAGCGGGGCGCGACCCTGCTCATTCACAGTACGATCAAGCCGAAGACCGCGCAGCAGATCGCCGAACGCGCCGCCTCCGTGGGTGTAGACGTCATCGATGCGCCGGTCACGCGCACCGAAATGACCAAGGACGGTCCGTTCGTCTTCTGCATGACCGGCGGCGATGAAGCCGTCGCCGCGCGCGTGCAGACCGTGCTCGACGCCTTTTCGACCAACAGGATGCATATCGGCCCGCTCGGATCGGCCATGGCGCTCAAGATTTGCAACAATCTCGTATCCTGGTGCGGCATCATGCTGGGTGTCGAAGTCGCCAATGTGGCGGAGGCGTCCGGCGTGCCGATGGACAAGCTGCTGACCGTGATGAAGCGCAATGGCAATCTCACCCCGCCGATGGCGGGTTTTATCGACTTTCGCAATAATCCGGGAGACGCCGCCCGGCGCGCCTTCTTCGCCAGCCAGGCGGGCATAGGCGAAAAGGATCTCGCGCTGGCCGAAGAACTGGCGGCGGGCGCCGATGCGGCATCGCCGATCACCAGTCACACCAAGACGCTGCTGAAGAAGACGTTGCTCGCCATCTGCGAGGGCTAGGCTGCCGCCTCGTTGAATGGACCAGAATTCAATCGAGCCAAGGCGTGCTGCGCGGCGAATAACGCCCGACCCTATCTGGTCCTACTCGCAAAAAGCCATTTCCGGGGTTTTTGCGTCTGACGCGTCGCGTGTGTCGGTGGGCGCATGCAGCTCGATCGGAAAGTCGAGGTGGATGGTCGCGCAGCGTTTGATCTTGTTCCACTACAGGCGCCTGCCGCATGCGCGATCCGGCATGGCGTATCGAGGATCGGTGAGGAAAGCCGCATCGGTCAGGCTTTCAAGAAAGGCCAGCAGGGCAGGGCTGGCGTCTTCTGACAGGATCGCGCCATGGCGCGCGATCGCCGCCGCCAGGCTCTTGGCTGTGCCATCATGCAGCCAGGGTCCGGTGACGGCGACATTGCGCAACGACGGCGTGCGGAAACGGCCTGCATCCGATGCCAGTCCGCTGGCCTCGGCCAGGCCCTCATCATGGGGGTCTCTGCCTCTCACGGCATGATAGCGATCGTCCGTCAGATCGCGCCCTCCGTGACAGGCGGTGCAACCGAGCGCAGCGAACTGGGCTGCGCCTTGTCGCGCCAGCGGCGACAGGGCATCCATCTCGCCCGCGCGATAGCGATCCCAGGGACTGTCGAGCGCAATCATCGTGCGCTGAAACGCAGCCAGGGCGGCGCTGACCGTGCCCGTATCGATCCGGCCCATTCGTCCGGGAAAGGCGCGGGCGAACATGCGGACATAGCAGGCATCCCTGCCCAATCGTCGCGGCAACTCGGCCTCCAGCGCCTTCATCCCCATTTCCACAGGCCGCTCGCCCAGCAGCGGGATGATCGCCTGCGCTTCGAGCGTCGTCACGCGCGGATCGCCCCATGTCAGCACCGGTCGCCAGGCGACATTGGCCAGCCCCGGCACGTTGCGTCGGCCGGGGTCGCCATGAACGCCGGGGCGGGTCGCATTGCCATCGGCAAAGCCGCGCTTCTGTTCATGGCAGGCCGCGCACGCCATCGTCCCATTGGCCGACAGGTCCGCGTCGTAGAACAGCCGTCGTCCCAGCTCGACCTTGATCGCGCTCATTGCGTTGTCTGCAGGCACTGGCGGCGCTTGGACATCCGGGGGGAGCCGCCAATGCCACCGCGCCGTGCCGGCGCCGAGCAGCAGCACCGCACTCGCCAGCAGCACTACGGCCTGAAACACCGGCCTCACGGCAGGCGCGTCACCAGCAATGGCAGGCTGTCGGTGCCGTTCGCCGCCACCTGCAGTACATAGTCGCCGGGCTGAAGGTCATAATCGACCATCTTGCGGATGCCCGAACAGTCCGGTCCATGGCCGTGCGCGACCGATGTCATGGCCGCCTTGCCCTTGACCACATCGACCCAGGCGCCAGATCCCAGCGCTACCCGCCATGTCCCGGCCTTGTCCACCGTGAAGCGCGCCACGCCGCCATAGCTGACCGACCCGCCGGGTTTGGCCGGGCGGACAGGATATCGCACGTCGGGCGTCGGCAGCAATTCCATCGTCAGCGCCTGCCCGGCCACCAACGCAGGGCCACTCCCGGCGGCCGCACCGCTTCTGGCCGTCACGGGATTGCGCCAGGTGGCCATCGCGTCGGGCAGATCGGCCGGCGCGTCGCAACTCTGGGTCATGGGCGTATCTGCCATTTGCGCTGCAGCAGGGACGGCTCCACTCAGCGCCAGCAACGATATGGTCCGAAAAATCGATGGCGTGCGCATGGGGGTTCCTTTCGCGGATCCTGTCTATATACGCTCGGATATAGCGAGTCGAACGACCGTGAACAGGGGAATATCTATGCGCCGACACTATCTTGCCGCTTTGCTGGCCTTCGGCATGTTTGCGTCCGCTCTTTCCTGCGCGAGCGCCCAGACGGCGGCGCCCGACGCCGATGCACCGGACGCGCGTTTTTCGCTCGGCCAGATCATCGTGACGGCACCCCGGACCACGGGCATCGAGATCGACGGCGCTACGCTTTCGTCCGAAGCGATCTACACGTTCGGTCGCAACGCGCTCGACGACGCGGTCAATCTGATGCCCGGCGTGTCGGCCGGCAATAGTGGGGGGACACGCAACGAACGTCTTGTCTTCGTGCGCGGTTTCGACCGGTTCCAGGTGCCGCTGTCGATCGACGGCATCCGCGTCTATCTGCCTGCCGACAACCGGCTCGACTATGGCCGCTTCCTGACGACCGACATTGCCGAGGTTCAGGTCGCCAAGGGCTATGCCTCCGTCCTTGACGGCCCCGGCGCGATGGGCGGCGCGATCAACCTCGTCACCCGCAAGCCGACCAAGGCGCTCGACATCGACGTGCGCGGGTCGGTCAATTTCGACAATGACACCGACTATGCCGGCTACACGACGTCGGCCATGATCGGCACGAAGCATGACAAATGGTACGCACAGGCCAGCTATGCGCGCAGTTTCACCGATCATTGGGATTTGCCCAATGATTTCACCCCGCGCGTCCCTGCGCTGGAGGATGGCGGCGCCCGCGACTTTTCCCGGACGGAGGATTGGCGCGTCAATGCAAAGGTCGGCTTCACCCCCAATGCGACCGACGAATATGCGCTCAGCTACACCTATCAGAAAGGGTCCAAGGGCGCGCCGCTTCACATCAGCGACACGGTAACGACGCCGCGTTTCTGGGACTGGCCGCAATGGAATATCACCAGCGTCTATTTCCTTTCGACCACGGCGCTGGGCGATCGCGCGACGATAAAGACGCGCGGCTATTACAACCAGTTCGATTCGATCCTGCGGTCCTTCGACACGCGCGCCCAATCCAGCCAGACCCGGCCCTTCGCGTTCGACAGCCCCTATGCGGACAAGGCGTGGGGCGGATCGCTGCAACTGGATTTCCGCGCGACCGACGCGGATACGCTGCGGCTGGCCTACCATTATCGCCACGACAAGCATGTGGAGTTCCAGACCAGCTTCTCGACGGCCGGGGTGGGGACGACCGAACCGCGTCAGACCCAGGCCGAAGACACCTATTCGGTCGCGCTGGAAAATGAACTCAAGCTCTCGCCCGCGCTGACCTTCACCCTGGGCGGCAGCTTCGACTGGCGCAATCTGGAACAGGCGCAGGAATATGGCGCGCCGTTGGGCACGTCGGGCGTGCCATCGGTCATCTATCAATATCCCCGCCGCGACAGCGACGCGTGGAACGCGCAGGGTCGAATGGACTGGCGGGCGACCGATGCCATCCAGTTGTACGCCAGCCTGTCCTCGCGCACCCGCTTCCCGACCATCTTCGAACGGTTCAGCCAGCGCTTCAACCAGGCGATCCCCAATCCGGACCTAAAGTCCGAACGGGCCACCAATGCGGAAATCGGCGGTAGCTGGAGCGACGGCACGATCCGGGTCGAAGGTGCCGCCTTCTACAGTTGGGTGCGCAACGCCATTTTCGGCATTCTCACGCCGGCCTATCCCTGCACGGCATCGACCCTGCCGCCTGCCGTTCCCACGGCGGGGTGCGCGTTGCGCAACATGACCCAGAGCCGCAATGTCGGCAAAGGCGAATATTATGGCGTCGAACTGTCCGTATCGGCGACGATCACGTCCGGCCTCGACGCCGGTTTCAACTATACCGGCATCAAGCGCGACCTGACGGACCCCACAAACGCGCTCTTCCGGCCGACCGGCGTGCCGACGCACAAGGGGTTCGCCTATCTCGACTGGTCGCCGGTCGCCGCGCTGCATATTGTGCCCAGCGTCGACCTCGCGTCGAACCGCTGGACGATCTTCACCGCCACGCCAGCGACGCAGCCCGCGCGCTACTACCGTACCGGCGCTTACGTCAATGCAGCTATTCGGGTCGACTACGCCATCCGTCCCGGGATCGAGATCGGCGTCGGGGCACGCAACCTGTTCGACGACTATTATATGCTGACCGACGGTTTCCCCGAACCAGGTCGCAGCCTGTTCGCCAGTATCAGGGCGAAATATTGACGCGGATGTCCGGTGCGCTTGCCTGCAAAGACGCACACGGCAAGTCGAAGGTAAGGCGCGATATGGCGGGGTATCTTCGTACCGGATCGCCGCACCACCCGGTCGCTGGGGGCGGGAGCGATCGACTTGTGCGCTGCCCAGAAAAGGGGTGGATCGGCTTGCCTCCCAAACTGACATGGAAACACGATAATATATATTATGTTAAATATTGTCGCCCGCTGCGTTCGGCGTACAACTGTCCAGCTCGCTGTCGCAGCGCCCCCCGTCAGGCGATCGCCAGCACGCTGCTCAGAATGATCCGCACCAGCTCGGCCTGGCCGCGCGCACCCATCTTGGCGTAGATTTTCTTAGAATAGTTGCGCGCCGTCTCGACCGTCAGTCCCAGATTGGCGGCGGCCTGCATGATTGGAATGCCCTGGCCCATTTCCCAGGCGAGCCGCGCTTCGCTGGGCAGCAATCCGAACAGATCGACCAACTGCTCGCACCGATCCGCCTGCGACGATCGATCGCCGCTCAGATAGACGATCGCCACCGGAGCGCCGCCCGCCGCCATCGACTGTCCGCGGAACGGCGCGACCAGCATGTCCATCCATGGATCGCGGCTCAGGTTGATTGCGCGCGGACGCGCCTCCGCATCCTGGGCGAAGGTCTTGACCAGCGCGGTCAGTTCGCGGTCCAGCCCCGGCGATGTCGGGGTCAGTCGGTCGTACCGCCCTCGCCGCAGGATGCTGTTGCGCTGGAACAGTTGCTCGACATGGGCGGTCATGTCGAGGATGCGGCACTGGGCGTCCAGCGTCAGCCAGCCGAAATTGAGTCGCCCGAAGGCTTCGGAGGTCAGGGTCGATCGCAATTTCTCTCGCTCAAGCGCCACGAAGCCGCGCAACGCCGCACGCAGATGTGGTGCGAGCGCGGTCAGCAATGCCGTCGCCGATGACGATATGCGTGGGCCCGCGCAACTCAGCCAGGCATCCACCCCGCTGCTTTCGGTCACCCGAACGGATCTTATATCCTCCACGCCCAGGCCACGTAGAAAATCGTTGCGATAGGATTGCAGCTCGACATTGTCTGGCGGGACCAGCTCGGACAGCGAATAGACCCGTCCTTCCCGCATGTCCCGATAAGGTAAGGGATCGCGCGCGAATTTCTCGGCAAATAGCCGGTCGAGATGCGGTGGAATCGCGGGGCCGGCGTAAAGCTCCACGATGCTCTTCTCATCAATCGGACGGAAAGCGAGGCTGGCGTAACGGACCTGCATCCGGCTGCGCAGCCGTTCGAGAAAATCATGCCAGAGAGGCTGCTGGAACATGCCCTCGTTCAGGCTCACCAGCAGGCCGGAATCATCCAATCGCATGGGTCGATCGTACACCCTCCCATATGGGAGGTCCAATGTTAGTTGCTTGCTGCCAGAGCTGCACGCAAGAAGATTGCGAGGATCTATGATGGACGCGAAGACACTGACCCATCTTGAGCGGCTGGAGGCCGAGAGCATCCACATCCTGCGTGAGGTTGTGGCGGAGGCCGAGAAGCCGGTGATGCTCTATTCCGTTGGCAAGGATAGCGCCGTGATGCTGCATCTGGCGCGCAAGGCGTTCTACCCTTCGCCACCGCCCTTCCCGCTGCTGCACGTCGACACGACGTGGAAATTCCAGGAAATGTACAAGCTGCGCGACCGAATGGCGCAGGAAAGCGGCATGGAGTTACTGGTCTATCGCAACCAGGAAGCGATGGACCGCGGTATCAACCCGTTCGATCATGGCGCGCTGCACACCGACATGTGGAAGACGGAAGGCTTGAAGCAGGCGCTCAACCTCTACGGTTTCGACGCGGCGTTCGGTGGCGCGCGACGCGATGAGGAAAAGAGCCGGGCCAAGGAGCGCATCTTCTCCTTCCGCACCGCGTCGCACGGCTGGGATCCCAAAAATCAGCGGCCCGAATTGTGGAACCTCTACAATGCGCGCAAGAACAAGGGCGAGAGCATCCGCATCTTCCCGATCAGCAACTGGACCGAGCTGGATATCTGGCAATATATTCATCTCAACGATGTGCCGATCGTGCCGCTCTATTTTGCGGACGAACGCCCGACGGTGGAGCGCGATGGCATGTTGCTGATGGTCGATGACGATCGCTTCCCGTTGCAACCGGGCGAGACGCCGGTGATGCGCTCGATCCGCTTCCGCACGCTGGGTTGCTATCCGCTGACCGGTGCGGTCGAAAGCACGGCCAAGACCTTGCCCGAAGTGATCCAGGAAACGCTGCTCACCACCACTTCGGAACGGCAGGGCCGCGCGATCGACAAGGATGCGGGCGGCGCCGGCATGGAGAAGAAGAAGCAGGAAGGCTACTTCTGAACCTTCACGCTCCCATCATTCGCCCTGAGCCCGTCGAGGGCTCGGCCGACCGACGGGGGAGCACTTCGCTTCGCTCAGTGGAGAGCTTCGACAAGCTCAGCCCGAACGGGGAATTTAGATTATGACCGACACCATCGCCGATCCCATCTACAAGACCGACGCCCTCATCGCGCAGGATATCGACCAGTATCTCAAGGTGCATGAGCATAAGACGATGCTGCGCTTCATCACCTGCGGATCGGTGGACGACGGCAAGTCGACACTGATCGGCCGCCTGCTCTACGACAGCAAAATGATCTTCGAGGATCAACTGGCCGCGCTGGAAGCGGACAGCAAGCGAGTGGGTACGCAAGGGCAGGAGATCGACTTCGCCCTCTTGGTAGACGGCCTCGCCGCCGAGCGTGAGCAGGGCATCACCATCGACGTCGCCTATCGCTTCTTCGCGACCGAAAAGCGCAAGTTCATCGTCGCCGATACGCCCGGCCACGAACAATATACACGCAACATGGTGACGGGCGCATCGACCGCCGACCTTGCCGTCATCCTGATCGACGCGCGTAAGGGCATCCTGACCCAGACCCGCCGTCACAGCTATCTCGCGCACCTCATCGGCATTCGCAACATCGTGCTGGCGGTGAACAAGATGGATCTGGTCGGCTACGATCAGGCGGTATTCGATCGGATCGTGAGCGACTATGCCGAATTCGCTCGATCGATCGGCATCGAACATTTCGTGCCCATGCCGATTTCCGGCTTCAAGGGCGACAATATCACCGGCCCGTCGGACAATACGCCCTGGTATCAGGGGCCTGCGCTGATCGAGCATCTGGAAACGGTGGAGGTCAACAGCGCGGCCGATGCCGACAAGCCTTTCCGCATGGCCGTGCAGTGGGTCAACCGCCCCAATCTCGACTTCCGCGGCTTTTCCGGCCAGATCGCGACCGGATCGGTCCGGCCCGGCGACGCGGTCCGCGTCCTGCCCTCGGGCAAGACCAGCACGATCACGCGTATCGTGACGCTCGATGGCGACCTTGACGAAGCCGTGGCCGGCCAGTCGGTCACGCTCTGCTTCGCCGATGAAGTCGACTGCTCGCGCGGCGACGTGATCGCGACGTCGGACAACCCGCCCCAGGTCGCCGACCAGTTCGAGGCGACGATCGTGTGGATGGCGGACGAGGAAATGCTGCCGGGCCGTTCCTACTGGCTCAAGATCGGCACCCAGATGGTGACCGCCACGCTGCAGCAGCCCAAATATCAGGTCAACGTCAACACGATGGAGCATCTGGCCGCCAAGACGCTGGAGCTGAACGCCATCGGCGTCGCCAACCTGTCGACCGACAAGCCGATCGTGTTCGAATCCTATGCGGCCAATCGCACGCTGGGCGGCTTCATCCTGATCGACAAGCTCACCAATGCCACCGTGGCGGCGGGTATGCTGCATTTCAGCCTGCGCCGCGCGCAGAATGTCCACTGGCAGGCGACCGATGTCAGCCGCGATTTCCACGCCAATCTGAAGAACCAGAAGCCGGCGGTGCTGTGGTTCACTGGACTGTCTGGCGCGGGCAAGTCGACCATCGCCAACATCGTGGAAAAGAAGCTGGCGCGGATGAACCGTCACACCTTCCTGCTTGATGGCGACAATGTCCGTCACGGCCTGAACAAGGATCTGGGCTTTACCGATGCCGACCGGGTGGAAAATATCCGCCGCGTGGGCGAAGTGGCGAAGCTGATGACCGACGCGGGCCTCATCGTCATCACCGCCTTCATCTCGCCCTTCCGCGCCGAGCGCGACATGGTGCGCAGCATGATGCAGCCGGGCGAGTTCGTGGAAGTGCATATCGACACGTCACTGGCTGATGCGGAAGCGCGCGACGTCAAGGGGCTCTACAAGAAAGCGCGGTCGGGCCAGCTCAAGAATTTCACCGGCATCGACAGCCCCTATGAAGCGCCCGAAGATCCGGAGATCAGGATCGACACGGCGGAGATGACCGCGGAAGAAGCGGCCGAGGCGATCGTCGCGAGGCTGATTCCATGAGCGTCGCTCTATCGGACGCCGCACTCGCCTCCTATCTCGCCGAGATAGCGGGCCGGCTGCTGCTCGACGTGCGCGCGTCGGGCCTGTTCAGCCCGAAGGCGCTGGGCAAGGCGGGGGATCAGACCGCCAACCAGTTTCTCTGCCACGCCCTGCGTGAGCAGCGGCCCGACGACGGGCTGTTGTCCGAAGAGGAAAAGGATAATGACGACCGCCTGGCCAAGAGCCGGGTGTGGATCGTCGATCCGGTCGACGGCACCCGCGAATATGGCGAGGAGCGGGCCGACTGGGCGGTGCATGTGGGCCTGGCGATCGACGGTCAGCCGGTGATCGGTGCGGTCGCACTGCCGGGGCTGGACCCTGAAGGCCGGGGTCGGGGCATGGTGCTGCGCTCCGACGAACCGCTCCCGTTGCCACCCGCGCCCGAAAAGCTGCGCATGGTGGTCAGTCGCACCCGCCCCGCCGCCGAAGCGGTCGCGGTCGCGGCGGCGCTGGATGCCGAACTGGTGCCGATGGGATCGGCCGGCGCCAAGGCGATGGCGATCATTCTGGGGCAGGCCGACATCTACCTCCATAGCGGCGGCCAGTTCGAATGGGACAGCATGGCGCCCGTCGCTGTCGCACTCGCCCACGGCCTGCATTGCTCCCGCATCGACGGCTCGCCCCTCGTCTACAACCAGCAGGACGTATATTTGCCTGACCTGCTGATCTGCCGGACGGAACATGCCGAAGCCGTGCTGGGCCATGTTGCCCGCCTCAAACAGGACGCGATCGAGGCCTGACAAGGCAAGGCACAGGATTCTGCGCGGTCAGAACTGATCGCGCAGGGTTCGCATGACCTCGTCCAGGAAATCGACCACCGCCCGGACGCGGGGCAATCCCTCCAGATCGGCGTGCATCACCAGCCAGTAGCTGCGTTGCGCCGCCATTTCTTCCGGCATAATCCGGATCAGCCGCTCGTCCTGTGCGGAAGCGAAGACATGGAGCATCCCCAGTCCCATGCCGGCCGCGACCGCGGCATGTTGCGCTGCGCTCGAACTGGCGCGAAAGCGTATATCTGCGCCTGGCAGCAGTTCATCGAGAGCGATCATTTCGGGAAATCCGGCCAGATCGTCGATATAGGAAACAAAGCCGTGCCGGGCGAGGTCGATGCGGCTTTCTGGCACCCCTTCCCGCTCCAGATAGTCGCGCGATCCATAAAGGGCGAGACGATAGTCCACCAGCTTGCGTGTCACCAGCCGTCCCCGAGGCGGCGGATTCAGCATCACCGCAATGTCCGCTTCGCGTTTCGAGAGGCTCGCGGCACGGCTTTCCGACGCCAGTTCCAGCGTCAGCCGGGGATGGCGCGCGCGTAACTTCGCGACATGGGGTGCAACCAGATGCGCCGCGCAGGCTTCGGGCGTCGCCAGCCGCACGGTGCCTTCGACATCGCGGTCGCGCCCCTCCACGCTGCTGATCGCCGCCAGCAACTCGCTTTCGATCCGTTCGGCATGACCGACCAGGGCGAAGGCGGCGGGCGTGGGCATCACGCCGCGTGGCGACCTATCGAACAGCCGTGCGCCCAGCGTGCGCTCCATATTGGTCATGCGCCGGGCGACCGTGCTATGATCCACGCCGATACGGCGCGCGGCGGCGAGCATATTGCCTTCGCGCATCACCGCCAGGAAGAGGCGTAGTTCGTCGGAATTCAGCATGGGCAAATCTGCACAATCATTGTGTCATTGCCCCTGTATATCTGCAAAGCCGGCGGGTCTATAGCGCTGGCATTGCATCGTCTGGAGAGGATCAAAAACCATGCGTTCCATCAGCCATTTCATTCACGGGAAAAGCGTGTCCTTCCCCGGCGCGCGCCTGTCGGACGTACTCGATCCATCGACCGGCGCGGTGCAGGCGCAGGTCGAACTCGCCACCCCGTCGCAATTGCAGAAGGCTATGGATTCGGCCCTGTCGGCGCAGCCGGACTGGGCCGCCACCAACCCGCAGCGCCGCGCCCGCGTGATGTTCCGCTTCAAGGAACTGATCGAGGCCAATCTGGACGAGATGGCGCGGATGCTGTCGTCCGAACATGGCAAGGTGATCGCCGATGCCAAGGGCGACATCCAGCGCGGTCTGGAAGTGGTGGAATTCGCCTGCGGTATCCCGCATCTGCTGAAGGGCGACTATACCGAGGGCGCAGGCCCCGGCATCGACGTCTATTCGGTGCGCCAGCCGCTGGGCATCGTCGCGGGCATCACGCCGTTCAATTTCCCCGCAATGATCCCGCTGTGGATGAGCGCGATGGCGATCGCCTGCGGTAACGCCTTCATTCTCAAGCCGTCCGAGCGCGACCCGTCGGTGCCGGTGCGTCTCGCGGAGTTGGCGCTGGAAGCGGGTCTGCCTGCAGGCATCCTCAACGTCGTCCATGGCGACAAGGAAATCGTCGACGCCATCCTCGACCATCCCGATATCAAGGCGGTCAGCTTCGTCGGATCGTCCGACATCGCCAATTATGTCTATCAGCGCGCCGCGGCGAACGGCAAGCGCGCCCAGTGCATGGGCGGCGCGAAGAATCACGGCATCATCCTGCCCGATGCGGACATGGACCAGGCGGTCGCCGACATCGTCGGCGCGGCCTATGGTTCGGCGGGCGAACGCTGCATGGCGTTGCCGGTCGTGACTCCGGTGGGCGAAGCTACGGCGGAAATCTTCCGCACCAAGCTGATCGCCGCGATCGAGACGCTGCGCCCCGGCATCCCGAGCGATCCGGATGCGCAATATGGCCCGCTCGTCACCGGCCAGCATAAGGCAAGGGTGGAAAGCTATATCCAGATGGCAGCGGACGAAGGCGCGGAAATCGTGGTCGACGGGCGCGGCTTCCAGCTTCAGGGCTATGAGGATGGCTTCTACCTCGCCCCCACGCTGATCGACCGGGTCACGCCGCAGATGAAGAGCTATCAGGACGAGATTTTCGGCCCGGTTCTCCAGATATTGCGCGCCGAGACGTTCGAGGAAGCGCTGAGCTATCCGAGCAAGCATCAATATGGCAATGGCGTCGCCATCTTCACCCGCAATGGCGATTACGCCCGCAAGTTTGCGGCGCAGGTCGAAGTCGGCATGGTCGGCATCAACGTGCCGATCCCGGTGCCGGTCGCCTATCACAGCTTCGGCGGTTGGAAGCGCTCGGGCTTCGGCGATCTCGATCAATATGGCGAGGACGGCGTGCGCTTCTACACCCGCACCAAGAAGATCACGCAGCGCTGGCCGACCGGCGGCGCAGTGGTGGACCAGAGCTTCGTCATTCCAACGATGAAATAAGGTTCGCGCGCACTATCGGGAAAAGGGGCCATGGTCGTTGCAGCAACGATCATGGCCCCTTGTTCATGCGGCCATCCTGCTATTGCGCTCCAAAGCGGATGCGGCGCAGAAAATCCAGCACGCCGTCGCTGAAGGTGTCATTGCTGTCGCCTGCGACCATATGGCCGGCCTCCGGGACGCAATATATTTCGGTCTGTGGCACCAGCCGGACGAGTTCGGCCACGCCTTCGTCATCGACGATGTCGCTCTTGCCGCCGCGCACCAGCAAGGTCGGGATCGACACCCGCCCGCTCACCGCCAGCAACTCCTCGGTCCAGGTGGGCGGTTCGGCGCTGGGCCGTGCCGCCAGCATCCTTGGATCCCAATGCCAGTAGAGACGCCCGTCGTCGTGCAGGCGCAGATTTTTCATGATGCCGGATGCATCGCGCTGCGCCTTGCGTTGCGGATTATAGGCGATGACAGCCGCAAGGGCATCATCGACGCTGGCGAAGCCGCCCGCATGGGCTTGCATGAATCGCTGGATTTTGTCCACGCCGGCCGGTGCCGGACGCAGCACGATATCGACCAGCACAAGCGCGGTCGCCTGTGGCGCCTGGCCCATACCGACCGCGTAGAAACTGGTCATGCCGCCCATGGATGCGCCGACGAGCGCGACCGGGCGGCGATCGCCGATGGCCGCCTGCAAATCCGCACCGCGCGCCGCGAGCGAATAATCCCCCTCTTCCGACCAACTGCTGTCGCCATGCCCTCGCGCATCGAAATTGATGACATGATAGCCCTCCCCGATCATCCGGCGCATCGCGCCCGACCAGCTATGGCGGGTCTGCCCGCCGCCGTGCAGCAGCATGATCGTGGGAGCGTCGATCGGACCGCCGACATCGCCGACCAGCGTCAGTCCATCGCGGGTCGCAAATTCGCGGCGGGATATATCCATCGTCGAGGCATGTTCCGTCATGCGTCCTGCGCTACAATCTTTCCCGCGGATATGCCAGCACGCCAGGCCGGCGCCCCGGCCTGTTTACAAAGGCCGTCGACATTGGCCGTCCGATCGGCATGATCCAACTCATCGCGCAGCCCTGCGCCAAGGAGTTGATTATGCTGTTCTCTTCATCGTTCGCCCGCCCGTTGATGCTGGCCGGCCTGCTCTCCACATCGGCGATCGCGCTGGCGGCGCCGCCCAGCTTCGACGTGGCCCGTGTCAGCGCCGACATCAAGACGCTGGCGAGCGACGATTTTGAGGGGCGTGGCCCGGCCACCCGCGCCGAAGTGAAGACGATCGACTATATTTCCGCGCAGATGAAGGCGGCGGGGCTGAAGCCGGCCGGGCCCAAGGGCAGCTGGTTCCAGGATGTGCCGCTGCGCATGTCCAACATTACCGGCACACCGACCCTGTCGATGACCATCGGCGGCAGCGCTCAGCCACTGACGCAAGGCGGCGAGATCGCGGTGCGCGCGGCTGAAACGGGCCAGTCCTCGGTCCAGTTCACCGACCTGCCGCTGGTCTTCGTCGGCTATGGCGTGAAGGCGCCGGAACGGGGCTGGGACGACTTCAAGGGCGTGGACCTGAAGGGCAAGATCATGGTCGTGCTGGTCAACGACCCGGATTTCGAGGGCGGTGAAGGCGATTTCGGCGGCAAGCTGATGACCTATTATGGCCGCTGGACCTATAAATATGAGGAAGCCGCCCGGCAGGGCGCGGCCGGCGTGCTGGTTGTGCATGAAAGCGAGCCGGCCTCCTATGGCTGGGCCACGGTCAAGAACAGCAACACCAACACCATGTTCGACATCGTCCGCGCCGATCCCAAGGCGGCGCATACGCAGATGGAAGGGTGGGTGCAGAAGGATCTGGCGGCCAAGCTGCTGGCGGCATCCGGCGTGGATTTCGAGGCGGCCAAGGCTGCGGCGCGCAAGAAGGATTTCAAACCCATCCCCATGAAAGCCACGATGAGCGCCGACTATGCGGTGAAGTCGGAGATCATTACCTCGCATAATGTCGCGGGGCTGGTGCAGGGCGGCACATATCCCGACGAGACGGTGATCTATTCGGCGCATTGGGACCATCTGGGCATCGGCGCGCCCGATGCGAAGGGCGACACCATCTATAATGGCGCGAAGGACAATGCGTCGGGCACGGCTGCACTGCTGGAGCTGGCCCGCGCCTATGCCAAGGGGCCGAAGCCCGAGCGCACGGTGCTGTTCCTGGCGGTGACGGCCGAGGAAAAGGGGCTGCTGGGGTCCGAATATTATGCCGACAATCCGCTGCGACCGTTGGCCACTACGGCGGGCGTCGTCAATATGGACGGGCCGTTCGGCATGGAGAAGACGACCAATTTCAGCATTTCTGGCGCGGCGAAGCTGGACCTGCTGACGACGCTGACGCAGGAAGGCGAAAAGCTGGGCCGCCATTACACGCCGGACGCGCGACCGGAAGCGGGCAGCTTCTACCGCTCCGACCATTTCCCGATGGCCAAGCGCGGCGTGCCTGCCATTTCCTTCAATCCGGGCCGCGAGCTGGTGAATGGCGGGGCCGAGCGGGGCAAGCTGTTGCAGGACGCTTATACCAAGGATCGCTATCACCAGCCGGCGGACGAATATGACGCCAATTGGGATACGAGCAGCTGGGTCGGCGACCTGACCCTGCTCTATAATGTCGGGCGGCGCGTGGCGGACAGCCATGACTGGCCCAACTGGTCGGCGGACAGCGAATTCCGCGCAACCCGCGATGCCACGGCGGCGCAGCGGAAGTAGGATGGTATAACCATAAGCTATGCCCCGGTCAGTTCGGCCCGATTGCCGATGCTGACCGGGGAGAGGATCATGGCGGCTCTGCCGAGGAGCCGCCATGACCATTGCCCGATCCCTGAACGCCATCGCCACCGTATCGCTGCGCGGGACGCTGGAGGAGAAACTGAAGGCGGCGGCTGCTGCGGGTTTTGCAGGGGTCGAGATTTTCGAAAATGATCTGGTCGGGTCAGCCCTGTCGCCGAAAGAGGTGCGGGCGATGCTGGACGACCTCGGCCTCGCCTGCATGCTCTATCAGCCCTTCCGCGATTTCGAGGGGTTGCCGGGCGACCTTCGCCGTCGCGCCTTCGACCGGGTGCGGGCCAAGTTCGACCTGATGGCGGAGCTGGGGACCGACCGCATCCTCTTCTGTTCCAGTTGCCATCCCGCCGCATTGGGCGAACGTGACCGGATCGTCGATGATTTCCGCGAACTGGGCGGGATCGCGCTGGAACGCGGCATCATCGTCGGCTATGAGGCGCTGGCCTGGGGCCGGCATGTCAACGACCATCGCGACGCCTGGGCGATCGTGGAGGCGGTGGACCATCCGAATATCGGTATCATCCTCGACAGCTATCATTCGCTGTCGCGCCAGATTCCGAGCGAGAGCATTCGGGCGATACCGGGTAACAAGATCGCTTTCGTGCAACTGGCCGACGCGCCGCTGCTCGACATGGACCTGCTCTACTGGAGCCGTCATTTCCGCAACTTGCCGGGACAGGGCGGGCTGGATGTCGCGGGCTTCGTGGCGGAGATATTGCGCACCGGTTATGACGGGCCGCTGAGCCTGGAGATCTTCAACGATCGCTTCCGGTCCAACGCCGCGCGACTGGTGGCGGAGGATGGGCATCGCTCGCTCGACTATGTCCGCGATACCGCGCAACGGCTGATCGCCCAGCCGACCGCCATGCCCGCACCGCAGCCGGTGCTGGGCTGCGAGTTCGTGGAGTTCACCGCCGATGGCAGCGATGCCGCGCGGCTGGGAAGTAGCTTCGCGTCGCTAGGCTTTACGCTGGTGGGCGAGCATCGCCACAAGAAGGTGACGCGGTGGCGGCAGGGCGGCGTCAACCTGATCGTCAATGCCGAGCCGAAGGGCTTTGCCAGCGCCTATCGCGCGACCCAGGGCACGGCGATCTGCGCCATCGGCGTGCGGGTGAAGGACAAGGCGGCCGTGCTGGCCCGCGCCGCCGCGCTGGGGATCAAGGCCTATAGCCCCGAAGGGCGACCGGGCCGGATGGCGATGCCGGCGCTGCGCGGGGTTGGCGGCAGCCTCATCTATCTGATCGACGATCATGAGGTGGAGGGGCTGTGGGCGCGCGAGTTCGACGCGGTGGAGATGGATGCGGATGCGATCGGTGCGGATGTGCGCGGCATCGACCATCTGGCCGCCGTCGTCCATAATGACGAATTCCTGTCCTGGCAGCTATACTGGCGTTCGCTGTTCGGGCTGGAGGCGCGCGGACCGCAGGATGTGATCGACCCATCGGGACTGGTCCATAGTCAGGCGTTGCAGTCGGCGGACGGCGCGTTCCGGGTGACGATCAATGCGTCCGACGCGCGGGAAACCTTGTCCTCCCGCTTCCTCGACCATGGCTTTGGCGGGGGGTATCAGCATGTCGCGCTGACCACAGACGATATTTTCGCGACGGCCAGGGGCTTGCGGGACAATGGCGCGGCGATGCTGGAGATACCGGCCAATTATCATGCCGACCTTGCCGCGCGGTTCGATCTGGACGCGGCGACGGCGGCGCGGATGGCGGCGGACGGCGTCCTCTATGACGAGGATGGCGATGGCGCGGGCTTCTGGCAGATGTATAGCCGCGCCTTCGACAAGCTGTTCTTCTTCGAATTCGTCCAGCGGGCGAAGGGCTATGCGGGCTATGGCGCGCCCAATGCCGGGGTACGGCTGGCGGCGCAGAACCGGTTCCGGCCGGACGCGATCCCGGCGGCGACATTGTAGGAATATGGGCGCTTAACTTCGCATATTTCCCGCTGAATGCGACATTTCAGAATAAATGTTGGAAATTATCGAACAATGTCCGTTCGTCCTGAGCCTGTCGAAGGACCGTCCTTCGACAGGCTCAGGACGAACGGCAAATAGCATATTACGGGTTACGGGCGCTGTAGGACAGCGCCCTGCCCTTACAGGATGAGCTTGATCGTCGCCCCCGCCACCACGGCATCAGGATAACGATCGGTCGCGCCGACGCGGTGGATATATTGGAGGTTGGGGCGCAGCAGCAACTGGCGGGTCACCTGCCAGCCATAGAAGATTTCGCCGCTCATTTCATGCGTCTGGACCGCGACATCCTGCCCCAGCAATAGCTGATCGCGCTGGCGATCGGTGATGCGCGGGTTGACGCGGGCATAGACGAGGCCGAGGCCGAAATTATCCTTGGGCCGGCTGTCCCACAGGCCACGTGCGACGAAACCGCCGCTGATGAAGGTCGGCACCCGCGCGGTGTGGCGATCCGACAAAGTGAGCGTGCCGAACAGGCTGAGGCCGCGATCGCCCGGCCCGAAGCGGACGATCATCTGTTCGCCCATGACCCAGGCGCTCCACCGTTCCTGCCGCATGGCGGGCGACAGGCCGGACAGGACATAGGAATCGCCGTTGATATCGTCGCGTACATCGGCGCGGTCGGTGGTGTCGACCAGCCCGCCTACGCGAAACAGGCCCGGCAGGCCGCCTGGCTTCTGCCCTGTCTTCAGCCCCAGCTCGACCGGAAAGACGAAGCTGTCGAAGCGCGGCGCCAGTTTCCACCCTGCCCCGGTCTGGGCGCGGAAAGCGTTGACCTCGAAACCCGCGACAGTGACGCTGAGGTTGGGCGCAATCTCCTGCCGCACGCGCAGACCCCAGCGCGGGATCGGAAAGCCCGAAAAGCCGCTATTATAGAAAAGCGTGGTCGGGCGCGGACAGAAGGCGAAATTCTGGAACTGGCAACCGCTGGGCAAGGTCGCGAAATCGTCACCGGTATGATAAAGGCCGAATTTCACCGCGGTCTTGCCGCCGTTCAACTTCTGTTCGTAGCTGAGTTCGGCCGGACGCAGATCCTGACCGCCGCCGAACAATTCCTGCACTTCGAACAGGTTGCCGAGGCGGGTTGCGGTCAGATCCTCCCCCTTGCGATGGATGATCGTCGCGATGATCTTGCCGCCATTGAGGCCAAACGCCTTGCCGGTGTCGATCGAGGCGGAGGCGAGCAATTGCTGGGTATAGGCCGCGCCGCCATCCCGCCCGCCGGTGAGGCTGGCCGCGCTTTCGGAGACATAGGAGAAGGTGAGATCGACGCCCTTGTCCTTCAGCCGCGTGCGCCAGCCGGGCTTGTCGGCCGGGGCGGCTGGCGGCGGTGTCTGGGGCCCGGCGGATGGTCCCTGCAACTGCGCGGCTTTTGCCAGCACGACCGGCGCAGGCACGACGATGGCAGGCGGGGTGTCGGCGATCATGCAGCGGCTCCTGCGCTGGCGCGGTCGAAATCGCGGAGCATCCGCGCGGAATCCGGTTCGGTTCCCGTGAACAGGGCGAAGGCGTGGGCCGCCTGCATCACCGCCATGCCGCCGCCGGTCAGCGTCGCGCAGCCTTTCGCCTGCGCGGCGGCGAGCAATGCGGTCTGGAGCGGGAAATAGATGATGTCCGACACCCATTGATCGGCGGTCAGCAAATCCGGATCGAAGGGCAGGCCGGGATGGCTGAGCATGCCGATCGGCGATGTCTGGACCACGCCGTCGGCGCCGCTGATGGCAGCCTGCGCCGTGGGGGCGGCCCTCACTTGCGCCGCGGGGAAGAGCGCGGCGAGACGATGAGCCAGCGCCTGCGCGCGGTCTTGTGCCGGATCGAACAGGGTCAGGCGGGTGGCGCCCAGGTCGAGATGGGCATAGCCGACCGCCGCCGCCGCGCCGCCTGCGCCGATCATCGCGACATGGGCGCGCTTGTGCTGGCCAAGGCCGGCGAGGAAGTGGGCGCGGTAGCCGGACCAGTCCGTATTGTCGCCATAGGTGCGGCCATGTTCGAACAGGATGGTGTTGACCGCGCCCAGCGCCTTGGCCGCAGGCGACAGGCTGTCGAGCAGTGGTATCACATCCTGCTTGAAGGGATGGGTGACGTTGATGCCGTCGAAGCCCATGGCCCCCAGCATGGGGATGAGGCGTGGCAGGCCCGCCGCGTCATAGCCCATCACTTCGCCGTCGAGGATGCGATAGACCATCGGCAGGCTGAGCGCGCGGGCTTCGCCTTCATGCATTTGCGGGCTGCGCGATCCGGCGATGCCGCTGCCGATCAGGCCGCAGAGGATGGACGCGACCGGTCGGCCCGTATCCGATACGGGGGTCTGGAACATGGGATTTGTCCTTGGTCGAGAGGTTCAGGCGGCCTTGGGCAGGCGGATGAGCGCGGCGCATAGGCCCGCCAGCACCACCGGCACCGCGAAAATGCCGAAGATCACCGGCAGCGACACTTTCGCCGCGAGCAGGAAGCCACCGAGCATCGGGCCGATCACCGCGCCAATCCGGCCGACGCCCATGGCCCAGCCGATGCCAGTGCCGCGCGCTTCGGGCGGATAGAGGCTGGCGGCGAGCGGATAGCAGCCGTTGAAGCCGCCCTGCACGAAGACGCCGATCAGGAAGGCGGTGCCCAGTGTCGCGGCGAGCGGCATGGCGACCGACCCGAAGACCGTGAGCGCGGCGGCGGCGAGCGTCATATAAAGCAGGATCAGGCGGCGCAGGTCGAAGCGCATGGCGACGAGGCCGATCGAGGAGGTGCCGATGAAAGCACCGATATTGTAGATGGCGCCGGCATAGATGGCGTCCTTGGCCGGAAGGCCGGCCTCGACCGCCAGCTTGGGAATCCAGCTGATGACGAAATAGAGCGTCATGAAGCTGAAGGTGATGGCCAGCCAGAGCAGGATGGTGCTGGGCGCGCGGCCTTCGCTGAGCAGGCCGCGCACGCCGGCATGGCGGGTTTCGCTGGTCTGCTGCGCGGGCAGCGCGTCCAGTTGCGGCTGGCCGATCGAGGCGAGCAGCTTGTTCGCTTTCGCCAGCGCGCCCTTGGGCTGGCGGCTGAGCAGGAAGGCGATGGATTCGGGCAGCAGCAGCCAGACCAGCGGGATGGCGATGGCGCAGAGAGCCGCCGCGCCCAGCAGCATCGCCTGCCAGCCATGGGTGGTGACGTGGCTGGCGACGACGAAGCCGGTCAACGTCGCGCCGACGGGATAGCCGGCCTGCAAGAAACCGACCGCGAAGGTGCGATGCTTTTCGGGGGCATATTCGGCGGTGAGCGCGGCCATGCTGGCCAGCACCGTACCGATGCCGATGCCGACGACGAAGCGGCTGGCAATCAGTTCGGGGATGGAGGTGGCGATGCCCGATGCGAACATCGCGGCGGCCATCATGATGAGCGAGGCGAGGATCAGCTTGCGCCGGCCGAAGCGGTCGGCCAGCGGCGCGATGAGCAGGCCGCCCGCCGCCATGCCGGCAAGGCCCGCGCTGAACACAACGCCCAGGCTTTCGGGGCTGACCTGCCAGTCGGACGACAGCGCAGGTGCGATGTAGGAGAGGATCAGCACATCCATGCCGTCGAGCATGTTGAGGATGAAGCAGGTCGCGACGACGAGGATCTGGCGGGCGGTCCAGACGCTGTCGGACGCTGGGGCCGATGCGTGCGTGGACGGCGTATCCACGGTCACATAGGGCCGCACGGACACGGTGCCGCTGGCGGAATAGCTGGCCATCGAAAAAACGCCTTTCATCCTCTCGCGGGGCGGACCATGCCCCATAGCTCTAACCAACCCGGTGCCGTATCTGGTTCTATTCTGCGGGTCCGGCTACCATGTTGCGATCGTTCCTTTCTTTCCAGCGTTTCAAACGCGCTTTGCCATGCCCTTATGTTATGGCTTTGGCCGAGGAACGCCCAGCAATATGGTGCGGGCGATCTCTTCGAACGTTTCGCCGATGATCGCGCGCGGCGATTCCAGATTGCGGTTGATATAGACCGGCAGCGTCCCCGGATCGTCGAACTCCAGGAAGCGCACGGTTTCGGCATGGGCCTGCATCGCGGTGAAGCTGTCCACCAGCGCCACGCCCATGCCGTTGGCGACGAAGGCGACTGCGGTTTCGGCGAAGCGGATATAGGTCTCTACCTCCAGCGCCTGCCCCGCCCGCGCGAACATGTCGGCGATGATGCGGCCGTGCGGCGTGTCCGGGCGAAAGGATTGCAGCTGTTCGTCGGCGATGTCGGCCACGCTGATCTGCGTCCGGTCGGCCAGTCGATGGCTGGCGGGCACCGCGCAGACCATCCGCCCGGCCCCGATCCGGCTGGACAGGATATTGGGATGGTCGATGGGGAAGACGCTGAGCGCATAGTCGCCCCGCTGCAGCGCCAGATAATCGGACGCCTGTTCAACCGACAGGATGTCGAACTGGATGGTGAGGCCGGGATAGTTGGCGGTCAGCCGGGCCAGCATCCTGGGCACCACCGAATGACCGAGCGAAGGTGACGCGCCGACCCGGAAAGTCCGGTCCTCTCCCTTGGCCAGCCGTTTGATGACATGGTTGAGATCCTCGAACCCCTTGTAGACATGTTCGACTTCCTGGAACAGCACGCGCGCTTCATGGGTCGGCACCAGTCGGCCGCGCGTCCGGTCGAACAGCCGGAAATGCAGCTTGTCCTCCATATGGCCGAGCATCCGGCTGAGGCCCGGCTGCGACGTGCCGAGCATTTGCGCTGCGGCGCTGATCGTCTTGGCGATCATGATGGCGCGGAATATTTCGATCTGGCGCAGGGTGAGCATGTCGCCCTGTAGCATCATTTCAGCGCCTTGGCGCGGGCTTGCGCGGACGCTTGAACCAGAAGGACCAGACCGCAAGCGTGCCGAGCAATGCCATGGCGAGGCCCGAAAGGCTCATCACCAGCCGATAGGCGAGACCGCCGACCTTGGCGGCATGGAGCGGATAGAGCATATTGTAGCCCCGCACCGTACCGGGCAGTTGCGCCGCGTCGCGCGCATCGACGAGGGCGCCCGTGTCGGCAGCGAACCAGAGGGTGGTGCGGCCATTGGGCAGCCATTCCTGCGGTCGCTTCATGCGGATGGTGATGAGACCGCTCTTCTTGCGCGGCAGCGACAGGCTGCGCAACTGGGCATCGGGGAAACGGGCATGGGCGGTGCGGATCATCGCCGCCCAGTCCAGATCTTTTCCCAATGTCGCGTCGCGCGGCGGCGGCGCGGCGAGCGACCGGTCGATCTGCGCGGATGCGCCCGGACCGAACAGGATCGCGGCCATCGGACGGAATATCAGGATCGCGCCTGTCATCAGAGATAGCAGCAAGAGCGGCGCGACGACGATGCCCAAATCGCGATGGTGACGCACGATGGAGGAACGGCTCATCCGCGCCGGCCACAGACGAAAGGCAAAGGTCTTGCGCGTCCGCCACCACAGCAGCACGCCGGTGACGACGAAGAACAGGCCGCACAGCGCCGCCAGCCCGATCACGGTGTCGCCGACCTCACCCATGAAGAGATGATGGTGCAGGTCGAACAGCCACAATTCGGGCCGCTGCCACTGGCTGTCCCATTGCATCACCAGCGCACCCGCCTGATCGGCATAGGCGCCCTTCCCGCCTTTATAGGCCAGGCGCAACAGGCCGAAATCGTCGGAGGCGTAGGTGATCGATTGCGGCATGGGACCGGTCGTCATCAGATGCTGCGTCGTTGCCGCCAGCGACCCCATGTCGGTCACCCGGACGTCGCCGGCATGGGGCGCAAAGGTCAAACTGTCGCGATGCACCAGAAACAGGCCGGTCAGGCCCAGCACCGCCAGCAGCAGGCCGACGATGCCACCGGTCCAGCGATGCAGGCTGTCGAGCAGTCTCATTAGAAGCGATAGTCCCAGGACAGGGTGACATTGCGCCCGCGTCCGGCGAAATAATGGGCATTGTCGTTGGGACGGACGGTCTGGCTGTAATAGTCGATATAGAAAGTATCGAAGATATTCTGCGCCGCCAGCGTCAGCCCGCCGAAGCCGGTCTGATAGCGCAGCGACAGGTCGGTCACGTCATAGCCATCGAACCGGTAGAGCGGGTTGTAATTGCCCGGCGCGCGTTCGAACTGGCGGGCCAGGAAGAATTGCGTCTGGATGCGCGCCGACAGCGGGCCGTGCACATAGCTGGCGGCGAGGTTGAGGCGATCGGGCGAGATGTTGGCGCCGTCCAGATCGCGATCGACCTTGTCCACGCCGTCCGTCGCATTGCCGTCGGTGCGGCCGATCAGATGGGCATAGCCGGTCGATAAAGTGAGGCCCGGCAGCGGCGTCTTGACGCTGAGATTGAGTTCGAGGCCCTGAATTTCCACGCGCTGCCGCTGGATTTCGAACGGCGCGCCGATCGCGGTCTGGACCAGCAACGATCCATTCTTGCTGGTCGACCAGAAATAGGCGGCACTGGCATCGAGCGGGCCGCGCTTCACTTCCACGCCGACTTCGCGGTTGTTGGATACGATTGGTTCGATATTCACATAATCGTCGATATCGACCCCGGCCTGACCCACGGCGCGGGCGATGCGACCGACGTCCGGCACGGTATAGCCTTCTGCATAGCTGGCATAGGCGCGGATGCCGGCCCAGGGCTCCAGGATCACGCCGCCATTGACCAGCGTATCGCTGAAGCGCGGCGTGCCGCCCGATACCGCAAAGCCGCCATAACTGGCGAGCGTGGTATAATCGTCGATGCCGATCTTCACATCTTCATGACGGATGCCGGCGGCGATGCGCAGCTTCTTGTCGAACAGGGCCAGGTTTGCCTGCGCGAAGGGCGCGATGCTGCGATAGTCGGTCGGCGGCACCCAACTGCGACCGGTGGCGATCAGCCTTTGTTCGGTGAGGTCGTACAGCGCATCGACGCCCACGATCGCGGTCAGGGCCTCGAACCCCGGAATGCTGCGTTCATAGCTGATCTTGCCGCCATATTTGCGGCTGCGATTCTGCGACTGGTCGAACAGCGCGCCGATCGGCGCGAGCGCCGCATCCTGGAAGGTCGCAATCGGCGCAATTTCACCGCCATAGGTGTCGCGCGAGCGGTTGAAGAAAATCTGGGCGATCAGATTGCCGCCGGCCAGGTCCGTGTCGGTCAGGGTCAGCGCCGCGCTTTCGGTGCGGCTGGTGGCCGGCACGCCCGGTGGCGTCCCGCGCACGGAGCTGGTCGGCCGATCAATGCGATAATCGCCGTTGGACGCGATATAATCGCCCTCGCCCTTCAACTGGAACCGGCTCATGGTCAGGTCGAGGCGTGCCGTGTCGCTCAATGCATAGCCGAAGCGGCCGAACAGCGACCAGCTGCGGCTGTCCTGGGTTTCGCCCTGGGTCAGGTCGGTGCCCATACGGTTGCCATGGCCATCATAGAAGACGCCCCGCTTTTCATAAGCCGCCCCGACCATCGCGTCCCAGCGCCCGCCGCGCCAGGCCAGCAGACCAGCGACCTTGCCGCCGACTCCGTCGCCATGGAATCCGGTGTCGGCATTGCCCTGCATCAGCATACGTCCCGACAGGCCATCGCTCTTCGGCGGCGACACCGTCACCTGGTTGACGATGCCACCGGTGCCGCCAATCCCCTGCAAGGCGTTGGAGCCATAAATCAGCTCGACCCGATCGACGAAGAAGGGGTCGATGGTGAAACCGTCGCGCGCGCCGTCGCGCAGCGGTGCGGTCTGCGGAATGCCGTTGATGGCATAGAGCGGCGATCGGCCACGCAGCGTTTCGCCCGCGCCCGACAATTTCTGCCGTGTGGGAGAGAAGGAGGGCGTCAGCGCCGACACTGCGTCCACGATGGAACCGCCAATGGCGACCTGCTGATTGAGCGTTTCCTGGTCGATCACGTCGATCGTCAGCGGCAGGGCGTTGGCCGGCAGTACCGAGCGCGCGGCCGTCACCACGATCGGATCGCTATCCTCGGCACGCGCGGCGGTGGACGCCATCGCGGCGAGACTGGCGAGGGACCAGGCTGCGCGGGAAAGCGCGGTGCCGTTGAACAGGATTGCGGCGCGGGTATTCATAATGTCCCCCAGAGTGACGCGCCGCTCCGCTAGACCAGTGGCGAGGCTGTTGCAAGTCATTAGCATCGCAAGCCGCCTACGCTATACAGTCGATCGTTGAGGGGGCACGCGGGGGCTCAGGGATGTCAGCAGCCTAGAGCTTGATGACCTCAGGTCGCCCCGCCTTGCCAACATATACACTCAATGGCGGCGCGTTTATCTCAGGCCATCAGCGCCTCGACCGCCGGCAGGCGGACCTGGAAGACGCTGCCTTCGCCGGGCGCGCTATGCTTGAGCGAGAGCGCGCCGCCGTGCAGCGCCACCAGTTGGCGAACAAGGGCCAATCCGATGCCAAGGCCATCCTGCGCATCCCCGGTCGGCCGCTTGATCTGCGCGAACAGGTCGAAGATCCGGGCCTGCATGTCCGGCGCAATGCCGATGCCGGTGTCCGCCACCTCTATCTCCGCCCAGCCATCGACCGTCCGAGCGGTCAGGCGTACTTCGCCGCCCGGCTGCGTATATTTCGCCGCATTGCTCAGCAGATTGCTGACGATCTGGACGACGCGCGCATAATCGGCATCGAGTTGAATCGGATCGTCGGCGATATCGATGACGAGCCGGTGCTGCGCCGCCTCGATCGTCGGCTGGCAGGTTTCCACGGCGAAGGCGAGGACATCCTGCAGCACGATGCGCTGGATCTTCAGCGAAATCTTGCCCTGGTCGATGCGGGCGATATCGAGGATATCCTCGATCAGACGGGACAGATGATGGACATGCCGGTCCATCCGGCCGCGAATGTCGTGCGCGGCCTCCGTTCCTTCGCGCTTCTCCAACAAATGCAATCCGGCCGCCAGCGCCGCGATCGGGTTGCGCAATTCATGTCCCAGGATTGCGAGAAATTCGTTCTTGCGCCGGTCCGCCGCCTGCAACGCGCCGGCCAGCGTCGCCAGTTCGTCGCGCTGCGCGATGATCTGACGACGCTGGTCGTGCAGATCGAAGAAGATGGCGGCCTTGGACCGCAATATGTCCGCCTCGATCGGCTTCTGGATGAAGTCCACCGCGCCCGCCTCATAGCCGCGGAAGCGGCGCTGCCGGTCGGCGCTGCCGGCGGTCACGAAGATGATCGGGACATGGCGCGTGCGTTCGTTGCCGCGCATATATTCGGCCAGTTCGAACCCGTCCATGCCGGGCATCTGGACGTCCAGCAAGGCGAGCGCGACATCGTGGACCAGCAGCAGTTCCAGCGCTTCCTCGCCCGAACGGGCCTTCAGACAGATCAGCCCGTCGCGCTGGAGCAGCGCTTCGAGCGCCAGCAGATTTTCCTCAAGGTCGTCGACCAGCAGGCAATATAGGGGATGCGTGTCGCTGGTCATGTCGCCGCCAGTGTCAGAAGATAGGAAATGATGTCGTCCAGGGTCATGGCTTGCGCGGATGGACAGACTGCGAGCGCGGCCGCCGGCATGGTCGGCACCTGTGCATCGGCCGGTTCCTGCGCGATCGCGACGCCGCCGACATCTGCCACCGCCGCCAGGCCCGCCGCGCCGTCATGATTGGCGCCGGTCAGGACGATCCCCACAAGAGCTGGGCCATAAGCGTCGGCCGCGCTTTGCAGCAGCACGTCGATCGCCGGGCGGCTGTGGTTCACCTGCTCGTCCCACGACAAGGCGAGCGATCGGTCGGCCTCCACCAGCAGATGATAATCGGATGGCGCGAAATAGATCGTTCCCGCCGAGATCGGTTCCTTATCTTCCGCTTCCTGAACCGGAAGCGGGCATTTGGACCGGAACAGGTCCACCAGCGCATTGTCGCGGTCGGGCGGCACATGGACGACGATCAGCACCGGCAGCGGGTAGGCGGCAGGCAGCGCCGGTAATATCCGCAGCAACGCCTGCACCGCGCCGGCCGACGCGCCGATCGCGATCGCCTGGATCGGCTGCGCCGTCATGGCTCCCGCCTCTGGTAGATTTTCTCCTCGCGCACGAAATCGGCGAAGGACGGCGCGTGATCGGAAAAGCGCAGGCTCTCCTTCGACCCCAGGCCCAGAAATCCCTTGCGTGCGAGGGAGTCGCGGAACAGGCCGAGCGCCCGATCCTGCAGGTCGCGGTCGAAATAGATAAGGACGTTACGGCACGAAATGAGATGCATTTCGGCGAACACCGCGTCGGTCACCAAGCTGTGGTCGGAAAAGACGACCTGCGATCGCAGGCTCTTGTCGAACACGGCGCGGCCATAATCCGCCGTATAATAGTCGGACAGCGAAGACCGTGCGCCCGACTGCTGATGGTTTTCGGTGAACTTGCGGATCTGTTCTAGCGGATAGACGCCGGCTTCCGCGGCCTTGAGCGCGTCGGGGTTGATGTCGGTCGCGTAGAAGAGCGTCCGCTGGTCCAGCCCTTCCTCCCGGAACAGGATCGACAGCGAATAGAGTTCTTCCCCGTTGCTGCAGCCCGCGACCCAGACCTTGAGCGAGGGGTAGGTCCGCAGATGCGGGATCACCTTTTCCCGCAGGGCGCGGAAATAGCCGGGATCGCGGAACATCTCGCTGACCTGCACGGTCAGATAGTTGAGCAGGCGCGGCAGCGTCGCGGGATCGTGGAGCAGATGGTCCTGCATGGCGGAGAAACTGGCAAAGCCCAATTGCCCGCGCGCCTGCACCAGGCGGCGCTTGATCGACGCGCGCGCATAATGACGAAAGTCATAATGATAGCGTTGATACAGCGCCTCCAGCAGCAACTGGATTTCGATATCCTCGACGCCCGCCTGCATGGAGCCTTGCACTAGCGCGGCATCCATACACGCACCAGCGAGAGCAGTTTGTCGACGTCGATCGGCTTTGCCATATAATCGTTGGCACCCGCTTCCAGGCAGCGCTGCTGGTCGTCCGGCATCGCCTTGGCCGTCAACATCAGGATCGGCAACCCCGCCCAGCGCGGATCGCCGCGCAGTGCGCGCGTGGCGGTGAGTCCGTCCATCACCGGCATCATCACGTCCATGAGGACAAGGTCGATGCTTTTTGCTGGATCGTCCAGCGACGCCGCCAGCGCATCGATCGCCTCCTGCCCGTTGCGCGCGATCTGGACCGCCGCGCCGCGCGGCTCCAGCACGCTGGTCAGCGAGTAGACGTTGCGGACGTCATCCTCGACGATCAGGATGCGGCGCCCTTCCAGCGCGGCATCGCGATTGCGGGCCTTCTGGATCATCTTGCGCTGTTCGGGGGGCAGTTCCGACACGACCTGGTGCAGGAACAGCGACACTTCGTCCAGCAGCCGTTCGGGCGACTTGGCGCCCTTGATGATGATCGAGCTGGAATAGCGGCGCAGGCGCTGCTCGTCGTCGGGCGACAGGTCGTGGCCGGTATAGACGATGACCGGCGGGAAGCCATGATCCCCCTCCTCGCTCAGCGTCTCCAGCAAGGCGAAGCCCGATGTGTCGGGCAAGCTCAGGTCCAGCACCATGCAATCGAACGTCTGCTGGCGCAGTTGTTCGAGACATTCGGCGGCGGTGCCGACGCCGACCGTTTCGACATCGTCGGTCAGCAGCAGCCGCGCCACCGCATCGCGCTGGACCGGGTCATCCTCAACGATTAGGACGCGCCGTACCCGCGTCGCCAGCTTGGCGTGCAGGCTTTCCAGCACTTCGGCGAGCTGTTCGCGCTTCACCGGCTTCACCAGATAGCCGACCGCGCCGAGCGACAGCGCAGCCTGGCTGTGGTCGGACGCCGAGACGACATGGATCGGAATATGGCGCGTCGCCTCATCATGCTTGAGCCGATCGAGAACGGTCAGCCCCGACTGGTCGGGCAGGCCGAGGTCGAGCACAACGGCGCTGGGCATATAGTCGCGCGCCAGCCTGATCGCCTCTTCCGCGGTGCCGGCGATGATGCACTGGAAACCCATGTCGCGCGACAGGTCGCACACGACCGAGGCGAACACCTCGTCATCCTCGATGATCAGCAGCAGGCGGCGCCCTTCGGCGATCGAGGCGCGGTCGTCCTCCACGATCCATTGGGGCTGGACCGGGACGTGTCTGGGGGGCGCGGGCGTTGCCGGCGCGACCGGCGCAGGTTCGACGCGGGCTGGCGCCGCGACGGGGCGGGACCCGACCGTCGCCGGATCATAGGCCAGCGGCACGATCAGGGTGAAGCGGCTGCCCTCTCCCGGCTTGCTCTCCAGGCTGATGTGGCCGCCGAGCAGGCGGGCGAGCTGGCGCGAGATGGACAGGCCGAGGCCAGTGCCGCCATAGCGCCGGCTGATCGTACTGTCCGCCTGATGGAAGGCTTCGAAGATATGCCCCTGCTGTTCGGTCGACATGCCGATGCCGGTGTCGGTGACGGCGAGCGCGATCCGGTCCCCCTCCGCCGGCGACAGGGTCAGGCGCACGCTGCCTTGTTCTGTGAATTTGAAGGCGTTGGACAGAAGGTTCTTGAGGATTTGTTCGATCCGCATCCGGTCGGTTTCGATCGCGCGGGGGCAGTCGGGAGCGACCTCTATTTCGAACGCCAGATTGCGCGTTTCGGCGACGGGCTGGAACAACTGGCGGATATCGCCGACCAGCCGCTGCAGCGGCACCGTTTCGGGCTGGACCTGGATATGCCCGGCCTCGATCTTCGACAGATCGAGAATGTCGTTGATGAGGGTGAGGAGATCATTGCCCGACGATTCGATCGTCCGCGCGAACTTGACCTGATCGTGCGATAGATTGCCTTCGGGATTGTCGCCCAGCAGCTTGGACAGGATCAGCAGCGAATTGAGCGGCGTGCGCAGTTCATGCGACATATTGGCCAGGAAGTCCGATTTATACTGGCTCGCCTGTTCCAGTTCCCGCGCCTTGGACTGCAATGTGCCGGTCGCGCGCTCCAGTTCGTCGCGCTGGTTTTCCAGCGTCTGGGCCTGCTCTTCCAACTGGCTGTTGGTCTGTTCCAGTTCGACCTGCTGCTGTTCCAGACGAACCTGCGATTCCTTGAGCGCGCGGCCCTGCTCCTCCAGCTCCTCGTTGGAAACGCGCAGTTCCTCGCTCTGCGCCTGCAACTCGCCCGACTGGCGCTGGGTTTCCTCCAGCGCATCCTGCAGCCGCGCGCGAAAGCGGGCCGATCGCAGGGCGATGCCGATCGCCGGCGATGCATGGTCGAGAAGGTCGAGGACGGCGGGGCTGACCGGCTGGAAAAATCCCAGTTCCAGCACCGCGTTGACGACCTCGTCCGCCTTGGCCGGGATGATGACCAGATGCCGGGGCCGGTCCCTGCCCATCGCCGATCCGATCGTCAGATAGCCGTCTGGAATATCCTGCAGGACGAGCGGCGCGCCTTCCGCGGCGACCTGACCAAGCAGTCCTTCTTTGATCAGGAAACTGGCGGGCAGGTCCGCGTCTGCCGGTATGCCGAGCGTAGCGGCGCGCTGGAAGCGGCCCCCTTCGCCCTTGAACAAGGCGCCGCCCTGAAAGCCGAGATAGCGGGCCAGGAAGGCAAGGATCGCTTCGCCCAATTCCTCGACCGACTTTTCTCCCCCCATGGCCGTCGACAGGCCCAGCTGGCCGGCCTGCAACCATTGCTGACGGGCGCGGGCGCGGTTGCTTATCCGCATGAGAATGAAGATGACGAGGGTCAGGCCCGCGCCGATCAGGCTGGTGATAATCCCGGTGGTGATTGCCGTGCGCGACGCCGCCGCCATGTCGTCCATGCGAACTTGGCGCAGCCGCAACTCTTCCTGCGCCATGCCGTTCAACTGCGCCCGGATCGCGTCCATTTCGATCTTGCCACGGTCCGTGGCCACCACGGCCAGCGCGGCGCCAACCCCCTTGGTCCGGCGCAGATCGACCGTTTCGCGCAATTCCGCCACCTTGGCGTCGACATGCCGTTTCAACACGGCAGCATTGGCCTGCTGCGTCGGATTGTCGCGGGTCAGCAGAATGACCGCCTTCATGCGTTCGGCGAGATTCTGCACCGCGCTGTCATAGGGTTCCAGATAGGCCTGGGTGCCGGTCAGCAGATAGCCACGCTGCCCGGTTTCGGCATCCTGTGCCGTCGAGAGCAGATCGTCGAGCGCGATCAGCACGCTGTGGGTGTGGCGGATCGCTTCGTCGCTTTCGCGCAGGCTCTGGATATTGCGATAGGCGATCGTGCCGCTGACGAGGAAAAAGGCCAGGCCGACCGCCAACCCCAATGCTGCCCAGATCGACGCGCGCGACAGCGGGCTGCCCGCAAAAGCTGTTTTTCCGATTGCCATGGACGTTCGCGTAAAGGGGTCTCAGCCATCCGCCAAGCAATTGTTTTGCCGGATAAGCCGGGATTGCGCCTGCGCGCCCCGCAAAGCTGATCTGCATCAACATCGGCTGGCGACGGCCGCGCAATGCCCCCTGGAGATCCATGCCATGTCGGTCCTGGGTCGCCTTTCGCCGAGGATATTGTTAGAAGGCGCATGTGATTGTCGGAGCGGATATGACCCATGGCTCATCGTCGGCGGACCCGGATGCGTCGGGTGCCCAGTCCTTCCTGATCGAAGCGAGCGAGCAGCTGGCTGCCGCCCGGTCGATGGCGGAAGTCGTCGATGTCTTGCGCCGGACGGCGCGGTCCGCGATCGGTGCGGAAGGAATCGCCATCATCCTCAAGGATGGCGACCTGTGCCATTATGTCGCAGAGGATGCGATCGGCCCCTTGTGGAGCGGCAAGCGCTCCCGGCCGATAGCTGCGTGTCGGGTTGGGCGATGCGCCATGCCCGGACCGTCGCCATCGCCGACATAGAGAGGGACGATCGGGTGCCGCAGGACGCCTATCGCCCGACCTTCGTCCGCAGTCTGGTGATGGCGCCGATCGGCAGGCCTGCGCCGGTGGCGGCCCTGGGCGCCTATTGGTCGCAGGCAGGCGAGCATGACCAGGCGACCATCGCCCGGCTGGAAAGCCTGGCGCACCTGTCGGGCATCGCGATCGAAAACGCGCGTCTGATTCATGAGATGGAAGAAAGCGAACGCCATCGCGAGCTGATCCTGGCAGCCGGTCGCATGGGTAGCTGGACATTCGACACCGCCACCGGCGTGCTGGACGCATCGGGACTATGTCGCCGTAATTTCGGCCGCGATCCGGCGCTGCCCTTCAGCTATGCCGATCTTCAGGCGGCCATTCACCCGGAAGACCGGGATTGGGTCAATACCGCAATCCGCGACAGTTTGACGAGCGGGCGCGACTATGACGTCGAATATCAGGTGATGACGCCCGATGGCGAGGTTCGCTGGATCGCAGTAAGGGCTCAGCCGACCCGGCTGGCGGATGGCACTGCCACCGGGCTGGCCGGCATATCGATCGACGTCACCGATCGAAGGCGAATGGAGGATGCGCTGCGGACGTCCGCAGCGACGCTGGAGCATCTGGTCGAGGAGCGGACACGCGAACTGGTGCGGACGCAGGATGCGTTGCGGCAGTCCCAGAAACTCGAGGCGATGGGCCAGTTGACCGGCGGCGTCGCACACGACTTCAATAATCTTCTGACCCCGATTATCGGCAGCCTGGACTTGCTGCACCGACGGCAAGTGGGCGGCGAACGGGAACAGCGGCTGATCAGCGGCGCTTTGGATTCGGCCGACCGGGCGCGGACGCTGGTCCAGCGGCTGCTGGCCTTCGCCCGCCGGCAACCGCTCAAGCCCGAGCCGGTCGACCTGTCGACGCTTATCCTCGGCATGGCCGAACTGATCGGCACGACGCTAGGCCCGCAGGTGCAGGTGCGGCTGGACCTGGCGGCGGACCTGCCCTTCGCCCAGGCCGACGCGCATCAGGTCGAGATGGCGCTGCTCAATCTCGCGGTCAATTCCCGCGACGCGATGCCGGCCGGGGGCGAATTCACCCTGTCGGCGCGCTGCGTCGAACAGACAGAAACGCCGGCCGAAGGCGTGACGCCGGGACGCTATGCCGTGGTGTGCGTAACCGATACCGGCACTGGCATGGATGCGGAAACCCGGCGGCGGGCGATCGAGCCTTTCTTTTCCACCAAGGGTGTGGGCCAGGGCACTGGCCTTGGCCTGTCCATGGCCCATGGCCTGGCGCTGCAACTGGGCGGCGCGCTGACGATCGACAGCGCGCCGGGACAGGGCGCGTCCATCGCCCTGTGGCTGCCGGTGAGCGAACAGACGCACCCGCCCGGCAGGGCGGCTTCAGCGGCACCGTCCTGCTGGTCGACGATGAAGATGTGGTGCGGGCCAGCACTGCGGACATGCTCGCCGACCTCGGCTTCGACGTGCTGGAGGCGCGCTCCGGGGGCGAAGCGGTCGAGCATCTGCGACAGGCCGATCACATCGACCTTGTCGTGACCGACCATATCATGCCGCACATGACCGGCGTCGAACTGGCGCAGGAAATCGCGCTTATCAACCCCACCTTGCCGGTGCTGATCGTATCGGGTTATTCCGACGCTGTCGGGCTGGCCGCAGGCCTGCCCCGGCTGGGCAAGCCGTTCCGGCAGGCCGACCTGGCCGCCGCACTGGCGAGCATCCGGCACCATCCGCTGTTCGCACCGCTCAGCATAGCGACGGAGACTCGTGCGGACTGACCCGTCAGATCAGTCCGCGGTCCAGCCCCCATCCACCACCAGGCTGGTGCCGGTCATCAGCGCCGCCGCATCCGAGGCGAGAAACACCACCACGCCCATCAGATCCTCCACTGTGCCCAGTCGGCCGAGCTTGATCTTGTCCAGCACGCTGGCGAGGAATGCCTTGTCCTCGAAAAAGAGTTTGGTCATCGGCGTTTCGATGAAGGTCGGGGCGATGGTGTTGGATCGGATGCCATGGGGCGCCAAATCGAGGGCCATCGCCTTGCTCAATCCCTCCAGCCCCCATTTGGATGCGCAATAGAGCGAACGACGCGGACCGCCGACATGGCCCATCTGCGAGCCCATATGGATGATCGACCCGCGCACCCCCGCATCGATCATCCGCCGCGCCGCGCTCTGGGCGACGAAGAAGGCAGCGCGCAGGTTGAGGCCCAGCACGGAGTCATAATCCTCTTCCGACACGTCGGTAAAAGGCTTGGGCCGGTTGGTGCCGGCATTGTTGAGCAGTATGTCGAACGGCGCGACGCCGTCGAGCGCCTGCGCCGTGCCAGTCACGTCGTTGACGTCGAGCAGCAGCGCGTCGGCCTGGCCGCCCGCCGTGCGGATCGCCTGCGCGCCTGCCTCGACCTCGCCATGGCTGCGGGCGGCGAGGGTGACATGCGCGCCCGCCTGCCCCAGCGCCGCCGCGCAGGCGAGGCCGATGCCCCGCCCTGCCCCGGTCACCAGCGCCCGCTTGCCGTCCAGCCGGAAACTCGGCGTCGTCGGTAGTGTGTTCATGCTCAGGCGGCCGTCGCCGGGGTCGGTTCCGCCATGCCGGCATAGGGCACGTTGCGTCCGCCGTAACGGCGCACGCGGATATTCGCCTGTTCGCCATGGCCGGCGAAGCCCTCCAGCCCGCACAGGCGGCTGCAATATTCGCCGACCAGTGCAGATGCCGCATCGGTCAGCACTTTCTGATAGGTGCAGGTCTTGATGAACTTGCCGACCCACAGCCCGCCGGTATAGCGGGCCGACTTCCTGGTCGGCAGCGTATGATTGGTGCCGATCACCTTGTCGCCAAAGCTGACATTGGTACGCGCGCCCAGGAAAAGGGCGCCGTAATTGGTCATGTTCTGCAGGAAATAATCGGGGTCTGCGGTCATTACCTGAACATGCTCTGAAGCGATCGTATCCGCAATCCGCACCATTTCGGCATCGTCTTCCGCCACGATCACTTCGCCATAGGTCTCCCACGCCTTGCGCGCATAATCGGCGGTCGGCAGGATCATCAGCAGGCGTTCGATTTCCCGCATCGTCTCGCGCGCCAGCTTTTCCGATGTGGTGAGCAGCACCGCCGGGCTGTCCGGCCCATGTTCCGCCTGCCCCAGCAGATCGGTCGCGGCCAGTTCCGCGTCGCAGCCAATTTCGTCGGCGATCACCAGCGTCTCGGTCGGGCCGGCGAACAGGTCGATGCCGACCCGGCCGAACAACTGGCGCTTGGCTTCTGCGACGAAGGCGTTGCCCGGTCCGACCAATATGTCGATCGGATCGATGCTCTGCGTCCCCAGCGCCATGGCACCGATCGCCTGGATGCCGCCCAGCGCATAGATGGCGTCGGCTCCGGCCATGGCCTGCGCCGCCACGATGGCCCGCGCGGGCTGCCCCTGGAAGGGCGGCGCGCAGGTGATGACCCGCGGCACGCCCGCCACCTTGGCGGTGATGACCGACATGTGCGCGGATGCGAGCAACGGATATTTGCCGCCGGGCACATAGCAGCCTGCGGCGTTCACCGGCAGATTCCTGTGTCCCAGAATCACGCCCGGCAGCGTTTCCACCTCGACATCGTGCATCGATGCGCGCTGAATCTGGGCGAAATTGCGCACCTGCGTCTGCGCGAATTCGATATCCTTGCGCTCCTGCGGCGTCAGGCTGTCGACGCAGGCGTCGATTTCCGCCTGGCTGAGCCGATAATCGTCGCGGTCCCAGCCGTCGAACTTGATCGACATCTCCCGCACGGCGGCGTCACCGCGCATTTCGATGTCGGCCAGCGCCGCCTCGACGATGTCGCGCACCTTGCGGTCCGCATCCGCTTTCGCTTCGGCGGTTGCGCCACGCTTCAGATATTGAGCCATATTGCTGATCCTCGTTTAAAAGCCATTCACCGCCGTCTCGACATGATCCACGTCCGGCGGTGTGATGAAAAATGGGCCGACCAGCGCGCGCCACGCCTGATAACCGGGCGAATTGCGGAAGCCGTCGACATGCGCGGCGACGGTGTCCCAGCCCACGACCAGTCGATAATGACCCGGCCGATCCACCGACCGGTCGAGCCGAAAACTGCGGCACCCGTCCGCTGCGCGAAAATGCGGGGTCGCCAGCGCGACCGCGGCCTCGAAGCGCTCCGCATCCGCCGGATCAATCTCGATCCGCGCCACTTCCCTGATCATGCCAGTCTCTCCCCGAATCGCGATATTTATTGCATACTTATGCATTGCGATTCTCGCAACGTTCTTAGCGGAAATAATGCTGAATCATAAGGTAACGGTCGAAACATGCTTGCAATCATATTCAATAAACATGATCGGCGGTTGCTCATTCCTGCAACTCTTGCGAAGAAGGGCCGTGACCATCAGCGACCGCTCCTTCATCACCGCCCATGACGTCGCCCGCGCGGCCGGGGTGTCCCAGTCCGCGGTGTCGCGCGCCTTTACGCCCGGCGCCAGCGTGGCCCCCGACACGCGCGCGCGCATCATGGACGCCGCAACGCGGCTCGGCTATCGCCCGAACCTGCTCGCGCGCTCGCTGATCAGCGGCCGCTCCAACATCGTGGGCGTGGGCGTCGGCGATCTGTCCAACCCCTTCTTCGTGGAGACGTTGCAGCTATTGTCGCGAACGCTCGATGAGGCCGGGCTTAGGCTGCTGCTCTTCCCGGCCGAGGCCCACGGCGGCGGCGAGCCGTCCATCAACGAAATCCTGCATTATCGCCTCGATGCACTGGTGCTGCTGTCCGTCGGCCTGTCGTCTGGCCTGGCGGAAGAATGTCGCAAGGCGCAAGTGCCCGTGGTCCTCTACAATCGCACGACGCAGGACCATGCCGCCTCCAGCGTGATCGGCGACAATGGCATCGGCGCACGCACCATTGCGGCCCATCTGCTGGCGGGCGACCACCGCCGCATGGCCTTCATCGCCGGCGCGGATGGTTCATCCACCAACATGCAACGCGAAAAGGCCTTTTTCGGCTATCTTGCCGAACAGGGCGCAACTGCGCCCCTTCGCGCAGCCGGCGACTATCGGACCGAGGTCGCCACCGCTGCAACGCGCCAATTGCTGGCCGGCCAGGATCGGCCCGACGCCATCTTCTGCGCCAATGACAATATGGCGATCGCCGCGATCAATGTCGCGCGGCATGAATTTGGGCTGGATGTCGGCAGGGAAATCTCGATCGTGGGCTATGACGATGTGCCGATGGCCGCATGGCCGGCTTTTTCCCTCACCAGCTATGCCCAGCCTGCGCAGCGCATGGTCGACGAAGTGTTGCGGCTGATCCTGGCCCTCCGCGACGATCCCGATCGGCATGAGGATGTGGTGGTCGATGGTGGACTGGTGGTCCGTGGCAGCAGCCGGACGATCCGTCCGCGATGACCGCGATCATCGAGGGATAGACGCCCGCTGCCTGCCCGTTGCGATCGCCGCCCGGTTCAGTCCAATATGCCCGGCAGGTCGAGGCCCTTTTCGCGCGCGCATCTCAGGGCGATGTCATAGCCCGCGTCGGCATGGCGCATGACGCCCGTCGCCGGGTCGTTCCAAAGCACCCGCTCCAGCCGCCGCGCCGCCGCTTCGCTGCCGTCCGCGACGATCACCATGCCGCTATGTTGTGAATAGCCCATGCCGACCCCGCCGCCATGATGCAGGGACACCCATGTCGCGCCGCTGGCGGTGTTGAGCAGCGCATTGAGCAACGGCCAGTCGGATACCGCATCCGATCCGTCGCGCATGGCTTCCGTCTCGCGATTGGGGCTGGCGACCGATCCGCTATCCAGATGATCCCGGCCGATCACCACCGGGGCCTTCAGTTCGCCTGTCGCCACCATCTCGTTGAAGGCCAGTCCCAGCCGGTGGCGGTCGCCAAGGCCCACCCAACAGATGCGCGCCGGCAGGCCCTGGAACCGGATTTTCTCCCGCGCCATGTCGAGCCAGCGGTGGAGTGGCGCGTTGTCGGGCAGCAGTTCCTTCACCTTGGCGTCGGTGCGATAAATATCTTCGGGGTCGCCCGACAGCGCCGCCCAGCGGAACGGGCCGATTCCGCGGCAGAAGAGCGGGCGAATATAGGCGGGGACGAAGCCGGGAAAGTCGAAGGCGTTCGCTACGCCCTCATCCTTCGCCACCTGCCGGATGTTGTTGCCATAATCGACGGTCGGTACGCCTGCCGCCTGGAAATCGAGCATCGCCTGGACGTGGATGGCCATCGACGCCTTGGCTGCCGCCGCGACGGTTTCAGGCGCGCGTTCGCGCTGTTCGATCCATTGCGCGACTGTCCAGCCGGAGGGCAGATAGCCGTTGACCGGATCATGGGCCGACGTCTGGTCGGTCAGCAGATCGGGCCGGATGCCGCGGCGGTAGATTTCGGGCAGGAGGTCGGCGGCATTGCCGAGCAGGCCGACCGAAACGGGCGTCTTTGCGGCATTGGCTTGCTCGATGATCGCCATCGCCTCGTCGATCGTGTCCGCCGCACGATCGAGATAGCCGGTGCGCAGGCGCATCTCGATCCGGCTGGGCTGGCATTCGATCGCCAGGCAGGAGGCCCCCGCCATCACCGCGGCGAGCGGCTGTGCCCCGCCCATGCCGCCCAGGCCCGCCGTCAGCAACCAGCGGCCCGACAGATCGCCGCCATAATGCTGGCGGCCCATCTCGACGAAGGTTTCATAGGTGCCCTGCACAATGCCCTGGGTGCCGATATAGATCCAGCTACCCGCCGTCATCTGGCCGTACATGGCCAGCCCCTTGCGATCTAGTTCGTTGAAATGCTCCCAATTCGCCCATTTTGGCACCAGATTGCTGTTGGCGATCAACACACGGGGGGCATCGGCGTGCGTGCGAAAGACGCCGACCGGCTTGCCCGATTGCACCAGCAGGGTCTGGTCGTCCTCAAGTCCGCGCAGCGCTTCCACGATCTTGTCGTAACTCTCCCAGTCGCGCGCGGCACGGCCGATGCCGCCATAGACGACCAGTTCCTCCGGCCGTTCGGCGACGTCGGGGTGCAGGTTGTTCATCAACATGCGCAGCGGCGCTTCGGTCAGCCAGCTTTTGGCGGACAATGCGGTGCCGGTGGCGGGGTGGATGATGCGGCTGTTGTCGAGGCGGATCATGGCGATACTCCTTCAGGCGCGGGCAAAGGCGATGCACGCCGCGATGATGGTTTTGAGGTCGGCGATCAGCGGGGTCGCAGGATCGAAAGGCGGTGGCCAGTTGCCGGGCGATGGCCGCGCCGGCTCGACCAGATAGCCGCCCATGGCGAGTTCCATCTGGATCGCATGATAGCCTTCCGCCGGTCGGCCATAGTGACGCGTCGTCCAGCCACCCCGGAAGCGCCCGTTGAGGACATGGTTGCGCCCGATCGCCCCGACCGTGCCGACCACGGCCTCCTCCAGAACGGGATCGCAGGTCGTGCCGCCATCCGTGCCGATATTATATTGCGGCAGTTGGCCGTCGAACAATCGGGGTACATGGCTGCGGATCGAATGGGCGTCGTACAGCACGACCTTCCCATGCAGAGCGTGAAGCCGATCGAGTTCCGCCGACAAGGCCGCATGATAGGGGTTGAAATAGGCGGTGCGCCGATGCGCAATCTCCATCTCGTCCGGCTCCTGGTCCACATGATAGAGCGGTTCGCCGTCGAATGTTTCGGTCGGGCACAGCCCTGTCGTCGTCTGTCCTGGATAGAGCGACTGGCCGGACGGATCGCGGTTGCAGTCGATCACGCTGCGCGACAGGCGGGTCCGCACCATCGTCGCCCCCATGTCGGCGGCGAAGGCGTAGAGCCGGTCGATCCACCAGTCGGCATCCTTGCGCGCCAGCCAGGGCGACACGAAACGATTCTCCAGCTCCGCCGGAATATCGGTCCCCGTATGCGGCAGGCCGATCACCAGCGGCGCATCGCCGGATATGATGTCGATCCAGTCGGTCATGACAGGCCCGGCAAGTCTATGCCCGCCGCTGCGATCAAGGCGCCCGATCGAATGATGGCGTTGGCCGCCTCCATATCCGGGTGGAAATGGCGATCATCCTCCAGCATCGGCACGTCGCGGCGCAGGCGGGCGCGGGCGCGCTCCAGCGAGGGGCTGGACGCCAGCGGCGCATGGAAATCGCACCCCTGTACTGCCGCCAGCAATTCGATACCGATGACGGCGCCCGCATTGCGCGTCATGTCCAGCAAGCGTCGGCTGCCATGCGCGGCCATCGACACATGGTCTTCCTGATTGGCGGAGGTTGGCAGGGAATCGACGCTGGCCGGAGTCGCGCGCTGCTTGTTTTCGGACACCAGGGCCGCGGCGGTCACTTGCGGAATCATGAAACCGGAATTGAGTCCCGGCCGCGGCGTCAGGAAAGCGGGCAAACCGGACAGGGCCGGATCGACCAGCATCGCGATGCGCCGTTCGGTGATCGACCCGATTTCGCAAATGGCGAGCGCGAGCATGTCAGCGGCGAAGGCGACCGGTTCGGCATGGAAATTGCCGCCGGAGAGTGCCTCGTCCGTGTCGGGGAAGATCAACGGATTGTCGGATACGCCATTGGCCTCGATCGCCAATGTCGTCGCAGCCTGGCGCATCAGGTCCAGCACCGCCCCCATCACCTGCGGCTGGCAGCGCAGGCAATAGGGGTCCTGCACCCGCGCATCATTTTCCAGATGGCTCGCGCGGATCGCCGATCCCGCCGTCAGTTCCCGCAGCGCCCTGGCGGTTTCGATCTGGCCCGGCTGGCGGCGCAAGGCATGAATGCGCGGATCGAAAGGCGTGTCCGATCCCTTCGCCGCTTCGGTCGCGAGTGCGCCGGTGATCAGCGCGCACTGGAACAGATTTTCCGTTTCGAACAGGCCCGCGAGGGCGTTGGCGGTCGAAAACTGAGTGCCGTTGAGCAGCGCCAGCCCCTCCTTCGGGCCAAGCGTCAGGGGAGACAGGCCGGCCCGCTCCAGCGCGGCGCCAGCGGGCAGGCGCTGGCCATTCATATCGATTTCGCCGACGCCGATCATCGCCGCGGCCATATGCGCCAGCGGCGCAAGATCGCCGCTCGCGCCCACCGACCCCTGCGACGGCACGACCGGCGTCAGGCCGTGCTGCAACAGGGCTTCGAGCATCGCCACCGTTTCCGGCTTCACGCCCGACGCGCCCTGAGCGAGGCTGACGAGCTTGAGCGCCATCATCAGTCGTATGATCGGGACCGGCGAGGGCTCTCCCGTGCCGGCCGCATGGCTGAGAACGATATTGCGCTGGAGCGTCGCCAGATCCCCGTCGCCGATCCGGACGCTCGCCAGTTTGCCGAAGCCGGTGTTGATGCCATAGACCGGCTGATGTCGCGCCAGGATGCGCGCGACCGCCAGCGCGCTCGCCACGATCGCCGGCGCGCTGGCAGGATCGATATAGGGCGTTGCGCCCCGGTAGATGGCGCGCCACTGGCTCAGGCTGGTTTCGCCGGGGGTAAGAATGATCTGGCTCATAGGCCCTTCCAGATGCGGGCATGGAGCGGATTATGCCCCATGCGATAAACGAGTTCGGCCGGACGTTCGATGTCCCAGATGGCAAGGTCGCAGCTCTTCCCCGCCTCGATCGTGCCGGTTTCGTCGCTCGATCCCAGCGCGCGGGCCGCGTGGCGCGTGACACCCAGCAGGCATTCCTCGACGGTCAGGCGGAACAGGGTCGCCCCCATGTTCATGACGAGAAGCAGCGACGTCAGCGGCGACGTGCCGGGGTTGCAATCGGTCGCGAGCGCGATCGGCACGTCGGCGGCGCGCAGTCCCTCGATCGGCGGCAACCGGGTTTCGCGCGTGAAATAATAGGCGCCCGGCAACAAGGTCGCGACCGTTCCGGCCCGCGCCATGGCGGCGACGCCTTCCGTGTCGAGATGTTCGAGATGATCGGCCGACAGCGCGCCTGCTTCGGCCGCCAGCCTGGCGCCGTTAAGGTTGGAAAGCTGTTCGGCGTGCAGCTTGACCGGCAGCCCTAGCGTGCGCGCGGCGCCGAATACGCGGCCGGTCTGATCGGCCGAAAAGCCGATCCCTTCGCAAAAGGCATCGACCGCGTCGACCAGGCCCAGACCGGCGGCGGCGGGCAGCATGTCCTCGCAGACCAGGTCTATATAGCCGTCGGAATCGCCTGCATATTCGGGTGGGACGGCATGCGCGCCCAGGAAGGTCGTGTGAATGGTGACGGGCCGTTCCTTGCCCAACGCGCGGGCGGCGCGAAGCATCTTGATCTCGTCGTCGCACGTCAGGCCGTAGCCGGACTTGATCTCGACCGTGGTCACCCCTTCGGCGATCAGCGCATCCAGCCGGGGCATGGCGCTTCCGACCAGTTGCGCTTCGCTGGCCGCTCGCGTCGCGCGCATCGTCGACAAAATGCCCCCGCCCGCCCGCGCAATCGCCTCATAGGAGGCGCCGGCCAGCCGCAGTTCGAATTCCTGTGCGCGATTCCCGGCATGGACCAGATGGGTGTGGCAGTCGATCAGGCCGGGCGTTATCCAGCGCCCGTCGCAGCCGATCACCTCGTCCGCTTCGAAGGTGGGCGCGTCGGCGGCGGAGCCGACATGAATGACGCGCCCGTCGACAGCGGCGATCACGCCATCGTCGATGACGCCCAGGCCTTCGCCCGCCATCGTCGCCAACCGCGCATCCCTCCAAAGTCGATCGCATTGCATGTCGAATCTCCCTGCCCTCCGAGCATTGCACCGATGAATAATAATGTATAGACATAATATCGGAGGCCAGCCGATGAATGCGAACGCAAGCCATTTCGTGCATTTCGCCACGGCCCTGCTGCCAGAGGGCTGGGCGGATGATGTGCGGATCGCCATCAGCGATGGGGTGATCGCCTCGATCATATGTGGCGCCCACGCCCAGACCGGTGACGATCGGCACGGTATCGCCCTCCCCGGCCTGCCCAACCTGCACAGCCACGCCTTTCAGCGCGGCATGGCCGGTCTCGCGGAGGTTCGCGGATCGACGAACGACAGTTTCTGGACCTGGCGCGAAACCATGTATCGCTTCGTCGATCGCGTGACGCCCGACCAGCTTCAGGCGATCGCCGCACTCGCCTATGTCGAGATGCTGGAGGGCGGCTTTACCCGCGTCGGGGAGTTTCACTATCTCCATCATGACCGTGACGGTCGCCGCTTTGCCGATCCCGCGACCATGAGCGCCGCGATCGTCGCGGCGGCGCAGGACAGCGGCATTGCACTCACCCATCTGCCGGTCTTCTATGCCCATGCCGGCTTCGGCGGCCTGCCGCCCGGCGACGGACAGCGCCGCTTCCTGCATGACATGGGCGGTTTTGCTGCGTTGCTCGACCGGCTGCGCACCGGCCTTTCCCTTTTACCGGATGCGATATTGGGCGTCGCTCCCCACAGCCTGCGCGCGGTGACGCCGCCACAACTGAGCGCGCTGGCCGCACTGAGCGACGGGCCGATCCATATCCATGTCGCCGAGCAGGTGAAGGAGGTGGAGGATTGCGTCGCCTGGAGCGGCGCTCGCCCGGTCGAATGGCTGTTGGCCAATATGGCGGTCGACAGCCGCTGGTGCTTCGTCCATGCGACCCATATGACCGACACGGAAACGCAAGCGCTGGCGACAAGCGGCGCCGTGGCGGGCCTCTGCCCGATTACCGAGGCCAATCTGGGCGACGGCCTGTTCCCGGCCGCCGGATTCCTGGCGGCCGGCGGCGGTTATGGCATCGGGTCGGATTCCAACATATTGATCGACGCGACCGAAGAACTGCGCCTCCTGGAATATGGTCAGCGGTTGGGCGCGCACGGTCGTAATGTCATGGCGTCGGCGGGCGGATCGACCGGCGGCGCGCTCTTTCGCGGCGCGTTGCAGGGCGGGGCGCGTGCGCTTGGCGCCCCGGCCGCCCTGGCGAAGGGGGCATCGGCGGATTTTCTTACGATCGACGGCGATCATCCTTCTCTGGCCGGGCGGCAGGGGGATGCGATCCTCGACGGGTTGATCTTCGCCGCAGGTCGGTCGGCGATTGACGGCGTCTGGCGGCGCGGTCGCCGCGTCGTCGAGCAAGGCCGGCATATCCATCGCGACCGCATTGCCGCGCGCTATCGGCGCGTGCTCGCAGATCTGCTCGCATGAAGCCGGCGACGCTGCACGATCGCATCCGCCAGGATATAGAAAATCGGATCATGGCGGGTGTGTGGGAGCCGGGGCACCGCATTCCGCCGGAGCATGAATTGATGGCCGAATATGCCTGTTCGCGGATGACCGTGAACAAGGCCATATCCGCCTTGACCGAACGCGGCCTGATCGACCGGCGCAAGCGCGCGGGCAGCTTTGTCGCTGCACCGACGATGCATCGCGCGATGCTGGAGATTCCGGACGTGGCGGTGGAGGTCGAACGACGGGGGCGCAGGCATAGCATAGAAATATTGGAGCGAATCGAACGGGAGGGCGATAGCGATGATCGTCGCCTGCTGGCGATGACGGCGGGGCCGGTACTCGCCTTGCGTGGCATCCATCGCGCCGATGGAACGCCCTTCGCGCTGGAAGAGCGACTCATCAACCTTGTCATCGTCCCTGCCGCCGCGGATATAGACTTTACGCGCGAAAGCCCCGGCCGCTGGCTGCTCGGCCATGTTCCCTGGACGGACGCGCAGCATCGCATCACGGCGACGGCCGCGACCGCCGCCCAGGCGGCGCATCTGGACCTGCATCCAGGCGCGCCATGCCTGTCGATCGAACGCGCCACATGGCGCACCCAAGAACGCATCACGCATGTCAGACTGCTTTATCCGGGCGATCATGCATTGAGCGCGCGCTTCATCGCCTGATCGCCGCCGCGCCGGCCTTTCAAAGCATGGGAAACCGGCCGTATTCGGCCGGAAAGGGAACCTGCCATCTGGGGCACGGGTTATCGCGCCAAAGGAGAAGGCGATGGATGAGACTGGGAACAAAGAGGAAAGCGTCACCCATGTGACGACGACCGACGCGCGAAGTGGCTCGCGGACGCGGGTTACCCGTAATATCCTTGCGGTCAGCCTGCTGCTGATCGTCATCCTTCTGGCGGTGGCAGTCGGGTTCGGCTTTTTCGAAACGGGTCAGTCCGGTGCCGACAATGTGAATGTCGACAACAGCGCGCAGCAAAGCGGTCATCCATCCAATGGCGGTTGATGCCGGGCGGCTTGTCGTTCGGAGGGGACGCAGAGATCGTCGGCACAGGGGGCAATTCGATTGATCTTACTTCCTTGTCCACTCAGCCGACCGCCGACCGCCTTCGCGGGTTGCTGTTCGGCTTTTTCAAGCAAAATCAATGGCTAGGCAAAAATTGGCCGGTGGCCGCGTTAACCATTTTTTCACAAATATCGACAAGATTCGGGGATGCTCGACCTGATCGAGAACAACTGCGCCGAAAAATCGACGCTTTCGCTGCTAAAGGAATGTCGCGATGACAGTCGATAAATTGGCCTTCAGATTTGACCGGAGGCAACATCCGCGCTTCGTCACCGCTTTCGAAGCCGAATTGCTCGAAGGCGATGAAGCGCGCATGGTGATCGTCGGCGATATCTCGGCGGGCGGATGCCTGCTGGAAGAAGGTCGCGGATTAAAGGTCGGTAGTCGCGTGCAGCTCCGCGCCAAGGGGCTGGACATGGCATCGCGTATCAGCTGGGTTCGCGACGACCTGTGCGGCGTGCGCTTCACCCAGATGGTGGACCCGCTACAGGTCATTCAGGATAATATGACGAGCGTTCCAAGCCTGACGGATATGATCGCGAAATTCTCGCGGGACCGCCTGGACGGGGCCGAATTACGGCGTTGAAATTCCGTCCGGGATGCCGAAGCGGACCGGCCGGAACCGATCAGCTTCATAGGACAGATCAGCTTTTCGCCTTGTCCAGATCATAGCTGCCCAGCCCCGGCTTGAATGTCTTTTCGTCGATAAACTGCCGGGTCGCTTCCTTGCGGCCTTCGCTGTCGAAAAAGCCGGCCGCTTCCTGCGCGCGCACCAGATAATCCTCCGCATTATGGTAGGTCATTTCGCGCACGCGGCGGATGGCCCATTTCGTGGCGCGCAGAGCTTCCGCATTCTTGCCCAGCAACACGGTCGCGATTTCCGTCACGCGCGCTTCAAGCGCGGCGGCCGGCACGGCTTCGTTCACAAGGCCCCATTCCGCCGCCTGCGTGCCGGTCAGGTTCTCGCCCATCATGGCGTGATACATCGATCGCCGGAACCCCGTCAGTTCGGTGATGATCTTGCTCGCGCCGCCGCCGGGCAGGATGCCCCAGTTGATTTCGGAAAGGCCAAACTGCGCATCTTCCGCCGCGACAGCCAAGTCGCAGGCAAAAAGCGGGCCATAGGCACCGCCGAAGCACCAGCCGTTGATCATCGCGATCGTCGGCTTCTGATACCAGCGCAGCCGTTCCCACCAGCCATAGGCCTCTCTTTGCGCCTTGCGCGTCGCGTGCAGGCCTTGCTGCTCATTTTCCCGGAAATATTCCTTCAGGTCCATGCCGGCGGACCAGGACGTCCCTTCGCCCGTCAACACCAGCACTCCGACATCGTCCCGAAATTCCAGCTCTTCCAATATCCGCATCATCTGCCGGTTGAGCTTGGGGCTCATGCAGTTGCGCTTCTCCGGGCGGTTGAACCACACAGTGGCGATGCGGTTTTCGACCTTGAAGCCGACAGTATCTTCTTCTGCGCGATCAGACATGGCATTCCTTCCCGGATTGACTAAAGCTTGCTATGATAGATAGCATAATTTAATTGCTATGTACAATAGCATAATGGAGCCTTGATGCACGATCCTCTTGCCCATCTGCCCGGCTACGCCCTGCGTCGGGCGGCGCATGTGATGATGGACGACCTTTCGACGCGTCTGCAGGCGATCGACCTGAAATTGTCCGAGGCGTCGGTTTTGCTGCTGATCGACGGGCGGGACGATATTACGTCGAGCGAGATCGGGCGCGTCCTCGACATTCAGCGCGCGAACATGGTGCCGCTGCTCAATCGTCTGGATGCGCAGAGGCTGATCCGGCGCAGGCCGCTGGATCGCAAGTCGATGGCGATCATGCTCACCGAGGAGGGGCAGGAACGGCTCGTGCGCGCAAAGGCCATCACCGAAGCGTTCGAGGCGGACCTGTTGGCGCGCATTCCCAGGCAGCATCGGGATCATTTCGTTCCGGCGCTCAATGCCCTTTGGATGACGGCGCCGTAGCCCGATTGCGGCGGGGCAACGGACAATGACCGGCGCCCTACGCGCCGCCCAAAGCCAAGCCCGGCGTCATCGCCTATCCGCCTGGTGACAAAAGAGACTCGTGCCAGCGCCGCTCATTTCTGCTTGCATACCGGATCGTCTCCACCCTTGCGCAGCGCCGGATTTTGAAATTGAAGCGACTTGTGCTAAAGCCACTTTGCTGAACGTCGCGTTTTGACGGATATCGGGCCGCTTCGGCTCTCCTTTGTCCCCATATTTGCCTCTAAAAGCCGGGATGCGCGAATTGTCGCGTATGCCCGTGGACTTGCGACAAGGAGACTTCGTTATGATCACCGGAACCGTCAAATTCTTCAATGCCGACAAGGGCTATGGCTTCATCGCTCCGGAAACCGGCGGCGACGATGCTTTCGTCCATATTTCCGCCGTCGAACGCGCCGGCCTGCGCACGCTCGATAAGGACCAGCGCGTGACCTACGAACTGGAAAAGGACCAGCGCGGCAAGATGTCGGCAGTCAATCTCCAGGCGGCCTGACAAGGCTTTATCGGGGGGCTTGGCCGGGCGGCTCCATCGCCTGGCCCCTTCCCGCCTGCATTTGGAACAACAGGATATTTCTCTGCATGAAAAGATATAAGGAACCACAGTTTCAGGAGCGCATAGCTGCGGCGGCGCGCGCCCGAACGGCGGTTCTCGAGCAACTGCGTGACAAGCCTCCGGTCGATGAGGCCGCGGCGGCGGAACGCGCCGAACGGCGTCTCGCAAAGGAAGCGGCTGCGCGGGAAAAGCGTCAGAAAGCGCTTCTGGCGGCCAAGGAAGAAAAGGCCGCCAAGCGGGCGCTGGCCCTGGAAGCCGCGGCGGCAAGCGCCGCACGCCAGAAGCCGGTGCTGACGGAAGCCGAACGCAAGGCCGCGCGCGACGCGCGCTATCTGGCCCGGAAGAACCGGGCCTGATTTTGAAGAGGCATGGCGCATTTCCACCGTCAGGCGGCGATCCGGGGATTAACGTCCCGACGGCGCGCCCTGCGGGAGGATCATGCGCCTTTCGCCTGCAAACAGAACGCGGCACAGGCCGCCAGGATTTTACAATGAATATTACTCCCGAAACCCGCGGCCGCCCGGCCCTCCGCCTGCCTTATGGCCGGTCGGCCGGACGACCGGCCACGCCGGCAGCAGCAATATTGTCGAGCTGCGAATTGAAGCAGATCGTCGCGGCCGTGCTGGGCTGAACATCGCAGGCCGGGAGGACATATGTCCTGCCGGCCTCCCAATATTATAAGGAACACCCATGAGCCGAGAAAAAATCCGCCCCTTTTTGATTACCAAGGATGAGGAAGGGAATTTTCGGCTCACTGTTCGCGAAACCCGCTATAATTCCCAGGGCTATCCGCTCGTAACATCTCAGTTGCAGGATGAAGTGTTCAAGTCGGCAGCGGCCGTGCGCAATTTCGCGCGCGACACGTTCAAGGCTCAACCCGGACAATATGCCACGCAATAACAGCGCATCAAGCCAATGAAGGGGCATGTTTTTGGCCATAACTGCTGAAGTTGCGACAGTTCCGGTGGAACTGATCGACACGGCCGATCTTCCCGATGGCGGGACATTGCGCCTGTTGCGGCGCGGCGACGATTATTCGATCCGCTTTCGCGACACGGAATTGATGGGCAATCAGGTTCGGCAATCCGAAGAGGCACTGGCCATTTTGACATGCCAGCGGCTGGCGCATTCCGACAGCCGCATCCTCATCGGCGGGCTGGGCATGGGCTTTACGCTGGGGGCAGCGCTCAAAGCGCTCCCGGCGACTGCCGCCATCACGGTGTCCGAACTCCTCCCGGCGATCGTGGAATGGGCGAAAGGGCCGCTGGCCCACCTGTTCCACGACTATCTGAACGATGACCGCGTGTCGCTGAAGATGGGCGACGTCCATGATGCCATCGTGCAGGAGACGGTCGGATATGACGCGATCCTGCTGGATGTCGACAATGGACCCGATGGGTTGATCCACATCGCCAACGAACGGCTCTATTGCAACTGGGGGTTGCGTGCGGCCTATGCGGCGTTGCGACCCAGGGGCATTCTGGCCATATGGTCGGCCTATCCCGACGACGATTTCGTCATAAGGCTGGAGCAGGCCCTTTTCGATGTCGAAGAGGTTGATGTGGCGGTGGTGATCGACGGCGAGCCCGCTACCCACACCATCTGGTTTGCGACCCGACGGGAATGATGCCACGACCGGGATGGTCGTTTATTCGTCTGGTCCATATCAGTCCCCATGATGGCGCGGCACAGCGCCACAGCAGCTTCTCGTCCCTCCCCTGTTCATCCATGCCATGAGTCGTCGCTTCTGATCCCGGCGTGACATCAATTCCACCGTCAGCCGGGAAGACGCCTGTCATCTCGCTCCAGACGCGACCATAATCCGCTGGAGATTGACTTTTTCACGATCACCTTTGGCGAGACGTCGGACGAACATTCGCAAGAATTGCAGCTCAACCTCAATATCGACGGAAACAAGCTGGTCATCGGTGCCTGAGCGCATCGAGGGTGGCGATGTGACGGGGCGTCTCCTGCTTAAGGCAGCAGGACGGCCTTGATGCAGCCGCCCTCATGTTGAGCAACGACAGCGGCATTGATTTCGGCCAGCGGGAAGGTCGCGATCAGGCGGTCGAACGGGAAGCGACCCGCGCGATGCAGCGCCAGCAGTTCCGGAATGAAGCTGTCTAGGTCGCTGTCGCCCTCGACGATGCCGATGATCCTGTGGCCATAGGTAATGACCGACGCCAGGTTGATGGCGATGCTGCTTTCGGGCCGGGGCGGAACACCGACCAGCCCCAGCATGGCGTGGCTGGCGAGACTGGCGCGCGCGGCTTCGACCACCGTCTCGCGCCCGCTCGTTTCCAGCGCGAAGTCCACGCCGTCGGGCAGGATGGCGCGGATCGCCGCGGATATGTCTTCAGATGCCGGGCCGCTGGCCGGGTCGATGACATGGGTCGCGCCCAGCTCCAGCGCCATGGCGCGGCGGCTCGCGATCGGCTCGACCAGAATGATGGTCGCGCACGCGCGAATGACGGCCGCCATCACCGCCGCCAGTCCGACCGGACCGCCGCCGAAGATCGCGATGCTGCTTCCCGGCGGGCAGGCCATGGATCGCATGACGGCGCCCGCGCCCGTCTGCAGGCCGCAGGCGAGCGGACCGAGGGTTTCGAGCGCAATCCCCTGTGCATCGACGCGCACGACATTGCGCTCATGGGCCAGGGCGTGGCTGGCGAAGGAAGATTGGCCAAAGAAGCTGGCGGACAGGCGTTGCTCGCCAAGGCTGAGGCCGGAACTGCCGTCAGGACGCGCGCCGGTGTAGTTGAGCATGGGGAAGTCGCGACAATAGGACGGCAGATGCTCGTCGCAGCGGGCGCAATGGCCGCAACTGCTGAAGCCGATGACGACGGCGTCGCCGACCTGCACCTTCGTTACGGCAGAACCGATCGCCTCAACGATGCCCGCGCCCTCGTGGCCAAGCACGGCGGGCAGCGGGATCGGAATGAACTGGTCGCGCGCGACGAGGTCGGTGTGGCACAAGCCGACCCCGGCGATCCGTACCCGTACCTCATTGGGCCGGGGCGTCTCGATCTGCACCGTCTCGACCGAGAAATCCCCGTGCGCTTCGCGCGCGATCGCCGCCATGATGTCCACTGGCCCTGTCCTTTCCGTGCGCGATCAGGCGGCCGTATAGCCGCCGTCGGCGATAAATTCCGATCCGGTGATGAAACCCGCCGCGTCGCTGGCGAGAAATGCGATCAACGGCGCGATGTCCTCGGCCGTGCCCAGCCGGCCCATCGGAATCAGCCGTGACCAGGCGGCCAGCGCCTGCTCCGGCGGGATGAGGTTGCCGTCCGCATCGCGCGGCGGCTCCCAGTCGGCGCTGAGGTTGGTCGCGACCGGCCCCGGCAACACGGTATTGACGCGAATGCCGGTCGCCGCCAGCTCGGTTGCGACCGCCTTGGACAGCGCGCGCACCGCGCCCTTGGTCGCGCTATAGGCCGCATATTCCGCGCCGCCGACCTTGCCATAAATGGACGAAACATTGATGATCGCGGTCGTACTCGCGCCTTGCGTCAGGGCCGCGCGCATCAACGGCAACACACCCTGCATGCCCAGATAGACGCTGTCGACATTGACCCGCTGCTGTTTGCGAAGCAGGTCGATTCCCGCTTCGGCAAAGGGCCGGGCGATCATGATGCCGGCATTGTTGACCAATATGTCGATCCGGCCATATTTCGCCTCCACTGCCGCGAACACAGCCGCCCAGTCGGCCTCGTTCGACACGTCATGATGCAGCGTCACCACGTCGTCCCCCAGCATCGACGCCGTCTGCGCCAGGCTGGCGTCGTCGATATCGGTCAGGACGAGGGTGGCGCCCAGCGCATGGAGCAGCTGGGCGGTGCCCCGGCCTATGCCGGATGCGGCGCCGGTGACGAGGGCGATCTTGCCGTCCAGGGCAAATAGGGGCTGGCTCACTCACTCTACTCCGATATTCGATCCGGGGAATTGCTGCGCGTCGGGCATTGTCGGCAACCATGGCACACGATTGTCGCAATAGACTTCCATGACCGGGACATGCCGGTCGAAATCGTCCAGCGTGCCCGCCTTGATGAGCACGAGTCCCGGCAACACATCGGCGATCGAGGCGATCGGCGATCCGCATGTGGGGCAGAAATGTCGCGCGACGGCCTGACCGCTGTCGCCGGTGTCGGCGAAGACCTTCGTCTCGCCCTGTTGCGTGAAAGCATCGGCCGGCACCGCGACGACGACCGAAAAGGCGCTGGCGCCCTGCCGCTGGCAATGACGACAATGGCAGACCGCGGTCAGCAGTGGCGGGCCGGTGAAGCTGTAGCGAACCTGGCCGCACAGGCAGCGGCCATGGGACAGAGGCCCGCTCATAGCGCCACCACCACGGATTTGGGTTCCAGATAGGCGTCCAGCACTTCCATTCCATTCTCCCGGCCAAGGCCCGATTGCTTGAACCCGCCAAAGGGAAAGGCGGGGTCGGCGACCATGATGCAGTTGATGAAGACCGTCCCCGCCTCGATCCGCGCGGCGGCGCTATGGGCGGTCGCCAGGTCGCGGGTCCAGACATGCGCGGCGAGGCCATAGGCGCTGTCATTGGCCAGCGCGATCGCTTCATCCAGATCGTCGAACGGCGTTGCGGCCAGCACCGGGCCGAATATTTCCTCGCGGGCGGCCTCGGCATCGGGGGATACGTCGCGCAGGACGGTCGGCGCAAAATAATGCCCTTGGTCGGGGAGAGCGATGTCGCCCCCTACCCGTTCGATTCCGGCGCGGTGGGCGCGGTCGACGAAGCCGCTGACCTTGTCATGCTGCCGGGCGCTGATGAGCGGGCCAAGCTGGCTCGCGCGATCGCCGCTCGGCCCGATCCTCTGCGCCGCGCCGACCTGCGCAATCCCTTCGAGCGCCTGATCGTAAACGGAGCGATGAACGTAGAGCCGCGTGCCCGCATAGCAGACCTGTCCCGTGTTGAAGAAACAGCCCATCGCCGCCTGGGGGATGGCGAGCGACAGGTCGGCGTCGGCGCAGATGATCGAGGGCGATTTGCCGCCCAGCTCCAGCGTGACCCGCTTGATGGCGGGGACCGATGCGGCCAGGATCGCCTGCCCGGTGGCGGTGGAGCCGGTGAAGGCGACCTTCGCGACATCCCGGTGGCCGGCCAGCGCCGCGCCGGTGCGGCCGTCGCCCGTGACGACCGAGAATACGCCGGGCGGAAATCCCACGTCGCGGGCGATCTCGGCCAGACGCAGCGCCGACAGCGGCGTTTCCGGCGCCGGTTTCAGGACCAGCGTGCATCCCGCCGCCAAAGCCGGCGCGATTTTCCACATGGCGAGCACGATCGGGAAATTCCATGGCGTGATCGCCGCTACGACGCCGATCGGTTCGCGTCGCGTATAGACATGATAGCCACCCGGTGTCGCGGCGAGCGTCCCGGCCCTGCCCGCAAGTTTGCTCGGCCATCCGGCATACGTGCGCAGCCATGCCACGGCGGCGGGAATATCGACGGCTTCGGCGATCGCGACCGGCTTGCCCGTATCGAGCGATTCCAGAGCGGCAAGGCGCTGGATGTCGGCCTCGATCGCGTCGGCGAAGCGGTGTAGCAACCGCTCGCGCGCCAACGGAACCAGATCGCGCCAGGCCGGGTCGCGCAGCGCCGCCTTCGCCGCCGCGACGATTGCATCGACATCAGCGTCGCTGGCGACCGGAATATCGGCAAAGGCCTGACCGGTGCAGGGATCTTCATCCGCCGCCAGCCTCGTTACCGGCAGTATGTCGTCCCCGGCCCGCAGCTGCAGGTCGGGCAGGTTCAGCCCGGCAAAGCCCGCCTGCATCGTCCCCGCTTGCATCGTCATTGCATCATCTCCCGTCCGCGCTTGCGGAAGTCGCTGGGGGTTTCGCCGGCATATTGACGAAAGGCGCGCGTAAAATGGCTCTGGTTGGTGAAGCCGAGAAATTCGGCGATCGTCGCCAGCCCCATGTCCGACTGGGTCAGCATCTGCCGCGCCCGGTCGAGCCGGGTCTTCATCACATATTGATGGGGCGACATGCCCGCCGCTTTGCGAAACACGCGGCAGAAATGCGACGGGGTAATGCCGGCCTGCGCCGCCATTTCCTCCAGGCTGTGACTGGCCTGGGGCCGTTGCTGGACCGCGTTCATGACGTGATGCAGGCGATAGGCGGAGAAGGCGGCGGTCGGGATATCATCGCCGCTCGCCGAAATCGGTCCGCGCAGCATGTGCGCCTTCAATGCATTGACCATGGCGCCGACATAGATGTCGCGCGCGGGCGATGGCGGGGCGTAAAGTTCCGCCAGCACTTGCCGCGTCAGCGCTACCCCCAGCGGGTCGGTGAAGGCGAAGCGCAGCCGCCGGAACTGGTCTGCGACGGGTGCGACCTTGAGGATATGGGACGAGACGCTGAGCGTCACGACATCCAGTTCGCCATTGACCAGCCAACCGGTTTCCTGCCCCGAAGGAACGATCGTGGCACAGCCGGGCATGGAACTGAGTTCGCTCCACCCGTCGCGATCCCAGGTCTTCACCTGCGGCTTGCCGGCGATATGGACAGTGAAGACCGGATCGGGCAGCGCCGGCAGGGTATAGGTGCCCACGAACTGGCGCCAACGACATAATTGCCAGCCATCATCGTCCGAGCCAAGCTGGATGTCCGGCATCCGTCCGAGCGCATCGATGATGATGCTCTCGTTCGTGCCCACCTTGTTGCGGGGAGGCATCCACGCGGTCATGCGGATACCAGCCGGGTATCGAGATTCTTGAGGCCATTGATGAAATTGGAGCGGAAACGGCGCGGTGGGCCGGTCACCTCGAAGCGGCGGACTCGTCCCGCCAGCAGTCCGAATGCCACCCGCAACTGCATTTCAGCCAGGCGCGATCCGACGCAGACATGCTGGCCGCTGCCGAACGCCAGATGCTGGATATTACCCCGGCCGATGTCGAAGCGGTCGGGATCGGCGAACACCGCCTCGTCGCGATTGGCGGCGATATACCACATCACGACCTTCTGCCCCCGGCGGATCGCCTGCCCGCCAATCTCCACATCGGCCATGGCCGTGCGCCGCATGTGCATGACGGGACTGGCATAGCGGACCATCTCGCGCACGCCGTTCTTCAACAGCTCACGGTCCTCGCGGATGCGATCCCACTGGTCGGGATTGTCGGAAAAGGCGACGATCGAGTGACTGAGCGAATTGCGCGTCGTTTCATTGGCCCCGACCAGCGTCAGGATGAGATTGCCCAGAAATTCGTTGAAGGTCACCGGCACGCCATTGACCTGCATCGTGGCCAGCAGGGTGGCGATGTCGGTCCCCGGCGTCGCGCGCCGATCGGTGAAGAGCTGCTGGGCAAAGGCCATGAACTCGCCCATCACCGCCGCCATGGCCTCCGGCGACTGGCGGAACTCGGGATCATCCTCGCCGACGAAAGCATTGGTCCAGTGATAGAGCTTGATCCACATGTCCGGCGGCAGGTCGAGCAACTCGGTCAGCGTCAGCAGCGGCAGCGGCGCCGACAGCAGCGGGACGAGATCGACCGACTCATCCAGTGCGATCTTGTCCAGCAGCGCCGCGCATCGCGCCGTGATCCGTTCCTCTATGCCCGCCAGCCGCCCCGGCGCGACGGCGGGCATGATGAACTTGCGATATTGGGTGTGCACCGGCGGATCGAGCGAGATGAACGGCACGCCGATCGCAGTCTCTCCCGCGCCGGTCAGGCCGACCTCATTCTCGTTGAAAATCCGGTGCCCGCCATTGTCATGGGCCGACGAAAAGAGATCGGGCCGCTTCGACACCTCGACGATATCGGCATAGCGGGTCAGCGCCCAGAAACCGCTGCCGTCCGCCTCCGGGTTCCAATAGACCGGCTGGTCCCGCCGGAGCCGGGCGAACACCTCGTGCGGCGCCCGGTCGAGATAGAGGTCGGGGTTCTTGAGATCGGGACCAGTGGTGGCGGTCATGGTGCTGCGCTCCCTCTTAGAAGCTCACCCGCGCGGTCACGCCATAGGTACGCGGCGTGGACGGAACGAGGAAATTATAGGGGAAGCCGGCGCCGCGCAGGTCCAGCCCATAAGCATAGACCTTTCGATTGAAGGCGTTGTTGATCCAGCCGCGGAGCTGGAGATTGTCATGCACCCAGATCAGGCTGGCGTTGACCTTGGCATAGCCGGCCTGTTGCAGTTCGGAATTGATCTGGCCGGTGCCTGGCGCATTCTCGCTGTTGAAGGGCGAGAAATATTGGCGGCTGAAATAATTGATCGTCGGCGAGAAGGTGACGGTATCGCTGCCGGCATCGATGATCTTCCAGTCGATGCCCGCCTGCGCCGTCCAGTGTGGCGCGAACGGCAGGTCGTTGCCCGCGAGATTGACGCCCTGCAGCGCCAGTTCCTTGTACCGGGCATGGAGATAGCCGGCCGACGCGTTGAGCGTCAGCGCGGATATGATCCGCAGGCTCGCTTCGACCTCGCCGCCATATACTTCCGCTTTGGGCGCATTGACCAGAATGTTGACCGGCCCGGCGCGCAGGTCCTGTACCTGCTGGTTCGTATAGTCATAATAGAAGCCCGCGGCCGAGAAGGTCATGCGATTGTTCAGCGCGCGCCCTTTCAGGCCCAGTTCATAGGCGTTGACCCGTTCGGGATCGACATAGTTGATCCCCGACGAGGAGGTATAGCTGCCGCCGTTGAAGGCGCCCGAACGATAGCCGCGATTATAGCTGGCATAGGCAAGCAGGCCATTGTCGAACGTGTAGCTGAGCGCCACGCGGCCGGTCAGCGCATTGTTGCGCCCCTTGAGGATGAAGATCGCGGCAGGATCATAGGCGCAACTGCCCGGCGCGCCGGCGCAGGGAACCGTCGTCGCGATCGGCGTTTGCGGATCGGTGACGCTGCCCGCGAACAGATAGGCATAGCCGTCGTCATAGTGACCACGATCGGCGGTATAGCGCGCGCCCAGCGTCAGGATCAGCTTGTCGGTCAGATTATAGTCGCCCTGAAGGAAGGCGGCATAGGAACGGCGGGTCTGGCGGTAATGCTGGAAGAAGCCGCCATCGACGCCCGGCGCCAGAGCGCTGCCGATATAGAAGCTGTTGTCGGTGACGATCCGGTCCCAGCCGTAGAACACGCCGCCGACCAGCTTGAGCTTGTCCGATTCATAGTTGAGCCGGACTTCCTCACTGAACTGGCGGAACGTCGACCGCCAGTTGATGTTGAGCACGTCTATCGGGGCGCCATCCGAGGATTGCTGGAGGTTCTGCTTGCCGCCATCATAGGAAGTGATCGAGGTCAACGTCACGGCGTCGCTCAGTTCCAGGCTGATATTCGCCGCGACACCCCAGGCGTCGGTCTGGTTTTCACCGACACGGCTTTCATTCACTTCGAAGAAGCCAAGGCCCGTACGGAATGGCTCGAGCCCGTGGATACCCGCTTCGGTACCGCGATTCTGGCCGGCATAGGCGCGGATTTTGATGTCCAGCGGGCCGTTGCCGGGCCGGATGCGCAGTGATGCCCGCCCCTGCCAGGTGTCCACGCCGCCCGGATCGCGCCCGCCCGGCGCCACATTGTGGAACTGGCCGTCGCCCTTTTCATAATTGCCCGCGATGCGGATGCCCAGTTCGTCCTCGACCATCGTGGTTTCGACCGCACCCTGCACCTTGAAGGTGTCGAAATTGCCGTAGCCGGCCTCCAAATAGCCTTCCGTCCCTTTGAGCTTCGGCCCCTTGGTGATGAAGTTGATCGCGCCGCCGGTGGTATTGCGACCGAACAGCGTCCCCTGTGGCCCGCGCAGCACTTCGACGCGGTCGAGATCGAACAGGCCCATGCCGTGACTGGTGCGCGCGGCGATATAGACGTCATCGATGTAAACGCCGACTGGCGACGCCTGATTGGCGTTGAATTCATTGGCCACGCTGATGCCGCGCAGCGAGAAATTGGGCTGGGTGCTGCCATAGGGGCTGCTGACCTGCAAATTGGGTACCGCGGTCGCCAGCGCCGCGGAATTACTGATCCCCTTGGTGGCCAGCGTTTCGTCGCTCAGTGCGGAGATGGCGAGCGGGACCGACAGCAATGATTGCGACCGGCGCTGCGCGGTGACGACGATGTCGGGAATTCCGCCGCCATCGGCCTGCGATGCGGCAATCGCCGCACCCGACGCGTTCGCCTCCTGCGCCAGAGCCGGGGCCGCAGCGCCGCACATCAACGCGCCGACGAACATGTGCCTCGCAAATCCGAATTCCATAACCTCTCCCTTATCTGTCGGCCTTTTTTGCCGCCGAAGTTGTGCATTCGGTCTAGGGGATTGGAGGTCGGAAGGCTTTACACGGACCTGCTCTCGTTTTTTACATTTCTTGCGCAACGGCGCGCGCAACAATGCGCAAGCCGACGGATCATGTGGTGGCCGCCCCGCAATATCGCTCAGTCGAGCCGGCGCTTGCGGAAGCTTGAGGGCGTTTCCCCGGCAAAATTGCGAAAAGCGCGGTTGAAATGGCTCTGACTGGTAAAGCCGAGCATGTCGGCGATCTGGCTCATCGGCGTCTCCGACTGGCTCAGCATCTGCTGCGCCCGCTCCAGCCGGGCCTTGAGCACATATTGATGCGGGCTCATGCCCGTCGCGCGTTTGAAGACGCGACAGAAATGGGACGGCGTGATGCCCGCCTGCGCCGCCATGTCCTCCAGGCTATGCTCCGCTTCGGGACGTTCGGCCACCGCATTCATCACATGATGGATGCGATAGGAGGAAAAGGCCGAGGTCGGAAACCCACTGCTCGCGGTGGTGGCCGGACCGCGCAGCATATGCGCCTTGAGCGCGTCGATCATCGCCGACACATATATGTCGCGCGCGCCCGATGCGGGGCGATAGAGTTCGGCCAGTATCTGCCGCGCCAGGGCAGCCCCCAACGGATCGGAAAAGGCGAAGCGCATCCGCGAGAACTGGTCGAACACCGACGCAGCCCGCAAATCCCCGGAATCGATGCTGAGCGTCACGACGTCCAGTTCCCCATCGACCAGCCAGCGCGTCGCCATGGTCGCGGGCACGATCGTCGCGGCGCCGGGATAGGAAGCGGTCTCGCTCCACCCGTCCCGCTCCCAGGTTCGTACATTGGTCTTGCCCGCCAACTGGACGACGAACATCGGATCGGGCAGCGCCGGCAGGGTATAGCTGCCCACAAACTGGCGCCAGCGGCTGAACCGCCAGGCGCCGTCGCTGGACGCAAGCTTGACCTCCGGCTCCCGCTTCAGCGTATCGGCGATGATCGCCTCGGCGTGCCACTTGTGCTGGTGCACGATCCCTGTTCCTCTCACCATGCGATCGATATCTGCCGATGGAGGCGGCCCGTCGCCATCAAAGGATGGAGAGCATGACGGCCGCGCACAAGAGGCGAAGAGAGGAAACCGCGCAAATCGGCGCATCGGCACGAGAGGCGCGCGCCATGCAGGCCGCCCCTGCCACGCGCGGCCGACGCGTCGCTCTTCCCGTCACGCTATCGCCCGGTCCAGCGCGGCGCGCGCTTTTCGGCGAAGGCCAGCGGTCCCTCGACATGGTCCTGCGACGCCAGCATCCGCCGCATGGCGGGATAATCCCACTGCGCGACGATCGCCTTGTCCACCGGCTCGGTCAGACCCTTGCGCACCGCCTCCTTGGTCGCCTGCACCGACAGCGGGCTGCAGGCCAGTATCTCGGCCGCCCAACGCCGGGCCACGTCCATGACGTCGCCTTCCGCGACCTCGTTGACAAAACCCAGCTCCGCGCCTTCTCGCGCACTTACCCGGCGGCCCGTTAAAACCATGCCCATCGCATGGTGCAGCCCGATCGCGCGCGGCAGGCGATGCAGCCCGCCCGCCAGCGCCGCAATCCCCACCCGCGTTTCGGGCAGCGCGAACATGGCATGGGTGGACGCGACGACAATGTCGCAGGCCAGCGCGATTTCGAACCCGCCGCCCATCGCCACGCCGTTGACCGCCGCGATCACCGGCTTGTTCAGGTCGAACCGGGCGGTCAGGCCGGCAAAGCCGCTCGGCGGCGTTGCCATGCCGCCACCCGACGCCTGCTGCTTCAGGTCGTGCCCGGCGCAAAAGGCCTTTTCCCCGGCGCCGGTGATGATGGCCACCCATTGGTCGTCATCGGCGGCGAAATCGTCGAATGCCGCGGCCAATTCTTCATGGGCTGCCGTATTGAGCGCATTGTGTGATGCTGGGCGGTTGATCGTGATGATCGTCAGCGGGCCTTCCCGCTCCACGCGGATATAGTCCATCCGGGTCATTTCGCCGCCATCCGGATCGCGCCGTCCAGCCGGATCACCTCCCCGTTGAGCATCGGGTTGCCGATGATATGCTCGACGAGCGCGGCAAATTCTTCCGGCTGCCCCAGGCGATTGGGAAAGGGCACCTGGCGTCCCAGCGAATCCAGCGCTTCTTGCGGCAACGTCGCGAGTTGCGGGGTCCAGAATATACCCGGCGCGATCGTCATCACGCGAATGCCGTGGCGGGCGAATTCGCGCGCGATCGGCAATGTCATGCCGACGATGCCGCCTTTCGATGCGGCATAGGCCGCCTGACCGATCTGGCCATCATAGGCCGCGACGCTGGCGGTGTTGACGATCACGCCGCGTTCCTCCCCCAACGCATCGGCATCATGGATGCGCGCGGCAAATTTGGACAGGACGTTGAAACTGCCCGCCAGGTTGACCGTCAATATCTTACTGAAATGGGCGAGCGACATCGCATTGCCGTTGCGATCGATGATCTTTTCCGGCGCGCCGATACCCGCGCAATTCACAAGGATACGGGCCTTGCCATGCCAGGATTCCGCCTGGTCCAGCGCTGCTTCGACAACAGGCTCGTCGGCAACATCCAGGGCAATGCTCCGCCCGCCGATCGCCTTGGCATGGGCTTGGCCCAAGTCGGCGTTGAGATCGAAGATGGTGACCCTGGCACCGGCGCGTGCGAGCATTGCGGCGGTGGCGCCGCCCAGCCCGGAAGCACCGCCGGTCACGATCGCTGCCAGCCCGTCAATCAGCATGGGACATGTCTCTTCCGGCCTTATGGAGCGGGGATGCTGCATATGTAATGACGCATCTAGCGGTGGGGGCGACGGTCGCGCCTGGCTGTGCCGGATATCGCAAAATCTCTCCTCCTTCGGACCTTGATGGTCGCTGGCTTGTCTGGCGGTTTAGTCGAAGCGCGCTCGTCAGGCTTTACACAGAGATGTTCTGCTTTTTGACATTTCTTGCGCATCGCTTGCCTCCCGCGGCACGATACGGCTTTTCAGGTTCGACAGACGCACGGAAGGCGACAGCTCGACGGCGCCATAGCGAGGCAGCGGACTCCCGAAGGGCGGTCGCGCCCGACAGGAGAGGCCGACATCCATGCACCCCATGCACCATGCCCTTGCATATCCCGACAAGCCTGCCTGCATCATGGCCGAAACGGGCAAGGTGCTGAGCTATCGGGCGCTCGACGCGGCATCGAACCGCTGCGCGCATATGTTGCGGCGACTCGGCTTGCAGCGGGGCGATGTGATCGCGGTAATGCTGAACAATGAAATGGCGGTGTTTCCCATTGCCTGGGCCGCACAGCGCGCAGGTCTCTATCTCACCAGCATCTCGACCAAGCTCAGCGCCGACGATCTCGACTATATCATCACGGATTCCGACGCCCGGCTGCTGATCGTTTCCGATTCACTCGCGCCGCTCGCGCAGCAGGCGCTTGCGGCCAGGCCTGCGCTTGCGGCCTACAGCGTCCATGGCGAGGCGGGCGGCCTTCCCGGCTGGATCGCGGCCTGCGCCGCTTGCCCCGCCACGGCGATCACCGACGAAAGCGCAGGCACGGAGATGCTCTATTCTTCCGGCACCACCGGCCGTCCCAAAGGCGTGAAACCGACCCTGCCCGACGGGCCGCTGGACGCGGAAATTCCGCTCGTCGCCATGGGGCGCACCCTTTACGCCATGGATGAGGACATGATCTATCTGTCCACTTCCCCCCTTTATCATGCGGCGCCCCTGCGCTGGGCGATGACGGTGCAGCGTTTCGGCGGCACCGTGGTCCTGATGGACCGCTTCGATGCGGAGGCTGCGCTTGCCCATATCCAGGACTATCGCATCACCCATGCGACCTGGGTGCCCACCCACCTGATCCGCTTGCTCAAACTGCCGGAGGCGGTGCGGGGGCGCTATGACAGCGGCTCGCTGGTGGCGGTCATTCACGCCGCAGCCCCCTGCCCGGTGCCGGTGAAACAGGCGATGATCGATTGGTGGGGACCGATCGTGCATGAATATTATTCCGGCACGGAAACCTGCGGTATCACCGCCTTGTCGTCCGCCGAATGGCTGGAACGCCCCGGATCGGTCGGACGAGCGATATTGGGGACGGTCAAGATCCTCGATGCCGCGGGCCGGGAACTGCCCCCCGGCGAAACGGGCGACGTCTATTTCGCCGACGGCCCGCGCTTCGAATATCATAATGACCCGGACAAGACCGCCAAGGCCTATAATAGCCGGGGTTGGGCAACGCTGGGGGACATCGGCCATGTCGATGCGGACGGCTATCTCTATCTGACCGACCGCAGGAATTTCATGATCATATCGGGTGGTGTTAACATCTATCCGCAGGAAATCGAAAATTGCCTGATCACCCACCCCAAAGTCGCGGACGTGGCGGTCATCGGCGAACCGAACGAGGATCTGGGCGAGATGGTGATCGCGGTCGTCCAGCCCGCGCCGGGCGTGACCGGCGATAACAGCCTGTCCAGCGAGTTGGCGGCCTATGTCCGCAAGGCGCTGGGTGGCGTGAAGACACCGCGGCGATTCGATTTCCGCGATCAGCTTCCTCGCGAACCCACGGGCAAATTGCTCAAGGCCAAACTGGTTGCCGAATATCGGCGACAGGCCAGGACGGCGTCACCATAGCCGCCGTGCCCGCACCAGATGCAGGAGGAAAACGGGGACGCCGAGGAAGGCGGTGAGGACACCGAGCTTAAGTTCATTATAGGTCGGGATCAGGCGCACCGCGATGTCCGCCAGCGTCAGCAGTGCCGCCCCCGCCAGCAATGAGGGCAGCAGGATCGACGAGGGGCTGCGATCGGTCAGCGGCCGCACCAGATGAGGCACGATCAGCCCCACAAAGCCGATCGAGCCGGCGACCGCCACCGCGCCGCCGACACCGATGCCGACGCCCAGCAACAGGCGCAACCGGGTGCGCTGCAGGTTGACGCCGAGCGCCTGCGCGCCCTCCTCCCCCAGTGTCAGGGCATCAAGTGCGCGGGAGTCGAGCAGGAGCAGCACCGCGCCGCAGGCGATGCAGGGCAGCGCGATCCAGACATGCTCGACCGATCGGTTCTCGATCGATCCGAGCAGCCAGGCGGTGATCTCCATGGCGGCGAAGGGATTTTCAGACAGGTTGAGGGCGAGGCTGATGCCCGCGCTCGCCAGCGCAGAGATCGCGATGCCGGCGAGAATGAGGCTGAGCGGGCTTTCGGCGCGCCCCGCCAAGGCGAACAGCAGCAGCAGGGCGAGCAGGCCGGACCCGATCGCCAGCAATGGCAGAAGCAGGATATGCAGTTCGGACAGCCCGAAATAGAGGGCGCCGACGGCCCCCAGCGCCGCGGCGTTGGATGCGCCCAGCACCGACGGTTCGGCCAGCGGGTTGCGTAAATAACCCTGCAACGCCGCGCCTGCGAGGCCGAGCATGCCGCCCACGGCCAGGCTGAGCAAGACGCGTGGCAGCCGCAGGGTGAACAGGATCGCGGTCGCGATCCGGTCGCCATGGCCGGTCGCTGCCGCCAGCAGCCGCGCCGGATCGATGGCCGCCGATCCCACGCCCAGCGAGGCGATGCCGGCCAGGATCGTCAAGACCAGGAGAATGAGCAGTAGCACGCGCCGGCGCGCGTCGAACGGGTGGAAGTCGGACAATGGCACCTCGCAGTGGATCGGTGGTCCCCGTCACGCTTGTGTCCCGGGGTCGTGTAAGTCATGGGGCGGCTATGATACTGGGACTAAGGAAATCCTCGTCCGCCGCACTGGCGGCGATTTTGTTCGCGCTGGCGGCGGGCAGTCTTCTGGCTGGTTCGGCGCCCGCATCGCGAACCGGGGACACCGCCGCACCGCAGCGGATCGTGTCGCTGAACCTGTGTGCAGACCAATATCTGATCGCGCTGGCCGATCGTGCGCAGATTGCGGGTCTGACCCGGAACGCTAACAATGCGGCCATGTCCGCAGCCGCGGCGCAAACGCGCGGCCTGCCCATCCTGACAGGTTCCGCGGAAGAAGTTCTGGCCATCGATCCCGATCTGGTGATCGGCGCGCCGGCCAGGCGCGGCGGGATGATGGCGGCGCTGTCGGGCGCACATTATCATACCCTGGATCTGAAGCCCGCCGGCAGCTACACCGGCATCGTCACGCAAATCCGCGCCGTCGCAAAGGCGGTCGGCCATGTCGATCGCGGCGAGGCGCTGATCGCGCGGATGGACCGGGATCTCGCCGCCATCGCCCGTCCCCGCCGGTCCGGCGTCGCGGCCTATTATCAGCGGCGCGGTTTCCTGACCGGGACGGGCACGCTGATCGACGACCTGATGACCCGCGCCGGGCTGGTCAATCTGGCCGGCAAGCTCGGCAAGCCGGTCCTGTCGCAACTCACGCTCGAAGAGTTGATGGTCGCCCAGCCCGACTATCTGCTGATCGAAAGCGGCTCCGAACATGTGGTCGATCAGGGTACGGAGATGCTGCGCCACCCGCTGTTGAAGGACATCAAGCGGCTGCGCCTGCCCCAGGCCTGGACCGTCTGTGGCGGGCCGGCTTATGTCGATGCCGTTCGCAGCCTGGTGAACCAGATCGACCATCGGCTTTAAAATTCGATGCCGGGCTGCGCCTTGACGCCCTGTTCGCGAAACGGATGTTTCACCAGCGTCATCTCCGTCACCAGATCGGCGGCTTCGACCAGCGCTTCGGGCGCGTTGCGGCCGGTGACGATGACATGCTTCATCTCCGACCTGCCCTTGAGAACCGCCAGCACCTCGTCGAGGGGGAGATAATCGTAGCGCAGGACGATATTGAGTTCGTCGGCCAGCACCAGATGATAGGCCGGGTCGGCGATCATGCGCTTGACCTGATCCCAGGCTTTGCCTGCCGAAGCAATGTCTTGCGCCCGGTTCTGCGTATCCCAGGTGAAGCCGTCGCCCATGGCCATGAATTCGACCTGATCTGGGAAACGATCGAACACGGCCTTCTCGCCCGTCTCCATCGCACCCTTCACGAACTGGACCACGCCGACCTTCTTGCCATGGCCGATGGCGCGCACCACCATGCCCAGCGCCGCGGTCGTCTTGCCCTTCCCCTTGCCGGTGTGGACGATCAGCAGGCCCTTTTCGACCGTCTTGCCCGCGACGATCCGGTCGTGCGCGGCCTGCTTCTTCTTCATCTTTTCGGCATGTTGTTCGTCGGTCCGTTCGGCCATCGTCATCCTCCTGCAAGCTGGGCGAGCAACAGGCCCGCGCTGTTCGATCTGGGTTTCCACATGCCGCGCTGCAGCGCTTCGGCCAGGCGTGCCGCGGTTTCGCGCAGCGCGGCCGGATTGGCCTCCGCCAGGAAGGCACGCACGGCTTCATCCTCGATGAAGGCGGCATGGACTGCGTCGAAATGATGATCGCGCACGGCATGGGTCGTGGCGGCGAAGGCGAACAGATAGTCGACCGACGCGGCGATCTCGAACGCGCCCTTGTACCCGTGGCGCATCACGCCCGCGATCCATTTGGGATTGGTGACGCGGGCGCGGACCACCCGGCCGATCTCGTCCTCCAGCGTGCGAACGACAGGGCGCTCGGGCCGGCTATGGTCGTTATGATAGGCGCGCGGCCGCTTGCCCGACAGATGCTCGACGGCGGACGCGATGCCGCCCTCGAACTGGTAATAATCGTCGCTGTCGAGCAGGTCATGCTCGCGATTGTCCTGATTCTGCACCACGGCGTCGGCCTGGGCCAGCCGCGTGGCGAACAGGTCGCGCGCAACGTCGCCCTCCACCCCTGCCCCATAGGCATAGCCGCCCCAGTCGAGATAGACGTTGGCGAGATCGGCGCGGTCGTGCCAGATTTTCTCGTCGATCATCACCTGAAGGCCCCCGCCATAGGCGCCCGGCTTCGATCCGAACACGCGAAAGCCCGCGCGCAGGGCGGCCGCCTTCGCGTCATGGCCGGCGTCGATCAGTTGCGCCGTCTCACGGCGGTGGCGGGCGGCGGCGGGATTGTCCTCGTCCGGCTCGTCCAGCGCCATCACGGCGCGCGCTGCGGAATCGAGCAGGTCGATCTGTTCGGGGAAAGCATCGCGGAAGAAGCCGGAGACGCGGAAGGTGACATCGACGCGCGGGCGGTTGAGTTCGGCGATCTTCATCACCTCGAAACCGATCACGCGGCCCGACGTCCAGTCCCAGCGCGGCCGCACGCCCATCAGCGCCAGGGCCTGGGCGATGTCGTCGCCGCCGGTGCGCATATTGGCCGTGCCCCAGGCGGACAACGCCATGGCCCTTGGATATTCGCCTTCGCGCTGGAGATAATCGTCCACCAGCAGTTGCGCCGAGCGGCGGCCAAGCTCCCATGCCGTGGCGGTCGGCACGGACCGGGTGTCGACCGAATAGAAGTTGCGGCCGGTCGGCAGCACGTCGGGGCGCCCGCGCGTGGGCGCGCCGGAGGGACCGGGCAACAGGAAACGCCCGTCCAGGCCAGCCAGCAGCGCACCCTTTTCGGCGGGGCCGCAACGGTCCACGCGGCCGGCGAGATCGCCCCGCAGCGAACGCATAACGGTCTGCGACGCCGGGCCGGGCGCTGTCGCACCCTCGACCAGCGCGACGGCCAGCAGTTCGAGCCGTTCGATCGTGTCGCCATGGCTGCGCCAGGGCGCATCGCTCACCGCTGCCAGCACGGCCGGTCGGGGGCCGGTCCAGCCGTCGCCCATCCGGCAATCGAGCGGATCGAAGCCAAGGTCCAGATCGTCGGCCATGGCGCGGAGCAGCGACGCCTGGCTCGCCTCGTCATAGCCGCGCGGGGTGCGGGACAGGGCGATGAGCAAGTCCGTACGCAGCCGGCCGGTCGGCGATCGCATGAAGATGTGCAGCCCGTCGCGTATCTGCATCTCCTTCAATTCGCACAAATAATTGTCGAGAGCCGCGAGCGCGTCATCGCCATCCCCAACGGCCCCGGCATCGGCGTCCAGTCCCTGCGACCGGGCGAGATCGAGAATTTCGGCTTTCAGATGCTGGATGCGGCGCGGGTCCATGCCGGCGGCGAGATAATATTCATCGACCAGCGCTTCGAGCGCCTTCAACGGGCCATAGCTTTCCGCGCGCGTCAGCGGCGGGGTGAGATGATCGATGATCGCCGCGCCGATGCGGCGCTTCGCCTGCGTTCCTTCGCCCGGATCGTTGACGATGAAAGGATAGAGTTGCGGCACCGGCCCGGCGCAGATTTCCGGGAAGCAGGTGTCGGACAGGGCCAGCGCCTTGCCCGGCAGCCATTCCAGATTGCCATGCTTGCCGACATGGACGACAGCCTGCGCGCCGAAATCCTGGTTCAGCCAGAAATGAAAGGCCAGATAGCCATGCGGCGGGACCAGCGCCGGGTCATGATAGCTGGTCTTGGGATCGATATTATACCCGCGCGCGGGCTGCACTGCGACGACGATATGGCCGAAGCGATGGGCGGGCAGATGAAAGGCGTCGTCGCGCACGAACGGATCGTCGGCAGGCGCGCCCCATCGCGCCGTCACCGCGTCACGCACCGACGCGGGCAGCGCATCGAACATCCTGCGATAATCGCCAACGGGCAGGCGGACTTCGGGCAGGCGATCCAGCGACGCGCGGGCGTTGGTGACGCCGCCGAGCAGGATCGCCATCAGCCCCGCGCCGTCCACGGGCGCATCGCCGACATGATAGCCCGCTTCGCGCAGGGCGGCGAGAATCGCGGCTGCGCTGGCCGGCGTGTCGAGGCCGACGCCATTGCCCAGCCGACCGTCGCGATTGGGATAGTTGGCGAGAATGAGCGCAACGCGCCGATCCGAGGCGGGCGTGCGCCGCAATGCCGCCCAATTGGCGGCAAGATCGGCGACGAAAGCGACGCGATCAGGGGCAACGCGCGGCACCACGATGCCGCATTGGGTCCGGGCATCGAAACGCTCGGCCGCCTTGAAGGCGACGGCGCGGGTGAACAGGCGCCCGTCAATCTCGGGCAGGGCGACGTTCATCGCCAGGTCGCGGGGGCCAAGGCCGCGCGGACTGTCGGCCCAGTTCGCCTGTTCGACCCCCGCGAACACGGTCTGGAGGATCGGACAATCCGCGGTTTCGAGGACCGACGGCGTCCGCCTGTCGCCGGGCGAGGAAGCGGCGAAGGCGGTGGCGTTCAGAATGATGTCGGGCCGGATTTCAGCGATCAGGCTGCGCAGCCAGTCGATCGCGAACGGCTCGCGCAGCGCCCGCACATGGACGGCGACGACGTTCAGCCCGCGTCCCTTCAGCGCGGCGACGAGCGCATCGACGGCATCGAGCGTACCGGCGATCATCAGCGCGCGATAGAAGCAGAGGAGCGCGACGGGCTGTCCCGCGCGCCATCCTGTCCGCACATCGTCCAGCGTAGGCCGTTCCATACCCGCCAGATAGAGACCGGCGTCGGCGACCGGCACCGGATCGTCCGGCACGCCGATATCCGCGCCGATCAGCCGCGCGGCATGGCGCAGGAAGCCGACCGCATTGGCGACGCCGCCCTGCCGCAGATAGTCGCGGAGCCGTTCGCTGACCGCCACCGGCAGCGTCGCGGCGGCATCGAGCGACGGATCGGGTTCGCGCCCATCGGCGATCGCGGCGAACGCAATCCCCCTTTCGCGCGCCACCCGCGCGATCTCGTCGACGCCATAGGACCAGTAGGCCTTGCCCCCCAGCAGCACCACGCACACGAAACGCGCATGGGCGATCACCTTTTCGACGTAGAGATCGACCGAATAGGGATGCTTGAGCTGGAGCAGGTTGGCCAGCCGGATCGACGGCGCATCCTCACCCAGCAGGGCCGCCGCTTGGGCGAAACAGGCCAGCTCGCTGTCCGCCACGGTCAGGAACACGATCTCGCCCGGCGATTGATCGAGGTCGATCGCCTCCTCGCCATTGGAGACGGTTCCCGGCGTAGCGGCCAGCAAATGCATCAGGCGAAGGCCGCGCGAAGGGCGCTGTCGATGGCGGCCTGATTCAGCCCCTTCTGCCCGATCACCACCAGTTGTGACAGGCGCGACTCCTCCGCTTTCCAGGCGCGGTCGAAATAATGCTGGATGCGGGGACCGACCGCCTGGACGACCAACCGTGCCGGGCGCCCGGCGACGGCGACCATGCCCTTGATGCGCAGGATATCATGCGCCTCGATCAACGGGGCCATGGCCTGCACCAGCGCATCCACGCCCGCAATCTCGCCGCCGGTGACGACGAAGCTGTCGAAATCGTCATGGTCATGATCGGGGTCGCCGTCATGGTGCGATGGCCGCGCGTCGATATCCTCTTCCGCTTCGGCGAACAGGCCGAGCAGGACGCCGGCATCGATCGCGCCATGATCGGTCCGCACGATCTTCACCCCACTACGGATATCCTTGCCTATGTCGCCCTCGATCCGGGTCAGCGCGTCAGCATCGACCATGTCGGCCTTGTTGAGGATGACGAGGTCCGCGCAGGCGAGCTGGTCTTCGTATAGTTCCTCCAGCGGACTGTCATGGTCGAGCGAGGGGTCGGCCGCCCGCGCCAGCGCCAGCGCGGCTTCGTCGGCGGCGAAGCGCCCGGCGGCGACCGCATCGGCGTCGATCAGCGCCACGACGCCATCCACGGTCGCGCGGGTGCGGATTTCGGGCCACTGGAACGCCTTCACCAGCGGCTTGGGCAGCGCCAGGCCGGACGTTTCGATGATGATATGGTCTGGCGGATTGGCGCGGTCGAGCAGCTTGAGCATGGTCGGCAGGAAATCGTCGGCCACGGTGCAGCAGATGCAGCCATTGGCCAGTTCGACGATATCGTCCTCCGGGCACGCCTCGTCATTGCATCCGCGCAGCAGCGCGCCGTCCACGCCGACATCGCCGAACTCGTTGACGATCAGCGCCAGCCTGCGGCCCTTGGCATTGTGCAGCAGGTGCCGGATCAACGTCGTCTTGCCCGCCCCCAGAAAGCCTGTGATGACGGTGGTCGGGATCTTGCTCACGCTTCTTCTCCTTCAAGCGCCATGGGATTCATGCGCGCGAAGGGGCGATCGGCATCGCCGAGCCTGATAATGGCCATGTCTACCCCCGCTGCACCTGAGCGATATCTCGGGCGGGGGCGTGCCGGACGCGAACGAACGGTCGATGCGCGGCGACGAGCAGGCGCATGGAGCCCGTCAGCGCGCACCGATGCGGCCCCAGCCACATGGGTTCGTCGCTCAGACGGCGTTCACCGTGCCCCGGCCATCCCCTGGACCAAAGCAAGAGCGACCAGACGCCGGCAGGTCTCCTGGCTCGCGGGTCATCGCTTGATGCACGCCTTCCCAGGCCTCGCAGGATTTAGCGTCCGGCCCAGTGGCTGCTCCCCTGGAAAGGGAGCGATGTGCATCGCGCTCGCCGCTTACAGTTGCAGGGACAGCTGCGGATTTGGATGAGCGCCCTCGTCGAGGGACCGCCACCCGCACCGCCTTCCCATTTTAATCCCCTTGCGGGGAACCGGCGCGATCAGTCATCGAAGGGGGCTTGCGGCTCCCCGGATGCGGTCGGCGATACCGGCTGCCGGGGCCGTCCGCAAGCCCTCAGTGCGGTGCGATCGCCTGAAGCCGCCAGATGCGGTTGAAGGACAGGCGAACGGCGGATAGCGGCGCAATGTCGATGGCAGGCGTCGTCACGAGCGGAAAGCCCAGCGCGTGCGCCAGCGCGGCGCGGATCGTCATGGCATGGCTGATGGCGCAGACGCATCCGGGCGACTGCGCGATTCCGTCCAGCCAGCCGCCTACCCGCTGTCGCACCGATTCCATGGTCTCACCATCCGCGGTGCCCTGCGTCGGATCGGCGATCCAGTCGGACAGGGCGGCCGGTTCGGCGGCGAAAAGGTCGGCAAACGACCGGCCCGACCAGCGCCCGGCATCCATGTCCACCAACGCGACCTCGACCGAGGCGTCCAGCCCCATCGCCTGGGCAGTCTGCGCGGCGGCGCGGGACGGGCTGCAAAGGACATGGTTGTCGAAACCCGGCGGCAGGCGGCAGGCGGCGGCATCATGCGCGCCGCGTGCGTCCAGGCCCTCGTCCAGCGCCGGAAAGCCGCCGATCCGGCTGGACGGCGTGGACGCCGCGCATAGGAGAAGGAGGGATGTAGCCAGCGGAACCTCCGGGAGATGTTGACGTCGCGCCATCGCGCACCCTAAACAGCGCGGGCATCAGGAAGAAGAAGCCGGTGAGATTCCGGCGCGGTCGCGCCACTGTTATCGACGTACAAGGTCGAGAGCCAGACCTTCTTCCTGAACATATTATCTCTCGCGGGACGCGCAATCCCCTATAGGAGTACGGATCATGGCAACCACTGCCGCACTGCTCGACGACCATTTCATTCCTGTCCAGGGTGGCTCCGCCATCCCGATCGAGGACATCGCGCCCTGGGCCGTATTCGGCACGCTGATCGCGCTCATCTTCCTCTATTTCGTCAGCACCGAACAGGGCGCCTTCGCCTTGTTCGGCGGCATGTATGTGCATGAATTCGTCCATGACGGGCGCCATCTGCTCGGCTTCCCCTGCCACTGATCGCCGGCGATGACCAAAAGTCTTTTGTGGCGCGGAATGCTGGCCGGCATTCTCGCGGCCCTCGTCGCGACGATGTTCGCGCGCGTGATCGCGGAGCCCCAGATCGATCTCGCCATTGGCTATGAGCATGTCCATGCGGCGCATCATGCGGACACACCTGCGAATGGGCAGGAAGAGGAGCTGGTAAGCCGGGCGACGCAGAAGGGCGCGGGCCTCCTGACCGCGCTGGCGCTTTACGGCGCGGCGGTCGGCGGCATTTTCGCACTCATATTCGCCTATGGTTATGGACGCTTCGGCCGCATTGGCCCGCGCAGCTTCGCCCTGTTGCTCGCCGGGATCGCCATTCTGCTGATCGTGATCGTGCCGGGGATCAAATATCCCCAGACGCCGCCGGCCGTGGGCCAGCATGACACTGTGGGCCTGCGCACCGCCGCCTATTTCGCCATGATCGCCCTGTCGGTGGGCGGCGCGGTGATCGCCGCGAAGATCCGAAGCGCGCTCGCTCGATCCTGTCGTGGCATCGACGCGATGTTGCTCGCAATGGCGGCTTATGTCGCGATGGTCGTGCTGGGCCAGTTTCTGCTGCCCAGCGTCGATGAAGTACCAGCCGATTTCCCGGCGACCTTGCTCTGGCATTTCCGCCTCGCCTCGATCGCGACCCAACTGATCCTGTGGGCCACGATCGGGATCGTCTTCGGCCTGTCGGCGGAACGGGTCATGATTCGCCGATAATCATGTCGCCAGCATCTGGCCGATAGACGTATCGAAATGGCGGTCGATCGCGGCGGCGGCGGCGGTGGGGTCGCGGTCGACGATCGCCTGCGCCAGGTCGAGGTGACAGGCGATGATGTCCTGCCGCTGGGTATCGGTCCGGCGGGTTTCCCAGGCGCGCGGCACCGCCGTTTCCATCAGCGGCGCGAAGGACCGCATGATCTGCGCGAAGAGCAGGTTCGACGCCGCTTCGGCAATCGCATTGTGGAGCGCGATATCGAGCCGGGTCACCTGCGCCATGTCGTCGCACTCCTGCGCCATCGCCTGCGCTATGGCCAAAATCTCGGCAGCCTGCGCGTCGGTGCGGCGCTGCGCGGCAAGCGCGGCGATCCGCAGTTCGAGCGTGCGCCGCACGTCCCACACATCGGCGACGCTGACCTGCTCGGTCGATACCGCATGGTCGAGCGAAGCCCCCATCACCGATCCATCGATGGCCCCGACCCGCGCGCGGCGGCCATTGCCAACGTCGATCAGGTGCAAGGCGGCAAGCGCTCCAAAGGCTTCCCGCATCACCGCGCGGCTAACCCCCAGGCTGGTGGCGAAGGCGCCTTCGCCCGGCAGCGTGTCGCCGACCCGCAGGCTATGGGCGCGGATATGGTCGCGCACGGCCTGGATGGCGCGTTCGACCAGCGACCCGCCATCGTCGATCGCCCGGCTGGTCATGCCGCCAGTCGCTCCGCACGATACAGCGTCGGCGCGACGCCGAAATGGCGGGCGAAGGCGCGGGTGAAGCTGGCATTGTTGAGATAGCCGCAACGATAGCCGATCGACGACACCGGCAATTCGGTCGCCACCAGCATTTCCCCCGCCCGGTCGAGCCGCTGCGCCGTGATGGCGTCGGCGACCGAACTGCCGAACATGTCGCGGAAGCCGCGGGTCAGCTTGGCGCGGTTGAGGCCGCAGGCGCGGGCGATGCCGTCCAGCGTCAGCTTTTCCGCCCAGCGATCCTCGATCATGCGCCGCGCCGTCAGCAGCCTTTCGCTGTCGGCCCGCGACAGCAGCGCATCCTGCCCGATCGGCACGAACCCGTCTTCGCGCCCGGCGCGCAGAAGCTCGCAGAACAGTTCGATGCTCTTGGCCAGCCGATAGGGCGCGGCGGCCGCGTCGTGAAGGCGGCAATCGCGGATGGCGAGCGCGATCGCGCGGAGCGGCGAGGGCAGATAATAAGCAACGCCCGGCGCGAACGGCACCGCCCCGTCGGCCACCCGCGCGCAGGCGTCCGGCGCGACCAGCAGGATCAGGCGGCTGCCCGGATCGTCGTTCAGGTCGGCGAGCGTGGGATGCTCGACCAGCCGGACCGACGCCGAGTGCCCCACCGCGCCGAAACCGAGCAGGAAAGCTACGGAGAGGCCCGCATCATTGGCCAGCGTGGCGATGCCTGGCCCGACCAGCGCGATCATCTCGGGCGACACACTGATTCGATCCATGGCCATCTTCTCCTTGCTCACATACTGACCTATCAGACAGCTTTTGGCAATAGCTATCAGATAGGTCTGTCCGGCGCGCGACGCATAGCCCGCCAGAAGGCGGTGACCGAGACGATGCTGACCGACACGCCGACCGTCGCAAGGCCTCCGCCCAGATGCGCTTCGCCGCCGAGCAAGCCGCTGATCGCCGTCACCAATGTCGGCGCGACGCCGAAGCCGATCAGGCCGGCGATGGCGATGAAGGCGCCGATGCACAGGCCGCGCAATTCGTTAGGCAGCAATACCGTGAGCGCGACGGATGTGATCAGGCCGGTGACGGTGCCGCACAGCATCAGCGCACCCAGCGCCACGGCGAAGGAGGGGATTCCGGGCATGATCGGGAAGAGCGCGGCCGGGATGCCCAGCGCCGCCGCGATCACCGCGCCGATCAGCAGGCCGCCGCGCCGCCCGCTCTTCTGTCCGATATCGGCCGCCACGCCACCCAGCACCGATCCTGCGACTCCGGTCAGGAATATGAGGCTGCCCATCCAGCCGGCAAAGTCGGGCGGCGCCAGGCCATAGCTGCGCGACAAGACGGGCGACGCCCAGATCGCGGCCGCCGCATCGGCCATCACCACGCTGACCTGGCCTACGAACAGCGGGCCAAGAAAGGCGCGGCGCGACCAGAATTCCTGCAGAACCACGCGCCAGGGGGCATGGATGCCCGCCGCCGCCTCCCGTCGCGCCGGTTCGCGCAGCAGGAATAGGGGCAGGATCAGCGCAGCGCTGATCGCCGCAAGCGCGAAATGGGTGGCGCGCCAGGGGGTGACGCCAGCGAAAAGCGTGTCGGCGGCTGGATGTAGGAACACGCTAAGCAGCCAGCCCGCCAGCGCAAACGCCCCCGCCTGCCCCAGCGCCTTGCCCAGGGTCACGACCAGCAGCGCCCTACCCCGCTGGTGCGGCGGGCACAGGTCGGCGCAGAGCGACAGCGCCGCCGTCAAAGCGCCGGTAGTGCCGATCCCGGCGAGCATTCGCGCCATGAACAGGGTGGAGACGCTCTGCGCCACAGCGGTCAAAAGGGTGCCCATCGTCCAGATCAGCGCCAGACAGATGAGCAGGCGCAGACGATTGGTGCGATCGACCAATAACCCGATCGGCATGGAAAAGAGCAGCAGTGGCACCGCGGCGGCCACGCCCTGCACGAGCGACAATTGAAAATCGCTCAGGCCCATTTCGGCCTTGGCGCCTTCCTGCACCATGCTGAACGATCCCATCATGGTGAAACCGGCCGCCATTGCCAGCGCCAGGATCAGCAGCGGCGGCAACAGGCGCAGAAAGGATGGGGAATGAGTGAGTGTGGCGGTCATCGGGACGAGCCTTTCTGCGGCATGGCCGGTCATGGCCATGCCCCTGTCATGATGCCCGGCCGCGCCAAGGGGAGTCGACGCGGCCGGACAGTTTAGCCCCCCGGCTAAACGGCGTGATGTCAAAGGGTGAAAATCTTGCCCGGATTGAACAGGTTCTTTGGGTCGATCGCGCGCTTGATGACGCGCATCAGATCGACCGCCTCGCCCAGTTCCTCGACCAGGCAATGCTGCTTGCCGATGCCGATGCCATGTTCGCCGGTGCAGGTGCCGTCCATCGCCAGCGCCCGGTCCACCAGCCGCTGGTTGAGCGCCTCCACCTCTGCCATTTCCGCCGGTGCGTTGGGGTCGATCGAGAAGATGACGTGGAAATTGCCGTCGCCGACATGGCCCAATATCGTACCCGGCACGCTGGCGGTCGCCAGGTCCGCCTTGGTCCGGGTGATGCATTCGGCGAGGCGACTGATCGGCACGCATACGTCCGTCGCCCAACCGATCGCGCCGGGACGCTGGTTGACCGCGGCATAATAGGCCTCGTGTCGCGCCTTCCACAATCTGGAGCGTTCCTCCGGCAGGTTCGACCAGCGAAATTGCCCGCCGCCGTGCATCGCGGCGATCTCCTCCACCGTGCGCACCTGTTCCTCGACATAGGATGGCGAGCCGTGAAATTCGAAGAAGAGCGTGGTCTGTTCGGGATAGTCGAGTTTCGACCAGCGATTGACCGCGCGCATCTGCGCGTCGTCCAATATCTCGACCCGCGCCAGCGGCACGCCGATCTGGATCGACTGCACCACCGTATCCACCGCCCCTTCCAGACTCTCGAAGCTGCACACGGCCGACGAGATCGCCTCCGGGATGGCGTGGAGGCGCAGCGTCACTTCGGTGATGATGCCCAGCGTGCCTTCGCTGCCGATCATCAACCGGGTGAGGTCATAGCCCGCCGCCGACTTGCGCGCGCGCCGGGCGGTGCGGATGTCGCGACCGTCGGGGGTCACGACGCGCAGCGACAGGATCGCCTCGCGCATCGTGCCGTAGCGTACGGCATTGGTGCCCGATGCGCGGGTGGAGGCCATGCCACCCAGCGTGGCATTGGCGCCGGGGTCGATGGGGAAGAACAGGCCCTGGTCGCGCAGATGCTCGTTCAGTTGCTCGCGCCGCACGCCGGCCTGCACGGTGCAGTCGAAATCCTCGACATTCACCTGAAGGATGGCGTCCATCCGGCTGAGATCGACCGTCACCCCGCCCTGCACCGGCAGGGTGTTGCCCTCGATCGAGGTGCCAGCGCCGAAGGGGATGATCGGCACGTCGGCGGCGACGCAGAGCTTGACCAGTGCGACGACATCCTCCGTCGAACGGGCGAAGACCACAGCGTCGGGCAGGACGGGCGCGAAATGCGTCTCGCTCTGCCCATGCTGGCTGCGCACCGCCTCCCCCAGCGCCAGATTGTCGCTAAAGGCGGCGGCAAGCTGGTCGAGAACGCCGTCCGGCAGGGCCTTGCGGGGTGGGAAGGCGGGCGCGCGCATCGGATCAGAACCGGAAGCTGGCGCGCACGCCATAGCGGCGCAGGTCGCCGATGATACCCAGATCCGATGCGGGCAGGCCGGCCAGTGCCAGCGTCGTCTTCTCGATATAGGAGTCGAAATATTTCTTGTTGAACAGGTTGGTGCCGAACAGCGCCAGTTCGATGCCGTCGGTGCGGTAGGTGATCGACCCGTTGGCCAGGACATAGGATTTCAGGATCGTCGGCGTCGTCTGGTTCAGCGTCGCGGCCAGCCGCTTGCCCTTGCCGGTGAGGCCGGCGTTGAAGGTCAGGCTGCTGTCATCGCCGAGCGGCACGACATAGTCGCTCGACAGGCTGACCATCCAGTCGGGCTGGAAGGTCAGCCGATCGCTCGACAGGGTGCGGCCGGTGACGGCGGTATAAGCCGAACTGTCGGTCAGGCGGGCGTGCATGTAGGTCAGGCCGCCCGATAGCGTCCATTGCTCGACCGGCTTGAAGGCAAATTCGATTTCGGCACCATAGCTTTCGACGTCGCCGCTGTTGAGATCGACGGTGACGAGGCCGCCGGTGGAGGCCGGGGCGATCGAATTGAGGCCGATATAATCCTTGTAATCGCTGTAGAATATGTCGCCCGACAGGGTCACCCGGCGATCGGCCGACGCATATTTGGTGCCGATTTCATAGGTCCAGGCGGAATCGCCCTTATAGACGCGGATCGGCGCGGTCACGGCGTTGAAGCCGCCGCCCCGATAGCCACGCGCGACCGAGGCATAGGTCATGAGTTCGCGGTTCCAGTGGCGGGTGACCGACAGGCGCGGTTCGACCTCGTTGGACTTGAGGCCCACCCGCGACGGCGCGCCGCCATTGACGATGCCGACGGATTGCCGGTCCTCATGGTCGTAGCGCAGGCCGAGCGCCACTTCCCAATCCGCATTGGGTTTCCAGAAAGCGGTGCCGAAGGCGGCATAAGTGTCCGCCTTGGTCGCGTTCTGGGCACGATTGTTGATCGCAACCGGAAACGGCCCGGTCGGCAGCGGCAAGGTAAGCTGGATGTTGGTGAGCTGGTTCGCTCGCGTCGTCTCCCGGCTGTAGAACAGGCCGACGAGCGTTGAGAACTGGTCGCTATATTCGGTGTCGAAACGCAGTTCGAGCGTCTTGGTGCGCAGGCGGTCGGTGCTGCTCTGGCGCACGGCGGGGACGGCGGTGGTCGCGTCGCTGGGGCCGAAATCGCCGTCGGTGTCGGGCGCGCTGGTGTCGCGCGCGTCGTAGGCGGCCTGTAGCGACAGCTTGGTGTTGATCGCGTCGATCGGGGTTTCGATGCGGGCGTTGACGCCGCGATATTTGTAGGTGGTGGTGCCCAGCGTATCGAACTGGTTGTCGCGCGAATAATCGGTCGGGCCGGTGACGCGGGCATAGGGGACGTTGGCGCCCTTCACCCAGTCATAATAGCCGTTCACGATGATCGTCAGGTCTTCGCTGGGCGTGGCGCGGATGGTGCTGCTGAGCGAGTCGGTGTTGAACCGGTTCGCCTTGCCGCCGATATTGCTGTTGTTGATGAAGCCGTCCTGCTCGCGATGCGACCCGCCGACGCGGATCGCCAGCTTGTCCTGCACGATCGGGGCGGACACCGAACCAGACACCAACCAGCTATTGTCAGGCCCGGCATAGCTGGCCGCGCCGCGGGCCTCGAAAGCATTGCCCGGCTGGCGGGTGATGACGTTGATCGCCCCGCCCAGCGTGTTCTTGCCATAGAGCGTGCCCTGCGGCCCGCGCAGCACCTCGATCCGCTCGACGTCGAGCAGCGGGTTGTTGAGATAGGCGGTGTTGGGACGATAGATGCCGTCAACGAACAGGCCGACGCCGGGCTGCACCGACTGGACCAGGGTGACGCCCACGCCACGGATCGAGACGAAGGCGCGGCCTGCACCGTCGCTGGAGATGTTGAGGCCGGGGGCGAGCGCGGCGGCTTCGCGCACCGAATTGATGTTGCGCCGGGCGAGCGTGTCGCCGCTCACCGCGGTCACCGCGACCGGCACGTCGAGCAGCGTTTCCTGCCGCTTGCGCGCGGTGACGATGATGTCGGATGATCCCGCGTCGGCGGCGGGCGCCTGCTGCGCCTGTGCTGCGCAGGGCAGAGGCGCCGCGATCGCGACACCGGCAAATAAGAGGGCCTTCAACGTCATCCTGTCTCTCCTCCCGGCGTCCGGTGGAATCATGTCCTGCGGATCGCCCATGGGCCTATCTGATAGGTACAGCTTTCAGATAGGTTTGAGGAGATAGACCACTATGCCGTCCGGGTCGATCGCTTCGCCGATCGGATTGGCCATAGCGCAGAAACTGTCTGACTCGCCGTCTCCTTCATGCCTTACCAGCAGCTATAACCGCCGTCGGCCAGCACGATGCTGCCGGTCATCAGGCTCGCCGCGTCGGATGCCAAGAAGGCGACGACCGACGCCACTTCCTCCACTTCGCCCAGCCGCCCCATTGGCGTCGAATCGATCCAGCGCCGAACCATCGGCCCTTCCTTGTCGGCGAAAGCATTCAGCGGCGTGCGGATATAGGTAGGCGCGACCGCGTTGACCCGCACGCCGCGGTCCGCCCATTCCGCCGCCAGGCTCTTCGTCAATTGATGCACCGCCGCCTTGGACGCGTTGTAATAGCTTTGCGGCTGCGGCCGGTTGACGATGACGCCGCTCATCGATCCGACATTGACGATGCTGCCCCGGCCCCGCTCCAGCATGAAACGGCCAAAGGCGCGCGCACACCAGAAGGTGCCGTTCAGATTGACGTCGATGACATTATGCCAATGCTCGTCCGCCACCGCCTCCGCCGGCGTATCGCTGCGTGCGACGCCGGCATTGTTGACGAGGATGTCGATCGCGCCGATCCGATTGGCGGTCGCCGTCACCGCATCACTGTCGGTCACGTCCATCACCACGCCGTCGACCGACAGCCCCTTCGCCGTCATCGCCGCGACAGCCACGTCGATCGTGGCGGAATCGAGGTCCGCGATCGTCACCGCCGCGCCCATTTCGCCCAGCGCCTCGACACAGGCCAGGCCGATGCCGCTCGCGCCACCGGTGACAAGCGCGCGCCGGCCGTCCAGTTTCAGTCGCTCCAGATACATGGGCAATCCTTCAGGGCAGATAAGGCGCGCAGGGCATGGGTGGTTCATAAGCTGCCTCCCCTTCCGCAAGTCGATAGACCAGCCGATTGTCGCGCGTGAACGCATCCCAGGGCAGGCGGCCGTCGGTGGCGAAATCGACCCAGATGCGATGGACCCGGTCGGCCAGCGCTTGCGGCGGCGCTTCGCCGCACAGCCCTTGGGGGCCGGTAACGCTGGCCAGCGTGTCGAAAACGAAAGGCAGTTCCATCGCATGCGCCGCGCCCAAACCGTCGGATCGGGGGCCGCCGAACAGCGGCGACCGCCATGCGAACTCATACATATGCGTACGCCCGCGATGCTCCTCGGCGAAACGACGGGCGGGCCAGCGGAACACCAGATCGTGCAGGGCATCGGTGAAGGCGTGGCCGGGCTTCACGCCCTCCGCGCCCATGCCATAGGCCTTGAGCAGCTTGCGCGCCTGCAGCTGATGCTTGTGGACGAACCAGGTCGCGAGCAGGCGGCCCAGCTTCTCCCGCACGCCGGTCGGCACGAAATAGAGGTTCATTTCCTCCGCATTGGTGCCGATCAGCAGGTCGACCTGCGCCCCTGCCCCGGCCTTGAGCGCGTCGAGCGGTTTTTGCGGCAGGACATCGTCGCCATGGACCGGGACGAAGCGGCTGATGCCGAACACCGGCTCCCGCCCGTCGGCGTCGCGCAGGTCGAGCCGCGCGGTCGGCAGGCTGACCTTCTCCATCGCGTCCAGCATGTCGCCCGGTGCGACCGACCGGAATCCGGCGGCGTCGGGTGCGATCTTCACCCGCTTCGCCAGCGCCTTCACCAGGCGTTGCGCAACGCCGATGTCGCGGGTCATCGCGCCATGGCCGCTTTGCGCGATGGCGCGGCGGAACAGCCCTTTGGCTAGCGGCGAGGCGATCAGGTTCGCGACCGACATGGCCCCGGCGGACTCGCCGAAGACGGTGACGTTGGCGGGATCACCACCAAAAGCCGCGATATTGTCCCGCACCCATTGCAACGCGAAAATCTGGTCGCGCAGGCCCAGATTTGTCGGGATCCCGGGAATAGGCAGGAAACCTTCGATCCCGAGCCGATAATTGATCGCCACCAGCAGCACGCCGTCGCGGGCGAAGGCGCTGCCGTCCTGCACCGCTGCGTCCTTGCTGCCCAAAACGAAACCGCCGCCATGGATGAAGACCATGACCGGCAACGCGGTCCGATCGTCAGCCGGTTTCCAGATGTTGAGGGTCAGATAATCCTCGCCGGGAAGCCAGCCCTTGCCCACCAGCGCCTCGACATCGACGCCCGGCACGCCGCGCACCCGCTGCGGCGCGCTGGCGCCGGGTGCCTGCGCATCGCGCACGCCGTCCCAACATTCGGGCGGTTGCGGCAGGGCGAAGCGGCGGTCGCCGATCGGCGCGGCGGCATAGGGGACGCCCAGAAAGCGGGCGACGCCACCGACCATCGCGCCGCGCACCAGGCCGGCCCCCGTCGGCACGATCATCTCCATTGCATCCGCTCCTCTCACTCTTGCGCGGCAGCATAGGGTGCGGATGATGCGGCATGGAGCGAAAAGCCTTTGCCGCACCGCACGCCCATGGTGCCGAACGGCTGGACACAGAAGCCGGAGAGGCGCCGCAACATCGCGAGATAAATAGGCAATAATTGCTAATGCGATTGACTCGCATTCTACATTTCGGATAACGGCCCGGTCATACCGCCAAGGACCATGCCATGCCCGTTCCCGCTCGATCCGCCCTTTTCGCCAGCGCCATGTTGCTGCTGCCTCTCCACACCGCGAAAGCGGCCGAAGCGGATGCTTCGGTAACGGAGAAGAGCGAGATCATCGTCACCGGCATCGCCGATCATCAGACCAGCAGCGCAACGGGCCTGGCCCTGACGCCGCGCGAAACGCCGCAGTCGATCACCATCATCAATCGCGAGCGGATCGAGGATTATGCCCTCACCAATGTCAACGATCTGCTGGCGCAGGCGGTCGGCATCAATGTGGAGCGGGTCGAAACGGATCGCACGCAATATAACAGCCGCGGTTTCGACGTGACTAATTTCCAGATCGACGGCATCGGCCTGCCGCTGATTTCGGGCATCCAGTTCGGCGACATGGACACCGCCCTCTTCGAAAATGTGGAAACGATCCGCGGCGCCAATGCGATCATGACCGGGATCGGCAATCCGTCCGCAACGATCAATTATGTGCGCAAGCGGCCGCTGGATGAATTCCGGGCGACAGTCTCCGCGCAGGCGGGATCGTGGAACCAGTGGCGGCTGGAAGGCGATGTGTCGGTGCCGCTGACCGACACCATGTCTGCCCGGCTGATCTACGCCCATGAGGAGAAGGACAGCTATCTCGACTATAATCACGTCAACCGCGATGTGATGGGCGGTATCGTCAGTTGGCAGGTGACGCCACAGCTCAAAGCGACCATCGGTTATGCGCGGCAGGAAAATAACGCCGATGGCGTACTGTGGGGGGCGTTGCCTCTGGTCTATAGCGACCTTACCCAGATCAGCTATCCGCGCTCCACCTCCACCAGCGCCGACTGGACCTATTGGAACACGACCGACCAGAACGCCTTTGCCGAACTGGCCTATGGCTTCGACAATGGCTGGTCGGTCAAAGGCGTCTTCACCTACAAGCAGTTCGACGAGCAGGCAAAGCTGCTCTACGCCTTTGGCACGCCGGACAAGCAGACGGGCCTGGGCGTCTATGGCATGACCGGCATTTATCCGTCGGCCTTCAAACAATATCTGGGCGATTTCTATGCCTCCGGCCCCGTCACCCTGCTGGGCCGCGAACATAGCGTCGCTTTCGGCGTCTCGACCGCCTCCGCCCATAGCAAGGAGTGGGAAGGCTTTTCCGCCGATCTGCTGGAATATCCCGCCATCGGCCAATGGGACGAGGGCCTGTTGGCCGAGCCGGCCTATCCCGATCCCTATCTGGCGTCCGACTATAAGGACCGCCTGACCCGCGTCTATGGCGCGGCGCACCTCAAGCTGACGGACAAGCTCAAGGCCGTGGTGGGCGGCAGCCTCATGTGGCTCAAGACAACCGGCACCGCCTATACGGTCGATCAATATCGCAAGGATAGCAAGTTCAGCCCCTATGCCGGCCTGATCTTCGATCTCGACAAGCATGTCTCGCTCTATGCGAGCTACACCGACATCTACAATCCGCAGCCCGAAGTGGATGTGGACAACCATCGTCTCGCTCCGGCCAAGGGCACCAGCCTTGAGGCGGGAATCAAGAGCCAGTGGTTCGACGGTCGCCTCTACGCCACCGCCGCCGTCTTCCGCGCCAAGCAAAGCGGCCTGGCCGACTATGCCGGCACGTTCGAGGATAGCGTGCGCAGCTATTATATCGGCGTCGATACGACCTCGACCGGGTTCGAACTGGAGGTCGCCGGCAACATCACCGACCAGTGGAGCCTGAGCGGGGGCTATACCCATCTCGACATAGAGGATGACGACGGCGACGACACCCGCACCTGGCTGCCGACGCGCACCCTGAAATTGTCGACGACCTATATGATTCCCCAACTCAGCGACCTCAAGCTGGGTGGACAGCTGCGATGGCAGAATGCAATCAGCACGGAAGCGGACGGGGCCACCGTCCGGCAGAAGGGATATGCCGTGCTGGACCTGATGACGAGCGTGAAGCTGGCCGCGCATGTCAGCGCCAGCGTCAATGTGCGCAACGTCACCAACTCGCGCTATCTCAACAGCCTGATGTGGGGCCAGGCCTATTATGCCGCGCCGCGTAGCGCGCTGGCGACCATGAGGCTCGATTTTTGAGCAAGGTTTCCGCTCGCCCGCTGCGCAGTGGTTGGCGTTATCGCGCCAATGTGGCTTTGCGCACGATCGCCGGGACGGTCGGCGCCTATGGCGTGGCGGCGCTCGCGGCGGCGGCGCTGGCGCGCACTTTGCCGATGGCACGGGTTGAGGCGGTGACGATCGCGACCCTGATGGCCTATATGGTGGCGCCCGCCGTTACGATCTGGGCCTTTCTGGCGCGCGGGCCGTGGCGCGCGATCGCTGGTGTCGCGCTGGCGGCGGCGGCGCTGGGCGGCATCGCCTGGATCGCGGGGCAACCGGCATGAGCGGGACGAGCGCGATGGTGCGTGACGGCGCCCGTCAGGCGATGGCCTGGCTGCATGGCTGGACCGGGCTGCTGTTCGGACACATCCTCTTCATCATGTGTCTGGCGGGCACGTTGAGCGTATTCAAGCCGGAGATCAGCCGCTGGATGCGTCCGGAGGTCAGCGGGCAGGCCGATCCTGTCCGGGCGATCACTGCGGCTACCGACTGGCTGTCGGCCAACACGACCGGATCGACCGGCTGGTATCTGGCTGCGCCGGACGGCCGCTCCAATGTCGTCGAAGCGTCCTACGACAGTGGCGGCGCCTATCTCAGTCGCGCGCTCGATCCGGTGAGCGGCGCGCCGGTGGCGCGCGACACGCTGGGCGGGGAATTTTTCTATCGCCTGCATTTTGAACTGGAACTGCCCTATCCCTGGGGCCGGTTGCTGGCATCGCTGGCGGCCATGCTGATGCTGGTGGCGATCGTCACCGGCGTCATCGCGCACAAGCGCTTCTTCAAGGACATCTTCACCTTCCGCCCGGCCAAGGGGCAAAGATCGTGGCTGGACGGGCATAATGCGCTGGGGGTGCTGTCCCTGCCCTTCCACGTCATGATCACTTTCACCGGCCTGCTCACGCTGGCGTCGCTCAACATGCCCTGGGGCATGACGGCGGCCTATGGCGATGATCTGATGGCGCTTTACAGCGACCTGACCCCCGGTGCGGTGACGAAGGCGCCGACCGGGACCAAGGCAACGCTCGCGCCGATTGGGCCGATGCTGGCGCGGGCCCAGCGCCATTTCGCAGGTGCCCCGGTAAATCGGGTCTACATCTTCAATCCGGGAGATTCCGGCGCTGTGGTCACCGTCTACCCGGTCGAGACGGCATCGATCGGCTATCTGCCCGCAGAGATCAGCTTCGACGGCGCGACCGGCAAGGTGCTGAAGGCCTGGACCGAAAAACGCGCGGGCATCCGGACCTACCAGACCATCTATGGCCTCCATATGGCGCATTTCGCGCCGCTCTTGACGCGCTGGCTCTATTTTCTGGGCGGCGCGATGCTGACCCTGGCGATCGCCAGCGGCATGGTTCTCTGGATCGTCAAGCGACGCGAACGCGCCCCGCTGTCGATCGGCAACCGGCTACTGGAACGGCTGAATGTCGGCGGGCTGGCGGGCGTACCGATCGGTATGGCGGCGTTCCTGGTCGCCAATCGTCTGCTGCCGCTAGGCCTGGCGGCGCGCGCGCAGCAGGAAGTGTCGGTGGCGCTATGGAGCGCAGGCGCGGCGCTGCTGCTCGGGCTGGTCCTGCCGCCCGCGCTTGGCTGGCCGCTGTTGCTCGGCTTGCTGGCGGCGCTGTGCGCCCTTGCCGCTGCCCTGGGACCGATCTGGGCGGGGGACGTGACGGTCATGGCCGGCAATATGCTGCTGACCGCAATGGCGGTTGCGCTGGCCCTGCTGGTCTGGAAGCAGTTGCGCCGCCGCAGCGCCCCGACGCCGGTGCGTCGCCGGATGGCGCCGGCATGATGCTCACCATCGGCCTCCTCTACCTCGCCCTGTTCGCGCTGGCGGGACGGATGCAGCGGCATCGGCCGGTTTTGCTGGATATATGGCAACGTCGTTCCTGGGTCGCCCATCTGGAACTGGCGGGCTGGACGCTGCTGGGTCTGTCGCTGCTCAGCCTGTGGCTGTGGACGGATGTCGGCATGGCTCTGGTCGCCTGGATCGGCCTGCTGCCGCTGCTGGGCAGCGTTCTGGTGCTGGGCATGACCTATCGCCCGGCGGTGCCGCGTGCGGGCGTAGCGGCGGCGGCTGTGCTGACGATCGCCGGGTTGCTGATCTAGGCCTTCATGTCGATGGTGGCGATCAGGCCGCCATCCTCGGCGTTGCGCAGCCGCACCGAAGCCTCGAAACTCATCGCCAGCGACCGGCTGATGGTGAGGCCGATGCCGGTGCCGTGGCGCCCGCCCGGCTGGCTGCTGGCGCCGCGGGTAAAGGGTTCGAACATCTGGTCTAGCTGATCGGCGGGAATGCCGGGGCCATGATCGCGCACATGGATCAGCAACCTGCCGCCCGATCGCGCGCAGCTAATTTCCGCGCTGCCGCCATAGCGCACGGCATTGTCGACCAGATTGGCGATGCAGCGGGTCAGCGCATTGGGCTTGACGCGCACCGTGCCGCCGCACCCGCGCAGGAAACGAACAGGCGCGCCCAGTTCCTCGGCATCCTCCGCCATGCTCGTCAGCAGCGAATCGATGTCGAGCGCCGACCATTCCTCGCGCGCCTCGATACTGCTGGCGAGATCCAGCCCTTCGCGCACCAGGGTCTGCATCGCCTGATGATCCTGCAACAGGCGCGCGCGCAGTTCTTCATTCTCGACCAGTTCCAGCCGCAGCCGCAGACGGGTCAGCGGCGTCTGGAGATCATGGCTGATCGCAGCGAGCAGTTGGGTCCGTTCGGCAAAGCCCGCGCGCGCGCGGCGCTGCATGAGATTGAAGGTGGACAGGGCGGCGCGCACTTCCTCCGGTCCGCGTTCGGGTATCTCCTCCGGGTCGAGCGAGACGGAAAAGGCCTCCGCCGCCTGTTCCAGCCGCCGCAGCGGTTTCGACACGATGCGCGCAACCAGAATCGCCAAGCCAGCCGAAGAGGCGATGATGACGATCAGGTAGAGCGGGTTGAAGATGGTGCTGGGCGGCTTGGCGAGACGCGGGAAGCTGAGGGCGATCGCCCGGCGCTGGCCGATACCGTCGGTATAGCGCACCACCCAGCAATCCGGGCGCGGCGCATCGACAAGCCCCGCCACGAATTCCTTGGATTTGTAGCGATCGGGGAAGCAGAGGCCGGCAGGCACCTGGCCCGCTTCCGGCTGGGATTGCGGGCCAAAGCGCGCACGCAGAAGGGATTCGAGGTCGGAATCCGGCTCGTTCAGGCTTATGCCTTCAGGCGCGGGCGCTACGCCGATGATGCTGTGCGTCGCCATCATCTTTTCGATGCGCTTTGGATCTCTGCGGAAACGATCGGCGACATCGACCGCGCTGGCGATGACACGCTGGCGGCGCACCCGTTCGAAGTCATGCCGGCGCGTCTGTTCCGCCACCAGCAGCGCGATGATCGCGGCGACCGACATGCCCAGCGTCAGGATCAGGAAAATCTGTCCCGCCATCGACCGGAAGAAAGCGCGCGCGCGCCCGAACGCCTTGCCGATCATGAATGCTCCACCGAACAGGCGAGGACATAGCCTTCGCCCCGGACCGTCAGGATCAGATCCTCGCCACCCGGCAGCGTCGAAAGCTTGTGCCGCAACCGACTGATCTGCAGGTCGATCGACCGGTCGAACGCGGCGGTGGCGCGCCGTTCGGGCAGCAATGTCTCCCGGTCCAGCACGACATTGGGTTCGTCGATGAAACGGCTGAGCAGTCGAAATTCGGCCGAGGACAGCATCACCAGCCGGTCGTCGGGGGCGACCAGCCGGCGCTGCACCATATCCACCCGCCACGGGCCGATATGGGCGTAGCGCGTGGTGCCGGCGCGTGCCGCGACCCCGCTGCGCCCGCGCCGCAGCAAATTGCGGATGCGCACCAGCAGTTCGCGCGGCTCGAACGGCTTGGTCAGATAATCGTCGGCGCCCAGTTCCAGCCCCAGCACCCGGTCGATCGCGCTGCCGCGCGCGGTCACCATGATGATCTGCACGTCCGATCCCTCCGCCCGCAGTTCGCGGCACAGCGACAGGCCATCGCCGTCGGGCAGGTTGAGATCGAGGACAATGAGGTCGACCGCCTCGTCGCGCAGCGTCTGGCGCAGGTCGCCGAGACTGGCGGCGGCCAGCAGGCGATAATTTTCCTGCCGCAACTGCCCGACGATCAGGTCGCGAATATCGGCGTCGTCATCGACCACCAGCACCGTGGCGGGACGGAAGGATGCAGCATCGACCATGGCCTGTCCTAGCGCGCGACGGGTTAAAAGTCTGCGCTTCTTCGCGCCTGATACAGGCCGATACAAAGCGATACGAAGTTGCGCGCTCATGCAACGCGTCGTCGCATTCCGAAAAACAGTCGCTCTACCATGAGACGGGCAAAGCCGCGAAGAGGGCCTTGTCGGCTCCCCTGCCGACGCCAACGGAGTCCTTGCGATGCCTAACCCTGCCATCCTGGCTGGAAACCCGGTGCAACGGCCCGAATCGGTCGCGCACGTCCCTCCCCCCTCCCCCTCGTGCGCCCGGTCCGGTCTCCTCCATGCATCGGCAGGCATCGCAGGGATCTGTCCGGCACGCCTTCGAGGATAAGCGTCAGACCATGCTCATTTCCGCCACCCTGCGCAGCCTTCGGGTCGCACCGATCGCTCTTGGCCTGTCGCTTGCGGCATGTGGCCAGCAAAAGCCGCCGCAAAAAGGGCCGGTGGAAGTGGGCGTGGTCACGCTGAGCACGCAGGACGCCACCGTGTCCAGCGAGCTGCCCGGCCGCACCGTATCGACCATGATGTCGGAAGTGCGGCCGCAAGTGGCGGGGCTGATCCAGAAGCGGCTGTTCACCGAAGGATCGATGGTCAGCGCCGGCCAGCCGCTCTACCAGATCGACGCACGTCTCTATCGCGCGTCGCGCGACGAGGCGCAGGCCAGTCTGGCCAGTGCGCAGGCGACCGCCGCAGCGGCGCAGGCCAAGGCGCAACGCTATCGCAGCCTGGGCGATACCGAAGCGGTGAGCGCGCAGGACCGCGACGATGTAATCGCGACCGCGCGCCAGGCGAGCGCCGCGGTGCAGCAGGCGCGCGCCAGCCTTCAGACCAGCAGCGTCAATCTCGACTTCACACTGGTCCGCGCGCCGATCAGCGGTCGTATTGGTCGCACCCTGTTCACCCCCGGCGCGCTGGTGACGACCAGCCAGACCGACCCGCTGACCACGATCCAGCAGCTCGACCCCATCTATGTCGACGTGACCCAGTCCAGTTCGCAGATTTTGGCGCTGCGCCGGTCGCTGGCGGCGGGCAAGACGCTGGCGGCCAGCGCGACCATCCGCCTGAAACTGGAAGATGGCACCGACTATCCCCAGGAAGGCCGGATCGAATTCGCCGAGCCGATCGTCGACGTCAACAGCGGCACGGTGACGTTGCGCGCGCGCTTTCCCAATCCTGACGGGCTGCTGATGCCCGGCATGTTCGTCCGCGTGATCGCGCCGCAATCGGTGGTGCCCGGCGCAATTCTGGCGCCGCAACAGGGCATCAACCGCGATCCCAAGGGCAATGCCACGGCGCTGGTCGTGAACAAGGCGAACAAGGTCGAACGCCGTATCGTCACCGCCGCTCAGGCGATCGGCGACAAATGGCTGATCACCGCGGGTCTCAAGGCCGGCGACCGCCTGATCGTCGAGGGCACCGACAAGGTGAAGGCCGACGACGTCGTAAAGCCTGTCGCCATCAAGACAGCGCAATAGGAGCCGGCCCTTGCTCAGCCGCTATTTCATCGAACGGCCGATTTTCGCCTGGGTCATCGCCATCGGCATCATGCTGGCGGGTCTGGGCGCGATGCTGTCGCTTCCCATCGCCCAATATCCCGACATCGCCCCGCCCGGCGTCGGCATCAGCGCCACCTATCCCGGTGCCTCGGCCGAAACCGTGGAAACCAGCGTCACGCAGGTGCTGGAACAGCAGCTGACAGGCATCGACGGCCTGATGTATTTTTCCTCTTCCTCGACCGCTACGGGGCAGGCGCGGATCACCGTCACCTTCCAGAAGGGGACCGATCCCGACACCGCGCAGGTGCAGGTGCAGAACCGGGTGCAGCAGGCGCTCAGTCGCCTGCCCAATGCGGTGCAACAGCAGGGCCTTTCCGTCACCAAGCAGCAGACCGACTTCCTGATGCTGGTCGGCCTCTACGACGAGACGGACACGGCGACGCAGGCGGACATCGCCGATTATCTGGTCAATAATTTTCAGGACCCGATCGCGCGCATCGACGGCATCGGCGCAACCCAGATTTTCGGCTCGCAATATGCGATGCGGGTGTGGCTGGACCCCTATAAGCTGGCCGCCGTCAAACTGATGCCGTCGGACGTGCAGAGCGCAATTTCGGCGCAGAATGTCGAAGTGTCGGCGGGCCAGATCGGCGCCGACCCGGCGCCCGCCGGGCAGCAGATCAACGCAACCGTGACGGCGCGCGCGCGTCTGCAGACACCCGAACAGTTCCGCAACATCATCGTCAAGACCCAGACAGATGGATCGATCGTCCATCTGTCCGACGTGGCGCGTGTCGAATTGGGCAATGAAAGCTACACCACGGCGGCGCGACTGAACGGCCACCCGGCTTCCGGCGTCGCTTTGCAACTGGCGCCGGGCGCGGACGCGCTCAAGACCGCGGAACTGGTCAAGGCCAAGGTCGCGGAACTCTCGTCCAGCCTGCCGCACGGTTACAAGGTCGTCTTTCCGCGCGACACGACACCCTTCATCAAGCTGTCGGTCGAGGAGGTCATCAAGACGCTGCTCGAAGCGGTCGCGCTGGTCGTGGTGGTGATGTTCGTTTTCCTGCAAAGCTGGCGCGCGACGCTGATCCCGGCGATCGCGGTGCCGGTGGTGCTGCTGGGCACGTTCGGCATTCTCGCCTTGTTCGGCTATTCGATCAACACGCTGACCCTGTTCGGCATGGTCCTGTCCATCGGCCTGCTGGTCGACGACGCGATCGTCGTGGTGGAAAATGTCGAGCGCATCATGGAGGAGGAAGGTCTCTCCCCGCGTGAGGCGACGATCAAGTCGATGGAGGAGATCGGCAGCGCGCTGGTCGGCATCGCACTCGTCCTCTCCGCCGTATTGCTGCCCATGGCCTTTTTCGGCGGATCGACCGGCGTCATCTACCGCCAGTTTTCCATAACTATCGTGTCGTCGATGCTGTTGTCGGTGGTCGTCGCGCTGATCCTGTCGCCGGCGCTGTGCGCGACCATCCTCAAATCCGCGAGCGAGGAACATCGCGACAGGGGCTGGGCCGGCAAGTTCAACCGCTGGTTCGAGCGACTGACCGGCGGTTATGTTCGCCGCACGGAGCAGGTGCTGGGCCGCCGCAAGCTGTTCTGGGGCCTGTATGTCGTCGTGCTGGCGCTGCTGGTGCTGCTCTTCGTGCGCCTGCCATCCAGCTTCCTGCCGGTCGAGGATCAGGGACAGGTGATGGTGCAGGTCACGCTGCCCGCCGGCGCCAAGTCCAGCCGGACCGCCGCTGTCATCGACCAGGTGCAGAATTATTTCCTGAACGATGAAAAGGACAATGTCGCCTACGCCTTCATCATGACCGGATTCAGCTTCCAGGGCCAGGGCGAGAATGTCGGCCAGGGCTTCATCAACCTAGCGCCATGGGACGATCGCAAGGGGGCGGCGAACACGGCCGGGTCTATCGCCGGGCGCGCCACCAAGCAACTTGCCGCGATCCGCGACGCCAGGGTGCTGGGCATGACGCCGCCGGCCATCCGTGGCCTGGGCCAGTCGAACGGCTTCACCTTCGAACTGCTCAACAATGGCAGCCTCAGCCGCGCGCGTTTTCTGGAGCTGCGCAACCAGTTGATCGACGCGGCGTCGAAGGATCCCTTGCTGGCCGGCGTACGCGCCGCTTCGCTGGAGGATACGCCGCAGCTCAAGGTGGATATCGACAATGAGAAGCTGGCCGTTCTGGGCCTGACCCAGAGCAGTGTCGACAACGTGCTCAGTTCCGCCTGGGGCAGCACCTATGTCAACGACTTCGTCGATCGCGGTCGGGTGAAGCGCGTCTATATGCAGGCGGATGCGGCCTATCGCGCGCTGCCGACCGATATCGACAACTGGATGGTGCGGTCGAGCAGTACCGGCGAAATGGTGCCCTTTTCCGCTTTCGCGACCACCCATTGGACGATGGGACCGAGCACGATGGCGCGCTTCAATGGCCTGTCCTCCTTCGAGATTCAGGGCCAGGCTGGCGCGGGCGCCAGTTCGGGCGAAGCCATGGACCGGATGGTCGAACTGCAGAAGCAGCTGCCCGCCGGCACCAGCTATGCGTGGAGCGGCCTGTCCTATCAGGAGCAACTGTCCGGCGGTCAGGCGCCGCTGCTCTATGGCCTGTCGGTGCTGGTCGTATTCCTGTGCCTCGCCGCGCTTTATGAAAGCTGGTCGATCCCGCTGGCGGTGCTGCTGGTGATCCCGCTCGGCCTGGTCGGCGCGGTCATCGCGGTGTGGGCGCGCGGGCTGGAGAATAATATTTTCTTCCAGGTCGGTTTGCTCACGACCATGGGCCTGGCGGCGAAGAATGCGATCCTGATCGTCGAGTTCGCCGAACTGGCGCACAAACAGGGCAAGGACGCGCTGTCCGCAGCGCTGGAAGCGGCACGACTGCGCTTCCGCCCGATCCTGATGACCAGCCTCGCCTTCATCGCCGGCGTCATCCCGTTGGCGATCGCGACGGGCGCAGGCGCACAGAGCCGTGTTGCAATCGGTACGGCGGTGGTCGGCGGCATGACGACCGCGACGGTGCTGGCTATCTTCTACGTACCGCTCTTCTTCGTCACCATCGCCAGCCTGTTTGGCGCTAGCGAAGGGAAGGCCGCGCCGCCTGCCCCGGCGCCCGATGCAGGAGTTCCGGCATGATCCGCCTTCGCTTGTCGACCGTCTCGCTATTGGCGCTCGCCGGATGCAACATGGCGCCGACTTATGTGCGGCCGGCGGCGCCCGTGCCGCCAACGCTGCCCAGCGGCGAAGCCTATGCGCCAGGCCAGGCGGGACAACAGGCCGGGCTGGCCTGGACCGAGCTGATCGGCGACGCAAAGCTCCGCACCGTCATCGACCGCGCGCTCGCGAACAATCGCGATCTGCGCGTCGCGCTTGCGAACATCCAGTCGGCGCGGGCGCAATATGGGGTGCAGCGCGCCGCCCAGTTGCCCACCATCACCGCCGACGCCGGCGCCAGCTTCACGCGCCAGAATGACAGCAGGCAGAATAATTACAGCGCCGATGTCGGTTTCAGCGCGTTCGAGATCGATCTGTTCGGCCGCGTCCGCAACATGGCCCAATCGGCGCTGGAAACCTATCTGGCGACCGAGGAAGGCGCGCGATCGACCCGGATCACGCTGATCGCCGAGACGGCAACCGCCTATGCGACGCTGGCGGCTGACCGGGAACTGCTGGCGGTTTCTCGCCAGACGCAGGCGAGCGCCCAGCGCACGCTGGACATCACCCGCAAGCTCAATGGCGCCGGCCTTACCGGCAAGCTGGACGTCCATCAGGCCGAGACGACGGTAGAGCAGGCGGCGTCGGACGTCGCCGCCAACATCACCCAGGTCGCCCAGGATCGTAACGCGCTCGACCTGCTGGTGGGCGCCCCGGTCGAAGAGGCATTGCTGCCCGGCTCGCTCGACAGCCTGATTGCCGGCATCGCCAAGGTGCCGGCCGGCCTGTCGTCGGACGTGCTGCTTCGGCGGCCCGACGTGCTGCAGGCGGAGCATCAGCTCAAGGCCGCCAATGCCGATATCGGCGCGGCGCGCGCTGCGATGTTCCCGACGATCAGCCTGACGTCGGCGATCGGCGTGGCGAGTTCCGCCCTCTCGTCGCTGTTCACCGGCAGCGGTTTCGCCTGGTCCGCCAGTCCGTCGGCCAGCCTGCCGATCTTCGGCGGCGCGAACCGCGGGAATCTGGACTATAGCAAGGCGCAGCGCGATCTCTATGTCGCCCAATATGAAAAGGCGGTCCAGACAGCCTTTCGCGAAGTCGCCGACGGGCTGGCGCGCGAAGGCACGATCGACGCGCAACAGGCGGCGCAGCGGCGGCTGGTGGCGGCCAGCCAACGGGCCTATGATCTGGCGGACCAGCGCTATCGCTCGGGGATCGACACGTTCCTGACCGCGCTGACCAGCCAGCGCGTGCTCTACAGCGCTCGGCAATCGTCTATTTCTACCGACCTTGCCCTGGTGAGCAACCGGGTGCTGCTCTATCGGGTGGTCGGCGCAGATCAGTAAGCCGCCATGTCCCTTTCTTTCCCCTTCTCCCGCGCCACGAATCTGTTATCATGCGCGGATAATAAGGGAGAGGAACCATGCTGCTACTGGCACGGTGTCTGGATTGGCTCTGCAAGTTATTTGCGTCGGGCGCGCAGGATGAAGTGCGCCTCAACGAATTGATATCGCGCTGCGGCGCGCGCGACCACATGCCGCGCCGCCCCTGACGGCGTCAGGCTAGCGCGGCAGGCCAGTGCGCTCGGACGACGCCAGCCGCTTGGCCGTCGTCAGCGTCTGACCGATGAACAGCAGCACTAGAATCGCGCCGATTATTCCCACGAACAGGTCGAACCCCGACACCGCGCCGAACCAGCCGGGGGCATAGCCCAGCAACATCATCGCGATCGTCAGCCCGATCAGCAGCAATCGCAATTCGGTCGGGCCGGCCGCCAGATAGGATAGTTTGAATTCGCCCAGCACCCGCGCCGACAAATAGGCGTGGATCGACAGCAGCAGATAGCCCGCCAGCGCGACCAGCGCGACGTCCATGCGGATATAGGGGCTGGCCCCCATGCCCGCGAGGATCAGCAAGGTGGCCAGGCCATCGCAGCTATGATCGATGAAATAGCCGTAGGACGGCCGCTCGATATGGCGGAACCGCGCCAGGCTGCCGTCCAGGGAGTCGCCGAACCATTGCAGCGCATAGCCTGCGATCGCGAGCCATAGCCAGTCGACGCCCCAGTTGCTGGCGGCATAACCGGCGAAAATGGCGAATGCGCCGACCATGCCCAGCGCGGTCAACATGTCGGGCGTAACCCAGCGCGGCATATGGGCGCACAGCCAGTTGAGCAGGCGCCTTTCCGCCACGGCGAGAACATTCTGCTGGATACGGGCGATGGGCGGGGCCGACTGGCCGGATGGCAATGACATGGGGCTTTATGACGGAAGGATGACGAATAGACAATATTCGTTGCGCCGCACCGATTAAGCCCATTGCCTGTTCCTTGGCTTCCGGGCCAAAGGCGCATGATCGGGCGGGACGCCCCGTGGAGAAGCATATGAGTAAGGACCGGCCCCAGGATGTGCGCGATATCGTGGTAAGGATGGAACAGAGGCCATCCAATCCGGTCCGCCGTGCGCGGCTGATGGTGGAGCAGGAAGTGCCCCCGGCCCGCCGTGGTCCGGGATGGGACCGGCATTGGCGCGAACTGGAGGCCTATCTGGACGATGGCGTCGCCTGGAAGATGCCGCAGGGTCTGGACGACACGCTATCCGAATCCGACGAAGACAAAAAAAGAGCCGATCCGAAGACCAGCTCGTAAAGTTTTAGGAGAGGATGCCTGAAAGGCAGCTTCTTTGTGTACCAAATGGTGAGTTTTTGCAAGTGCGAACGGTGCGCTCGCAATTGCAAAAACTGCATCCCTGGCGCGGTACAGCCATTTCCGTAGCGGAATCGCGCAGGATGGCGTGGTGGAATTCCTCTGATATCCGTCGTCATGTGCCGCTCGAATTGCTGCGCCGGCTCACGCTCTGATCCGCAATGTCGCCAGCGCCGCCAGCAGCAGCGTCCCAGCGGCGAAGGCCATGGTCCAGATCGGGTCGCCGGGGAAGAAGGCCTTCATGACCGATCCCATCGCCGTCGCCACCAGCAACTGCGGCAGCACCACGAAGATGTTGAACACGCCCATATAGACGCCGAGCTTGGCCTGCGGCAGGCTGGAGGCGAGCATGGCATAAGGCATGGCCAGGATCGAGGCCCAGGCGATGCCGACCCCCACTTCGCTCAGCAACAGCAGGTCTGGATCGCGCACGACCAGAAAGCTGGCGAAGCCAGCCGCGCCCGCGACCAGGCACAGCGCGTGGGTCGGCGCCTTGCCGATCCGCCCCGCAAGCCAGGGCAGCAGGGTCAGGGCCGCAATCGCGGCGACGCCGTTATATACCGAAAAAAGCACCCCCACCCAATTGCCACCGGCCTGATAGGCGGCGCTGGCGGGATCGGCCGACCCGAACATATATTGGGCGACGACCGGCGTGGTGTGAATCCACATGATGAAGAGCGCCGACCAGCTGAAGAACTGGATCAAGGCCAGTCGTCGCATGATCGGCGGCATACCCCCGATATCGCCCACGATATGCGCCAGCATATGCGCGCTTCGCCCCGTGCGCGCCAAGTGGATCGCGATCAGGCTGGCCAAGCCATAGCCCGCCAGCAGCGCGGCGAGCAGATAGACTTCCTTTTCCATCGCCCACAGAGCGACCAGCAGCGCGACGACCGCGCCCGCGCCGATCCAGGCAAAACATGGACCGATGGCGCGGCTTGCCAGATCGGGCGCTGGGGTGGCTGTTTCGTCGGCATCGGCAAAGGCGCGCATCTGGTCCGGCGCATATTCTCGCGTCGTCGATACCGTCCAGAGCACAGCGGCCAGCAATGCGGCGGCGCCCGCCCAAAAACTGTAGCGAACGGTGTCGGGCACCTGTCCCGCCGCCGCGACATTGGCGACCCCCAGATGGTCGAGCAGATAAGGGAAGAGCGACCCCACCACCGCGCCGGCGCCGATGAAGGCGGTCTGCACCGCATAGCCGATCGTGTGCTGATCCTTGCGCAACATGTCGCCTACAAAGGCGCGGAACGGCTCCATCGAGATATTGAGGCTGGCGTCGAGCATCCACAGCAGCAACGCCGCCATCAACAGCCCGTCGCTCTGCGGCATTCCCAGCAACGCCAGTGCAGAGAGGATCGCGCCGGCCAAAAAATAGGGACGGCGACGGCCGAGCCGACCGAGCCAGGTGCGGTCGGAAAGATGCCCGACGATGGGCTGAACCAGCAATCCGGTCAGCGGTGCGGCCACCCATAAGGCGGACAGGTCGTCGATGCTGGAGCCCAGCGACTGGAAGACCCTGCTCATATTGGCGTTTTGCAGCGCGAAGCCGATCTGGATGCCGAAAAAGCCGAAACTGATGTTCCACAATCCGGCAAGGCCCTGTCTCGGCTTGTCCATAGCTACCCCTCCCGTCGCCGCGGCCGGCTCGCCACCCGCCTGCATCAAACCGCGAGCGGTCGCATGGCATGATGGACAGGACAAGCTGCGTATACGAATTCATTCCGGATCGCCATTTCGCCCTGAAGCCAAGCTGCGGAAATCGCTTGCCAGCCTTCAAATCGGTCGTGTTTACAGTCGGTAGATCGGGAAAATATTGGCCAGTCGATCCTATCGGGTGGCGACAGCATGATGATCGCGCGCTCCGGCGCAGCCCCGCGCTCGACCGCCTTGCCCGGTTCACGGCCGACCTGTCCCGCATCGTGACGGTTCCTGTCCTACAGGCCGCGCCGATGCTATGCCCGTTACGGCTCTTTCCCATCGTCGTCGCCCTGCCCAACGGCGCATCCGGGTTCTTCGCCTGTAAACTGCATCTAAATTCCGCACATGCGACATGAACGAAGTTCCGGAAGTTCCGGATTGACCCCCACACCTCATATGAAACAAAATGTCGAATCCAGGACATTAATATCAAGCCAGCGGAAGATATGCGACGTTAAGCGCCAAGCATCCCTCCCTCACCCTATCCGATCGGCGGTGGCATTGCGCAGTTGTTCGCGAAACCATGTAAGGCCGGTGTCTGCCGCCCGCGCATGATGATATTGCAGCATTTCCCGCATGATCGGTAAATCAACGGGCGCATCCACGATGCGCAACGGCAATCTTGACGCCATTACCTGAGCCAGCCTTTCGTGCATCAGCGCCAGTCTGGTCGTTCCGGGCAACATCCAGGCAGCCTGGCTAAAGGCCGCGCAAATAATCTCTATCCGGCGGCGATCACCATTCTCCCGCAGGTGATTTTCGATGAACGTGCCATCGCGTGAAACGCTCACCGCGACGTGGCCGGCGCTGTAGTAAAGTTCTTCCGTGAGAGGCTGGTCCAGCAACGGATTGCCCGACCATCCTACAACCACATGCCGTTCTTCAAACAGAAGTTCGCGCGGATGCGGCCCTTCCAGAAAGCGCTCGGGCGCGACAATGAAATCGAGTTCGCCATCCTCCAGCCGTTCGTGAATATCGTTGCGCGGCAGCGTGATCTCGATCCTGATGCCCGGCGCCGACTTCTGCAATCGCTCGAGCATCGGGCCGATCAGAACCGTCGTGACATAATCGGACGCGACGATCCGAAAAATGCGCTGGCTCTGTGATGGATCGAAGCTGAGGCCACGCGCGATTAGGCTGCGCAGATCCGCCACTACCGCGGAAATTTCCGGTGCAAGAGACAGAGCCGCCGCGGTTGGAATCATCTTCTTGCCATGCTGCACCAGGATCTCGTCGGCAAAGGCTTCCCGCAGGCGGCGTAGCGCGGCGCTCATTGCCGATTGCGTCAGGTTCAGGCGCCTGGCCGCACGAGTGACGTTCCTCTCCTCCACCAATATGTCGAATGCCACCAGCAGGTTGAGGTCAAACCGGTCCAGCCTCATAATCATCAATCCTATTGATCGTTTTCAACATATATCATCCATTTTACTGCTTTTTTAAATCATGTCACCTCGCGTCCATCCCGCACAGATCGGGCTTAAAGGGAGGAAGCATGAAAAGCATTTTTTGGAGCGCGACGATGTTGGCCGGCGTGATCGCGCCACAGGTCGCGATCGCGCAGGATGCGGATACGCAATCCTCCGACGGTGGACTGGAAGAAATCGTCGTGACCGCCCAAAGGCGCGAGGAAAGTCTGCAAAAAGCCGCCATCGCCGTCACCGCCGTCACAGGCGATGATCTGACCCGGTCGGGCATCACCGAAACGTCGAACCTGGGCAAGCTGGTGCCGGCCCTCGTCGTGCAACCCACGGGCGGAACGACCAGCTTCTTCCTGCGCGGCGTCGGCACCAATTCGCAGAACAGCTTCTCCGAAAACGCGATCGCCTTCAATTTCAACGGCGTCTATGTCGGCCGCCCGACCGCACCCGCCGGCGTCTTCTACGATCTGGAGCGGGTCGAGGTGGTCAAGGGACCGCAGGGCACGCTGTATGGCCGCAACGCCACCGGCGGCGCGATCAACGTCCTGCCCAAACAGCCGATCCTGGGTAAGTTCGGCGTCGAAGGGCTGGCCGAATATGGCAATTATGACAGCAAGAAGGGCTTTCTGGCGGTCAACGTGCCCATTGGCGACATCGCCGCGCTGCGTGTCGCGGGCCAGGTGGTAGATCGCGACGGCTATATTTCCGACGGCTATGACGATGACAAGGGCGAGGCGGTGCGCGCATCCTTCCTGCTCAAGCCGTCGGACATCTGGTCGATCAACATCGTCGGCGACTATTATCATCAGGGTGGAAAAGGCGGCGGTGCGGTACTGCTGCCCAGCAAGGCCTTTGCGGTGCCGTCGGTCGACGACCGGGTCAGTATTTCCGATCCCCGCGCGATCGCGGCGATCAACGGCTATGCCTCCACGCTGTTCGCCCCGCCCTTCTGCGCAGGTGGTTTCATCGCCAGCGGCTGCATCGAAAATGCCGGCAGCGACGGCTATCTCGACAATCATTTCTATGGGCTGAGCGCGCAGGTCGATGGCGACATGGGCTTTGCCACGCTGTCCGTCATCCCCGCCTGGCGCAAGTCGGAAGCGAATTTCCGCACCTATCTCCCCGGTTTTCGGGGCGAGATACAGGATAATGCGGAACAAATGTCGCTGGAAGCGCGGCTGACATCGGCCTCCGACCAGCGTCTGCGCTACGTGCTGGGCGCCTTCTTCTTCAACGAGCAGCAGGACACGCTCAACTATTTCCGTCAGGGCCGGATTTCCACCACCCGCTTCACCCCCCGCCTCAAGACGCAGAGCCTGGCCGCCTTCGGCCAGTTGACCTTCGACATCAGCGACGATCTGCGCCTGATCGGTGGCGGGCGCTATACGCGGGAAGACAAGTCGCAGTTGACCGCGTCGGTTGGCGGCGGATTGCCCGGCCCTGTCGATCCGCCGCTGGGCGCACCGATCACCGGCGACCTTACCTTTACCAAATTCACCTGGAAGGCCGGGGTCGAATATGACGCCGGTCCCGCGTCGCTGGTCTATGCCAATGTCGCGACCGGCTTCAAATCGGGTGGCTTCTTCGTCGCGGCCCCGCCGAGCAACAGCTTCGCGCCTGAAAGCCTGACCGCCTATACGGTCGGGGCGAAAAACCGCTTCTTCGGCAACAAGCTCCAGCTCAATATCGAAGCCTTTTACTGGGACTATAAGGACCAGCAGGTGACCTTCGTGGGCGGCGTGCGGACCGGCAACGGCCTGTTCGCGCAAGGATCGCTCACCGCCAATGCGGGCAAGTCGCGTATCTTCGGTACGGAAGTGGAGGCGCGCTTCGCCCCCACGCGCGACGATCTGTTCAACGTCACCGTCCAATATCTGAACGGCAAATATAAGAGCCTCCAGACCGCTAATTTCTCGCCCACCGGCGCGCCCGTCACGACTGGCTGCACGATCACGGGAACGCGGCTCGCCAATCCCGGCATCAATAACGCGCGCTTCTACGACATCGATTGTTCGGGCAAGCCGACCGTCAATTCGCCCAAATGGGCGATCAACCTGGGCTATCAGCACAGTTTCCGCATCGGCGGGGACATGGCGCTGGTCGCGGGCGCCCGGTCCAGCATCGAATCCAGCCGCTTCCTGAACTCCAACTTCCGGCAAGAGGAAAAGCAGGGCAGCTTCATGATGTCCGACGCGTTCCTGACGCTGGAAGGGCCGCAGGACAAATGGAGCGTCACCGCCTTCATCAACAATATCGAGGACAAGGAAGTGCTGGCCCGCGCGGGCACGCGCCCGATCCTCGACTTCCCCGTGGGTACGCTGCGTCCGCCGCGCACCTATGGCGTGCGCCTGGGCTTCAACCTGTGAGGACCATGTCCGCCCGGATCACCTGTGCGGCGCTATCCGGCGTGCTCGCCCTGCTGGCCACAGCGGCGGCGGCCGCGCCGCCGCGCACCGCCTTCGTCACATTGGGGACGATGGGCGGTCCGGTGCCGGACGGGCATCGGTCGCAACCCGCCAACGCCATTGTCCGCGATGGGAAAACCTACCTGGTCGATACCGGAGACGGCACGGTGGAGCAGATGGCGCGGGCGGGCCTCCCTCTGCCGACGGTGCGCGCCATTTTCCTCAGCCACCTGCATGTCGATCATATCGGCGGACTGGCGGCTATATTGGGATTGCGCAACCAGACCGACGCGCGCGACGTGCTGGCCATCTATGGCCCGCCCGGCACGCGCGAACTGGTGGCCGGGCTGATCGCCGGTCTCCAGCCGTCGGCCAAGGCGGGCTATGGCATTCCCGGCAAGTCCTGGACCCCGCCCGAAAACACCGTGTCGGTGATCGAATTGCGCGACGGCGAAACCATCGACGTGGACGATATGAAAGTCGGCGTCGCGCAAAATACCCATTATGACTTCGCGCCCGGCAGCGTGGAGGATCGCAACTACAAGTCCTTCGCACTGCGGTTCGACCTGCCGGACCGGTCCATCGCCTATACCGGCGACACCGGACCCAGTACCGCCGTCGAACGGCTGGCATCGGGCGCCGACCTGCTGGTCAGCGAAATGATCGACATGGGCGCCACTATGGATCGCGTCGCACGCACCAGCCCCAACATGCCCGCCAGCGTCAAGGCGACGATGGTCCAGCATCTGACCACCCATCACCTGACGCCGGAAGAAGTCGGCGCTTTGGCCGCACGGGCCAAAGTGAAGGCGGTGACGGTCACCCACATGGCCGGTGGAACGCCCGATGCCGCACGGACCCGCGCCTATGTCGCCACCATCGGCAAAAGTTTCACCGGACCGGTCGCGATCGCCAACGATCTCGACCGCTTTTGATTGCCCTTCCGCCCCCTTCTCATGAGGCTCTGAACCGACCATGGACAACTATAATATCCTCATCATCGGCGGGGGCATAGGTGGTCTCACCTCCGCGATCGCCCTGCGCGGGAAGGGGTTCGACGTCACCGTCATCGAACGCGATCCCGACTGGTCGGTTTATGGCGTCGGCATCATCCAGCAGTCCAACGTGCTGCGCGCCATGGCGCATCTGAACCTGCTGGACGAATATGTCGCGGCCGGCGCAGGCTTCGACACGGTCGAAATATTCGCGCCCGACGGTACGAAGGTCGCGCGCGTCCCCTCCCCGCGTCTGGTCGAAGGCTATCCGGCCAATCTCGGCGTCGGCCGCCCTGCCCTGCACAAGGTTCTGGGCGATCGCACGATCGCATCGGGGGCCACGGTGCGGCTGGGCGTCACCGCGACCAGCATCGATGATCAGGGCGATCGGGTGGTCGTGCAGTTTTCCGACGGCACGCAGGACAGCTTCGATCTGGTCGTGGGCGCGGACGGCGTCTATTCGCAGACCCGCACGCTGCTGTTCCCCGACGCGCCGTCGCCGCACTATACCGGCCAGGCGGTCTGGCGCTACAACCTGCCCCGCACCGAAGGCATGGACTCGCTGCAAGCCTATAATGGCCCGACCGGCGTCGGACTGGTGCCGATTTCGCCCAGCCTGATGTATATGTTCGTGACCACCGCCGAACCGGACAACCCTCGTTATCCGCGCGAAGGACTGGCCGCCGCCATGCGCGCAAAGATCGCCCGTTGCTCGCCCGCCATCCAGGCGCTGGGCGACCAGATCACCGACGATGACGGCGTGGTCTATCGGCCGCTCGAAGCGTTCATGCTGGACGGTCCCTGGCATAAGGGCCGCGTCGTCCTGCTGGGCGATGCCGTCCACGCCACGACACCCCATCTGGGTCAGGGCGCGGGCATGGCGATCGAGGACAGCATCGTGCTGGCGGAAGAACTGACGAGCCATGCCGATCTGGACGGCGCGCTGACCGCCTATCGCGACCGGCGCCACGATCGCTGCCGCTATATCGTCGAAAAATCGCTCGAAATCTGCATGGGCCAGCTCGGTAAAGGCGCGCCCGTCGACAATCATAAAGCCACCGCAGAGATGTTCGCGATGGTATCCCAGCCGATCTGAAGGAAGTCATAATGAGCCGCGTTACAGAAATTCGCTACATGGGTTACGCCCTGCCCGATCTGGAGGCCGAACGCGCCTTCTACGCCGACCAGTGGAAGCTGGTCGAGGCTGGGGAAAAGGATGGCATGGTCTATTTCGCTGCCGATGGTGGCGATGAACATCATGTCGTGCGCCTGCGTCAGGCCGAAGAACAGCGTATCGACGTGATCGCGCTGGCCGCCGACAGCCGCGCCGATGTCGACGCCCTGCATGACAAGGTCGTCGCCTCGGGCTGCCGCATCATCTTTGCGCCCAAGGATCTGGATTCGCTGGGTGGTGGCTACGGCTTCCGCTTCTTCTCACCGGACGGCCTGACCTTCGAAGTGTCGAGCGACGTCGCCCGCCGCACCCCGCGCGACCTGGTCCGTTGGGAAGGCGTGCCGCAGAAGATCAGCCACATCGTCCTGCACTCGCCCGATCACAAGGCGATGGTCGAATGGTTCTGCGACGTGCTGGGCTTCAAGGTCAGCGACTGGCTGGGCGATTTCATGTGCTTCCTGCGCTGCAACAGCGCGCATCACCGCATCGCCTTCCTGCCCGGACCGCCCTGCCTCAACCATGTCGCCTATGACATGCTGACGATTGACGACATGATGGTCGGCGTCAACCGGCTGCGGCTCAAGGGCACCGACATTCGCTGGGGTCCGGGTCGTCACACGGCGGGCAACAACACGTTCAGCTATTTCACCACGCCCGCCGGCTTCGCGGTCGAATATAGCTCCGAACTGGAGGATGTGGACTTCAATGCCCATGAATCGAAGGTCCATGCCCCCGCACCCGGCATTATGGACCAGTGGGGCATCGGCGTCGGCGGTCCCCAGACCATGCCGCATGCCGCGCCCGACAAGGGTCTGTTCCAGGCTGTGGAGGTCTGAGCTATGGCTTTGTTCGAATATTTCCCCAACTATATCTGGAACCTGTCGGTCGCGATCGCGATGGAGAGCGGCGGGCGCATCGGCGAGATCGTCGACATGTGCCAGCCGATCAAGGATGCAGCCGCCTCCGGCGCGGACGCGGGCACGCCCATGTTCATGGCGCAGTGGGTCGCGATGGCCGACAAGCTGATCGACCTGGCGGCGGAGGATGAGGCGCAGGGCCGCGCCTTCTCCGCCTCCGACAAGCTGGAGCGCGCGTCGCTCTATCTGTTCAATGCAGAGCGGATGCAGGGCCACGGCCATCCCGGTCGCCAGGCCACCTATGCCAAGGCGCGCGACACGTTCGACCGCTCGACCGCGCTCGGCCAGATCAACCGTCGGCGCGTGGACATTCCCCTCGCCACCGGCACCATGCCCGCGCTCTACACAAGCGCGCCGGGGAATGGCCCCCATCCGGTCGTGGTCTATTGCAACGGCCTCGACAGCTGCAAGGAACTGCTCTACTGGTCGCGTCTACCCGAAGCGCTGGCGCGTCGTGGTATCTCGACCCTCTGCGTCGATCAGCCCGGATCGGGCGAAGCGCTGCGCCTCCAGAATCTCCCTGTCGATCCGCACAGCGAAAACTGGGCAAGCAAGGCCGTCGACTGGCTGGAGCAGCAGGACGATGTCGATCCCAAGCGGATCGGCATGACCGGCATTTCGCTGGGCGGCCATTTCGCCCCGCGCGCCGTCGCCTATGAACCGCGCTTCGCCAGCGGCGCGGTCTGGGGCGCGAACCATAATTGGGCCGAGGTCCAGCAGAAGCGCATGAAGCGCGAGGGCGAGAACCCCGTCCCCCATTATTGGGCGCATGTCATGTGGGCCTTTGGCGCGAGCGACATGGACGACTTCCTGGCCAAGGCGGAGGGCATGAACCTCAACGGCCATATGGACGGGATCAAGGTGCCCTTCCTCGTCACCCATGGCGCGAAGGATCGGCAGATCAGCGTCGATTATGCGCATGACTGCTACGACCAGCTCGTCAACAGTCCCCGCCGCGCGCTCAAGCTGTTCACCGAGCGAGAAGGCGGCGTCGAACATGTCGGCGCGGACAATATGTCCTATGGCCGCGACTATATCGCCGACTGGTTCGCCGACACGCTGGGCGGCAAGACCGCGTGAGGACTGCGGAAGAACAGTTGGGCCGCATCACCCCCTATATCGCGCGGGAGACGATCGTCAGCGCTGTGATCAACGGGGTGATCGGCGCGCTGTTCTTCTTCATCATCTTCGGCTCGGCGGACCATATTGCGGTGGGAGAATGGCACTATGCCGTCGATTTCCTGTGGCAAAGCGTCGCCGTGGCGCTCATGGCCTGTCTCGTACCCGGCCTGATCGCGCGGCGCGCCCAACTGACGGGGCGGCTGGGCATCCGGAGTGGCAGCCCCGCTACAATCCAATGGCTGTTGAGGGCCGCCTTCCTCTCGATCCTGTCGGCCCTGATGCTGGGCGCCGCAATCGCATTTCTCTGGCTGGTCAGCGACGTCGCCACGCTGCACTGGCGATACGCCCTTGGCATCAAGATCATCTACGGCGCCGCCCTTGGCGCATGGGTCACCTGGCGCGTGCTGCGACGCATGGTCGGCGGCGCGCCCCTCATCTAGGAAATATGCTCATGGAATTTGCATCCGTTCGCCGCATCGTCACCGGTCATGACGCCGCCGGTCGCGCCATCATCCAGGACGATGGTCCGGTCCAGCGCGTCCAGCGTGTCGGTGGCGACATCGGCCCCATGTTCCACGAAGTCTGGAACACCCAGGCCACCCCCGCCCCGCTCGACGCTGCTTCGGGCGAACCGGCCGAAACCGGCATCATCCTGGCCCCGCCCAGGAACGGTACCCGCATCCGCGTGCTCGACATCCCGCCCGAAGGCGACGGCATCCGCACCATGTCGCCCGAAGAGGCCCGCGCCCATTTCGCCGAAGTCGGTGCGCATGACGCGTCCGCCCATCATGGCGAAGGATCGCGACACGCGCTGATGCACCGCACCGAAACGATCGACTATGGCATCGTCGTGGAAGGCGAACTGGTCCTGATTATGGACGAAGGCGAAACCACCGTGCGCGCAGGCGACATCGTCATCCAGCGCGGCACCAACCATGGCTGGTCCAACCGATCGGACCGCAACTGCCGGATCGTCTTCATCCTGATCGACGGCGCATTTGACGACGATCTGAAGCGCTAAGCCTTGGCCCGGCGCGCGGCGTAACCCGCGCGCCGGCATCCTACGATATTATTGGAAGGAAGCGGACCCATGCGTTTCGCAACGCGCGCCAACGGCACGGCCGACGGAGAATTGATACTCATTTCGCACGATGGCGCGCGCTGCCTCCCGCTGGGCGCGCGCTGGCCCAACCTGTTGCATGCGATCACCGATTGGGACGCGCTGCTGGATGACGCCGCCGCCCTCTCGACCACGCTGGAGGAAGGCGGCGGCGAAAGCCTCGATCACGCCACGCTCCTCGCCCCGCTGCCGCGCACCTGGCAATGGCTGGACGGGTCGGCCTTCGCCAATCACGGCGTCCTGATGGAGCGGGCATTCAACCACCCGCCCATCGAAACCGACCTCCCCCTCATGTATCAGGGCATGAGCCATCGCTTTCTGGCCCCGCGCGAAGATGTCGCCTTCCCCACCGAAGCGGACTGCATCGATTTCGAAGGGGAATTCGGCATCGTCACCGACGATGTGCCGATGGGCTGTTCGGCGGACGAGGCGATGGGCCATATTCGCCTCATCCTGCTCATCAACGACTGGTCGTTGCGCGCCGTGGCTCCGAAGGAAATGAAGACCGGCTTCGGTTGGATACAGGCCAAGCCTGCCTGCAGCGCCGCGCCCATCGCGATAACGCCGGACGAACTGGGCGACCGTTGGCGCGATGGCCGGGTCTGCCTGCCGCTTCGCGTCGAAATCAATGGCGACTGGTTCGGCCATCCTTCGGGCGAAGCTATGGAATATGGTTTCCACGAATTGATAGCCCATGCCGCCCGGACGCGGCACCTGTGCGCTGGAACGATCATCGGCTCGGGGACGGTTTCTGATGTCGATTTCAACAGGGTGGGGTCGACCTGCATTTCGGAGCGTCGGGCGATCGAAATGATCGCACAGGGCCAGCCCGTCACACCCTTTCTTCGTTTTGGCGACAGAGTAAGGATGTGCGCGGGGACAGACGAAAATATATTCGGCGAACTTCATCAGACGGTCGCGGCATATATCAACGTCGGCCTGTAATCCGATGTCGATACAGAATTGGAATTGGACCGCAGCGATCGGCGGGTGACCGGCGCCACCTCACCATTGTTCAGATCGGCCCTGGAAGAGGATTAGTCGTCGAGCGCACGAACGACATCGCCCCCCTTCATCACGAAGGCCATGGTTTCGAGCGCACGGATATCACGCAGCGGATCGGCTTTTACCGCGATTATGTCGGCCGCCTTGCCGGTGCTGATCGAACCGATCTCCTTGTCCAGGCCGACATGGGCGGCCGCCCATATGGTGGCGGCGCGGATCGCATCGATCGGCGGCAGGCCCGCCTGTACCATCAGCGCGAATTCGCGGCCATTGTCGCCATGGGCAGACACGCCGGAATCGGTGCCGAAAGCCATGTTCACGCCCGCTGCCCGCGCGCGGCGCACGGCATCGATCATCAGCGGACCGACGATGCGCGCTTTGGCGCGGACGGTGGCGGGCATCCAGTCGGCCGTTTCGGCCTGCCGCGTCACCGTGTCGCCGGCGAGCAGGGTCGGCACCAGATAGCTGCCCTTCGCCTTGAACAGCCGGATGGATTCGGCGTCGAGATAAGTGCCATGCTCGACCGAGTCCACGCCCGCGCGCAAGGCGGCATTAACGCCGTCCGTCCCGTGTGCATGAGCAGCGACCTTGCGGCCCAGCCGGTGCGCCGTCTCGACGATAGAGGCGAGTTCGGCGTCGCTCATCTGCTGACCGAGTCCCGCTGCCGTGTCAGACATGACGCCGCCGGTCGAGGCGGTCTTGATGACATCCGCGCCCTGCTGCACTGCCTGCCGCACCGCGCGGGCGCAATCGTCGGCGCCTGAACACAGGGTCGTCGGACGGAACAGGTCCAGTATCTCCTGCCGATAGCCATGGACGTCGCCATGGCCTCCATGCGCCGCGACAACGCCTGCGGCCAGAATGCGCGGGCCGACAACTTTCTTCTGCGCGATCGCATCGCGCAGGGCGTTGATCGCTTCGGGATCGGAACCGAGATCCGCAACGGTGGTGAAGCCTGCGCGGACAGTGCGCTTTGCATAGACGATGCCGTCGAATGCCTGCGCTGTGGTCGACTTCGTCACACCGTCCAGCCGGCTGTCAGGGCCGGACTGCGACGTCAGATGGACATGGCTGTCGATGAAGCCGGGCAGCACGAAGCTGTCGCGCAGGTCGATCACCTTGCCTTCACCAACGAAGCCGTCTCGGATTTCCAAGACCTTGCCGCCTTCCACCACGATCGTCTTGTTCGTGTCGACGCGGCCGCTGGCCGGATCGGCAAGCAGGCGACCGGCCTGAATATAGGTGCGAACGCCGGACGCCCCGCCCTGCGCCACTGCGGGGGACGCCAGCATACTGGTCGCCATCGCCATCAGGATTATCGTCTTCATCGCTTCAATCCTCCCCAATCGCCGTTTCAGCCGTTGCAGCCATGGCGCAATATGACGCCGGCCTTCGCGCCATTATGCTGGCCACCCTCCACCGTGACGACGCCATTGACCAGCACGGTATCGATGCCGGTCGGCAACGCCGTTGGCTTTTCCCAACTCGCCACATCGTCCAGTTTGTCGAGATCGAAAATGATGATGTCGGCGCGCATCCCGTCGCGGATCAGCCCGCGATCCGTGAGGCCCATGCGCTGCGCTGGCCAACCGGTCATCTTGCGCACCGCATCCTCGAGCGAAATCACCGGGCGGCGCTGGGAATATTCGGCGATGACCCGCGGAAAGGTGCCGTAGGCGCGCGGATGCGGCAGGCCGAGCGCATCCATCTGGCCCAGTTTCTCCGACGCAGCGGCATCGCTGCCGATGCTGACCCAGGGCTGGTGCAGCGCGGTTTCGATATCACCCTCGTTCATCATGAAATAGAGCGCGACGGAACGGTTCGGCAGGCCTTCCAGCAATATATCCCATGCCACGTCGGCCGGATCACGCTTCAACGCGGCGCCGATCTTCTCCAGGCTCTGGCCGTGATAGGGGGCGTATTTCTTACTGAAGCCATTGGCGAGGATGACGTTGCCAAAGCCACCCGACGCCTGGACCAGGTTCGACCAGCCGGGCATGGAGCCGGCAGCGACTTCCTTCTTCATCCGTTCGCGTAGCTTGGGATCACGCAGGCGCTCGATGCCCTTCTGCACGCCGTCGGCCCAGACCCAGCTGGGCGCGATGATCTCCAGCCCGGTGCCGCCAGCCGTGTAGGGATACAGGTCAGCGGCCACGTCGACGCCGCGCGCGCGCGCCGCATTTATCGCGGCGATGGCCTGTGGCATAAGCGCGCCCCAACCGGGGGCGAAGGCGGCCTTGAGGTGAAAAATTTCGACCTTCGCGCCCGATTTTTCGCCGATCTCGATCGCTTCATTGACCGCCTTGACCAGATCGGCGCTCTCATCGCGCATATGGGTGGCGTAGAAACCGCCGCACTGTGCCGACACCTTCGCCATCGAAATGAGGTCCGCCGTGGTGGCGAAGCTGCTGGGCGGGTAGATGAGAGCGCTGGTCACGCCGAACACGCCTGCCTCCATCGCGGTGCGCACTTCCTTGCGCATGATGTCCATCTGCGCGTCGGTCGGATTGCCGGCGCCATCGCCCATCGCCTTCACCCTGGCCTGGGTAGTGGAATAGTAAGAGCCGAAATTGACGGAAATGCCCTGCTTTTCCAACTGGGTGAAATAGGCCGGGATTTGCGACGCCTCGACCGGCGTCCCGCCCTCGCCCGCGATGACGGTGGTGACGCCCATCTTCAGCTTGTTCTCGGCCGCGCCATTTTTGATCAGGACACCGCCGGACTGGTCCATCATGTCGATGAAGCCGGGGGAGACATAGCGGCCTTTGGCGTCGATCTCCTTCGCGCCATGGCCGCCGACCTGCCCGATCCGCACCACGCGTCCATCCTTGACCGCGACATCGGCCCGGACCCAGGGATTGCCCGCCCCGTCCAGCACGCGACCGCCGCGGATCACGATGTCATAATCCGAAACCGAGGGGTCCGGAGAAGGCGCGTTCGCAACGAGCAGCAACGACATGGCGCTGCATAATAGGACATGCTTGATCATGGTTTTCCCCCTTGCTGAAGGCCCTGCCTGTGCGCCTCATCGGCGCGAACGGCGTCTACGACCCGATCGACCGCAGCGATCACCATATCGGGCCGGTCGATCTGGATATAATGGCCGGCATCCGGCACGATCAGTTGGTGTCCCCGGCTCGACATGGCGGTCATCTCGTTATGGAGCGCCTTCCATATCTGCTTCATTCGCGCGCCATCCTGCGACGTCAGATCCAGCCCTTTCAATTGCGCAGGCGTAAGAGGCGCCATAGCGGTCATCACGACGAGCGGCCGGTCGCCGAAACTGCGGACGCTGCGAGCCTGGTCCATGGTCCGGTTGAAACCTTCCAGTTCCGCCCGCGCGCCCCTGATCGAAACGCTGGTATAGGCTGCGATCTTCGCCCCCGCCTCGCGGGGCAGGTTCGGCACATCTTTGCCGGTGAGCAGGCGGACGACACCGGTCCATGACAAGCCGGTCGCGATGCGCATCACGCCCAGCATCCTGGTCGGATCGACATTGGCCTTTATGACCTGAGCGAAGCGCGCCACCTGATCGGGATGCGATGCATCGACCATGACCAACCCGGCCACCTGATCGCCATAGCGAGCGGTATAGACGCGCGCATAGGGGCCGCCGATCGAATGGCCCGCCAGGACCAGCGACCCGCGAATACCCACCGCCGCAAGGGTGGCGTGAAGATCCTCCGCGACGGCGGCGGCATTTTGCGGACCGGGCTTGGGATCGCTCCACATGATGCCGGCGCGGTCATAGGCACAGGTGCGGGTATGGCGGGCAAGCGCATCATGGACGCGCGCCCAGTCCACCGATCCACCCGAACCGAGACCGGATTCCAGGATCACGGTCGGAGAGCCGGTGCCACGGCAATCGATATGGATGCGGCGGCCGCCGATATCGACCAGCTTGCCCGGCGGTGGATAAAGCCGCGCGGCGCTGTACCGCCCCCAGGCTTCGTAGAGCGCGCCCGCGATGAGAAGGCAGAGCAGCAGCGCCACAAGGCCCAGCATGATCCGCAGCGTCCATCGCCGGGTGCGCGCCCATCCGCCAGGCCTGGGGGGGCTGGCGGTCATGACAGGCAGTTGTCGATCAACTGGTCGAAGGCTGCGCCGCGACGGATGGGATCGGCGACGGGCAAACCCAGTCGGCGGCTTTCTTCCGCCATCAGCGCAACAGCCTCGCCCTCATCGAGGTAAGCGGTGTTGAAGGCGATGCCGGCGCACCGGATGGCGGGATTGGTCCGTCCTCCGACCCGCAGGTTGAGATCGATCGCCTCTTCGACGCTCGGCAGCGCATAGCCCGGTGTGCCGAGCATTTCGGTGCGGCCGGGGTGATGACACACGATGATGCAATCAGGCTGGCTGCCATGGAGCAGGCCCATGGAGACGGCGGCATAGACGGGATGGAACAGCGATCCCTGCCCTTCGATCACATCCCAGTGATCAGGCGCGGAGTCGGGACTGAGCATTTCTGCGGCGCCGGCTTCGAAATCGGAAACCACCGCGTCCATCGGGATGCCCCCGCCCGCGATCATGATGCCGGTCTGGCCGGTTGCGCGAAAATCACTGTCGACGCCACGGTCCGCAAAGCCGCGGGCGACGGCCAAAGCCGTATATTTCTTGCCCAGTGCGCAGTCCGTACCGACCGTCAGCAGACGCTTGCCGCTGCGCTTGCGCCCGGTTCCGATCTTTATGTCGTGGGGCGGATGGCGCACGTCGATCAGTCGTCGGCCAAGACGCGCCGCGGTGTCCGCGAGGATGGGCGATTCCGCGAGCCGCATATGGAGGCCGCTGACGATATCCAGGCCCGCTTCGAGCGCTTCCACCAATGCCGGCAACCAATTGTCGGGCAACACCCCGCCGCTGTTGGCGACGCCGATCAACAGCGCGCGGGCACCCGCCTGATGCGCCTGCGCAGGGCTCATGGCCGGCAGGCCGGTCGTGACGGTCGCGCCCGGCAGCGCATATTCCGCCGTGCATTTTTCAGGCGCCCAGTCGCGCAGGCCAAAGGCAGTTTTGGCGAAGCCCGGCTCGACCGTATCGCCAAGGAAGAGCAGATAGGGCTGGGGCAGGGCAGTGGCCCCGGCGGCATCGGATATGGTCTGAAGAAACACCTGTCTCACCTGTCAGTGGATGCCGGCATGAGGCGCGCCCGCATCGCGACTCTGCATCATGGCCGGCATCGTTCATCTTTCACTACCATATTTTCTATTATGGGAATTTCAACCAATAAATTCTCTAATTAGAAATTCACGCTGAAGCCGATCAGGTGGAAGCCGATCGCGATCCACAACAAGATGGCCGCGTTGACGATCAGCACCAGACTCCAGCCTTTCGCAAATCGGCCGCCGCCACGCCGCCAGGTCAACCCGGCATTCCAGAGGGCCGCGCCGAACAATCCCGTCAGGACCAGCGGCGTCGCCACCTGCAGCGCGATCAACGCCCAATCCAGTTCACCGTTCATCGACGAAAAATCGCCAAGCAGGACGCTGCTGAACCAAAGCCAGCAGACCAGAAGCGCGATGGCGAGTCCGGCAAAGCCGCGCGTTGACCGATAGGCGCGCCATTGAGCGATAGTGAGCATTGGCTGAACCCCGTAACGCCGCCGCACCAGCGCGACGATCGGCCAGGACAAGGCCGTGAGGAACAGGGTGACAAGGCTGACCAGCAACGCCGGCGTCAGCCACGCCGACGACAGATACCAGGGTGCTGGCTCGAACAGCAGATAGGGCGACGAACTGTCCAGGCCGAAGCGCACGACCTTGCCATTTTCGACCTGCGCGGCGAGCCGAGTTTTGCTCATGCTATCGCGCCAGACGAAGGGAGCGATCTCGATCCAGGTGCGGGGCTGCCCGGCCAGTCCTGGCGCGGCCTTCACGAGCAGGCCGCCCTGCGCATCCAGCCCCACCTTGATCTGGCTGCTCAACTCCATCGCTTTAAGGAAACTGTTCTCCAGTCGACGCGTCTTATTGTAGGTGCCCACCATCATGCGCGCATGGGCTTTGGCGGTTGCGGCGTCGACGCGACCGTCCTTCTGATCGAACGGAAAATATCGGTCGGCGAAGGCGTCGAACAAGTAGTTGCGGATCGGCCCCGAAACCTTGTCCGTACCCGCCGCATTCATCGACATGTAAATGCCGACATTATCGTCCGGCAAAAGCCACAACTGGCTGTGGAAGGTCAATGTGTCCCCGGCATGAGAGAGCGCGCGGCGGCCGTTGATATTCTGTTCGTAAAAGCCGAGCGCCATCCCGTTGAGGGGCGGAATGGCTTTCAGGATCGTGTCGTGCATTTGCCGCGCCGTTTCCGGCCGCAGCAGCACGCCGCCATGATCCAGATGGGCGATCATGAAACGGCCCATGTCGACGCCGGATGCACTCATGCCGCCGGCCGGCCAGAAACTGTTCAGTTCCAGACGGGTAGGCTTGCCCGATCCGCGACCATAGCCGTTCGCCACCAGCGACTGTAGGTCGATGGGCAGACGCTGGCTGAGGCTGGAGCGCACCATGCCCGCCGGTGTGAAGATGTGCCGTTGCGCATAGGCATCGAACGGTTCGCCCGATACGCGCTGCACAATATAAGCCGCCAGCGTCGTGCCATAGTTGGAATAGGCCGGCGTCGTACCTGGCGGGAAGATGCGCATCGGGATCTGTCGCTTCAACGCGATGTCGAGCGGAGGTACATCTTTGATGTCATAGCTGTTGAGGCCGCGCTGGACTTCCTCGAAGCCACCACGATGGGTCATGAGGTTACGCATCGTGACGGGCTTGCCGAAACGGTCGGGGATCTTGAAATCCAGATAGGCGTTCACGTCCCTGTCGAGGTCGATCTTGCCCCGCTCCACCATCTGCATCACGGCGGTCCAGGTGATCAGTTTGGAGATCGATGCCTGACGGAACAGGGTCATGTCCGGATCGACGGGCCGACGCGTCGCGACATCGGCATAGCCGAAGCCGCGCTTGGTCAGTATCTTGCCGTCCTTGACCACCACGACGACCGCCCCGGCGGCATCGCCACGCTGCAACGCATAGGGCATATAGCCGTCCAGCCAGGCATCGACATCGGATTTGTCCAATATATGCGCGACGGGGCGCGACGACTGCGGCGTTACCCGTGATGCATGCACCGCGTCGGGCTGCGCCATCGCCTGTCCCGCCCATGCCAGCATCGCCATACCGATCCACCCGCATAGTCCGCGCATGATATCCCCTCTCGCCGCCCGCCTGCGCCGGATACGGCGCGATAATTTCCATTATGGAAAATTTTTCCAATCTGACAATATCAGTGCAATATTGTCAATAGGCCGGATATGACGGCTCGCCCGGCTCACACGTGCGGCGGGGGAAGTGACGACGGGGATGAAGGCTGGCGTGCGACCGACCGTCCTACGGCCTGTCGCTCCCGGTCGGGTGCAGATTCGACTTAAGTTCGCTATCCTTCGCCGAACAGATGCACAGCACGCGGCAGGGCTCTTCCCCTACCGCGACATAGGCATGTCCCATGGAGGCGTCGAAATAGATGGAATCCCCAACCTTCAACACAGAGGGCGCGTAGATGTCGCTGTGAAATTCGCACTGCCCCTGGATGACGAAGGCATATTCTTCGCCAGGATGTCGCATCAGGTTGCCGAATTCCTCAATCGACCGGGCCGCCACGTCCAGGATCATCGGATTCAAACGCTTGTTCAGCAGATCCGCCGACGGATAGGTGTAGGTATAGGCGGCAGTCTCGATCGTCGGCCCCGCCCCCGCCAGCGTAATGCTGCGACGACCCGATGGCACATGGGTTACCGGCGCCACGGATGTGGCGGCCGAGAAAAGCTGGGCGATATCGATACCCAGCCCGGCGCTGACCTTCACCAACTTCTCGTAGCTAAGCGACATCTTCCCGGTTTCCACCTTGGACAATGTCGAGACTGGAAGGCCGGTCTTGCGGCTCGCCTCTGCCAGCGTAAGACCATTGGCGATCCGGAATTCCCGCAGAAAAGCGCCAGGATTATTGTCGACACCAGGCTTGGGAATGCGTTTCATCCGTATCCGCTTAATTCCGATCCGACCCGAGATATGGGCGCGATTTTCTCGATTAGCATAAATTTTCCATCCTGTCTCGTAAGCGGTTATGGCGTCATGGATTGCAAAGGAAATGCCTGTTGATCGCTACAGCATGCTTGTCCTGTCAGGACTTATTTTTCGATGGCCGAATGGATCTCGCCCATGTTCGCCGCGTTCGGTGTACGATGGTCCCGCCATCGAAGATTAGCATGCCTGGCAGGAAGTAACGCAGCGCTGTGACAAGCGCTGCGCGCATTGCACATTGCGGCGCGACGATGCTATTACGGGTGCAGTTTTTCCGAATAGGACATGAAAGTCCATTCGTGCAGGGTGAGATACAGGAGCGATTTGAATGGCAGGCGGTCGACGGACCCTGGGCGCGGTGATTACGGATCTGCGTACCCGCAATGGCTGGACTTTGAAGGAAATGAGCCAGCGGTCCGGTATCCCCGTATCCACCCTGTCCAAGGTGGAGCATGACCGGCTGTCGCTGACCTATGACAAGCTGCTGCAATTGAGCGAGCGGCTGAACATCAGCATCGCCGATCTGTTCGTGGAGGCGGACGCGACCCTGCCGGCCGCCATCATGGGTCGCCGAAGCGTCGGGACGCTCGACAATGCGGTGCGCGTCGATACGTCCAACTACGAATATTATTATCTCTGCACCGAATTGCGGCAGAAGCGGATGGTGCCGGTCGTCACGCGCATCCATGCCCAGACGATCGAGGAGTTCGGCCAACTTGTCCGTCATTCGGGTGAGGAATTCATTTATGTGGTGGAGGGCGCGATCATCGTCCACACGGAATTTTACGACCCGATCGAGCTAAAAGCCGGCGAATCCATCTATATCGATTCCGGCATGGGTCATGCCTATGTGTGTGCGCCGGGCTATAAGGAGACACTGACCATCGGCGTGATGTCGAGCGCGGAAGAAGATCTGTCGAACCTGATGCATGACGCGCATCATCATGTGACCAAGGGTGAGGTCAAGAAGCGCGCGCCGCGCAAAGGCTGATGCCGGCGATCACGGCTGGACAGGCGTAAAGAGCAAATCCTGATAGTCATAGCTGAAGTCGGCAATGGGCGAGGCCGGTTTCATCGTCACCCGCTCCACCTTGCCATCCGCATCCAGCCCGAAGCTGACATAGGCCGGCTCAATCGTCTTGTCGTCGAAGCGGGTCAGGAAGCTGTCATACTGGAAATGGGTGAGTCGCCCGCCCATACGCGGTGTGGAGCGGAAGTCGATGGTCAGCCCTTGCTTGTCCTGCCCGACGATGATGTCGCCATACCAGGCGTCGCGATACGTGCCTGCATAGCGGGCGAGCGGCAATGAGGGGCCGGATTGGGCCGGTGCGGCGCCCTTGGCCTTGAACGCGGCGAGGCCGTCGGCGACTTTCCTGGCCTTGAAGGCACGGAATTTCGCAGGCCAGTCCTGCGATGGATAGCCGAGATAATGGTCGAGCAGTTCATACACCAGCCCCTGGACGAGTTCGCCATCCTCGCTGTTGATCTCGACCGCAAATCCGACATCCTGTTCAGGCATGAGCACGACCATGGTCTGGAAACCGAAGACCGCGCCGCCATGCTGGAGAATCTTCGCACCGCGATAATCCTGCACCATCCAGCCCAGCGCATAGCTGTAGAATTTAGGCTGGGTCAGCGCCAGTTCGGGCGGCTTGGGCGCGATCGGCATCAACGTGGTCGGCCGCCACATCTCCTGCGCCTGGGCAGGGCTGTAAAGCTGGCCACCATCCGGCAGCTTGCCCTGGGCCAGTTGCAGCGCCAGCCATTTCCCCATGTCCACCGGACTGACCGCCAGCCCGCCCGCCGGCGCGGCGTTGCGGGCGAGGCCGTCGCGCTCGTCCAGCACTTCCTGATCGCCCGCGCCGCGCAGCCCGCTGTTCATGCGGGCATGGGGCTGGGCGCGATCGGGGCTGGCGAAACGGTCGGGATCGTCGCTGACCGAATCCGTCATGGCCGCAGCCTTGAAGACATGGTCCTTGACATAGGCTTCCCATGTCTTGCCCGTAACCGTCTCGATCAGCCGGCCTGCGACCATATAGAGGATATTGTCATAGGCATAACCGCTGCGGAAACTGGTAGCCGGCTTGATATAGCGCAGTCGTCGCACGGCCTCTGCGCGCGACAGGTTGCTGCGCGGCACGAACAGCAGGTCGCCCGCACCCAGTCCCAGGCCGGAGCGGTGGACCAGCAGGTCGCGGATCGTCATTTCGCGCGTGACCCAGCTATCCCACATCTGAAAGCCGGGCAGATGGTCGATCACCTTGTCGTCCCAGCCGATCCGGCCCTGATCCACCAGGGTCGCCAGAGCCGCCGCCGTCACAGCCTTGCCAGTCGATCCGGTCGCAAAGAGCGTGTGCGGCGTCACCGCATCGGACGATCCCAGCCGTTTGACGCCATAGCCCTTGGCCAGGACCGTCTTTCCCTTCTCCACGATGGCGATGCCCAGGCCGGGAACGCCGGTCGCCTGACGCAGCGCCTCGACGCGGGCGTCGAAATCGGCCGGCGGAGCGGCATGGGCTGACGTGGATGCAAGGGCGAAGGCGATCAACAGGCGCTTCATGCGACTTCCTCTTGAGCAACGAACGGCGGGACGGCGCGCCGCCGGCGCGCCAGTCGGACAAGGCCGATGGTCAGTAGCGGCAGGACGTAGACGGTAAGGAAGATATAGGCGAGGGCGCGGTAGCCGGTAGCGATGAGCGCCACCAGGCCGACCCGGTCGGCCACCAACATGCAGCCGGTCAGGATGACGAGCGCGATGCCCAGCCGCGCCGGACTGCCCAGGACTGCGCCGCGCCGAATATGCCAGGCCTTGGCGATGCGTTCATTGACGGCATGGACCGCGCCGGTGCCGCTTTCCAGCAGTGCGGCGAAGATCATCAACTGGAAGAGCAGGTGGAAGGTCGGGCTGCCGAGCTGGCCCAGCAGGAAATCGGACGGCAGCACTTCCTGTGCGATACCGGGGTAGAAGGCGATCATGCAAATGAAGAAGGCGATCGCCGGCGCCATGGCGAGCGGCCCGGCGATCAGGCCGGCCACCACCGCGTCGCGATCTGAGCGCATGTGTCGGAGTACCGGCAGGATCACGACCGCGCCGATGATATTATAGCCGGCATAGGTGAGTCCACCCAGAGCCCAGCCATCTGCCGGGGCCGGCACCGCAAAGCCTGCTCCGATCCGGTCGCCGAAGCCGGACAGTGCCAGGATCAGGAACAGCGCATAGACGCCGTAGAGCAGGAAGGAGACCCATTTGAACAACTGCTCTACCGAGGCGTTGCCGAAGGTCGCGAACAGGCCGATGCCCGCCATCAAGGCCAACGTGCCGACGATCGGCGCGGCGCCGAACGCCACCTCTGCAATCGCCCCGGCGGCCGCGCCGAAGACCGCCAGAATCAGGATGATGAAGAGCAGATAGCCAATCTCGAAGATGAACCAGGCCCGGCCCAGCAGAGCCTCGAAAAAGCTCCGATAGTCGCGCGCGCCGACCATACGGGCGAAGAGGAAGGTCACGGCGGCGACGATGCTCCAGATCAGCATCGCCAGAATCATCCCGGCCAGCCCGCCCCAGGGGCCGCTTGGCAGGAAGAATTCCGCCAGTTCCCGCCCGGTCGCATAGCCGCCACCGATAATGACCGCCTTCAGCGCGAAGCCGGGCAGGAGGAAGCGCTGGAACCAGCTTGCGCCCCGTGCCCCCTGCGCCTGCGCTTCTCCCGCGCCGCTCATGCGAGGCAGGCATCCAGCAGCCGCTCGAAGGCCGCACCGCGCCGGATCGGGTCTGCGACCGGATAGCCAAGCTCGGTCGATAGCCGATCGATTTCGGCTGCAGCGCCGACGGCATCGAGCGACGAGGTATTGAGGCTGATCCCCGCGCAACGGATCGCCGGATTGGTAAGTCGGCCCATGACGACGGTCTGCTCGATCACTTGAGGAATGGAGGGCAGGCTATATCCGCTGACACCCAATATTCCGGTGCGGCCGACCTCATGACAGACAATGAAGACGTCCGGCTGGCTACCATGCAGCAAGCCCAGAGATACGGTAGCATAGGCGGGGTGGAACAAAGACCCCTGACCTTCGATCACGTCCCAATGTTCCTGTGGTGCATCGGGACTCAGTATCTCGGCTGCGCCGGCAAGGAAATCCGAAACCACCGAATCCATCGGCATGCCCGATCCCGCAATCATGATGCCGGTCTGGCCGCTGGCGCGAAAATCGGCATTGACGCCGCGCGCCTTGAAGCCATCGGCGATGGCAAGGGCCGTATATTTCTTGCCCAGCGCGCAGTCGGTGCCGACCGTCAGCAGCCGCTTGCCGCTACGCTTGCGCCCGGTCGCGATCGGAATACCGGACGGAGGCGTGCGCACGTCGATCAATTGCCGTCCAGCCTTTGCGGCCGCATCGGCAAGGCGCGGGAAGCTGGCGAGTTTGGCGTGCATACCGCTGACCAGATCGAAACCGGCGTCCAGCGCTTCGACCAGTGCGTCCATCCATTGATCGGGGATGACCCCACCCACATTGGCCACGCCGATCACCAGCGCGCGAGCGCCCTTGCTCCTCGCTTCGGCCGGCGTCAGCGGCGGCAGGCCGGCAGTCACGGTGCAGCCTGGCAGACCATATTCCCCTAAGCACAGATTGGGCGCCCAGTCCGCCAGACCCAGCGCGGTCTTCGCGAAACCACGTTCAGTCGCATCGCCTAAGAACAGCAGATAGGGGCGGGGCAGAACCAGCGTTCCCATATCAAACCCGCCTTGCCGCATCGTCATATCAAATATCCAACTTTTGCTATTCAGGACATTATGATCCTGATTGGAGAATAATCAACTTATTTATCGGTCCAGTTGCGGTCGATGCGACGAATGGCCGGATCGAGCAGCCGGAGCAGAATGGCGGCCAGGCAAGCGAGGGCGGCCAGCAGGACGAAATAGCTGCCATGGGCCATATGGCTCCACAGCGTGCCGACCAGCCCGGCGCTCAGGCTGCCGGCAAAGATGGTGAGATACCAGGCCGCTACCGTGGTCGCGCCGAGGCGCGGCGGTGCGAGGCGCGCGAACAGACCCAGACCCGATGGCAGGATGAACAGTTCGCCTACGGTGAAGATGAGGAAGAAGAGCGCCAGCCACAACCAGGCCGCCTGTCTTTCCCCTGCCTGCCAGGCGACGAGCGCCAGCAGAACATAAGCGAGCCCGACCAGAAGAGCGCCCTGCGCCATGCGGCGCGCTGGCGCGCCATCTCGCCCCGCCGCCGCCTGCCGCCGCCACAGCGCCAGCAACGGCGGCGTCAGGAGCATGACCAGCAGGGGATTGAGCGACTGGAACCAGGTCATGGGGATGGCGACATCGCCAACGCTACGGTCCACCCCATTGCCGGCCCAAAGCGCCACGGTGTTGCCCACCTGCTCATAAGCGCCACGAAAGATGGTGACGCACAGGCCCACCGCCGCCAGCACCAACCAGAGTTGACGATTATTCCCGGCTGATACGGTCATGCCATCCTGCACCACAATCGGCGCAACCTGCTCGGACGGCAGATGCTTCTGCCCCAGCAGATAGATGGCAAGACCCGCGAACATGCCGATCCCGGCCGCGCCGAAGCCATAATGCCAGCCGTAAATTTCGCCCAGCGTCCCGCAGATCAGAGGCGCCAGGAAACCGCCGATATTGATGCCGACATAATAGACATTATAGGCCCAGCCGCGCCGCGGATCGCCCGGCGCATAAAGATCGTTGATCTGGCTCGGCAGGCTGGGCAGGAACAGTCCGTTGCCCAGCGCGATGGTGGCAAGCGCGAGGTAGAAGAGCGGTTCGAACGCCATCATGAAATGACCCGCCGCCATGACGGATGCGCCGATCGTGACCGCGCGACGCTTGCCCAGCCAGCGATCCGCAACCACCCCGCCGACGATCGGCGTGAAATAGGCGCATGCGGTATAAGCGCCATAGACAAAGGACGCCTGCCCCTGCCCCAGCATCAGTTGCCGGGTCATATAATAGACCAGCAACGCCCGCATGCCGAAATAGGAAAACTGTTCCCACATGTTCGTCAGGAACAGGATGGTGAGCCCTGGCGGCTGGCCGAACCAGCTGCGCTCCGCCTGCGCACCCGTCACTGGTCGAAAATCCCGGCGAAGGTCATACCGCGTCCGGGCTTTCCCTGCCCCACATGCGTTCGTCGCACCAGGCCATGCCCTCGTCATAGCTTATGGCGGGATCGCGGTCGGCGCTCAGAAAGATCGGGCCGTCCAGATCGCAAATGTCGCACAATTGTCCCAGCAGGAAGCTGGGCGCCATGCTGAGCGTGGAGCCGCCCATATTGCCCACCATCACGCCCAGCCCGGCGGCCTTCGCAGCCTTGGCGATCATCAACCCTTCGGTCAGGCCGCCGCATTTGTCGAGCTTGATATTGACCACGTCGAAGCGGCCGACCAGTCCCGGCACATCCTCCAGTGTCAGCGCGCTTTCGTCCGCCGCCAGCGGAATGGGCGAGCGATAGCCGTCCAGATCGGCCTCCCGCCCACGCGCCAGCGGCTGTTCGATCAGGGAGACATTGGCCGTCACCATCGCGGCCACCAAGCTGTCCAGCTCGTTGATCGCGAACCCCTGATTGGCATCGACCCCCAACCAGACATCGGGCCGCGCGGCGCGGATCGCGGCGACGCGGGCAATGTCCAAATCCAGCTCGCCGGTCAGCTTGATCTTGATGGCGCGCACCGGACCGAAGGCAACCGCGGCCTGCGCCATCTTCGCCGGATCGTCCGCACCCAGGGTGAAGGTGGTGACGACGGGCTTCGGCGCGTCCAGTCCGGCCAGTGCCCAGATCGGCGTGCCGTCGCGTTTCGCTTCCAATTCCCATAGAGCAGCATCGACAGCATTGCGCGCGCCGCCGGCCGGAAGGATCGTGCGCAACTCCTGGCGGGTCGGCCCGGCCTCGATCGCCGTCCGCGCCCGCGCCAGTTCAGCCAGCATATGGGGCTGTCGATCGTCCAGATAATAGACGCCATCGCCTTCGCCGCGCCCGCTATGCCTGCCATCCGACAGGGTTGCGATCACGCAGTCCAGCCCTTCGAAAACATAACCCGAAATGCGAAAGGGTGCTTTGAAATCGAGCCGCTGGGCTTGCACGTCGAGTGTCAGAGCGGTGGTCACAGTAAGAACTCCTGAAGCGTTCGGGCGCAAGTCGCCCGGCACCCGCGCATTGCTCGCGGGTGAAAAGAGGGATTGTCGGGAAGTTTGGCCGAGGCCGGGCGACGCGGCGTCGCCCGGCCTCGGCCCGCCATTACCAGTTGGCGCCGAAGCTGATGAGATGGAAGGCGAGCGCCACCCACAGCATGACGACGGCGGCGCCGAGCAACAGCACGCTCCATAGCCTGCCGAACCAGCCACGCTTGTTCCTGAAGGCCAAACAGGCGTTCCAGCCGGCGACGCCGACGAAGCCGAAGAAGAGCAGCAGTCCGGCGATCTGGTTGAACCAGATGAGACCGGCCGACGTCACATAATCGCTCGCTATGACCACCACAGCGACCCAGCTGCCGAGTAGCCCCAGCATAGCCCAGGCGCAGGCGGGCACGACGCGATGCAGCGCCAGGTCACGACCCGTCAGTTCCAGCTTCGCGCCATAGCGCTTGCGGTTGATGGCGCCGACGGGCCAGGCGAGCGCAGTCAGAACCAGAATGGCCAGCGCCCCGATCGCCAACGGCTTAAGCCAGGCGCTATTCTTGTACCAGGGTACCGGATCCCACACCATGATCGGTGCGACCGGGCCGTAGAAGACCCGCGTGACCTTTCCATTTTCGACACGTGCCGCGAATTGGTCGCCATCCTCGGTCGATTGCCAGACATAGGGCGAGACCTCGACCCATTTGCGCGGCGCACCGCCGATGGTCTTGAATGCGGGTACCGACAGCTTGCCGTCCTTGTCCGTGCCAACGTCCATCTGGCTGAGAAAACCCATCATCGCCGCCCAGTTCTCGACCGGCGCACGGCTGGTGCCATAGGTGCCGGCAACCTGCGCCGCATGGGCCTTGGCCGTCGCCAGTTCCTTGGGCGCGGGCTTCGGCGCGGGAAAATAGCGGTCGGCGAACTGCTTGAAGAAACTGTTGCGGATCGGACCGACCGCGCCGTCTTTCCCCATGCTGTTCAGCGAGATGTAGATGCCGACATTCTTGCTGGGAAACAGCGACAGATCGGAATGGAACCAGCGCGTATCGCCGCCATGGGCGATGGCGCTGATGCCGTTGATCTTTTCCTCATAGAAGCCGAGCATCATGTGGTTGAGGCCCGGTAGCGGCTCGTTGGCGGGCGAATGCATCAGCTTGGTCGTTTCAGGCTTCAACAGCGGACCGCCATCATTAAGGTGCGCGATCATGAATTTCGCCATGTCGGCGCCGCTGATGGACGAACTGCCGGCCGGGGCGACCGAGACGATCTCGAACGGCTTGCCCTCGCCCGATCCCAACTGATAGCCTGTGGCCATGTGCGGCTGGAGCGCGGCCGGCAGAGGCTGGCGGAAGCTCGCATATTTCATGCCGAGACGCTGGAAGATATTGCGTTCGATATAGTCGTCGAACGGCATACCGCTGACCCGTTGCACGATATAGCCGGCCAGCGCGGTCGCGTAGTTGGAATAGGCCGGCGTCGATCCGGGCGCATAGACACGGTGCGGCGTCCAGCGCTTCAAGGCGACTTCCAGCGTCGGAATATTATCGCTCTTGCCGATCAGGTCGCGGCCCGCTTCCTCGAACCCGGCCGTGTGCGTCATGATGTTGCGCAGCGTGATCGGCTTGCCATCGAAAGGCGGAATCTTGAAGTCGAGATATTGATTGATGTCGGCGTCGAGGTTCAGCTTGCCTGCCTCCACCTGCTGCATCACCGCCGTCCAGGTGTAGAGCTTCGACACCGAACCGGGGCGGAAAAGGGTGGTGGCCGGATCGACCGGCCTGCGCTTGGCGACATCGGCATAGCCGAAGCCGCGCTGTGTCAGCACCTGCCCGTCCTTGACGATGACGACCACGGCGCCGGCAACATCCCCCCGTGCCAGGGCATAAGGCAGGAACCCGTCGAGCCAGGCGTCGGCATCCTGTTTGGTCAGCATATGCTGCCCATCGAGCACGGGCGCAATCGGCACGACGGCGCCGGGCCTCGCGGCTGGCTGCGGCAGCAGCGAGGGCGCATCGAGGGGCGCCTGTTGCGCCACGGTAACGCCGCCGGCCAGCGCCAGCGCGCCGGCGGCCAGATATTTCATCCATCGCATGATGCTGCGCCCTTCCCTGTTGAAGCTGTGTGAAGATTGTCCCGTCATGGTTGTGCCAGCCCGCTGCGGATGGCCTGTCCGGGGAACTGGCCGTCGATTACCCGCCCGTCGCGCGCCATTAACGTGCCGCCGACCAAGACGTAGCGGATGCCGACCGACGCCTGCATCGGCTTTTCGAATGTCGCACTGTCCTTGATCTTCGCCGGGTCGAAGACGGTGATGTCCGCATCGGCGCCCACAGCGAGGCGTCCCTTGCGCGCCATCTGGGGCGATATCTTTTCCAGCCTGCGGGCCGGCATGATCGTCATCTTGGCGATCGCGGTCTTGAGGTCGAGCAGCTTGCGATCGCGGACATAGACGCCCAGCACTCGCGCGAAAGTGCCCGCACCGCGCGGATGCTCGCCCGATGTGGTCCAGGGTACACCGTCCGATGCGATGCTAACCACAGGATCGGTGACGGCCAGATCGACGATGTCGCTGGGGATGACGTGGATGATGACGGCGGCGTCTGGCTGTTCCTTGCGGTAGCGCTCGAACGTCGCCTGCGTCAGCCGCTCGCCGGTGGCGGGCCACTGAACCGCTTCATAACTCACGCCGTTGCGCTGCTCCCATCCGTCCGAAAAGAAGCTGGAGCCGATGGCGGTGCTGCCGGCGGTATAGGGATAAGCCTCGGTCGTAATGTCGATGCCATGGGCCTGCGCGCCCTTCACCAGTTCGAGCAGCGTCGGCACGTCGCCAAGGCCGGTCGAGGCGATATGCACGATCTGAAGCGACGCCCCGGTGGTCGCCGCGTCAGCAATCACTTCCTGCACGACCGCGATCGGCACGCCGCTCGCCTTGTCGAGCGGACGACTGCGGACATGCGTGAAGACCGGCGCCCCAGTCTTGCCCGCCGCCTGGAAAATGCGGAAAATCTCGCGCCGTCCGGCGCCCGGCACATATTCTATGCCAAGGCCATAGCCGAGCGCGCCGGCCTTCACGTCCCGGTCCATCAGATCGGCGATCTGCCTCTCCTGCGTGGGGTCGGCGCTCTTGGCCAGCATCGCCGGATCGGCCGCAACCTGATGTGGACCACTTTGCGCGCAGGACTTGGCCGACAGGACCTGCAACCGCGCACAGATGTGGGAGGCAGACGCGCCAAAATTGATGAGAGCCTTGCCCCGCATCCGGGCGTGGAGATCGGCGACCGGCAACGTGCCGATCTCCATGTCGATCGCCGTGGTCACGCCGTCCAGCAGTTGCAGTCGCTCCGCCACGGGATCCTGTCCATGGGCGTGCAGGTCGATGAAACCAGGCGCAACCACCATGTTCCTGGCATCGAGCCGCCTCCCCCCGCCGAGCGATGCCGTCGAGATGGCCGCAATACGTCCATCCTTGATAGCGATATCGGCGATTTCGTCCCGGCCGCTATCCGGATCGATCACCCGCCCGCCGGCCAGGATCAGGTCATAGCCTGGGGCAGGAACAGCAATCGCTTCTCCCGCCAGCAGCAGTCCTGCAACTACCGCCGCTCCATGCCGGAAGGAAGAATAGGCAGCGCGCATCTTCAGATCCTTTCATCAAGAATGCCGGACGACGACGGGCAAGGACCCCATCGCCGTCCGTATCGCTGTCGGGCGATCAGAAGTTCAGCTTCACGCCGCCGGAGAAGTAGCGGCCGATCACATCGTAATTCGCGTTGGTATATTGCGACAGCGGCGGATCGCGATCGAACAGGTTGTTGACGTTGCCGTAGAGGGTGAAGGCGCCCACCTTGAAGCGGACGGCAAGATCGACATAGGTGCGTCCGCCAATGTCGTTGTTGAGCGGCAACTGGCCGTTCGGACCGGGCACATAGGTATATTTTCCACCGCTGACATGCCGGACGCGCAGGTCCGCGCCGAAATGTGGGTCATCATAGCCGACCGACGTCGTCACTCGCCATTTTGGCGTGGAGAAGGCCGTATCGCCTCCGACGATACCCGCGCGGTCGGTGGTGGTGACGCCGTCGTCGATCAGCAGTTCCATGACATGGGTCGCCAGCGACCGGACGGTGACGCGCCCCGCCCCTACCGGCACCTGATAGGCGGCTTCAATATCCAGCCCTTTGGTCTTATACTGGGCGAGGTTGCGATAGGTGCGCAGAACCGAGACGAGGCCGCCATTGGCGTCACGCTCGATCAGGCCACCGCACAGATTGTCGTTCGGATTCTGCGCAGCGCAGAGGTTCAGCACGTCCTGAGGTGCAAGCGTGACGATTACACCATCAATCTTGATCTTGTAGAAATCGACCGACAGGCGCAGTCCCGGCACGAAGTGCGGCGAATAGGAGCCGCCCAAAGTCAAAGTGTGCGAGATTTCCGGGTCGAGCGCCGGATTGCCGCCCGTATAGCTGAATACGTTCAGCGCTACCGAATTATTGCGGAACGGATCCTGCATATTGCCGATGTTGGTGGCACGACCCAAATAATATTCGTTGATGCTGGGCGAACGGATGTCACGTGAATAGACGGCACGCAACAGCAGATCGTTGACCAGTCGAAGAGTACCACCAGTCTTCCACGACCAGATGCCACCGCTTGTGCTGTAATCGGAATAGCGGGCCGCGCCGTTCACTTCCAGTTTGGCCGTGTCCGCTACGTCGAGTAGCGGTATCGCGACTTCAGCAAAGAATTCCTTGACGTTGAAGCCCCCATTGGTGGGCGCATAGTTGAGCGTAGCGAAAGCGCGGGTCGCCGACAGCGCGTCGATCGAGTTGGTAACGAATTCTTCCCAGCGGAAATCGCCGCCCACTGCAATGTCGACCGGACCGGCCCAGGTGGAGAAAGGCTGGCCACTCACGCTGAAGCCTGCCGCGTCCAGCTTGGTGGTGCTGGTCGAGGAGGCATCGCCAAAGGCATAGGCACGGCCGGCATCGCTGATCTTGCCATTGCCAAGAATGTCGATCGGCACGCAGGCGGCGTCGTCATTGGCCGTGCTGGCATCCGCATTGACACGGCAGACCGGGCTGCCATTGACCAGCACTGCGTCGATCGCTTTGTTGAAGCGCGCCGCGATACGCTGATTGCCCAGCGTCTGGCGGTTTCGCAATTCGCCATGGTCATAATAGAGCTTGTAACTCCAGCCATTGCCGAAGCTGCCGTCCAGCCCGATCGCCCCTTCCAGATTGCGGCGCGCATAGTTGAATCGCAACATGCCGTCCGGCCCGACATCGTCCAGGATACGCCCAAGGATGAAGGGGCCGGTGACGCCTGCCGCCGCCAGTTGCGATCTGGCGGTTGCGGTCAGGAATGCGTTATCTTGCTGGATGACGGAAATCGGCGTTTCCGGAAAGAAGCTGAAGTCGCCCGCCATGCGGTTATAGCTGCCTTCGGCCCAGATTTTCAGATTATCGGTCAGGTCGTAGCTGATACGGGCGAAAAGATTGGTTCGTTCATAGGGGGTGCTGACCGACAGATAATCATAGATGCTCTGTCCGCCGCCGCCGATGGTCTGCTGGCCAAAGGTTTCGCTGCCCAACGGTAGCGGGCCGACCGATCCGTCCGGGTTGAACACAAGATTATAGGGAACCGCGGAGGTGCTGAGGATCGATCCACCACGATTGAGAATGGTATAATTGACGTCATCCGTCAGCACGAGCTGGCCGTCGGCGCGCTGGAACAGCCCGCCGTTCAGGTTCGGCCGGGAATCGCGATCGAACGCGCCCTTGCTCTTGAGATATTCGCCGCCGACCATGATATGGCCGCGATCACCCGCGAATTTCGCACCCCAGGCCATGTCGCCGCCGAAACGGTAGCCATCACCCCGCGACGAGATGCCGGTGTTGGCGCCCATTTTCCAGCCGGTCAGATCATCATCCAGAATGACGTTGACGACACCCGCGACCGCGCCGGAACCCCAGGCGGCCGATGCGCCGCCCGTCACCACATCGACCCGCTTGATCAGATTCTGCGGCACGCTGTTCAGATCGGCGCTGCCGGTAAAGCGATGTCCGTTAAGGAGCGTCAGCGTGCGCACCGCGGTCAAGCCGCGCAAATCGGCGGGTGAAGCAGCGGCAGTGGTGTTGCCGGTGGTGGTTTCCGGGGTCGATGTCGGCCGGAATTGCGGGATGTCGTTCAGCGCCTGGGCCAGGCTGGGCCGGTCGCCCTGCTGTAATTGTTCTACCCCCAATATGGTGGTAGGCGTGGGCGCATCGAACCCCTGCCGCTGGATGCGCGATCCGGTTACGATGATTTCGGATTCTGCGACCTGTTCCGCCGGCTGTTGCGCCATGGCGGGCGACATGCCTGCGATCCCCGCCAACGCGGTGCCCGCAAGCCACAACAAATGGTTGGACTTCATGCTCATACCCCTTTGCACCCATCGAAGGGGCGCAGCACGCCAAGGCCGTCCGCTTATACTTCGCCTATTTCTCGCCTGACGTAACCGCTTCCTCCGATTCAAGTGAGAAGGATAAGAACATTAATATGAGGACAATTCAATCCTAAATGAGATAAAATTGTCATATCAGAAAAATAAAGCCGCCGGTCGAGTTGATCGGCGGCGTGGGATCGAGTCATTTCCCGGCGGACGGGACCAGATGATAGGTAACGTGCGGCTGGGAACCGAAGGAAAGGCGAAGATCGTCCGGCGCGCCGTAGAACAGCAGCCGGTCATAGGGGCCACCCGCTCGTGCGCCGGTCACTTGTTCATAGAGCGTCGGCCCGATCTGCTCCCAATAGCTTTTGCGTCCCTGCGCCTCGACCAGCAGGCCATGTTCGCCCTGAATTGAAAGCTTGAGATCGCCCGCCGGATCGGCCGGCTTGGCATAGTCGCGACGATTGACGCGGTAAGCGCCGACCGGTGGCGCCGCGCCAGCCTGCGTCCAGCGCGTTGCAGGGGCCTGCGGGAAGAGGCGCCCGACGATCGCGTCGCTCAGTTCGGTGCGAGCCCCATAGCTCCCTTGCCCGCCCGTCATCGACACGAAGAAACCAAAATCCGCTTCGGGCGCAAGCAGCAGATAGCTGTGAAAATCCATGGTGTTGCCGCCATGACCAACCAGGCGAGGCCCCGCTTCGCGCGCGACCATGAAGCCATGGGCCATGCCCGGTAGCCCCGGCGCGTTAGCGATCGAGTCGCTTTCGAGGAAATGAACCGATTCCGGCTTCAGGATGCGCGCCGCACCCAGCGCGCCATTGCCCAACATCGCCAGCATGAAGCGCGCCATGTCAGGCGCCGTCGCCGCGGCCGATCCGGCGGGCATGATCTTGTCATAGCGCTCATAAGGCTTCGCCTTGTAACGCCCATCCGCAAAGGCATAGCCCAGCGCCATATGGGCGGCATTGGCACCCGTCAGCGGTTCGCGGAACGTGCTGGTCGTCATGCCAAGCGGCTTGAAAATATGGCGTTCCACATAATCCGGGAAGGGTTCGCCGGACACGCGCTCGACGATATAGCCGGCCAGCGCCGCACCATAGTTGGAATAGGAAATCTCTCCGCCGGGCGCCCAGAGCCGCTGGGGAATATGAGTCTTGAGGAAGGATTGATAGGCCTCCTCCTTTTCCCATTCCCCTTCGGCGTAAGACAGGTCGCTCATCCCCACAGCGTGGGCGAAGAGATAGCGAACCTTGATCGGCTTGCCTTCAAACGGCGGAATTGCATAATCGAGATAGCGATTGACGTCGACATCCAGGTCGACTTTGCCGGCCTCCACCTGCTGCATCAGCGCCGCCCAGGTGAAAAGCTTTGATACCGATCCTGGTCGAAACAGCGTGTGCTGCCCATCCACCGGGATGGCGCGATCGACATCGGCGAAACCATAGCCGCGCGTCATCACCACCTTGCCACGATAGACGACGGTAATGACAGCCCCCGCCACTTCGCGCTGCGCGATCTGCTGCGCCATAATGCCGTCGATGAAATCCGGCAGCCCCACGATGCGACTCCTGTCGAGGGAGACGGGCGCCGATGCCTGCGGCGCCTTCGCCAACGCCATATTGCCGGACGGCGCCAGCAGGAGAAGGGCCGCGGCACCGCGCAAGGCGAGCCTCCACCCGCGCCTGTCATGATGGTCGAGATGCATCATTTCCGCCCCTCATATATTCTCGTATCAGGAATTATTTCTCTATACAGGACGAAACATAATCGGCAAACTCTTTTCCAATTCGACAAAAGGGGATTGGACATGGACAAGATAAACAGCGTTTCGCGGCGGCAATTGCTGGCCGGCACGGTCACAGCCGCGGCACTGGCTTTTCCGATGATCAATGGCGGCCTCTATCAGGCCTGTGCGGCTTCACCGCGCCGTTATTCGAAGCGAGTGACCGATCTGGTGAAAGGGTCGCTCATCATCGACATGCTGGGGCCGTTGACGCTCGACTTCCGCCCGGACGTCTATGCCGAGCCGGTGAGCGAAAAATGGGCGGCGGATTTCCGCGCGAGCGGCATTACCGCTTTCCACAACAGCATCGGCATTGGCGGGCCGAACGCGCGCTCTGAAACGCTGCAATGGCTACTGGCCTGGACCGGCTTCGTCGCGCGCAATCCGCATCTGTTCCAGGGCATAGGGTTGGGTGTCGACCTCGATCGAGCAAAGGCGGACGGCCGGATGGGAGTCATAATGGGCCTTCAGAATAGCGACCATTTCGAAACATTGGCGGATGTGAAGACATTCTATCAACTGGGACAGCGCGTGTCGCAGTTGACCTATAACAGCCAGAACAGAATAGGATCGGGCTGCACCGATCGTATCGACGGCGGCCTGTCCGACTATGGCGTCGCGATCGTCGCGGAGATGAACAAGGTCGGCATGGTGGTCGACGTGTCCCATTGCGGCGACAAGACAACGCTGGACGCCATCGCCATGGCCAGCGGCCCCATCGCGATCACCCACAGCAATTGCCGGGCGCTCAACAACCATCCCCGCACCAAGACGGACGAGGCGATCAAGGCACTGGGCGCCAAGGGCGGCGTGATGGGCATTACAGGGGTGCGCAACTTCCTCACCGCGCAGGAGCCGACGACCATCGCCAATCTGGTCGACCAGGTCGATCATGTCGCCAAGCTGATCGGCATCGACAAGGTCGGCATCGGGTCGGACGCTGACATCTACGGTTATGACGATATGGAACCGACCGCCTATGCCAAGCTGAAGGCCGGCTACAAGGGCAGTTACGCCTTTCGCGACAAGATCGACACGGATGGATTCGACGACCCGCTGAAGATGTATAATCTGGTAGAGGAAATGGTGCGCCGCAATTATTCCGACGATAATGTCCGGGCGGTGCTGGGTGGCAATTTCCGCCGGTTGCTGGGCACGACCTGGAAATAATATCGACGGAATATGGCGGCGGGGCGATCAAAATGCCGCCGCCGCCATCAGATCGGCAGTTCGTTCGTCGATTTGATTTCCGACAGGGCCACCGTCGAATTGATTTCCTGCACGCCCGACAATTTGCTCAGGCGCTCAAAGAAGAAACGCTCATAGGCGTCGATGTCCTTCGCCACGATCCGCAACATGAAGTCCATCGTGCCCATTAGCACATAGGCATCCAGCACCTCCGGAAAGCCCCGGATGGCTTCGCTGAACTCATCGAGATTGGCGCGACCATGCGCATTGAGCTTCACCTGTGCGAAGACATGGGCATTCAGCCCGACCTTGCGTCGGTCGATCACCGCCACGCGCTTGCGGATAAGACCCTCCCGTTCCAGCCGGTCGATGCGACGCCAGCAAGGCGATGGCGTCAGTCCGACCTTCTCGGCGATTTGCGCCGTCGTCTGACTCGCGTCACGCTGCAATTCGCGGAGAATCTTCCGCTCGAAATTATCGAGATCGATCATATTATCCACATTATAGCACAGTGTCGGATAAATCATCCCACCATCCTCGGATTGACCGGAAAATGAGGCAAGTTTCTTCTCGCGCGACGGTGGATAAGCCGGGCGGCAATCCCAGAGGAGAAAATCATGGTCGTCCGCCCTGCCCGCCTGAACCCGCCGATGCAATCAGTGCGTCTGCTCGATCCCGAAAACGGCCTGGACGGGGTCATCGCCATCCATTCAACGGCCATCGGTCCGGGGGCGGGCGGGTGCCGTTTCTGGCACTATCCCGATCTGGAATCGGCCTTTGACGACGCCTGTCGCTTGGCCGAAGGCATGAGCTACAAGAATGCGCTGGCCGGCCTTCCCTTTGGCGGCGCCAAGGCGGTGTTGCGCCGCCCCGAAGGGGCGTTCGATCGTACCGCGCTGTTCCGTGCCTTCGGCCGCGCGGTCGAGGCACTGGATGGCCTGTACGTCACCGCCGAAGATGTCGGCACGACCGTCGCCGACATGCGCGACGTATCGTCCGCGACGCGTCATGTCGCCGGGCTGGATTCATCGGACGATCAGGCTGGTGGCGATCCTTCGCCCTGGACGGCGCTGGGGGTGTTCGAGGCGATGCGGGCCGCCGCCCGCCTGACATTGGGCGCCGAACTGTCGGACCTGACCGTGGCGGTCCAGGGAACCGGCAATGTCGGGGCCAGCCTGTGCCGCCGCCTGGCCGATGCGGGCGCACGGCTGATCATCGCCGACATCGACCCGCGTCGTCGCAATGCATTGAGCGCCGTCCTCGACGCCCATATCGTCGATGTCGAAGACATCGCATCGGTCGAGGCGGACATTTTCGCGCCCTGCGCTCTGGGCGGCGCGCTGACGGTGCAAAGCGTGACGGCGATGCAGGCCAGGCTCGTCTGCGGCGCCGCGAACAACCAGCTCGCCTCGCCCGAAGTCGCCGACCTGCTGCTGGAACGCGGTATCGCCTATGCGCCCGACTATGTCGTCAATGCCGGCGGCATCATCAGCGTGTCGGCCGAATATCTGGGCGAGGATCGCGCGAGCGTCGCGGCTCGCGTCGACCAGATCGGTCCGCGCGCCGGCGAGATACTGGATCTCGCCCGCCGCGAAGGCCATTCCCCCGCATGGGTGGCGGACGAGATGGCCGAACGGATCATCACCGCCGCCAGCCGTCAGGCTGCTTGAACCGACCTCACCATCTAAGCGCCGCGCGGGCCAGGATCAGGCTGTTGCCTGCGCGGCGATACGGGATGCTGTGCGGCGGCAGCGGGATCGTTTTCGCGCCTTCGGGCCACTGGTCCCGGACTTCGATCAACTGGATGTCCATCTGGCCCGGTCCGGCCGCATCCATGCTGACATGCACCGGATCAGCTCCGCTGGCGTGGAACGTCATAGACGACCAATCGCCCGCCTTGATCGGCCCTGACACCGGCTGATCCATCAGCCGCAGGTTCCGCAATTCCACCGAAGGCTTGAAAAATAGGCGCATGAACCGCCCGCCATTGCGATTGGCCGCGACGAGGTTGATGCGATGCCCATTACCGGCGGACGTCGCAGTCAGTCGCAGCACCGGCCGGGCGTAGGCGGCGGGCTTTGCCGGCGCGATCCAATGATCGTCCTTGGCGATTGGCGCGATCGACCCCAGCCGAGGCACGCCGCCATCCTGCGACAGCGTGCGCCGGACCCAGCCGCCGCGATCCAGCCTGGCGCTCACCCAATTGGCGCGCGCGCTGTCGATGTCGGCGATGTAGAAGGCTTCGACCATGTCCGGATTGTCCGCCGTCGGCGTTCGCGCATCAATGGCCGCGGCAACGAAAAGGCCCAAGCCGGCGACCGAGCCGATCGAGGCGACGCGCAGGAGATTGCGCGACGACCAGAGCAGTGGCGCCAGCGCAAGCAGTGTCAGCAGGATGAAGGGGGTTACGATGGCCGGGAGCGACACCCCGATCATCAGGAAGAAGTCATAGCCCGCACGAGCCATCAACCCCGCGATCAGGATGGCCGGCGCCGTCATCGCCAACAGTCCCAGCGGCTGAAGGGTGCCAGTGGGCGCGAACAGGAGCATCGCCAGCGGCAATGCGAACAACAGCAGCGGCCATAGGAGAATATGAGCGCCATTGGGCAACATGATCTGGAACGCAAGCGCCAGCAGCCCGACCAACGTCATAGCTCCTGCAAACCAGCCGCTCAACGATACAGGTCGTCGCATATTGGCGAAAACCAGGAGAGCAGCGCCGCCGCCCAAAATCAGCGGAATCGCGCTGAAGCTGCCGAGAAAGCCTGTCGCCAGACCCGCTATCCCCAGCCCCAGGGCCGCGACCTTGGGCCTTGCCGTCATGGCGACGCCGAGCAACAGCAGACCGAAGCTGATGCCCAGCAGGGCCGTGGCCGCCAGCAGCGCGCCAAACTGGCCGATCAGCGCATAGGGGGTCGACAGGTCGCGCACGATCAGGTTGGCCAGGCGCAGCGCGAGCATCAGCATCGTCGCGATGCCCAGCAGCAGAGCCAGCAGACCGCCCGCGCCAGCCAGCATATCGCGCCAGTCGATGGTGCGCCGGGCCAACGCGACACCCGTCATGGCGAAAGTCGCGCCGATCGTCGCAATCGCCAGCACCCACCCCAGCCATGACGGGTAGGCGATCAGAAACAGGCCGAACAGGTCGGAAAAGATGCTGTCATCCTGCGCCCGGTCGAGGCTGTCCGCCTGAGCGAACAGGCGGACAGCCGGCAACACCTGATCCCCCATATGCTGAATGCTGCCGGCATTCAGCCGGTCGGGCGTGGACAGCGCCGTGTGATAGGCCATCTGATGCCCGACAAAGGCGAAATTCAGGCCAGCAAGCCCCTTGTCGAGCGCCGCCGTGAGGTCGGTGTCGTTGGGCATGTGTTTGTAGATCGTGACGAGCAGCGAGTCGGTCGCAGGCGACGGGACGGCCTGTCGATAGACATCGATCAGGCGACTGTTTCCGGCGCTGGTCTGGAACATCAGCGCCCTGCCGCTGTCGCCCCGCGCTTCCAGATTGATGACCAGCCCGATGCGTCGGCGCAGAGGGTCGCTTGCGAAAAAGGCGGTCGATCCCAGCAGGCCGGCTTCTTCGCCATCGGTGAAGAGGAAGATCACCGATCGCCGTAACGCACCCGCCGCTTTGAGCGCGCGCGCCACTTCCAGCGCAACCGCCACGCCCGACGTATCGTCCCCCGCCCCCGGCGACAGCGCCGCGGTGTCATAATGCGCCATCAGCAGCACGGCAGGCAATGTGGGATCGATTCCCCGATATTCCGCCACGATATTCTGCATCCGGCCGGCCAGGGCGACATCGTTGAAATAGCGTCGCGCCGAAATGGCGGTTTGCGTGCGGAGCAGCGGATTTAGGCCTAGCGCCTGGGTCTGCTTCATCAGGTAACGCCTGGTGTCGTCTATCTCCGGCGATCCGGTCGGATGCGGGCGGGTGGCGATGGCGCGGACATGTTGCATGGCGCGATCGGCGGAAAAGTCGGTCGTCGGCGCGGTGGCGGATTTAGGCGCGGGCAAGCGGTTGGCCATGATCCCAAGCGCGACCCCGCAGGCAATGACGAGCAGGGCGAGCGCCCAACGCGACAGCGAGTTGGACAGTTGATTGACGGCTTCGTCAGCAGAAATTTTCTTCATGGACATTTATTGTCCTATTTGTAGAAAATAATCAAATTAGGAAAATGATTCCGTCCGTTTTCCTGCCTCAAAGCAAAAGGGCTTGCGGGGGATGGGGGCATATGAACGCACGCGAGCGAAGCAATTGCAGAAAAGATCAGGGGAAGCCCCGCCCCGTCATGCCAGCATGGCTCTCAGCGCCTTTTTGTCGATCTTGCCGACGCTGGTGCGCGGCAGCGCTTCGACCAGCAAAAGCCTCTCCGGAATGGCGTAGCGGCTGATGCGACCCGATGCGACATGCTGCTGGAGCTGCACGCATAGCAGATCCATATCGGGCGGCGTTGCCCCCCGGGCCGCGACGATGAAGGCGACAGGCCGCTCGCCCCATTTTGCGTCCGGCATGGCGATGACGCCCGCCTCCGCCACCCCAGGCAGCGCAACCAGCAAATCTTCAAGATCCACCGAGGACACCCATTCCCCTCCAGACTTGATGACGTCCTTCAGCCGATCGACAATGCGCAGCGCGCCATCGCCATCCAACGCCGCGACGTCACCCGTATGCATCCATCCGTCTGCCCACAATGTGTCGGAATCCGGCTGCGTGGCATAGCCCTGCGTCAACCATGGCGCGCGCAGCAGCAGTTCGCCACCCTTGTCCACGTCGATCCGGGCCTGGACCAGGATAGCGGGGAAGCCGGCACGGCAACATTTTGCCACGTCCGGTTGTAGTCCCCGCGCCAGCGCCACCACCGGACCGGTTTCGGACATGCCATAACCGGCCAATATCGTGATGCCAGCCATTTCGGCCTCCTGCGCCAAAGCAGCCGGCAGTGCCGATCCGCCGATGACGAAGGTCCAGGGCGCCAGACTGTCTCCGCCGGCTGCATTGGCGTCCAGCAGCATACGCAGGATGGTCGGCACGCAATGGGAAAAATCCACGCCCTCCCGACGCTTGAGCGCCAGCAAGGTCGCGGGATCATAGCGACCGGGATAGACTTGTTTGACACCCAGCATCGTCGCGACATAGGGCATTCCCCATGCGTGGACGTGAAACATCGGCGTCATCGGCATGTAGACATTCGTCCGCCGCATTCCCTGCCCGTCGGGCTGGTTCGCCAGCGTCGCCGCCAGCGCGATCGTGTGCAGGACCAACTGCCGGTGGCTGAAGAAGACCTGTTTGGGATCGCCCGTCGTCCCGGTGGTGTGAAAGGTGGTGGCGATCGCATTCTCGTCGAAATCGCCGAAGATGAAATCGGGGCTGGCGGCGGCGATCAGCGCTTCATAATCATTGTCTTCGTCCGCCCCGTCCATGACGATCAGGCCCCCAATCTGCGGCAGCGCCAGCAATAGTTGGGCGCAGAGGGGCGCGAAATCGGCATGATGGAGGAGGAAGGATGCGCCCGACTGGCGCAGCGTGAAGTCGATCTGGGCGGGCGACAACCGGACATTCACCGTTTGGAGGATCGCGCCCATCATCGGAATGGCGAAATAGCATTCGAGATAGCGGTGGCTGTCCCAGTCCATCACCGCCACCGTATCGCCGGCCCGCACGCCGCGCGCCGTCAGCAAGGCCGCCAGCCGCGTTACACGATCAACGAACGCACGATAGCCGAAGCGCAGCTCGCCACTGACGATTTCCGCATCCGTCTGGTTCGCGACATTGGCGAGCAGATGGCGGATCAGTAGCGGATAGGCATAGGCGTTCGCGCCAGGCGTCGACAGAATTCTGGGCGTGTTCACCCGATCGCCTCCGGCATGCCGGGGACAGGACGACAAAGTGGAGCGACGACGCACATCCTCGACCGCGACATCATGATGGGAAGTTAAGGCTTTGGTCGGGTGAAGAGCGCCGCCCCAACGCGACGCCGGCCATGCGGCTACACATGACGGGCCATGCAGATGAAGGGATCATATGCCACCTTTTCAGCTGGGCCTATGGCTGCTGCCATCGCCCTTCCTTCTCCAGGCGCCGAGTGTCTTCGCTTCCCGAACGCAATTCAAGTATTTTTCAAAAAAAGAAATATTTTTTCACTATCGATCATGCCGATGATGTTTTCCTATCCCGAGCTTTTGCAGTCGCCGTAACCCGCTATGCACCCGCGCTTCGGCGCACCACCAGCCGCGCGGGCAACATGCTGGCCGGCCGATCCTTTCCTTCTATCTGCGCGACCAGCGTGTCGATCAGCAATTGCCCGGCCCCCTTCATGTCCTGCATGATGGTGGTGAGCGGCGGGGTGGTCAGGCTGGCGGCGGGGATATCGTCGAAGCCGACGATGGCGACGTCGTCCGGAACCGACAGGCCCGCCTCGGCCAATGCGCGCATCGCGCCGATTGCGATCAGGTCGCTCGCGGCGAAGATCGCATCGAAAGGCCTGCCCCGCGCGATCAGCGTCCGGGCGGCGGCGTGCCCGGCATCCTCTGCGGTCAGCGCATCGACCTGCAGCGCCGGGTCGGGCGCAATGCCTGATATCGCCATCGCGTCGCACAGCCCCCGGTAGCGGTCGGCAAATTCGGGATAATGTTCGTCCGCCTGTCCCAGAAAGGCGATGCGCCGCCGACCGATCCCCAGCAGATGCTCACCCGCCAGTCGCCCGGCGCCGATATTGTCCGACCCCACGGTCGGGCCGATCGTCGCCTCTCCGACCGATCCCCAGCGGACAAAATGCGTGCCGTGATCGACCAGTTCGGTCAATCGCCGGGCATAGAGCGTATAGTCGCCATAGCCGAGCAGGATCAGGCCGTCGGCGCGATGGCTGTCCTGATAGCGGACATGCCAGTCATCCTCCATCTTCTGGAACGAGATGAGCAGATCCAGTCCGCGCGCGCCGCATTGCCGCGTGATCGATCCCAGCATGGCGAGGAAGAAGGGGTTGATGTTCGATTCGTCGGGGGTGGGATCTTCGAAGAACAGCAGTGCGATCGTGTTCGACCGCTGCGACCGGAGCGACGAGGCGTTCTTGTCCACCGAATAATTGAGTTCGCGGGCGATCGCCTCGATCCGCTGACGCGTGGCGAGGCTGACCGATCGCGATCCGCGCAGCGCCCGGCTGACCGTGGGCTGCGACACGCCGGCCAGATAGGCGATGTCGAAGCTGGTCGGCTTGCTGCTGGGCTGGCGCCCCATATCCTTCTCCCGGCGCGGTCGATACGCCACAGCCATGGTAGGGCGAGCTGCAAAGCAAGGCAATCGTGGCCCTGGCGACCATGGCCCAGTGGCATCACGGCCACAGTCGGGCGGCGCGCATATTATGCGTATACGTATGCCTTATGGCCGGGCCGCGCGAACGGGGCGTATGACCGGCCTACCCGCAGGAACGTGGCGCTGCACAGCCACGCCTGCGGCCAGGGTTCCAACATCGGCCAATAGTCTGTCCGATGTTCATGGGGGAGAGGATAATAGTGGCTCAACATCATCATCGCGTCCGTTTGTTCGGCGCATCGCTTCTGGCCATCATGGCGACGGCCGCCATCCCCGCCTTCGCCCAGGACGCCCCGCAGGCCGACGCCGCGCCGCAGGATGCAGCCAACGACACGATCATCGTCACCGGCTTCCGCGCCGCGCTGCAGAGCGCCGTCAATGTGAAGAAGAACGCCGCGCAGATCGTGGAATCGGTGTCAGCCGAGGATATCGGCAAGCTGCCCGACGCATCGATCGGCGAATCCATCGCCCGTCTGCCGGGCCTGACATCCCAGCGCCTGTTCGGCCGCGCCAATTCGATCGCGATCCGCGGCGCCAGCGCCGACCTGTCTTCGACCACGCTCAACGGCCGTCCGCAAACCTCGACCGGCGAACAGCGCAATGTCGAATTCGACCAATATCCGTCTGAAGTCGTCAGCCGCGTCGATGTGTTCAAGTCGCCCCAGGCCAACCTCATCAACCAGGGTCTGGCCGGTACCGTCGACATCCGCACCATCCGTCCGCTCGACTATGGCAAGGAATTATTCTCGGTCGGCGCGCGCGGCGTCTATACCGATCTTGGCAAGGTAAATGCCGACAGCAAGGACAAGGGCTATCGCCTGACCGGCACCTATGTCGGCCAGTTTGCCGGCGACCGGATCGGCGTGTCACTCTCCGCAGCCTATAATGACGAGCCCTATCAGTCGAAGGAGTTCGAGGCCTGGGGCTATGCCGACGGGCCGAATGGCGACAAGGTGATCGGCGGCATCAAGCCGTTCGGGGTATCCACCCAACTGAAGCGCCTGGGCATCCAGGGTGCGGTGCAGGTGCAGGCGACCGACACGCTGCTGCTGACCTTCGATGGCTTCTATGGCGACTTCAAGGAAAAGCAGATCAAGCGCGGCGTCGAATTCCCGCTCTACTGGAGCGGCGCGAGCCTGGTTCCGTCCAGCATCGGCACCGACGGCGACTTCATCAACAAGGGCACGTTCACCGGTGTCGAGGCCGTGGTCAACAATCATGGCTATGAGCGCAAGTCGAAGATATTCTCAGGCGGCTTCAACGCCAAATATACCGGCGACGATGGCTGGTCGGCCAGCTTCGACTTCGGCTATTCGCGCACCGATCGCAACGAACTGTCACTCGAATCCAATGCCGGCACCGGCTATGGTCCCGGCAATGGCGCGACCGATACGCTGGACTTCGTCAGCGACGGCAAGGGCACCCATTTCACCAGCCACCAGCTCGACTATAGCGATCCCAATCTGATGGTGCTGACCGATCCGCTCGGCTGGGGCGGCGGCGCGCCGCTCGGCCATCAGGAAGGCTATTATAACAACCGCATCATCGACGACGAGATCAAAAGCTATCAGGTCGAGTTCGGCAAGGAGATTGAGGGCAGCTTCCTGTCGAAGATCACGGCGGGCCTGGGCTATGTCGACCGCACCAAGTCGAAGACGCCGGAAGAATATGTGCTGAACCTTGCGAACGGCGCAACGTCGCTGGTGCTGCCCGAGCAATATCGTCTGGCGGCGACCGACCTGAGCTTCATCGGCGTCGGCCCGATCCTGTCCTACGATCCGTTCAAGCTGCTGGCGGACGGCGTCTATATCAAGACGCTGAACCCCAGCAAGGATGTGCCGGCCAAGGCCTATTCGGTGACGGAGCGGGTAATGTCGGCCTATCTGATGGCTAATATAAAATCCGACATGGGATCGGCGGAGCTGAGCGGCAATTTCGGCGTGCTGGCGCAAAATACCGAACAGAAGTCGCGCGGTTTCGTGAATCTGGCGGCGGCTTCGCTCGTGCCGACGACGCGGGGCGATAATTATTGGGACATCCTTCCCAGCATGAACATGTCGCTGCGCTTCCCCAGCGACTTCGTCATCCGTCTGGCCGCCGCGCGTGAAATCCAGCGTCCCCGGTTCGAGGATATGAAAGTCAGCCTGGATTATGGCTATAACACCGCCAGCGGCGTCATCACCGGCACCGGCGGCAACCCCTATCTTCGTCCCTATCGCGCCTGGGCGGCGGACCTCAATTTCGAGAAATATTTCGGCACCAAGGGCTATGTCAGCCTGCAACTCTTCGCGAAAAAGCTGCAAAGCTATGTCTATCGCGAGACGGCGGCGTTCGACTATACCGGCCTGCCGGTGGTTCTGCCGCCCGGCGTCACCGATCCCGACGGCACGCTGACCCGTCCCGTCAACGGCAAGGGCGGCAAGCTTTACGGCTTCGAAGTCGCAGGCACCGTACCATTGGACATCGTCACCCCGGCGCTCGACGGCTTCGGCCTGACCGGCGGCGTGGGTTATACCAAGACCAGCATCAAACCAGGCGTCGGCGCGGCGTCGGAAGACCTTCCCGATTATTCGCGCTGGGTCGCCAACGGCACGCTCTTCTTCGAAAAATGGGGTTTCAACGCCCGCGGTTCGGTGCGCTACCGTTCCGCCTTCGTCGGACAGTTCGTCGGCTTTGGCGGCGAGCGGGAGTTGCGCCGGGCGCTCGCGGAAACCATCGTCGACGCGCAGGTCGGCTATGATTTCCAGAAGGGCAGCGCGCTCGAAGGTCTGTCGGTGTTCGTGCAGGGCCAGAACCTGACCGACGAACCCTTCGTCTCGGTCGATACCGGCGCGTCGATCCAGATCCGCAACTATCAAAGCTATGGCCGCCGCTTCATGGCGGGCTTCAACTACCGCTTCTGATGTGTAGAGTGGCCCGGCGGCCTTGTCGTCGCCGGGCCTTTATCCAAGGTTCAAGCAAAGGGGTGCCCGTAATGGGTCGAACGGCCACGAAATTCTTCGTGACAGCCGCCGGGATCGGCGCGGCTCTCCTGGGCGTGCCGCTGGCGTTAGCCGACACGCTGAGCGACCTGCGGGCGCGCGGGCCGGAGCAGGAAATCGTCTATTTCGTGCTGCCCGATCGTTTCGCCAATGGCGACCCCAGGAACGACCGTGGCGGCCTGAAGGGCGGCCCGCTCCAGACCGGCTACGACCCGACCTCGCGCGCTTTCTATCATGGCGGCGACCTCAAGGGGCTGACGGCGAAGCTCGACTATATTCAGGGCTTGGGCGCGACCGCGATCTGGCTGGCGCCGATCTTCAAGAACAAGCCGGTGCAGGGCGCCAAAGGGCAGGAAAGCGCGGGCTATCACGGCTATTGGGTGACCGATTTCACGACCGTCGATCCGCATTTCGGCAGCGACGCCGACTTCAAGGCGCTGGTCGATGCCGCCCATGGGCGCGGCATGAAAGTCTATATGGACATCATCGCCAACCATACGGCCGATGTGATCCAATATATGGAAAGCCCCACCGGCGCGGCGTCCTATCGTAGCAAGGCCGACTATCCCTGGTCGCGCCGGGGTGGCGCGGCGGGCGAGCCGATTAACGCAGGCTTCGCCGGCGACCGAGACGGCGCCGCCGCCAATTGGGCTAAGCTGACCGATCCGTCCTTCGCCTATACGCCGGTCGTGCCGAAGGGGGAGGACAAGATCAAGGTCCCCGCCTGGCTCAACGACCCCATCTATTATCACAATCGCGGCGACACCGACTGGAAGGGCGAGAGTTCGCAATATGGCGATTTCGTCGGGCTGGACGACCTCGCCACCGAAGACCCGCGCGTGGTCGAAGGATTCATCGCCATCTACAGGGGCTGGATCGATCGGTTCGGCATCGACGGCTATCGCATCGACACGGCACGTCATGTGAACCCGGAATTCTGGCGCGCCTTCATCCCCGCCATCCGCGCGTATGCGGCGGCGAAAGGCATTCCCAACTTCCATGTCTTCGGCGAAGTCGCCACCGACGCTTACGACCCTGCCTTGCTGGCAAGCTGGACCCGCAACGCCGCCTTCCCCGCCGTGCTCGACTTCGCCTTCATGCGCGCCGCGGTCGATGCCGCCAGTGGCAAGACCGGCACCGACATGCTCGGCCGTCTCGGCGAGGATGATGCACTCTATGAAGGCGGCAAGTCGGCGGCGCTGCAATTGCCGACCTTCCTCGGCAACCATGATGCCGGCCGCTTCGCCTTCTTCCTGCGTCAGGCCAATCCCGGCATGAGCGCGGAAGAGGAACTGGCCCGTGACATATTGGGCCATGCGATGCTGCTGACGCTGCGCGGCGTGCCGACCCTCTATTATGGCGACGAACAGGGCTTTGCCGGCACCGGCAACGACCAGCAGGCGCGGCAGGACATGTTCGCCTCGCATGTCGCGGAATATAATGTGGACAGGCTGGTCGGCACGGCATCGACCACGGCGACGGACAATTTTCGCACGGATCACCCGCTCTATCGCGCCATCGCGCACCTGGCGAAGATCCGCCGCGACACGCCGGCCCTGTCGCGCGGCGCGACTCTGCTGCGCGCCAGTTCGGACAAGCCCGGCATTTTCGCCGTGTCCCGCATCGATCCCGATACGGGCCGCGAGATAGTGGTCGCCTTCAACACATCGGCCGCGCCGCTGTCGGGCCATATCGCGGTCGATCCGGCCAGCGGCGGCTTCACGTCGCTGGCCGGCGCCTGCCCGGCCGCCGCCCAGGCGCCGGGCAGCCTTTCCCTCTCCCTCCCCGCCTTCGGCTATGCCGTCTGCGCCGCTCACCCCTAACCGCCGGAACGCCTTCATGACGCTAGCGACGACATCGACCGATCAGCCCTGGTGGAAGGGGGCGGTGATCTACCAAATCTATCCGCGCAGCTTCCAGGACAGCAATGGCGACGGCGTCGGCGACCTCAATGGCATCACCGCGCGCCTGGCGCATGTCGCGAAACTGGGCGTGGACGCCATCTGGATATCCCCCTTTTTCACCTCGCCCATGCGCGATTTCGGCTATGACATCGCCGATTATTGCGATGTCGATCCGATTTTCGGCACGCTCGCCGACTTCGACGCGCTGGTCGCCCACGCCCATGACCTTGGCCTCAAGGTCACGATCGATCAGGTCTACGCCCATACGTCCGATCTGCACGACTGGTTCGCACAAAGCCGGGCCAGCCGGACGGGCGACAAGGCTGACTGGTTCGTTTGGGTCGACCCCAGGGAAGACGGCACCCCGCCCAACAACTGGCAGTCGGTCTTCGGCGGCCCGGCCTGGACCTGGGACGGGCGGCGTGGCCAATATTATATGCACCAGTTTCTGAGCAGCCAGCCGCAGCTCAACCTCCACAACCCGGCGGTGCAGGATGCGCTGCTCGACGCGATGCGTTTCTGGCTCGACCGCGGGGTGGACGGCTTCCGGCTCGACGCGCTCAACCATTCGATGCACGACCCGCTGCTGCGCGACAATCCGGCCGCGCCCGATACGGGCAAGCCGCGGACCCGATCCTTCGATTTCCAGATCAAACGTTACAGTCAATCGCATCCCGGCGTCGTCGATTTCATCGAACGCATCCGCACGCTCTGCGACGAATATGGCGCGATCTTCACCGTGGCGGAGGTGGGCGGCGACCTGTCCGAGACGGAGATGAAGGCCTATACGGCGGGCGAAACCCACCTCAACAGCGCCTATGGCTTCAACTTCCTCTATGCCGACGCGCTAACGCCCGCGCTGGTCGCCGAAACGGTCGATCGCTGGCCCGACGAGCCGGGCATGGGATGGCCGAGCTGGGCGTTCGAAAATCATGACGCGCCGCGCGCCCTGTCCCGATGGTGCACGCCCGACGATCGCCCTGCCTTCGGCCGGCTGAAGGCGATGCTGCTGGTCGCGCTGCGTGGCAATGCCATCCTCTATCAGGGCGAGGAACTGGGCATCACCCAGGTCGATATACCGTTCGAGCGGCTGCAAGACCCCGAAGCCATCGCCAACTGGCCGCTGACCCTGTCACGCGACGGCGCCCGCACGCCGCTGCCCTGGTCGGCGGAAGCGCCGCAGGCTGGTTTTAGCGATGCCGAATCCTGGTTGCCGGTGGGGGACGAGAATCTCCCGCGCGCGGTGGACGCGCAGGAGGCGGACGCCCATTCGCTGCTCAACCACACCCGCGCCATGCTGGCGCTGCGCAAAGCGAACCCCGCGCTGCGCCATGGCAGTCTGGAAATCGTGATCGCCGACGAGCAGCGGCTGCTGTTCCGTCGTGCGGCGGATGGCCAGTCCCTGCTCTGCCTGTTCAACCTGTCGGCCGAACCGGCGGCCTGGCCCGAAGAAATCGCACCGACCAACAAGCTGCTGTGCGCCGTCAATGGCGCCACGCCTGGCGCCCTGCCGCCCTTCGGCGCGCTGATGATCGAAGAATAAGGAGAAGCCCCATGCTGAACACGACGCTGCGCGCCTGCGCGCTGGCCCTTCCGTTCGTCCTGACGACTCCGGCTTCGACTCCGGCCTTCGCGCAGGAAGTCCGGACCGCCGTCACCGCCGCATCGCCCGATGGCTCGATCGTTCTCACCGTCTCGACCGACAATGACAGCCGCCCGACCTGGTCGCTCTCGCGCAAGGGCAAGCTCCTGATCGCGCCGTCGAAGCTGGGCTTCATCCTGACCGACGGCCTCAACATGGTGCGGGGCTTCTCGATCACCGGGTCGGACAAGAGGCAGGGCAACGACCGCTGGGAACAGCCCTGGGGTGAGCGCCGCTTCGTCACCGACCGCTATAATGAAGTGACGGTCCGCTTCCGCCAGTCGGACGTGCAGGGCGCGCGCCTGATGAACGTGCATTTCCGCCTGTTCGATGACGGTGTCGGCTTCCGCTACGAACTGCCGGAGCAGCCGGGCCTCAAGACGATGAAGATCGCCGACGAGACGACCGAGTTCGACATCGCGCCCAAGGGCACGGCCTGGTGGATTCCGGGCGGCGAATGGAACCGGTACGAACAGGTCTATCAGAAGACGCCGATCGACGCCGTCTCGACCGCCCATACGCCGATCACCATGCTGCTGGACGACGGCACGCATCTCAGCTTCCACGAAGCCGCGCTGGTCGATTATGCGGCCTATTGGCTGAAGCGCGCGTCTGGCCAGACCTTCCGCACCACGCTGTCGCCCTCGTCGCAGGGCGCGCGGGTGATCCGCGACCTGCCATTCAACACGCCCTGGCGGACCATCCGCATCGCCGAAGACGCGGCGGGGCTGGTCGAAAATGATCTGGAACTCAACCTCAACGAACCCAACAAGCTGGGCGACGTCAGCTGGTTCCAACCCGCCAAATATATCGGCATCTGGTGGGGCATGATCCGGGGCGACTGGAGCTGGGCCGAAGGGCCGAAACATGGCGCCACCACCACCCGCACGAAGCAATATATCGATTTCGCCGCCAAACATGGCTTCCGCGGCGTGCTGGTCGAAGGCTGGGACAAGGGCTGGAATGGCGACTGGTTCGGCCATGGCGACGACTTCAGCTACACGCAATCGACCCCCGACTTCGACCTGCCGGGCCTTGCCGCCTATGCGAAGAAGAAGGGCGTCCACTTGATCGGGCATCACGAAACCGGCGGCAATATCGCCAATTATGAAGCGCAGTTGGACGACGCGATGAAGCTTTATGGCGGTCTTGGCGTCGATGTCGTCAAGACCGGCTATGTCGCCGACGCGGGCGGCATCATCGCGCCGGGGGACAAGCCTGGCGAAACGCATATGGAATATCATGACGGCCAGCGCATGGCCCAGCATCATCTGCGCGTCGTGGAGACGGCCGCCAGATATCATGTCGCGGTCAACGCGCATGAGCCGATCAAGGACACCGGCCTGCGCCGCACCTACCCCAATTGGGTCGGGCGCGAAGGCGCGCGCGGCATGGAATATAATGCCTGGGGCGCCTTCGCCAACGGCCCGGATCACGAGCCGACCTTGGTCTACACCCGAATGCTGTCCGGCCCGATGGACTTCACGCCGGGTGTGCTGAGCCTGGAGGGCGCGGACCATGCCCCGCTGGCATCCACATTGGCCAAGCAGCTCGGCCTCTATCTCGCCCTCTATTCGCCGATCCAGATGGCGGCGGACTTCATCGAAAATCTCGCAAAATATCCCAGCGAGCTGGACTTCATTGCCAAGGTGCCGGCCGACTGGAGCGAAAGCCACCTGATCGCGGGCGAAGTGGGCGATTATGCCATGTTCGCGCGCAAGGATCGCAACAGCGAGAATTGGTATGTCGGCGGCGTCAACGACGCGACCGCGCGGACGGTGACGTTGAACTTCGACTATCTGGAACCGGGCAAGACCTACAATGCCACCATCTACAAGGATGGCGAGGGCGCGACCTATCTTAGCGACGCCCGCCACAGGATCGCCTATGAGACGCGGACGTTCCGCAAGGGCGACCGCTACGATCTGTGGCTGGCGCCGGGCGGCGGCGCGGCGATGCGACTGGTAGCGGCCAAAAAATAACCCTCCGTCCGCGTGACGCGAACGGAGGGCAAGGGCCTTCCGAATCCGGCCTTGGAGGCCGGTCTCCCCCGCCCCCGGACCGGACTGCACGCCGGGCCGGGGGCTTTTTTCCTAGCGCGGCGCCATACGGATCGCGCCGTCGAGGCGGATCACTTCGCCGTTCAGCATCGGATTGCGGACGATGCTTTCCACAAGCTGCGCATATTCGGCGGGTTTTCCCAGACGGCTGGGGTGCGGCACCTGCGCGCCCAATGCATCCTGCACATTTTGCGGAAAGGCTTCCAGCATCGGCGTCAGGAAGATGCCGGGCGCAATCGTCATCACGCGGATCTTGTGCTGGGCCAGATCGCGGGTAATCGGCAGGGTCATGCCGACGACGCCCCCCTTGGACGCGCTATAGGCGGCCTGACCGATCTGCCCGTCATAGGCCGCGACCGAGGCGGTGTTGACGATGACGCCGCGTTCGCCGTCCACCTCTTCTGCCGCCGCAAGGCGGGCCGCAAATTTCGAAATGACGTTGAAGCTGCCTATCAGGTTGACCGTCACCGTCTTGGCGAAGGTATCGAGCGGGTGTGGCACATTCTCCTTGCCCACGGTCTTCACAGCAGGCGCGATGCCGGCGCAATTGACCAGGATACGGGCGACGCCATGCGCCGCTTCGGCCGCGTCCAGACCCGCCGAGACGCTGGCGTCGTCGGCCACGTTGACAGCGACATAGACACCTCCCAGCGCCTCCGCCGTCGCCCGACCGGCGTCCTCATTCAGGTCGAAGATCGCGACCTTCGCCCCCTGCTGCGCCAGCATCGTCGCTGTTGCCTTGCCCAGCCCCGACGCGCCGCCGGTGACGATCGCCGCTACGCCTTTGATGTCCATCTCGCTGTCCCCTTCAGATTAATTCGACGGCCATCGCCGTGGCTTCACCACCGCCAATGCACAGGCTGGCCACACCACGCTTCAGGCCGCGCGTTTCCAGCGCCGCGATCAAAGTCGCCAGGATGCGCGCGCCCGATGCGCCGATCGGATGACCGAGCGCGGTCGCGCCGCCATTCACGTTGATCCGGTCGTCCGGAATGCCCAGTTCCTTCGCGGCGATCATGGCGACCACGGCAAAGGCTTCGTTGACCTCGAACAGATCGACGTCCGCGACAGACCATCCGGCCTTTTTCAGCGCCTTGCGCATCGCGGGCACCGGCGCAGTGGTGAATTTGGACGGCTCATGCGCATGGCCGGCGGTCGCGATGACCTTCGCCACCGTCTTGAGGCCCAGCCTTGCCGCCACGCTGGCGCGAGTCATGACCAGCGCCGCCGCGCCGTCCGAAATGGACGAGGCATTGGCCGCAGTGATGGTGCCGTCCTTGACGAAAGCGGGCTTGAGCGACGGGATCTTGTCGGGCTTGGCCTTGCCCGGCTGCTCGTCGGTATCGACGATCGTGTCGCCGCCCCGGCCCTTGACCATCACCGGCGTGATCTCACGCACGAAAGCGCCGCTGCCGATCGCGGCATTGGCGCGGTCGAGCGAGCGGATGGCATAGGCGTCCTGATCCTCGCGCGTGAACTGATAGTCGCGCACCGCTTCCTCGGCAAAGACGCCCATCGCCTTGCCGGGTTCATAGGCGTCCTCCAGGCCATCCATCATCATCGTATCGATGATGCGGTCATGGCCGATGCGCGCACCGCCGCGATGCTTGGGCAGGGCGTAGGGCGCATTGGTCATGCTTTCCATACCGCCCGCGATCACGATGTCGGCCGCGCCGCAGCTAAGCGCTTCATGCGCCATGATCGCGGCCTGCATGCCCGAACCGCACATCTTGTTGACGGTCGTAGCCTCCGTATTGAGGCCAAGACCCGCGCCCAGCGCCGCCTGTCGCGCTGGCGCCTGGCCCAGGCCAGCCGGCAGGACGCAGCCCATATAGATGCGGTCCACGGCATCGGCCGCCACGCCCGCGCGCTCGACCGCGGCCCTGACCGCCGCCGCGCCCAGATCGGTGGCCTTGACCGACGACAGTGCGCCCTGGAACCCGCCCATCGGCGTGCGGGCATAGCTGGCGATTACGACAGGATCATCCTGCATGTTCACTCTCCATCCTGACCTTAAAGACTGCGCGCGATGACCATGCGCTGGATATCCGACGTACCTTCGTAAATCTGGCAGACGCGGACATCGCGGTATATTTTGGCGACGCCATATTCCTCCAGATAGCCATAGCCGCCCAGAGTCTGTAGCGCACCGGACACGATCGCCTCGGCCGCTTCGGACGCGAACAGCTTGGCCATGGACGCTTCGGCCAGGCAGGGCAGGCCCGCATCCTTGGTCCGTGCCGCGTGCAGGACGAGCTGCCGCGCCGCTTCCAGCCGGGTGACAAGGTCGGCAAGGCGAAAGCCCACCGCCTGATGATCGATGATCGCCTTGCCGAAGCTCTTGCGATCCTTGGCATAGGCGACCGCGATCTCCAGCGCGGCCTGCGCCATACCGACACATTGGGCGGCGATGCCGATGCGGCCCGTCTCCAGATTGGCGAGCGCGATGCGATAGCCCTGTCCGGGCGGGCCGATCAGCAGCTCATCCTCGACGAACATGTCGTCGAAACGCAGCGCGCAGGTGTCCGACGCGCCCTGCCCCAGCTTATGCTCGACCTTGTCCACGCCATAGCCGGGCCGGTCGGTCGGCACGAGGAAGACCGACAGGCCCTTCTTGCCGGCGTCGGGATCGGTCACTGCGACGATCATGACCAGGCCGGCGATCTTGCCCGATGTGATGAACTGCTTGGAGCCGGTGATGCGCCAGCCGCCGTCCACCTTGGTCGCGCGGGTGCGCACCGCCGAGGCGTCGGACCCTGCATCGGCTTCGGTCAGCGCGAAGGCGCCGATCATGCGCCCGCCGATCAGGTCCGGCAGGAAGCGCGCCTTCTGCGCATCGCTGCCGTCCTTGAGCAGGCCGGACACAAGGATCGAATTCTGGATCGAAACGATGGTGGAGAGCGCGCCGTCGGCCGCCGCGATCTCCATCAGCGCCAGCGCATAGGATACGGCGTCGGCTTCCGCCCCGCCAAAGGCTTCGGGCGCCGTCATGCCCCACAGGCCCAAGCCCGCCATCTCCCGGAACAGTTCGGGCGGATAGCCGCCTTCCGATTCGAAGCGGGCGCTGTGGGGGCGGATCGTCTCCTGCGCGAAGTCGCGCACCGTGTCGCGGATGGCGGCCTGAATCTCGGTCAGCATAAACTCACTCGTATTTTCTATACTCATAGGTATATTGATTGTCCGGCAGTTTCTTGTCAATGCTCCCGGCTTGCAAGGAGATGCCGTTGCCCAAATCTGCCGTTCCCGTTTCAGCCGCCGCCATTCCTTCCCCCTTCCGCAGCAAGGCGGAACGCGAGCATGACCGGGCGGAAAAGCGCGAAGCCGTGCTGCTGGCGGCGGTGCGGATGTTCAATGCGCGGGGCTATCATGCCACGTCGCTGGACGATGTCGCGGGGAGCCTGGGCGTCAGCAAGCCGACCATCTATCATTATCTGGGCAATAAGGAGCAGGTGCTGGTCGAATGCGTCTATCGCGGCCTGTCGATGCTGCGCGAGGCCGCGGATGCGGCGGCCGGCGCGCCGGGGAGCGGCCATGACCGGCTACGCGCCTTCCTGCTGCGTTATGCCTGCATCAATATGGACGATTTCGGCCGCTGCGTGATCCGCACCAATGAGGAGGTGCTGTCGATGGACAGCGCCATCCGCTTTCGCGCGCGCAAGCGGGAGATTGACGATGCGGTGCGGGGGCTGATCGCAGAGGGAGTCGCCGATGGGTCAATCGCGCCGGTCGATGTCCGCTTTGCCTCCTTCGCGCTGGCGGGTGCGCTCAACTGGCCGGCGCGCTGGCATGATCCCGATGGGCCGCTCAGCCCGGAAGAGGTCGCGGAGAAGCTGGTCGATATCGCGCTGGGCGGCCTCACCCCGCGCCGCTGAGGATCAGATGTCGGGCAATGCCTGCGCAGCGAAGCCCCAGCCCTTGAGGCTGGCCGCGCGTTCGACCAGCCTCGCCGCGTCGCCGATCGAAAAAGGATGCGCGTCCTTCATTCCGTCCAGCTCGTCCCAGTCGATCGGGATCGCCACCGGCGCGCCAGCGCGGGCGCGGGCCGAATAGGGCAGCACGGCGGTGCTGCCGCGCTGGTTACGCAGCCAGTCGATGAAGATCTTGTCCTTGCGCCTGGCCTTGCTCATGGTCGCGACGAAGCGATCCGGCTCGGCCGCACTCAGCGCCTGGGCGAAGCGAGACGCGAAATCCTTGTGCGTCTCCCAATCATGGCCCGGCGTCAGCGGCACCACGACATGCACGCCCTTGCCCCCCGACAGCATGGCGAAGGAGACGAGGCCGATATCGGACAAACGTGCGCGAATGTCCTGCGCCGCGCCTTTCACCCGATCGAAATCCATACCCTCATCGGGATCGAGGTCGAAGATCATCCGGTCGGGCCGCTCCACCGCATCGGTGCGGCTGGCCCAGCCGTGAAATTCGATCGTGCCCATTTGAACGCAGGCGAGCAGCCCTTCGGCATCCTCGACATAGATATAATCCTCGCTGCCGCCGTCCTTGTCGCGGATCGGCACCTGCCGCACCGCCTGGCCGAAAGCGCCGCTGTCATGTTTCTGGAAGAAGCATTTCTTCGCCCGCCCTTGCGGACAGCGGACCAGGCTGATCGGCCGGTGCGCGGCGAAGGGCAGCATCAGCGGCGCGACCGTGACATAATAATCCGCCAGTTCGCCCTTGGTCTGGTCGCTTTCGGGGAAGATGACGCGGTCGGGGTTAGTGATGCGGACAGCGGGAGCCGCTTTGGGCGCTGCGGCGGGCTTTTCGGGTGTGACCGCCTTCGCCGGCTTGTCGGTGCGCAGGCCTAGGAAGCTGGCATGGCGCACCCGGCCGTCGGCGGTAAATTCGGCAAAGGCGATTTCGGCGACCAGCCTGGGTTTCAGCCAGGTCGCGCCGCGCGCTTCGGTCCGCGGCACGTCGACCGGCGCCTTGTCCGTTTCCAGCGGGGTCATCGCCTTGTCGAGCGTGGCCATCAGGTCCGCGTCGAAGCCGGTGCCGACCTTCCCCTTATAAACAAGCGCCTTGCCCTCATGCTGCGCCAGCAGCAGCGAGGCGAAGGGGCGCCCGCGCGCAGTGCTGGCGCTGCGGCCGATGATAACGAACTCCTGCCGGCGGGTGCATTTCACCTTCACCCAGTTACGCGTGCGGTCGCCGCGATAGGGCGCGTCGATGCGCTTGGAGATGATCCCTTCCTGTCCGGCGTCACAGAGGGAGCGATATAAGGCTTCTCCCGCGCCGATCACATGGTCGGCAACCTGGACGGGTGGCTTCGCCGCTTTCAACAGGGCTTCCAGCCGTTCCTTCCGCTCGATCTGCGGCAGCGCCTTCATGTCCTGCCCCTCCAGCGCAAGCAGGTCGAAGGCGAAGAAATGAAAGGGCGTATCGTCCCGCTGCGCGCCATGGCCGCGCTTGAGCACAGACTGGAGCGCGGAGAAGCTGGGATTGCCGTCTGGACCGAAGGCGACGATCTCCCCGTCGATCAGGGCGGGGGGAAGGTCCAGCGCCGCAATCGCCTTCACAAGCGGCTGGAACTTGGCGGTCCAGTCGAGCCCGTTGCGGGTGAAGATGCGTACCTGCTCCCCCGCCACCGCGGCGAGCGCGCGATAGCCGTCGAACTTGATCTCGTGCAGCCAGTCATTGCCCGCCGGCACATCATCCACAAGGGTTGCGAGCTGGGGCCTGGCGAAGGCGGGCGGCTTGGCTGCGGTCTTGCGCGGCTTGGTCACAACTTTTGCATTATGATCGCGCGCCGCCTGCATCTTGCCGGCAAAGGCCTTGCCCTTGACCCCGGCGAGCGACTGGGCACCCGCCTTGTCCGCCGCGATCTCCGCCATCGAACGTCCGGTCAGCACGCTGGTCAACGCCCGTTCGACCAGTTGGTCGCCTTCGCCTGCCTCCGCGTCATCGATCTTGCGGAGCAGCCAGTTTTCGCGCTTTTCCTTTGGACGCCCTTTCATGCGGACGAGCAGCCACTCGCCTTTCATCCGCTCGCCATCCAGGGTGAAGTGCAAATGGCCTTTTTCCAGATCCTTGGCGCTCTTCCCTGCGATCGGCTGCCAGGTGCCGCGATCCCAGAGCATCACCGTGCCGCCGCCATATTCGCCTTCGGGTATCAATCCCTCGAAATCGCCATAGCTTAACGGATGATCCTCGGTCCGCACCGCAAGGCGCTTGTCCGACGGGTCGATGCTCGGCCCCTTGGTCACGGCCCAGCTTTTGAGCACCCCGTCAATCTCCAGCCGGAAGTCCCAGTGCAGCCGGGTCGCATCATGTTTCTGCACGACGAAGCTGTTGCCGCCCGTGCTGGCCATTTCGCCCTTCGGCTCGCGGGTGCGGGCGAAGTCCCGCTTGGCGTTGTAGGCGTCGAGCGGATTGCGAGCCATGGGTCAGGCGCTTTTGCGCTTCGCGGACGTGCGGGTCCTGGTCGCGGCCGCCTTGGCCGGCGCTTTTTTCGCGGGCGCAGCCTTCCCGCCGTCCCCGACCGATTTCTTGAGCGCGGCCATCAGATCGATGACATTGCCGCCCTTTGCACTGGCCGGTTCCTCGACATCCTCGATGACGCGCTTGCCCCTGGCCTTCTTCTTTTTCTCGATCAGCCGCTGGAGCGCATCGACATAGCGGTCGTGAAACTCCTCCGGCTTGAACGGCGCGGTCTTCTTTTCGATGATGGTGGTGGCGAGGTCGAGCAGGTCGGCGTCGGCCTTGTCATCGGGCAGGTTGCGGAAATAGGTCTGGGCGCGCGTCACCTCGTCGGCATAGCGCAAGACTTCGAGCACGAGACCGCGTCCGCAGGGCTTCAAGGAGACGAGCTGTTCGCGTCCGCGCACCGACAATTGGCCCAGCCCCACCTTCTTGGTCTGGCGCAGCGCGTCGCGCAGCACCGCATAGGCTTCTTCGGCCAGATCGTCGGCCGGGACGACGAAATAGGGTTTTTCATAATAGAGGACGTCGATCGCGTCGGATTCGACGAACTGCACCAGCTCCAGCGTCTTGCGGCTCTCGATCTTGACCGCCTCGATCTCTTCCTCTTCCAGCAGGACATAATTGCCCTTGGAGATTTCGAAGCCCTTGAAAATTTCGTCCCGGTCCACCGGCCCCACGCCCTGCACCACCTTCTCATAGCTGATCGGCTTGCCGGTCGGCTCATGGATTTGGCGAAAGCTGATCGCCGCGCCGGACCGGGTGGCGGGGTAGATTTCGACCGGGATCGATACCAGGGCGAGCCGGATCTGGCCCTGCCAATATGCGCGTGCTGCCATGTGACCACCTCCGCCGGCATCAGCGCCCGGTCAAGGCGGAAGTTCCTTAAGACGCTGTGGCGATCGGCGTCATCACCCCGCCTTCCACTGATATTATCGATCAGACAGAGCGATATTCCCGGCTTTGTTCGACTGGGCTATGCTCCTACAAAATGCCGCAGGGACTTGAAGCAGGAGAGAAGACATGGATGCCAAAACCTCTGATCCGCTAGGCTGCCCGATGAAGGAGCCCGCGGCGCGGCGCACTTTGCTCGGCCGCACCAATCGCGACTGGTGGCCCAACCAGCTATCGCTCGAAATCCTCCAGCAGAACGGCCTGTCGGGCGATCCTCTGGGCCATGATTTCGATTATGCCGCGGCGTTCAAGTCGCTCGACTATGATGCGGTCAAGGCGGACCTGACCGCGCTGATGACGGACAGTCAGCCCTGGTGGCCGGCCGATTATGGCCATTATGGCCCCTTCTTCATCCGCATGGCCTGGCATAGCGCCGGCACCTATCGGACCGGCGACGGGCGCGGCGGCGCGTCCTCCGGGTCGCAGCGTTTCGCCCCGCTCAATAGCTGGCCGGACAATGGCAATCTGGACAAGGCGCGCCGGTTGCTGTGGCCGATCAAGCAGAAATATGGCCAGAAGCTAAGCTGGGCCGACCTGATGATCCTGGCCGGCAATGTCGCGATCGAATCGATGGGCGGCCCCGTCTTCGGCTTCGGCGGCGGTCGCGCCGATGTGTTCGAGCCCGAGAAGGACATCTACTGGGGCACCGAGGAACAATGGGTAGGCCAGGACGGTAACGAAACGCGCATCCAGCCCGACAAGGAGATGGTGCTGGAAAGCCCGCTGGCTGCGATCCAGATGGGCCTGATCTACGTCAATCCCGAAGGACCGGGCGGCAATCCCGACGCGCTTCAATCGGGCCGCGACATTCGCGAAACCTTTGCGCGGATGGGCATGAATGATGAAGAAACTGCGGCGCTGACCGCCGGGGGCCATACGTTCGGCAAGGCGCATGGCGCAGGCGACGCATCGCTGGTCGGCGCGGAACCCGAAGGCGCGGACATCGCGCAGCAGGGGCTGGGCTGGCAGAGTGGGCATGAAAGCGGCATGGGCGACCATACCATCACCAGCGGAATCGAAGGCGCGTGGACGCCAACGCCGATCACATGGGACATGAGCTATTTCGACATGCTGCTGGACCATGACTATGAGCTGGTGCGCAGCCCGGCGGGCGCCAAGCAATGGCAGCCGGTCGGCAATCCGGAAGAGACGCTGGCGCCCAAGGCGCATACGCCCGGCGTCAAGGTGCCCACGATGATGACCACCGCCGACATGGCGATGAAGATGGACCCGGCCTATCGCGCGGTGATGGAGAAATTCCGGGCGGACCCCGCCTATTTCGCCGACGCCTTCGCCCGCGCCTGGTTCAAGCTGTGCCATCGCGACATGGGGCCCAAGACCCGCTATCTTGGCCCCGAAGTCCCGGCCGAAGACCTGATCTGGCAGGACCCGATTCCCGCGGCGACCGGCCCGGCGCTGGGCGAGGCGCATGTCGCCGCGCTCAAGCAGAAGATCGCCGCGTCCGGCCTGTCGGTGCAGGATCTGGTCAAGACGGCCTGGGCGTCTGCCGTCACCTATCGCCGGTCGGACCATCGTGGCGGCGCCAATGGCGGTCGGCTGCGCCTGGCTCCGCAGAAGGACTGGGACGTCAACGAACCGGCCGCATTGGCGCGAGTGCTGGCGGTCTATGAAGGCATCGCCAGCGATAGCGGCGCGTCGGTCGCCGACCTGATCGTGCTGGGCGGCAGCGTGGGCATCGAGCAGGCGGCGCAGGCGGCCGGCCACGACCTGACCGTTCCCTTCACGCCCGGTCGTACCGATGCGAGCGCCGAGCAGACCGATGCCGACGGCTTCGACGTGCTGGAGCCCAAGGCGGACGGCTTCCGCAACTATCTCCAGACGCGCTATAATGTGCCGACGGAGGAGCTGCTGGTCGACCGGGCGCAACTGCTGGGCCTGTCGGCGCCGGAGATGACCGTGCTGGTCGGCGGGCTGCGCGTGCTGGGCGCCAATCATGGCGGGTCGAAACATGGCGTCCTGACCGACCGCGTCGGGCAACTGACGAACGACTATTTCGTCAACCTGCTCGATATGGGCACCGCCTGGAAACAAGTGGACGATACCAGCGACGAGACGTTCGTCGGGACCGACCGCGCCAACAACGTCGAGAAATGGACGGCGACGCGCACCGACCTGGCCTTCGGCGCCAATTCTCAGCTACGCGCCCTGGCTGAAGTCTATGCCTCCTCCGACGCGGGCGACAAGTTCGTGAAGGACTTTGTGGCCGCCTGGACCAAGGTGATGAATGCAGACCGGTTCGATCTGAAGGCCTGATTGAGACAGGGAGTTGGACAGTTCGCAGCGCTTTTACGGCGCTGCGAACTGTTCCATTTTATCGAACATTTTGATTGATTTTATCGGTCTGAACAGGAAAGCTGGCAAGCGCTAGACAGGTCTTCAACAGGGCGACGCCATCCCGGCGACCTCCGCCCCATGAGGAGACAGACAATGATCGAACTACGCCCCTTCGACAGTCTCGGCGGCGACAATCATGGCTGGCTGAACGCCAAGCATCATTTTTCCTTCGCCGGCTATCATGATCCTGCCCGGATGCACTGGGGCAATCTGCGTGTCTGGAACGACGACACGATCCAGCCCCACACCGGCTTCCCGCCGCATCCGCATCGCGACATGGAAATCATCACCTATGTCCGCGAAGGCGCGATCACCCATGAGGACAGCCTGGGCAACAAGGGCCGCACCGAGGCCGGCGACGTCCAGGTGATGAGCGCAGGCACCGGCATCCGCCATTCGGAATATAATCGCGAAGATGTGACGACGACGATCTTCCAGATCTGGATCGTCCCGACCCGCCAGGGCGATGCGCCCAGTTGGGGCGCCCGCCCCTTCCCCAAGGGCGAACGGTCCGGCCAGTTCGTGACGCTGGCGTCAGGCTACGACAATGACGACGACGCGCTGCCGATCCGCACCGATGCGCGGGTGGTCGCCGCGACGCTGAAGGCCGGCGAGAGCGCCGACTATCCGATCGGCGCCGACCGCAAGGCCTATCTGGTCCCGGCGACCGGCGCGATCGAGATTGACGGGCAGCGGGTCAACGCCCGCGACGGCGCGGCGATCAGCGACCTGGCCGTCATCCGCGTGACCGCGATCGAGGATAGCGAGATCGTGCTGGTCGACGCCGCCTGATATCAGGCCGGCAGGGGCGCCATGGCCATGACGGTGGCCATGGCGCCCTTGTCTTCGAGACTCGACAGATGCGCGGTCAGCAGGTCGGCGAACACGGCATCCCTCCGCAGCGCCGGGGGCATCACGGCGTCGAGCGACAGCATCGCACGCACCCGGCCTGCCGCGTCGCCCTGCCCGGCCAGCAACGCTGCGATCCGGTCGGCAAGCGGATCGTCCACGACATGGGGCTGGCCCAGATCGTTCACCCCAGCCTGCCATCTGATCCAGGCGGCGACGCCCAGCGCCAGAGCGCCGACCCCCTGCCCCACCGCGCGGCGGTCCGCGATCGTCGCCAGCAGCCGCTGGGGGAGTTTCTGCGACCCGTCCATCGCGATCTGCCGGGTGCGATGCATCAAAGCCCCATTGTCGAAGCGCGCCATCAGGTCGCGGCGATAGGCGGAGACATCCAGTTCAGCCGGCGGCGACAACGTGGTTTCGGCTTCGTCCCACAGCCGCTCGACATAGGCGCGCATCGCCGGCTGTTCGAGCGCTTCATGGACATGGGCGATGCCGGCGAGGCCGCCGAGATAGGCGATGGCGCTATGCGCGCCGTTGAGCAGGCGCAGCTTGGCTTCCTCCCATGGCGCAACCGCCATGGCGATCTGGACCCCCGCGCCGAAATCGGGGCGCGGGCCGCAAAACTTGTCCTCGATCACCCATTGGGTGAAGGGCTCTGTCTTGACCAGCGCCTGGTCGGTCAGGCCGCAATCGCGGGCGAAGGCGGCGACATCCTCCGCCGTCGTGGCGGGGACGATGCGGTCGACCATGGTTTCGGGGAAAGCGCACTCCGTCGCGATCCAGTCCGCCAGAGCGGGATCGTGCCGCTGCGCCAGGGCGATCACCGCGCCGCGCAGCCTGTGGCCGTTGCGCGGCAGATTGTCGCAGGAAATGGCGGTGAAGGGCCCCAATCCCCTGGCCCTTCGCTGCGCCAGCGCCGCCACCAGGAAACCCGGCGCAGTGACCGGCGCGGCGAGGCTGGCGAGATCGGCCGCCAGATCGGCATCGTCCGCCAGCAGCGCGCCAGTTGCGGGATCGAGCTTATAGCCCTTCTCGGTCACGGTCAGCGTCACGATATGGGTGTCGGCAGCGGCCAGCATCGCAACCACGGCCGCGGGGTCTTCGCGCGCGACCGAGACATCCAGCACGGCACCGATCAGGCGCGTTGCGACATCGGCGCCGTCGCGCACCAGCAGATGATAGAGGCCGTCCTGCGGCGCCATCTGGTCGCGCACGCCCGGCGAGCGAAGCGATACCGCGCGGATGCCCCAGCGCAGGTCGCCCGCGCCCAGCACATCGTCGAACATCACCGCCTGATGCGCGCGGTGGAACGCGCCGATGCCCAGATGGACGACGCCGGCTTTCACCTGCGCGCGGTCGTAGGCGGGGAGCGCGACGGTAGCCGGCAGTGTCCCCAGCGTGGCAGACGACAATCGGGTCATGGCATGATCCTGCAATTAGGTCAGAGGGTGACGCCGCGCTTCCAGATAGCGATGTCGCGTTCGTCGTTTAGTTCGTTACGCGCAGGTTCGCCCGACGCGATGGCGCAGATGCGCGCCATCAGGACATCGGTCGTGGCATCCAGGCCATCATCGAGCACCTGCGCCGCGTCGAAATCGATCCAGCCGGGCTTGCGCCGGGCGAGATCGTGGTTGGTAGCGAGTTTCAGCGTCGGGATCGGGCTGCCCAGTGGCGTGCCGCGCCCGGTGGAAAAGAGCGTCATCGTCGCCCCGGCCGCCGCCAGCGCGGTGGTCGATACCGCGTCATTGCCCGGCGCCTCCAGCAAGGTCAGGCCCGGACGGCGCAAGGTTTCGCCATAGGCCAGCACGTCGGTGACGGTCGCATGGCCGCCCTTCTGCACCGCGCCCAGCGATTTTTCCTCCAGCGTGGTGATGCCGCCCGCGACATTGCCGGGGCTGGGATTTTCGGAGATCGGCTCGCCATGGTCGATGAAATAGCGTTTGAAGCGGTTGACCAGCGCCACCAGTGCATCGAACACCGGCTCGTCCGCTGCGCGCTGCATCAACAGGCGTTCCGCGCCGAAAATCTCCGGTATCTCGGTCAGGATCGCCTGCCCGCCCGCCGCCGTGACGACATCGGCGGCGCGGCCGATCAGCGGGTTGGCGGTAATGCCGCTCAGCCCATCGGAGCCACCGCATTTGAGGCCGAGGCGCAGCGCGCCGATATCCACGGTTTCGCGCCGGTCCTGCGCCGCGATGGCCACCAGTGCATCGATCGCGCTTTCCGCCGCCGCATATTCGTCGGCACTGATCTGCGCGCCGACGCTGCGGACGCGGTCGCGCCGTTCGGACGGAATGCGCTCCAGCAGCGCCGCAAGCTGGTTCTCTTCGCAGCCCAGGCCGATCAGCAGCACGCCCCCGGCATTGGGATTGGACGCCAGCGCGGCCAGCAGCCGCGCCGTGCCGTCCAGATCGTCGCCGAGCTGCGAACAACCCAGCGGATGCGGGAAGGCCAGTACGGCGTCGACCCGCCCGGCATGGCGATCTCCCGCCTGTTTGGCGATCCGTTCCGCGGTACGCGCGACGCAGCCGACGGTAGGGATGACCCATATCTCGTTGCGGGTGCCAACGCTGCCATCGGCACGGCGATAGCCGTCGAATCGCCAGCGTGTGTCGGAAGGCGCCCGGTCGCCCGTGGACAGAGGAACGAAGCTGTACGGCTCCTCGACCTTCAAATTGGTGCGTAGATTATGGCTGTGGACGTGGCTTCCCGTCGCAATCGCCTGAGTCGCGCTGCCGACAGGCCAGCCATAGCGGCGGACCGGTTCGCCCGCCGCGATCGGGCGCAGGGCGAATTTGTGCCCCCGGCCGACGGAGTCGATGAGGGTGACGACCTGTCCCGCTACGGCGATCGTTTCGCCTGCGTCCAACGCGCGCAGCGCGATGGCGACATCATCCTGCGGGGCGATGCGGACGGCATCGGGCAGGGTGTCGGCGGGCGGATCAAGGGTAGGTGCGATCGTCTCCATTGCACCGTGATAGCATTTGTGCCAACGCTGGCACAAGTCCCAAGGAGATGCTGTCATGACCCATCTTTCGCTCGATCCGAACCGCCTCTTCCCGGCGGATCCCGGCACGCGCGCGATCGCCCGTTCGCTCTATGACAGTGTCGCCGCGCTGCCGATCGTCAGCCCACATGGCCATACCGATCCCGCCTGGTTCGCGACCAACGATGCATGGGATAATGCGACCGCGCTGCTGCTGGCGCCGGACCATTATCTCTACCGAATGCTCTACAGCCAGGGGGTGAAGCTGGAGGATCTGGCCGTGCCGGCCCATGGCGTGCCGGGCGACGCCGATCCGCGCGCGGCCTGGCGTATCTTTGCGCGCAACCAGCATCTGTTCCGCGGCACGCCTTCCCGGATGTGGCTCGACCATGTCTTTGCCGAGGTTTTCGGTTTCGACACGATTCTGTCCGAAGCGACCGCCGATCATTATTATGACCGGATCGGCGAACTGCTCGCCACCCCGGCCTTTCGCCCGCGTGCGCTGTTCGACCGCTTCCATATCGAGTTGCTCGCCACCACCGAAGGCGCGCATGAGCGGCTGGACCATCATCGGGCGATCCGCGAGTCGGGCTGGGACGGGCAGGTCGTGACCGCCTATCGCCCCGACGCTGTGGTCGATCCGGAACATGAGGATTTCCACGCCAGCCTGGCCGCCTTCGCCGAGCTGACCGGCGAGGATGTGCTGACATGGCGCGGCTATCTACGCGCCCATGCGCGGCGGCGGCAGGATTTCATCGCCATGGGCGCGACCTCCACCGACCATGGCCATCAGAGCGCGCGGACCGCGAACCTGTCCGACGCGGACGCCGCCGCCCTGTTCGACCGCATCGTCGGCAAGGACTGGACCGCGCAGGATGCCGAACTGTTCCGCGCCCAGATGCTGACCGAAATGGCGCGGCTCAGTCTGGATGACGGGCTGGTGATGCAAATCCATCCGGGCGCCTGCCGCAACCATAATGCGTGGCTGCACCGCGTCTATGGCCGCGACAAGGGCGCGGACATCCCGGCGCGCACCGATTATGTGGGAGGATTGAAGCCGCTGCTCGACCGCTTCGGCAATGAAGCCGCGCTGTCGATCATCCTCTTCACCCTGGACGAAAGCACCTATGCCCGCGAACTGGCGCCGCTGGCGGGCCATTATCCCTGCCTGAAGCTGGGGCCGGCCTGGTGGTTCCATGACAGCCCGGAAGGCATGATGCGTTTCCGCGAGATGACGACGGAGACGGCGGGCTTCTACAATATGGTCGGATTCAACGACGATACCCGCGCCTTCCTGTCGATCCCGGCGCGGCACGATGTCGCGCGACGGGTCGATTGCGCCTTCCTCGCGCGGCTGGTCGCCGAAGGGCGGCTGCGCGATTGGGAGGCGCAGGAACTGGCGGTGGACCTGACCTATAATCTGGTGCGCAAGGCCTATCGCCTGCCCGATGCGCCGCCGCGACCATTGGCCAGCGCGGCATGATTGTCAGGGCGCGCGCGCTCGCATAGAGCGGGAGCGTCCCGACGTCGCCAGGAAAGCCGTCATGCCCGATAATGACCCCAGCACTGGCGGCAACGAACCGACGATCGTCGATGTGGCGGCGCTGGCGGGCGTATCGATCCGCACCGTGTCGCGCGTGCTCAACCAGTCGCCCAAGGTCAACAAGGAGACGCGCGCGCGCATCCAGGACGCGATCGATGCGCTCAATTTCCGACCCAGCCTGCGCGCCCGCGCGCTGGCCAAGGGGCGCTCCTTCCTGATCGGCATGGTGCATAATGATCGCAACGCGCTGGTTCTGGACAGCGTGCAGCGCGGCGTGGGGCGCGAGGCGACCCGGCGTGGCTATGAAGTGATCTGCCACAGCGTGCCGGTCGGCGATCCGGGTGCGGGACAGGATGTGCTGGGATTTTGCCGGCGCGCGCGGGTCGACGGGCTGGTGGTGATGCCGCCGGTGTCCGACATGGCCGGGCTGCCGGCCGCGCTACAGGCCGACCATATCCCTGCGGTGGCGATTTCGGCGGTGCCGATCGAGGGTTATGGCGCGGTGCTGCTGTCGCAGGAGCGGCAGGCGGCGGGCGATGTCGCGCGGCATCTGCTGGCGCTGGGGCATCGGCGCATCGCGATGATTACCGGGCCGCAGGACATGATCTCGGCGATCGAACGCCGCGCGGGCTTTGTCGAGGCGCTGGAGGAGGCGGGCGTCGGGCCGCCGGTCGAGGTGGAGGGCGACTATAGCCTGGCCGCGGGCATGACGGCGGCTAGCCGGCTGCTCGCCATCTCCCCTACCCCGACCGCCATTTTCGCGGCGAACGACATCATGGCGGCGGGCGTACTGAAGATCGCCGCTGCGCGCGGGATCGCGGTGCCGGACGGGCTGTCGGTGGTGGGCTTCGACGGCAGCATCGTGGCGGAGATGCTCACGCCTTCGCTCACCACCGTCGCCCGGCCCTTCGGCGAGATGGCGGAAATGGCGACACGCCACCTGATCGATCTGATCGAGGGGCAAACGCCTTGCGATCTGGACAGCCCCGTTCTGTCGCTGGTGCCGGCCCAGTCCAGCGGGCCTTCGACCGATCCTAGCGATAGCGGCCCATCGTCACCTTGATCCACACCGGATGGTCGATCAGGTTCAGCCCATAATCGGTCTGGTCGCCATTCCAGATGCGGTCCATGACCCAAGCGCCCTTGTCGAAATGCCCCTCCTCGACCTTGACGATCATGCCGCCCGGCGCGCTGCCGTCCCGGGGGGCGAAGTTCAGGCGGACATGGTCGCCGGTCAAGAGAAATTCATCGGCTGACAATTGGGCGACGACGGTGCCGCCGGTCGGCTCGCTCGCCCAGGCGGGCAGGTCGGCCTTGGGGAACCATTCGCGCTGGCCGAACTGCCACTGGCCGAAGCTGGCGGTGATCGTCCAGTCGCCCATCGTCGTGCCGACGGCCGCGCCGTCATCGGGCCTGGCCGCGCCCCAGACCGGATGCTCGAACGCGATCCTGGCCCAGGGCGCCGACGCCACGACCCGATATTTGGCGGCGAAGACGTCCAGCGTCCTGTCGTCGAAGCCTTTGGCGCCCAGCGGATAGTTGAAATAGCCGGTATCATCCATGCCGAAGGGCGCGAAACCGATCGCCCCGCGCCCCAGCGCCGCCCAGAAATAACGGGCATATTCGGCGGCATTGCCGATTTCCGGCACCATCAACGCATTGTCGGGCCTTGTGTAGAGGTCGAGATGCCGGAAGACGTTGCGGCTGGCGCGATCGTAAATGTCTGGCGCGGCGAAATCGATCGAGGGCGCCGCCACCTTCCAGATGTCGATCACATCGCCCTGCGGCCCACCGCTCGACAGCGCCATCGGATCGGGCTTGGCGAAGGGGTCGCCCAGCGCCGCGTTCACATACATGGGCAGCGGCTTGATCGCCTTGCCGGCCTTTGCCAGTTCCTCGATATAGCGGGCGGTGTGCCAAGTGTTGAAGGCGCGATCGGCCTGGTCGCCGAAGACGGTCGCCCAGTTGCCGGCCGATTTCTTCAGCATCTTGGTCAGTGCCGCCGGCACCGGGCCGTCAAACAATTTCTGCGCGGCGGGGCTGTAGTCGCGCGGATTGCGGTAGCTGCCGACTTCATTTTCCGGCTGGACCAGAATGACCGTGTTCTGCGTGTCATGGTCGCGAATATAGGCCATCAGCGCCAGGAATGCGCGCTTGTCCGCCGCCAGTGTCGCCACGCCATGCGGCGACAGGACGCCATGATCCGCACCATCCTTCGTCTTCATGCGCGGAAAACGGCGATTATCGAGCTTCACCCAGTCGGGCGTATAGGCGAGGCCGGTATTCTTCCACGCACCGAACCACAGCAGCACGATGCGCTTGTCATGCTTGCGTGCTTCATCCAGCAGCGTCTGGACGAAGCTGTAGTCGAACTGGCCCTCCTGCGGCTCCAGTTGCTCCCAGGCGATCGGCGCCTCGACCGTATTCGCGCCGATCCGGTCGAGCGTCGCCCAGACCTTTTCCAGCGGCGCGGCATAATTGCTGCTGTTGTTGATCTGCCCGCCCAGCATCAGGAAGGGCGCGCCATCCACGATCAGCGCATGGCGACCGGCCTTGGTTTCGATATGCGGCGTGTCGCCCTGCGCCAGCGCGGGGCGCGCGATCAGCAGGGAAGCGGCGATCAGGGTCCGGGTGAGGATCATGGAATGGCCTTTCATGGCTGTTCGTCGAGGGAGAAGATGCGGGTCGTTTCGGTCCATTTCGCGCCGGGCACGGCCCAGGGAAGCGGGCGCTGGACGCCGTCCATCTGCGCTTCCCAGGCCTGCACCGCCGGATCGGCCGCATCCGCCGCCGCCTTGGCCGCCGGGTCGAAACCGGGGCCGGTTTCCATCAGCATGACCAGCCGGTTGCCGCTGCGATAGATGTCCATCGCGATCACGTCCGCCGTCCGGATGCTCGCCCCGATCGCGGGCGGCAGCGCGCCGGCGGCGTGCCATGCTTCATAGCTGGCGATGGCGTCGGCCTCGTCGGCCAGGTCGATCAGCAGGACATGCCGCATCAGTTGACCCAGCCGCCGTCGATCACATGCACCGCGCCGGTTGTGAAGGACGCTTCGTCGCTCGCGAGATACAGCACCAGCGCCGCGATCTCCTCTGCCCGGCCGAGACGGCCCATCGGCTGGCGCGCTGCGAACGCGGCCTGCGCAGCGGCATAGTCGCCCGTATCGTGCAGGCGTTGTTGCAGCGAGGGCGTATCGATCGTGCCGGGGCAGATGCAGTTGCAGCGCACCCCCTGCCCCACGAAATCGGCGGCCACCGCCTTGGTCAGGCCGATCACCCCCGCCTTGCTCGCGCCATAGGCGAAGCGGTTTGGGATGCCCTTCACCGAACTGGCGATGGAGGCCATGTTGACGATCGATCCCGCGCCCTTCTCGACCATGCCGGGCAGGAAGGCCCGGATCGTGTGATACATGGCGGTCATGTTGAGCGAGAGGGCGAAGTCCCAATCTTCCTGCGGACATTCCAGGATGTTCCCGGCATGGACCACCCCCGCGACATTGGCGAGGATGTCGATCGGGCCGACCTCCGCCGCCAGCGCCCGCACCGCAGCCCCGTCGGTCGCGTCGAGCCTGCGCAATTCGCAGCCGTCCAGCCCCTCCAGCGCATCACGGTCCCGGTCGGTCGCGATCACGCGCGCGCCCTCCGCCACGAAGCGCTGCGCACTCGCCCGGCCGATGCCGCGCGCCGCCGCCGTGATCAGCGCGACCTTGCCTTCCAGACGCCCGCTCATGCGCGCGCCTTCGTGGGGAGACAGTCGGGGCCGATGGGATCGAAAGCCTTGTAGGTCAAAATAAACTCCTGATGGCCAAGGGATTCGGAAACACTGCGCTCACCCGCCGCGACGGCCAATAGCTTGTCGTAGATTTCCGTGCCGACTTGCTCCAGCGTCGCTTCGCCTTCCAGGATGCGCCCGGCATTGACGTCCATGTCGGCCGCCAGCCGGCGGCCGGTATCCGGGTTCGCGCAAATCTTGATGACCGGCGAAATGGCCGATCCGACCACCGATCCGCGCCCAGTCGTAAACAAAGTCAGATGCGCGCCGCAGGCGATCAGCTCGACGATCTCCGCATTGTCGGAGATATTGGGGAAGCCGAAGCGCGGTTCGCCGTCAGGCACCACGTCGAGCAGATAGAGGCCGCCCGTCGGCGGCACATCGCCCGGCTTCAATATACCGTCGATGGTCGAGGCGCCGGATTTGGAATAGGCGCCCATCGACTTTTCCTCCTGCGTCGTCAGGCCGCCCTCCGCGTTGCCGGGCGCGAAGCTGCCGAACCCCATGATGGTGTAGTAGCGTTCGGCCTTGTGCACGCACTCTTCGATCGCGGTCGCCAGTTCGGGCGTGCGGGCGCGGTCGGCCATGATCTTTTCGCATCCGACCAGTTCGCCCGTCTCCTCGAAGATACAGGCCGCGCCGTCCGCCACCAACCGGTCGAAAGCGCGGCCGACCGCCGGATTGGCAGTGATGCCGCTGGTTCCGTCCGATCCGCCGCAGATGGTGCCGACGATCAGTTCCTCGACGCCCATCGGCCCGCGCGGGACGTCGGCGATGGCGGCGCGCACGCGCGCCACCGCCTCGACGCCCGCCGCGATCGTCGCCGCCGTGCCGCCCGTCTCCTGGATCACCAGCAGTTCGGCGGGCCGTCCGCTCGCCCGCGCCACCGCCAGCAGCCGCTCGCGATTGAAACTCTCGCACCCCAGCGACACGATCACGAGGCCGCCGACATTGGGATGGGTGGCGATCGCCTCCATCACCTTGGCGGCATAGGCGTTGGGATAGCAGCCGGGAAAGCCGATCAGTTGCACATCGGCATCGTCCGTCCTGTCCACGATCCGCCGCGCGACATGATGTGCGCATTCCACCAGATAGGCGACCGCGACGACATTGCGGATGCCCTTGCGCCCATCCTGCCGGAGCCAGGCCTGGATCATGCCCCCTGCTCCAGCGCGGTGCGCGTATGGCTGCTGATATAGTCGCTCTTCATATTGTGCATATGTATCCAGTCGCCGGTCGCGGCATCGGCGGTCATCGACCCGATCGGCGCACCATATTTGATGATCTTGTCCCCGGCGCGGAGCGGCGCGCGGGCGATCTTGTGCCCGATGGATATCCCCTCGCGCGCGGGGATCGTGCCGCCCGAAACGGGGAGAATGTCACCTGCGTCGATCGGACGGACACAGATCAGGACATTGTCGTCGGGGTGCAACAGAATCAGGCGCGCATCGTCCTGCAACATGGAAGCATCTTTCAGGGCGGCATCGAGCGCAGGCCAGAGCGCGTGGGGCAGGGGCGCCGAGCGGCGGGTCATGCTGTCGGCGACTTGATCCGGCCCGACCAGGCCGGGGATGACGCTGACGACCGCAGGATGGCGGAGCGGAAATTGCAGGGCGGCAGCGGGCAGCGCTACGTCGAAGGCGACGCAGGCGTCCGACAGGCGCTGCGCCCTGCCGACGATGTCGGCACTGGGAGCAGTATAGTCGAAATGCAACGGGCCGCCGAGGTCGCGCGCCAATATGCCGCTATTATAGGGGCCACCGACGATCACTTGCACGCCCAGTTCGGCGCAGCGCGCCAGCAACCGTTCCGCGCTGCGGTCCAGCAGCGTGTAGCGCCCGGCGAGCAGGATCATGTCCAGCGCGACATGGTCGAGCAGTTCGTCGCAGATCGCGACTTCATTGACGCCGATGCCGATCGCGCCGATCGCGCCCGCTTCGCGCAGGTCGCACATCGCCCGATAGCCGCCGTCGAGAAAGGCGCGCAGGTGGCGGTCATGATCGTCGCCATGGGTCGCCCGGCCGAGATCATGGGCGAGCAGCAGGTCGATCCGATCGCGGCGCAGGCGCGCGCAACTCCCTTCGAAGGATCGCAGTACCGCGTCACGACCATAGTCGAAGACTGGTTCGAACGGATCGGCATCGACGAAACCGTGGCGTTCGCCCCGCGCGTCGGTCGGTATGAGCAGGCGCCCGACTTTGGTCGACACCGCCGCTTCGTCCGCCGGGTCGCGTTCCGCCAGCATCGCGCCCAACCGCCGTTCGGCCAGGCCGAAACCATAATGGGGCGCCGTGTCATAATAGCGGATGCCCGCATCCCAGGCGGCGTCGAGCGTGGCCCGCGCCTCCGCCTCGCTCACGGCGCGATAGAGATTGCCGATCGGCGCGGTGCCCATGCCCAAATCGGGGATCATGCCCCCCCCTCCCGCCGCGCCGCCCACGCATAGAGCCCGACGACCGCGAAGCAGAGCGCGGGCACGAGCATCGCCGTGCGGATCGTCCCGGTCAGGTCGGACAGCAGCCCCATCGCCATCGTCAGCACCGCGCCGCCGATGATCGCCATCACGATCATCGACGCGCCCGCCTTGGTCAGCGGTCCGAGGCCGCGCAGCGACAGGACGAAGATGGTGGGGTACAGGATCGACATGAAGAAGCTGGTCGCCACCAGAGCGGCAAGACCGACCACGCCCCCCGTCACCGCCACCAGCGACAGGACGATATTGATCCCCGCGAACAACGCCATCAGTCGCGCGCCATCGAACCGCGACAGCAAGGCCGCGCCGATGAAACGCCCGACCATGAACAGCGCCAGCGACAAAGTGAGCAGCCAGGCCGCCTTTTGCGCGCCGATGCCCGGCACGACGCTTTCCGCATAGCGGATCAGGTAGCTCCAGATGCCGACCTGCGCGCCGACATAGAAGAATTGCGCTGCCACCCCCGCCAGATAGCGCGGCCGCCGCAACAGCGCGCCATAGCCCGCGAAGATCGGGCCGGTCGTCGCTTCCGCCTGCGTGGCGGCACGGGGAAAGCGCGTGAAGGCGAGCGCCGCCGCCCAGCCCAGCACCACCAGCGCGATGCCGAGATAGGGTAGCTGCACCGCCGCGGCGCCTGCAGCGCCCCGCCGGGGGGCGTCGGACAGGATCAGGGTCGCGCCCAGCGCCACGCCGGTGATCGATCCCAGCGGATTGAAGGCCTGCGCCAGATTGAGCCGCTGCGCCGCCCCCTCCGCCGGCCCCATCACCGCGACCATCGGATTGGCGGCGGTTTCGAGGAAGGCCAGGCCACTCGCAATCACGAACAGCGCGAAGAGGAAGAAGCCGTAGCTGAGCTGTGTCGACGCTGGCAGGAACAGCAGCGCGCCGCCGCCGAACAGCAGCAGCCCCAAAATGACCGTCGCCTTGTAACCCAGCCGTTCGGCCGCCAGCGCGGCGGGAATCGCGAAACAGAAATAGCCCAGATAGAAAGCCGACTGAACCAGCCCCGACTGAAAATCCGACAGCGAAAAGACATGCCGGAAATGGGCGATCAGCACATCGTTGAGGTTGTTCGCCACCCCCCACAGGAAGAAGAGGCCCGTGGTCAGCACCATCGCAGTCCGGCTGCTCCGTCCGGACCTGCTCCGTTCAGTGCCGGCTCCCTGCCTATGCATCAGGCCATCCTCTCTCTTGTCCAAAATGGCAGACCGGCCGCATCGCGGTCCGGTCTGCCAGGGGAGGGACGCTAGAAACGCCCGTACGCCGGATCAATAGGTGATGCGGGCGGTGATGCTGATGCGACGGTCGTTGAGCACAGAGGACTGCGGACGGCTGGGGATGCCGTAATAGGTCTTGTTCTCGGTGTCGGTCAGGTTCACGCCATCGACGGTCAGCGCGAAATTCTCGTTGACCGTATAGGTGAGCGATGCATCGACCTGACCGCGCGCGGCGTTGAAGATCGGCAGATTGCCGCTGCCGTTGCCGCGCGTCGTCACGACATATTTGCTGCGCCAATTATAGGCGACGCGCGCCGAGAGCGGTCCCTTGTCGTAGAAGCCGACCAGATTATAGCTATATTTGGACAGCTGCTCCAACGGCACGAATAGCTGGTTGCCTTCATTGTCGAACGCATTGGGACTGGGCGCCTTGCTGTCGACATAGGTGAAGTTGGCCTGCACGCCGAAGCCCGACCAGAAGCCCGGCAGGAAGTCGAAGAAGGTATTGCCGCCGATTTCAGCGCCCTTGATCTTGCCATTGTCGCCATTGACAGGACGCGTCACATCGACGTTGAAATTGCCATGGCCCAGGTCGAACGTCTCGGTGTTGGTCACATTGGCGATGAACCCGTCCACCTTCTTGTAAAAGAGCGCGCCATAGAGCGAACCCGTTCGCGAGAAATACCATTCGAGCGAAGCGTCGAACTGCTTGGCTTCCAGCGGCCGCAGATCGGCATTGCCCGACGATGCCGTGCGCAGGCCCGATCCCGCATTGAACTCCACGATATTGATGTTCGGATTGAGTTGCGAGAAATCGGGCCGCGTCAGCCCCTTCGACGCGGCCAGGCGCAGTTGCAGCTGGTCGCTCAGGTGGAAACGCAGGTTCAGGCTGGGCAGCGCGCGGGTATATTCGGAATCGCGGCCGATCGGCACGAAGCTGATTGGGCCGTTGCCCGGAATGACGTTGCCATTGGCGTCCTCGGCCTGCGGCGTCTGGACGGAAAAGCCGCTCGTCGACACCTTGGTCTTGACCACGCGAACGCCGATATTGCCGTCGATCCGCACCGGCAGATCGTCAAAGCCGAACTTGACCAGACCATAAGCGGTATAGGTCTTCTCGCCCTGCGTATTGCGGTCGCTCGGCTGATAGCCGACGCCCTTGAGCAGCGCCGCCGGATCGCCGGTATAAGGTGCAAGCGCCGCGCGGGTGGCGTCATAGTCCAGCACGAGGTCACGATTGACGAACACTGCGCCATCGGGAACGCCCTGAAAGCCGCGATACAGGTCGCCGCGGAACTTACGCACTTCCAGCAGGCTCGACGGCAGGCTGCTCAGACCATAATAATTATAGGTGCTGCTGTCGGTGACGGCGGAACGATCCGTATAACGCAGGCCGAATTTGAGCGACCGCAGAACGCTGTTGTCGAACCTATATTCTGCGTCCACGCGACCGGCATATTCGGTACCGACCGAATGCTCGATATGATCGAGATAGCCCGCGCCGCTGGCATAGTTGGCCGGGTCGGTGACGAGGCCGTTGCCGTTGGTCGGGTCGTTGTCGGGCGAGATGATCATCGTCGGCACGCCATTGCCGACTTCCTGATAGAGGCGTTCGGCCGTCGAAGAGAGGATGACGATCGAGCGCTGGCCGTCGGTCACGCCCTTGATATATTGGAAGTCGCCCGTGACGCTCAGCCGGTCGGTCGGCTTCCATTTGGCGTTGAAGGAATAGTCACTGGTCACCGAATGGCGGGTTTCCAGGCTGGTATTCGCATTGATCGGCAGGTTAACGAAGGTGCCGCTGCGGAAATTGCCCTGATCGTCGAAGGTGAAGGGCGCACTATAGTCCGGCGTAATATCGCTGTCGCCGGTATAGGCGAAGAAGCTGTAGTCGCCATAGCGGAACTTATAGTCCGACCGAACATATTCGGCGGTCAGTTCCAGCGTGTCGCTGGGGCGCCACTGGACGGCGGCGTCGATGCCCAGGCGGCGGCGGTCGCCCAGATACTGGCCGATGCCCACGCCATGGGGCAGATAGGTTTCCTTGCCGGTGCGGCCCAGACCTGCGAGGGTTGCCGCATCGGCGGTGTCGGCGGGATCGAGGCGATAGAAGGGCTGACTGCTGATCTGGTCCTGACGGAAGGCGGTCTTCTGATAGCCGACATCGACCATCACGCCGATTTCGCCAAGGCTTGTGTCCCAGCGATCCGACAGGAGCAGGTTCGCCTGCGGCTTCGACTTGCCGTACAGGTCGTAATAATTGACGCTCGCGCTGGCCGAGGCCTTGAAGCCATCGAAATCGAACGGCTTGCGGGTCCGCAGGTTAATGAGGCCGCCGATGCCGCCCTCGATCAGGTCGGCCGACGGGTTCTTGTAGACGTCGATGCCGGACAACAGTTCGGAGGGCACATCCTCCAGGCTGAGCGTGCGACCGCCATTGGCGGTGAACACGTCGCGACCGTTGATCTCGGTCCGGACCTGACTGAGGCCGCGGATCGCGACCGATGTGCCTTCGCCATAGCTGCGCTGGATCTGGATGCCGGTGATGCGCTGCAGCGCTTCGGCGACGTTGCGGTCGGGCAGCTTGCCGATGTCTTCGGCCACGATCGAATCGACGATGACGTCGCTGTTGCGCTTGATCGTCTGGGCGCTGGACAGGCTGGCGCGCACGCCGGTGACGACGATGTCGCCCTCGCTCGCGGCGGGCTGCTGCGGGGCCTCCTGCGCGTGGAGGCTGCTCCCCAGCGCGATGCTGGCGATCGAAATGCCGGCCAGCAACGCGGCGCGACGCGGCATATGCGTGATCTTGGTCATGAAACCCCTTCCTCTCCCTTGGCCCCTGAACGGAGCGCTCACCTGATTCGCGGCTGAAAACGGCCGGAACATTTCCCTTTCATGTCTCCGTCCCCTCCTGGGAGCGGTAACAAGGCAAGGCTCCATTACTCCCACATTTAGAATTATGAAATATAAAAATTGATTTCATATGTGGACGGTGCTTAGAAGGAGGCACCTGCAAGGCGGCGCCAATAACCGGCAGCATGGGCGAGGGGAGGACTGGAATGACCGGGAAGTCGCGCTATCAGGCGCCCGCCCTGACCAAGGGGCTGGAAATATTGGAACTGCTCGCCGCCGCCAGCGATCCGCTCATCATGTCTGACATATCTGCCGCGCTGGGCCGCTCGGTCAGCGAGATATTCCGGATGCTGCAGGTTCTCGAAGAACATGGCTATATCGCCCGTGCCGAGGAAGGTTATCGCCTGACCAACCGGCTGTTCGCGCTGGGCATGAGCCAGCCGCCGATTCGCGACCTCGCTTCCACCGCCCTGCCGGTGATGCAGGATCTGGCGCGCAAGGCGGGGCAGAGCTGCCATCTGGCAGTCGCATCGGGCGCGGAAATGGTCGTCATCATTGCGATCGAGGCGCCCGGCCTGTCGGGCTTTGCCGTGCGCGTCGGCTATCGCCGGCCAATGCATCGCTCCAATTCCGGGCGTATCCTGCTCGCCTTCCAGCCGCCCGAAGCGCGAGCGGCGATGCTGGACGATATTCGCGCCGCCGGCGAGGCGCTGGACGAGGCCGAGCTGACCGAACGACTGGACGCGGCGGTGGCCAATGGCGGCGCGATTGCGCCCAGCCCGATGCTGACCGGCATCACCGACCTGTCCGCACCGATTCTGGCCGGCGGGGTCGCGCGCGCCGCGCTGACCATGCCGTTCGTCGACGGCGCGGCCAACCGGGCGACCGTGGAGGCGTGCAGCCAGCTAGTGCGCGATGCCGCCGCCGCGATCGGCAGCGCGATGTCGCCGATCATGCTGGTGCCGCCGCGCGGGACGGAGGGCGAACAATGACCGGAATGGACCGGCGTGCCGCCTTGCTGGCGGCGGCGGGACTGGCGGCGCTGCCAGGCCTGGCCAACGCCCAGACCAGCGCCAGCGACGAGGTGATCGACCTGTGGCCCGGCACGCCGCCGGGCGGGACCGGCGCGCGCATCGTCCGCAAGATCGAAGATCAGGCCAGGCCCGGTGGCGAACCGGACCGCTGGGTGACGGGCATGGATCGGCCGATGCTGGTCGTACGCCGCCCCGCCCGCCCCAATGGCGCGGCGATGCTGGTGCTGCCCGGCGGCGGCTATGGCTTCCTGTCCTACGACAATGAAGGCACCAGCCAGGCCAACTGGCTGAACGCGCGCGGCATCACCGCCTTCATCCTGCTCTATCGCCTGCCCGGCGAAGGTTGGGCGCGGCGTCAGGATGTGCCGTTGCAGGATGCGCAGCGGGCGATGCGGCTGATCCGCGCTGGAGCCGTCCAGCTCGGCGTCGCAAAGGACCGGATCGGCGTGCTTGGTTTTTCCGCCGGCGGGCATCTGGCCGGATCGCTGGCGACGCGTCATGGCGAGACGGTCTATGATCCCGTCGATGCGGCCGACCGGCAGGACGCCCGCCCCGACCTTGCCGCCCTGCTCTATCCCGTGGTGAGCCTCGCCGCGCCCTTCACCCACGGCGGATCGCGGGACAATCTGCTGGGGCCGGACGCGTCGGCAGCAATGCGCCGCGCCCGATCGGTAGAATTGCGCGTCGATGCCGCGACCCCGCCGCTCTTCCTGGTCCATGCGACCGATGACGGTTTGGTGCCCCCCGCCAACAGCATCGCCCTGTTCCAGGCGATGGAAGCCGCCAAGCGTCCGGTCGCGCTGCATATCTTCGAGGATGGCGGCCATGGCTTCGGCACCCGTCTGCCCCAGACGATGCAGGCGTCAGCCTGGCCCGCCTTGTTCGCGACCTTTGCCGCGAAGCACCGATTGATCCCGGCATGAAACGCCTGATCGCCCTGATGCTGGCGCTCAGCGCCGGCACCGCGCTGGCCATGCCCGTCGAGTATCACAGCGCGCCCGAACGGCGCATCGTGACGGAAAAGGATTGGGGGCCATGGCTCGGCCCGTTCCGCGCCACCCTGATGCCCAGCCTGATGCAGGATTTCGGCGAGCGCTATCTCTACGCGCCCGCCAATGCCGCCTTGCCCGCGCCTAAACCTGGCGAGCAGCGCGTGGTGTTTCTGGGCGATTCCATCACCGACCGCTGGAACCTTGCCGCGAGCTTCCCCGGCAAACCCTATGTCAACCGCGGCATCGGCAGCCAGGTGACGGCGCAGATGCTGCTGCGCTTCCATCAGGACGTCGTCGCGCTGAAGCCGGAGGTCGTCGTGATCCTCGCCGGCATCAATGACGTGCAGGGCTTCCTGCAACAGGAAACGCCCGAACAGATCGAAGCGAACTGGGAAGCCATGGCCGACCTGGCGCGCGCGCATGACATCAAGGTCGTGTTCGGATCGCTGCTGCCAGTGAATGATTATAGCGACGCTGCGAAAGATGTCGTCAGGGAGCGCAAGCCCGAAGAATTGCGCGCGCTCAACGCCTGGCTGCGCGGCTTCTGCACCCGGCGTGGACATGTCTATGCCGATTATGCGGCCGCCATGGTCGACGCCAAGGGCCTGATGGCCGCCGCCTTCACGCGGGACGGCGTCCATCCGCTCGACAATGGCTATGCCGTGATGACGCCGATCGCGCAGCGCGCCATCGACCGGGCATTGGCCGGACAATGAAAACGACACGATGAAAGGGAAGAGGATGCGGCATCTTATCGCCTTCTGCTGCGCGCTGGCGCTGACCGGCCCGGCCCTTGCCGTCAGCAAGGTGCCGGGCGATCCCCATGTCGATGATCCGGTCGGCATCGTCGCCAGCCCCTGCCCGGCCCATCCCAAACCGACCAGCGAGGCGGAATGGAAGATGTGGAACCTTCACATGCTGACCCGCGATTTCGGGCAGCTATGCCGTTATGCCGCCGACAACAAGGCGCTGGAAGGCAAGACGGTTCGCGCGGTGTTCATGGGCGACTCGATCACCGACAACTGGATCAACCTCGATCCGGAGATGTTCGCGGACGGGCTGGTCGATCGCGGCATCAGTGGCCAGACCACGGCGCAAATGCTGGTGCGCTTCCGCAACGATGTGATCGCGCTGAAACCGCAGGTCGTCCACATCATGGCGATGACCAACGACATTGCCGGCAATACGGGCGCAGCGACGATGGACACGGTGCTGGGCAATATTCAGACCATGGCCGAACTGGCCGATGCCCATGGGATCAAGGTCGTCCTCGCCTCCGTACCGCCCGCCGGCGCCTTCCCCTGGAGCCCGGGTCTGCAACCCGCACCGCAGATCGCCGCGATCAACAGGTGGCTGGCCGACTATGCCCGTAGCCGGGGTTTCACCTATGTCGATTATCATGCCGCCATGGCGCAGCCCGACGGCGCGATGAAGCCGGGCCTGTCCACCGACGGTGTGCATCCGACAGCGGAAGGCTATGCGATCATGCGCCCGCTGGCGCGGCAGGCGATCGACAAGGCGTTGAGGGCAATCCAATGACGATGCTGGGACGCCGGTCCTTCCTGGCGGGCACCGCTGCGCTTGGCCTTGCCCGCGCGGCGCGCGCTGCCAGCCCCATGGGCACGATGGGCGGGCCGGTGCAGGCCAGCTGGTCTTCGCTCGTTGCCCATTACCGCTATCCCGACTGGTTCCGCGACGCGAAGCTCGGCATGTGGTCGCACTGGGGGCCGCAATCGGTGCCGGCGCAGGGCGACTGGTATGGCCGCTTCCTATATATGCAGGGCCACCCGATGTATGAGCATCACCGCAAGACTTACGGCCATCCGTCGGTCGCGGGGATGAAGGACATCCAGAATCTCTGGACCGCCGACAAATGGGAACCCGACGCACTGATGGCCCGCTATCAGAAGGCCGGCGCCAAATATTTCATGGCGCTCGCCTGCCATCACGACAATCTGGACTGCTACGACAGCCGCTATCATGCCTGGAACAGCCTGCGCGTCGGGCCGAAGAAGGACATCGTCGGCATTTGGGAAAAGGCCGCGCGCAAGGCCGGCATGAAGTTCGGCGTGTCCAACCATGCCGCCCATGCCTGGCACTGGTATCAGCCCGCTTATGGCTATGACCCCGTCGGCCCGAAAAAGGGTGTGCGCTACGATGCTTATACGCTGCGCAAGGCCGATGGCGTCGACAAATGGTGGGACGGCCTAGACCCGCAGGAACTTTATACCGGCGGCCATGCCGTGCTGCCCGACGGCATCGACACGATCGAGGCGATGGACAAATGGCACGACGTCCATAACGGCCAGTGGATCGAGACCGGGCCGAAGGACGATCCGGCCTATGTCACTCGCTGGCTGCTGCGCCAGACCGATCTGGTTGCGAAATATAAGCCCGACATGGTCTATATGGACGATCATGAACTGCCTTTCGGCCCGGTGGGGCTGGAAGCAGCGGCGGACTATTATAACCGGTCGATCGACTGGCACGGCAACATCGACGTGGTGCTGACCGGCAAGCAGCTCAAGCCCTAGGCGCGCTTCGGCATGGTGCAGGATGTGGAGCGCGGCTTCACCGACCATCTATGGGACGAACCCTGGCAGACCGACACCTGCATCGGCGACTGGTTCTACAATGAAGCGCGCCTGCACGACAAAAGCTACAAGAGCGCGCAGGAAGTCATCCAGCGCCTCGCCGATGTCGTGTCGAAGAACGGCAATCTCATGCTCTCGATCCCGCAGCCCGGCGATGGCTCCATCGACAGCGAGACGGAGAAGGTGCTGGACGGCATGGCCGGATGGATGGAGCATGGCGGCGAGGCGATCTTCGGGTCGCGGCCCTGGCGTGTCTATGGCGAAGGGCCGACGCAACTGATCGCAGGGATGCAGAATGAGGAGAAGGCCAAGCCCTTCACCGCGCAGGACATCCGCTTCACCACCAACAAGGGGGCGCTCTATGCGCTGTTCCTGGGCCGGGCGCAGGGATCTACGACCATCCGCTCACTGGCGCGGGGTCACGTGGACGGCACAATCAGCCAAGTGACACTGCTCGGCGGTGGTCCGGTCGCCTTCCGTCAGGATGGCGCGGGCCTCCATCTCACCATGCCGCATGGCGTCCATTTCGTGCCGGTCGTCCGCATCGACGGCCATGGCCTCGTTTGAAATACAGGGATTTACAGGGATGATCGCAAAGAGCTTCAAATGGATCGCACTGGGCGCATCCTGCCTCACCGCGCCGGCGCTGGCCGATCCGATGGCGCTGCTCGACCGCCATGGCAGCCGGGTGGCGGTCGAACCCTATGCGCCCAATATCGTGCGCGTGACGATCGCGATGGACCCCGACCTTGCATCGGCCGCGCCGGGCGAAGGCCCCAATGCGAAGGCGGATGCTTCAGGCTGGACCCATCGCACCGATGCGAGCGGCGATGTCTTCGCCTCTGCCGCCCTGACGTTGACGATCGATGCCAAGCCATGGCCCAAGGCGCCCACGCAGATGGAGCGCTATTTCGCGCCTGCCCTGCCCCCGGTCAGCCTGTCGGTGAAGGATGCCGGCGGCAATATCCTCACCAGGATGACCGGCTGGGAAATGGCGCCGGTGACGGTCAATGGCGAGAAGACCTTCAAGGTCGGCGCCAGCTTCGACGCGCCGCTGGACGAGCATTATTACGGCCTGGGCCAGAATCAGGAAGGCTATATGGATCTGCGCGGCAAGCAGATCGACTGTTCGCACAGCTATGACGCCCCGGCCGGCGAAACGGTCTGCGTGCCCTTCCTCGTCACCAACAAGGGCTATGGCATCGTCTGGGACAATCCGGCGCGCACGCTGGTATGGCCGGGCCTGCACAGCACGACCCGCTTCCAGAGCCAGGTCGGCGAGCGCGTCTCCTTCTTCGTCATCACCGGCAAGACCACCGACGAACTCTATGCCGGCTATGCCAGGCTGACCGGCGCGACGCCGCTGCCGCCCAAGGCCGGTTTCGGCCTGATCCAGAGCAAGGCGCGCTATGAGAGCCAGCAGGAACTGCTCGACATCGCCAATGGCTATCGCCAGCGCAATCTGCCGCTCGATATCATGGTGCTCGACTGGTTCTACTGGACCCGGATGGGCCAGCTCGACATCGACCGCAGCTATTTCCCCGATCCCAAGGGGATGAACGACCAGTTGAACGCCATGGGGATGCGGTCGATCATCAGTGTCTGGCCACGGTTCGAGCGCGAGGGCCGCTATTTCGAGCTTCTCAAGGCCAAGAACTGGTTCCTCCACGACAAGGACGGCAACCCCATCGACGGCCTGCCGATGCGGTCCGACCGGGCCGGTGCGCTGATCGACAGCACCAATCCGCAGGCGCGGACATGGTTCTGGGGCAAGATTCGCGACAATATCGCATCACAGGGGTTCGACTGGTTCTGGCTGGACGAGACGGAACCGGACCTGATCCCCGACGGCTATGAATATTCGATCGGATCGGGCGACCGCTATCACAACCTGTTCCCGCTGGTGCACACCACGGGTGTCGCCGAAGGATCGGAGCGCGACCGCCCCAATTTCCGCAACATGATCCTGGCGCGCGCCGCCTATCTGGGGTCGCAGCGCAATGGCGGCCTGTTCTGGTCGTCGGACGTCAAGTCGACCTGGGAAGCGCTGGAGCGGCAGGTGCCCGCCGGCCTCAACTTCACCGCGTCGGGCCTGGCCTATTGGGGCAGCGACATTGGCGGCTGGCAGTGGCCGAGCGGCCCCAAGGCGGAAAAGCCGATTCTGGTCGATCCGGCCGGCGCGACGGCGATGGGCGCGGACTATCCCGACTATCCCGAACTGTTCGTCCGCTGGTTCCAGTATAGCGTCTTCACGCCGACGCTGCGCATCCATGGCCAGCGCCCCGGCACGGCGCTGTGGGAATATGGCAAGGCGGCCGAACCGATCCTGGCCGACTGGCTGCGCCTGCGCTACACGCTGATGCCCTATATCTATGCGCTGGGCCGCCACACCTTTGACACCGGCGCGCCGTTCATGCGCGGCCTGTTCATGGACTTCCCGAACGATCCCAAGGTGTCGGACATCGGCGACCAATATATGTTCGGCCCCGCCTTCCTGGTCGCCCCGGTGACCAAGCAGGGCCAGACCAAGCGCCCGGTCTATCTGCCGGCCGGCACCGCCTGGTATGACTACTGGACCAACCAGAAGTTCGAGGGCGGCCAGACGATCGACGTGGATACCCCGATCAATCGCATCCCCCTGTTCGTGAAGGCCGGGTCGATCGTGCCGATGGGCGTGCAGGTGAAGAGCACGGCGGAGAAACAGGCGCTGGAAAACATCCGCGTCTATCCCGGCGCCGATGCCCGCTTCACCCTCTATGACGATGACGGCACGACCAATGATTATCGCAAGGGCGGGATGAAGGCCGAGCTGGTCTGGGACGACAAGACAAAGACGCTGACGAGCAAGACGAAGCTGCCCAGCGGACAGGCCATCAGCGGCCTGGTGCAGATCGTCGGTCAATAAGGAGACAAGAAGACATGACGGGTATCAACCGCCGCCAACTGGGCATGGGGCTTGGCGCCGCCGCGCTGGGTGCGGGCCTTGCCGGCTCGACAGGCGCCCATGCGCAGGCCGCCGCCGCTGGCGCGCCGCAGGGCAGCCTCGCCTTCCCCCCCGACTTCCTGTGGGGCTGCGCCACAGCCGCCTACCAGATCGAAGGCGCCGTGAACGCCGACGGCCGGGGCCAGACCAACTGGGATGTGTTTTCCCATACCCCCGGCAAGGTCGCCAATGGCGACACCGGCGACATCGCCTGCGACAGCTATAACCGCTATCAGGACGATATCGCCCTGTTGAAGGCTTTGGGCGTCAAGGCCTATCGCTTCTCGATCGCCTGGTCGCGCATCTTCCCCAATGGCCGGGGCAAGCCCAATGCCAAGGGGCTGGACTATTATAACCGGCTGGTCGACGGGCTGCTGGCGGCGGGCATCACCCCGCATGTCACCATGTTCCATTGGGATCTGCCCCATGCCCTGCCGGGCGGCTGGCAGAATCGCGACACCAGCTACGCCTTCGCCGACTATGCCGGCTACACCGCCGGCAAGCTGGGCGACCGCGTCAATCACTTCATGACGCTCAACGAACTGCGCTGCTTCACGGACCTCAGCTACATGACCGGCGGCAAGGCGCCGGGCCTGAAGCTGCCGATGAAGGAGGTCAATCAGGTGCGCCACCATGGCGTGCTGGCCCATGGCCTGGGCGTGCAGGCGATCCGTGCCGCGACCAAATCGGGCACGCAGGTCGGCATTGCCGACAATCCCAACATCTATGTCCCCGCGATCGAGACGCCCGAACATATCGAGGCGGTGAAGAAGGCCGTGCGCGAGGAAAACGCCATGTTCCTCACCGCGATCATGGAAGGCCGCTATATCGACAGCTATCTGACCGCGCAGGGCAAGGATGCGCCGGTGGTCAAGGAAGGCGACATGAAGCTGATCGGCGCGCCGCTCGATTTCCTGTCGGTCAATGTCTACACCGGCAACACCGTCCGCGCCGACGAGACTGCGCCGTCGGGCTACAAGATATTGCCGCATCCGGGTCAGGCGCCGCGCATGCCCTCCCCCTGGCTCTATGTCACGCCGGAGGTCATCTATTGGGGGATGCGCGCCATAGCCGAGAACTGGAAGCCCAAGGGCCTCTATATCTCCGAAAATGGCTGCTCGGCGGACGACAAGGTGGCCGACGACGGCAAGGTCTATGACACCGACCGCGTCATGTATCTGCGCAATTACCTGACCCACCTTCAGCGCGCGACCCGCGAGGGCATTCCGGTGAAGGGCTATTTCGTCTGGAGCCTGATGGACAATTTCGAGTGGGAGGATGGCTATACCAAGCTGTTCGGCATCCACCATGTCGACTTCAAGACCCAGAAGCGCACGCCCAAGCTGTCCGCCGACTGGTATCGCGAACTGGTGCGCACCAACAGGCTGGTGTGACGGGACACGGGGCGGTCCCGATGGGCCGCCCCATTCCCAATTCAGCGTTTCGCGCCGATCTCCACCTGCGTTTCGCCCAAGCCTTCGGCGCGGGCGCGCAGGATGATCCGGCCGGGCCGATCCGCCTTCACGATCGCCAGCGCCAGGCCGTTGAAGGCGGCGCGATTCGCCGACGGGAAAGCGGTCAGGTCAGTCGGGTCGCCATTGTCGGTCGCGACGATCTCCCCCGGCCCCTCGATCGAGAAGGCGATCTTCTGCCTGGCCGCAGGGACGACATGGCCGTCCTTGTCCAGGACCTTCAGCGTCACGAAGCTGAGGTCGCGGCCATCATCGGCGATGGTCGACCGGTCGGCGGTCAGCGACAGTTTCGCCGCCTCGCCCACGGTGCGGACGATCTCGGTCGCCCAGGGCTTGCCGTCCTTCCAGGTGACGACCTTCACTTCGCCCGGTGCATAGACGACATAGTCCCAGCGGAAGCGATATTCATAGTCGCGCTTCTTGATCTTGCCCTGCGACTGGCCGTTGACGAACAGTTCCGCCTCGTCCGCGGAAGAGAAGACATGGACCGGCGTGATCTGGCCGACGCGATCCGGCCAGGTCCAGTGCGGCAGGATATGGGCGAATTTCAGGTCCGGCCTCCAGCGCGCCTGATAGAGCCAGAAGCGGTCCTTGGGGAAACCGGCGAGGTCGACGATGCCCGAATAGCTGCTGCGCGATGTGTAATAGGGCGTCGGTTCGCCCAGATAGTCAAAGCCCGTCCAGACGAACTCACCCGCGACATAGGGATTCTGGTCGTCCGCCGCCCAGACGCGGTCGGGCGAAGAGCCGAAATCGGCCGCGTGCAGTTCATAGGCCGACACCTGATGCGTGTCGGGATTGCCGCCAGACCATGGCCGTACCGGACCGCTGATCGCGCCCGCAACCGGGAACATATATTCGCCCCGGCTGGACAGCGCCGACGCGCTTTCGGTGGACAGGATGACCTTGTCGGGGAATTTGGCGCGGAAGGCGGGATATTGGCCGATGATGCCGCGAATACCTGCACCCTGATAGTTGAGGCTGATGACGTCGACCGTGGTGGGCAGCAGCATATCCGCCTTGGCGAAGTTCATCGCTCCTGTCGCCAGCCGCGTCGGGTCTTCCTCATGCGCGATGGCGACCAGTTCGCGCCCGATCTTCGCGCCGGCTTCGCCATCATATTGTTCGCCGACCTCGTTGCCGACGCTCCACAGGATGATCGAGGGATGGTTGCGGTCGCGACGCAACATCGACCGCAGGTCCGCCTCATGCCAGTCGGGGAAGATCAGGTGGAAGTCGTGTGGCGTTTTCTTCTTTTCCCAGCTGTCGAATATTTCGTCCATGACGAGGAAGCCCATCTGGTCGGTGAGTTCCAGCAGTTCGGGCGCGGGCGGATTATGGCTCATGCGCACGGCGTTGGCGCCCATGTCGCGCAGGATTTCAAGCTGACGCTGGGCCGCGCGACGATTGAAGGCCGCGCCGATCGCGCCCAGATCATGATGATTGTTGACGCCGCGCAGCGGAATGTGCTCGCCATTGACGATCACGCCCTTGTCGGGATCGAACCGGATGTCGCGCACGCCGAAGCGGGTTTCGTAGGTGTCGATCGTCTTGCCGCCCTGGCGCACGGTGGAGATGGCGACATAGCGGTTTGGCTGTTGTGTCGGCGGCGGCCCCCAGAGGCGGGGGTTGGTCAGGATCGTGCTGCCGTTCAGCACCGCCTTGGCGCCGGGCGCGATGCTGGTGGACTGGCGCGGGATGCTGGCGACCGGGCGGCCGGTGCGCTTGCCGTTGGTGTCGAGCGCGTAGAGCGCGGTCGCGACTTCGACCTGCGCCACTTTGTCGCCGTCATTGTCGAGGGTCAGGCTGAGGTCGATGGTCGCCTGTGCCTTGCTCACCTGCGGGGTGCGGACCGTGCCGCCCCACTGGCCGACATGGACCTTGTTCGCGGTGGTCAGGTAGATGTCGCGATAGAGGCCGCCACCTGGATACCAGCGCGCCGAAGCCTGCGGATTGTCGAGCCGGATGGCGAGCTGGTTCCTGCTCCCCGGCACCGCATAGGGGGTCAGGTCAAGGCGGAAGCTGTTATAGCCATAAGGCCAGCCGCCGACGAGCTTCCCGTTCAGCCAGACGGTGGCGTAGGACATCGCCCCTTCGACATCCAGGAAGATCGACTGGCCCCTGTCGCTCGCCGGAATGTCGAGCGTCTTGCGATACCAGCCGATGCCCCAGCTGGGCAGGCGGCCCATGCCGCCATAGGGGCCGTCCTTGATGAAGGGACCGGCGATCGCCCAGTCGTGCGGCAGATCCACCTTGGTCCATGCGCTGTCGTCGAAACCAGCCTGCACATAGGGCAGGTCGCCACCGGGATTGCCCGCCGGGCGGACATGATGTTTGGCCTGGTCCTTGATGAAGGGATTGGCGCTGGGGAGTATCCAGGGCTTCAATATCTGCGCGCCGCCGCCGTCCACCTTCACGGCTTCGTCAGGACGGGTATCGGCCAGCTTGCCGTCGCCCGCATCGTCGATCGGCGGGCGCACGTCATAGCGCAGGTCGGTGGTGATGCCGACAGGGTCGCCCTTGATAAAGCGCCAGTCGCGGCTGATCGATACGCTGTCCGCGGCCAACGCGGAGGAGGCACCGCCCGCCACGCCCAGCGCGGCCAATGCCGTCATGGCCAGCGCCTGTCGCTTCACGGAACGTCCTCGCGACAACGAGATGGACAGTTGCACCATTTTCTCTCTCCCGACCTTCCGCAATCTGGTAGCGTTATCATTACTCTGAGCGATAGAATGGCCCTTGGCAAGAGTGGAAGTCGTGATCGCCACGGCTTCCCAGTCGCCGATCGCCATTCTAGAGTTGGTGTAACGATATGGGAGAGGGACGATGCAAAGGATATTGGCTGCGACCGCGGCATGTGTGCTGGGGGTCTTGGCGACCGGGGCCATGGCAAAAGCGCCGGCCGACTGTCCGCTGCGCGATGCGCCCTTTTCCACCCAATCGCCGATTGTCGACCTGTTGCTGAGCCCGCCCGCCAAGGCCGCGATCGAAGCGGGCGCGCCGCAAGTCTTCGCGGCGCTGCCGCCGCGCTTCTTTTCCACGCAGGCGCCGACCTTCGCATCGATCCTGACGTTGCAGGCGCTCAGCAAGATGAAGGATATTCCTGCCGACCGGATGGCCGCGCTCGACGTGACGCTACGCGCCATCCCGGTGACGCCCGCCGACAAGATCGCGCGGTGCGCCCGCTATGACGATGATCGTCCCGGCGTCACCCTGCCCAAGGGCAAGCCGCGGCTGCTGATCTTCGAAAAGATAACCGGCTTTCGCGACGGCCCCTCGGTCGATGCCGCCCGCACCACGTTCCAGGCGATGGCGCAGCGCAAGGGCTGGGCCGTGGTCGTCAGCGACAAGGGCGGGGCGATGACGCCGTCGGTGCTGCGCCATTTCGACGCGGTCGTGTGGAACAATGTCAGCGGCGACGTGCTGACCCTGTCGCAGCGCGCCGCGTTCAAATCCTATGTCGAACAGGGCGGCGGCTTCGTCGCGGTGCATGGGTCGGCGGGCGATCCGGCCACCTTCTGGGACTGGTATGTCGATACGCTGGTCGGCGCGCGCTTTGCCGGCCATCCGATGAACCCGCAATTCCAGGATGCGAAAGTCGTGGTCGAAGGGCGCGGGCAGGACATTGCGGCGGGCCTGCCGGACGAGTGGGTGATGCAGGATGAATGGTACAGCTTCACCGACAATCCGCGCGCCCATGGTTCAACCATCCTCGCCACGCTGGACGAGGGCAGCTACAAGCCGGGCGCGCTGGCGATGGGCGATCATCCGATCGCCTGGACCCGCTGCGTGGGCAAGGGCCGGTCCTTCTATTCGGCGATCGGCCATCGCCCCGAAACCTATGCCGATCCCCATTATGTGAGGATGCTGGAAAATGCCGTGGCCTGGGCCGCGTCGCGCCGTTCCCCCTGCCCTACCCCGGTCACGCGCCCAGCCGATTGACCGGCAGGGGCGCGACGGGCAGCACTATGTCGCCGGGCATGGCCGGGGGCAGGCTGGGCCCGCCAGCACAGCGCAGCAGCCCGTCGAAATAGGCGATGGTGTGGACCAGCCCCTCGCGCAGCCGCACCGTCGGTTCCCAGTGCAGCGCGGCGCGGGCGCGGCCGATGTCCGGGCGACGCTGGCGCGGATCGTCGGCGGGCAGCGGCCGCATCACGATGGGGGAGGATGATCCGGTCAGCGCGACGATCATTTCGGCCAGTTCGACCATCGTGAATTCGTCGGGATTGCCGATGTTGATCGGCCCGGTGGTACTGTCGTCGCTGGCCATCAGGCGCAACAGCCCCTCGATCAGATCGTCCACATAGCAGAAGGACCGGGTCTGCGCGCCGTCGCCATAAAGGGTGATGGGCTGGCCGAGCAGCGCCTGGCAGATGAAGTTGGACACGACGCGCCCGTCCGCCGGGTCCATGCGCGGGCCATAGGTGTTGAAGATGCGCGCGACCTTGATCCGCACCCGCCCTTCGCGATGATAGTCGAAGAAGAGGGTTTCGGCGCAGCGTTTCCCCTCATCATAGCAGGCGCGCGGGCCGATCGGGTTCACATGGCCCCAATATTCCTCCGTCTGCGGATGGACTTCGGGGTCGCCATAGACTTCGCTGGTCGACGCCTGGAGGATCTTCGCGCCGGTGCGCTTGGCCAGGCCCAGCATGTTGATCGCGCCATGGACGCTGGTCTTGGTCGTCTGCACCGGGTTGATGCGATATTGCAGCGGCGAGGCCGGACAGGCGAGATTGTAGATTTCGTCCACCTCCACATAGAGCGGGAAAGTCACATCGTGGCGCATATATTCGAAATTATGCCGCCCCATAAGCTGGACGAGATTGCTCTTCGACCCGGTGAAGAGATTGTCGACGCACAGTATGTCATGCCCCTGCGCCACCAGCCGGTCGCATAGATGCGATCCCAGGAACCCGGCCCCGCCGGTCACCAATATGCGTTTGACGCCCTTGTTCATGACTGTTGCTCCTTTGCTGGACGGCGCGGATTTCGGGTGAAGATGGTCGCGGCCATGACGCCGAGATAGCGGCGGCTGAAGCGCGCCATGGCGTGATAGTCACGATTGGGGCGCAGCAGGCCAAGCAGGCTGAAGCCCAGCCAGCGGCTGGCGTAGCCGGTAAAGAGGATCGCGTCATAGGCCGCCCGCGCGATCGGGCCGCGACCCTGGCGGAAGAAGAAGCGCGGCCCCTTATAGACGCTGGCCAGCACCTCCATCGAGGATTGGCGGGCGAAACTCGCGCCGTGATGATGGGTGATGCTCTGCCGCGCGGAATAGAGGACGCGCCAGCCCGCCTGCGCGACGCGGTGGCACAGCTCCATATCCTCGCCGAACATGAAATAGGCGGGGTGGAAGATGCGCGCGCCGACGGCGGCGCGGCGGAAGGTCAGCGAGGCACCCGATACCCAGTCGATCGGCCGGACGCCGGGCGGGTCGCCGTCCAGATAGACGGCGGGCGGCGCCCAATCGCGCGGCAATATCTTGTTTAGAAACAGATAGTTCCATGCCAGATTGCGCAATGTGGGGAACGCGCCGCCCGACGCGCGCTGGAAACTGCCGTCGCTGTTGCGCAGGCGGGAACCGAGGATGCCGATCCGATCATCGCCCTCCATCTGCGCGAGCATCGCAGCGATCGCGTCGGGGTCGACCAGCGTGTCGGGATTGAGCAGCATGACGAAGGGCGCTTCGGTTGCTTCATAACCGAGCTGGCATCCCTTGGCGAAACCCAGATTCGCCCCGCTTTCGATCAGCCGGACCCAGGGGAATTCGGCCTGCACCATCGCCGCACTGCCGTCGGCCGAGGCGTTGTCGATCACGATCGTATCGACACTGAGCGGGCGCAGGCCGGTGCTGGCGGACACCGCCGCCAGACAATCGCGCAGCAGGTCGCACACGTTCCAGTTGACGATGATGATGGCGAGCGTCGGCCCGCATTGTGTAGACGGGGTCATCGGGTCATGCTCCGGTAAAGGTCGGCATAGGCGGGCCGCAGCGCCGCCCAGTCATAGGTGGCGCGGGCATGATCGCGCAGGATGCGGCGTGTCCGCTCGGCCGGGTCGGCGGTCATGCGCGCCAGCAGCGCCGCCAGCGCACCGGGCGCTTCCATGTCTATCCAGTTATCGATATTGGGCAGCAGCCAGCGGAAATGCGGCGCATCATGGGTGATGACGGGCAGGCCCGTCGCCGCCGCCTCCACGATGGCGAGGCCGAAGGCTTCGAAAGTGGCGGCATGGGGCATGACGTCGGCCAGCGCGAACAAGTCCGCCACCTCGCCGGTCGGCACATGGGTCACGCGCACCCGCTCGCCCAGCCGGGCGCGGGCATAAGCGGGCAGGTCCGGGTCGCCATGGTCCAGGCTGCCGTCAAGCCAGAGCAGCGGATCGCCGTCCATGCGCGCGACCTCGTCGATCAGATGATGGGTGCGCTTGTGCCCGCGGTTGAGCGCGGCGATCGAGAGGATGACGAATCGATCGGGCGCGATGCCGTGCCGGGTGCGCAGCGTGGCGCGGTTTGCGCTAGGCGTGAAACGCTCCGGCCGGTAACCGCAGGGGATGAGCGTCATATGGGCCGGGTCGTGGCCCTGCGCGACGGCATCGGCCAGCGTCGCCGCCGATATCTGGTGCAGCCGGTCGCAGGGCGGATAGTCGCGCGGCGGCATCGCCGTCCCCTCGGTGTAGAGCAGACGGAAGTTCAGGCGCAGTACGCCGCGCAGATGGAACAGCAGGCGCGCCAGCGGCGGGTCGATCACATGGACGATGTCGTAGCGGCCGCCGATGAGGTGCGGCAGCAGCGCCAGCGCGAAGGTCAGGCATTCGGCGTGCATCGGCGTGCGGCCCATCAGCCGGTGGAGCGGCAGGTAGCGGATCGTCCGGCCGCCCCGCGCCAGGAAGGGCAGGACGATCTCGTCTGGACGCCTCTCCCCGCCGCCCTTGAACAGGGTCATGGGGAAATCGCCGCGCATCTCGTCGAACAGGTCGCGGAACAGCCGTTCGAACCCGCGCTGGACCAGCCCGATGCCGGGGCAGGCGATAGCGACGCGGGGGGCGATGCGGGACGCGTTCATGCCGCGCCTCCCGCAAGTTGTCGCCAAAGCGGCGCATCCCGGCGTCCGATCAGCAGCAGCGCGCACAGCAGGATCAGCCCGCCCGCAAGCCCGCCCGCAAAGCTGCCGGCGATTGGGGTGGCCGCGACCAGCAGCGTTGTGGCGACGGCGCTGCCCAGCAGTATGGCGACCGGCCGCCAGTCGATCGTCAGGCCCGTCACTCGCTGGGCGATCGCGCTGACCGCTACCGTGCCGAGCAGCAATTCGACCAGCAGGCACGCCAGCGCCGCGCCGGTCACGCCCATGTACGGGACCAGCAGGAACAGCGCGGCGCACTGGCCCGCCAGCGAGAGGAGGGTGAGCAACATCGCCCGCCCCTGTCGCCCGGCGATGACGATCAGGGGCGCCATGGCGGTGGTGATCGCGCGCGCCAGCAGCGTCCAGGCCATGAGTTGCAGCAGCGGCGCGCCCGCCGCGAAGTCTGGCCCCATCAGCCCCATCAGGAACAGCGCGCCACCATGGATGCCCGCGAACACTAGCGCCGCCAGCGCAGTCGACAACAGCAGCGCGCCTTGCTGCGTCCGGGCGAAGGCGGCGGGATCGCGCCGCCAGTCGCGCGCGATAAGCGGGAATGCGGCGCTGTTGATAGCCTGCACGGCGACCAGCACCGGCATGATGAAGCGCGCCGCCGCGGCATAGAGCGCCACCGCCCGCATATCCAGCAGCCGGGCGAGCAGCAGCGGCGCCAGCGCATCATAGAGCAGCACGAGAAGGCCCGCGCAGCCGAGCGGCAGCGCCTGCGTGGCGAGGCGCGCGGGCGTGAGGCGGGCGCTCCTCTGCATTGCCACCAGTCCGGCCCAGTGCGCCGTCAGCGCGGCCTGCACCAGCCGGGCGACGGCGAAGCTCGCCACCAGCAACGGCAGCGGCGCGAGATGGAGGCAGGCCAGCGCCAGCAGCGGCAGCATCACCAGCACGCCGGCCAGCTCCGCGCCGACATCCCGGTCCATCCGCAACGCCAGCCGCAGCGCTGCCCGCGCCGGTTGCAGCCAGGCGGTCGCCAGCACCGCGACGCCGCCCGCGCAACCCGCCAGCACGACCGCGCGATCCTGCCCGGCGACCAGCAACAGCAGCGGCAACGCCATAGCGACCGACGGTCCCTGCACCCTTTTCACCCGCGCCAGCGCGTCCAACACCGCCGCCCGGCGTCGCGGCCGCCGCGCCGCATCGCGTACGCCGATGTCGGTCTGGCCGAAATCGGCCAGCCATTCGGCCAAGCCCGTCAGGCTCAGCAGCAACGCATAGGCGCCGAATTGCTCCCCCCCGCCAGCCGCGCGACGATCAGCGCCGCGCCCATGCGCAGGCCCGACAGCGCGACCCGCCCGACGACCAGGCGCGCGCCACTGTGCAGCAGGCCGTTCATGCCGGTCGCTCCGCGCTGTTGCGCCGTTGCCAGACGTCGATCGCGACGATGATCGCGGCGATGATCCAGAACAGCCGCGCGCCGGGCATCTGGCGCAGGAAGAAGCTGCCGAAGCCGTCGAGCAGATTGGCGCACAATCCGGCCAGCGCGCCGACATTGAGGGCATGGAGCCAGGGATCGGCGCACCGTGTCGCGTTGCGCCAGCCCGTCCGCAGCAGGCCGATCAGCAGCAGCAGGAAACAGGCGAAGCCGATCGTCCCCTGCTCCGCCCAGATCAGCAGGTATATGTCATGCACCACCGGCCAGTTCGCGCCGAAGGTGCGGGTCAGCGCCTCCGTCCCGCCATAGGCGGTGCGGCCGGGCAGATGCTGGACGAAGCTGTTGAGGCCAACACCCAGCAGCGGGTGATCGCGCACCATGTCCCAGGCGACGCCCATCCACTCCCAGCGGAAATCGACTGCGCCCGGATCGCTCTGGGTGAAGCGGCGCAGGATCGCCGGGGCGGCGGCGAGCGCGGCGATCAGACCAAACGCCAGCGCGACCAGGGAACCCGCCAGCGCCCGCCGCCGCGATCGCCGGTCGCGCAGCATCAGCCCGATAACGATCGGCGCGGCCAGCGCAAAGGCCAGCCAGCCCGATCGCGAGAGCGTCAGCAGCAGCGCCAGCAGCGCCGCCGCCAGCACCGCACCTATCGCCGCCTTCCGGCCGATCGGCAGGCGCGTCATCAGCAGCGCCAGCAGCATCGGCGCGCCCATGGCGACGAAGCCGGCGAGGATATTGGGATGGCCCAGAAGCCCGCCGATGCGGAAGGTCGCGCCGCCATCCATATAGGTCGCGCGATTGGCATATTCGAGCGTGGTCATCGTCGCCTCGCCCAGAAATTGCAGGCCGATATCGCCCTTCTTCGCATATTGGGCGATGCCGACCGCCGCCTGGAGCAGCAGGCCGCAGCAAAGCGATGCGAAGAGGTGCATGAAGCGCCGCACCCGCGTCAGTTCGCCCAGCAGCAGCAGGAACAGCGCCAGCGACTTGGCCATCTGGACCGCCTCCACCAGCGCAAGCTGGCGATAGGGGCCGGTGATGGCGTCGAGCAGGCCCAGCAGGATCATCGCGATCCAACAATAAGCGAGGCCGGGGATGCGATGGCGCGTCCCGCCGTGCAGGGTGTCGCGCCACTGGAACAGGAACAGTGCCAGCAGGAACAGGTCGACGACCTCGATCGTGTAGGCCCCCGCCCCGCCCATATGCGGCATGGGATGGAACCGCTTGGCGATGCCGAGCGGCGCCGTCAGGCCGACGCCCCAGAGGCAGGCGAGCCGGGGATTGCCGCTGGCCCAGATCAGGCCACCCAGCCCCAGCGCGGCGACCGCTGCCAGCGCCGCGCCGCGCCCGGACGACAGGCCCGCGACGATCAGCGTCGCGCCGCCCGCTGCGCCGATCGCCAGGAGAAGGCCTCCGCCCGATCCAGGCAAGACGCGCGCCTCAGCCGCCATGGGTTGGCACCGTCAGGATCAGGCCGACATCGGCGATGCCATTGGCGTGGAACGCGTCGCGCGCGGCGGCCAGACGCGCCATCGGCGATCGCCCCTCCTCCGCCAGCGCCCAGATCAGGTCGGCGCGTGTCGCCAGCGCCAGATTGCGGCTGTCCGCCATGATCGCGCGCTGCTGGATCAGGATTTGGTCGAACCGTTCGGCCAGAAAGGGCAGCATGGCGGCGACAAGGTCGGGCCGACCGGCGGCGGGGCGCTGCCCCGCGCCCAGCAGGATCATCTCCGGCCGGGCCAGTAGCTGCATCACTTCTACCGCCGACCAGGGATCGTCGGGCCGTATGTCCGACAGGCCCGGCTGGCCGCCTGCGCCGAGCGGGACGCTCAGGCCAGCGTCGTCCAGCGTCGCGTCGATCAGCAACAGCCGTCCGCCCCGCTCCGCCTGCAGCATCGCGGCGAGCAGCAGCAGCGTGTCGTTGGCCGCATCGGCATCGCACAGCGCGCTCAGCAGGATCGTCCGCGCGCTGCCGATCCGCTGCGCCAGATAGCGGTAGCTGCGGGAGGCATGGTCCGTCGGGGCGTGGAAGCGGTCCAGCGTCCGCCCTGCGGCTGCGCCGATCCGGCGTGCGCCGTCCGCCAGCCGGGCGAGTGGAAAGCTTGTCGTGCGGGCAGGAACCTGGCCCGCCAGCGCAGGCCGCTCCGACAGCGGCCGCCAGACCACCGCATAGCCGCGCGGCACCGGAGTCCAGCGCGCGCCGGGCCGCTGCACCAGCTCCACGCCGCAGCCCAGGCAGCGGGAAAAACCGATGCCGTCATTCCAGGCCGCCGCCGGATCGGCGCGATGATAGCCCCCTATGCAGAACATCCGTCCGCGCGCTCCTTTCCCGGCCAGCCTCTTGCCGCCGTTCGATCCTGTCGACCGAATCGCAGTACATGGAATGAATGAAATAATAGATAGGAAGATATATTCGGCAATATGATCAAAATGCGATGTCACAAATTGGCACATTAAATATTAACGTGGTTAACCCCACTATGACTCTTCTTTCAATTTTGATTTTATCGATGAGTGATTCGACAGATTTAGCCAATAAATACATAAATTGTGATATTTATCATTATAGCATTACGTAGTTTACATAGATTTTTGGATATTTACTTCAGGCGGGAGCGCTGAGGCGATGCAGACCCCTCAATGGCATGCGGATTTCAGGACGAGCGGGATGTTCCAGCAGTTCGGCGCGCTGTTCGTGCGCCTGTGCCGGCTGGTCGACACGGCGCTGATCCTGCTGTGCATGGCGCTGACCGCCACCGCGCTTTCGCCCCGGTCGGCGATCATCGACGCGCTGCTGTGCGTGGCCGTGCTGGAATTGGTGGCGTCCTTCTTCCATCTCAGCCGGTCGTGGCGGATCGTGCGGCTGCGCCATGAGCTGGCGGACCTGACCGCCCATTGGACGATCAGTTTTACCGGCGTCATGACGCTGTTCTGGCTGTTGGGCGACCTGCCACTGGCGCGCGCCGCATTATGGGCGCCGGCCGCCGCGCTCTGGTACGGGACGTCGCTGGGCGCGATCATCCTGTTCCGCATCGCGGTGCGATTGGCCCTGCGCTTCTGGCGCAGCTTCGGCCACGACCATCGCAGCGCCGCCTTCATCGGCGCCACGGAAACGGCGCAGCGACTGGGAGACGTGTTCGCGCGGCAGCGCTGGATGGGCATCCGGTCGCTCGGCGTGTTCGACGATCGCCGCCCGTCGGACGATCGCACCGTCGCCCTGCCCGATCAGGCTTTTGGCGGGCCGGTGGACCGGCTGTACGACCTAGCGCGGTCGGGCACGGTCAGCCGCATTTACGTGACGCTGCCGATGGCGGCCGAACAGCGGATCAAGGCGATCCTCGACCGGTTCGGCGACACCACCGCTTCGCTTTATTATTGCCCGCCTTTATTCCGGCTGGATCTGGTCGGCGCGCGCTGGGACGATGTCTATGGCCAGCCGGTCGTCAGCATCGTGGAATCCCCGTTCGAAGGCTATTCGCGGCTGGTGAAGCGGGCGGAGGATGTCGCCCTCACCCTGATCGCCCTGCCCTTGATCCTGCCGATCGCGCTGCTGACGGCGATCGCGATCAAGCTGGATACGCGCGGGCCGGTCCTCTTTTGCCAGACCCGTTATGGGCTGGACGGTCGACCATTCCGCATCTGGAAATTCCGGTCGATGCGGGTGACCGATGATGACGGCTTCGTCCAGGCGCGGCGCGGCGACAGCCGGGTCACGCGTGTCGGTGCGTTCCTGCGCCGCACCTCGGTCGACGAACTGCCGCAATTCATCAACGTCGCGCTGGGCAGTATGTCGGTGGTCGGGCCGCGCCCCCATCCGGTCGCGCTGGACGATAATTTCCGGCCGCTGATCCATCGCTATGCCGTGCGGCACAAGATCAAGCCGGGCATCACCGGGCTGGCGCAGGTCAGCGGCTGGCGCGGCGAGACGGATACGCATGACAAGATGGCGCAGCGCGTCGTCCACGATATCGACTATCTGCGCCGCTGGTCGATCTGGCTGGACCTGCAGATATTGGCGCGCACTTTGCTGGTGCCGTTCGTCCAGCGGAATGCCTTCTGATGCGGGGGATAGCCGCCTCCCTCACGTTGGCGCTGCTGGCGGCATGTGCCAATCCCGCGCCGCCGCCGGACCTGCCGCGCGCGATGCCGGGCTGGACCGTCAGCCGCGCCGCGCCGGTGATCCCGGCGGGATCGCTGCGCCGGCAGGGGTTGTGGAACGATCCCAGCCCGCTGCGTACCGCGGACGGCTATGTCCTCTACATGACAAGCAGCACCAGCGCGCCGTTCAAGCCGCCGGTCCTGCCCTTCCGCGCGGTGTCGCGCGACGGCGAACATTGGACATTGTCGCCCGCCGCGCCTTTGCTCTCGCCTGCCGACGGCCCCTATGCCAGCATCGAGACGCCCAGCGTCGTGCAGTTCGCGGGACGCTACTGGATGGCGTTCACCGGCGTCTATGCCAGCCCCGATCCGTCGCCCATGGCGATCGGCCTGGCCGTTTCGCCCGATGGCGTGGCGTGGCACGTCGCCAACTGGACGCTGTTGCGGGCGACCGGCGGCGCGACCGACTGGAACGGCTATCTGGTCGGCGAGCCGGGCGCGGTGGTGTGGGGCGGCGAACTGCTGATCTATTTCTCCGCCCTCGGCGCACGCCCGGAAGGCGGGCCGCCGCGCCAGTCGATCGGCCTGATCCGGTCACGCGATGGCGTCAGCTTTACGCCGCCGGTGCAGGTGCTGGGCCAGGGGCCGCTCTATCCGGCGCGCCAAGGCTATGCCGGCTATTCCTCGCCCGCTGCATTGGCCGATGGTCAGGATATCGACCTCTTTTATTCGGTCGCGCATGTGCAGAAGGGCGCTCACCCCGAATGGCAGCAGGTGGCCATCCACCACGCCCGATCCGCCGATGGCGTCCATTTTCGCGAAGATGCCGCGCCGCTGCTGACCCGTGCGAGCACCAACTGGACCGATGGTGAAATCCTCGCTCCCGGTCCGCTGCGCGACGGCGACCATGTCAGCCTCTGGTTCGGCGGCCATGTCGCCCATCCCCGACTTGCCCCGCTGATCCAGCGCGGCGTCGCCGGGCCGGAATTCGGCATCGGCCTCGCCACCCTGTCCCTCGACCAGTTCACCCGACCCAAGACGAAAGGAACCGACCGATGAAAGTCGTGATATTGTGCGGCGGGCAGGGCATCCGCGCCTTTCCCTTCACCACCTATCTGCCCAAGCCCATGCTGCCGCTGGGCGGTACGCCGGTGCTGGTCCATGTCATCAAGAATTTCATCCGCCAGGGATATCGTGAATTCATTCTGGCGGCGGGCTATCGGCAGGATGTCCTGCACGATTATTTCGAGGGGAAGGATATCGGCGCCAGCGTCCAGATCGTGGATACCGGCGAGGATGCCGACACCGGCCGCCGCATCTGGAACTGCCGCCACCTGATCGATGGTCCGTTCATCGCCACCTATGGCGACGGCCTGTCGGACGTGCCGCTGGACGCGGTCGTCGCCTTCCACCGCGCCCATGGCGCCCGGCTGACGATCACATCGGTGCCGATGGTTTCGCAATATGGCGTGTTGTCGGTGGAAGAGGATGGCGCGATCGCCCGCTTCGCCGAAAAGCCGCTGATCGCCGATTACTGGATCAACGCCGGCTTCATGGTGATGGACCCGGCGATCTTCGCCGACTGGCAGGGGGAGAATCTGGAGCGCGACATCATCCCGCCGCTGATCGCGCGCGGCGACGCCTTCACCTACCGCCATGACGGCTTTTTCAAGTCGTTCGATTTCTACAAGGATGTGGTCGAGATGGACGAGACGCTCGCCGCCGGCGGGCCGCCGCCCTGGATCGCGCCCGCGCTGCCAGAGGAGCGCGCGGCATGAGTGGGCAATGGAAAGGCCGGACCTGCCTCGTCACCGGCGCCACCGGCTTCCTGGGCGGCAGTCTGGTCGCGGAACTGCTGGCGCAGGGCGCCGAGGTCGTGGCGCTGGTCCGCGACATGGTGCCGCAATCGCGCTTCCAGGCCGACGGCCTCGCCACCCGCGCCAAGGTGGTGCGCGGCGCGCTGGAGGAGTATGACGTCATCGAGCGCGCACTCAACGAATATGCGGTCGACACCGTCTTCCATCTGGGCGCGCAGGCGATCGTCGGCGTCGCCAACCGCAATCCGCTGTCCACCTTCGAAGCGAATATCAAGGGGACTTGGGTGCTGCTGGAGGCATGCCGCCGCGTCGCCACGGTCGAGCGGATCGTCATCGCCTCCTCCGACAAGGCCTATGGCGAGCATGACACCCTGCCCTATCAGGAGGATTTCGCGTTGCAGGGCCGCCACCCCTATGACGTATCGAAAAGCTGCGCAGACCTGATCGCGCTCAGCTACGCCCAGACCTACCGCCTGCCCGTTGCCATCACGCGGTGCGGCAATCTGTTCGGGCCGGGCGACCTCAACAGCAACCGGATCGTGCCGGGCACCTGCCTCGCCGCGATCGACGGGGAGCGGCCGGTGATCCGGTCGGATGGCTCCCCGGTGCGCGACTATGTCTATGTCGAGGATATCGTGCGCGGGTACCTGCTGCTCGCCGAACATATGGGCGACGACGATGTGGTCGGCCGCGCGTTCAACTTCGGCACGGGGGAGCCGGTGAGCGTGCTGGATCTGACCCGCCGCACCCTGGCTGCCGCGGGTCGCGCCGACTTGGCGCCCGACATACGCAATAACGCCCATGGCGAAATCCAGGCGCAATATCTCTCGTCCGCGCTGGCGGCAGACAAGCTGGGCTGGGCGCCGGGCGCGGGGCTGGACGAGCGGCTGCGCCAAACCTTCCTCTGGTACAAGGCGCATCGCCATTTCTTCTGAGCGCATCTTCGTTGGGCTGCCCACCTATGACCGCCCCGATTTTGTGCGGGAGGCGTTGGCCAGCCTGCGCGCCCAGAGCCGGCGCGATTTCCGCGCCGTGGTGAGCGACAACGCCTCGCCCGGCGGTGGCGGCGATATGGTGCGCACCTTTGTCGAAAGCCTGGGCGACTCCCGCATCACCTTCGTGCAACAGGCGGAAAATGGCGGCGAATATGGGCAGGGCCGCTATTTCTTCGAACAGGCGGGCGATGCCGAATATTTCTGCATCCTGCATGACGACGACCTGTTGTCGCCCGCCTATTTCAAGCGCGCGGTCGCTGCGCTCGACGCCGCGCCGGACGCCGCTGTGTTCGTCGCCAATCCGTGGCTGTTCGACGCGGAGGGCCGGCCCTCCGACGCGCAAAGCCGCGCCTATCGTCGCACGCATCGGCGGGCCCGGCGGCGCGGCCGCTTCCCGATCCTCGACACCCATATGGCCAGCGGCTTCACTCCCATTTCCGGCACGCTGTTCCGCACCGACGCGCTGCGCCGGTCGGGCTTCGTCGATGCCGATTGCCACGGAAATTTCCCGTTCGAACTGAACATCTTCACCCGGCTGGGCGATATCGGCGCGGTCGGCTGGTTCGATCCCGACATATTGCTGGGCTTTCGCTATCATCCCGGCCAGTTGCGCAACACGCTCGGCCTGATGGCCAACCCGCAGGTGGTCGCCACCATGCTGCGGATATTGGAGCGCCGTCGCTACGGCGGCGCGCCCGAACGCCGCCGCCGCGCCATCGTCGCCCGGCTGCACCGCGCGCAGGCGCAGATGGCGCTGGCGCAGGGCGATACCGCCGCCGCCCGCGCGGCGCTGGCGCAGGCCTGCGCCGCCAACCCGCTCTCCCCCAGCGCCTGGGCGATGCGCGCGCACCTCCGCCTGGCAGGAGCAATGACATGATCGTCCCGCCCCGCACCAGCCTGCTCACCGCGCTGCTGCTGCTCATCCCCATCCTGCTCGGCGCCTGCTCGACCAGCCTGACCGCGCCCCTCAGCATCGACGCCGCGCCGGACGTCATCCGATCGGCCGCCCGCTATGAAAGCGCCTATCTGCTCGGCCCCGGCGACCAGTTGGAGATAGCGGTCGACCGGATGCCCGAACTGTCGCGCAGCGCGACCGTCCGCCCCGACGGCATGGTGACCCTGCCGCGATCGGGCGACATCGCCGTCGCGGGCCTCACCCCGATGGCGGCGGCGGCGGCGGTGCGGCAGAGGCTGCTGGCGCGGGTGCGCGATCCGGTAGTCAGCGTGGCCGTCGCCAATCCGCGCGAGAACAAGATTTTTGTTGCGGGCGAGGTGAACCGCCCCGGCGCGGTGCCGCTACGCGACGCGCCCACCGCCGCGCAGGCGCTCATCCTGGCGGGCGATGCGGGCAAGGCCGCCGCCCTATCCAATGTCGCGCTGATCCGGCTGGACGATGACGGCCACCTCAATGCGCATATCCTGCGCAGCGGCGCGCGCGGCCATGCGGGGATGCTGCTGACGCTCCAGAATGTGCCGCTGCGTCCCGGCGACATCATCGTCGTGCAGGAAAGCGGCGGCGCGCGCTTCGCCCGCTTCCTGCAAAATTACGTCAATGCGCCGCTGGGCGGCCTCAGCGCGCTGATGGCCCCCTACGTTCAGCTCCGCCTGTTGCAGGAGATCGACCGATGAGCGAGGCGGTGCCCTATCGCCCGGAGGCGGACAGTTTCGATTTCCGCCGCGCGGGCAGGATGGTCGGCTTCGCCGTCGCCGGCCATCGCCGCCTGATCCTGACGGTGACGGCGCTGACACTGGCGCTGGTGGGCCTCTACATCCTCGTCTGGCCGCCGGTCTATTCGGCCAGCGTCACCCTGTCCGCCGTGTCGGACGATGATCGGCAGCGGGAGAATTTCTACGACGACTGGGCGGTGTTCCGACGATCGGCGCTGAAGGACGAGATGATCCTCGCCACCTCCGGCCCGGTGCTGAAACAGGTGATCGCCGACCTGAACCTTGGCTATCGCGATGTCTATCATCCGCCGCTGCGCTACCTGACCTGGCTCTGGACGCAAAGCTGGCCCGGCCGCGCTTGGCGGGGGACGAAGGCTACGCTGTTTCCGCGCGCGCCATCGCCCTATGTGGCGACGCCGCAACAGATCGAGAGCGCCCGCACCCTGGACGATTTCCGTACCGGGGTCGCCATGACCCAGTTGCCCGACAGCCATATCGCCCTGCTGAGCGTGCGCGGCCCCAGCCCCCGCGTCGCGGAGATCGCCGATGCGGTCGCCGCCACCTATATCGCCCAGCGCCGCGCCCGCTTCGCTACCGAAGCGCGGCAGGCCTATGCTTCGCTCCAGATCGAGGCGGATCGCGCCCGCACCGACTTGCGCGCGCTCGAAGCCCGGATGGAGCGCTATTATACCCAGAACGACATGCTACTGATGTTCGAGAAGGACAAGGTCGAGATCGGCCAATTTCTGGGGCAGCAGGGCGAACTGGACGCCAAGCGCACCGCCATCGCCGCCGCGCAGAGCGAACTGGCCGCCGTCACCGCCCAACTGGCGCGCGAGCCGCGCGACATCCTCGCCAGCCGGCTGGTGCAGGATAATCCGGTCGCGGCGCAACTGAAGCAGGAACAGGCGAAGCTGGTCGCCGCGCGCGACGCCCTGCTCGTCCGCTATCGCCCGGATTCGCCCGATGTGCGCGACATGGACGATCAGATCGCGGCGATCGGCCGGCAACTCGCCGCCCAGCCCCAGCGCGGGGTGCAGCAGAGCAGCATCGCCCGCAATGGCGGCTATGACGCGCTGCGCGCGCGCCGGGCTTCGCTGGAGGCGCAACTGGCGGGCGATCGCGCAGGGCTGGCCACGCTGTCGGCCGAAGTCGGGGCGCGGCGCGCGACGATCGACCGCATTCCGCAGAAGATGAAGGACAGCCATGATCTGGGCCGCAGCCACGACATGCTGGAAAAGACCTATCTGGCGCTACAGGACAAGTTGATGACCGCCGCGGTCACCGCCGCCACCGCCCAGTCCGCGCCCTCGGCGATCCAACTGGTCGAAAGCGCGGCGCTGCCCGACAAGCCCGATGCGCCGCAGACCAAATTACTGCTGATTGCCGCGCTGATCGGCGGCCTGTGCGCCGGGGTGGCCGCCGCGCTACTGCTCGACATCCTCCAGAACCGCGCCAACCGCTTCCGCCTGACCCAGCCGGACGCGCCTTTTCCCCTGATCGCCATCGTCGGACAGGACCGGGCCTATGCACTGCGCCTGTTCGACCGCGCCCCGCCCAATGCACCTGAAGAAAGGCACCGGCCATGAAATATCACATCCTCAGCGCCACCCGATCGCTCGGCCTGCTGCCCATGTTCGATCGCATGGCCTTCCTGCGGAAACGGGCGCGGGCGGCGCGCAGCAACCGCGCCTTCCTCGCCCGCCATCCCGGCTTCGCGGTGCCGCCGGAGGATCTGGCCTTCGACGCCTATAACAAGGTCGACTGGGCCGACTATCATGACGTCGGGCTGGCCCATGCGGCGCTGTTCGCGCGGCTCGTCCGCACCCACCTGCCCGATGCGCAACCCTTGCGCGTGCTGGAATGGGGCTGTGGGCCGGGCCGGCTGATCCGCCATATGCCGGCACTGCTGGCCGGTCGATCGCCGCAGATCAGCGGCGCCGATTATAATCCGGCGACGATCGACTGGTGCCGCGCGCATCTGCCGGGCATCGATTTTGCGTTGAATGGCCTCGCGCCGCCCTTGCCCTTTCCCGACAATAGTTTCGACGCGGTCTATAATTTCTCGGTCTTCACCCATTTGTCGGCGGCCATGCATCGCGACTGGACCGCCGAACTGCACCGGATTTTGCGACCCGGCGGACTGATGATCGCGACCACCCATGGCGATCATTATCGCTATCTGCTGACCCAGAAGCGCGAAATCGACGCCTTTGATCGCGGCGAGCTGGTGACGCAGAAACGGTTCGAGGAGGGGAAGAAATGGTATTTCGCCATCCATCCGCCCGTCTGGGTGCGTAATTCTCTGCTCGCCGCCTTCGATCGGGTCAGGCAGGTCGCGCCCGGCCCCGACGCGGGCATGACGCAGGATGTGTGGACCGGGTTCAAACCCCATGGCTGACGCGGCCAGCCCTTTGCGTCCCTTGCGCATCGCCATTATCGGCGATCGCGGCATCCCCGCGCGCTATAGCGGCTTTTCGACCCTGGTGGAGGAACTGGCGGTCGGGCTGGTGCGCAGCCATGGCATGGACGTCACCGTCTATTGCCGGAACCAATATTATGAGGCGCGCCCGCCGGCCTGGCAGGGGGTGCGGTGTCGTTACCTCCCCGCGCCGGGCGGCAAGAGTTTCGAGAGCATCATCCATAGCAACCTGGCCCTATGGGACGCCGCCTTCCGCCGCTTCGATTTGGTCTTCGTCGTCGATCCGGGCAATGGCCCCTTCATCCTGCCGCTCCGCGCGCTGGGCGTGCCGGTGGTGATCCATACCGATGGCCTGGGCTGGCAACGCCGCAAATGGAATGACTTGCAGCGGACTTATTATAAATGGTCCGAATGGGTCAGCGCGCGGCTTGCCACCTGGCTGGTCACGGATTCGCGTGCGATGCAGGATTATTATGCCCGGGAATATGGCGCGGACTCCACCTACATCCCCTATGGCGGTGCGGTCGGGGAGGCGCCCGACATCGACGCCTTGGCCCAATATGGCGTCACGCCCGGTGCCTATTATCTGGTCGTTGCGCGGATGGAGCCGGAAAATAATGTCGATCATATCATCCGCGAATATCGCGCATCCGGCGTCACGAAACCGCTGATCGTCGTCGGGTCGGTCCCCTATGACAGCGCCTATGCCCGCGCCGTCGCGGCCGAGCATGACGGGCAGGTGCGCTGCGTCGGCGGCGTGTTCGACTCTTCCGCGCTCAACGCGCTCTATCGCCATTGCGCCGCCTATCTGCATGGGCATGAGGTCGGCGGCACCAACCCGAGCCTGTTGCGCGCGATGCACTGGGGGGCGCCCTGCGTGCCGATCGACGTGATCTTCCACCGGGAAAATGTCGGCCCCGACAATGTCTATTTCAGCAAGGATGACGGCGCGCTGGCGACCATCCTGCGCGATCTCGATCCCGATCCCCCCCGCCGCGCCGCGCTGGGCCAGGCGGCGCAGGCTCACGCCGCCGCCCATTTCCGCTGGGACGCGGTGATCGACGGCTATGCCGGCCTGTTCCGTCAACTGGTGGCGCTGAAGGCGTCCGGGCGGCGACCGACCGGGGCGCTGATCGGCGAAACTTACCGCCCGGAACTTCTCGCGCCTGCGCAGGTCGCATGAAGATCCTGCATGTCTTCAACCGCCACCGGGGCGGCGGCGGGGCCGACAATGCCTGGGACGCGACCATCGCCCTGTCACGAAGACGGGGTCTGGATATCGCTATATTCGAAAGGGATAGCCGCGATCTTTCAACAGGCATGGCAGGCAGGATTAGCGCCTTCGCCAATGGCCTCTATGCTCCCGGTGCGCTGCGCGCCTTCGCCGCCCGACTGGAGCAAGACCGGCCCGATATCGTTCACACGCATGAACTGTATCCACTCCTGACCCCCTGGCTGTTCGAACATTGCACCCGCGCCGGCATTCCGATCGTCCATAGCTGCTATGATTTCCGCATCACCTGCCCCATCGCCACCCATCATGATGGCGCGGCCGTGTGCACCCGTTGCGCCGACCATGGCGCGCATCATGCGCTGCTGCGCAACTGCCGCGAGAATTTGCCGGAAAGCGCCGCCTTCGCCTTGCGTCATGCGGTGGCGGGCTGGCGCGACTTCTATCGCCGCCATGTCAGCCGCTTCATCGTCCTGACCGACTTCAGCCGCGACTGGCTCCATGCGCAGGCCGGCATCCCGCTCGACCGCATCGGCGTCAACGAATGCACCATCCCGGCTTCCCCCGATCCGGTCGATCCGGGACAGGGCGGCTATTTCGCCTTCGCCGGCCGCTTCGTGCCGGAAAAAGGACTGGACGTGCTGATCGCGGCAAGCCGCATCACGGGCCTGCCGATCCATATCGCCGGCCCCTACGGCAGCGACCCCGCGCCGCTCGTGGCGCAGGGCCTGCCGGTGACGATCACGAGCAGCCCGCAATCGCTGGCGGCCGTCTATCGCGGCGCACGGGCGCTGGTCGTGCCCAGCCTCTGGTTCGAAACCTTCGCCATCGTCGCGGCCGAAGCGATGGCGCATGGCGTCCCGGTCATCGCATCGCGCATCGGCGCGCTGAACGACACGGTGCGCGAGGAGCGCACCGGCCTGCATTTCGTCCCCGGCGATGCGGCCGATCTCGCCCGGCAGATGCGGCGCCTGTGGGACGATCCGGCGCTATGCCGTAACCTCGGCGCGACAGCCCATGCCGATGTCCGCACGCGTTTCAACGAAGACATTCATTTTCAAAGACTTATGGATGCCTATGAACAGGTGCTGTTCAGCTTGCGCCGATAAGACACCGGTATCATAACGGTCACCCATCAACCGGCTGCAGGCCGTGCCACCGACCCCCGACGGATCAGCATCGAACTGAACATCGAAGGCGCACCGACCTCCGCGTCCTCGCCGGTCGCGGCACCGATCAGCTTCAGTCCGGCGGCGCGGCCCATGGCCACGGTCGGCCAGCGCACGGTAGTCAGTGGCGGCCAGACCCGCGTCGTGATCGGCGTGTCGTCGAAGCCGACGATCGACAATTGTTCCGGCACGGCGATGCCCCGCAGGCGCGCGGCATAGAGCACGCCCGCCGCCATCTCGTCATTGGCGGCGAAAATCGCGGTCGGTCGCGGCGACAGGTCGAGCAGGCTTTCACACGCCGCCAGACCCGATTCGAACGTATAATGGCCATCCGCTACCAGACTGCGCGGCAGGGCGATGCCGGCTTCGGCCAGCGCCAGTTCGAAACCGTCGCGCCGTTCCTGCGCCGACCGGAAGCCATGCGGCCCGGCGATCAGGCCGATCCGTCGATGCCCTTGTGCAATCAGATAGCGCGTCGCTTCGGCCACCGCGTCGCGATCGTTTGACGCCACCATATGGTCGGCATCGTCCCAGGTCGCCGATCCTATGCGGACATAGCGACAGCCTTCTTCATCCAGCATCCGGGCCAGCGCATCATTTTCAGACAAAGGCGGCACGATGACGACGCCGAACAGGCGCTGGCGCGTCACGAAGCGGCGGATATCGTCCATCACCATAGGCGAACCGCGGTCGACCGGCCGGATCACCAGTTCGAATTCGGTGCCGTGCAGCGCCTCCAGCACACCGCGCTGCATACTCAGGATCGTCTGGAGATTGGGATTGTCGTAGACAAGGCCGATCAGGAAATTGCGCCCCAGCGCGAGCGCCCGCGCCTGCGGGTTGGGAACATAGCCGGTCTCCCGGATGATCGCCTCCACCTTGGCGCGCGTCTGGCGGTTGAGCAAGGGCGACCGGTTGATGACGCGACTGACCGTTTTCTTCGACACGCCAGCCATGCGGGCAATGTCGTTGATGGTCAGTTTGGGCGCCGGTCCCTCTTCCTGCTGCTGCTTCGCCATTGCCGTCTTATAGCGCACAAGCGAGGCCGCGCCAGACGCATCGGCTTGTAAATGACACCGGTTTCCAATAATGCGGAAACCGATCCCGGAAAAGGATGTTCGATGAGAGGAAATGACCAGGCAGGGCTGATAGCGGATCGCTTTCTCGCGGCGCGACGCGGCGCGACCGGCCTGGCCGATTATCCCGGTCCCCCACCCGCGACGCTGGAGGACGGCTATGCCATTCAGGCCGCCGCGATGGCGCGGAGTACCGATCCGGTGGCGGGATGGAAGGTCGGACGCATCTTGCCGCCGCTGGCCAAACGCTATGGCTGCGACCGTCTGGCAGGACCGATTTTCGCGGCCTCACCGGGCGCGGCGGACGGGGATGCGACCGGCTTCGTCTTCGACCACGGCTTCGGCGCGGCGGAGGCTGAGTTTCTGTTGCGCATCGGCCATGCGCCAGTAGCCGGCCAACGGCATTTCACGCTGGAGGAGGCCGCGGCGCATATCGACGCCGTGCATATCGGCATCGAGATCGCCAGTTCGCCGTTCGAGGGCATCAACGACCATGGCCCGGCCGTGACGATTTCCGACTTCGGCAACAATAATGGCTTGCTGGTCGGGCCAGCCGTGCCGGACTGGCGCAGCGGCGCCTATATCGAGCAGGCCGTTGTCACCCGGATCGACGGGGTCGCGGTCGGCACGGGCACGGCGGCGGCCTTTACCGATGGCGCGATCGGATCGGTGCGCTTCCTGCTGGAACATCTCGCAGCGCGCGGGATGGCGCTCGAACCGGGCTGGTGGATATCGACCGGGGCCATCACCGGCGTCCATCCCGTCAGGCCGGGACAGGATGTGGAAGCCGATTTCGGACCGTTCGGCACTCTAAGATGCAGGATCGAAGCCCAAAAGCCGCGATGAACAGCGGACGCACGGGCCGCAACAGGAGCAGGAAGATGAAGGACATGGCCATCGGGGATCGCCCGCCGACCCGCTATCGCTGGGTCGTGGTCGGGCTGTTGTTCGCGGCGACCGCGATCAACTATGTCGATCGCCAGATGATCGGCGTGCTCAAACCCACGCTGTCGGCGGAAATGGCCTGGTCGGAAACCGATTATGCCAATGTCGTCTTCTGGTTCCAGGCGGCCTATGCCGTGGGCTATCTGGGCTTTGGCCGGATCGTCGACCTGGTGGGCGCGCGCTTCGGCTACGCCATAGCGGTCGTCATCTGGACCATCGCCCATATGGCGCATGGCGGCGTCCATAGCGTCACCCAGTTCGCCATGGCGCGGTTCGGCCTGGGCGTCGGCGAGTTGGGCAATTTCCCGGCAGGTATCAAGGCCGTCACCGAATGGTTCCCGCAGAAGGAGCGCGCCTTCGCCATCGGCCTGTTCAACGCGGGCGCCAATATCGGCGCGATCGTGACGCCGCTGCTGGTCCCATGGCTAACCGTCGCTTACGGCTGGCGCGTCGCCTTCTACGCCACCGGACTTTTCGGGATAATCTGGCTGATCGCCTGGCTGGTCTTCTACCGCAAGCCGGAGGATCATGCCAAGATTTCGCCGGAGGAGCTGGCCTATATCCGCCAAGACCCGGCCGATCCGGTTCAGTCGATCGGCTGGGGTCGACTGATCACCGTCCGCGAAACCTGGGCCTATGCGATCGGCAAATTCTGCATCGACCCGATCTGGTGGTTCTTCCTCTTCTGGCTGCCCGGCTATCTGGGCACCCGCTACGGCCTAGACCTGCTCAGCTTCGGGCCGCCGCTGGTCGCCATCTATCTACTGTCGGACTTGGGCAGCGTCGCGGGCGGCTGGATGTCGGGCCGGCTGATGAAGGCGGGCAGGAGCGTCAACGCCGCGCGCAAACTCACCATGTTGTTGTGCGCCTGCGCGGTGCTGCCGATCTTCTTCGCCCAGTCGATCGACAATCTGTGGCTTGCGGTGCTCGTCATCGGCGTGGCGACGGCGGCGCATCAGGCGTTTTCAGCGAATCTCTACACCTTGCCATCGGACCTGTTCCCGCGCGGGGCGGTAGGATCGGTTGTCGGCATCGGCGGAACATTGGGCGCGGTGGGCGGCATGGCGATGGCCAAATATGCCGGTTATATCCTCGACGGCATCGGCAGCTACACGCCGCTGTTCGCCGTGGCGGGGAGCGCCTATTTCGTGGCGCTGGCGGCGGTCCACATCCTCTCGCCGCGGCTGGAGAGGGTCAATGTGCCGATCGCCGACTGAGGAGAAGAGGAAGCCCGCCATGTCGTCCGGCAGGCTCCCCCGGCGGTCCGCAAAATAGGAAATGGCCGTCCTAACTTCGCATATTTCCAGCACGTCCCGCAATTTTGGTGCCGCGATAGGATAGTATATTGCGAGCACCGACCCGGCCCGCCCTGTCCGACAGATCGGACTATAGCCCGCTCCGGCGGCTGTAGGACAGGGTCTAAGCCGCCATTCCCGCCGGGACCGGCGCGCGGGCGTCGATGAGCCCTTCGTCCCGCAACGCCAGCCAGAAGCCCGCAGGAACAGGCTGCGCCATTTGCGCGATGGCGCTGCGCAGATGGGCGGTCGTTCCGATGCCGGGGATGACGCTCGCGACGACAGGATGCGCCAGCGGAAATTGCAGCGCCGCCGCGCCCAGCGTCACGCCGAATCTGTCGCATTGTTCCTCGATCCGGCGGACCCGGTCCACGATCGACGCGGGGGGATCGCCATAATCATAATGGACCGGCCCGCCATGCCGCACGCCTTGCGCCAGGATGCCCGAATTGAAGGGACCGCCCAAGATGATGCGTACCCCCCGTGCGGCGCAGAGCGGCAGGAGGCTGTCGAGCGGCGCCTGCTCCAGCAGCGTATAGCGCCCGGCCAGCAGGATCAGGTCGATATCGGCATGGGCCAATATCTCTTCGCAGACCGCCGTTTCATTGACGCCCAGGCCGATCGCCTGAACCGCGCCGGTGCGGCGCAATTCCTCCATCGCGCGAAATCCGCCATCCAGGAATTCGCGCATCCGCGCTTCATGCGCGTCGCCATGCGCAAACCGACCGATATCATGGACATAGAGGATGTCGATGCAATCCCGTCTAAGCCTGCCCCGGCTTGCCTCATAAGAGCGCATGACGGCGTCATAACTATAGTCGAAACGGCTTTCATAGGGTTCTGGGGACACGAAACCCTGCCGCGCCTGCGACAGATCCGCGTCGAGCGTCGGATCGAGCCGCCGCCCGACCTTGGTCGAGATGATCGCGCGCCGGTGCGGATCAATCTCCGCCAGCGCCGCACCCAGGCGCTTTTCGCTCAGCCCGAAGCCATAATGGGGGGCGGTGTCGAAATAGCGTAGCCCGGCTGCCCAGGCCTGATCGATTACCGCCCGCGCATCGGCGTCCGGGATCGCGCGATAGAGGTTGCCGATCGCAGCGGCCCCGAAACCCAGTCTGCCGAAATCCAGCGCCACATTCTTCTCCTGTTATGCAAGGCCGTAGAAGGCGCGCGCGGCGCCCTCGAACAGGCAGGCGCTTCGCTTCGCGTCCAGATCGCCCGCCAACCGGACCGCATCGTCGACCCAGTCGTGATAGGCGTCCCCCATGTGCAGCAGCACCGGCCAGTCGCTGCCCCACATCGTCCGGTCGCCGAAGCAGGCGAGTATATGCGCGACATAGGGCGCCAGCGCGTCGGCCGATTGCCCCGACGCCTGTTCGGTGCGGAGGCCCGACAGCTTGCACCAGATATTGGGATAGCGCGCGAGCGCGGCCAGATCGTCCCGCCAGGGATCGATGATATGGTCCGCCACAGGCGGCTTTGCGCCATGGTCGATCACGATCGGCAGGTCGGGCCAGCGTTCGGCGAAACGGGCGAGGACGGGCAGGTGGCGCGGCTGGACCAGCGCGTCGAAGCGCAGGCCATGCGCCAGCATCGCCTGGATCGCCGGTGCGAGATCGGCCCGCAATATCCAGTCGCTCGCCTCGATGCTCTGGAGCATGGGGCGCAGCCCGACGCTTTTGGGCCGGGCGGCCAATTGGGCGATCCGCGCGGGCGCGTCGTCCGCCTCCAGCGCGACCCAGCCGACCACGCCCAACACAAGCGGATCGTCCGCCACCAGATCGAGCATCCAGTCGGTATCGCGATCGTCCGGTTGCGACTGGACCAATATGGTGCCCGCCAGATCAAGCCCCGCGGTCGCCGCACGCAGATCGTCGGCCAGGAAATCGCGATGGATCAGCGGCCAGCCGGCGTCCGGCCACGCCTGACCCGGCCCGCCGATCCGCCAGAAATGCTGGTGCGAATCCAGGATGCGGGGTCGCGTCACGCCTTTACCTCGCGCATGTCGATTCCCGCCTCTCCCATATCCTCGCACCTTGTTTTTCCCACAAACATAAGACATCATACAATATGATACGCGGCTGTCCATGCCGCTTCATGCCATGCCATAAGAAAGGACGTTCATCATGAAATTATGCCGCATCGGGGAAGCGGGCCAGGAAAGCCCCGCGCTGGTCGATGCCGACGGCCGACTGCGCGATCTGTCGGCCCATGTCGCCGATCTGGACGGCACGGCGATCGGACCCGACGGTCTGGCGCGCCTGGCGGCGATCGACACGGCCACGCTGCCGCTGGTCGAAGGGCCGGTTCGTTATGGCCCGCCCGTCGCCGGCACGCGCCAGTTCGTCGCGATTGGCCTCAACTATGCCGATCATGCCGCCGAATCCAACCTGCCGATCCCGGAGGAACCGGTCGTTTTCAACAAATGGGTCAGTTGCATCCAGGGGCCGAATGATCCCGTCATCATTCCCTTCGACTCGCGCAAGACCGATTGGGAAGTCGAACTGGGCGTCGTCATCGGCACCACCGCGCATCGTGTCAGCGAAGCCGACGCGCTGGCCCATGTCGCGGGCTATTGCGTCATCAACGACGTGTCCGAACGCGAATGGCAGACCGAACGCGGCGCGACCTGGGACAAGGGCAAGGGCTTTCCGACCTTCGGCCCTGTCGGCCCGTGGCTGGTGACGGCCGATGAAGTGGGCGATCCGCAGGCGCTGTCCATGTGGCTGGACGTCAATGGCGTGCGCAAGCAGGACGGCAGCACGCAGACGATGATCTTCACCGTCGCGCAGATCGTCGCCTATCTCAGCCAGTTCATGACGCTGCTGCCCGGCGACATCATCACCACCGGCACCCCGCCCGGCGTCGGCCTAGGGCAGAAGCCGGAGCCTTGGTATCTCAAGCCCGGCGATGTGGTCGCGCTGGGCATCGACAAGCTGGGTGAGCAGCGACAGTCCTTCGTCGCCGCCAATTGACAGCCCTCCATCATCCTGCTTAAACATCATACATATTATCTAAATATGGAGCAGGATGATGGGACGTCTGGCAGGCAAGACTGCGCTGGTGACGGCGGCGGGTCAGGGGATCGGCCGCGCCACGGTAGAGGCTTTCGTCCGGGAAGGCGCGCGCGTCATTGCAACCGACGTGCGCGCCGAGGCGCTGGCCGATATCGACGGGGTGGAGGCGCAGGCGCTGGACGTCACCGATCCGGCAGCGGTGCAGGCGATCGCGGCGGCGCATCCCGATATCGACATCCTCTATAATTGTGCGGGCCGGGTCCATGCCGGGACGATATTGGAATGCGACGAGGCGGAATGGCGCTTTTCCAACAGCCTGAACGTCACCGCCCAATATCGCATGATCCGCGCCATGCTGCCGGGCATGATCGCGCGCGGCGGCGGATCGATCATCAACATGTCGTCCATTTGCTCCAGCATCAAGGCCGTGCCCAACCGCTTCGCCTATGGCGCGACCAAGGCGGCGGTGATCGGCCTGACCAAGTCCGTCGCCATCGATTTCGTGACCAAGGGGATACGTTGCAACGCCATCTGCCCCGGCACGGTGGAGACGCCCTCGCTGATCCAGCGGCTGCACGACACCGGCGATTTCGACAAGGCCTATGCGGAGTTCACCGCGCGCCAGGCGATGGGCCGCTTCGGCCGGGTCGAGGAACTGGCGGCACTGGCCGTCTATCTGGCATCGGACGAGTTCGCCTTCACCACCGGCACGGTCAATGTGATCGACGGCGGCTGGGTCAACTGAACCGCATAAGCGCCGACAAAAGAGCGCGAACCATGGAGAGACGATGATGAAGCGCAGCCTGATATTCGGGGCGGCATTGGCGGCGATAATATCGCTGTCGGCCGCCGCGCAGGAGGGACCGCTGCTGGTCCATGTCTCCCCTGCGGGCGACGATCGCGCGCCCGGCACGCAGGCGCGCCCGGTGCGCTCGCTGACCCGCGCGCAGGCGCTGGTGCGGCAGGGCAATGCCCAGCGCGACGTCGCCGTCATCCTGGCCGACGGCACTTACACGCTCGAAGCGCCCTTGCTCTTCCGCCGCGCCGACGGGGGGCAGAACGGCCATAGCGTGATCTGGCGCGCGGCCGATGGCGCCCATCCGATGCTGTCGGGCGGGCAGGTGGTGAGCGGCTTCAAGCCGTTCGATCCCGAACGTCGCCTCTATGTCGCTGACGTACCCAAGGGCATCGATGCGCGGCAGCTCTGGGTGGACGACACGCTCGCCGAACGGCCGTGGATCGAAATCCGGCCGTCCGACCTGACGTTCAACGCCACGGGTTTCGAGATTACCAATCCCGACCTCACATGGATTGCGGGCGTGAAGCGCGCCGACCGGATGGAGTTGGAGGCGACCGGTTTCTTCACCGATCGCGTGTCGCCGGTGCAGGCGATCGCGGGCGGAAAGGTTACCATGGCGCAGCCCGCCTGGGACAATAATAGCTGGGGCTATGACACGATCACCAAGCCGATCTTCCCGCAGGACAGCCGGCTCTTCCTCGTCAATGCGCTGGAATTCGTGGACAAGACCAACGAATGGCACAGCAAGCCCTATCAATGGGTGGTCGATCCGCAGGCGGGCAAGCTGTACCTGCGCATGGGGCTGGACGAGGATATCGCCAAGCGCCGCGTTGTCCTGCCCCGGCTGGAGACATTGGTGTCGATCAGCGGCACGCCCGACGCGCCGGTCGAACGGCTGCGGTTCGAAGGGTTGCGTTTTTCTCATAGCAGCTGGCTCGGCGCGTCGCGCGCCACCGGCTACGCCAATCAGCAGAGCGGGTCGTTTCTGGCCGAAACCTCGCCGATCCGCCCGGCGGATGCGTGGAAGACATGCGGCTGGGGTTGCGTCGCATTCGAATCCATGCGCCAGAAATGGAACCAGATGCCCGCCGCAGTGCAGGTGTCGGCGGCGCGCGACATCGTGTTCGAACGCAACCAGTTTTCACAACTGGGCCAGATCGGGCTTGGCATCGGCAATGACGCCAACGCCAACCTGTCGGGCGTGGGCCTGGCCGCCAGCAATATCCGCGTGGCGCGCAACCGCTTCGCGATCCTGTCGGGCAGCGCGATCATGGCGGGCGGTATCCGGGTGGAGGCGCATCATCCCGACAATGCGGCGCTCGTCAACCGCGACATCGCGATCGAGGACAATGTCGTCGCCACCGTGTCACAGGATTACAAGGATAACGCCGCGATCCTGACCACCTATGTCAGCGGTGCGCGCATCGTCCATAACGACATCAGCGACGCGCCCTATGACGGCATCGCGGTCGGGTGGGGCTGGGGCTATAACGACGCCGGCGGCAATCCCAATTATGACGAGAACGCCAAAGGCTACGTCCATAATATCAAATATACGACGCCCACGACGCTGCGCGACACGCTGGTCGAGGGCAATCGCATCCATGGCGTGAAAGGCTGGTTCATGGATGGCGGGGCGATCTACAATCTGTCGGCCAATCCCAACGCGATCGTGCGCGGCAACCATATTTTCGATATCGGTGACAAGATCGGCCTCTATCTGGACGAAGGCTCCAAACATTTCCGCGTGACCGGCAATGTGATCGAGACGCGCGGCAAATGGCTGAACATCAATACCGCCGGCAAAATGTACAAACGCCGCATCTCGACCGACAATGTCGCGACCGGCAACTGGCATAACTCCAACAGTACGGGCGGGCGCTGGCTGGAGGAGATCGGCAATGTCGCGCGGGACAATATCATCCTGCCCAATCGGGACTGGCCGGCCGATGCGCAGAAGGTGATCGATCAGGCGGGGGTGCGGCCATGAGCCTGATCAAACGTCGCACCTTGCTCAAAGGCGCTGGCGCGCTGGCTGGCCTGCCCGCCTTCGCCGCGAAGGCTCAGGAGGGCGGCGACCTGCGTATCACCGATCTGCGCGCTGAAGGGCTGGTCGATCCGATCGGTCTGGACCGGCAGGATATACGCCTGTCCTGGCGGCTGGAGAGCCGCGACCGCGCGGTGCGCCAGGCGCGTTGCGAAGTGCAGGCGGCGAGCAGTCGCGCGCTGCTGGAGGCGGGCACCCCCGACCTGTGGCACGCGGGCGAAGTGCTGACCGACAAGAGCATGGACATGGGCTGGCTCGGCGCGCCGCTAAAGTCGCGCCAGCGTGTCTGGTGGCGCGTGCTGGTGCGCGACGATCGCGGCATGCGCGCCACCAGCCCGGTCGCGAGTTTCGAAATGGGGCTGCTCGACCCCGCCGACTGGCAGGCGCAATGGATCGAGGCGCAAACTGATCTGGAGCGCGCCGACCGGGCGGCCGGGCTGCATTGGATGCGCGGCGACAGGCCCGCCGACAAGGCACCACGCCAGTTCCGCCTGTCTTTCGACTTGGAGAAGGCGGGCGACGTCACGCTCTTTTCCATCGGTAATTTCCGTGCGCCTTTGGTCTGGATGGACGGCGAACCAATCGCCCTCCCCCCCGCGGCCCCCATCGCTTCGGCGCCGAGCCGATCGCACAGACGCAGCACAGCCTGTCCGCGGGCCGCCATGTCGTCGCGATCGAGGTCACCGATCCCGCCGGTTTCGACGAACCGCGCATGCATGAAATCGCCGCCGCAGCGATGATCCGCGCGGGCGACAAGCGCATCACCTGTCAGGATATGCGCACAGCAACCCACGCACCCGAAGGCTGGCAGTCCAGCGGCTTCAATGACGCGGCATGGGCAAAGGCGGAACGCTCCGCCAATCAGCCGCAGGCATGGCCCCGCGCCGGCGCCTATATGCTGCGCCGAGACTTCAGCCTAAAACACCCAATCCGGCAGGCACGGCTGCGCGTTACGGCGCTGGGTTCCTATATCGCGCAGATCAACGGCCAACGCGTCGGCGATGCCCAGCTCGCACCGGAAAGCAGCGACTTTCGCGAAACCGCGCTGGTGCGCACCTATGATGTGACCGCCCTGCTCCACCCAGGCGCGAACGCGATCGGCGCGCTGCTGGGCGAGGGCTGGTATGGCAGCTATCATGCGCCCGCCGGCCGCTACGCCTTTGGCGATCCGCCGCTGCGCCTGTTCGCGCAACTGGAGGTCTTGGCTGACGATGGCAGCCTGTCGATCGTCGTCACCGACGACAAGTGGCAGTTGCAGACCGACACGCCTATCACCCAGGCGGAAATCTATTATGGCGAGGATTATGATGCCCGGCGCGAACAGCCCGGCTGGTCCAGCCCCGGCTTCAAGGCGCGGGGCTGGACGCCCGCCCGTATCGGCCAGACCCCGCCCTGCCGCCTGCGCGCCCATGTCGCCCCGCCGATCCGCGCGATCGAACGGCGAGAGCCCGTCGCCATCCGCAGTTTCGACGGCGATCGCCACGTCATCGACTTCGGCCAGAATTTCGCCGGCTGGGCCGAACTGAAGGCGAAAGGCGCGGCCGGGCAGACCATATCATTGCGCTTCGCCGAAATATTGCACTCAGACGGCACGGTCGATGTCGCCAACCTGCGTGCCGCCCGCGCGTCCTGCCTCTACACCTTCCGGGGCGACCCTGCGGGCGAAAGCTACCAGCCGCATTTCACCTATTTCGGCTTCCGCTATGTCGAGGTGAGCGGCCTTGGCCGCGCGCCGACCCCGGATGAAGTCACCGGCATCGTCCTGTCGAGCGCGCTCCCCGAAACCGGCAAGCCGCTGGTGGAAAGCCGCATCATTCAGGGTCTGTGGCAGAATAGCCGCTGGAGCCAGCGGTCCAATTTCTTCGGCGTGCCGACCGACTGTCCGCAGCGGGACGAGCGGCTGGGCTGGACCGGCGACGCCAATGTCTTCTGGGACGCGGCCGCCTTCACCATGGACGTCGGCCCCTTCACCCATCGCTTCATGGGCGACCTGCGCGATGCGCAGGGGCCGCGCGGCGAGTTTCCCGACTATGCGCCGACCGGCTGGCGCGACCTGTCGCTGGGCGCCTCGCCGGGCTGGGCGGATGCGGGCATCATCCTGCCCTGGACGGCGTGGCAGCGCTATGGCGACACCGCGATCGTCGATCGCAACTGGGCGTCGATGACGCGCTATATGCGCTTCCTGGCGGAGCATAATCCCGACCATATCTGGCGGAATCTGCGTGGGTACGACTATGGCGACTGGGTCGCGCTCGACGCCAAGAAGCCGAGCGACGAGACGACCCCCAAGGATCTGATCGCCACCGCCATGTGGAAACATTCGGCCGACGCCATGGCCGACATGGCCTTCGGATCGAAACGCCAGCCGGAAGGCGAACGCTACCGCCAATTATCGCGCGACATCGCCACCGCCTTCGCCAAGGTCTTCGTGCGTGCCGACGGCAGCGTCGGCAATGGATCGCATTGCGGCTATATTCTCGCGCTGCGCTTCGGGCTGGTGCCGAAATCGCTGCAAGCCGCGGCGACGGCGAAACTGGCGGCGGATATTCGCCGGCGCGGCACGCTCATCTCCACCGGCTTCCTCGGCACGCCCTATAGCCTCGATGCACTGGCCGATCAGGGGGAGGAGAGCTTGGTCTACGACCTGTTGCTGCGCACCGCCTTCCCGTCCTGGGGCTATATGATCGCCAAGGGCGCGACGACGATCTGGGAGCGGTGGAATGCCGACATGGTCGATTCCGCGATGAACAGCTATAACCATTATGCGCTGGGCGCGGTGGCGGGCTTCATCTTCCGCCGTGTCGCCGGAATCGATCCGATCTCGGCCGGTTTCCTGACCTGGCGTTTCAATCCGGTTCTGGACAAAAGGCTGGAACGCGGCGGGGCCAGTTACGACAGCGTGCTGGGACCGATCCGCACCGACTGGCGCAACGGGCCGGACAGTTTCGCAGCGGATATCAGCGTGCCGGCCAACAGCCGCGCGGAAATCTATCTGCCGACCGCCTCCAGCGATGCGATCCGCGAAGGTGGGCAACCGATCGGCGCGATAGTAGGGCTTCGTCTCATCGGCCTGCGGGGCGACCGCTTCGTGCTGGAGGCCGGATCTGGCGACTATCGCTTCACCGTCGCGCGCTGACCCCCTGTCCCCCACTGGCCGCCCACTGCATCGGGCGGCCATTTTTTTCGTCAGGGCCGCGTCGTCCATATCCAGCGCACCGCATCGGTCAGCGCCGTGCCGCCCGCCTGCGCCCGCGCCTCGATCCTGTTCTCGCCCTTGGCCAGATCGATATCCCAGCTGGCGATATGGTCGTCCACCGGCACGCGGGTCCATACTCCGTCATTCAGGCGCAGCTCGACCGCCGGTTGGTTGGAAAAGACCTGCACCTTCACCCGCTGCGTGCGCTTGGCGACGTCGCGGCGACTGGCGATGTGCAGCATTGGCGCGTCCGACCAATTGGCCTGATACCAATAATAGGCATCCTTGCGGACCTTGCGATCCTCGCTCACCAGCCCCTTGTCGTTGATCGCGGGACGATCACCCTCATTGCGCTTGAACGACGGGAAATCGATCCCGACCCAGACGAAGGTCGACCAGAGGAAGGGCCGCGTCTTCATCTCGCGCCAATGTTTGATGTGGAAATCGGTCTGATATTGTTCGGGATGCCAATAGCCATTGGATTCCGGCCGCTTCATCACCGGGTCTTCCTGATGCAATATGCTCGCCCCCGCGCCATATTCGCTGACGCCGATCGGACGCCCCGGTAGCTTCGCGTGCAATTCGTCGGCCCAGGGACCAATGTCTTCCGACTTGGTCCAGTACCAGCCGAAATAGCGATTGTAGGATACGGTGTCGCTATGCTGTGCGATCGGGTCGCTATCCTCCAGACAGCAATGGGCATAGGTGGTCGGCCGGGTCGGATCGAGCGCCTTGGCGGTCGCCTGCAACGCCGCGAGGATGCGGTTGGACGCCGCATCCGACTTGCGGATTTCATTGCCGATGCCCCAGAGCGCGACCGAAGGATGATTGCCCGTCTGCGCGATCAGTTCGCGCATCTGCTCGACCAGATTTTCGCGAAAGGCATCCGACGGGTCATGATCGTCGATCAGCGGCACTTCGGTCAGCAGCAGCAGGCCCAGTTCGTCGGCCCGTTCATAGACGCGCTGGGGATGCTGCATATGGGCCAGCCGCAGCGCGGTCGCGCCCATATCGGCGAAGATCGCCAGATCCTCGTCAATCTCCGCATCGGTGACGATCGGCCCGCGCCCGAAGCGGGTCGGATGCTGGAGGTTGACGCCGCGCATCGGATAGGGCGCGCCGTTGAGCAGCACCGTGCCATCGGGCTTGACCGTGAGGGTCCGCACGCCCAGCGGCACGCTCTGGCTGTCGATGATCGTGCCGCGCTCCACCACATCGGTGACGACATGGTAGAGATAGGGCGATTTGCGCCCTTCCCAGAGATGCGGATTGGGCAAGGTCACAGACTGCCTCACCGCCTCCCGCGCGCCAGCCGCCAACGTTGCGGGCGCGACATGCCGGGCCACGACCTTGCCGGCCGCGTCCACGATCCGGCTGGCGATAGTGAACTGCGCGGGCGTGGCGCGGTCGTTGCGTAGCGCCACGGCGACATCGATCGTGGCGCGGCGCGGCTGGAGCGCGACCGTGCGCGCCTGCACCCCCGGCCCGGCATGGTCGAGCCGGTCGATCGCCAGCGCATCGCTCTTGATCAGCGACACGCTGCGATAGAGGCCGCCAAAAATGTTGAAGTCGCCATTCAGCGGCGCGATATGGGTATCGCGGCTATTGTCGACCCGCACCGCCAGCAGGTTGCGCCCGGGCTGGAGCGCGTCGGTCGCATCGACACGAAACGCGGCATAGCCGCCCTGATGCGCGCCCAGCTTCCGTCCGTTCAGCCAGATGTCGGCCTGCAGCGTTGCGCCGCCGAAATGCAGCAGATAGCGCTTGCCCGGCTCCGGCTGGTGATCGATTTCCAGCCGATACCAGGCAGGGCCGCGATAATAGACGCCCTCCGGCTCACCGCGCGCCTTGGCCCCGCCGACGCCGCTATCTTCAGCGTTATAGCTGTGTGGCACGTTGACCGGCGTCCAGGCGCGATCATCCAAATCGGGCGTTTCCGCTCCGGCCGCATCCGCCTTGACGAAACGCCAGCCCGTCGCGAGCGGCGTTTCGGTGGCGGCCTGAGCAACGCCAGGCAGCAGCAGGGCAAGCGCGAAATCATGGCGCATCGTCATTCCTTTAGCTCAAAGTCTGGATATCGCCGATCTGGATGCCGCTGCTCGCGGTCGACCGAATCGCCGTGTCGCGGGCATGGCGGGACCGCAGGCCATCTACCATCGCCCCCTGCACGTCGTCGAACAGGATTGCGGGGCGCGCATCCGCCGCCTCCACGTCGAAACTGACGTCGCGCAGGCTGATGTTGCGGGCGTGGCGCACATAAAGGCCGTGTGCGGGGAAAGCGCCCATGAAACTGGGCTCCAGGCTGCTGGCGGGCCGTTCGGGGATAGTGCGGCGCGCATCCGCCTCGCTGCCGCCGCCGGCCGAACGGACATGGACGTTGGAGAAGCTGACATCCTCAATCGGTTCGCCGGGATTGCCGACGATACCACAGGCATAGGGGCCGGATGCGCCGGAGACATTGATGTCGGAAAAACGCACCCTGCGCACCTTTGACGGACCCGTGCCACGCGGAGAACGGTTGCGCGCCGCCAGTCGCACGAAAATCGGATGGTTGACCGGATTGCGCAGGTTGATGTCGCTGAAGGTCACGTCTTCCAGCACCCCGCCGTCGATCGCGCCTAGTTGCAGCCCGCGCGTATGGTCGCAGGTGCAGCCCGATATCAGGATGTTGCGAAAGCCCGTGGCGGAATCGGTGCCGAGCTTGATCCGCCCCAGCACGCCGACATCGTCGACCGAGCGATAAGGCGAGGGACGATAGCTGCCAGCGACGATCGATCCCAGATCATAGCCGCTGGTCTTGCAACCGATGATGGTGACATCCTCACAAAAGACCGGTTCATCGAGCGCATAGCTGCTCTTGAGGACGATTGCGTCATCCTTGGGCGCGTTGACGATGCAGTTGCTGATCCGCACGTCGCGGCAACAGTCGATATCGATCCCATCGCGGTCGGTGTCGACCGTCAGATTGTCGATCGTGACATTGGTCGATCCCAGCACATAGCAGGCGAAATGCCCGCCCTGCAGGATGGTGAAGTCGCGCAGCAGCACATTGCGACAGCGGCGCAGCGCCACCGCCTTGTTGCCACGCCCCTCATAAGCCATTTCGCGCGGGATCGCCCGGCGCGCCGCGTCGGCGGACAGGCCTTGTTCCCTGGGCGCCTTCCAGCCCTCTATGCCATGCCAGCGCGGCGCCGGCCCTTCCCGGTCCAGGCCGATGCCGTGGATCAGCCCGCGTCCGACGATCGCCACGTCGGTGACACCGTCGCCATAAAGGAGGGCGTTGTGGAAATGGGCAACGCCATAATCGACATATTGTTCGTCATAGACGCCTTCGGGCAGGTCGTAGCGCCCCTTGTGCCGGCGCGGATCGGCGGCCTCGATCAGGCTGCCGGGCATCAGCAGCAAAGTGATGTAGCTTTTCAGGCGGATCGAAAAGCAGAGATAATGGCCCGGTGGCACCACCACCGTCCCGCCACCCGCCGCGTTCGCCGCCTCGATCGCGCGGTTGAAGGCATCGGAATCGACGGCGATGCCGTCACCCTTCGCGCCATGGTCGCGGACATTGTGGAAGCCGCCCAGCGAGCCGGTGGCGCGGACGGGCGATGCCGCCAATGCGAAGGCCGCGCCCAATCCCAAAGTCATGGCGCGACGGCTGAACATCGCGCGGTCGATCACGCTGCTCATGCTGCGATCCTCTCATTATGTTGTATGACGTATTACATAATGAGGAAGATGTGCCAACCCTAAACCAGCGAGCTACTGTCCAACTCGCTGACGCTTTTTGCGCCGCTCAGCGCCATCGACACCTTCATCCCCTGCGCGATCAGTTCCAGCAGACGGGTCACGCCCGCCTCTCCCTGCGCCGCCAGCGCGTAGATATAGGCGCGGCCCAGCAGCACGCCGCGCGCGCCCAGCGCCAGCATCCGCACCACGTCCAGTCCGGTCCGCACGCCGCCATCGACCAGCAGGGTCAGCTCGTCGCCCACTGCATCGGCGATGCCGGGCAGGGCGCGGGCGGTCGACACTGCGCCGTCGAGTTGCCGCCCGCCATGGTTGGATACGACGATGCCGTCGGCGCCGAAACGCACCGCATCGCGGGCGTCGTCCGGATCGAGTATGCCCTTCACGATCATCTCGCCCTTCCACACGTCCCTGATCCATTCCAGGTCGGACCAGGTGATGGACGGATCGAAATTCTCCCCCAGCCATCCGATATAATCGGCCAGGTTCGTAGGCTGTCCACGATAGGCGGAGACATTGCCCAGATCGTGCGGCCGCCCTTGCAACCCCACGTCCCACGCCCAGCCCGGACGGCCCATCGCCTGCAGCATCCGGCGCAGCGGCGCATTGGGGCCGCTCATGCCCGAATGGGCGTCACGATAGCGCGCGCCGGGCAGCGGCATGTCGACGGTGAAGACCAGCTTGGTGACGCCCAGCGCCTGCGCCCGCTCCAGCGCGTGCCGCATGAAGCCGCGATCCTTGAGCACATAAAGCTGGAACCAGACCGGCCGGCCGCAATCCTCGATCACTTCGGTCACCGAGCAGACGCTGACGGTGGAGAGGATATAGGGAATGCCAGCGCGACAGGCGGCCCGCGCCACCTGCAATTCGCCGCGCCGGCGCATCATGCCGCCGAGGCCGATCGGCGCGAGCAGCAGCGGCATCGCCATCTTCTCGCCGAACAGCGTGGTTTCAAGACTCAGCGCAGACACATCGCGCAGCACCCGCTGGCGCAGCTTGATATCCGCCAGGTCGGCGCTATTGGCCGCCATCGTCTCTTCCCCGAACGCGCCGCCATCGACATAATCGAACAGGAAACGCGGCAGCCGCCGTCGCGCCGCTTCGCGATAGTCGAGCGGGGAGGAGATGATCATGCTGTAGCCCCTGGCTGGCGGTTATGGTCGAGTTGGAGCGTGAGATCGGCTCGGCCGGGCATTTCCGCCAATATATGCCGGGTCAGCCGCTCATAATGCTGGACGAAGCGATCGAGCTGCGCAGCGTCCATCGCGCCGCTCGCCTTGCTGGCCCACAAGGTCTCCTCCTGCTCGCCGCGCCAGTCACGCACAACGCCGAAGTCCGGCGCGGCGAGCAGAGCCAGCCGGTCGATGCGGGCGAACAGTTCGGCATAGATGCCCCAGAGCTGGCGATTGACATGGCGCCGCCAGACCATGTCCGGGTCTTCGATCCGCTCCAGCGCATTGATCGGTGCGGCGAGCGCCGATTCCGCCTGCGGCCGCGCGCCGACGCACCAGCCTTCGAAGATCAGGAGATCGACGGGCCCGGCCGCCTCCTCCCGATCGAACGGCTCGTCCCGCCCCTTGTCGAACCGCGGCAGCAGCAGCGCCCCGCCAGCCTTGACCGAATCCAGAATCGCGATCCCCCGCAACGCATCATGGGTGCCCGGCACGCCGCGGGTGCGCAGCAGCGGATGCACCGTATCGGCCAATTGTGCCCGCGCCGTGCCGCTCAGATAGAGATCGTCGAGCGACAGGATCGCCGTCCGCCGCCCCTCCGCCTCCATCCACCCTTGCAGGCCGGCGGCGAGCGTCGACTTGCCCGAACCCTGCGCGCCGCACAGGCCCAGAATCAGCGGCCCGTCGGCCGCCGCAAGCCAGCCCCGCGTCGCCGCTGCGATCCGGTCAAGCGACGGGGTCAAGCAGCGGCTCGCCGGCAAAGAAGCGATCGAGATTGTCCGCAACCTTCATCCCCATGGCGGTGCGCGCCTCGATCGTGGCGCTGCCCAGATGGGGCAGCAGCACGACATTGGGCAGGTCGATCAGGGTGGGATGGACCTGCGGTTCGTTTTCATAGACGTCCAGCCCCGCCGCCGCAATCCGCCGCTCCGCCAGAGCCTCCGCCAGCGCGCCTTCATCGACCAGCGACCCACGCCCGGTATTCACCAGCACGGCATGGGCCGGCATTACCGCCAGCAACGCGGCATCGACCATGTGCCGCGTTTCCGCCCCGCCCGGTGCATGAAGCGACAGGACATCCGCCTGCTGCGCCAGCGCCCCCAGATCGGCGTAATAGGCGTCGGCCGGCATGTCAGCCGCAGGACGGCGGCTGTGATAGGCGATGCGCATCCCGAATGCCTGCGCCCGCCTGGCCACCGCGCGGGCGATCCGGCCGAAGCCGACCAGCCCCAACAGCTTGCCATCCAGCGACTGGCCGACAAGATGGGTCGGTCGCCACCCCGTCCAGTCGCCGGCGCGCAATTCGCGCTCACCCTCGGCCGCCCGGCGCATCGCCATCAGCATCAGGGTGATGGCGATGTCCGCGGTGGCTTCCGTCAACACGTCGGGCGTATTGGTAACGGCCAGTCCCGCTTCGCGCGCGGCGGCGAGGTCGATATGCTCATATCCCGCGCCATAATTGGCGATGATCCCTACCCGCCGTCCTTCGACGAGCAATATGTCGCGCGTCACCCAGTCGGTAACGGTCGGGCAGAGCGCATCATGATCGCGCATCGCCCGGACCAGCGTCGCTGCGTCCATCGGCCGGTCGCCTTCGTTGAAGGTCACATCATAGGATGCGGCCAGCCGCTGTTCGACCGCTGCCGGCCAGCGCCGGGTGAGAAGAACGCGGGGGCGAGCGCTCACAACAGGCCTCGCTTTGCCAGATTGCGCATCAGCGCCCCTGCACCAAAGGTCCATGGTTCGACCCGATCGGTCGCCGTCACCCGATTCACCAACGTCCCCAGTTCATCGCAGCCGATGCGCACCTCGTCTCCTTCCGCATGGGTGAAGCCCCGTCCCGGCTCGCCCCGGTCCTGCGTCGGCGCGAACAGCGTACCGAGATAGAGGATGAGGCCGTCGGGATAGGGATGATGGGCGTTCACCGCCTGCGCCGCAAGCTCTGCCGGGGAACGGCTGATTTCCGACATCGCCGACCGTCCCTCCATGATGAAGCCGTCGGGACCATGGACCGACAGGGTGACGGTGATCGCCTCCACCACCTTGAGGTCGAACCCACCGTCGAATAGCCGCACGAAGGGGCCGACTGCCGCCGCACCAACATTGTCCTTGGCCTTGCCCAGCAGCAGAGCGGATCGCCCCTCGACATCGCGCAGATTGACGTCATTGCCCAGCGTCGCGCCGATGATCCGCCCGTCCGATGCTATCACCAGCACGACTTCGGGTTCCGGATTGTTCCAGACCGATGCGGGATGGACGCCGATGGCGCTGCCCGCTCCGACGGTGGCCATCGGCTGCGCCTTGGTAAAGATTTCGGCGTCTGGGCCGATCCCCACCTCCAGATACTGGCTCCAGGCGCCAGCCTCGATCAGCGCCTGCTTGAGCTGCGCGGCCTGCGGCGATCCCGGCTGCAGATCGCGCAGATCGTCGCCCACCAGCGCGCGCACCTGTTCGCGGATCTGCACCGCGGCTTGCCGGTCGCCGCGCGCCTTCTCCTCGATCACCCGCTCCAGCATCGAGGTGACGAAGGTGACGCCCGCCGCCTTCACCGCCTGCAGGTCGATCGGCGAAAGCAGCCAGGGTCGCGCCGGATGGCGGCATTCCGATGGGGTGTTGGCGAGGATATCGGCAAGGGCGCCGGCATCCTCGCCCGTCGCGTCGCGCAACGCCTGCGCCGGGGAGGCGCTTTCGCACAGGTCGCGCGCGGTCGCGAAGCGAGTGGAAATATCGGTCAGCCGATCGCCATCGACCCGCACCAGCGATGGCCCGTCGCGGTCGGGTCGCCAGATGCGGCCGAACAGCAGCGCGTCGGGATCGGCCGGCAGGATGGCGGCAGGGGTCATGTCCATGGCTCAGCGCCGCTGGAAGTCGGGCGCGCGCCGCTCGGCGAAGGCCACGCGGCCCTCGACGGCATCGGCCGTGGCGAAACATATCGCCTGCAGATCGCGCTCATAGTCGATCGCCTTGTCATAGGGCATCTGGTGCGCGGCGCGCAGATTGAGCTTGGCGGTTTCGGCGGCGATCGGGGCGCGCTCCGCGATGGTCGCGGCGATCGCCTGCGCCCGCGCCAGCAACTGGTCGGGCGGTGTGACTTCGCTCACCAATCCCCATGCCAGCGCCTGCTCGGCGCTCACCATGTCGCCGGTGTAGAGCATCAGCGCGGCGTTCGACATGCCGATCGAATGGGCCAGGCCCACCGCCATGCCGCCGCCGCCGATCCAGCCCAGCTTGATCTCCGGCGCAGCGAAGCGGGCATTGCTCGACGCGATGCGGATGTCGCAGGCCATGGCGGTTTCCAGCCCACCGCCCAGCGCATAGCCGTTGATCGCCGCGATTACCGGCTTGCGGCAGGCGCGCAGCGCGTCGCAATAATCCTGACGATTGCGAAAGTCCCAGGGGGTCGCATAGGCGTCCAGCGTCGAAATATCGGAGCCGGCGGAAAAGGCCTTTTCGCCCGCCCCGGTGACGACCAGCACGCGCACCGCGTCGGAACTGTTGCATTCGCTGACCGCAGCGACCAGCGCCGCCGCCATGTCGGGCGTCATCGCGTTGAGCTTTTCCGGGCGATTGAGCGTGATGGTGGCGATGCGATCGGCAATGTCGAAGCGCAGTTGGGCGCTCATAATGGGGTTCCTTTGCGGTGATGGCGGTGGAAGGCCGCTTCGATGGCGTCCAGCACGGGATCAGCGGGGTCGCCATCGATCAGGGCGGCGCGGAGGCGGGTGGAGGCTTCGGTCTGGAAGGGGATGGCACCGTCATGGCGCGGGCGCAGGCTGGCTGCCTCCAGCGTATCGCGCGTACCGCTGTAGAAACCGCCCCAGCGGGCATCGACTTGCGGATCGGCCCAGGCGGTACGGAGCGAGGGCTGGCCGTCCTGCGCTGGAATGAACTGGCGCTGGGCCTCTTCGCCCATCAGCCAGAGGAGGTGCGCCTTGAGCGCCGGGGTCATCGCGCAACGTTTCGACACGGCGATCCCGGTGCCGCCCAGGATCGATCCGATCCCTGCCGTCCCGCGTGGCGCATCGGCGAAACCTACGCGACCGGCGGCGGCATAGTTCACATAGCCGTAGATCAAAGGGACGAGGGCGATATCCTCGCCGGTCGCCATCGCTTCGAGCAACGCGATGGGATTGGCTGCAACAAACGCACGGCTTGTGGAGCCTGTGAGCCCCGCCATGATGGCATAGGCTTCGCGCCCGATCCGCCGATCGACAAAGGCATCCGCCGGGCGAACGCCGCCCAGCGCGGCAACGATCGACTGGAAGGAGAGGATGGCGTGCGGCCCGGCGAGCGACAGCGCGACCGGCTGGCTGGCGGCAAGGTCGATCACTGCATCCCATGTCGTGGGCGGTCGATCGATCCGGTCGCGGGCATAGGCCATGACCTGCGTCGCCGCGTCGAGCGGCAGCGCCCAGTGCGCGTCGGCATAATGATAGCTGGCGAGCGAACGGCCGATCGCCGCCGTCTCCAGTTCCGCGAGCATCGTGGCGTCGAACAGGCTTTCCATCGGCAGCAGGCAGTCCTGCGCCACCGCCTCGCCGACATGGGGATGGTCCAGAACGATCAGGTCGTAGCGATCGGCGAGTTCCGCAATCGACGCGGCTTCGAACCCTTCCAGAGAATGGCGGTCCCAGGCGATGGTCAGCCCCTGCCCAGGCGCTATGGAGCACGCGGCCGCCTCCAGCGCGCGATAGCCGCGCGGATGATCCCAGGTCAGGCCGCGATAATGGGGCAGGCTCATATATGCTGGCGCACCACGCCGGATTCGATCAGTTGCGCGATTTCCGCTTCGCTGCGGCCGATTTCCGCCAGCACGTCGCGGCTATGTTCGCCGACCAGCGGCGCGCCACGGGTGATGGCGGACGGCGTCCTGGAAAAGCGGATTGGAAAGCCCGGCACCTTTACCCGGCCTTCGGTCGCATGGTCATATTCGACGAAGGTGCCGTTGTGGCGGATCTGTGGATCGTCGACCAGGTCGGCATAGCCATAGACCGGCCCGCACCAGATATCGGCGGCGCGGAACGTATCCAGCCAATGCGCCGTATCGCGGGTGACGAGATGCGTCTTCACCTGGGCGAAAATGGCGTCGCGCTGGGTCCAGCCGTCGCGTTCCTCGTCCAGCTCGGCGAAGAAGGGATCGTCCAGCACCTGCCCCAGCGTCTTGAGCGACGCCATCGCCAGCGTCATATAGCCGTCGGCTGTCGCGAACACGCCATAAGGCGCGCGGATATAGCTGTGCGCATGGGGCTGCGCCGATCGCGTCTGCGCCTTGCCGCCGACGGTGAAGACCGACAATTCCTGCATCTGGAGCGTAGTGATGGCGTCGAGCATATTGACCTGCACCAACTGCCCCTCCCCCGTCCGTTCGCGGTGGAAAAGGGCGGCGAGCGCGCCTTCAAAGGCGGTATAGGCGGTCACGGCGTCAACCAGATATTGTCCGGCGGGCGATGGCGGCGCGCCGTCCGCCCCGGCCGAAAGCATCGCGCCGGACATGCCCTGAAGCAGCAGATCCTGCCCCGGATAGAGGCGGTAGGGACCATCCTCGCCATAGCCGGACATGGACACATAAATGAGGCGCGGGTTGATCGCCGACAGGGTCGCATAATCAACACCCAGCCGCTCGGCGACGCCGGGACGGTAATTCTGGAGAAAGATGTCGGCATCCTTCACCAGGTCGAGCAGCACCGCCTTCCCCTCGGGCGATTTGAGATCGATCGCCAGCGACCGCTTGTTGCGGTTGAGCGAGAGGAAGGAGACGTTGATGCTATTGCCGGTGGCGCCGCCCGCCGAAGCATGGCGCTGCCATTCGCCGCTGGTCGGTTCGACCTTGACGACGTCGGCGCCCATGTCGCCCAATCGCTGCGCCGCGAACGGCCCGGCCATGGCGATCGAACAGTCGAGAACGCGAATATCCTTGAGAATGGTCATTGATGGTCCTTCAGGCCATGACCCAGCCGCCGTTGACGTGCAGCGTCTGGCCGGTGATGAAGCCCGCCTCGTCGGCGGCGAAAAATCCGATGGCATGGGCGATATCGGCGGCGACGCCCCGGCGTTTGACCGCCTGCGCATCCAATACCATGCGGTTATACCCGACCGGGTCGGGGTGGATTTTTTCTGCGTCGGTCGGAAAGGCGCCCGGCGCGATGGCGTTGACGGTAATGCCGTCGGGACCGAATTCCCGAGCCCAGGCGCGGGTCAGGCCGACCAGCGCGCCCTTCGATGCGACATAGGGCGACAGGTTCGCCCAGCCGCCCGACAGGGTAATGCTGGCGATATTGACGATCCGACCGAAGCGCCTGGCCCGCATCCCCGGCAGCGCCGCCTGCACCGCGACGATCCCGGCATCGACATTGATCCGCTGGACCAGTTGATGCTCCTCGATTGAAAAATCCTCGAAGGGCCGGGACGGATAGATGGCGGCATTGTTGATGACGACATCGAAACCATCATGCTCAGCGAGCAGATCGTCGAGCGTTGCGCGGAAGGCAGCAAGGTCCGACAGGTCGGCGGTCGATACGACCAGCCGCCCCGGTCCCTTGCACGCCGCCGCTTCGGTCAGCCGCGCCACCTTGGCCGGGTCATTGTCTACCGCGATCACGGTCGCGCCGCCTTCGATCAGGAGCAGCGTCGTTTCGAGGCCAAGCCCGCCCGCCGCGCCGGTATAGAGGATCGTCCGGCCCTTCATGCCGCATTCCCGATCGGCGGATAATGGCCCGAAGGCATGGGATATTCGTCATCCGGCTGACGCTGGACGCCCTCGATCCGCGCCACTGCGGCCGATACCGCGGCGGCGTCGGGCAGGACGCGCAGGATCGTGTCGTAGCGGCGCTCTTCGCCATGCTCCAGTTCGATCAGTTCGCCCCGTTCGCGCGCGAAATCCTTGCCCAGCACATGGTTGGTCGACGGCTCGATCCCCACCGCATAATGGCCGGCGTGCAAATTTTGCCATTCGAACATGGCGGGAAACTGGTCCTTGCGGGTGACGACCGAGAAGCCGAAGCCCAGCGCTTCGTTGACGATACCGACCTCGACCCGGCCGTCGGCGTCGGGCGCCATGTCATGCTGCCACACCTGTTCGTGGAAATTGACGATCGGAGCGGGCAAGGTGCGATATCCCACGCCCTGCGCCTGATAGGCATCGGCATGAGCGGCCCACAGCACGTCGCGGATCGGCGCAACATAGCGCGCACCTTCCGCGACCACCGGATGACCGACGTTGATATGATAGCAGAACATGTGCGGCGTGCGGTAGAAGCCGTGATTGACCACGCGGTCGGTCAGACGGATCTCGTCGCCGCCCAAATCCGCCTCGATCCGGCGGATGAGATGCAGATCCTCGCCGAAGACGGTCGACTGGCGGACGACGCCTTCCGCCCAGAAGGTACAGGCGTCGCCGTCCCATTGCTCGCCATAGCCGGTGAGTTGCGCCGGAATGGTGCCGATGCGGCCGTGCAGCGAAGAAGACACCGTCTCTCGCGGGCCATAATGATAATGGCCGGCGGGATCATCGTGCATGAAGAGGATATGGTCGAGGCCGCAGGTGATATTGAGACCGGACATGGAGCGGAACCAACCAAGCCCGCCCTCCCCTTCATACTCATGCAGGCCGGGATGGCGGAAGCCCGACGGCGAGTGCCAGCCGACGGCGCGCCCGGCATGGTCGCATTCGGCGATGTCCATGGCGCGGTCGACCAGCACGGTGAAGGCAAGCCCTGAGCCGGTGCGGAATTGCAGCATCCGCACGCCGCGCTCCACCCCATCCCCCAGGGTCATCAATCGCACGCCGGCAAATTGCGACAGCGCGCCGGATCGTTCGGCGATATGTCGTTTGGACACTTCGCCGCCATAAAGCCGGGCCATGATCAGCCTCTCCATCTTGTAAGACATATGATGAATATCTACACTGGACGGACTCGTCAACCGGGAGAAGGACATTGGGTGAGATTGTGCGACGTTGCTTCATGGTCGACCTGGTGGACGAGCCGGATTCGATAGCGCGCTATCGCGAATGGCACAAACCCGGCGGCCCACCGCAAGCGGTGAGCGATGCGATCCGCGCCGATGGCGTGACGGACCTGCAAATATGGATGATCGGCGACCGAATGGTGATGATCATGGAGCAGGATATCGCCCTTGCTCCCGACGGCGCAACCAAGAGGGCGCAGGATGCCGCCAATCCGGATGTCCAGGCCTGGGATGCCCTGATGCGAACGTTCCAGCGCCCTCTCCCATTTGCGCCGAACGTCACCTGGGCTGAAATGGAGCGAATCTACGCGCTCGACGAACAACCCTGAGCCGTGCGCTATGTCTCGACGCGGGAACTGCGCCGTTTTGCCCAGGAAGATTCTATATGCTCGCGCATCGCACGGGCAGCCGCCTCCGAATCGCCAGCGACGATCGCGTCGTGGATGCGCCGATGCGCCGCCTGGGTATCGCGCACATGCGCGACGCTCAGCTTGCCGGCATAGCCATGGGTGTTGAGCGCCTTGCCTTGGATGCCGTCGATGATCGCCTTGCTCAGCCGGTCGCCCGACATGCGCATGATGATGTCGTGGAAATGCACATCCTCATGCACATAGGCAGCAGGCATGTCGACCAGCCCTTCCAGCTTGTCGATCTGCGCCGTCAGTTCCGCCACGCTTTCGGGAGTCGCCTTTTTCGCCGCCTTGGCCGCCATCGACGCTTCAAGCGATGAGCGGATTTCGGAAAGATTGTCGAGATAGGACAGGCCGTCCTCGCGCCGGAACAAGGCCGCCAGGATCATCGGGTCCAGCAGGTTCCAATCGCGCGAATCGCGCACGATCGTCCCGCGTCCCTGCTGCGATACCACCAGTCCCTTCTCGGTGAGCGCCGTCGTCGCTTCGCGGACCACGGTGCGGCTGACGCCATAGAGGTCGCAGAGCATGTTTTCCGGTGGCAGCGCGGTGCCGGCGGGGTACATTTCCGTCACGATCGCATTGACCAGGTCTTCGACCACGGCCTCGGCCAAGCGGGGACGCCGCCGCACCCGCTGCGTTGCCGCCAAAGCCCCGCCGCCCAGTCTATCCTGCATGTATCTTCACGCCTTTTGTCATGCCTGCGCCCTGCACGACGCTAATTTCCAGCGTGGACCCGATTGACAAGCGCCGTCAAGACTTGTCAAACAACATAGATAATACATAATATGACTCGTGGCCGGTAACACCGGAAGGGTAGAGGACATCCCGATGAAGATTACAGGCTATCGCAGCCTCACAGCCTATCATGACTGGCGGCGGCCGGTCGGCGACGTGAACGGCGTCGTCGAATCCGGCATTACCGAAGTCCCGGTCCTGCTGCTCGAAACCGATGGCGGTTTGACCGGCATCGGCCTTGGCCAGCATGGCGAGATCGACCGGCTGTTTCCCGCGGTCGAGGGCGCGGACCCGCGCGCGGTGTCGAGCCTCTATGATTCGATGCTCGCCCACGTGTTCAAGAGCGGCCACGCCGGCGCCACCTTCGGCACAATCGCGGCGATCGACATGGCATTGTGGGATCTGAAGGCGAAGATGGCGGAAGAGCCGCTGTGGCGCACGCTGGGCGCGGGTGACCGGTTCGTGCCGGGCTATGCCTCCGGCCTGTGCTACGGCCTGGAGGACGATGCGTTCGCCGGTCATTATGGCGCCTGGGCCGATCGCGGCTTTACCGCAGCCAAGATCAAGGGCGGCCGCGATCTGGACCGTGACATCGGCCGGCTGGAAACGGTGCGCGACATCCTGTCGCGGAACAGCCACCGGCCCGCGCTGATGCTGGACGTCAACGAAGCCTGGAATTGCAAGCAGGCGATCCGGCACCTGGCCGAGATCGAAAAGAGGATCGACCTGACCTGGATCGAGGAGCCGGTGCGGCGATGGGACGCGGCGGGCCATGCCGCCATATCGCGCGCCGTCAAAACTGCGGTGGCGACGGGCGAAAATCTCTCCGGCCTCGAACAATATGCGCCGTTGTTCGACGCCTGCGCCGTCGACATCGTCCAGACCGGAAGCGTTTGGGGCATCACCCATTTCCACCGGGTGGCCATGGCCGCCCATGCGCGTGGCCTGCCCGTCTCGCCGGTCGCCTATAACGCCAATCCGGTCGCCCATGCCGCCGCGGCCGTACCCAACATGATCGGCATCGAAGTGCAGGATTTCGCTTTTCCCACGGGCTTCGACGTCGATCAGCAGATTGCCGATGGCGGCATCATATTGGGCGACCGGCCGGGACTGGGCATCGTGATCGACGAGGCGGCGATCGCGCAAAGCGTTGCCGGCAACGGCTGGAACGTGCGCGGGGGGCCGCATCGCAGGCCGCGCAATGCGGGGCTGCGCCTGGTCCCGGAAAGCCGGGCGGCCAACTGATGCACAGCCTCCCCGCCCCTGCCGACCAATCATCACCGGTCTGGGTGACCGGCGCGGCGCGCGTCCGGCTGCAATTGTCGCTGATGGTCAATTTCTTCCTGCTGATGGCGCTCTACAGCGGCGTGCTGGGCGTGCTTCTGCCCAATCAGATCGCAGAGCTGTCGCCCGGTGCGAAGGAGAACAACCTCGCTTTGCTGTTCGCCATCACATCGATCTTCTCGACCCTGGCGACGCCGATCGCGGGCGCCCTGTCGGATCGTACGCGTAGCCGCTGGGGTCGCCGCGCGCCCTCGATCGCCATCGCATCGCTGATCGGATCGCTCTGCCTGTTCGGCGTGTCGCTGATGACGAGCTTCTGGTCGCTGATGATCCTCTGGGTGATGGCCGCGATCGCCTATAACGCCATGCAACCGGCGATGACGACGCTGATCGCGGACCGGTTCGCGCCGGTGTCGCGCGGCGGCGTATCGGGTATCGTGGGCGCGGGCATGACCGCGGGGTTGACGGCGGGCACGGTGGTCGCCGGCTATCTCGCCGGGGAGCGGGTGCTGGCTTATGGGCTGTTCGCGGCTGCCATCGCCGCCTCCTGCCTCGCCTTCGTCGCGCTCAATCGCGAACCGCCGAGCGACACGATGCCCCGCCGCCCGATCCATTGGGGCAGTTTCTTCAAGAGCTTCTGGATCAGTCCGCGCGCGCACCCCGATTTCGCCTGGGCCTTCGCCAGCCGCTTCACCATCTATATGGGCTATCAGGCGGTCGCCGCCTATCTTCTCTATATATTGCGCGACTATATCGGCCTGGCCGACGGCGCGTCGAACATCGCCATCGCCAACATGGCGCTGCTCACCCTGGTCTGCCTGGTCGCTTCCTCCTTGATCTCGGGATGGCTGTCCGACCGGTGGCAGCGACGCAAGCCGTTCGTTGTTCTGGGCAGCCTGATCATGGGTGTGGCGATGACCGCCCCGCTGCTGGCGCCCTCGATGACCGGCATGTGGGTTTATGCCGGCGTGATCGGCATCGGCTACGGCATGTTCATGTCGATCGATATGGCGCTGATGACGCAGGTGCTGCCGAAAAGCGCGCCGGGCGACGAAGGCAAGGATCTGGGCGTGCTGACCACGGCGGTCAATATTCCCCAGATTCTCAGCCCCGTCATGGCCGCCATCCTGCTCGGCATGTTCGACAATGACTATCGCGCGATCTTCATCGCGGCGCTGCTGTTCGTGTTCGGATCGGCGCTTTGCGTGCTGCCGATCCGCTCGGTGCGCTAATTCATATTATGTATTACGTCATTTGACATATGCTGTGCGGAGCGCCATAAACACCGACAATAAACATAGGGAGAGTGGAAGATGACAAAGGTGGGTAAGGTCCGTCTTGCGAGCATGGTGGCGGCGTCGGGCCTGGCGCTGACGATAGGCAGCGCAGCCTGTGCCCAGGACGCCGCGGCACCCCAGGGCAGCGATCCGGCGACGAGCGAGGACATCATCGTCACCGGCATCCGCGCCAGCCAGAAGGCGTCGATCGACATCAAGCGCGACTCGATCGGCGTGGTTGATTCGATCGTGGCGGAGGATCTGGGCAAGCTGCCCGATCAGAATGTCGCCGAATCCCTGCAGCGCGTCGCCGGCGTCACCATTGAGCGCAACCGCGGCGAGGGTCGCTACATCACCGTTCGCGGCTTCGGTCCGAAGTTCAACGCCGTCACCGTCAATGGCCGCACGCTGGCCACCGACAATAATGGCCGCGAATTTTCCTTCGACGTGCTGCCGTCCGAAATCATCGCCGGCGCCGATGTGTTCAAGTCGCCCCAGGCGAACCTCAACGGCTCCTCCATCGGCGCGACGGTGGACGTCCACACGCTGCGGCCGATCGACCAGAAGGAACAGTTCGCCTTCAGCGGCTCGGCCGGGCAGATGTGGGCTGAACTGGCCGACAAGTTCAATCCGGAAGTCTCCGGAGTCGCGTCCTGGCGCAATGCGGACCGGACCATCGGCCTGTCACTGTCGGGCGTCTATACCAAGCGTCAGACCCGCAACGACGAATTCACGATCGGCGCGGGCCATGTCCGCCGGTCGAGCGGCGACTCCTATTATCGCGCCAATGGCGTGAATGGTGGGCGTATCGGGCCGGACGTTGCGCCCTTCAGCAATGTTTCTATGCCATCGAACCTGTCGCCCTTCTTCTTCGAACGTGGCCTGGAGCGCTATGGCTTTTCCGGTTCGTTGCAGGTCCGGCCCACCGATACGCTCACCGTTACGCTCGATGGTCTCTACTCCAAGGCCAAGTTTACCGAGCAGCAGACCGGCTTGGCCTACGACTTTTCCGGCGGAACCTTGGTCGAACAAGTCGTCGAGGATGGCGAGGCCGTCTATCAGCGTTATCAGGGCGGCTTCGTCGACCAGATCCTGCAATATGACCAGCGCAACGTCACGACCGACCAGTTTGGCGTCAATGTCGAATGGAAGCCGGCCGACAATTTCAAGCTGAAGCTCGACGCTTCGCGGTCCAAGGCCGAGCGGCGCGGCAAGGAGAATAATCTCTTCACCACCATCCGCCGCAAGAATATCGACCTCTGGTATGATCGGCGCGGCGACAGCCCGATCTATGATTATGGCTTCACCAGCCCCAACTATCCCAATGCCGCGACCAATCCGCAGGGGATCACCGCCCATTATTATATCTGGGGCGGCGGCACCGACGTCGACGACAAGATCAGCGAATATCGTGCCGATACCGAATGGAAGGCGACGTCGAACCTGACCCTCTTCACCGGCGGCATGATCGCCAATCGCAAGAAGCGTCTGACGTCGGACGAAATGCCCTTTGGCGAGCAATGCGCCTATTGCGGGTCCGACCGGTTGCTACCGACATCCCTGTTTAGTTCCACCAACCGCAATTTCTTCCAGGGCACCGGGCCGGACAACATCATTCGCGACTGGGTGATCTACAATCCGCAGCAACTGGTCGGCGTGATCGACCAGTTTGCGACGGAGGATGGCAAGGCGTTCAACCCCGCCGTCTTCTCACCCTCCGCCTCGTCGGTGATCGATGAGAAGGTGAAGATCGGCTATGTCATGGCCAATTTCGAGACAATGCTGGGATCGATGCCGCTGACCATCAATGCCGGCCTGCGCTACGAAAACACCGACTATACCTCGTCTGGCGCATCCCGCACGATTTTGAGCGCCAAGCCGCGCCTGGATGCCAATGGCAATCCCACCGGCCAGAACGACATCGTCGTATCGGGGGTGGTGCCCATCAGCTTCCGCGGCAAATATGACGACTGGCTGCCGTCGCTGAACATCAAGCTGGAGGCGGCCGATGATCTGATCCTGCGCCTGTCCGCATCGAAGGTGATGACGCGTCCGACCCTGACCGACCTGTCGCCGCGCCAGTCGATCCAGACCAATCCGGGCAATGAGACGATCAGTCGCGGCAACCCGGACTTGCAGCCGTTCCGCGCCAAGCAGATCGAGGCCGGCGTCGAATGGTATTTCGCCGATTCCTCCCTCTTGTCCTTCGCCGCCTTCTACAAGAAGATCGATTCCTTCGTGGCCCTTTTCACCACCCCGCAAAAGGTCGATCAGGTGACGTTCCAGGTAACGGTGCCGGGCAACGGCAAGGGCGCGACGGTCAAGGGTTTCGAAGTCGGCTATCGCCAGGCCTTCACCAGCCTGCCCGCGCCGTTCGACGGCCTGGGCGTGCAGACCAGCTTCAACTATACCCAGTCCAACGCCAACTATACCAATGCCGTCGCCAACGTTTCCTATGGCCTGGAAGGCTTGTCCAAATATAGTTACAGCCTTGTCGGCTTCTACGAGAAATATGGCGTGCAGGCGCGCGTTGCCTACACTTGGCGCGACAAGTTCCTGCAGGTGGCAGTGGGCCGCAACGGCGAACCGGAATATTTCGACGCCTATGGCCAGCTCGATGCCGGCCTGTCCTATGAAGTGACGCCGAACTTCACCGTCTTCGCCGACGCGCTCAACCTCAACGACGCCAAGGAGTTCATCTACTCCGTCAGCGCGGACCGGACGAAGGAATATCGCAAGACCGGCCGTCGCCTGTCCGCCGGCGTCCGCGTCCGCTTCTGACCCTGGAGGGCGGGGCCAGACCCCGCCCTCCGCCGCATCGAGGACGATCATCGATGAAACTCGGTTCGGTCGCGATCCTTTGCGCCCTGATGCTGACCGCCCTGCCGTCAGCCGCGCCGTCCCGGCCCGCGCCGCTGGCGGAAAACAACCTCCCCCGCTCGCGCGTCATCGTGCTGACCGATGTCGGGTCGGACCCCGACGATATGGAGTCGATGGTCCGCTTCCTGCTGTACGCCAATGATTTCGACATCGAAGCGCTGGTGCCATCCACGTCGCGACACCTGAAGGATAGCGTCCATCCCGAGCAAATCCTGCGTCGCATCGACGCCTATGCGCAGGTGCTGCCCAATCTCAAGGTTCATGCCGATGGCTGGCCGAGCGCCGACGCGCTGCGCGCCGCGGTCAAGCCCGGACGCGCGGAATATGGCATGGCGGGGGTCGGCGCGGGCAAGGATACGGCCGGGTCCGCAGCGATCATCGCCGCGGTCGACAAGCCCGATCCCCGCCCCGTCTGGATCACGGTCTGGGGCGGCGCCGTTGATCTGGCGCAGGCGCTATGGAAGGTCCGCGAAACCCGCACGCCCGAAGAGGTGGGGAAGTTCGTGGGGAAACTGCGCGTCTATTCCATTTCCGATCAGGACAATGCCGGCCCCTGGGTCAGGCGCATGTTTCCCGACCTGTTCTGGATCGTGAGCCTGACCGCGCACCGCCATTATAACCTGTCCACCTGGGGCGGCATATCGGGCGATCGCATGTATTATTTCGACGGGCCGGACTTCACCACCGTGTCCAAGGAATGGCTGCGCGAAAATGTGCAGATCGGGCCACTGGGGTCGCTCTATCCCGATTATCAGTTCATCATGGAAGGCGACACGCCCAGTTTCCTGTACCTGATCCCGAACGGCCTGGGCCACCCGGACCATCCCGATTATGGCAGTTGGGGCGGCCGCTATGGCAAGGTTTCAGAGTGGGACGGCGTCTGGACCGACACCAGCGATCTCGTGATCGGCGCGGACGGCCGCACCCATCAGACCAACAAAGCGACCATCTGGCGCTGGCGCGACGCCTTCCAGCATGATTTCGCCGCGCGCATCCAATGGTCGCTTCAGGCGAACTACAAGGGCGCCAATCATGCCCCGCAACTGGTCCTCAACGGGATCGCCGGCAATGCGCCGGTCGAGATGGCGGCCAAGGCCGGCGACGTCGTGCATCTGTCCGCCGCCGGATCGCGCGACCCCGATGGCGATCGGGTTGATTATAGCTGGTGGCAATATCGCGAAGCCGAGGCGGTCAATCGCAATCCCCGCATCGAATTGCAGCGCGGCGATCCGCTGGACACGCGCTTCGTTGCGCCGCAAGTCGAGGAGAAGACCCGCTTTCATGTCATTCTGGAGGCGCGCGACCTGGGCAAGCCGGCTCTGACCAGCTACCGGCGGGCCATCATCACCGTCACGCCCTAACCCAGAACGCAGACCATTGTTGCTACGCTGCCGCATATATGTGGTGGCGCCATTCGTCATTCCCCCGGCCCGTGCGGCCCTCAATCTCATTTTCATGAAATTTCGTATCTATGAATATTTCATCTATGCGAATTTAGTTCGATGCTCTAGGAAGAATCGGGAGAGGCAAGGTTGAAGGGGATAGGATATGCCGGTCATTCATCCGAACTGGGAACGGCCACCCGTCAACATGGTCGATGGCTATTCGCTGGAAATGACGGCGAAGGACGTGGACTCCCTGCGTGATGCAGCGCCGTCCATCGCGCCCGAAACGCCCGTGGCCGTCACTTTCCTGCCCGGCGAGGATTTCGCGGCTCGCATCGCCGCGACCAAGCTGGTCCGTAGCCTAGGCTTCGAACCCATGCCGCATTTCTCCGCACGGCGGATCACATCGACTGCCGAGTTCGAGGATTATCTGGCGGCGGCTGTAGCCGAAGCGGACGTTAGGCGCTGCTTCGTGATCGCCGGCGACCCGTCTGAAGCCGAAGGCCCCTACGACGACAGCAGCGCGCTGATCGCCAGCGGTGCGTTCGAACGCGCGGGCATCCAGGCCATTGGCATCGGCGGGCATCCCGAAGGCCATCCCAACATGACGCCGGACCAATGCTGGTCGGTCCTGCTCGACAAATGCACCGAGATCGAGCGCCGCGGCATGGCGCCGCTGATCGTGACGCAATTCGTGTTCGACGCCGATGCCGTCCTGGCCTGGCTGACCGAGTTGCGCGCGCGTGGCATCGATGCGCCGGTGCGCATCGGCGTGCCGGGACCGGCCGGCATCAAGACGCTGATGCGCTTTGCCGCGCGGTGCGGCGTCGGGGCGTCCGCTTCGGTGCTCGCAAAATATGGTATTTCGATTACGAAGCTGCTCGGCACCGCTGGTCCCGACAAGCTGGTCGAGACGTTCGAACGGGCGCTGGGCGAGGAGCATGGGCGCGTAAGACTGCATTTTTATCCCTTTGGCGGCCTGGAAAAGACGGTCGCCTGGATCAACGACTATGCCCGCGCGCATTGACGCAGACGGACAAGTGGGAGGATTGACGTGACGACTATCTATACGCTGCGATTGCAATGCGACGACAAGCCCGGCCTGGTGGCGAAGGTCGCCGGCTATCTGGCCGGACATGGCTGCAACATCGTAGATGCGCAACAGTTCGACGATGCGATGAACAACACCTTCTTCATGCGCGTCGCGTTCAAGCCCGGCGCGGGCGAGACGCTGGACGCGCTGCGCGACGGTTTCGCTCCGATCGCCGCGGAAGCAGGCATGGAATGGTCGATGGCGGACCAGGCCACGCCCAAGAAGGTCGTGCTGATGGTGTCCAAATGGGACCATTGCCTGGGCGACCTGCTCTATCGCCAGCGTATCGGCGAATTGCCGATGGACGTGGTCGGGATCATCTCCAACCATCCGCGCGACGTGCTGCATACGTCGCTGATCGGCGACATGCCCTTTTTCCACTTCCCGGTGACCAAGGACAGCAAGGCGGCCCAGGAAGCGCAGATCAAGCAGGTCGTCACCGACACCGGCGCGGACCTGGTGGTGCTGGCCCGCTACATGCAGATTTTGAGCGACGACCTGGCCGGCTTCCTGTCGGGCCGCTGCATCAACATCCATCACAGCTTCCTGCCAGGCTTCAAGGGGGCCAAGCCCTATCACCAAGCCTATGAGCGCGGCGTCAAGATGATCGGCGCGACCGCCCATTATGTGACCGCCGACCTGGACGAAGGCCCGATCATCCATCAGGATGTCGAGATGATCGGCCATGCCGACGTGCCCGACGAACTGGTCCGCCGCGGCCGCGACATCGAGCGGCGGGTGCTGGCCGAGGGGGTGCGGTTGCACCTGCAGGACCGGGTGTTCATGAACCAGTCGCGCACCGTCGTCTTCCGGGGCTGATCCATGAGCGAGATGATCGACGGGCGGGCGATGGCGCGCGCGCTGTCGAACCGGACGGCCGCGGATGTCGAGCGGCTGAAGGCGGACGGCGTCGATCCGACGCTGGCGGTCGTGCTGGTCGGCGCCGATCCCGCGAGCGACATCTATGTCCGGCGCAAGATCAGCGAATGTCGCAGGGTCGGCATGGGATCGATCGAGCGGCGCATGGCCGCCGATTGCGGCGAACAGGCGCTGCTCGACATGATCGATGCGTTGAACCGCGATCCCGGCGTGCATGGGATATTGGTGCAATTGCCGCTGCCGCCGGGCATCGATGCCGGGCGGGTGCTCGATCGCATCGCGCCGGCCAAGGATGTCGACGGCTTCCACCCCGTCAATGTCGGGCGATTGTCGATCGGGTCGGAGGGTCTGGTGCCCTGCACGCCGCTGGGCATCATGATGCTGCTCGACAGCGTGATCGAAGATTATCGCGGCCTGAACGTGGTGGTGATCGGCAAGTCCAATATCGTCGGCAAGCCGGTGGCGATGCTGCTGCTGGAGCGGGAAGCGACGGTGACGGTCACCCATATCGAGACGCGCAACCTGCCCGATATCGCGCGCGCGGCCGACGTCATCGTGGCGGCGGCGGGCGCGCCGCATCTGGTGCGCGGCTATTGGGTCAAGCCCGGTGCGGTCGTCATCGACGTCGGCATCAGCCGGATGGTGGATCATGACGGGAACAGCCGGATCGTGGGCGATTGCGCGACCCATGAACTGGACCATGCCAGGGCGGTGACGCCGGTGCCGGGCGGGGTCGGGCCGATGACCATCGCCTGCCTGTTGAGCAATACGGTGCTGGCCGCACAGAGGAGCATAGCCTGATATGGCACGCGTCACCACCAAGGTCCGGGTCAAGGAGTTGCCGCTGCTGGCCGATATCGGCATCAACCCCGATGAGATCGGCCGTCGCCAGCCGCTGGTCATCACCGTCCAGTTGCTGCTGTCCGGCGGCGCGGTCGAGGGGATCGGCGAAACCATCGACTATCGCCGGATTGTGCGCGCGGCCGAGGCGTTGTCGGAAGTGCATATTCCGCTGATCGAGACATTCGCCCACCGACTGGGTGAGGAATGCCTGGGCTGGCCGGGCGTGGTGGAGGCCTGCGTCAATGTCGACAAGCCCTTCGCCCTGACGCGGGGTTTGGCAGGGGTCGAGGTTATCGTTCGCCGCGACTGATTATCTGCTGCGCCTGTTTGAGGTGCGGCCGGTCGATCATCTTTCCATCCAATTGCAACGCGCCCGCGCCGGGATTGGCGGAGAAGGCGGCGATGATTGCGCGCGCATGGGCCAGTTCGTCGGCTGTCGGGGTGAAGCCCGTGTTGATCGTCGCGACCTGCGCCGGGTGGATCGCCATCATGCCGGTAAAGCCGTCGCGGCGCGCGCGGGCGACATAATCGGCCAGGGCATCGGGCGCATCGATGCGGGGGAAGACGGTTTCGATCGCGGGCACATGGGCGGCATGGGCGCCGAACAGGGTGAGCGCGCGGACCATTTCATAAGGCGCGGTGTAGCGGCCATCCGCATCGCGCGAGGTCGCTGCCCCGATCGCGGCGGGCAGGTCTTCGGCGCCCCATGTCAGGCCGGCGAGATGCGTGGTCGTCGCGGCGTAGCTGCCCAGTTGGAAGATCGCGGCGGGAGTTTCGGTCGCGATCGGCAGGATCGGCGGCGGGTTCTCGCCGATCAGCGCCAGCAAGGCCCTGACGCTGGCCGCGCCCTCCGCCTTGGGCAGGACCAGGCCGTCGGGACGACCCGGCAGGACCGCAGCGAGATCGGCAACGGTCTGGTCGCCGTCGAGCGGATTGACGCGTACGAAGCCGGGGATCCTCCGATCCTCCGCCAGCCAGTCGGCGACGGCGGCGCGCGCCTGCGCCTTGCGTTCCGGTGCGACCGAATCCTCCAGGTCGAGGATCAGCGCGTCGGCGCCGCTGGCGGCGGCCTTGGCGAAGCGATCGGGGCGGTCCCCCGGCACGAAGAGCAGCGAGCGCAGCGTCATGCGTCGGATCGTTTGAGCAGGGCCATGCGCAGGCATTGGCAGACGATTTCGTCGCGCTGGTTGCGCAGGCGGTGGGTGAAGGTGACGATGCCTGCGCCGGGGCGGGAACGGCTGGGCTTGAGGTCGGTCACTTCCGTTTCGCAGCGCATCGTGTCGCCGATGAAGACCGGATGGGGCATGACCAGCTTGTCGTAACCCAGATTGGCGACCAGCGTGCCGAGCGTCGTGTCCCCCACCGACAGGCCGACCATCAGCGCGAAGGTGAAGGTGCCGTTGACGAGGATCTGGCCGAACTCGCTGGCCTTGGCCGCTTCCGCATCGAGATGCAGCGGCTGGGGATTGTGGGTCATCGTCGTGAAGAGGAGATTGTCCGTTTCCGTCACGGTGCGACGGATGTCGTGGACGATCATGTCGCCGATGGTCCATTGATCGAAATAGCGTCCCGCCACCCGTAACTTCCCTTCCCGAACTTCGCGCATATGCGCACTATATATTTTTTCAAAAGTCTTGCGATTACAGTTTATTATATCGACCCGTACTTCTGTAGGACAGCGTAAAGGCGGGTTTTTCAGTCCTCCGCCGTGGCGATCCGGGCGAGCAGCGCCCCTTCGCTGACCTGTCGGCCTTCGGCCGCGTTGAGTTCCGCGACGACGCCGTCGAACGGGGCAACAAGGCTGTGTTCCATCTTCATCGCTTCCAATGTCAGCAGCTTCTGCCCCTTGGTCACGCTGTCCCCCGCCGCCGCTGCGACGGCGATGATGCGGCCGGGCATGGGGGAGAGGATCGCTCCGTCGGAGGCGGCGCTAGTTATTGAAGTGGCGGGAGCAGCACTATTGAAAAACCAGCTTTGCCCCCCTTCTGTGACAACAATCGTTCCGTCCGGTTCGAAATCCGACGACAGCCCGGTGACAACATTATCACTCGCAACATCTACGGTAACGTGCGTGCCGTTGATTTCGTACAGGTCAACCGTCTGTCGCGCCGGGGCATTGAGCCTGAAACCGAACAGATCCTCTTTCATCGCGCGGTCGTTACAATCCTGATAGGTGAGCCAGTCGCGCCTGAAGCGCCGACCTGCGGTCAGGATCGCTAGCGAAGACGGCCAATCAATCTGCGTCAGCGCATCGCCTTCGCGTTCAATCAAGCCGGTATCCAAAACACCATCCTGAAAATTTGACAACGAAAGGCAGGCGTGAAGGAAGGCTTTATTCGTCTTCAATGGGCCGATATAACTCTGGTTCATCCATTGCAGCAGGCCAGTGCGCGCCTCCTCCCTGTCCGATCCATGACAAATGACTTTGGCGATCATGGGATCGTAGAATGAACTGACGATGTCGCCTTCATCGACGCCAGTCTCTACCCGTGCTCCAAGGTTGAAGACATAGCGTTCGATCCGTCCCGGACTTGGCAGGAAGCCCTTTGCCGGGTCTTCCGCATAGAGCCGCGCTTCCATGGCCCAGCCGTTGATCGACAGGTCTTCCTGCGCCTTGGGCAGCGGTTCGCCCGATGCGACGCGGAGCTGCCATTCGACCAGATCGACACCCGTGATCTCCTCGGTCACCGGATGTTCGACCTGAAGCCTTGTGTTCATTTCCATGAACCAGATGCGGTCGGCGCGCAGGCCTTCCGATCCGTCGGCGATGAACTCGATCGTGCCGGCGCCGACATAGTCGACCGCTTTGGCCGCCCGCACCGCGGCGTCGCAGATGGCGGCGCGGGTGACGGCGGTCATGCCCGGCGCGGGGGCTTCCTCGATCACCTTCTGGTGGCGGCGCTGGAGCGAGCAGTCGCGTTCGAACAGATGGACGACATTGCCATGGGTGTCGCCGAAGATCTGCACCTCGATATGGCGCGGGTTGGTGATCCATTTTTCGAGGAGGACATGGTCGTTGCCGAAGCTGGACGCGGCCTCGCGCCGGCAGGAGGCAAGCGCGTCGGCGAAGGCGTCGGCGCTGTCGACCTTGCGCATCCCCTTGCCGCCGCCGCCCGCGACCGCCTTGATGAGGACGGGGTAGCCGATGGCGTCGGCTTCGGCGGCAAGGCGTTCGAGGCTCTGGTCTTCGCCCAGATAGCCGGGCGTGGTCGGGACGCCGGCGGCCTGCATCAGTTTCTTGGCGGCGTCCTTCAGGCCCATGGCGGTAATGCTGGACGGGTCGGGGCCGACCCAGATGAGGCCGGCGTCGATCACCGACTGGGCGAAGGCGGCGTTTTCGGACAGGAAGCCGTAGCCCGGATGGATCGCCTGCGCGCCGGTGGCTTTGGCGGCGGCGATGATCTTTTCGCCGACAAGGTAGGATTCACGCGCCGGAGACGGGCCGATATGGACGGCTTCGTCGGCGTCGCGGACATGGAGGGCGTTGGCGTCCGCGTCCGAATAGACCGCGACGGTGCGGATGCCCATCGCCCGCGCGGTGCGGATGATGCGGCAGGCGATTTCGCCGCGATTGGCGATGAGGAGGGATTGGATCATTTCGGCTCTGCAGTTCCAAAATAGGTGTTCGCGACGCGCCTTGATCGACACAGATAGAGCGTCAATATCGTCGCTACGACCAAACTGAACATTATGGGGATTATGATGGTTGAAACATCAAGTGTGCCAGTTGTGAATCCCGCAATTATGTACGGGCCTACGAATTGGTTGACGGGGCCTGCCAGCCAGATCGCACAAACAACTAGTCGTACTGTTGATATTTCTCTTCGAAAAATTAGCAAAAATGCGGATGCAATGTAAAGTGATCCTGATAATATGATCCCACCCCATACAACCGTTTTAACATTCTGCCACGTCGGCCCAAAATCGGGGTACTTCGCCTCAAAAGCCGCGTTACTAAGTATAGTATGGATCGTCGCGTAAATCGGGGTAAAAATAAGCATCGCTACCAGGACCAGCAGCCATCCACCGATGCCGGATGGGTCGTTGGATATCTCGCGCGCTCTAACCATCACATCCGAAACACGCCGAAACTGGCGCGCTCCCCAACCGGCGCGTTTAGTGTCGCCGCGAAGGCGAGGCCCAGCACGTCGCGGGTCTGCGCCGGGTCGATGACGCCGTCGTCCCACAGCCGTGCGGTGGCGTAATAGGGGTTGCCCTCCGCTTCATATTTCGCGCGGACCGGGGCCTTGAAGGCTTCCGCCTCCTCCGGCGTCCACTTGCTCGCATCGCGATGCACCGTCGCCAGCACGGACGCCGCCTGCTCCCCGCCCATCACGCTGATGCGGGCATTGGGCCAGGTGAAGAGGAAGCGCGGGCCATAGGCTCTGCCGCACATGCCGTAATTGCCCGCGCCGAAGCTGCCGCCGATCAGCACCGTGATCTTGGGCACCTGCGCGGTGGCGACGGCGGTGACGATCTTGGCGCCGTTCTTCGCGATCCCCTCCGCCTCATATTTGCCGCCGACCATGAAGCCGGAGATATTCTGGAGGAACAGCAGGGGGATGCGCCGCTGGCAGGCGAGTTCGATGAAATGCGCGCCTTTCATGGCGCTTTCGCTGAACAGGACGCCGTTATTCGCCAGAATCGCGACCGGCATCCCCCAGATATGGGCGAAGCCGCAGACGAGCGTGGTGCCGTAGAGCGCCTTGAACTCGTGGAACTCGCTGCCGTCGACGAGGCGCGCGATGATTTCGCGCACGTCATAGGGCGCGCGGACGTCGTCGGGGATGATGCCGTAGAGGTCGGCGGCGTCATATTTCGGCGGGCGGGAATCGCGCAGGTTGAGGTCGGGTTGGCGATCGGGCTGGAGCGTCGAGACGATGTCGCGGACGATGGTCAGCGCATGATCGTCGCTTTGCGCGACATGATCGACCACGCCCGACTTGCGGCCGTGCAGGTCGCCGCCGCCTAGATCTTCGGCGGTGATGACTTCGCCCGTTGCGGCCTGCACCAGCGGCGGGCCGGCGAGGAAGATGGTGCCCTGGTTGCGGACGATCACGGTTTCGTCGGACATGGCGGGGACATAGGCGCCGCCTGCGGTACAACTGCCCATGACGCAGGCGATCTGGGGGATGCCCCGCGCGGACAGGTTCGCCTGATTGTAAAAGATGCGGCCGAAATGATCGCGGTCCGGAAAGACCTCCGCCTGGTTGGGCAGGTTCGCGCCGCCGCTGTCGACCAGATAGATGCAGGGGAGGTTGTTTTCGAGCGCGATTTCCTGCGCGCGCAGATGCTTCTTGACGGTGAGGGGGTAATAGGTGCCGCCCTTCACCGTGGCGTCGTTGCAGCCGATCATCACCTGGCGGCCGGAGACGCGGCCGATGCCGGCGATAAGGCCCGCGCCGGGGACTTCGTCGTCATAGAGGCCGTTGGCGGCGAGCTGGCCGATTTCGAGGAAGGGCGAGCCGGGATCGAGCAGCCGTTCGACGCGGTCGCGGGGGAGCAGCTTGCCGCGCGCGACATGCTTGCCGCGGGCGGTGGCGGCGCCGCCCTGGGCGGCGCTGGCGACTTTGGCGCGCAGGTCTTCGGCGAGCGCCCGGTTGTGCGCGGCGTTGGCGCGGAAGCTCTCGCTGTCGGCGGCGAGCTTGGTGTCTAAAATCGGTGCGCTCATTTTAGCCTTCTGCCTTGCGTTTGGGGCCTGCCACTCCACCACCCGGCCAGGCCGGGCGGTCCCCCTCCCCGAGCCAGCTCGGGGAGGATTATGCGCCGATCAACTCGCGGCCGATTAGCATCCGGCGGATTTCGTTGGTGCCCGCGCCGATGTCCAGCAGCTTGGCGTCGCGCATATAGCGTTCGACCGGCCAGTCCCTGGTATAGCCCGCGCCACCCAGCGCCTGCACGGCTTCCAGCGCGACCTTCATCGCATTTTCCGACGCCAGCAGGATCGCGCCGGCGGCGTCGAAGCGGGTCGTCTTGCCGGAATCGCAGGCGCGGGCGACGGCGTAGACATAGGCGCGGGCGCTGTTGAGCGCGACATACATGTCGGCGACCTTGGCCTGCATCAACTGGAAGGCGCCGATCGGTTTGCCGAACTGCCTGCGCTCGCGGATATAGGGCAGGATGGTGTCGAGGCAGGCCTGCATGATGCCGAGCTGGATGCCCGCCAGCACGGTGCGTTCATAGTCGAGGCCCGACATCAATATGCCGACGCCGCCGTTGAGCGGCCCCATGATATTCTCCTCCGGCACGGCGCAATCGTCGAACACCAGTTCGGCGGTGGGGGAGCCGCGCATGCCCATCTTGTCGATCTTCTGGCCGATGGAGAAGCCCTGCATATCCTTTTCGATCAGGAAGGTGGTGATGCCTTTCGACCCCTCGCCGGTCTTGGCGTAGACGACCAGCGTGTCGGCGTAGGTGGCGTTGGTGATCCAGAACTTGGTGCCGTTGAGGATGTAGCGGTCGCCCTTCTTTTCGGCCTTCAGCTTCATCGAGACGACGTCGGAACCGGCGCCCGCTTCCGACATGGCAAGGGAGCCGACATGCTCGCCGGAGATAAGCTTGGGGAGATATTTCGCCTTCTGTTCGGCATTGCCCCAGCGGCGGATCTGGTTGACGCAGAGATTGGAGTGGGCGCCATAGCTGAGACCTATGGAGGCGGAGGCCCGGGCGACCTCCTCCTGCGCGACGACATGTTCCAGATAGCCCAGGCCCAGGCCGCCATCTTCTTCCGACACGGTGATGCCGTGCAGGCCGAGTTCGCCCATAGCCGGCCATAATTCGCGCGGAAACCAGTCCTTCGCGTCGATTTCGGCGGCGAGCGGGGCGATGCGGTCGGCCGAGAAGCGGGCCGCGCTGTCGCGGATCATGTCGGCATTGTCGCCCAGCGCAAAATCGAAATCGGTCATCGGCGTCTCTCTCCTGTTGGTCCGATCATAGCGCGGGCCGGTGCGGCTGGAAAATTGACAGTTGCATATCAGTGTATAGATGGAAGCTATGATCGAACGCTATCTTCTCCGCTATTTCCTGGCGGTGGTGGACCAGGGCAATTTCTCCCGCGCGGCGGTCCATTGCAACGTGTCGCAGCCCACGCTGTCGGCCGGGATCGCCAAGCTGGAGAACGCGCTGCAACGGCAACTGTTCAGCCGGACGAACCAGCGGGTGCAATTGACCGAGTCCGGCACCCGCTTCCTGACCCATGCCCGGCGGATCGAGCGGGAGTTCAATGCCGCGCTGGGGGCGATGGCGGACACCGCGCAGGAACGGCCGGTGCGGATCGGGGTGCTGAGCAGCATTGCGGGCGCGACCGTGGCGCGGGCGGCACGGGCCTATCGGGCGGGCGGCGGCGGGCCGGTGGAGATCGCCTTTGCCAGCGAGCGCGAATTGTCGGCAATGCTGGCGCGCGATCGACTGGACGCGGCGCTCACCATCCTGCGACCGGGCGCGCAGGCGCTGGCGCAGCTTGTGGTGGGAGAGGAAGGCTATGCGATGGTGATGGCGACCGATCATCCGCTGGCCGGCCGGGCGCAGGTCGATGCCGAAGATCTGCGCGACGAGACGATGATCGTGCGGCGGCATTGCGAATTGCTGTCGCAGACCAGCCGGCATTTTCTGGAGCGCGGGGTGCGGCCGCATTTTTCGCTGCGCACGACCAATGACGAGCGGGCGTTGCAGATGGTGGGCGCGGGCATGGGGGTGACGGTGATGCCCGACTGCTATCGCAGCGCCGATGTGGCGCATGTGCCGCTGGCCGGGTTCGACCATCGGCGGACATTGGGCTTCGTCCTGGCGGACGAGAGCGTGGCGGACCATGGGCTGCTGCGCGCGCTGGCGGCGGCGTTCGGGGAACGGACGTGAGCTTCTATGCCGATCGGCAATTTGATGGGGCAAGGTCGGGCAGGAACTGGAAGGATGGTGCGCGCCCGCCTATGAGGGGCGGAATTTTCCTGTCCGGGGCATAGCGCATCATGTCTTTCCGTCCTTTCCTCCCGAGCGCCGCCGCATGAGCGCCCTGCCCTATCTGGCCGGTGTCGAACTGGGCGGGACCAAGATATTCGTGCTGCGGGCCCGCGGGCGGGAGATTGTCGAGCGGGTGTCGATCCCGACCACCACCCCCGCCGAGACGCTGGGCGCGGCGGCGGCGCTGTTGCGGCGCTTGCATGAGGCGGAACCGTTTGCAGCGCTCGGCATCGGGTCGTTCGGGCCGCTGCGGCTGGATCGGGCGGCGGCGGATTTCGGCCATATGCTGCCGACCCCCAAGCCGGGCTGGACCGGGGCGGATATCTATGGCGCGCTGGCCGGCGTGCTGCCCTGCCCCGCCGCGATCGACACCGACGTCAATGGCGCGGCGCTGGCGGAGCTGCGCTGGGGTGCGGGGGCCGAAGGCGGGACGCCGTCCGATTGCCTCTGCTACATCACCATCGGCACCGGCCTGGGCGCCGGTTTCGCGATGCAGGGCCGGCCGTTGCATGGTGCCATGCATCCGGAACTGGGGCATATATTCACCCGCCGGGCGCCGGGCGACGGCTTTGCAGGCGCCTGCCCGTTCCATGGCGACTGTATCGAGGGGCTGGTGGCGGGACCGGCGCTGGCCAGGCGATTCGGCGTGCCGGGCGACCGGATACCCGCCGACGATCCGCGCTGGGACGACGTCGCCCATGATATCGCGCAAATGGTCGGCACGATATTGCTGACGACGGCGGCGCGGCAGGTGCTGATCGGCGGGGGCGTGGGCATGGGGCGGACCGACCTGCTCGACCGCGTGCGGACCAGGCTGGTGGCGCAACTGGCGGGCTATCTGTCCTTCGTCACCAAAGACACGGTGGGCGCGATCGTCCGTCCGCCTGTGCTGGGCGATCAGGCCGGGCCGCTGGGCGCGGTGGCGCTGGCGATGGATGCGCTGGAGGGCGCCGGGCGGGTCTGATGCGACAAGGAGTGCGACAATTATAGCGTGTTTTCCAGTCAGTGACGCCTTATAACATATTGAAAATAATATATATTTTTTGAGCGTATCGAAAGTGTTGATCGACAAAATCCATATTACCGTTATTTATCAATTACTTATATGCATTTTCACGCATCTTTCGGCTTGGCGTCATGCCGTGATATCGCCTGGAGGATAACGGCGCGGAAGGCCTGAGCCGTCGGCGGCAAATCATCCTTGTGGATCATCCACAGGCGCGTCCTGACCTGCGGGAAGAGCGGGCGCAGGATCAGTTTTTCGACATGCAGGCGAGACAGCGACCTAGCGAGAATAGTCGCGCCGAAGCCTGCGGAGACCAACCCCAGCAAGGTCGCGAAGCTACCGACTTCCAGCGTGACATCGGGCTTGAACCCCGCCTGATCGCACAGGGCGAAGAAATGGTCGTTGAAGTCGGCGCTGCTGGTGGTGGCGTAGAGGACGACGGGGACGCCGGCGAGATCGGCGATGCCGGGATCGGCGGTCCGCCGGGCCAGTTCATGGTCCTGCCGTACGGCCAGCAGCATCTCTTCGTCCAGCAGGCAGATGGCCTGGAGGCCCGGCGGGAGCGAAGGCGGTTCGACGCCGCGAATGATACCGATGTCGAGATCGCCGCGCTCGATCCGCGCGACCTGATCGTCGCGGCCGAGTTCGTGGAGTTTGAGGTCGACCTGTGGAAAGTTTTGACGGAAATCATACAGGGCGTCGGCGATCTGCGGCACGAACGGCGCTGAGGCGGTGAAGCCCATGGCGAGCCGGCCCAGATGGCCATTTTGTGCCTGACGCGCGACCTGCGCCGCATGATCCGCCTGGGCCAGCGTCTTGCGCGCTTCGGGCAGGAACAGGCGGCCCGCTTCGGTCAGGGCGACGCGGCGGCTGGTGCGATCGAACAGGCGGACGCCCAGTTCCTGCTCCAGCGCCCGGATCTGCTGGCTGAGCGGCGGTTGCGACATGCCCAGGCGCTGCGCGGCGCGGCCGAAATGCATTTCTTCGGCCACGCAGAGGAAATAGCGCAAATGTCTCAGGTCCATCGGATCAGGTCGCCATCGATATCAATCATGCTTTATTATATATTGGACACGAAATAGACAACTGCGCATAGGCGCGGATCAAGGGTGGCGTTTCGAAACTAGAATCCAACGCCTCCGCAGAGCATGGCGGGAACGATATGGCGGTTTGATCGCCGCCCCCCGTTGTGCCTCTCGCGACCCTTTCCATGGGGGGAGGCAGGCATCAAGCATCCGGCGGCGGGCGCCGGCGCGATGAAGGCGGGAGTCGTGGATTGATCGGTATCGTCAAGGTTGCGCTGCATCGGCCGCTGACCTTCATCGTCATGGCGATATTGATCGCGATCGTCGGCCTGATGGCGGCGATCCGCACCCCCGTCGACATTTTTCCCAATATCCGCATCCCGGTGATCGCGGTGGCGTGGCAATATTCCGGCCTGCCGCCCGAAGATATGGGCAACCGGATCATCAGTCCCTATGAGCGGGTGCTGACCACGACGGTCAACGATATCGAGCATATCGAAAGCCAGTCGATGCAGGGCATCGGCATCGTGAAAATCTATTTCCAGCCGGGCGCAGACATCCGCACCGCCACCGCGCAGGTGACATCGGTGTCGCAGACCGTGCTGCGCCAGATGCCGCCCGGCATCACGCCGCCGCTGATCCTGAACTATAGCGCGTCGACCGTGCCGATCCTGCAACTGGCGCTGTCGGGCAAGGGACTGTCCGAGCAGCAATTGTTCGACCTGGGCCAGAACCAGATCCGTCCGCCGCTCATCACTATTCCGGGCCTCGCCATGCCCTATCCTTCGGGCGGGAAGCAGCGGCAGATCCAGATCGACCTCAATCCGGTCGCGCTCCAGTCCAAGGGGCTGACGGCGCAGGATGTCGGCACGGCGATCGCGGCGCAGAACCAGATCAACCCGGCCGGTTTCGTCAAGATCGGCGCGACCCAATATAGCGTGCGGCTGAACAATGCGCCCGGCACGATCGAGGCGCTGAACGACCTGCCCGTCAAAGTGGTGAACGGCGCGACCATCTATATGCGCGACATCGCCTATGTCCGCGACGGCAACGGGCCGCAGACCAATGTGGTGCATGTCGAGGGGCGGCGGTCGGTGCTGCTGACGGCGCTGAAGAACGGCGCGACATCGACGCTGGCGATCGTGGACGGAGTGAAGGAAGCCCTGCCCAAGATCAGTGAAACATTACCCGAGAGCCTGAAGATATTGATGATCGGCGACCAGTCGATCTTCGTCAAGGCGGCGGTCGAGGGCGTGATCCATGAAGGCGCGCTGGCCGCGGCGCTGACGTCGCTGATGATCCTACTGTTCCTGGGATCGTGGCGGTCGACCGTCATCATCGCCTTGTCGATCCCGTTGGCGATCCTGTCGGCCGTGGCGGCGCTGGCCATGTTCGGCCAGACGCTGAACGTCATGACGCTGGGCGGGCTGGCGCTGGCGGTCGGCATATTGGTCGACGACGCCACGGTGACGATCGAAAATATCAACTGGCATCTGGAACAGGGCAAGGGCGTCGTGGAGTCCATATTGGACGGCGCGGCGCAGATCGTGACGCCGGCCTTCGTGTCCTTGCTGTGCATCTGCATCGTGTTCGTGCCGATGTTCTTCCTGCCCGGCGTCGCGGGATTCCTGTTCGTGCCGATGGCGCTGGCGGTGGTGTTCGCGATGATCGCATCCTTCATCCTGTCGCGGACATTGGTACCGACGATGGCGATGTATCTGCTGAAGCCCCATGTCGAGCATGGCGACGCGCACATGGCCGGCAGCGCCGGATCGCGGAACATCTTCGTGCGGTTCCAGCGCGGATTCGAGAAGACGTTCGAGACGATCCGCCATGGCTATGTCGGGTTGCTGCGCCGGGCGCTCGATGCGCGCAAGCCCTTCCTGCTGGGGTTCATGGGGCTGGTCGTCCTGTCCTTCGGGCTTCTCCCGATGCTGGGCAGCAATTTCTTCCCGGCGGTGGATTCGGGCCAGATCGCCATGCATGTCCGCGTGCCGGTGGGCAGCCGGATCGAGGATACGGCCGCGCGGTTCGAGCGGATCAGCCATATGGTGGAGCAACTGGTTCCGGCCGCCGAACTGGAGGCCATCACCGACAATATCGGCCTGCCCGTCAGCTCGATCAATACCGTCTACAATAATAGCGGTACGATCGGCCCGCAGGATGGCGACATGCTGATCGCGCTGAAGAAGGGGCATCGCCCGACCGACGAGATCGTCGCGACGCTGCGCGAGGAATTGCCGCGCCGCTTCCCCGGCACGAGCTTCGCCTTCCTGCCCGCCGACATCACCAGCCAGATCCTGAATTTCGGCGCGCCCGCCCCGATCGACATCCAGATCGCGGGCAAGAACGCCGCGGCCAACCGCGCCTATGCGCAGAAGCTGCTGGCGAAGGTCGCGACCATCCCCGGCCTGGCCGATGCGCGCATCCAGCAGCCGGGGCGATCACCGCAGCTCGACGTCGATGTCGACCGGTCGCGCGCGGGCCAATATGGGCTGACCGAGCGGGACGTGACGACCAGCCTGGCCAGTTCGCTGGCAGGCACGGCGCAGACCGCGCCGGTCTTCTTCGTCGATCCCAAGAGCGGCGTATCCTATCCGGTGGTCGCGCAGGCGCCCGAATATCTGATGGGGTCGATCAGCGACCTGTCCAATGTGCCCGTGTCGGCCGCCGCGGGGAGCAATGGCGCGGTGCAGCCGCTGGGCGGCCTGGCCACGATCGCGCGGTCGAGCACGGTGCCGGTGGTGTCGCATTATAATATCGCGCCGGTGCTGGACATTTATGCGACCGTGCAGGGCCGCGACCTGGGCGCGGTGGCGGGCGATATCAACGCCGCGATCAAGGCGCTGGAGGGCGAAGTGCCCAAGGGCGCGACCGTTACCATGCGCGGTCAATATGCGACGATGAACACCGCCTTTTCCGGGCTGGGCTTTGGCCTGGCGGGCGCGATCGTGCTGATCTACCTGCTGATCGTCGTCAATTTCCAGAGCTGGGTCGATCCCTTCGTCATCATCACCGCCCTGCCCGCCGCATTGGCCGGGATCGTGTGGATGCTGTTCGTGACCGGCACCACCCTGTCGGTCCCGGCGCTGACCGGCGCGATCATGTGCATGGGCGTCGCCACCGCCAACTCGATCCTGGTCGTGAGTTTCGCGCGGGAGAAGCTGGCCGAGCTGGGCGACGCGACCAAGGCGGCGATGGAGGCGGGGCTGGTGCGGTTCCGCCCGGTGCTGATGACCGCGCTGGCCATGATCATCGGCATGGGTCCGATGGCGCTGGGCCTGGGCGAAGGGGGCGAGCAGAATGCGCCGCTGGGCCGCGCCGTGATCGGCGGGCTGGTCTGCGCCACCATCGCCACCCTCTTCTTCGTACCCGTCATCTTCGCCTTCGTCCACCGCCGCCAAAAAGCCACCGATCCCCAGATGGAATATCAGCCCAGCCATGCATGACAGTCAGCCTTCGCAAGATATGACCGCGAGCGGTCCCGACAGCCGGATGCTGAAGCGCGTGGGCATCGGCGCGGGTGTGATCGCCCTGGCGGTCGTGGCGGTCGGCGCAGCGACGCGGATCAACGCGACCAACGATCTGCGCGACACAGCACAAAAGGCGTCCATCCCGGCGGTCGCGATCGTGTCGCCACAGAGCGACGCCAAGGGCGGGGCGCTGGTGCTGCCGGGCAATGTCCAGGCCTATAACAGCGCGGCCATCTATGCGCGGACCAACGGTTATGTCAGCCGCTGGCTGGCCGATATCGGCGACAATGTGCGGGCGGGCCAGTCGCTCGCGGTGCTCGATGCGCCGGAGATCGACCAGCAACTCGCGCAGGCGCAGGCCGATTACCAGACCGCGCTGGCGAACCAGCGGCTGGCGGGGACGACGGCCAAGCGGTGGAGCGCGATGCTGGCCAAGGACGCGGTGTCGCAGCAGGAATCGGACGAGAAGGCCGGCGACCTGGCGGCCAAGTCGGCGCTGTCCAACGCGGCGCTGGCCAATGTGAAGCGGCTGCGCGCGCTGCAGGGCTTCACCCGCCTCGCCGCGCCCTTCGACGGGGTGGTGACGAGCCGCTCGGCGCAGATCGGCGCGCTGGTGGTGGCGGGCAATGCGGCGTCGCAGCCCTTGTTCACCGTGTCCGACATCCACCGGATGCGTATCTATGTGCGCGTGCCGCAGGGCTATTCGTCGCAGGTGAAGGTCGGGATGCCGGCCAAGCTGACCCTGCCCGAATTTCCCGGCCGCAGCTTCACCGCAGCGCTGACGCGCAGCGCTGGCGCAGTCGATGCCCAGTCGGGCGCGGTGCTGGTCGAATTGCAGGCCGCCAATCCCGACCGCGCGTTGAAGCCGGGCGCGTTCGCCCAGGTCCGCTTCGATGTCGGGCAGGGCGGCGGCAATGGATTGAGTTTGCCAGGTAGTGCGATCCTCTATGGCAATGACGGTCCGACCGTCGCCGTGGTCGGCCGCGACAGCCGCGTGACCGTGCGGCCGATCAGCATCGCCCGCGACGAAGGCGCGACGGTGCTGGTGGCGAGCGGGATCAAGCCCGGCGAGCGGGTGATCGATTCTCCGCCGGATTCGATCCAGTCGGGCGACAAGGTGAGCGTGCAGAGCGGCGGCAAGGGTGCGGCTCATGCCGGCTAGGGCCGCGGCGCGCGCGGGGGTGTGTCTGGGGCTGGCGCTGCTGGGCGGCTGTTCCATGGCGCCCGCCTATCAGCCGCCGCAGATCGCCGCGCCGCAAGCCTATAAGGAGATGGCCGGCTGGACCGTCGCCACGCCGATGGATGCGGTCCCGCGCGGGCCGTGGTGGGAAGCGTTCGGCGACCCGGTGCTGAACGAGCTGGAGACGCGCGCGCAAGCGGCAAGCCCGACGCTGGCGGCAGCGCTGGCCCGCTACGACCAGGCGCGCGCGGTGGCGCGGGTCGAGGCGTCGGACCTGCTGCCGACCGTGGGCGTGGGCGGCGATGCCGCGCGCCAGCGCGTGTCGGGCAACCGATTCCAGGGCAATGGCGATGCGCGGACTTACAATGATTTTTCGATCGGCGCAGCGCTCGACTATGAGCTGGACATGTGGGGTCGCATCCGCAACAGCGTGACGGCGGCGCGGGCGGACGCGCAAGCGAGCGAGGCCGACCTGACGGCGGCGCGGCTGAGCCTGCAGGCGGCGGTAGCCGACGCCTATGCGCGGCTGCGCGGGCTGGATGCGCAGGCGGACCTGCTGCGCCGGTCGGTGGATGCATTCGAGCGCGCCTATCAACTGACCAGGACGCGGCATGACGGCGGCATCGCATCGGGCATCGACGTCAATCGTGCGCGCACGACATTGAGCAACGCCAGGGCGCGGATTTCGGCGGTGGCGAATGATCGCGCCGCGACCGAGCATGAACTGGCGGCGCTGACCGGGGCGGTCGCTTCCGACTTTTCGATTCCCGCGCGTGTGCAGACGCTGAGCGCACCCGCCATTCCGACCGGTGCGCCGTCCACCCTGTTGCAGCGACGGCCCGATGTGGCGGCGGCGGAGCGGCGCATGTTCGCCAACAATGCCCGGATCGGCGTGGCGCGCGCGGCCTTCTTCCCCTCGCTCACGCTGGGGCTGAGCGGAGGATGGCAGACGACGCACGGCCAGTTGCTGACCACGCCCAACAGCGTGTGGGGCCTGGGGCCGCTGGCCGCGGCGCTGACCCTGTTCGACGGTGGCAAGCGGCGGGCACAGGTCAGATTGTCGCGCGCGGAATATGAGGAGCAGGCCGCGCTCTATCGCGACACCGTGCTGGGCGCGTTCCGGCAGGTGGAGGATGGCATTGCGGCACTACACCACCTGTCGGTGCAACTGGTCGACCAGCGCGATGCGGCGCAGGCGGCGCAGCGCACGAGCGACCTGGCCTTCACCCGCTATCGCGACGGCGCGTCCGACTATCTGGAGGTCGTCACCGCCCAGACCGATGCGCTGGATTCGCAGAGCGCGCTGCTGACCGCGGAGATCGAACGGATGCGGGCGAGCATCGCACTGGTCAAGGCGCTGGGCGGATCGCCGGCCGCCGCCTGAACGGATGAAATACGGGCGTCGGACCAATTGAAGTAGAGGTCCAGTCGTTGCAAGACTAGCAGGGGATCGCGACCGTCCCAATGACCATCTTGACCAGTGTTCGTCCACGACGAGATGCCTTGCACGCTGTGCCGCGAGCCATGCTTTTGACAAAAGCGCCGGGGGACGGCAAAAGGGCAACCGGGCCAGCCAATCCTACGCCCCGGCCCGCCCTTTTCTGGATAGGATATTCCCATGGCCGACATCGAACAGCCCGACTATACGAGCCTGACCGTCCAGTTGTTGAGCGCCTATGTCGCCAACAACACAGTCGCCAGCGATGACCTGGCGGGGCTGATCCAGTCGACGCGCGCGGCGTTGATCGCGGAGACTGCGCCCGCGCCGGTCGAGACGGTCGAACATGTCCCGGCGGTGAGCGTGCGCAAGAGCATTGCGTCGCGCGAGCATATTCTGAGCCTGATCGACGGGCGGCCGTACAAGACGCTCAAGCGGCATCTGGCCACCCATGGCCTGACCCCGGCCGATTATCGCGAACGTTACGGCCTGCCCGCATCCTATCCGATGGTGGCGCAGGCCTATTCCGACCAGCGCCGCGCAGTAGCGCAGAAGCTGGGCCTGGGCCAGCGCGGCACGCAGGCGCGCGCGGCAGCGGCCGCTGCGGAGGCTGCATCGGCCGCGCCCGCGCCAAAGCCGGCAAGCGCAGCGAAGGCAGCGGCGCCCAAGCCCAAGGCCAGCCGCAAGAAGCCCGCCGTTGCGGCCACGCCCGCCCCTGCCGCCGCTACGCCCAAGGCAAAGGCAGCACCCAAGGGCGACCGCGTCCCGGCCGGAGCGGACGTCGAGACCGCGGCGACGCCGAAACCGGCCGCCAAGAAGCCCGGTCGCAAACCCAAGGCGGTGGCCGCGCCGACGATTTCTACGGTCGAAACGCCCATAGCGGCGGCGGAGCCGGTCAAAGCGAAGAGCCCGGCCAAGGCACCGCGCAGGAAGCTGGGCATCAAGGCGGCCAAGAGCGAGGCGGTCGACGCCACGTCCTGACAGACGAGCGCGCCGTCCGGATGGGCGGCGCGCCGCGCGGCGATCATTCCGGATCGGTCGCCGCCTTTTTATAGCGTTCCTGCGAGGCGAGGCGAATGCTGGCATTGGGCGCGCCATAGCCCTGATACCTGTCGCGCTCGACAAATTCGAAAAAGAAGCGTTTGCGGAACGCGCGACTGTAGAGTTGCAAATATTCGCCGGTGCCATCTGCATCGTATAATATATTCGCCTGCGCCAAGGCTGCCATGCGCTGGTCGTCCAGGCCGAAGCGGGCGGCGATATCGTCATGATAATTGGGTGGGATCGGCAGGATATCGGCGCCCTTTACGGTCATGCAGCCGGCGGTCGCCAGCAGATCCGGCGTGGACAGGGCGATATGCTGATAGCCGCCGCCCAGATTATGTTCGACGAAGCGCGACGACAAGGTGCCGAGCGCCTCCGAGGCATTGAGCGTCACACGCAGCGCGCCGTCCGGCGACTGGAGCGGCTGGCTCAATACCAGCCCGGACGGATCGATGACATCGGCCTGGAAACTTTGTTGCAAGCCGAAGAGCGAGCGCCAGTAGAGTTGCCAGGACAGATATTCCTCGATCCGCACGACCGCGGCGAGATGATCGATCGCGAGCGGGGATGCGTCATAGGGCGCGCCGGTGGGCGTGAATTCGCCGGCCCACATGGCATCGGCCTCTCCCTCCCCGATCAGATAGACGAGACTGCCGCCGATGCCGCGCAGCGCCGGGAAGGCGAGGTTGCCCGGCGCGTCGCTATCGTCCACCGCCCGGATGCCCAGATGCGCGGCGCGCGCGGCGACCGCATCGCGATCCGGCACGACGAGGCCGACGGCGCAGATGGACGGGCCGTGGACGCTATGAAAATCATGGCCGAAGCCATGCGGTTCGGCGTTGATGACGAGGTTGACCGACCCGGCCTGCCAGCGGCTGACCGCCTTGGCCGGGTGGATGCCGGTGCGGATGAAGCCGAGCGATCCGAACATTGTTTCGAGCGCCGGGACATCCGCATCATCGACGGCGAATTCGACGAATTCGGGGCGGACATGGGACGGCGGCGATGGGGCGACGGTCGGGCGGTCGAGCAGGCGCAAGGCGGAATCCTCGACATGGCGCAGCGCGCGCAGTCCGTCGGCGGCGATCAGGTCGGCCGACCAGCCGCGGAACCGATCGTTGAAGATTTCGAGTGACAAGGGGCCGCTATAGCCGGTCGCCAATATTTCCGCGACATAGGCTTCAACCGGCAAACCGCCTTGCCCCGGAAAGTTGCGGAAGTGGCGGCTCCAGTAGAGCAGGTCCATATCCAGTTTCGGTGCATCAGCCAATTGGACGAAGGCGATCTTGTCGCCCGGAATGGAGCCGATGCTCTCGCTGGGGATGCCGCGCGACAACGAGTGGAAGCTGTCGAGAATGATGCCGATATTGGGATGATCGACCGCTTCCACAATCGCCCAGGCGTCGCGATGGTCGAAGACATGGCGGCCCCAGGCGAGCGCTTCATAGCCGACGATGATGTCGCAGGTGGCGGCGAGGTCGCCCAGTTGCTGGAAGTCGGCGACGATGCGATTGCGTTCGCCCAGCGCGTGCGGCGAGCAGTTGGAGCAGACAAGGATGTGACGGGCGCCCAGTTCGCCCATCAGGTCGAACTTCGCCACCGCCCGGTCGAAGGCGCGCTGGCGCATGGCGCCGGGCATCCCTTCGAAATCGCGGAAGGGCTGGTAGAGCATGCAGGCGAGGCCGAGATCGTCGAGCATCGCACGGACTTCGCGCGGGCGCAGCGGCGAGGCGATCAGGTCGTTTTCGAAAATCTCGACGCCGTCGAAGCCCGCGGCGGATGCGGCGCGCAGCTTTTCCTCCAGCGTGCCGCTGAGCGAGACGGTGGCGATGCCGCATTGCAGGCTCATAATCGCATATCCTCCCTCTATGTCAGCTTTGCAGCGCGGCGCGGAAACTGCCGCCCATGCGGACGGGATCGGCGCTGCGGCCGGTGAAATGCCGGAAGGCGCCGATAGCCTGGAAGATCGTCATGCCGCTGCCGTCGAGCGTGGTGCAACCGGCGGCGCGGGCTTCGCGCAGCAACTGGGTTTCGAGCGGGAAATAGACGATGTCGGTGACCCATAGCCGGGCGTCGAGCAGGTCGCGGGGGATCGCCGAGCCGGGATGCACGGCCATGCCCATGGGCGTGGCGTTGACGATGCCGTCGGCCAGCGCGATGGCCGCAGACAGATCATGGCCGACGACCGCCCGGCCGATGCCATGCACGCCGCAGAGCGCGTCGCAGAGCGCGGTGGCGCGGCCGGTGTCGGAATCAAACAGGGTGAGTTGCGTCACGCCCAGATCCATCAGCGCATGGGCGGTGGCGGCCCCTGCCCCGCCGGCGCCCATCTGGACGACGCGGGTCATGGCGGCGCCCTGTGGCAGGCCGGAGCGGAGATTTTCGGCGAAACCGCTGACGTCGGTGTTGTAGCCGATGCGCCGCCCGTCGCGGAAGACGACGGTGTTGACGGAACCGATCTGCGCCGCCTGGGGCGAAAGTTCGTCTAGATGGGCGATGACCGCCTGCTTATAGGGATGGGTGACGTTGACGCCCGCGAAACCGGCGAGGTGCAGCGCGTCGAGCAGGCGCGGCAGGTCCGATCCGGTCATGCCGTCGGCGGCGAAATCGAACAGGCGATAGATGAGGCGGATGCCCTGCGCATCCGCTTCGCTTTCGTGCAGGCGCGGCGTCAGCGACGCCTGGATGTCGCGGCCGATCAGGCCGGTAAGGTAGCGCGGGACGGAGCGTGACTGGGTCAAGGGATGGCGATCCGAATAAAAGGGTGGTCCCCGTCAGAGTATGACGGGGACCGGGGGGAGATCAGAATTTGAACTTCGCGCCGACATAGAAGGACCGGCCGACCATGTCGTAAGTGCCGGCATCCGTGCCGTTCTGCGAACTGGCGACGAAGGGAATGCCCTTGTCGAACAGATTGGTGACGCCGCCGCGCAGTTGCAGATTGTCGTTGATGTCGACGGTCGAGAAGATATCGAACAGATTATAGGGCTTGACCCCCACCTGTTCGGCCGCGGGCGAGGTGATGGCGCTGATGTCGCGCAGCTTGCCCTGATAGCGCCAGCGCAGGCCGATGCCGAACACGTCGGAGCTGTAGCCAACGGTGGTCAGCGCCTTCCATTTGGGCAGCGGACGGCCCGGCGTGCTGGTGCCGACGAAATCCTGCGCCGCCGAGCCGGGCAGGGTCTGGACCTTATAATGGTTCAGCCAGCCGATGGCGGACGAGGCGTAGATCTTCCCCGACCCATCGCCGATGCCGGCGTCCGACAGGCGCAGCGACCAGTTGACCTGCACATCGACGCCATCGGTGTCGAGCGCGCCGAGGTTGAGATAAGGCTGGGCGATGGCGACGAGCTGACCGGTCGGGTCGCGCTGGACCAGCTGGCAGAATTCGTTGCTGTTCGAATAGCTGCTGTTCGATCCATCGAGATTATAGCATTTGGCGAGGACCGTCAGACCATTGATGGTCGAGATGACGTTGCGGATCTTGATATTATAATAGTCGACCGAGAAGGAGAAGCCCGACAACCAGGGCGACGAGAATTTGGGATTGTAGACGAAGCCGACGTTGAAGGTGTTCGCCTTTTCCGGGGTCAGGGCACTGTTGCCCTGGATATTGCCGCCGGTGGCGGTGGTGGCGAACTGATAGGCGTCGATCGCGGCGGCGGGAATGCCCTGCGCCAGGCAGAGGCCGCGGACCTGCGCGCCATTGGCGCCGGTGCGGGCCGCCGAACGGACGTCGCAGGGATCGCCGATGGCGAGCGGCGGCGTTCCGATGGCGAGCTGCGAGCCGGTGACGGGCGAGAAGAGTTCGCCGATATTGGGCGCACGCACCGCGCGCTGGTAGCTGCCGCGGATCAGCAGCGACTGGACCGGTTGCCAGCGGGCGTCGAATTCATAGCTTTTCACGCTGCCGCTGGGCTTATAGTCCGAATAGCGGAAGGCCGCGCCGACGCCCAGTTCGTGGAAGAAGGGCGTGTCGGACAGCAGCGGCACGTCGATCTGCGCTGCGAATTCCTTGACGCTGATCTCGCCCCGCGCCGGGTTGGAGCCGACGACACCCTCGACATTGTTGGAGACGAGGTCGGAGCTGGGGTCATATTTATACGTGTTCTTGCGATAACCGGCGAGCAGCGCGAGCTGGACCGGGCCGGCCGGCAGGTCGAACAACGGACCGTTGACCTGGCCCTGGACCTGGGTCTGCGTCAGCCGTTCGCGGCTGTTGATCGTCGCGGTCATATATTGCTGGCATTCGCGCGACAGGCTGGTCGCGTTGGCGATGCCGAAAGGATTGAAACCGCCCGCGCAGAGCGAGGCGCCGCCATCGGGCGCGTTGAGCAAGGTCTGCACCCGCGATTTCAGCACCGCGTTGAACATCGACTGGTTATGGACGGTTTCGTCATAGGAGGCGAAGGCGTCGAACTTCCACGATCCGGCCAGCGTACCCTTCAGCCCGCCCAGATATTGCTGAACCCGGTAATTCTCGTCCCAACCCTTGTCGCCGATGCCGACATAGCGGGCGCTCCAGCGGAAGGGCGCGGCCGGGTTGGCGCGCGACGCCAACAGGGTGGCGAGATCGGTCGGGATGAAGGGATTGGTGACGGGAATGGTGGTGAAGGGCGCGAACTGCGTCAGGCTGCCGCCGCTTTCGGTGGTGACGGTGGAGTCGACATAGAGGAACTGGCCATAGGCGGTCAGCGCGTCCGTCAGGTCATATTCGCCCTTGGCGAAAGCGGATTTGCGTTCGAATGCGTTGAGGATCTGAAGCTGCGGGCCGACCGGCATACGCACATTGCCGCCGACCACGGCATAGGCGCCGGTCGTCGGCCCCTTATAGTTGATCGCGCCGGTCTGGACGAACAGCGAGCCGTCATTGTTGAAGCCGAGATTGAGCGTCGGGTTGATCGGCGTGGTCGCGCCATAGCTGGCGAACAGGCCGTTGAGCACGGCTGCGTTCGGCAGGTTCAGCGCATTGGGGACGAAGGTGCCGGTGCCAATGAAGGACGATGGCACCTTGTCGTTGAAGAAGCTGCGCTGCGAACCGGAGAGCGGATCGCGCTGGCCATAGCTCAAGGCCAGCATCAGGCGGCCACGATCGTCGGCGAATTTGGTGCCGAGCGCCAACGACGCGTTGAACTTGCCATAGTCGCCGCGGAAGCTGTTGCCGTTCTGGATGTCGCCGCGAATGCCGTCGAAATATTTGTCGGTCTTGAAATTGACGACGCCCGACATGGCGTCGGACCCGTAGATCGCCGAGGCGCCGCCGGTGATGACATCCACCGAGCCGATGATCGATTCCGGCAGGATGTTGATGTCGACATTGCCGTTGATGTCGGACAGCGGCAGGCGGCGGCCGTCGAGCAGGACGAGGTTGCGGTTGGAGCCAAGGCCGCGCAGGTTGAGCGTGGCGCGACCGCCCGCCCCCTGGCCACCGGTGCCGGCATTGCCCGAAGGGGTGAAGCCGGGCAACTGGTTCAGCGAATCTTCCAGCGTGATCTGGCCGCTCTGCTGCACCAGTTCATCCGAGACGGTGACGATCGGGCTGACCGCGACATTGTTCGGGCGGGCGATCAGCGATCCGGTGACGACGATGTCGGCGGTGGCCGGCTGGTCGGCGGCGGCGGCGTCGCCGGCCTGCTGCGCCGGGGCGGCCTGATCCTGCGCCCAGAGCGGTGATGTGCAGGCGCCGAGCGCCAGTGCGGCCAGCGATCCGCCGAGACGAAGCTGCATGGTGAAACCTGTCTTCATTTCATCCTCCCGTTTTTATTACTAACTAGTTCGTACATAAATTGATGCGACCCGAGGCTTTGCCCCTGTTTTTGCGTGACCTTCCTGCCCCTATATTCGTCAGTCCAGTTCGAACCCGGCGTACATCCCCTACGATGAAAATATAGGCCGCGGCCCCGACCAGCGCGAGTATGCCGATGAAGGCGAGCGCGAAGTAGAAGGAGCCGGTCTGCCCCACGATCAGCCCGACCACGATCGGCGTGACGATGCCGGCCAGATTGGCGCAGAGATTGAAGACGCCGCCGGTCAGGCCGATATATTGGCGCGGGGCGACGTCGGAAATCAGGGTCCAGCCCAGATTGACCATGCCCTGGCCGAAAAAGGCGATCGACATGATGGCGATGACCAGCGTGTTGCTCTGAACGAAATTGGCCGCGACGATGGTGGAGGCCAGCAGCAATCCGGCGACGATCGGCAGCTTGCGCCCGATATTAGCGGAGCCGGTGCGGCGGATCAGCATGTCGGACACCTGCCCGCCCAGCAAGACGCCGGCCGAGGCGGCGATATAGGGCAGGACGGCGAAGGTGCCGGATTTGAGCCAGTCCATGCCGCGCTCGGTCGCCAGATAGGTCGGGAACCAGGTCAGGAAGAAGACCAGCGTCGAATTGCCGCAAAACTGGCCGATCGACGCGCCCAATATCTGGCGCTTGCCCATCAGCTTGCGGACATTGGCCCAGGAGAAGGGGATTTTTTCGTCCTTGCCGGCGATGGCCACGCCCCCGCCCGCCTTGATATAGGCGAGTTCGGCGGCGTTGACGCGGCGGCTGTCGGCCGGATCGCGATAACGGGCATACATGAGCAGGCCGAACGCCATGCCGAGCGCGCCGGCGATCAGGAACAGGGCGCGCCAGCCGAAGCTGCCCACCACCCAGAAGAGGACGGGGCTGAAGAAGGCGAGACCCGCATATTGCCCCACGGCATAGACGGAGTTGGCCCGCGCCCGTTCATCCTGCGGGAACCAACTGCTGAGAATGCGGCTGTTGCACGGGTAGCAAGGTGCTTCCGCCATGCCCAGCGCCAGGCGGAAGCCGAACAACATTGCCACATTGCCGGCTATGCCGTGGAGCAAAGTGAAAAAGGACCAGAGGATCAGCGACCCGGCATAGGTGATGCGCGTGCCGAGCCGGTCGAGCAGCAGGCCGCCGGGGATTTGCGACGCGGCATAGGTCCAGGAGAAGGCGGAGAAGATGAAGCCCATCATTTCCGGCGAGATATGGAGTTCCGCGGTCAGCGAGGGGGCGGCGACGCCCATGACGGCACGGTCCATATAGTTGAGCAAGGTGGCGACGCTGATGAGCGCCAGCACGCCGATGCGCGCGCGGGTGGGGCGGAGCAGTCCGTCGGAATGTGCGGACGCCCTCATGCCGGCGTCGATGCGCAAGGGGCCATGACCGCAGTGTCGGACGGACGGGCGTTCGGACGATAGATGCTGCACTGGGCCGTCACTGGCCGATCCTCCCCATCAGTCGGGATATGTTTCCCGATCTTGCAGATTCGCTTCTATGCCAAGCCGGATGTTTCGGCAAGAGAAATGTACGAACTAGTTCATACAAATTTACGGCAACAGATAGGACAGGCGCCGAATCGCGATCCGGTCCGCCTGATAGGAGCCGAGCCACAGATCGTCGCCCAGCATCACCGCCGCCGATACGCCGTTGAAGACCGGGTCGGGCGGACCATAGGCGACCAGAGAAAAGCGGCGGGTTTCCGGGTCGAGCTGTGCCACGGCATAGCCGCGATGGCACAACATGCCATCGGCCACGCCATTGACGATTTTACGCAGGCCGCCGCAGGCCGGTTCTTCGCGCACCATGCCGGCGAGCAGCAGCCGGTCGCCGTCCCAATGGATATTGTCGGGCATGAATTCGGGCGCCTGCGCGCGCCAGAGCGGCTGGCGCGTATCGTGGCGCGCATAGGCGACCACATCGCGCAGGCCGAAGGCGATGACATAGAAGCCGCTATCGTCACGCGCCGTTTCCAGCCCGTTATTGCCGGGCAACTGCGTGCCGGGCAGCAGGCGGAAGGCGCTGTCCTGCGGGCCGCGTTCATAGACGCCGCCGGTGATGCGACCAAGGACGAAATCGGTGATGCTGGTGCCGGGGCGCGTCAGCACCGTGGCGATGACCGTGCCATCGGCATAGGAGGCGACGGCATTGGCGACATGGCCCGGCGGCATGGCGAGGCAACCCTGCCAGCGCAGGGTCGGCGCACCCTCCCCGCGCGCGTCGATCGCGAAAACCTCGATCGCTTCGCGCCCGCCATGATTGACGACCAGCAGCCGCCCCTGCCCCGCTTCAGTCATGCGCAGGCTGAGGCCGCGGGCGGTGAACAGCGCGGGATCGGGCGGCGTGGCGCAATCGGGATAGCGGGGGTCGGGCGTGACCTGATCGGAAGAGGCCGTGAACCAGAGGCTGGCGCGGCGGGTGCGGCTGTCGATCAGTTTCAGCCCCGATCCGGTCGCAAATCCGCTGGCGATCACCCAGGGGGTTGCCGGGATATGGGCAAGGTCTTCGGGCTTGTTCGCGCCGCAGACGAAGCTGAACTGTGCGGTTGGGGCGCAGGCGGTGGTGGATGGTGGCGCGGGCGATGTCGTCGCGCAGCCCGCCAGCGCCAGCAGCGCCGCACCGGCGAGGATCGAACCCCGCCTCATGTGACGCGATAGACGCGGATGCGCACAGACGGCTTGGGCGCGTCTTCGGGCGGCGGGCCGAGCGTGCCGATGAAGATCGCCTGGTTGAGCCAGTCGTGCGGGCCGGTGGGCGCTTCGAAACTGGGGACGGTGCGCAGATAGCGGCTGGGGGCGCCGGAGACGCGGCTGTTGGTCAGGCCGACATTGCGGACATGGATCGGCGTGCCGTCATCCGTGCGCATCATGTAATCGGCTTCTATGACCGTCCAGTTATCGGCGCGTTGCAATTGCCAGTCCGCGCCGCCTGCCAGAACGACGCCCCGGATGCGGGGACCGGCGAAGGTGCCGCCGGTGATGGGGATGCGCCTGCGGGTGCCGAGCGGAGTCGGGCCGAACTCTTGGGTGGGTTCCAGCGTGACGATGGCTTCATAGACGAAATCCAGGCCCGGCGCGTCGGTCGTCGCCCATGCCCTCGCCGGCAGAGCGGATGCTGCGATCACCCCGCCTAGGCCGGTGAGCACATACCGTCGGTTGATCATCGCCATCAGTCCCTGATCCGCGGACGATCGGCCGGCGGCGGGGCGTCGCCGAACAACGGCCAGTCGGCGAAATGCGGCCAGGGGATGACGGCGCGCGTGTCGCCCAGTTCCAGCGCCTTGGGCCGGGCGCGCGTGAAGGCGGGCCAGTTCGGGCCGGGGTCGCCCGTGCGGGCGAAGGCGATCAGGCGATCCATCATCTCGGTGGACAGGCTCTGGTCCACCGCGGTCCAGTCGCGGGTGATGCGGAAGCGGTTGAGGCTGTCCAGCGTGCCGAGCCAATAAGGGATGTCCGCCGAATGATAGGCGCCCACGGTCGTGGGATCATGGTCGGCGAAGGAAACGCCGGGGCGATAGGGATGAACGCGGGTGAAGAACCAGGCGTGGACCGGCGCCTTGGCGGTGGCGGCCTGCGCCAGCGCCCATTGCGCCATCTGGGCGTTGAGGGTGGAGTCGCGTTCGATGTCGCGCGCCTGCCGTCGCGCTTCGTCCGGCGTGCGCGCGGGATAGCGTTGCAGGATCGTCGTGGCATTGGCCGGAAAGGCGCGGCGGACGGCGGATTCATAGTCCGCTACGGTGGCGACCGGCCCCAGCGACCGGAAGCTTTCGTCGCGGGTGAAGCCAAGCAGCAGCGGCACGTCATTCTGGCGTCCGGCGGCAAAGGCGCTGGCGGGGGTTTCCGCCACGACGTCGCCGTCGATCACGATCGGACGGCGGCGCACCGGCGCGGCGCGGGCGATCAACTGGTCAGCGGGCAGGTCGCGCATCTGTTCGATCGACTGCGCGCCCAGCGCCTGTTGCAGCGCGAGGCCTTCGGCTTCGGCGTCCTTGAGCGGGACGGGCGTTCCGATGCCACCAAATGCGCCGCCACTCATGCCGACGGCGCGCTGGAACAGGCCTTTGGTCGCCGGGCTGGCTTGCAACAACGAGACCGACATCGATCCGGCGGACTGGCCCGCGATCGTCACATTGCCCGGATCGCCGCCGAAACCGGCGATATTGGCCTTGATCCACTGGAGCGCCGCGACCTGATCCTTCAGGCCGTAATTGCCCGACTTGCCGCCATTTTCGGCGCTGAGTGCGGGGTGGGCCAGGAAGCCCAACGGCCCGACACGATAGGCGATGGCGACATAGACGACGCCCTTGGCCGCAAGGGCGTCGCCCGCATAATTGGCCATGGAGGCCGAACCGATGTTGAAGCCGCCGCCATAGATCCAAGCGACGACCGGATAGCCGCCTGCGGGCGCGGGGCCGGGCGGCGCCCAGATGTTGAGGTAGAGACAATCCTCGCTGGTCGCTTCCTCCCCGAAGTAATGGTTGATATTGCGGGCGCGCAGCGGCTGGATGCATTCCGGCGCAAAGCGATCGGCGTTCCAGACGCCGTCCCAGCGCGCGTGCGGCTGCGGCGCGCGCCAGCGCAGATCGCGCACCGGCGGCGCGGCGAAGGGGACGCCCAGCCAGGCACGCACGCCCGACGCCAGCAGCTTGCCCGCCACCAGGCCATCAGTCGTGCGGATGGGGTCGCCGGCGGACCGATCGACGATCTGGGCCGAAGCGGGCGCGGAAAGCAGAAGCCCCAGAGCCAGCAGCAAGCGGCGCATCATTTCTTGCCCTTCAGTTGCGTGTCGAAGAAGCGGAAGGTGAGGTCGAGCGCGCGCAGCGAGGCGGCGCGGGTCGCCGCCGCATCCGCGCCGATCCAGCTATGGCCGACGCCGGGGATGATCTCCAGCGTGACGGGGACATGGGCCGCCTTCAGCGTCGCGGCGAGCTGCTGCGACTGGGCGGCGGGCACGACCTTGTCGTCGGTGCCGTGGATCAGCAGCATCGGCGGGTCTTTGGCATCGACATGGGCCGCGGGACTGGCGGCTCTGACGCGATCGGCCGGGCAATCGGGCTTCACGCAGTCGAGATAGGCGTTTTCCGCGCCGGCGATCGCCTGCGGCATAGTGGCGAAATCATAGACGCCGTACCAGCCCGCCCCGGCTTGCACGCAGTCGCTCTGGCCGGGGTTGCTCTTGTCCTCGCCGGTCGGCGCGCTGCCGCACTGGAGCGCAGCAAGCGCCGCGAGCTGGCCGCCAGCCGATCCGCCCCAGACGGCCACCTTGCCCCCGTCCAGCCCGAAGCGCGCGGCATTGGCGCGCAGAAAGCGAATGGCGGTGCGGACATCGTCGATCGCGGCGGGGAACGGCGCTTCCTTCGACAGGCGATATTCGAGCGAGGCGACGATATAACCCCGCGCCGACAGGTCGGCCAGCACCGCGGGGAAATCGCTGAATGCGCCGGACTGGCGCGTATGGCCGTTCGCCCAGCCGCCGCCATGGATGTAGAGGACGAGCGGCAGCGGGCCGCTGGCGGCGGACGGGCGGTAAAGGTCGAGCGTGATCGGACGGTAGCCGGGAATGACGGAATAGACGATGTCCGCATTGACCGTGACGCCGTTGGCCAGGGTCAGAATACGGTCGGGCATCGGATCGCCCAGCGCCGGTTCGGGCGCGGTGGCGGGGGATGGTGGCTGGGCAAGGAGCGGCCCCTGCGCCGCCAATAGCGCCAGACCCAAAGATAGCGTGATCCGCCTAAGCATAATCCTCTCCCGTTCACGATTCTTGTGCTAACTATTTCGTACATTGATATCATCGGGGATTGCGATGGCAAGCCCGATGACGATGCGCATCATCATGGAGCGAGACTGAACCATGGCCGCCTGTGGGGGAGCGGCAATCGACGCTGTGTTATCCCGCCTGACGCATTGCAGCGCAGCTAAAGCATCATGCCGAAAAGTGCGAACCGGTTTCCCGCTAAAAACGATGCGAAAAAACTGGAGCGTGCGTCTTGCGTCCGGTTAGACGCAGCCCGCTCCAGATACCGTTCAGCATGTCAGTTTCAGACGGCGGCAAGCCACCCACTCAGGCCCGGCACCAGCTTTCGATGATGTCGATGACATTGGTGCGCCGCCGCGCCAGCACCTTGGGCGCGGTGACGTCGCGTTCGAAACCGTAGGAGACGGTATAGCGATTCGAGACATTGTAGAAGCAGAGCGCGCTGATCGTCATATGCAGTTCCAGCGGGTCGATGCCTTCGCGGAAATGGGCGCTGGCGACACCGCGCGCCAGGATGTTGCGCAACTGTTCCACCACCTTGCGATTGCGTTCGCGGATGCCGGGAATCTCGCCGATATGCGCGCCGCGCAGGATATTCTCGTTCATCACCAGCCGCACGAATTCGGGATGCTGGTGGTGATAGTCGAAGGTCGCGCCGACCACATCGCGCAAGGCCGCGTCGGGGGCCAGGTCGCTGCGCGTATTATCCGCATCGATCTCCCGCACCGCGGTGTAAGCGCGCTCCAGCACGGCGCGGTACAAGCCTTCCTTGCTGCCGAAATAATAATAGATCATCCGCTTGGACGCATCGGTGCGATCGGCGATCTCGTCTATGCGCGCGCCGCTCAACCCCTTGTCGGCGAACTCCAGCGTGGCGACGTCCAATATGTTGAGGCGAGTCTCCTCCGCTTCACCAGCCCGTCCGCCCGCCTTGCCCTGCATGTTCGTCGGCGATTTGGCCACGCATCATCCTTCCCTGTGTCCCGCAAGGCATAGCTTGGCAGCGACGCGTCCTTCAAGAGAGGATGCAGGCGCGCGCTACTTATGTGGCGGAGGCCAGTTCCTGTCGTAACATGGTCGCGGGCTGTGCGCCGGACCGCTCCAGCGCGTCGAGCGTCGCTATCGCCATGGCACGATAGGCGGGGAGCAGGTGCGGGCTGTCAGCCGACAGCGCGGCCAGATGACTGGCGATGGTGTCGCCGTCGCCCCGCAGCAACGGCCCGGACAAGGCGGCCATGCCCCGGTCGAGGCCGTTGTCGAGCGCCGCGCGAACGAGCGGACCGAGGAGCGCGCCGGGGTCGGCGATGCCGGCCGCCGTCAGCGCGTCGCCCGCGCCGGCGATCAGCGTCACAAGATGGTTGGCGGCATGGCAAAGCGCGGCGTGGTAGAGCGGGCGCTGCGCCTCCCCCACCTGCTCCGCCACGCCGCCGAGCAGGGCGACCAGAGCCTGTGCGGCCAGGATCGCCGGGTGCGTGTCTGCGGTGATGACGAAGCGGGCGCCGACCATGCGGGCGACTTCCCGTTCGGGATCGCCGGTGAAGGTCATGGCCGGATGCACCGCCGCAGTCAGGGCGCCGCGCTGCGCCAGTGGCGCAAGGAGCGCCGCGCCGCTGCCGCCGCTGAGATGGAGGATGAAAGGCGTGACGTCTTCGGACAGTTGCTGCGCCAGGGCCTCGACCAGATCGGGAATGGCGTCGTCCGACACGGCGATCAGGATCACGTCGCAGGCGGACGCGATCGTCGTCAGTTCATGCGCGGCCTGGGCGTGGCCGATCCCGGCGACCATGGCGTCGCGCCGGACCGGGTCGCGGCCCCATACCAGCATCGGATCGGCCGTCCGGGCTTGTAAGGCCCGCGCCATGGCGCGGGCGACGCGGCCGGTGCCGATGATGCCGATCCGGCGATGGGGTGGGTCGCTGCGCATGGCGGATGCCTAGACCATTCCGAAGTCGGCCGAAACAGCCGACGACTTGCAGAATCGCAAAGAAGATCGGCGCGTCTGCGGCACGGCGATCGGGCATCATGGGCAGCGCACAGGCTCGTCACAGCGCATGTTCGTCCGCCTCGCTGATTTCGGCGAGCTTGCCGGTGACCGGCAGTCGCCCGGGGCCGGTCTTGCGAAAGGGTTCGAAACTGGCGCGGTCCGCGTCGAAAGCCATGTCCCAAGGGATGTTGTCGCCGCGGAAGATGGGCGGGGCATTGTTCGACCAGAGCAGCGAGCCGAAACGAAAATCCCAGGCGCGCGGCACCCAATTGTCATCCAGATAATCGGTGTCGGCGTGATATTCCGCCTCCCCCGCCTTCCCCGGCATGTCGCAATAATAATAGATGGCCGACGAGATGCGGTGGCGCGAGATCCCGCCGCTGCTGTTCATCGTCTGGTTCTTCCAGCCCTTCGCGTCCATGATGTTCGCGCCGAGCATGACTTCGTCGATATCGTCCATGCCGAAGGCGATGTGCATGAACTTGAAATGATCGGGCGCGATCGGCAGGTCGCAATTCACCCAGAAGATGGAATGATGTTCGAAGGTGCCGGGCGCACGGGAAAAGATGCCGGTGCCCTTGCTATGGTCGACATAGCGGAAACCCATATGGCGTTCGTAAAATTCGAAACTGCCGACATAGTCGGGCGAGAAGAAGACGACATGGTTGATCGTCTTGGGAAGGGCGCGGCGGCGCCAGATGCGATGCTGGTTGAAGCGGGGATAGTGGCCGGGCGTGTTGACCGGACTGGCTTCGCTGACCACCGGGCGCTTCGCCCATACCCGCAGGCCGATCGGCTGGCCGTCGGGGCAGGTGCAATGGACCGTCCCGTCGGCGTCGCGGCGGACATCGACTTCGGTGGCGAGGCTGGCGGCGACCTGCTCCAGCGCCTGCGCACTTTCAACGCCCCATATGGTTTCCTTCAATCCGTCGCCGGGGAAGGGATCGGGCGCGGGCAGGCGCGGATCGCCATGGCGGTAGAGGATGACGCGCGAGCCGGACGCCAGGCGAAATGTCGCCTCATCTTCGCTCGCCATCTCCACCGGCAGGCCGAAATCGGTCCAGAACCGCGTATGTTCCGCCAGGTCCGCCACCCCGAAAATCGCGCTTTCGACGCCCAATATGCTCATGACAACTCCCTCATCCTGATCGTCACTATGCGGACGGGGGCTGTCGCCCGGAAACGCATTTCATGGGAGGCTGCTATCGGCCCCGCCAATAGCAGCCGCCCAAGGGTTCAACCCTTGCGGAACACTATCGTCAGCAGGAACAGGATCGTGCGCCAGTCGAGCAGCCTGAGCGCGGCGCGCGCCTGTGCCGGGGTCAGTTTGGCGACCATCGGCATCGCGCCGAAAATCTTGCCGCGGATGATGAGGGCGTCGCCCTCCCGCTCGATCTTGCGGACGGTCATCAATTCCTTGTCCTGCGCGTCGAGGATTTTCATGACGGGGGCCTTGCTGGTTGCGTTCGTCATTGCACGGCTCCTGCGCAGACCTTGTCATAATCGATACCCATATCGTCCATCATCTGGATCGCGGTCGCGCGGCCCGCGCCGAAGACGCCGCCGCCCGGATGCATGAAGGGGCCGACCAGATAGAGGCTTTCGATGCCCGGCACCCGGAAATGGCCCAGATCCGGCGTGGGGCGATGCCCGACCGTCTGGTACATGAAGGGCGCGCAGCCATGGATGTCGCCCTTGACGAAGCTGGCCGGGCTGTCGCGTTCATGGTCCAGCGGCGAGCGGACCAGCGTGCCGATGATATTATCCTCGTCCAGGTTGCTGTAGAAGAGGCGATATTGCGCCAAGCTTTCCTGTGCGATCTCCTCCTTCATCCGATCCCAGGCGGTCGGGCCGCCTTCGTGCAGGTCGTAGGGCGCGAAGGTCACGCCGTAGAAGACGCCGCCACCTGCGGGCGCGCGGCTGGGATCGTTGGACGTATTGTCGCCGCCCGCGATCAGGCGGCGGGGCGGCACGACGCCCCGGCGCAGATGGTCATAGTCGAGCAGCATGTCGCGCATGGTGTGGGTCTGGAGCAGTTCGGTCATCACCCCGCCCTCCCCTTCGGCCCAGCGCAGCTTGGCCTTCTCCTTCAACGCCATGTGCAGCAGGTTGATCGAGAAGGTGGACGGCGTGACCCGCTCGGCCCGTTGCAGCACGGGTTCGGGCGTCTCGCTGACGAAGCGGCGCAGCACATGCGGATGGATCGCGCCGATCACGCCGTCCTTCGCCATGATGGTTTCGCCGTCGGTCATCTCCAGCCCGACCGCCTTGCCCGACGAAACGATGACCCGCTTCACCTCCGCATCGCAGCGGACTTCGCCGCCCATATGTTCGATCGCGCGGACCAGCGCCTTGCTGAGTTCGCCCGATCCGCCCCTGGGCATCGACACGCCATAGGTGTGGATGATGCCGGGCATCAGCAGCACGCCCATGCCGGTGCCCAGTTCGTCCGGCATCTGGAGATTTTCGGTGATGAGGCGGACGATGTGGATCTTGAGCCGGTCGCTTTCGAAATATTGGTTGGCGACGTCGAGCGCGGAGCGCTGCATCACGTCGAGCAGGAAGCGGCCCTCGTCCGACTGGTCCATCATCGCGACGAAGGCGCCCATCGGGAAGGGCGGCGCGTAAAGGCCCGACATGAACATCGGCAGCACGCTCTGGCTGATGCCGACGAACCTGCGATAGGCTTCGGCGTCGCGCGGGCTATATTGGGCGATCTCCTGACAGGTGCGGTCGAGATCCTTCCAGGTCCGCATCACCGTGCCGTCGTCCCAGATGCTGACGTGGGGCAGTTCGGGATAGATATATTCCAGCCCGAATTTCGACAGCAGGCCCAGTTCATCCTCGCGGATCATGGGATTGCCCTGGATCATGATATGCACATTGCTGTGTTCGTCATGCCAGTAGCCGGGCGCGATCAGTTCCCGCGTCGATACGCCGCCACCGAAATGCGGCTTGCGTTCGAGGACCAGCACCTTCTTGCCCGCCTTGGCCATATAGGCGGCCGCGGTCAGGCCATTATGGCCGCCGCCCATGACGACGATGTCGTGGATGCTCATGCGTGATCTCCGAGAAAGGCGCGGAATTGGGCGATGCCCGGCACATGGGAGGCGCAGCCGCCATCGGCGACCAGCAACTGCCCGGTGATGTTGCGCGCGGCATCGGAGGCGAGGAAGGCGACCGCCTCGGCAATATCCTCCGGCGCGCCCAGACGGTCGCGCAGCGTTTCCGCTTCCACCGCAGCGCGCAATGCCGGCGGGAAGGCGTCGCGCAGCGCGGGCGTCATCGTCATGCCCGGCGCGACCGCATTGCAGCGCACGCCATGCGCGCCATGGCTGGCGGCGATCGATCGGGTCATCTGGATGATGGCCGCCTTGGACGAGCTATAGGCCGCCTGGATCAGATGGCCCTGGAGCGCCAGATTGCTGACGGTGTTGACGATATTGCCGCGCGTGGCGCGCAGATGCGGCAGGGCGGCGCGGCAGGCGATCATGGTGCCGCGCACATTGACGGCATAGCTGCGGTCCCACAGGGCTGTGCCCATATGTTCGATATCGCCATCCAGCCGGGCGATGTCGGGGCCGAGCAAGGCGGCATTATTGTGCAGAATGTCGAGCCGGCCGCATTGGGCGACCACGGCGGCGACCAGCGCCTCGATCGACTCTTCGCTTTCCAGATCCAGCGGGATCGCGATGGCGCCGGGCAGGCTGTTGGCCAGCGCCTGCGCCGCGTCCTGCGCGATGTCCGCGATCACGACACGCGCGCCGCGATCGGTCATCAGCCGCGCCGTCGCCGCCCCTATGCCGCCGGCCCCGCCGGTGACGATCGCCACTTTTCCGTCCAGACGGATCGCATCGGACCCCATCGCCCTCTCCTGTGATTGATCTTCTGGAAAAGCATCATAATATGGTCGGCAGAGGGGAGAAGACGGCACTTTTTTGTGCCGTCATAATCTGTTGACCGATGTCCGATTTCGACGATTTCGATCCCGCCTGCCGCGACGGCCTGACCATGCTGGCCCGCGACATGGCGGAGCATGGGGCGGAGCGCGATGCGCCGATCCGCACGGTGTTCGGGCTGCTGGGCGATCGATGGTCGATGCTGATCCTGCTGCTGCTGGCCATCGCGCCCTTCCGCCATGCCGAATTGCGGCGCCTGCTCGACCGGCTGAGCGCGGAGGGAAAGATTTCGCAGCGGGTGCTGACGCTCAAGCTGCGTCAACTGGAGCGCAACGGCCTGGTGGCGCGATCGGTGAGCGCGGACGTGCCGCCCAGGGTCGGCTATGCCTTGACGCCGCTGGGTGACGGGCTGGTCGGGGAAGCGCGGCGCCTGCTCGCCTGGGTGCAGGCCAGCGGCACCGCGATCGAACAGGCGCGCGCCGCGTTCGACAGCGCGGACTGATCGGTCAGCCGCGCCCCTTGGGCGTGGAATCGCTCAGGAACTGGGCGGCCAGTTCCTGCCGCGCGATGCGGGCTTCGTCGAGCGAGAGGATGCCGTCATCCCTGACTGGCACGGCAGGCGCCTGCGCGCCGGCGACGATCCGTTCCACCACCCAGCGGATCGCCGGGTCGTTGTTGCTGGAGATATGCCACTGGATCGCCTCGCGGATCGGCGGGATGTCCATCGGTACTTCGTGCAAAGTGAGCGGCAGATAGTCCGCCATTCGCGTCGCCAGTCGCCGGTGCATGGTGGCGATGCGGTTGGAGCCGATGACGAGGCCGGGCATCGACAGGAAGCTGTGGGTCACGATTTCGATGCGGCGCTGGCGCTTCTGCCGCCGCACGAACCAGTCTTCGAACGCGGACACGCGCGCGCGGCCGAAGCGGGCGGTGACATGGCCCAGCTCGAAATAGAGTTCCTTGGTCATCGGCCTGGCCATGGCGGGATTGCCGTTCCAGCCGACGACGACATAATCGTCCTCGAACAGGATCTGGCTGGGATGATCGGCGGAGATCGCATAGTCGATGGTGACGAGCAGATCGACCGCGCCGCGCTCCAGCGATTCCAGCAGGACTTCGGTCAGCGACTGGATTTCGAAACGCATCCCCGGCGCTTCGCGTTGCAGGTCGGTCATCGCCGACGCCAGCAGGACTTCGGTGATATAGTCCGACGCCATGATGCGAATGCTGCGGTCCGACGTCGCGGGGTCAAAGGGCGGCGGCACGGCGATGGTCGAGCGGATCTGCTCCAGGACCGCGCGCACCGGATCGACCAGCCCTTCGGCACGGGCGGTCAGGACCATCTGCCGCCCCTTCTGCACCAGCAGGTCGTCGGCGAAATATTCGCGCAGTCGCCCCAGCGCCGACGAGGTGGCGGATTGCGACAGGCAGATGCGATCCGCCGCCAGGCTGACGCTGCGTTCGCTGAGCAGCGCGTCGAGCGCCACCAGCAGGTTGAGGTCCAGCCGATCGAACCGCATCGTCTCTCTCCTTCAGCCTGCCGCTATGACCGCCAGCGCGTTGGCGACCAGCGTAGCAGGGTCGCCGTCATGGGCAAAGCCCGCGCGGTCGGCAGCCGGCGTCGCGAGCGGCGGGTGCGATCCGAAGGCGGCTTCCAGCGCCGGGTCGGGGCGATAGGCGACCAGGTCGGTCGAGACGGCGCATTGGCGGGCGATTTCGGCGGCGAGGTCGCCCATCGCGATGCGCTGCGCCGGCAGGGTAACGACCCGCGTCGGCGGCATGAGCGCCGCGTCCATCGTCAGCGCATGAACCAGATTGTCGGCACAACGGCTGACCGATTGCGCCCAGATCGTCGCCTCCGCCGATACCGGGCAGACGAAGCTCTCTCCCGCCCGCAAGGCATGGAACAGATCGCTCATGAAAGCGGACTTCATGCCCGACGGCCCCTTGGGCCGGGCGAGGATGCCGGGCAGGCGGACGCTGACGCCCTCGATCTCGCCGCGATGATGCATCATCGCGACGGCGACCTCCATCATCGCCTTGTGCCCGCCATAGATCATGCGCGGCGCGAGCGGCGTGTGGTCGTCCACGCCCGACACGGGCAGCGGATCGCCGAATACCGCGATCGAACTGGCGTAGATGATGCGCGGCCGGTCGCCCGCGGCCTTGGCATCGTCCAGCAGGTCGTACATGGCGTCAATATTGACTCGGCGCGAGGCGGCAGGATCGGCCTCCGCCGCGCCGCCGGGCACGGTGGCGAGATGGACGAGCGCGCGGCACCCGTCGCGCAGCGCCTCCGCCCGCACCGCGGCCGAGCAGATGTCGCCCACGACCGCGCGCGCGCCAGCCGGGATACCGCCCTGCGCGCTGTCCATGCCGACGACAGCCTCGCCAGCCGCCAGCAGCCGCTGTACCAGCTGTCGGCCGACGAAACCGCCGGCGCCCGTCACGATGATGGTCATGGCTTAATACCGATCCGCATAATGGTCCCGCACATCCTCGCTGAAGCTGCCCAGCGGATAGGGCAGCATCTGTGCGTTCCATGCGTCCCATTGCAGCCGCATCGCCTGAAGCCGGGCCGGATCGTCGCTGGCATGGTCTGCGCGCTCCCGTTCATCCGCGGCCAGATCGAAGAGATGCTCCTTCCCGCCCAGTTTGAGATATTTCCAGTCGCCTGCACGCAGCGCGGCCTGGCCATTGCCCTTGTATCGCCAGTAGAGCGAGCGGGTGAGCGGCGATGCCTGCCCCTTGAGTTGCGCCGACAGGTCGACCCCGTCGAACGTGCCGGCCTTCGCCACATCGCCGCCCGCCATCGCCAGCAACGTAGGCAGGAAGTCCATCGAGATCATGACCTGATCGGATTGCGAGCCAGCGGCGATCGCGGCCGGCCAGCGTAGCATCAACGGCACGCGGATGCCGCCTTCCAGCAATTCCCCCTTCACCCCGGTAAAAGGCCAGGTTTCCGAAAAACGCTCGCCGCCATTATCGCTGGTGAAAATGACGATCGTGTTGTCGGCCTTGCCGCTGCGGTCCAGCGCGGCCAGCAACTTGGCGACATTCTGGTCCATCGCCTCCACCATTTCCCTATATTTGGCGAGGCTGCCGCCATTATAATGGAAGGATGCGCCGAGCGTCGACGCGACGGCCGCATCCTCGCGCCCTTCCCATGGCCAGTGGGGCGCGTTGAAATGCAGGCTGAGGAAGAAGGGCTTGTCGCTTTCGGCCTCGATCGTTTTCACCGCCTCGTCCCCGAACAGGTCGGTGAGATAGCCATTGCGTTCGATCGGCGTGTCACCCTGCGCCAGGCCGATGCCGACATCCTTGCCGCCCATCACCATATGATGGCGGAAATAATCGGCCGCGCCTTCGACGATACCGAAAAATTCGTCATAGCCATGATGCAGCGGGCTATGTTTGGGCGGTTCGCCCAGATGCCATTTGCCCACCAGCTTGGTGCGATAGCCCTGCGTGCGCAGCACCGAAGCGATGGTCGGGCGGTCGAGCGGGACACCGATCCCCGCCGGCGCAGCGGGACCAAGCGGTTCTTCGATTCCTATGGGGAAGCGATATTGATAGCAGCCGGTCAGCAGCGCGGTGCGGGTCGGCGAGCAGATCGAACTATTGGCATAGCCCTGCCGCAGCATGATGCCCTGCGCGCCGATGCTGTCGATCGCGGGGGTGCGGATATGATGCGATCCGGTGCAGGACAGGTCGGCATAGCCCAGATCGTCGGCCATGATGAAGAGGATGTTGGGGCGCCCCGCCCTGGCCGCGGCCGTGGCCTCGCCCGCTACCGCCAGCGCGCCCAATGCACCGGCGCCACCCATGAATGACCGTCGATCAACCTGCATCCTGCTTCCTTTCCAATGGGCTAAGAGCAGGACCACAGGCCCTGCCCTTTTCCTCTTATGCCGTTTGATGTCAGAAGTTCGCCGAGAAACGCACCCCATAGGTCTGCGGCGCGGTATAGCGGGCGACCGCCATGCCGATCGGCGAGCGTTGCGGCGTGGCGATGCGGCGCTTGTTTTCCAGATTGTAGAGGAACGCGCCCAGCGACCAGCCGCCGTCAGACGCGCGCAGCGTCAGGTTGAGGTCGGTCTGCCAATAGGCGCGGATATGTTCGAAATCGAGATATTCGAACGCTCCCCACTGGTCGTCACGCCAGGCGGTGGCGACATTGCCGACCAGTTCGAGCGAACGGCCCAGCGGCACCACCTGTTCCGCGCCCAGATTGACGGTCCATTTGGGTGAGTAGAGCAAGGGTTTGCCCGAACAGTTGAAGTCCTTCACCGGCGCACCACCTGCGGTCGCGCCGGTCAGGGTGAAGGGACAGGCGATATTGTCGCGGGGCGAGGCGGTGTAGAGATGCAGGTCGTCATAGGTGGCCTTGAGATATTGCACCTTGGCGTTGAGCGTCGTGGTCGGCGTCGCCTTCACGATGGCATCGACGTCGAAGCCCTTGATCGTCGACTTGCCCGCATTTTCGTTGGAATTGATGAGCGTGCCACTGGTGTCGACGGTGAAATAGGTGATCTGCTGGTCTTTATATTTCCAATAGAAGCCCTCGACGTTGAGCTGCACGCGGTTGTTGAAGAAGCGGTTCTTCGATCCCATCGTATAGGCGGTGATGAATTCGGGATCATAGCTCGACTTGCCCTCCGCCAGCTGGAAACCGCCGGCGCGATAGCCGGTTTCGACCGTGGCGTAGAGCAGGTTCGCCGGGCCGAGATCGAATTCCGCCGAGGCTTTCCACGTCACCCGTGAATAGGTGCCGCTGTCCACCACCGGATTATAGGTTTTCAGGATGGTGCCGACACCGTTCAGCAGCGGGAAAACCTGCGGATTGGCCTGGTCGGTGCTGCCCGCTGCGATCCAGCCGTTGCTGGCCAGCCAGTTGACCGTGTCGCCGGTGGTCAGGAGATTGGGATAGCGCGGCAAGCCATTGGGCGCAGCGCATCCGGCGGCGAAGGACGCCGGCGGGGTGATGTTGGCGGGCGGCAGGCCGCCGCAGAAGGTGATGAAATTGTTGATGATGCCGTCCATCGACTTCTTGTCGCGGGTATAGCGCGCGCCGCCGACAAGACGGAATTGATCGCTGACATGGGCGGTCAATTGACCGAAGGCGGCCCAGCTTTTGGTCTTGTGCGTGTAGGACTGGATCGGCAGCACGAATTCCTGATTATATTCATTCTGCGCGTCGATCGTCTCGTTGAAATAGAAGCCGCCGAGAACATAGTCCATCATGCCGACGGAACCGGCCAGGCGGGCCTCGAGACTGTATTGCTTGTCGGTTTCGGCATTATAGGCGGTGTTGAAGGCGGGGCCATAGAAATAGCTTTCGCCCGTGGACTTGCGAAAGGCGGGCACCAGCGTGAAGGTGCTGATGTCGGTCTTCCAGTTCAGTTCCGCATTGATGCCCCAATAGGTGAAGTCAGTCGAGGCGTCCTGGTTCATGGCGTTGAGGAAACCGAAGCCCGGCGCGCCGATCAGCGTCTGGCGATAGGCGTTGGCGGCGTCGGTGTTGAACCCCTCCGACCCGTCGAAACCACTGGGGGTGAAAGTGTAGCCCGACGGGCCGGGCGTGTAGGCGCCGATATAGCTGCCGCCGGGACCGACGCCGCCCACCTTGGTCCAGTCCGCGCCGACGCGCAGTGAAATATCGTCGCTGGGTTCGATCAGGAACTGGCCGCGCAGGCCGGTGCGCTTCAGGTCGTCGCTGCCGTCGCGGTTATAGCCGTCATGCACCTGGCGCGTGGCGGCGAGGCGCAGGGCGCTGGTGTCGCTGGTGGCCAGGTTCAGATAGCCGTCGACATTGACCGCGTCATAATTGCCGAAGGAGACGTTGAAGCCCGCGCCATTCCTGCCCAGCTCGGGACGCGCGGGGATGATGTTGACCGCGCCGCCGGTGGCATTGCGGCCGTAGAGGATGCCCTGCGGCCCTTTCAGCACCTCGACACGGGCGAGGTCGTAGAAGGCGGAACCGAAAGCGCCCGCCGCCCGGCCCAGCACGACGCCGTCATAGCTGGGGGTGACGGCGGGGTCGTTATAGCTGCTCGACGTGATGTTGCCGACGCCGCGGATGAAGATGGATGTGTTGGACCCGCCCCCATTGGTGATGGTGATCGCCGGAACGCTCTTCGTGATATCCTCCGCCTTGCTGATGCCCTGCTGGACCAGCGTGTCGCCGGTGACGGCGTCGATCGCGATCGCGGCCTTCTGCGCGCTTTCCGACTTGCGCTGCGCGGTGACGACGATTTCGTCCAGCCCGGCCGAAGCCTGCGCGCCCTGATCGGCGGTCTGCGTCAGGCCCGGCGTCGGCGCGGTCGCCATCATGCCGGCGATCGCGGTGGTGGCCAGCAACAAACTACGCATGTCTCTCTCCCCTATGATTTGATTTTGGCCAATTCTGGCCTGCGGGGCGAAAAAGTCACATTGATTTGCTGGATTCGACCTATCTGCGCCACGCGGACGAGTCCGAAACGATCGCCGCTGCTATCCACACTCCCGATAGCAACTATTGAGGCAAAGCGTTTTCCGCCTGCCCGCGCCGGACCGATAGCCAGAACGAAGAAGATGGCGCGGAGAGGGTGGCATTCATGATTTCGGGCATGGTTTCGGGTTGGGTTTCGGGCAAGCGCATCCTGATCGTGGGCGGCGGCATCGGCGGCATGGCGGCAGCGATCCGCTTTGCCGAACAGGGCGGGCAGGTCACGCTGATCGATATCGACCCGCAATGGCGCGTCTATGGCGCAGGCATCACGATCACCGGCCCTACATTGCGCGCCTATCGGCGGCTGGGCCTGCTGGACGCGATCAAGGAACAGGGCGCGATCGCGGAGGGAGCGACGATCTTTCGCTATGACGGCACGCGCCTGCACGATCTGGACGAGCCGGCGCTGGAGGAAGGCTTGCCCGCGACCGGCGGGATCATGCGCCCGGTATTGCACCGGATCATGCAGACGCGGGTGCGGGCGCTGCCGATCGCCATCCGACTGGGCCTGACCGTCCGTGCGCTGGCCCACCGGGACGACGGCGGCGTGGACGTGACCTTCACCGATGGCGCGCAGGCGGATTTCGACCTGGTCGTTGGCGCGGACAGCATCTATTCGGGCGTGCGGCGGCTGGCCTTCCCGCACATGGGCGAAGCGCAGCCGACCGGCCAGGGATGCTGGCGCCTGTCCATCCGTCGCCCGCCGACGCTCACCAAGGGCGAATTTTATTTCGGACACCGGGTGCCCGCTGGCATCAACCGGTGCGGCGCAGAGATGGTCTATCTGTGGATGCTGACCCCGCACGTCCATCGCGCGCAACATTTCACCGACGAGGAGCTGTTCGTCCAGTTGCGCGACAATCTGGCCGATTTCGGCGGCAATGCCGGATGGGTTCGCGACCATATGACGCGCGACGACTGGATCAACTATCGCCCGCTCGCCGCGGCCTTGCAGCCGGGGCCGTGGCATGACGGCGCGATCGTACTGCTGGGCGACGCCGTCCATGCCACCACGCCGCACATGGCGTGCGGCGCAGGGATGGCGGTGGAAAGCGCGCTGGTGCTGGCCGAGGAACTGGACCGGGCCGACACCGTCGGAGCCGGTCTGGCCGCCTATCAGGCGCGCCGCTTCGACCGGTGCCGCCATGTGATCGACACCAGCATCAAGGTCGGCCGGATGCAACTGGACGGCGACTCGCCCGATGCGATCGGCGCGGCGATCGGCGCGGGGTTACACCGGCTGGCCGAGGAATATTGACGGGGTGCCGGGATCAATCCGCTACCAGGCGGTCGCCCCGGCATCGACGGCGATGTCGGCGCCGGTGACATAGCGCGCCTCGTCCGACGCCAGCCATACCGCGCACCAGCCGATATCGTCCGGCTCGCCCAGATATTGCAGCATATTCTTGCCCAGCACCTTCGCCTCAAACGCCGGGTCTGCGGCCAGGTGCCGCGCCGTCGCGGCGGTGCGGATGAAGCCCGGCGCGATGCTGTTGGCGCGGATGCCGTGCGGCGCGCCTTCCATCGCGAGTTGGCGGGTCATGGCCAGCACGCCGCCCTTGCCCGCGCAATGCGCCAGGGCGGGCGATCCTTCCAGCGCATGGCGCGCATTGGCCGAACCGAAATTGATGAGCGACGCGCGCCCGCTGGCCTTGAGCCAGGGCCAGGCTGCGCGGGTGGCGAGGAAGAGGATGTCCAGTTCGCCCGTCAGCGTCGCTTTCCAGTCGGCGTAGGATAGCGCTTCGATCCAGTCGAAATGCGCGAAGGCGGCGGCATTGACCAGGATGTCGATGCGGCCATGTTCCGCGCCGATGCGCTGGAACAGCGCGTTGGTCGCCCCCTCGTCCAGCAGGTCGCAGGCTTCGTCGGCGCCGCTGCGATCGACGCCGATCACGGTCGCGCCCTCCGCCGCGAACAGCCGGGCGCAACCCTGGCCGATGCCGTTGCCCGCGCCAGTGACGACCGCCAGCTTGCCCGTCAGCCGGTCAGCCATGGACGATCGCTCCGCCCACCGGCTGCTCGCCGCGTCGGAAGGGCGCGACCAGCGCGGCCACCGCCCCCGCCAATGCGCCCAGCGACAGCAGGACGAAGGCCCCGGCGAGACTTCCCGCCTGTTTGGACAGCAATGTCACGATGACGGGGCTGAGAAACTGACCGAAGGCGAAGGCGCTCTGCCACAGGCCCGCGCCCCGCCCCCGTATCTCGAAAGACAGCAGACTCATCGCCCAGACCAGCAGCGTCGGCAGCAGCAGGCCGGCACCGAGCTGGTTGAGGAAGCAGCCGATCAGGAAGCCGGCAGGCGCATGGGCCAGCCCCATGACGCAAAAGCCCGCGGCCAGCAGCGCAAATTCGAGCAGCAACAGCCGCCCGATCGGCCAGCGCCCGATGCGCGAATAGAGGAAGGTGCCTAACGGCACGCCAATGCTGGCGACCGACGTGAGGAAGCCGATGCGCGCCGGATCGCTGAGGCCCAGCGCGTGCAGCCCCGACGACGCCTGGATCTGCACCGTGTAGAAGAAGACCGAGCCGTATACGGTGATGGCGAGAATCATCGCCATCCGCCGCCAGGGGAAGCCGGCCCAGCCGTTGCCATCGCCCACCACCGTCGCCCGCGCAGCCGCATCGCCACGCGGTTCCCAGGTGAAGCGCAGCACCAACGCGAACATGACAAGCGCGGAAGCATAGGCCCAGAAGGGGGTGCGCCAGCCAAAAGCGCCCAATTGCCCGCCCAGATTGAAGAAGAGCAGCGCCGAGAGCGACGCGAAGGCAGTCTGCGCCGCCAGCCATTTGTCGCGCGCAGCGCCCCTGTAATAATCGCCGATCATCGTGGTCGACAGCACCATGATCGCGGCTTCGGCGAGGCCCACGCCAACGCGCGACAGCAGGATGGCGGGCAAGCTCTTCAGGAAGATCGGCGCAATCCCCACCAGCGCATAGAGCAGGAAGGCGAGCAGCAGCAGGCGGCGGCGGCCGAAGCGATCGCCGAGCATCCCCGCCAGCGGCGAGAAGAAGGCGACGCACAGCGCCGGGATCGTCAGGATCATCGGCACCCAATATTCATGGGCCGGCACCGTGCTGAAATCGGCCAGCAGTTGCGGCAGGATCGGCGCCAGCAGGACGATCGCCATGGTCGACAGGGTGATCGGCAGCAACAGCGAAAAGCCGGTCAGAAAGCCCGGCGCGGGATCGCCGTCCGTGGCGGCGCTATGGTCTGTCATGCGGCTTGCTCGTCAGCCATATTGCCGGCCCTCTCCTTGTTATGCAGGCAGGTTAAGGCCGAGCGCCGGGACGGGGTCAAACCGAAAGCATCGAACCGACCTATTGACCGCAGCGCAGGCGCGGTTCAGCCATCGGGTTCCTCGACAAATTCGATGAGATTGCCCGCGCAATCCCGCAGGAAGCAGCCCTTCCCGAACGCCTCGCGCACGACGAAGGCGATGTCGGCCTGCTTGGCCGCCATCTCGATCAGGAAATCCTCCAGGTCCGCGACGCGAAAGGCGACATGCTTGTTGCCATGGGTCTTGAGGTCGGACGGCGGGTGCCGCCGATCGTCCGGCAGGGGCGCCGCGCCCTCCACCTCGAACAGTTCGAAGCGCAGCGGCCCCTTGCGCAGCATCGCCGCCTGCGCCCGCGCCGCCGCAATGGGGAAGCGTTTTTCGACCGTGAAGCCCAGCACGCGGCCATACCAGTCGATCGCTTCGTCCAGGCTGGGCACGCTGACGCCGCCATGGTGGAAGGTGAAGTCAGCCATCCACCTTCTCCCGCGCGATCATCGCCTCCACCAGCCGCCGCGCCCGCGTGCCGCCCTGGTCGATGCCCAGCGACAGCGGCTTTTCCGCCCAGAAGTCGCAACCGGCCATATTGGCATAGGCGGCCTCGATCATCGGCTTGTCCTCCTGATCGAAGGCTTCGCCGAACAGGCGGAGCAGCGCGGCGTCGGTTTCGGGCGAATCCAGCGCATCATAGCGGGTAGAGGACCAGAAATAATGGCTCTGATGATCGTTGGCGGGGGTCAGGATATGCGCCTGGGGTACTTCGAACCCGGTGTCGCGTGGGCCGCCATGCGGGCAGACGCCGACCATCAGCCGCATCGAGGCGGGGGCGTTCCAGCGCATCTCCAGCCAATGGTCGACCACCGCATCGTCAGGCACATGGCCGCGCGCGACCGACGGCGGCGCGATGCCGGGCATCCACCAGTCGCTGTGCAGCGTATCGCCCTGCATATGCGCCTTGTGCCGCCCGGCGAAGATCACCCCCTGCCCGGCGAACGTCCCCTTATGGACGAATTCGATATGGCTGAGGTCGAGGAGATTGTCGGTGCCATATTCATATTGCGCCTGCATCAGCGTGTAGCCGCGCACAGTGCGGCTGGCGTGCGTGTCGGGGATGAAGCCGAAGTCCGGGATCAGCGTTTCGTCCGCATCCTGCCGATCACCGCCCCAGAGCCAGAGGATGCCGTCGCGCTCGACCAGATGAAAGGCGGGGACGGACGCGCCGGCGGGAATCCGGTCGGCGAAGGGATTATGTACGCAGCGTCCGTCGGGCGCGAAGGCCAGGCCGTGATAGCCGCAGACCACCCTATCGCCATCGCGCGTCCCCAGCGAGAGCGGCGCGAAACGGTGGGGGCAGCGGTCGCGCAGCGCCGCCACGCCGTCTGCGGTGCGAAGCACGAACAGGCGTTCGCCGCGGATCTCGCGCGAGAAACCGCCCTCCCCCAGTTCGTCCGCCCAACCCGCCATATACCAGCAGCGTTGCGGATAGTCCGCCATCCTCTCCTCCTCTGTCCTTGTCTTTATCCCGGCATGGCGGCGAACGTCTCCGCACACCAGTCGGCGATATAGTCGCGCATGCCGGTGCCATTGTCAGCGCCGCAATGTTCGACCTCGAAATCCGCCTTGGTGAACATACGCAGCGTCCGTTTGGGGCTGTTGATCGCCTGATCGTAGCTCAGTTGCGCGTTGAAGGCGGGGATTTGCCGGTCATTCTCGCCATGGGTGACCAGGAACGGCACCCGTATCTTCTCGACCTGTCCGTCGAGCGTGATCTGGTCGGCATAAGCCAGGAAGGCGTCGCGCCCGCCATTGTCGGCGTCGAAGCCGAACACCCACATCACATGGTCCCAATAATGGGGCACGGGATTTTCGCCTTCATTGGCCAGCCGCTCGCGCTGGCGCCGGCCCCAGACATGGTTCGCGCCCATCACCGCACACAGCGCATAGCGCGGGTCGTTGGCGGCGATGCGCGGGGCGTGATAGCCGCCGAAGGACAGGCCGAATATGCCGATCTTCGACGCGATCACATCCGGCCGGGTCAGCAGATAGTCGAAGGCGGGCGATCCCCAGCGTTCCGCATCATAGACGGCGGTCAGGCCGCGCTTGCGCAACGCCTCCCCGGTACCCGGCTGGTCGATGAACAGCGTGTTGATCCCGCGTTCCAGATTGGCGGCGCCATGGCCCGCCATATTGACCTGCTCCTTCATCGAATCCAGGCCATTGACCGACACCAGCGCCGGGCGCGGCGTGCCCGACCCGTCATGGACGAAGAGGGCGGGAAAGGCGCTGCCTTCATAGGGGATTTCGACGAAATCGACATGCAGGCCGCGCAGCGCCACGCCCTTGGCATATAGCGCCAGCCCGCGGTCATAGGCGGCCCAGCGCGGCGCATAGTCGCGGCTCTGCATCCGTTCGGCCGCCAGATAATAGCCCGATGCGCGCAGATATTTGCTGCCGGCGGACAGGGCATAGCCCGCGGCCTCGTCCGCCGCCGCATTGGCCGCAACCTGGTCCGCGACGCGCAGCCAGCTATCGAACATCCGGGCGCTGCCCGCGTCCGCGCCGCCTTTGGCCGCATCCATGATCGGCCGGTTCGCCTCGTCAATCTCGCCATGATTGCCGCCGCACACCAGCGCCAGGTTGGTCGCGAGATTCCAGACATAATTGCCGGGGAAGGGTTCGAACATGCCTGCGTCCTCATCGTTGATCCGCGTCTTGATCCGCCGCGCCAGCCGGGCGGGCGCGCATCCTCATTCCGCCAAAGACCGCCCGACCCGGTCCAGATCAAATCGAAATTATGGAAGCCGGCTATCGATAGATTGGCTTTGACGGACAGGGCGTGCGGCCGCATCGCCTGAACCCAAGAGATATGAGAGGGAGAGACTATGCGACTGGCGACGCGCAAGGATGGCAGCAGGGACGGGCAGTTGGTGATCCTGTCGCCCGATGGCGGCCATTGCGCGCCCGCGCCGGTCCGCACCTTGCAGGAGGCGATCGAGCATTGGGACGTCTTCGCCGCGGAGGCGCTGGCGATCGACGCCTTTCCCGATGCGTTGAAGCCCGACGCACTGGCCGCGCCCCTGCCCCGCGCCTGGCAATGGCTGGACGGGTCGGCATTCGAAAGCCATGGCGCGCTGATGGACAAGGTGCTGGGGATCACCCCGGAAAAGACCGGCCGGCCGCTGATGTATCAGGGTCTTTCGGATCGCTTTTACGGCCCCACCGATGACATCCCCATGCCCGACGAAGCGCTGGGCATCGATTTCGAGGGCGAATATGGCGTCATCGTCGACAATGTGCCGATGGGCATCGATGCGGACGCCGCGATGGCGCATATCCGCCTGGTCGTGCAGATCAACGACTGGTCGCTGCGCGCGCTGGCGGGGCCGGAGATGAAGACCGGCTTCGGCTGGGTCCAGGCCAAGCCCGCCTGTTCGATGGCGCCCTTCGCCGTGACGCCGGGCGAACTGGGCGACCAATGGCGCGACGGGCGCGTATGCATGGATTTGCTGGTGGACTGGAACGGCGTGCGCTTCGGCGCCGCCAATGGCGCACCGATGGGCTTTGGCTTCCACGAACTGGTCGCCCATGCCGCCCGCACCCGCCATCTGCCCGCCGGCACGGTGATCGGGTCCGGCACCGTGTCCAATCCCGATTTTCGCGAAGTCGGCTCGTCCTGTATCGCCGAACGGCGCGGGATCGAGATCGTGGACGAGGGCGCGCCGCGCACCGCTTTCATGTGCTTTGGCGACCGCGTCCGCATGGAGGCGCGCACCGAGGACGGGCGCACGCCCTTCGGCGCGATCGACCAGCGCGTCATCGCCTATCAAGGAGTCTGACCATGACTGACCTGAGCGATTCCGGCCTGCCGTCCGTGCAGCGCGTCGTCACCGGCCATGACGCCGATGGCCGCGCCATCTTCAAGTCGGAAGATGTGACCCCGACGAAGATGATCCCGTCGGGCGACGCGTCCTTCCTGTTGATCTGGACCACCGAGACCGTCCCGGCCGACAATAATGACGAGACGGACGGGCGCGCGCGCGACGCGGGGCTGACGCTCAACAAGGGATCGGTGATCCGGATCGTGGACATGCTGCCGGGCAAGCAATCGCCGATGCATCGCACCAACAGCATCGACTATGGCATCGTCATGGCGGGTGAAGTCGAGCTGGAGCTGGACGACGGCCGAGTGACCACGGTGCGTGAAGGCGGCATCATCATCCAGCGCGGCACCAACCATCTCTGGCGCAACGTCACCGACAAGCCTTGCCGCATCGCCTTCATCCTGATCGAGGCGCCGGCCTATCTGCATGACGGGCAGCCGCTGGCGGAGGACAAGCCGGAAAATCAGACGCAAGCGGCCCAATGAAACTGTTCGACCTGAGCGGCAAGGTGGCGATCGTCACCGGATCGACGCGCGGCATCGGACTGGCCATCGCCCGCGCGTTGCAGGACCATGGCGCGCAGGTCACCCTCTCCAGCGAGAATGCGGAGGATTGCGCGCGCGTCGGGCGCGAACGCGACATGCTGGCCATCCCCGCCGACGTGGCCGACGACACGCAGCTTGCCGCATTGGTCGACGGCGCTGTCCGGCATCATGGCGGGCTGGACATCCTGGTCTGCAATGCCGGGATCACCGGGCGACCCGGTCCGTTCGCCAGCATCGACATGGACGATTACGACCATGTCATGGCGATCAACCTGCGCAGCCAGGTACGGCTATGCAATCTGGCCCTGCCCCATATCGCCGCGCGCGGCGGCGGAACGGCCATCCTGCTGTCCAGCCTGTCGGGCCTGCGCGGCAACGGCGCGATCAACGCCTATGCGCTGGCCAAGGCGGGGGTGGCGCAACTGGCCCGCAACCTGGCGGTGGAATGGGGACCGCGCAACGTGCGGGTGAACGCCATCTCACCCGGCTTCATTCGCACGGCCTTGTCCGCGCCGCTGATCGCGGACACAGCCTTCATGCAGCGGCGCATGGCGATGACGCCGCTGCGCCGCCCCGGCGAGGTGGATGAGGTGGCGGGCGCCGCCCTGTTCCTGGCCGCGCCCGCCGGGGCCTTCGTCACCGGCCAGAATCTGGTGGTGGACGGCGGCACGCTGATTTCCGACGGGAGTTGAACGGCGCGACGCCTTCAGCCATTATCAGGCGCGTGCGGCGGTGATGATGATTTCGACCTTATAGTCTGCGGTCGCGAGCCTGGCTTCGCCGGTGGCGCGGGCCGGGGCGGCGACGTCGGCAATCCAGGCGTCCCAGACGGCGTTCATTTCGGCGAAGTCGGCCATGTCGGCCAGCCAGATGGTCGCACGCAGGATATGCGCCTTGCTGCTGCCGGCGAGGGCCAGCAGGCGGTCGATCTCGTCCAGCGCGAACCGGGTCTGGGCGGTCACGCTGTCGCCTTCGCCGACCTGGCCGGCCAGATAGACGGTATCGCCATGGATGACCGCTTCGCTCATACGCGGGCCGGTTTCGATGCGGGTGATGGTCATGCTTTGTCTCCGTGAATTCAGTGCCGATAGCGCGAGAGCGCCAGGTCGGCGGTTTCGATGTCCGGCCTGGCCCCGCCGATGATGTCGGCGATCACCCGCCCCGATCCGCAGGCCATGGTCCAGCCCAGCGTGCCGTGGCCGGTGTTGAGGAACAGATTGTCGATCGTCGTCGCACCCACCACCGGGGTCGAGTCCGGCGTCATCGGCCGCAGTCCACTCCAGAATGTCGCCCGCGAAAGGTCGCCAGCGCCGGGAAAGAGCGTACCGACACTATGGTCCAGCGTGTCGCGGCGCGCCTGCGGCAGGTCGTTGGTATAGCCCGACAGTTCGGCCATGCCGCCCACGCGGATGCGGTCGCCCAGCCGGGTGATCGCCACCTTGTAGCTTTCGTCGAGCAGGGTCGACACCGGTGCGGCGTCCGGCTGCACGATCGGCACGGTGATCGAATAGCCCTTTACCGGATAGACCGGCAGGCGCAGGCCGAGCGGCGCGACCAGCAAGGGCGAGAAGCTGCCCATCGCGACCAGATAGGCGTCGCCGCTGACCATGCCCTGATCGGTGACGACATGGCGGATGCGGCCGGCGTCCGTCGCCAGCGCCTGAATATTGCGGCCCAGCAGGAATTGCACGCCCCGCGCCCTGGCCATGTCCGCCAGCGCATTGGTGAATTTGAAGCAATCGCCGGTTTCGTCATTGGGCAGGCGCAGCCCGCCGACGATCGGCGACCCGCTGGCCGCCAGCCCCGGTTCGGCGGCCAGGCAACCGGCGCGGTCCAGCACTTCGAACGGGACGTTGTCGGCGCGCAGCACCTCGATATCCTTGGCGATGCCGTCGAGCTGCTTTTGTTCCCGGAATAGCTGGAGCGTGCCCCGGCTGCGTTCGTCATAGGCGATGCCGGTTTCCGCGCGCAGCGCGATCAGCCGGTCGCGGCTATATTCCGCCAGCCGGACCATGCGCCCCTTGTTGATGCGATAATCCCGCGCGTTGCAGTTGCCCAGCATCGCGACAATCCAACGCAGCATCGCCATGTCCACATTGGGCCGCAGGATCAGCGGCGCATGGCGCATGAACAGCCAGCGCAGCGCCTTGGCCGGGATGCCGGGCGCCGCCCAGGGCGAGGCGTAACCGGGAGAAATCTCGCCCGCATTGGCGAAGCTGGTTTCCTGCGCCACGCCGGCCTGGCGATCGACGACGACCACCTCATGCCCCGCCTGCGCCAGATACCAGGCGGATGTGACGCCGATCACGCCGCCACCCAATATGACGATCTTCATGCCTTGCTCCTCTGGTCGGCGACGGCAGCCGGCGCGGGCAAATAGCTGCGCGCATAGCGATGGCCGAGCCGGGTCAATATCTCGTAGCTGATCGTATCCGCCTGCGCCGCGACCGCGTCGATCGTCTGGTGCGGGCCGATCAGTTCGACCGGCGCGCCGGGGTAGAGCAGATGATCGGCGATATCGGTGACGTCGATCGCCATGCTGTCCATCGACACCCGCCCCACGATCGGCGCGCGGACGCCGCCGATATAGGCGCTGCCGCGACTGCTGAGGTGACGGGGCCAGCCATCGGCATAGCCCACCGAAATGGTCGCGATATGCGACGGACGATCGCAGCGATGCGTCAGGCCATAGCCGACGCCCGCACCCGCCGGCACGGTCCGCAATTGCACGATATAGGCGTCGAGCGCGATCACGGCCCGCATAGGATGGGGATGGGGATCGCCATGCGGCGCGCCGCCATAGAGGGCGATGCCGGCGCGGACCAGATCGCCATGCCGCACGCCCGTCGCCATCGCCCCGCCCGAATTGTCGAGCGACCGCGGCACGCCGGGAAACTGGCTGGCGATCGCGTCGAACCTGTCCCGCTGCTCCCGATTGAAGGCGTCATCCGGCTGGTCGGCGCAGGCGAGATGGCTCATGACCAGGCGCAGGTCGATGCCGTCCAGCAGGTGGGGCTGGTCGCGCAGGATCGTCAGTTCGCCCGGCGTGAGGCCAAGGCGCGCCATGCCGCTATCGACCTGGACGACACCGGGCAGCGCGCTGTCCAGCGTGCGGGCGGTCGCGGCCCAGCCATCGATCTGCGCCAGCGAATTGAGCACCGGCACGGCGCCGAGCGCGGCACAGGCAGCTTCGGCGCCGGGCGGCAATCCATTGAGGACATAAAGCGGAACATCCGCCGGCAGATGCGGCTTCAACGCCGCCGCCTCGCACAGATGCGCCACGAAAAAATGGCGGCACCCAGCCCCCAACAGGGCATGCGACACCGGAACCGCGCCCAGGCCATAAGCGTCCGCCTTCACCACGCCGGCCACGCTGGCGGGCGCGACCTGACGCGCAATCAATGCATAATTGGCCACCAGCGCGCCCAGATCGATGCGCAGGGTCGCCGCCGTCCCACCGTCCATGCCATATCCTTTCGACGAGACCATAGTAGATCACGTTTCTTCGAATATCCATTTTATATGCAGGACATTATTCGAACATTTTGGCATGAAGTAACGAATATTCCGTTGGATTCGAACGAATGACCGCCACCCTGGACAATAGTGATCGCGCCATATTGCGCTTGCTGAAACTCGACGCCCGACGCTCCAATGCGGATATCGCCGCGCAGATCGGCCTGTCTCCATCCGCCTGCCACCGGCGCATCAAACAGTTGGAGGCCGGTGGTTATATTCGCGGCTATACGCTCGTCGCTGGCGGGCGCGACGAAACCGCCATGGTGAACGTGCTGGTCCAGGTGACGCTGGACCGGCAGACCGACGATTTTCTCGCCCGGTTCGAACATGCGGTACGGCAATGTCCCGAAATCCGCGAATGCTTCCTGATGACAGGTGCGGTCGACTATTGGTTGCGGGTGGAGGCCGACAGCGTCGACGCCTATGAGCGCATCCATGGCGAAATCCTGTCGCGCCTGCCCGGCGTGACCCGGATCAATTCCAACATCGCCATGCGCGACGCGCTCCGCCCCCGCCGCAGCAAGGGATGATGCGGGGACTGACAGACCGGCCGGCGCTAACGCGCGTCTATGACCATCATGGCTGCGGTCATGCACAGCGCCACCGGGCAGCCTGTCCAGACAATGAGCTTCGGCCGGACGACCCTGCCTCTATGGCCCAACACCGGGAAACCGGCGAAGGGGGCACCGCCGGTCCTGTCCGTACCGCAAGCCCGCGCCGGGCCTGTTCGTCGCGCCGGTCGAGATGTGGATCACGTCCAGGAGGTGAACAGTCACACCACTCCCGACGCGTCCCACCTCGACCCGGCCCGCAGGTCTTGCGACTATCAACGCTGCGCGAATTGCGCCGCGGGCTTGTGGCTGATGGTGAGGCCATCCTGCGCCCATTCGCCCTTGCTGCGGCACCGGATGACGGGGATCAGCGAACCGGTTACGGTTTCCTTGAAGCAATAGCGATCGGTCCTGGCATCGTAGGTCACCTTGGCGGCGCCGAAACTGCCCTGCGCCTGCGCGAACGCGGGCGTGCTGGCGGCCGAAACGGCGACGGTGGCTACGGCGACGGCGGCGATGAATGCGATGGTTTTCATGATGATGTCCTTCCCTGATTTTCTGGCAGGAACCTGCTTGCACGCCCTGCCCACCACTTTGCAGAAAGCGTGCCAATTCAGGGAAAGCGCTGAAATTGTGCCTCGTCCCGGTCGCCGTCGGGATTGAAGTTGTTAAATAAACCCGTTTATTGGGATTTATCGTCAATCTTTCGGTAATTTCGCAATGATCCTGAGCATTCGCCTGTTACGCGACCGCGCGACTATCATCCTGCACATCGTCGGGACCGCAAAATTGCACCTGCGCTTTCCCTTTGGCCTTGGATCGATAAAGGGCCGCGTCCGCACATCCCATCAACCTTTCCAGGTCAACGCCATGCTGGGGCGCCAGGGCGATGCCGATGCTGACGGAAATGCGCATCGGCGTCCCGCCGATGACATAGGGCTCGCTCAATTGCCGGATCACCCTTCGCGCGAGCAGTTCGGCCTGATCGACATGTTGCACATGGGACTGGACAAGGAGAAATTCGTCGCCGCCCAGCCGCGCTGCGACATCCTCCGTCCGGATGGCCGAGGTCAATCGATCGGCGACCTCCACCAGCATCCTGTCGCCGACGGGATGGCCATATTGATCGTTGATCGCCTTGAACCCGTCCAGGTCGAGATAATGAATGGCGAGTTGGCTCGTCGCATGGGCAACCTTGAGGCTGGCCTGCTTGAGGCTGGCCTGAAAGGATTCACGCAGGAGCAGCCGGTTCGGCAGGCCCGTCAGCGGATCGAAGCGCGCGAGCTTGGCCAGATCATGCTTGGCTGTGAGATGTTCGACCGAAGACCTGTAAAGGTGGCGCGCCGACGCGAGACTCATCGACCCCACCATGATGAGGAGCAGGCCTTCGAGCGCGAAAAATTCCGCGTGCAACCTCTCGCCATAGGCGCTGACGGAATGGGCGAACATCGCCGCGGCGACGGGCAGCACCGCCAGCGACACGCTGATCGCGCATAAAGTCGGCCGGCTGGCGTTGCGCGACACGATGCCCGCACCGAAGGTGAAGACCAGGCTGACCGTCGCAAGATGCACGATCGGTTCGTGCGCCACCAAGGCGCGCACGTTCAGGGCGGCGATCAGCAGCGCGAAAATATAGGCGAGGATGGCGTAACGCCCTTCCCAGCGTGACAGTTGCGCGACGTCCTGATCTGCGCCGCCAGCGCCGTGATAGGCGCGGATCAGCAGAACGCGCCCGACGGTTACGGCGATTGCCGCGGCGGTCAGGATGAATATCCACCCATCCTGCCACTTGATGTAGATGAGCACCCCCACCAGCGCATAGAGAATGCCAAAGCCTATGATCGGCGCAGTCATGGTGAAAAGGGTGGAGACGAGGTCGCGATAGACCGCATCAGGCAAAGCGGACACGGCTGCATGGCCGAACAAAGTCCGCGCCGGTCGCCTGCCGCCCATCTTCCGCCTTCTCTCCATCCCGCCCTTCTTCGACAGGAAAGTTAATAGTTCCCTATCTATACGACGAGACGAGGCCGACACCGGCCATAGAGGCAGCGATGCTTTCCGCCATCGGCGACCGACGGGCCGCGTCAGGTTCCGGCGCGATGCATCGCTTCGGCCCGCAGCTTCAACGCCTTTGCGGTATCGTTGAAAGCGCGCGTCACCCATGGTCCGCAAAACCGCATGACATGGATGCCATTGGGACCGGTGAAAGCATCGGTCGACTGGTAGCGGCAGGAATCCGGCCCCAGCGGCGTAATCATCTGGTCTCGCCGCGCCGGATAGGGCCAGGCTTCCGTATCCGGCAATTCCCAGGACAGCAGCGCACCTGGCTCGAACGCACAGATATATTCGCAATTGGGCGCCAGGCTGCCGGGGTCGGGATAATTCACCAAGCGCATATGGACCGCAGCGCCCATCTCCAGCGTCGATTGCGCCCAGACACAAAAGGGGTTCCATTCGCCATAGCGCGACATGTCGGTCAATATGTCCCACACCAGCATTGCCGGCGCCGCTATCTCCACCGGGTCGGATGCCACCAGGATCGACGGATCATAAAGGGCAAAGGGATTGTAAGGCGGCGCCATCTTCCTGCTCCGATTTTATGTCATTTTTTGATTTATTGCTGTTGATATACATATAATTTAGTATCATCCAATACGCATATTGAAAATATGTTCCGGCTTCATGCATCAATCGAAACAGCATTGCCAGCATCTGCGATTTCCCGGTGGCGGGCGCCAGATAGGCGGCGCCACATGCTCGCTACCCCTGTCCGGTTCACAGGGCCGCGGATAGTCGATGCACGGCTCATGCCGCGGGTGCCCGGACGGGCATATCCATGCAGGCGATCGGCATGATCTTGCGAACCTCATGAAAAGACGCATATATATGAATATATATTCATATTAATCAATATTGCGTATTATAATGATATTTTTATCACGCATTATATCAATTAATTCTTGCGCACATCTTGGGCGATCGGCTAGGCAGCGCGATATCAAGGCCAAAGATGGCAGCGATGGGAGAGCGGACATGACGGGACGGATGCAGGGCAAGGTGGCGATCGTCACCGGTGGCGCGCGGGGCATGGGCGAGGCGACCTGCCGCCTTTTCGCCAGGGAGGGCGCGATCGTCGTCGTCGCCGATCTGCTGGAGGCGGAAGGCGCCGCGCTGGCGGCCGACATCGGCGGGGATGCGATGTTCGCGCGGCTGAATGTCGCGGAGGAGGGTGACTGGATCGCGCTGGTCGATGCCGTTCTAGCGCGCCACGGCCGGGTCGATGCGCTGGTCAACAATGCCGGGGTCGCCGCCTTCGCGCCGCTGGAAGCGCTGGAGGTCGCGGATATCGACCGGGTGCTGGCGGTCAATGTGAAGGGACCAATGCTGGGCCTGAAACATGTCGGCCGGGCGATGCGGGAGGCCGGGCGCGGCGCGATCGTCAACATCGCATCGGTGGACGGCTTTCGCGGGGTCAATTCGCTGGGCCTCTACAGCAGTTCAAAATGGGCGGTGCGCGGCCTTACCAAGACGGCGGCGCTGGAATTCGGCCCGCATGGCGTGCGCGTCAATTCGGTCCATCCCGGCGGCGTGGATACGGTCATGGGGAATCCGCAGGGCCAGCAGGGCGCCGAACGCAACGAAAGCTATGGCCGCGTACCGTTGCAGCGTATCGGCGAACCGGAAGAAATCGCCGCAGCCAGCCTGTTCCTCTGTTCCGACGAGGCCAGCTATATCAGCGGGGCGGAACTGGCGGTCGATGGCGGCTGGGCCGCTGGCTATTATCACCATTTCCTGCCCGGCGCGCCGGCCGGCCTTTCGGCCTGACCCACCGCGCCCGACCATATCCTTGGGCGGCAGCTTTTCAACGCGGCCATTTGAAAGCCAGGTCAGATGGCGCTTTGGCTCATGCCGATGCGGTGCCCACCGAAGCCAATCGAAGCGGCATACACATGCTGCCGACGATCTGCTCCATCGTATCCTCCAATGCATCCGGGAAGGATTCGCCGAACGCGGCCTCATCGGTGCCATGATGGCGCATGAGAATGTTGAGAAACATGAGACTGACGCTGATCAATCGCCGTTGCGCCACATAGGGCGGCAAATAATCGACCCGCTGCCGCATCAGCCGCAACGCCGCCGTCAGATTGGGCGGTTCCGACCCGCCAAAGTCGCCAAAGTCCGGCGATCGGCTCTGCAACAGATATTGGCTCAGAAAACTCGCATAAGAATGGTTGCCGTCCGCATCCTGCAAGTCGAGCTGGGGCAGGAGAATGATTTCGAGGATGGTCCGTGCGTCCTTCAGCGCACCCGTCATCCGGGCCCGGTCGAGCATCGCACCGCGCTCCGGCTCCATCTGCTCCATGCGATAGTCGAAGATGGCGCGAACCAGCCCCTCGCGCGAACCGAAATGATATTGCACGGCCGCATGATTGCCCTGCCCCGCCTTGGTCGCAATCTCCCGCATCGAGGCGCCGTTGATGCCATTTTGCGCAAAAAGCTGCTCTCCCGCCAGGATTAGCCGCGTTTTGCCGTCAATCGCTTCGCTCACCGGCAGGACTTGCATTTCAATTTCCCGCTTCGCCACTGCAATATCCTAAAACAAGTGTAATATTTCTGCATCGCGATGGATCGGCGCAACGCGCCACGAATCTGCCGGACAATTGGCATGAGGGCCAGAAAATATCAAGATCATCGCGATCTTCGAGGAAAGACGGATTTAACACGCCGTCATTACCCGGCCGAAAATCGCGCTGCCCGTTCCGTCAATTTACACTTGACTTAAATCTGCCTTAGCGACTATTCCCTAATCGTCATTAGACAGCCTGTGCCGGACCCGCGCCAAGACGGTCGAAAAATCGGCACGAAGCAATAGACGCTCAAGGAGAGACTCGCATGGCGATGGAAACCGGCCTCATCTTTCACCCCTATATGCGCCCCGGACGCACGGCCAGGCAGACGTTCGAATGGGGGGTGCAAAATAGCGTAGCTTGCGATAAAGCAGGCTTCACCTCGATGATGATCTCCGAACATGCGTCGCAGATCTGGGAAAATATTCCCAATCCGGAACTGATCATGGCCGCAGCCGCGCTGCAGACCAGCCAGATCCGGTTCGCGCCGATGGCGCACATCCTGCCTCACCAGCATCCCACCAAGCTCGCCGTGATGATCGGCTGGCTGTCGCAAATCCTGGAGGGACGCTATTTTCTGGGAATCGGCGCAGGCGCCTATCCGCAGGCGTCCTACATGCACGGCATCAAGGATGCGGAACCGCAGATGCTCAACGAGATGGTCCGCGAGTCCTTGACCATCATGGAGAAGATCTGGAAGCGCGAGCCCTTCTTCTATGAGGGCAAATTCTGGGACGCGGGTTTCCCCGAGGAAGCGCCGGCCGAAACCGAAGATGACGAGCAGCATATGCTCGCGAATTTCGCGCCCTATAACGGCGCACTGCCGGAAATCGCGGTGACCGGATTCAGCGCCAACTCCCCGTCGATGAAGCTGGCCGGCGAGCGCAATTTCAAGCCGGTCTCGATCTTTTCGGGCCTGGACGCCCTCAAACGTCACTGGGAAATCTATTCCGAAGCCAATATCAAGGCCGGATTTACCCCCGATCGCCAGCGTCACGCGGTATCGCAGACCGTGTTCTGCGCCGATACGGACGCGGAAGCCAAGCGGCTCGTCATGGAAGGCCCGATCGGCTACTGCTTCAACAAATATCTGATCCCGATCTGGCATCGCTTCGGCATGATGGATGGCTTCGCCAAGGATGCGGGGATTGATCCGGCCGATGCCGACCTCGAATTCCTGGTCGACAATGTGTTCGTCGTCGGTTCACCCGATACCGTGGTCGACAAGTTGAACACATTGTTCGAAGGATGCGGCGGCTGGGGCACGCTGCAGGTCGAATCCCACGATTATTATGATGACCCCGCCCCCTGGTGGAACTCGCTGGAACTGATCTCCAAGGAAGTCGCGCCGCGGGTCAAGCTGCCCGGCGCCGCAGCCGCAGCCGAGCGCACGGTAGCGGCCTGAAAGGCGGTAGCCATAGGGGCTGGGGGAATGAAAATCCCCCCAGCCCCCATGCGCAGCTTACATGGCGCCGGGCCTGCTGCCGGCAAACCCGTGCAGCAACAGGTCCGCCGCCTGTTCCGCGATCTGGGCCGGTGCCAATTTCCCCGGCCGATACCAGGACGAGCAGGAATCCAGCATGGCGATCAGGAATTTCCTGACGACGGTGGCATCCAGCGCTGCGCTGGCGCTGCCGTCCGCCTGCGCGGCGACGATGAGATCGCGCCAATAATTGTCGAAGCTGGAATAGGCCGCCAGCACGCGTCGCCGCATCTCGTCCGGCAGATCTTCGAACACGCGGGCGACGGCGGAGGAATAATCGTCGCCTGACAACAGAAAGTCGATATGCGCCACGATGGCGGCCCTGAGGCGGACCATCGGCGCGGCATCCGGCCCCAATACCTCGACCCTGGCCACGATATGGCGGCTATTGCGGTAAATACCTTCCATCATCACCTGTTCGACCAGATGATCCTTGGAGGGGAAATGATGATAGATACTGGGCGCCAACATGCCGGCGCCCTTCGCTATTTCACTGAGCTTCGCGCCTGCCAGTCCCTTTTGCCGGAGCGCTGTCGCGGCGGAATCGAGAATGCGCGTTCGGCCATTATCTACGTGTGCCATAATCTCCCTTAGCAAAAATATAAGGGAATGACAGCCTTATGGGGAGCGGCCGCCCCCTAGCCGGCATAAGGCACGTTAGGGACGCCCGGTGCGGGCGGGCCCAGTATCTCGAACAGCCCGCCTGCAAGCGGTTGCCGGGCGAACGTTTCGGCGGAAAACCCTTGCGACCCGGTGATAAGAAACAGGCGGCCATGGCCGCTGCCGCCAAAAGCCGGACGCAGGCCGCGGCGCACCGGCAGACGGCGCTCCTCAAGCAATGTCGCGTCCGGGGCGAAGCGCCGCAGCATCCAGCTTTCATAGAAGGCCATCCAGATACAGCCTTCGACATCCACCGCCATGCCGTCGGGATAGCCGTCTTCCGGCTTGAAGTTCAGGAAGTCGCGGCGGTTCGACAGGATACCGTCGTCCGACACGTCATAGGCCCAACTGACCAGCGGCATGGAATCGTTCACATAGGCGGTCCGTCCGTCCGGGCTGAAGGCGGGGCCGTTAGCCGTCACGATATTGCGTTCCTGCGTGCTGACGGCGCCATCGGCGTCCAGCCGATAGAGCTCGCCAGTATTGCGGACATCGAGCTTGCCGAGCGTGCTTTCCTTGTCGTCCACGGTCGTGCTTTCATCCCATTGGCTGGAATCGCATGAGCCTGACCAGTAGCGTCCCATGCGATCGGTGACGCCGTCGTTCAGCCGGGCAATCGCGGGATTGGGAATCGGATGGATGAACGGCGCGTAGATCTGCCTGTGGGGATCGACATGGGCAAAGCCGTCGGCGCAGGAGGCGACGAAGCCTCCACTGGCCCGAGGCGCGATCGCACTGATCCAGGCCGGCGCATCCCAACGCCCCGTCCGGCCACTGTCGAGATGAAACCAGTTGATGCTGGGCGCTTCGATATCGACCCAGTAGATGCAGCCGTCCCGATCGTCCCAGACCGTGCTTTCGCCCAATATCGCCTTGGCGTCCCACAGACACCGCCAGCCTTCGCCTTCCATCATCGCCCGTTCCTATCCGTTGTCACAGTTTGATTATCGGATCGCCAAAGGGTTCGTCGCGCTGGCGCACTGCTTCCTTCAGTCCTTCGCTGCGCACCGTCTCGTTGAACCGCGTGCGGCTGGCGGCCAGATGCCCGCGCGCGTCCATCTCGGCCGACATGCGCTGCAATGTCCGGGCGCCCATCAATTCCAGGCCGATGTTGACGATCCGCTTGTTGGCGCTCAGCAGGTCGGCGTCGATCAGGGCGAGGCGGGCTGCGAGCGCCGCCACCTCCGCGTCGAGCTGATCGGCAGGGACTGCTTTCAGCACCAGCCCGATTTGCGCCGCATCCACGCCCCGGATCGAATCTCCGGTCAGCAGCAGCCGCTTGGCCCATTGCGGACCCACCAGATACAGCCACATATGGCTGGGAAGGGAGCCCTGGGAGCGGGCCGGCGGAAAGCCGAACAAGGCGTCATCGGCACAAATCACCATGTCGCATAACAGCGCAAGATCGGTCCCACCCGCCAGGCAACGGCCATGGATTTGCGCGATGACCGGCTTGTGCATGTCGAAAAGCGCCATCCGCAGCCGCTGCGCCTTTTCCTGGTGCCAGCTATCATCGTCGAATTTCGCACGCCCGCGCCTGTGATCGACCTGCCCCGGTATCGGCTGATCATATTTCTGAAGGTCGTAGCCGGAACAGAAATCCGGCCCCGCCGCCTTCAGGACGACGGCGTGCACGCGATTATCTTCGTCGGCCTCCCACAACAGAGCACTGAGCCGCTCCTGCAACGGCTCGCTCAGGGCATTGCGCTTTTCGGGCCGATTGAGCGTGATCCAGGCCGTTCCATCCCGGATTTCGTAAAGCAGCTGCTGCGCTACATCTTCCATGTGCATCCTCTCTCATTCCCGCAGCGGCGTCTTGCGCGCCGTGGCGGACAGTAGCAGTTCAGGCCACCGTTTGCAGCGGGGTGGGCGACACGGCCGGGGCGGAAACATCTATGGCCTTGAGGTGCGGCAGCACTTTACGGGCGAAAAGCTCGTAATTGTCCCGGCCGACGTCGAACGGCATGTCCCCGAACTGGGTGTAGATGATGAAGCTGCCGACATCGAAGCGCTCGACCATAGCCTTCAGTTTTTCCACGACTTCTTCTGGGCGCCCCCATATCTGGAGATCAGCCAGAAAGTTGTTGAACTTGTCGATACCATGTTTCTCGACGCTGTTGGCCAGGGCGCCGTAATATTCATAGCCTTCTATCTTCTCGAACTCCTTGTTCCCGAACTGATAGAAGAACGAGGTCGATCGGGCATATTCGACCAGATATTTGTCGCGCATTTCCTGCGCCTTGGCGGCATCCTCGTTCACCGCGACGAACGCCACGACCACGGGCTTGGGCGCCGGGCGCCCCTGCATGGCGAAGAAGCGATCGCGATAGCTGGCCACATCTTCGGCGACGCGGTCCCAGGGCTTCTGGGCAATGATCATCAGGCCGACATCCAGATTGGCCATCAGCTTGACCGATTCCGGCGACACCGCCGATGCGAATACCCGGCCGCGATAGCTGGCATAAGGCCGCGGCCGCAGTTCGACGCGCGGCTGTTGCAGATATTTGCCGTCATATTCCATGACCCCGGTTTCCAGCGCATCCAGCAGCGCCTCGGCATATTCGCGGAACCGGTGACGCGCTTCGCCCATCGGCACCTGGAACCCGTCAAACTCGCCCTTGCCCAACCCCCGGCCGATCCCCAGGATGGCGCGACCTTCGGATAACTGGTCCAGCAGAAGGAAGCTTTCGGCGATGCGGACCGGATTCTGCCAGGGCAGCACGGTCACCGTCGTGCCCAGCTTGATCCGACTGGTCTTGGCGGCCACCCAGGACAGGAACTGGGGCACGTTGGGCGTCATCATATAGCCGGTGAAATGATGCTCCGGCGTCCAGACGGAGTCAAAGCCGCGGTCTTCGGCTCCGGCGGCAAGCGCAAGCTCGTGCCTGAACACCTCGATATCGCTGACCTGATCCTTCAGATTTTGGAACGTCAGCCCCAGACCCACATCCATATATGCCTCCAAAATATTCCATCGAAGTTAAACTAATCAAAATTAGGTTGCTTTGGCAAGCCCTCGATCGAAACTTTAGCCTGGAACCGACCATACGGTCCGACATCAGGCCCTATGATCAAATTCTTTCAAAAGATTTATATCATTTGATATCAGTTATTTATAATAATTAACGCCGATTTTCGACGGATGGATTCCTGCGCGCGTGCGCAATTGAAATGGGAACCATGCTTGACGCAAACCGACGCAGACGGCATATTAATTGATATTAGGTAGAGGAGATGCCCCGGTGATCGAGGCCATAGCAGAACGGCGACGGGCGATGTCCGATCGGCACCCCGTGTGGGAAGAGACGACGCTGGACGCCTATCTGGCGCACGCGCAGCGCCATTTCGCTGCGAAGCCCCTCGTCATCACCGATGCCGAAACGCTCGATTATGCCACGGTCCACATGCAGGCGGAACGGTTCGCCGCAGCACTGTCCGCGCTTGGCATCTGCCGGGGCGACCGGGTCGGGCTGCTGCTGGCCAATTATCCGATTACGGTATCGCTGATGTTCGCGATCTGGCGGACAGGCGGAGTCGCTGTGGCGATCAATACCCTCTATGCCCCCAGGGATCTGGAATATGCCGTTCGGGAAGCCGGCTGCAATTTCCTCATCAGCATGGCGCGCTTCGGGTCGCGCCGCTACGATCTGGAGCTCGACGCCCAGGCGCCGGGCTGGCGGAGTGGCGCGTGCGCCGCCTTACCGGAATTGCGCGGCGGGCTGGTCTATGACGCAGAAGCCCCACAGGAGTTTCTCGCCGCCCTGCCCGTTGGCCCTTTGCCGGCAAAGGGCGCCGAACCACATGATCCGGCCGTCATCATGTTCACGTCAGGCACCACCGGATCACCGAAAGGGGTCATGCAGACCCATGACAATCTGTTGCGGGCGGCCTATGCCGGCGCTTATCATCAGGCCTTCGAAGAGGGGCGGCGCGCCGTATTCTCGCTGCCGCTCTATCATGGCTTCGGCCTGGTCGTCGGCCTGCTGTCGGGCATGATCGTCGGGGGATCGATCGTCCCCCTGCTCCGTTTCGATGCCGATGCGCTGCTGACGGCGACGGAACGCCATCGCGCCACCTATCTGATGGGCGTGCCCACCATGACGATCGCGATGATGGAGCAGGCGAAAGTCAAATCCTACGACCTCGGCTCGCTCACCGCCGTCCACAGCGCGGCGGCGCCGACCCCAAGCTGGGTGTGGCGGGACATACAGGAGACATTGGGATGCCGCGAAATTTTCACCAGCTACGGCCAGACCGAAGCGACGGCGACGATCGTCTGCACCCAGCCGGGTGATCCGATCGACATCGTTGCCGAGACGCAGGGCTGCATCGTGCAGGCGGGCGTCGCCGGTATCGCGGAGCAGGACGGCCGTATCTGCGAGTTCAAGACCATCGATCCCGTCACCGGAGCCGATCTGCCACCGGGCGTCGCGGGCGAGCTCTGCACGCGCGGTCCGATGAACAGCCTGGGCTATTTTCGCCGACCGGAAGACACGGCAAAGCTGTTTCTGCCCGGCGGCTGGCTGCGCACGGGCGATCTGGGACAGTTCCGGCCGGACGGCAACCTGTTCCTGACCGGACGATCGAAGGAATTGTACAAGAGCCGCGGCGAGCTGGTGTCGCCAAAGGAACTGGAGCAGCTCGTCACCACCCATCCCGCGATCGGCCAGGCCTTCTTCATCGGGATGCCGGACGATCGCTGGGGCGAGTGCGGCTGCGCGTGGATCGTCCGCATCGAAGGCCAGGCCGTGTCAAAGGACGACATTCTGGCCTGGCTGAAGCCGCAGGTCGCCGGATACAAGCTACCGCGCGACATCTGGTTCATCGCGGAGGGGGACTTGCCAAAAACCGGCACGGGCAAGGTCCAGAAGAATATTTTGAAAGAGATGGCGCTGGCCCACATCGCCGCACAACGGGGCGCGGCCTGAACGCGCCGCCAGAATATGGAAAGACGGATCGATGAGTAGCGAAGGCATTTCGTCCATAGAGGACATTATTCAGGACGCGATAAACGGGCTGCCCTATATTCTGGTCGATGCCGACGATCGCGAGAATGAAGGCGACGTCATCATCCCCGCCCAGTTCGCGACACCGCGCCAGATCAACTTCATGGCCAAACATGCGCGTGGCCTGATCTGCCTGGCGATGACCAAATCACGGGCCGATCAGCTCAAACTGCCGCCCATGGCCGTCAACAACCAGTCGGGGCACGGCACCGCCTTCACCATATCGATCGAGGCGCGCGAAGGCGTCACCACCGGCATTTCCGCGCAGGACCGTGCACACACCATCGCCGTGGCGGTCGATCCGACCAAAACCCCGTCGGACATCGTGTCGCCGGGGCATGTCTTCCCGCTGACCGCGCGCGACGGCGGCGTGCTGGTGCGGGCCGGCCATACCGAGGCAGCCGTGGACATCTCCCGCCTTGCCGGGCTGACCCCGGCCGGGGTCATCTGCGAAGTCATGAATGACGATGGCAGCATGGCGCGCCTGCCCGAACTGCTCGTCTTCGCCCAGGAACATGGGTTGAAGGTGGGCACGATCGCCGACCTGATCGCCCACCGGCGACGGTTCGAAAAGCTGGTCGAACGGGTCGCGAGCGCGCCTTTCCACAGTTTCTACGGTGGCGACCTGACCATCCATGTCTATCGCAATCTGGTGGATGGCGGCGAGCATGTCGCCTTGGTCAAGGGCGAGGTCCGGCCGGACCGCGATACGCTGGTCCGCGTGCATCAGGTCGATATCGCGACGGACATGCTCGGATGGTCCCAGGCGCATCCCGACTATGTGCCGCAAGCGCTCAAGGCGATTGCCGCGCACGAGGGTCAGGCAGTCGCGGTGTTCGTGCGCGATCCCAGCCCGGACTCCATCTCGAAGCGGATCGAGGGCGGGCGCAAAAGCTATCATGAGACCCATGCCACGCGCGATTATGGCATAGGCGCGCAGATATTGCTGGACCTGGGCGTACGGCAGATGACGTTGCTGACATCGAGCAAAGCGAAGCTGGCTGCGCTCGAAGGGTTTGGCCTGACGGTGGTCGATCGAATGCCTCTGCGCGATACCGACGACGCGACCGCGCACATAGTGGCCGATTGAAACGGAGGGCGGCTTTCGTCGCCCTCGCTCGCAGCGTCACAACAGAGGCGAAACTTTCCCGTATCGGCCCTTGTGGAACAACAAGGGCGCGCCGGGATGGTGGATATCGAGGGCATGGACTTCGCCGACGGCGATATAATGATCGCCGGCCTCGTGGATCGCATGGAAGGAACAGTCGATCCAGGCCAGAGCGCCGTCCAATATCGGTGCGCCACGCGCCGACAGATGATGCGGCACCCCGTCAAATTTGGCCGGGTCTTTGGACGCCAGCGTCCGGCAAAGGCCCTCCTGATCGTCGGCCAGCACATTCACGCAAAATCCGCCGCAGGCTTCTATCTTGGGCCAACTGGATGACGCCTTGTCCGGGAAGAAGGCGACCAAAGGCGGATCGAGCGACACGGACGTGAACGACCCGACGATCATCGCGGCAGGCGTCCCGTCCCGCTGCGTCGCGGTAATAGCGCACACGCCAGTCGGATAATGGCCCAATATCTGCCGGAAAGTGGCGGCGTCGGCGACTATGGACATGCTCTTCTTCAAACCTTCCAGACCAGCGGGATATTTTCGAACGGCCGATACGATTCCGGCATGATAGACGGGCGCCGCGCCTTCCTCCAGAGCAAAATGCGGAATGCGGGCCAGCCATTCCTGCAACATGACCAGCACTTCCATGCGCGCCAGATGCATACCCGCACAACGATGCGGCCCCTGCGCGAACGTCGAATGCGCGACGTTGCGGCGGGACAGATCGACCTTCATGGGGTCGTCATGCTGGCTATCGTCCAGGCCGTGCAACGCCGTGGGCAGCAGGATCAGATCGCCCGCCCTGAGCTGCGTACCGTAATATTCCATATCCTCCACCACATAGCGCGCATCGGATACGACGGCGAAGCGACGGAACATCTCTTCCACGCCGCGCTGAAGTTTCATCGGATCGGCGATCATCTCCTCGACCGTCTCGGGATGGCGGGCGAGGTAGATCATCATGAAGCTGAGGAAGTTGACGACGGTATCGAGCCCGCCCAGCAACAGCAGCGAGACGAGGCCGAGCATCTTGTCCTCGGGCATCGGCGCACCGTTGATTTCGCTGTTCACCATCTGCGTGATGAGGTCGGTGCCCGTGCCGCCGCGCCGCTGCGCGATGATGGGCGCCACATAGGCGAAGAAGCCCGCATTCGCCTCTCGCAAGGATCGCCCCTGTTCTTCGGGCGTATTCCCGGATGGACGGGTCATTTCCTTGGCCAGCGCATTAAGACCTGCGGCATCCTCCATCGGCAGGCCAGCAAGCGCCAGGAAGACCTTGACCGGGAAGATGTTGGCGAAATCCCTGGCGAAGTCGCAATGGCCCTGTGCTGCAAACCCCTCGATCAGGTCGATCGCGACGGCCCGCACATCGCTTTCGACCTTGCGAATCTGGGCCAGGTTCAGCCCCTTGTCGATCGCCTTGCGATAGGGCGTATGTTCGGGCGGGTCCATCTTGGTGGGCACCATGTCATAGGCCTCGCCGGCTTCGCGCGGCACCCAGATGACCCGGCTCGAAAAACGGTCGGGACTGCGATAGATTTCATCGATCAGCGTGCCGCGCGTCGCGATCCAGTGACCGCCGGTAAAAGGCGTCCAGACCAGCGGTGGGGTATCGGGCTGCTGCACCTTCTTCCAGGCTTCATGCACGCCCTCCTCGATGCCATCCAGATCGTAGATGTCGATATCGCGCACCAGTGGCGCGGGCACATAATCGGGAATTGGCATCCGGTGCTTGGCGGATGGCGGGGCGATCGTATCGACGGTCATGCCGGCGTCCTTTCAGCTGATGGTGGGATCGATGACGGCCTTGGTGGCGACGCCATTTTTTGTGACGGTAAGGGCCTCAGCCGCCTGGCCGATGCCGAAGCGATGGCTGACCAGTGCGGCAAGCGGCACCTGGTTCTGCACCCGCGCCGCAAACTGCATCCCTTGATAATAGTTTTTGGGGGCCGGGAAGGAGGCGCCGCCGATGGTCAGGTTTTTCAGCGTCAGGTCGCGCGGGGAGATGGGTTGCGTGCCGATCGCACCCCACAGGCCCAATATGATGTAGCGGCTATGGATGCCGCTGATGTCCACGCCCTCCGGGAAGGCGGGCAGCGCACCCGCCGCCTCTATGACGATGTCCGGCCCCTGTTTGCCGATCCGGTCGTAGATCATGCGCTTGCGCTCGTCGGGCGCCAGGCTGAGCGATACGGTCGCAGTCGCGCCCAATGTCATGGCCGCGTCCAGACGGGCTTGTGCGCCGTCGATGACGATGATCTCGCGCGCGCCGGCCTGCGCCGCGACGAGGACGGCGGACAGGCCGACCGGCCCCGCGCCCTGGACGACCACCGAATCGCCGAAGCGAACCGGGCCGCAACGGTCGAACCCCCGCAGGACGGTTGGCAGCGCACAGCCGAGCGCCGCGATCGCTTCAGGCTGCGCGCCGTCGGGCAGGCGATAGAAGGGCATGTTGTTGGGCAGCCATGCATAGTCGGCATAGCTGCCCCAGTTGGGCTTGGCGGCATCCTCGAAATATTGGCTGTTCTCGCATGGCGTCTGCTCCAGCACGGTGCAGGAATAGCAGCGATGGCACAGCGCGATCGGCGACCAGATGACCAGATCGCCGGCCTTGACGGGGACGCCCGCATAATCGGTGGAGACGCCGGCGCCCAACTGGGTGATCTCACCGACGCCTTCATGTCCCAGAATGATCGGGAAGGGCATCTCGCCAGCTTCGCCGGTCAGGATATGAACGTCGCTGCCGCATACGCCACCCAATATCGTACGAACGAGCGCGCCGCCCGGTTCGGGCGCATGGACTTCGACATCCCATGTTTCGAGTCGGTTCTTTTCAACGAGCACTGCGGCTTTGCCGTACATGGCCTATCCTCTCGATAACGACCCGATTTTGTCCCCGCCATCTCGCTATGACGGCGTCCGCCCGGCTTGCTCAAGCCTGCGATATATCAAACTAATCGAAATTAGATAAACTATGCAACAGCAAATTCTTTCGACACATCCCGGCTTGGGCATTATCCAGAATGTAGTGGCAGGCATAATAAATTTATATCATTGTTTTTATTGATTTAAATATATGTTCTTGTCCAGCATCATGCGCGGAGAAAGGGAGCGACATGCAGGTGGTCCTTGACTTTCCGGTCACGTGGCGTTTTGTATAACGAAAATTAGGTTAACGCCAAACGGCTGGGCATAGGAGAGAATATGGGTCGCCTCACGGGAAAAACCGCCATCATCACGGGCGCGGCGCGCGGCATGGGGGCATCACACGCCCGCCTGTTCGTGCAGGAGGGCGCCAACGTCATCCTGACCGATCGCAATGTCGAAGGCGGCGAAGCGCTGGCCGCCGAGCTTGGCGAAGCGGCGACGTTCGTCGTCCATGACGTCACCCAGCCGGAATCATGGAACGATGTCATCGCGGCCGCCGTGAACAGCCGTGGCACGATCGACATTCTGGTCAACAATGCCGGCATATTGGGGCCGATGGCGACCACCGTCGACCTGACCGAAGACGGCTATGATCAGGTGTGCGCGATCAACCAGCATTCCGTCTTCTACGGCATGAAGGCGGTGCTGCCGGTGATGGTCAAAGCCGGACGCGGGTCCATCGTCAACATATCCTCGATCGCGGGAATGGCCGCGAACTACGGCTTCCCCAGCCTGGCCTATGTCGCGAGCAAATTCGCGGTGCGCGGCATGACCAAGGCGACGGCGATGGAATATGGGAAACATAATATCCGGGTGAATTCCGTCCATCCCGGCTTCATCCAGACGCCAATGATGGTCGAGGCGACCGATGAGGTCGGCGGTGAAGCGCTTGCCCAGATTCCGCTGGGTCGCATCGCCGAGCCGATCGAGGTTTCAAACCTCGTCCTGTTCCTGGCCTCCGATGAATCCTCTTACATCACCGGGTCCGAACATCTCGTCGATGCCGGCATGTTGGCGCATTGAGCGCCGGACGGAGCCAAAGCTCATGGCATCGATCGCATTTGAGGTCCGGGGAAAGCTGGCCGAGGTTCGCCTCAATCGGCCTGCGGCCCTCAACGCGATCGATGCGGAGATGGACGCAGCGTTGGCCCGCGCATGGGCGCGGATCGACAGCGATCCTGATATTCAGCTCGCGGTTCTTACAGGTGCAGGCGACCGGGCCTTTTGCGCAGGCGCCGATATCTCGAACCCGCCCGCGGGAGAAGACGGGCGTTCTTTCGGCGGCGGGCTGACTGGCATCGGCGGCCGGCTGATACCGTTGCAGAAACCATTGATTGCAGCGGTCCACGGCCATGTCCTTGGCCTTGGCTTCGAACTGGCGATGTGCGCCGATATCCTGATTGCAGCGGACGATACCCAATTCCGCTTGCCAGAAGCGCGGGCGGGATTCATCGACCATTGCGGGGTCGTGCATCGCGCCATCCGTCAACTGCCCCACCATGTCGCGTTGGCGATGATCATGGCGAGTGAACCGCTCGATGCCGCCCGCGCCCTGCAATTCGGCCTGGTCAATGAGACCGCGCCGATGGCCGATCTTGCGGCCGCGACCGAACGGTGGAGCGAGAAGCTCCTCGCCTGCGCACCCCTGGTATCCCAGGGCGGCAAGCAAGCCGCTATGTTGGGTCTGGAACATGGGCTGAGGGACGCGCTCGAACGACGCTATCCGCTCATCGATGCCTATGCCGCGACGGAAGATTGCGTCGAAGCCGCTTCGGCCTGGAAGGAAAAGCGCGTGCCGAGGTGGCGGGGCCGGTGACGCGCGCGAGTCGATGCGCGGCGCCCCTCCCCTGGTCGCGGACATAGCCCCGATGGAAAATCCGTTGCAGCGCTGCTGCTTGAAGAAAGGTGCTACTCATATGGAACTGCACGGCAAGAAGATCATCGTGACCGGCGCGGCGCAGGGCATCGGGGCATCCGCCCTTCGCGCCTATGTCGCAGCCGGCGCGCAGGTCGTCGCGATGGACATCGACGTGACGCAGGGGGAGGCGATCGCCGCCAGCGCAACCGCCAAAGGGCCAGGCGCCGCTTTCTTCATCAGATGTGACGTAGGCGATCGCGCGGAAGTCGACGCCGCTTTCGATGCGGCCGCAGCGCGACTGGGGGGCCTTGATGTGCTGGCCCATATCGCGGGCGTCCATCGCCATGCCCCCACGCATGACGTCCCTGACGAGACGCTGGCCTGGCTTTTCAACGTCAATGTGAACGGCACCATCTATACCAATGGCGCCGCCTATCGGCACATGCCGCAAGGTGGCTCGATCATCAATTTCGGGTCGGAATCCGGCCTGACCGCCGAAATCAACAATGCCGTCTATGGCGCATCCAAGGCGGCGGTCCACGCCTGGACCCGCAGCGTCGCGCGCGAATGGGGCAAAAGGAACATTCGCATGAATGCGGTGCTGCCCTATATAGTGACGCCGATGTACGCGCGCTTTCGCGACGCCTTGTCCCCGGAAGACCTGGCCGCCCATGACAAGGCGACCGCCGAGCAAATCCCGCTGGGCGGGAAATTCGGTGATGCCGACACGGATCTGGCCCCGGTGCTGCTGTTCCTGGCCAGCGATGGCGCCCGCTTCATCACCGGGCAACTCATCCCGGTCGATGGCGGACTGATATCCGTTCGGTAATCCCGACGGGGATCGACAGGCACGCTACCGGACGGGCTATGCCATGCGCTCTACCACCATGGCGATGCCCTGTCCGCCGCCGATACACATGGTGATCAAGCCGTAGCGGCCCTTGATGCGCTCCAGTTCGTAAATCGCCTTGACGGTCAATATCGCGCCGGTCGCACCGACCGGATGACCCAGAGCCACGCCGGACCCGTTCGGATTGACCTTCGCCGGATCGAATTTCAGGACTTTGGCGACGGCGCAGGCCTGGGCCGCGAAGGCTTCGTTCGATTCGATCACATCCATCTGGTCGAGGGTAAGACCCGCCCGCTCAAGCGCGATGGGAACGGCCTTGACCGGGCCGATGCCCATGCGGTCCGGTTGCACGCCGGCATGACCCCATGCGACGATCCGGGCCAGCGGTCTCAGATTGCCTGCGTCCACGGCCGCCTGCGACGCGAGAACCAGGGCGGCAGCACCGTCGTTGATCCCCGAAGCATTGCCGGCGGTTACGGTACCGTCCGCCTTGAAGGCGGGCTTCAGACCGGCAAGCTGTTCTGCGCTGGCATCCGCGCGAACATGCTCGTCGGTGTCGAACAGCCTCGTCCCTTTCCGATCCTTGACCGTGATCGGCAGGATTTGCGACGAAAAGCGTCCTTCGCGCTGGGCACGGGTCGCCCGGTAGTGGCTTTCGACGGCCAGGCGATCCTGATCCTCGCGCGAGATGGCATGATCTGCGGCCACATTTTCAGCAGTCACGCCCATATGCATGCCTTCGAACGGGTCGCTCAACACCGCGATCAGGGCATCGACCATCTTGACGTCGCCCATCTTCTGCCCGAACCGGGCCGCGGCGACATGGTGCGGGGACCGGGTCATCGATTCCGCGCCACCGGCGACAGCGAAATCGCATTCACCCAGGGCCAGCATCTGCGCGGCGGAGATGATTGCCTGAACGCCCGAACCGCATAGCCGGTTCAGCGTGAGGGCGGGCGCCTCGATCGGAATGCCGGCTTCGACCGCAGCCACCCGCGCCAGATAGGCGTCCTTGGGTTCGCTGGGGATGACGTTGCCCATGACGACATGGCCGATCTGATCGGCCGCGACACCGGACCGTGCGATCGCTTCGGCTATGACCGCGGCGCCCAGTTTCGCCGGCGGATAATCCTTCAGGCTACCGCCAAAGTCGCCTATCGCAGTACGAACGCCCGCCAGAATATATGCAGGTGTCATAAGCGCTCCTTAAACTGGGTAACGAGATACAGGCGGCGAACATCATGTGATCGGTGGTGTCCGCTATGGCCGCGTGGATAGCCGTCGATGCGGCATATGTGCAAGCCGCAACCGGCCCGCATCATGCAAGTTCGAAACCCTCATAGCCGCCATAGGCGACCTCCTCGCAACGCTTGCGATATTCCGGGCCACCACCGACATAGACGAGGGTGCGGCGCACGGTGGTGCCATCCGGCTTGTGCGTCACCTTCACCCACCAGGCATTGGTGTCGGCCATCAGCGTCCTGGCAAAATCCGCATAGACCGCGTCGGTCCACTGTTTTTCGGCTGCCTGCGAGGGCTGCGAACGGCTATAGTTGCCAGCCTTCATATAGCATAGCATCTGCGTGACCCATTCGGCCTGCAGCGCGCCGCACACCCCGACATTGCAAAAGGCCGAACCATTGTGCGGGCCGACCAGCGTATAGAAATTGGGAAATCCGCGAGCCTGGAGCCCCAGATAGGTGGAAGGGCCATCGGCCCAGGCGTCGACCAGACGCAGGCCGTCCTGACCACGGATATCGATCCGGTCGAGCGATCCGGTTATGCCATCGAATCCGGTCGCAAAGATGATGACGTCCAGATCATAGATCTGGCCGTCGATCTTTGCGCCGCGTGCGACGAACTCGTCGATGGGCGTCGTCTTTATGTCGACCAGATGGACGTTGGACTGGTTGTAGCTTTCATAATAGTTGGTTTCCATGGGCACGCGCTTCGCACCGAATGGATGGTCGACCGGAATGAGCTTTTCGGCCACTTCCGGATCATTGACCCGCTGCCTGATCTTGTCGGCGACAAAATCCGCCAATATCTTGTTCGATTCCTTGCTCAGCAACAGGTCGCGAAAGCTGCTCAGCCAGATGCCATAGCCGGGACGATCATAAAGCATTTCAAAAAATGCGCTTCGCTCCTTTTCCGGGACTTCGGATGTTTTGCGCGTATCGCGATGATAGGGGAAGGCGGTGGGCGTCGTCTTCACATATTCGAGTATGGTGGGGAAACGCGATTTGATGAGATCCATTTCCGCGTCGCTCAGAGCCGAATTGCCAAGCGGCGTGCACCAGTTGGGCGTGCGCTGGAAGACGAACAGTTCCTGTGCCGTTTCCGCGACGATGGGAATGATCTGGACGCCGGTGGCGCCGGTGCCGATCACGCCGACGCGCTTGCCGGCAAAGTCGATATCCCTTGGCTTCCCTTCCGCGTCTGTCGGCCAGCGCGACGAATGGAAGGCTTCGCCCCGGAACAGGTCCAGCCCCTTATAATAGGGCATGCTGGATGCCGACAGCGGACCGGTGGCCGATATCAGATAGCGGCAGGTCAGATCGGTGCCGTCGTCCAGCCGGACATTCCAGACATTGGTCTCATCGTCATAGTGCGCGGCCAAGACCTTCGTCTTGAACTTGTAGAACCGACGGATGTCCATCTTGTCGGCCGCAGCATTGACGTAACGCAGCATTTCGGGCTGACCTGCGAAATTCTCGCTCCATCGCCATTCGGGCATGATGCCCTTGAGCGCGAAATAGCCATAGGCGTAGCTTTCCGTATCCAGTCGGCATCCCGGATAGCGGTTCCAGTACCAGGTACCGCCGACATCTCCGGCGGCATCGACACCCAATACGCTCATCCCATTCTGGTCGAGCAGATAGGTTTGATAGATGCCGGTGATGCCCGCACCGATCACGACCGCGTCATAATCGGGATTGCTGATAGTCGGCATGTCCTGTGATTTTCCTGGCGCGAGGGTTGATGGGACGTCGCCGACCGATATGCGATGGGTGCCTGGACATGGGAGATGGAGGGCAGGGACCATTTTCCCCTGCCCTCCAAGATGCGATTTCAGAAGCGGTAGGTCACTTCCGCGCCGAACGTCTGGGGCTCACCCCAGATCGCCGTATTGAAACCGCCGCTGCCGCCTTCGACATAACCCGAATTATAGTAGAATTCGTTCGAGCAGGTTCTTGGCATAAGCCGCGACCGAGAATTTACTGCCCATAACATCGTTCCAGCTCAGCCGGACATCGACGGTTGCATAGCCGGGCAATTTGGTGCGGGGCGTGATCGAGCCTTCATTGTTGGAGAAATGGGTGGACGTCTGGCCGAACACGTCAGTGCGCAGTTTTACCTTACCGATGTCTTCCGACAGCGGCATGGTGATCTCGGCAAAGACCGAACCTGCCCATTTGGGCGCGTCCGAATAGGTATCGAACGGAATGATCGGCCCGCCCAGCGGCGCGAGATCAACGATGTTCTTGGTGAACTTCGCATCGGTATAGGCGCCCGATATGCCCAGTTCCAGCCAATCGCTCGGCTTGATGTTCGCGTCGAATTCCACGCCCTGGATGCGCTTTTCAGGCACGTTGACGGTGAAGGCCGACGGGCCTGCGCCCAGATCGACGAACAGGGAATGCTGGGCGTGTTTCACGATCTGGCGGTAGAGGGCCAGATTGATCCGTGTCGGCATCGACCCCAGATAGTCGTTGAACTTGTAGCCCAGTTCGAAGTCGTAGGTGTTTTCGTTGCCGAAGAAGTTGGCATTGTTGAACGGACCGACCGCACCATTGAAACCGCCGGCGCGGAAGCTGCCACGCTGGGCGAAATAGACCATGTTGCCGGAATTGATCTGATACTGGATATTGAAAGTCCAGCTTGGATCATGGAGCTTGGCTTCCTGTTTGAGAGGCGTGGAGCCACTGAGATTGAAGAGACTTCCGGCCTTCTGGCGAAGGCTCACCGTTTCCCAGCTATAGCGTCCGCCAGCCGTCACGCTCAGCTTGTCGGTCACAGCATAGGTCAACTGGCCGAATACCGCTTTCGACTCGTTCCCGACTTGATAATTATAGGCGATGTCCGCGAGCGGCGTCGGCAGTTCCGCGCCGACAATGACAGGAATATATTCCTGCTTGGTGGTGTCGGAGTAGAACACGCCGAGGATATATTCGAGACCGCCGGTTTTACCCTGCAACTGCAGCTCATTGGAAATCCGCTCGGTCTTGAACACTTCGCCACCGGGAGGGCCGTTGCCGAGACCGGAGCGATTATAGAGGCTCAATGAACCGAAGGGCGAACCTGTCAGAATGCCCGGCGTGCGCGCGAAGGCATCTGCATAGTTGAAGATGTTCTTGAGCACGACGTCGTCGCCGATTTCCGCCTCGACGGTGTTGGTGATGAACGCGGTGTGCGCCTTGTGGGGCAGGTCGTAGCTGAGCCAGACCTTATAGGGGTTGGCCTGCTGCCATGCCAGATAGCCCGCCACCGCGCCTGGCCATGTGCCGTCGCCCCGCGGCCCATCGCCGATCAGCGGCGCGAAGGGACTGTTCGTCCCGTACAGCGTGTCGAGCGTGCTGTTGAGGACATAGCCATTATTGACCTCGCCCACCTTATGATAGGAATAGAGGCCGCCCGCGCCTTCCGAGCCGCCGAAATCGCTATATTGCGCGACGGTCGTCATCTTGAAACCATCCCGCGGCTCGAGCACGACCGTGATACGACCGGACAGAGAATCGGTATCGCCCAGCGTATTGCCGGTCTTGACATTGCGAATATAACCGTCCTGCTTGTTATAGTCGCCGGCGACACGGACCTTGATGATATCGGAAACAGGAATGTCCACAGCGCCCTGAACCTGGATATAGTTGCGCTGCCCTCCCTTGACGGTCAGGAAGCCGCCGAAGTCATCACCAGGCTTGGTGGTTTCGTACAATATTGCGCCTCCGGTCGCATTGCGACCAAACAGCGTTCCTTGCGGTCCCTTGAGCACCTGCACGGAACTGAAGTCGAAAAAGGCCGTCGACGTGTTGCCTTCGGTTGCCGGCGCTTCGTTGATATAAGTGAGAACGGCGGGGCTTGAGCCGGAAAATGGGTCGAGCGTCTGGCCACGCAGCGTGAAGTTGAGCTGGTTGGAATTCTGGCCGCTCTTGACCACCAGGCCGGGGACCAGAGCCGCAAGGTCCTGCTCGCTGGCCACGTTGCGCGACTGAAGCGTATCGGCATTGAACGCCGAGACCGCGACCGGAACCTTGGACAGGGATTGTTCCCGCCGTTGCGCGGTGACGACGATGTCGGCCGGGGACGCGATTTTTTCGTTGCTCTGGCCTTCGTCCCCTGCCCCCGGGGCATCCTGGCCAAATGCAGGCACCGCAGCCAACAGCCCTATAGTGGCAATGCCGCAAGCCAATTGTCGCTTACCATTCATGACGCTCTCCCATTTTGCCGTGCCCGTCCAGGCATCTTTGAGAACCTCAAACTAACTTTGATTAGGCAAATGTCAACCGGCAAGCGTGGCCAGCGGCGGTTTATGCACGCAAATGGGAAAGTACGGGCCGTCCGCTACACTGATATCTATATTTTATCGTTTTTTAACAGATATTTATAGAATTATCATTTCCAGTAAATCCTTCTTTGATTTTCGAACGAGCGAGGATTTCCGCATACCCACATGTCTTGCAAAACAAATATAAATTAGGTTGTATTGAGAGGAGTCGTCGGGGGCTGCGCCGGCTTCACGGCGGAGTGCAAGGGCAAGAGCATCAGATGCCTGTCCAGCGAGATGGCGTTGCGACGGATCCGATAGCCGCTTCCGCTCGGCCGCGTCCGCGGCCAGACCCTGCTGCGGATCGAACATAGCTTGGCGATTCTCGCCCGATGGTCCGGCCCCACCTGACGACAGGCCCAAGGCAGCGCAAGCGGGCGCGCGTCGGCGATGCCTCAATGGGGCGAGGCCACTCATCACCCCATCCTCACCTTTCGAGCGGAAGGACTGGTCATGGCGCCGCGGCGCTATTTGCTGCTGGAATTTATGTCGCCCGCATCTGCAAGCGCCGGATCGATGTAAACCGCCCCATCCCATTGCCCATCGGGATCAGGCGCCTAGCCCGCTGCAAGCCTCTGGAGCAGGATCATCACAAACACGCCAGTGGCGCAGCCAAGCAGGAAACTGGGCGAGTCACGCATGGTGAAGCGGATGACGCGCGGGCCGGGTCGCGATCTCCATGACCCCACCGGTCAGGCGACGATCGCGGGATGGGCTATGCGCGGATCGCCCAGCATCGCCCGATAGGATGGCGGGGTACGCCCGCCGCTTTCGGTGATGCCGTAGCGCGCGGCGATTTCGGCGGTGATGAAGGTCTGGCCGTTGAGTGCATCGCGGTCCGGATCATCATGGATCGCCGCAATCACTCGCCCGTTAAACTCGGGCGTTTCAGCGTCCGCCATGAATTTTGCATATTGGTCTGGATGATCGGACAGGGTCTGGGCGCTGCGCTCGGTCAGCAGCGGCCCCATCCATAGCGCGACCGCGGTGACGCCGGTGTCGCGGAAATCCACGCCCATGTCGGCGGCAAATTTGTCCACGCCCGCCTTCTGCGCGCCATAGGCCGCGCCATGCATATAGCAGACCGAGCCGAAGGAGGAGGTGAAGGCGATCAGTCCGCTGTTCGCCGGCACCATCATCCGCGCCGCGTGCCAGCTCGCCAGATAATGGGAGCGCAGCCCGACATCGAGAATGCCGACCAGATCGGTCGATTTTTCCCAGAAAGGGCCAGGCTTGACGAGGTCGTCGTGCAGCGCCGCGACGTTGTTGACGAGGATGTCGAGGCGGCCGCTTTCCTGCGCGACGCGATCGAACAGCGCGGCGATCGCGGCGGCATCGCCATGATCGACCTGCACCGCCCTGCCCTCGCCCCCGGCCGCATCCACCTGCGCAGCCGTCGCGCCGATCGTGCCGGGCAAGGGCGCCTGCCCGTCGCGCACGGTGCGGCCGGTCACATAGACGCGATAGCCCGCTCCCCCCAACGCCACTGCGATCCCGCGGCCCGCACCCCGGCTGGCGCCGGTGACGATCGCCACCGGACGTTCACTCCGTTCCATCATGCTCTCCTTCAGGCCGCGGCGCTGGACTTGCGCTTGTCGAGCGTCACATAGAGGCCGTTGGTGCGCTTATGCGCGTCCGGCGCCTGGTCGCGCGGGTTGTAGAATTGCTTGTACCAGAGGCGAACCTTGCCATAGGGGCCGTCATTGGGAACCACCAACGGGTTGAGGCAGGCGCGCTTGTTCTGCCAGATTTCGACATCCTGCGCGAAGGCCAGGCGGCTGCCCTCCTGATATTCCAGCGCGGCGGCGCGCAGATCGTCGGTGATCGGCGTGGAGCCGTCATTCACCTGCACCATCAGCCCGTGCCAGACGCGGATCCTGCCATCCTCGATCGGGGTATGGGTGATCATGATGAAGCTGTTGAACGCGCCCTCCATCTCCGACTGCAGGATCGACGGACCGGCATACCAGGTATCGAGGGTCAGCACGTCCTCGGGATTGAGTGTCAATGTCCGATGTCCGGCGGCATAATATTGATGAACGACATGGTCCTTGAACTCATTGGCGAAGTAGACGAAGTCCTTGGCGCCATGGATCGGGACGAAATGGCCATAGTCGGCCATATTGTCGACCACTTCGATCGGGTGGATGTCGAGGTCGCCCATATAGTCGACCTTCCAATGGACCCAGCCGGGCTGGTCCCAATGGCCGCCAAAGTCAGGCAGATCGAAATCGGGCTCCAGCCCTTCGGGATCATGCCACAGCCACAATATGCCCGCGCGCTCGATCACCGGAAAGCTTTTAAGCTTCGCCGCCTTGGGCACGAAGTCGGAATAGGGGATATGGTTGCACTGGCCGTCGGGGCCGTAGCGCCAGCCGTGGAAAGGGCAGCGGATCGATTCGCCCTCCACCTGCTCGCCGTCGCGCACGATATAGCTGGTCGTGTTCTTCGCCAGATGCGCGCCCATATGCGGGCAATAGGCCTCCACCACATAGGGCTGGCCGCTTTGCCCGCGATACAGGACCAGATCCTGCCCGAAATAGCGGATCGCGCTGGGCGTCGATGACGCCTCCGCGCTTTCGCCGATCATGAACCAGCCGCGTGGGAAGTCATATTCACCCAGACGATAATCCGACGACGTAGCCATATATATATCCTCTCGCTCCGCATCCTGTAGCACGGATGGTCCCCGCACGCCATAGCGAATGGCGCGTCATCGTCGCCATATCCGCAATCATTCTACGCAAAGTACAATTATAAATTCAATATAGTTATTGATTGCGGATATAATTGCCGGATATGTCCTGCGTCAACCCGACAGGGAAATGCCCTGCGACAACCGAACGGGCGAGAACCCCGCGGACCCGGCAGGAAAAGGAGAGAGAGATGCTGCTGCAAGACAAGGTGGTGATCGTCAGTGGCGTAGGCCCTGGCATGGGGCAGGCGCTCGCACGGATCGCAGCGGCCGAAGGCGCCAGCGTCATACTTGCGGCCCGCAACGCGGCGTTCCTGGAGGAGGTTCGCGCCGACATCGTGGCTGACGGTGGCCAGGCCATCGCCGTCGCCTGCGACGTCGCCGACGCGGCCCAGTGCACCGCGCTGGCCGAACGCGCCGCAGCGGCCTTTGGCGGCCGTGTCGATGGGCTGGTGAACAGCGCTTATTATCATGGCGACTGGAGCTTCATCGCCAATGCCGATCCCGCCGACATGGCCAAGGCGTTCGACGTCAATTGTCTCGGCGCGCTGCGGCTGACGCAGGCCTGCACCCCCTATTTGCGCGACGGCGGCGCGGTGGTGAACGTGTCCACCATGGCGACGGTGCGCCCCTTTGGCGGCGAGCATGGCATGGAGATGGGTTATGCGGTGGCGAAGGGCGCGCTCAATACGCTGACCAAATATATGGCGAGCGACCTTGGCCGCGTCGGCATCCGGGTCAATACCTGCCGCATGGGCTGGATCCATGGCGCACCGGTGGAGCAGCATATCCAGACGCAGGTCGATGCGGGGCAAGCGCGCGACGCAGTGGTCGCGGGGATCACGCGCGACATCCCGATCGGCATCATTCCGCCGGAGGACGATTGCGCGCGCGCGGTGCTGATGATGATTTCCGACTATGCGCGGGTCGTCAGCGGCGCGACGCTCGACGTCAATGGCGGCCACTGGATGGCGCCGTGACCCCGCGCTTTGCCGGCAAGTCCGCGATCGTGACCGGGGCGGCGTCTGGGATCGGCCTGGCGGTCGCCAAGCGGCTGGCGGCGGAGGGCGCGCGGGTGGTGATCGGCGACCGCAATGTCGAGGGATTGGAAGCGGCCGCGCATGACATCGGCAACGCGGCTACTGCTGTCGCACTCGATGTCGCGGATGCAGCGTCCTGCCGGGCGATGGTCGACCGGGCGGTGGCGCTGAACGGCGGGCTGGACGTGCTGTGCAATATCGCCGGCATATTGGATTTCGGCCGGCTGGCGGACGTGGACGAAGGCCGCTGGGACCGGGTGATCGCGATCAATTTGAGCGGCGTCTATCATATGGTGCGCGCGGCGATGCCGCATCTGGTCGAGCGGCGCGGGACGATCGTCAACATGGCGTCGGCGGCGGGCCTGGTCGGCGTGCCGTTCAACGCGGCCTATAGCGCGTCGAAACATGGCGTTATCGGCCTGACCAAGGCGCTGGCGCTGGAATTTTCGAAGGAAGGCGTGCGGGTCAACGCCGTCTGCCCCACCGGGGTCAAGACGCCGATGGTCGCGCAGGCGTCCCGTGCGGACATCGACTGGTCGATGGCGATGCGCGCCGCGCCCTGGCTGGACGACGGCGCATTGTGCGACCCGGAAGATATCGCCGACGCCGTCGCCTTCCTTGCGTCGCACGAGGCGAAACGAATCACCGGCACGGCGCTGGCCGTCGATGGCGGCCAGACCGCCGGCTAACCCAAGATGAGTCAGGAGAAGATGGAAATGGCCACGCAACCCGAAGATATTGCTGCGCCGCCTCTCGACCGCGAGACGCTGTTGCAGCAGGCGCGCGAACGGGCGCAGCTGGCGGACTTTGGCGACCTGTGGTTCCTGGAGCCGATGGACCAGTTGATCGCCGCGTCCAACCGCGAAGGGCGCCTGACCGCCGACGGCCATGCCGCGCAAACCGAATCGATCGTCAAGGGCCTGACCAGCCGGCTGCGCATGGTGGAGGACATCAGGCGCCATCCCGAAATATTGGACGAACAAGTCGAGGTCGCGGGCATCATATTGGGCCTGCCGCGCACCGGCAGCACCATTTTCCAGCGCCTGCTCGCCAGCGCGCCGGGAATGACCGGCATCCGCTGGTATGAAGCGCAGAATTTCGCGCCCTTCCCCGGCGAGGAACGCGGCCATCCGGTCGAGCGGCGCGCCTATGCGCAGGCGATGATCGACGGCTGGCTGCAAGTCGCGCCGGAACTGGCGTCGATCCATCCGCTCGATCCCGACGCGCCGGACGAGGAGATACTGATCCTGGGCCAGATGTTCGTCAGCACCATGGTGGAGGCGATGAACTTCGTGCCGGACTTCGCGGGGTGGCTGAACGACTATGACCAGTCAAAGGGCCATGCGGACCTCAAGACGATCCTGCAATATCTGCAATGGCAGGACCCCGCCCGGCGCGGCCGGAAATGGATACTCAAAAGCCCGTCCAACCTGCCCTATGCCGAGATGGCGGCGGCGGCCTTTCCCGACGCCCTGCTCATCATGACGCATCGCGATCCGGTGCAGACCGTGCCATCCTATGTCTCGATGCAGGCCGCGCTCTACAAGTTGAGTGCGACCGTCAGCGACCATGAGGTCGGCGCCTTCTGGTTCCCGCGGCTGGTCGACTGGATGCAGCGGTTCGAGGCGGCGCGGGCGCGGATCGGCGAGCAACGCTTCGTCGACATCGATTACCGGCAGGTCGCGCGCGAACCGCTGGCGCAGGCCGAGCGGGTGTTGTCGCGCATGGGCATCGCCGTCGATGCCGGCATGGAAACGGTGCTGAACGAGTTTCTCGCGGGGAACAAGCGCGAGCAACGGCCGACGCACGATTATGCGCCGGAGCGTTTCGGCCTGGACGAAGAGGCGATCAAGCGCGCCTTCGCCGCTTATCGGGCGCGCTATATCGGCTGAAGCCCGTCCAGTCCGCGCACCGGCACCTGCAACCGTTCCAGCAGGGGCAGGCTACGCACGATATGCCCGGTCCATTCGGCAGCGGGGCGATGGCAGAGCTGCAATGCGGCTTCCGCCATCGCCTCGACCGGCTCGATATGGTCGCGCGCATCCCAGCCGCCCATCGCCATCGCCCCTTCGCTGGCGACCGCACCGACAGGAGCCAGCGCATTGACCGCGATCTTCTCACGCGACAATTCCGCCGCCCAGCCGGCGGTCAACCGGTCGAGCGCAGCCTTGGTCGTGCCATAGAGCGTCGCGTGGCCATCGCGGTTGAAGCGGACATAGCGATCGTCGGGGTCGTAGGGCGCAGGCGGTGGCCGGTCAGCGGTGGCGCTGGAGATGTTGCAGATCCAGCCTTCGCCCTGCGTCCGGAAATGCGGCAGGGCCTGCTGCGACAAGGCTTGCGGGGCATGGACATTCATCTGGAAGGCGAGATCGACATGGCGGGATTGCGCTTCCCAGATCGGCAGGAAGCGCGACCAGGCGGCGTTGTTGACCAGAATGTCGAGCCTGCCGAAATGCGCGACCGTTGCCGGCACGATGCGGGCGCGGTCGACAGGGTCGGCCAGATTGGCAGCGATCATCAGGCATTGGCCGCCGGCAGACCGGATACGCTCCGCCGTTTCCGTCAGCGATCCCGCGAGGGGGCCGCCTGGCGCTACGGTGCGCGCGACGATTGCGACCGCGGCTCCTTCGGCCGCGAATCTGCGCGCGATGGCGGCGCCGATGCCGCGACTGGCGCCGGTGACGATAGCGACGCGACCTTCCAGCAATTTCATCGACCTCTCCCCTGATCCAGCAGCAAATGCATCCGGCCGGTGGCGATCGGCCTGTCCCGGTCCGCCTGCCAGCAGATCGCATCGGCATTCACGACATGCCGCCCCACCCGGCTGAGCCGCGCCTGCGCAAATGTCTCGACCATCAATCCGCCGCGCAGGAAGTCGAAGCTGATGTTGATCGGCCTGGGCCGGGGACCATCGCTGTCCCGTTCCTGCGTGATCGCCTCCAGACAGGCCAGTTCCAGCAGACTGGCGATGACGCCGCCATAAAGGAAGCCCTGCCGCCCTTCCAGTTGCGTCGTAGCGGGCATCATCAGGCCGACCGTGCCCGGTTCCGAGGCGATGCTGGCGATGCCCAGCATCCGCGCATAAGGCGTGTCGGCGATCATGGCGCATCCGTGAAGAAGAAGCTGGCGGTGGCGAAGGCGATCGGGCTGGCGGGATCGCCGTCATGCACGTCGCAGCGGGTGAAGGCGACCTTGCGCGTCACATGATGGCAGGTGGCGCGCGCATGGAGGCTTTGCCCAGTCCTTGCGGGGCGCAGATTGTCGATATGCAGGTCCAGCGTCGCCATGCCGCGCCATTGCCGGGTCCGTGCGATGATCGCCGCGCCCGCCGCCGCATCGACCAGCGATATGACCGGTCCCGACGCCACCAACCCGGCATCGGGATCGATCAGGAAGCCGGGGGCGAAGGGGCAGGCCAGCTCGGCCCAGTCCGGCCCATTATCGACGGTGTAGATGCCCAGCAGGGCGTGATGCCCGCGCGGCGGCAGGTTTTTCAGCCGCTCGAACGGGTCATCCTCCTCCACCGCTCAGGCCGCGCCGCGGGGTTCGCGGGGCAGGCCCAGACCGCGTTCCGCGATCAGGTTGCGCTGAATCTGGTTGGTGCCGCCATAGATGGTATCGGATCGCGAGAAGAGGAACAGATTGGGCAGCGTATCCCACTCATAATCCGCCTGATCGCCGATCTCGCCGCCCTGGCCCAGAACGTCCATCGCCAGTTCACCCAGATTGCGGCGCCAGCTCGCCCACTGGATCTTGTAGGTCAGCGCCGCGCCGTCGATCTTGCTATGGTCGGTCTGCGACAGCATCCGCAACGCGCCATAGCGCATCAGACGCAGGCCGATTTCCGCTTTGGCGATCCGCTGGCGGATGAGCGGGTCATTGGCGGCGCCATTGGCCTTGGCGGCCGCGATGATCTCGTCCAGTTCGTTGCGGAAGCCCATTTGCTGGCCCAGCGTCGAAACGCCACGCTCGAACGCGAGCAGCCCCATGGCAATGCGCCATCCGTCGCCCTCCGCGCCGATCAGGCTGTCCGCCGGACAGCGTGCATCGGTGAAGAAGGTCTCGTTAAACTCGGCATCGCCGTTGATCTGGCGGATGCCGCGTATGTCGATGCCGGGCTGGTCGATCGGCATCATCAGGAAGGTCAGGCCTTTCGGTCCCTGCGACCCCTCCCGGGTGCGGGTAATGACGAAAATCCAGTCGGAAATATGCGCCAGGCTGGTCCATATCTTCTGGCCGTTGACGACCCATTCGTCGCCTTCCAGCCGCGCCTTGGTGCGCACGCTGGCGAGGTCCGACCCCGCATTGGGTTCGGAAAAGCCCTGGCAAAAAATGGTCCTGCCTGCCGCGATGTCGGGCAGGAAGCGTTGCTTTTGTTCCTGCGTGCCGAAGGTCAGGATCGTCGGCCCGGCCAGTTCGATGCCGATATGGTTGACCCGGCCCGGCACGCCGGCGCGGGCATATTCTTCTGCGAAGATCACCTGTTGCGCCAGCGTCGCGTCGCGCCCGCCCCATTCGACCGGCCAGCCGATGCAGGACCAGCGATGGGCGGCCAGTTGCCGTTCCCATTCCTTGCGCCGTTCGGGGCTGCCGGTCAGCTTCGTGACGCCCTTGATGTCGCGAAATTCGCCGGCCATCTGGCCGTTCAGCCAGTCGGCGCATTCCTGCCGGAACAGTTCGTCGGCGGGAGAAAAACCCAGTTTCATGCTGCTTCTCCCAGGATCATCGTGGCGATCGCTTCGCGGTGCCCATTGCCATTGCCCAGCATCGTCTGGAGCGACCGGGCGCGCTTGAAGAAGAGATGCGCGTCATGTTCCCAGGTGAAGCCGATGCCACCATGGAGCTGGATCATGTCCCCGGCGCAGCGGAAATAGGTGTCGGCGGCGAAGCTCTTGGCCGCATGGATCGCAAGGGGCGCGTCGTCCGCGCCCTCATCCACGGCGCAGGCCGCCCAATAGACGGCCGATCGGGCCTGTTCGATCTCGATCATCATGTCGGCGAGGCGATGCTTATAGGCCTGGAAGGAACCGATCTGGCGGCCGAACTGCACCCGCTCTTGCGCATAGGCGACAGTGCGGTCAAGGCAGGCCTGCGCGCCGCCAAGGGCTTCGGCGGCGACGGCGATGCAGGCGGCGCGATGGGCTGCGGCAAGCGCTGATGCCGGATCGGGGAGCGGTTCGCCCGGCGCGTCGGTCAGCACGATATGGGCCATCGGGCGGGTCTGGTCCATGCTGGTCTGGGCCGTGACGGCGACGCCCGGCGCATCGGCACGCACGATCCAAGCCCGTTGCCCGTCCGTGACCAGAAACAGGTCAGCGCTGGCGCCATGGGTGACGAAGCGCGAACCGCCGGTCAACCGGTCACCAGCGACATTGAGTGTCCCGTCAGCAAGATGGCCCGCTATCTGATCGCCCGACAGCAGGGCGGGAAGCCATGTCGTGCGCTGGGCATCGCTGCCGCCGGCGGCGATCGCCTGCCCCGCCTGCACCAGGCTGCCCAGCATGGGTAGCGCCGCGACCTGCGCACCGGCCGCTTCCGCGACGATCGCCAGTTCGACCATCCCCAGCCCTGCACCGCCCGCGCTTTCCGGCAGCCCGATGCCCGACAGTCCCAGTTCCTGGCAGAAGGCCCGCCACAACGCGCGGTCGATGCCGTCGCCCGCCGCCATCGCCTGGCGCGTGCGCGCGCTGGTCGCATGTTCCGTGAAGAAGGCGCGTGCCGTCTCCGCGATCATCTGCTGTTCGTCGGTAAATGCGAATTCCATTGCAGGCCGCCCTCAAAATCCCGTGGGGGAGCATGGCGGCACACGCCGCATTGCTTGCAGCGCATGACCGGACATGATGATGAGCCGCCTCTGGGGACGGGCGCATCCGCTCCTATCGCTGGCGGGCTTTGGCAATTTTCGCCGAAGCTCCCGCCTTCCATTCTGCTATATCATGCAGATTTGGGTTTCAAGCGGCGATTTGCGGAATATTACAAATAATTATTTCCGAATATCGATGCAGTCAACTTTAGTCGGCGTTTGCGCTCGCGCCATCGGTGATCCGCACGACGCGGTTGCTGAACTTCACCGTCCGGACCGCGAGCGAGGTTTCGATATGATAGACGCCGTCCATCGCGAGGATCTGCCCCGACGTCACGGTATGGAACCTGTCCAGATCGTCGTACAGGCAGGTCGCCATGATGTTGAACGGCCCCAGCATGATCATGACCGACTGAACCATCGGGATATGCGCGATGTCGCGGGCGATCTGGCGGACATGGCCGGCTTCGGCCTGGACCGCTACGAAACCGATATTGGTGGCCTTTTCCAGCTTGAGACTGGTGAGCGCGGTAAAAGCGATCAGGCGATCCTGCTGCAACCGCTTGATCCGGCCCCGGATCGTGCCTTCATTGACGCCCAGGTCGCTCGCGATCTTGCGGTTGGAGACGCGCGCGTCCTGCGCCAATATGTCGATCAACTGGTGGTCGAGATCGTCGAGATCGGGCCGGTTCATGCGAGCCTCCGGCTGTCGATCGGGGCGGTGTCGAGGCCATATTTGACGATGTCGAGGCCGATCGCAGGGGTCATGGCGCGCACGCCGGGCACCTTGGCCAGCTTGTCGGTGATGAGCGGCGACAGTTCGTCCATGTCCCGCAGGGTCAGGAGCAGACTGATCTCATAGCGGCCGGTGACCAGATGGGCGGCGAAAACTTCACGAAAGGACGCCAGTTCCTCGGCGACGTCGAGCGCGGGACGGCCGCTGACCTCCACCGCCAGATGGATGAGGACATGATAGCCATGGACCGCGAAATCGGAGACGGCGACGACGCGGAGCATCCCGGCATCCTCCATCCGCCGGATGCGGGTGGATACGGTGGACGCAATCAGACTGAGGGTCTCGGCGATCTGCTGGTTGGTCGCCCGGCCGTTATGTCGCAGATATTCGACAATCTTGCGGTCCGTTTCGTCAAACGCGAAAACCTCACTCATAGGATTGCTCTATCCCCTTTCCTGCTCCGGTCTTGCCAGCAAAGGATCAGCAGGTCGAAATCGAAACCGCGTGGTGCAGCATCGTCCGATCCCGCTCTACGCGGGCGCCCGCGGCCCAGCCGAGCAGCGCGGAGAGGAAGCCGAAGGGGATGATGAACGACAGCGCCATGCGCAGCGCCGCGGCGTCATGCCCCAGCATCTGGCTGAGCGCCCCCGTCGCCCAGGGCCCGACGAAGAAGCCGAGCAGGGTCGTGACGGCGAGGAACAGCGCGGTCGATGCAGCGCGGATGCGCGGCGGCAGCATATATTGCAGGGTCGCCATGAAGCCCACAGACCAACCACCCCCCAAAAGTCCGGCCGGGATGGCGGCGAGGCGCGCCATGTCGAAGCTGCCCGCCCAGGTCGCAGCCAGGATGGCACAGGTCGCCGCCCCCAGCGCCAAGGCGGACAGGCGCGAGGGCCAGACCATGCTGCGCCGCGCCAGCCGGTCTGACAGCGCGCCGAAGAGCAACATGCCGACCAGCCCGGACAGGCCGAAATTGAGCGCGAAGGTCATCTTCACCGCCACCGGATCTAGCGCGAAGCCGCGGGTGAACAGTTCCGGCCCCCAATAGCCGAAGGAAACCCCCGACAGCACGCCGAAGCCGAAGGCGAACATCATGCACAGATAGGCCGGGCTGCGGATCAGGCTGCGGATCAACTGGCCGAACGGCACGGCGTCAATCGGTGCAGCGCCGCCGGCCGGACCGCGGCGCGGCTCGCGGATCACGGCGAGCGCGGCAAAGCCCAGCAGCACGCCCACAGCGCCGATGCTGTAGAAGGCCATGCGCCAGTCATGATGCGCGGCGATGGCCGGACCACCTGCCTGCCCGCCGATCTGGCCGATATAGGCGGCAAGGCCAAGGATCGCGAACGCCAGGCCGCGCCGTTCGGGCCGGAAATAATCCGACAGCAGTGAATAGGCGGGCGCAACGAAGGCAGCCTCCCCCACGCCCACTGCAACCCGCGCCAGCGTCAAGCCGACCGGGCCGATGGCGAGGCCGGTGGCGATGGTGGCGATGCTCCACAACACGCAACCCGCCGCGATGATCTGGACCCGCGAGGTCCGGTCCGCCAGTCGCGCGAACGGGACGCCAAGGACGACGTAGAGAAAGACGAAGGCCGGTCCCATCAACATGCCGACCATGGCGTCGCCGATGCCGAACTCCGCCTTGATCGGCCCGATCAGCCCGGTGATCAGATAGCGGTCGGCATAGTTGACGATATAGATGAGCAGCAGCGTCACGAGGACAAGCCACGGATTGGACGTTCTCTGGACGGGGGCGTCAGTCACGCAGCAGTGACCCGCCATTGACGTGCCAGAGCTGGCCATTGACCCATTCGCCATCGTCGGACGCGAGGAAGGCGACAGCGCCGGCGATGTCGTCCGGCTGGCCCAGCCGCTGGTGCGGCAGGCTGTCCAGCATCGATGCGACATAGTCCTCGGTCAGATGCTGGGCCACCGCTTCGGTGAGGACGACGCCGGGACAGATGCCGTTAGCGCGAATGCCCTGCTTGCCGAACTTGCGCGCGACATGGCGGACAAGGGCATGCAGCGCATTCTTGGTCATGGGATAGGCGACCTGCAACGGATTGCCGGAAATCGCCGCGCCCGAAGAGGTGTAGATCATGGCGCCGCCGCCGCGCTCGATCAACACCGGCAGGGCGGCCTGCGTCGCCAGGAAATGGCTCTTGGCGTTGATGGCGAAGGAACGGTCAAGCACCGCTTCGCTGCAATTAAGTATGTCGATATCGCCTTCTGTCCCACCCGCAAGATTACTGTGGTAGAAATCGAGGCGGCCAAATTCGGCCAGCGCTGCTTCGACGATAGCGGCCTGCGATGTCGCTTTGGTCCCATCGAGCGCCACGCCGATCGCCTTGCCACCTTCCGCGCAGATGATGCGGGCGGTTTCTACCGCCCAGTCGCTCTCGATGTCGCCGATCACCACCGACGCACCTTCGGCCGCCAGCCGCCGCGCCGTCGCCGCGCCGATGCCACGTCCGCCGCCCGCAACAATTCCTGTTTTCCCCGCCAATCCGCGCATCATCATCTCCAGATATCTTATGGTGCCGGACGCCGGTCTTTCCACGGCGCGGCCTTTTCCAGCTGCCCCGCCAGACGGAACAGGGTTGCCTCGTCGCCATAGCGCCCCATGAACATGACGCCGACCGGCAAGCCATTCTTGGCCATGCCCAGCGGCACCGACATGGCTGGCTGACCGGTCATGTTGGCAATCTGGGTGAAGGGCGAGAAGGCCGCGGTCCGCTGTCCCCAGGCCATGAAATCAACATCGGGGGTCAGGTTGATCCGGCCCAGCTCCAGCGGCGGCGCCGCCAGCGTGGGGGACAGGATCACGTCATACTGCGTCATGAACTGCGCCATTATAATGGCGGCGGTTTGCAGCGTGTTGTTCGCCCGCGCGAAGTCCATGCCGGTCGTTTTTTGCCCATAGCCGACAAAGCCCAGCGTGATCGGCTCCAGAACGTCAGGGCCGATCGCGATCCCGGTTGCCTTGGCGCGGTCCAGCATATCGGCGGCCACGGACGCACCGACCAAAACGAAGCTCGCCGCGCCGATCGCCGCGACATCCAGTTTCGGCGCGGCTTCCTCCACATGATGGCCGAGCGTTTCGCACAGGCGCGCGGCCCGGCGGGTGGCTTCGATACAGTTCGGATCGACCGGCGCGCCCGACGGGGCATTGAGCATCAGCGCGATACGCAGGCGGCCGGGCGCCTTGCCAACCTGCGACAGGAAGCTCTCGGCCGGGGTCGGCGCTGCATAGCGGCCCCCCGGTTCCGGACCTTGGGTCGCGTCGAGGATCGCGGCGGAATCGCGCACGCTGCGGGTGATGGCGTGATGCACCGACAGCCCGCCCCAGCCTTCGGTGCGGGGCGGCCCCATCGGCACCCGGCCGCGACTGGGCTTAAGGCCGAACAGGCCACAACAGGAAGCCGGGATGCGGATCGACCCGCCGCCGTCGGTCGCATGGGCCGCGGGCAGCACGCCCGCCGCCACCGCCGCCGCCGCGCCGCCCGACGATCCGCCGGTGATATGGGCGGGGTTCCACGGGTTGCGCGTGTCGCCGGTCAGTTTGTTTTCGGTCGTACCGGTAAGCCCGAGTTCGGGCACGGTCGTCTTGCCGAAGATGACGAAGCCCGCCGCCTCGATCCGGCGCACCAGTTCGGACGTTACGTCGGGCTTGTAGCCTCTGAAAAAGCGGCTACCATTTTCGGTCGCCAGGCCGGCGATATAGGTGTTGAGATCCTTGAGCAGCCAGGGCACGCCGCTGAACGGTCCCTGCGGCAATCCCTTGGCGATCGCCGCGTGGCCATAGTCATAATGTCTCTGCGCCAGGAAGTTGAAGCGCGGATTGAGCGCCTCCGCGCGGCCGATCGCCGCGTCCAGCAATTCGGTCGCCGAAACCTGCTTGCGGCGGACGAGGTCGGCCAGCCCCATCGCGTCATGGGTGTCGAGCGGGCCGGAGGACAAAGCGGCCGCCCGGGCCGTCCCCGCCAGACCGGCTAGCGCCGTGGCGCCCGCCATGGCTTCGCGCCGTGTCATATCCATGCGAACCTCTCCTGCCCTTATCATTGTAATTGGCTTGATGGATGTCAGTCAGCGCTCTGATCGACATAATAGCGCTGATAATATTTGCGGAATTGCGGGATCGGGCCGTCACCGTCGCAGATGATCGGATTGGGTTCGAACTTCTGCCGGTCCCACACCACCTTGTCCTGATCGAACTGCTTGCAGATGTCGCGGATGATCGCCTTGGCGACGCCGGCCCGCTCGCCCTCCGCCTGCGCCTTGGGCTGGGTGAAGCAGAAGCGGACATGGACATGGTCCAGTTCGACCGGGGCCAGGCAGGCCATCAGCAGCGTCTCCGAAATGCCGGTGAAGCGCGTCCAGCTTTGCCCCGGCCCCATCGTGTCGTAACTGATAAGGCCATCGACTTCGCCCCAGGGCGTGCCCATCTTCGCCTTCACGTCCGCGCCCCGGCCCCATTCGCCCCAGCGCAATTCGCCCAGTGGCACATTGGCAGTGCCATGGATGAAGCGGAAATGCGCAACGTCGACGCCATTTTCGGCCATGTTCTGGATCGATCCCCAGACATTCCATTCATGCACGTCGAAATCGGTCCATTCGGGGTCGGTCGCTTCGGGCAGGATCGCGACGTCGAACAGGGGCGCGACGTCCTGCGGATGATACCAGGCCCAGATCCAGCGGTTCGCTTCGGTGATGTGCCAGTTGCGGGTGCATTTGCGCTTCACCTGGGGCGGGATATTGCGGGCATAGGGTACGTCCTTCACTACCGCCTCGTCCCCGTCATAACGCCAGGCGTGGAAAGGACATTCGAGCAGATTGCCATGCACCTTGCCACCATGGCCCATATGGGCGCCCAGATGCTTGCAATAGGCGTCGAGCATACGAACCTGGCCGTCTTCGCCGCGCCAGATCGCCAGATCCTGCGAGAAGTAGCGCAGCGGCTTGACTTCGCCCGCCGCCAGTTCGGACGACAGTAGCAGCGGATACCAGCCGAAGGGGATGCCGATATCGAGATTGCGCTCCGCAATCGAAGCGCGACCCTCCACTTCCGCCAGGCGCCAGTCGCTCAGATCCTGGCCGCGCAGCTTTTCGAGAACTTGCCAGACGGCAACAGGCGGGGTGCGCGCATCGGTGGCCTTGGTGGCGGCGGTGTCGGTATTGGCTTGGGACATGGGAACCTCGCGGATCATTGCAGGTCGAAGACCTTGCGCGCGTTTTCACGCAGGAATTTGGGCCAGACATCGTCCTTGAACGGGACATTTTCCATATCGCTGAAGATACGGTCCAGGCTGAGACCCATCGGAAAATAGCCGGCATAGATGATCTTGTCGGCGCCGCGCGTATTGGCGTAGTCGATGATCGCCTTGGGATAATGTTTGGGTGCGAAGGCGCTGGTCGAATAATAAAGGTTGGGCCATTTCAGCATCAACTTGACCGCCAGCGCCTCCCACGGCTCAGCGCCGTGGCGCATGACGACTTTAAGGTCGGGGAAGAACCAGCAGACTTCGTCCAGATGCTCGACCTTCTGCGTTTCCATCGGGATGCGCGGACCGGGGATGCCGGCATTGAGCAGAACAGGCAGGCCCAGTTCCGCAGCACAAGCGTAGAGCGGGAACATATATTTATGGTTGATCGCCACCTGCGGCAACGTGCCGGCCGGGAAGATGCTGATCGCGGACAGACCGACATCGCCATGAATGCGCTTGATGCGGCGTATTTCCTCCATCCCGTTATTGGGGTCGCAGGGCAGGTCGAAGAAGAAGCGGTCGCCGAACATCTCCTTGGCGCGATAGGACGTCGCATTGTCGTTCCAGCCGACCAGCGCCTTGTCGATATTGTGCCGGTCCATCTGCTCGACGGTCCAGGAGACAAAATCGTCGGCCTTGCCGGTCTGCGGAATGTCCTTGAACATATATTGCGCTGGCATGGCGAATTGCTGGAGCGTCTGCTGGTCCTTGATCAGCGGGCGGAAGGGGGCGAACCATGCGGAACGGTCCTCGGCCTCCGGTATGCCCAACATGCAGTCAATGATCTTGATATCCTTGGGAAACCCCATGGAAACTCTCCTGTTCAATAGTTCGCGACCAGTTGCGGCCACAGCGCCCGAAGCGCGATCTTGTCGATTTTTTCGGCATGGTTGCGCGGCAGGGGTGCGCGCGAAAAGGCGACATGGGCGGGCGCTTTGTAGGGCGCGAGCCGCCCGGCAACCCAATCGATGATGGCGCGTTCGTCCAGGCCATCGGCCTGCACGACGGCGACCAGCGCCTCGCCCAGGCGATCATCCGCAATGCCGAAGGTCGCGCATTCGGTGATTTGCGGCATTTCGCTCAGCACCCGCTCGACTTCGGCACAGTAGATATTCTCACCGCCGGAAATGACCATGTCCTTCGACCGATCGACGATGAAGATATAGCCATCCTCATCCTGATAGCCGATGTCGCCGGTGCGCAGCCAGCCATCGGACGTGAAGCTGTTGGCGGTATCTTCGGGGCGGTTCCAGTAGCCGCGCATGACCATGGCGCTGCGCACGACGATCTCGCCGGTTTCCTGAGGGCCGCAGATCTTTCCGTCCGCGCCCTCGATCCGCAGATCGACCAGCGGCAGCACCCGGCCAGCCGAAGCGCGCGCGCGCAGGAAATCCGCGCCCACCGCCTGGGCGATCGCGCCCGACGTTTCGGTCATGCCATAGCCCACGCCCATCAGTGCATGGGGGCAGAGCGCCCGCACCTCCTCCAGCAGGTTGAGGGGCAGCGCCTGCCCGCCCGACCCGATATTGCGCACGGAGCTGAGATCCGCATCGGTCAGCCGCGCGCGATTGACCATGTCCCACAACATGGTCGGCACGGTGGCCAGTTGCGTCACCCGTTCACGGGCGATCAGGGCGACGGCTTCCTCCGCATTCCAGCGGCGCATGATGACGATCTTGCCGCCCGACAGGAAGGGCGCGAGGAAGCCGGCGCCCAGCCCGGAAATATGGAAGAGCGGCGAGACGAGCAGGCTCGCCTGCGGCGGCATCTGCGCCGTCAGCGCCTCCACCGACAGGCCATGGTCGCGCGCCATATTGTGCAGCACCATCGTGCCGGTAAGCTGGGTGCCCAGCAGGCCCGTGATCAGGCTGCGATGCGATAGCACCGCGCCCTTGACGCGCCCGGTGGTGCCGGAGGTGAAGAGAATGGCGCAGGGATCGTCATGGTCAGCGGTCATGCCGTCTACGAAGGGGACGTCCGCAGCCGCGAGCGGCGCGATCAGGTCCAGCAGACGGCCCTGATAGCCCGCGTCACGCAGCGCGGCGGCGCGTTCGCTATCGGCCAGCACGAGGGCCGGCGTCACTTCGTCCACCATCGCGCGCGCTTCCGCCGCCGAGCCGCGGCTGTTGAGCAGAACCGCAACCCCGCCCAGCCGGATGACGGCAAGAAACGCCACAATCCATTCCGCCCGGTTGCGCATGGCAATGGCGACGCGGTCGCCGCGCCGGATGTCCAGATGCCCCGCCAGCCGGTCGCGCCAGGCGAAGATGTCCGCGAAACTCAGCCGGCGTTCCCTGCCCGCCTCGTCAAAATCGACGATACAGGGCCGGTCGCCAAAGCCGCGCGCCTTTTCGATGAGCTGGTTGAGATCGGACGGCGCGTGGGCGAAAAAGCGCAGTCCGTCCTGTTCGGCGATCTCGAACGGGGTGCCGGATGCGGTGACTGCCGCGAAAATGGGGTCGATCTTGCTCATGGCGTTCCCGGATCAGTAAACGGCTGCAGGGTTTTTGGGCCGTGGACTGCCCAGCATCTCGCGATAGGAAGGGCGGTCGTTGCCGCGATCCTGCACGCCCAGTTGGCGCCCGATTTCCGCGCCGATCAATGTCTGGCCGGACAAGGCCTCCCGATCCGGCGCGCAGTCGATCGCGTCGATGATATGCGCGGTGAATTGCGGATTTTCCGCGCTTTCGATGAAGTCGGCATATTGTTCGGGATTGGTGTCGCGCGCGATCAGCGACCGTTCGGTAACCAGTGGCCCCATCCAGATCGACACCGCGATCACGCCGGTTCCGCGCAGATCATGCTCCATGTCATGGGCGAATTTGTCCACGCCCGCCTTTTGCGCGCCATAGGCCGGGCCGTGCATGTAGCAACTGCCGCCAAAGGACGAACCAAAGGCGATCACGCCGCGCCCCTGCGGCACCATCAGCCGCGCCGCGTGCCAGCTTGCCACATAGGCGGAGCGAAGACCGACATCGAGGATGCGAACTGCGTCCAGATCCTTTTCCCAAAAGGGCTTTTTCTCGATCAGTTGGTCGTGGATGAAGGTCGCGTTGTTCACCAATATGTCGAGCCGCCCCGCTTCCGCCGCAATCCGGTCGAACAGCCCTGCGACCTGGGCATCGTCGCCATGGTCGCAGACCAGCGGAATGCCCCGGCCGCCCGCCGCATCGATGGCAGCGGCGGTTTCCGCCACGGTTCCGGGCAGCACCGAGCCGTCCCAGCCCCGCGCGCTGCCCGCCTGGATCGTGCGGCCGGTCACATAGACGGTATAGCCCAATTCGCCGAAACCGACCGCGATGCCACGGCCCGCTCCCCGACTGGCTCCGGTGACCAGGGCCACCTTGCTGTCCGGCATCCCACTTCCCTCGATTCGTCGTTTTTGTCCTGACCCAACTCTATCCCTCTATTCGCGTAATTCAACAATTATATTTTTACGCATATCCAGATTTGACAGATTGCCCGCGCGATCGGCGAATTTCCGCATATACATACGATTTTCTGCGCGTATTGATAGTTATTCGACGCGCACTCAGGCGCTGTATTCGTATTTTTATGATTTACAAATTCCGCATTATGCTCACATATCGCCGTTGAGACGTCGTCCTGAAACGCAAATGCGCAAGGCGACCTTCGACACATGGAGAGGTGATGGCGAATGACCGATGATTTTAAAGGGCGCATTGCCGTCATCACCGGCGGCAGCGATGGCATCGGCCTGGCGACGGCCGCACTGTTGGCGCGGCGGGGCGCACAGGTAGTGATTTGCGGGCGGCGGCAAGAGTTGCTTGATCGCGCGCGTAGCCAGATCGACGCGGATGGGGGACAGAGCGAAGCGATTCGGCTCGACGTCACCGATGATGTCGCCCTCACCGCGATGATCGAGACGGTAGCCGCGAGCTATGGCCGGCTCGACATGCTGGTGAATAACGCGATGTCGACCCATTATGCGCCTATCAGCCGATTGACGCTGGACCATTGGCGCAAGGACTTCGCGGTCAACGCCGATGCCGTCTTCGTCAGCACCAAGGCAGCGATGCAGGTGATGGCGACGACGGGCAAGGGCGCGATCGTCAACATCGCCTCCACCTGCGGCATCCGCGCCACCGTCAACATGGCGAGCTATTCGGCGTCCAAAGCGGCGCTGATCCATTTCACGGCCGTTGCCGCGATGGAAGGCGCGCCGTTGGGAATCCGCGTCAACGCCATCATTCCCGGTCAGGTGCAGACCGCAGGCACCGAGGCGTTCACCGCGCGCGCGCCCGAAGTCGCGACGCGAACGACCGAGGCCATTCCGATGCGGCGCGGCGGCCAGCCCGAGGAATTGGCGCAGGCGATCGCGTTCATGCTGTCCGATGCGGCGAGCTATATCACCGGCACCGCGCTGCCGGTGGACGGCGGCAAGGCGGCCCAACTTTACATGCCGGCCTAAGCCATCGAGATAAGGGCAGAAAGCGGAATTTTTGGCCTCATATTATGCCGATACGCGCGATCCAGCGTCGCTCAATATCATTTTTGCGTAATTTATATTGACATCAATTACGCATATGTTCATTTCTAGGCTAAGAAAACAAGTGATGGGGAGATATGGGATGCCCAAAGGCTACGCACATGCGGCGCTTCAACTGTTGCTCGGCGCGAGCAGCCTGGCGATCGCGGGTCAGGCGATCGCACAGAGTGCCGCCGAACCATCAGCGCCCGGTCTCGACGAGATCGTGGTGACGGCACAGAAGCGCGCGCAGAATCTGCAAGATGTGCCGATCGCGATCAGCGCCATCGGCGCGGAGAAGATCGAGCAACTGGGCATCAAGGATTCGCGCGACCTGAGCGGCCTTGCCCCGAACGTCGTCATCACCCAGGGCACGGTCAGCAACAGCGCCGCGGTCTTTTCCATGCGCGGCATTTCCAACGGCGGCAGCGAGAGCTTCGGCGTGGATGCGGCCAACGGCCTTTATGTCGATGGCGTCTATATTGCACGCGGCGGCGCCATGGGCCTGTCCGTCATGGATGTCGAGCGGGTGGAAGTGCTGCGCGGTCCGCAGGGCACGCTGTTCGGCCGCAACACCACCGGCGGCGCGATCCATTTCATCTCCCGCGCGCCGTCCTCGACCTTCCGGCTGAAGGCGGAAGCGGGCTATGGCAATTTCAATGCGTGGAACGGCAAGATCGTAGTCGATCCGGGTGCAATCGCCGGCATCTCGACCAGCTTCGCCTACAGCCATAGCGAGCGCGACGGGCTGGTCGACAATATCCTGCAGCCCAGCGATTCCAAAGATCCCGGCGCCCGCAAGTCGGACGCGATCCGGGCCGCGGCTCGCATCGACCTGGGCGGCACCGGCAGCATCCAATATATGTTCGACTGGAGCCGGATCAGCGGCACACCCCTCCCCTTCATCCTGACCAATGTGTCGAACGGCGCGGCTCGCCCGCCAGTCATCGTCAACGGTCAGCCGGTGGTGCAGACGCAGCAGGCGCCAGTCGCCCAATATCTGGCGGGCGCGACATTCGCCAATCCGGCCTGCGCAGCGCTGGCAGCGCCTTCGCGCACTTACCGGCATGAAGTGTGCAACAACGTCCTCAGCCATGCGCTCGACAAGAGTTGGGGCCATAATCTGCAGGTCCAGAACGATTTCGATGCCTTCAAGGTCAAATCGACCACCGGCTATCGCTTCTGGAACAGTGACACGCTGACCGATCTGGACGGCATCGGCGCGTTCAGCGGTCCGGCCTTCTCCAACGCAACTCTGTTCAACGGGATGCCTGCGTCGCTGCTGCAGTTCATCCCGTCGATCCCGGCCGCAGCCCGGCCTTTCATCGCCGCCGCCGCCGTGCCGAGCATTACGCAAGACCTGTTCGACATCGACAATCATCGCCGGCACAAGCAGTTCAGCCAGGAAATCGAGATTTCCGGCGACACAAGCACGCTCGACTGGGTCGTGGGCGGTTTCTACTTCTGGGAGAAGGGGTCAGAAGACGGTTTCCAGAATAGCGGCTTCATCCTCGACACAAACAGCATCTTCCTTGCCAATTTCGGGCCATTGGGACCGGCCTTCGCCGCCGCCAACCCGGCGCGCTACCGCATGGTGCAGACCCGCGCGCGCCTTGCCTATACCACATCGGCGGAAAGCACGGCCGTCTATGGTCAGTTCACTTTCTATCCGGGTGGACGGGACAGCGGCCTGCGCCTGACCGCCGGCGGCCGCTACACCTGGGATGCCAAGCGCATGTTGCGCGTCCAGAATGGCGCAGCGCCGCTGGCGGTGCCGGAAGCGGGCGATGCCAAATTCAGCAAGTTCACCTGGAACCTGATGGCGGGCTATGACGTGGCCGACGGTATCAATCTCTACGCCCGCGCCGCCACCGGCTATCGTTCGGGCGGCTTCAATTCGCAGGACCCTGCGATCACCGGCACCAACCAGCTTGGCAGCTTCAAGCCGGAAAAGGTGACATCCTACGAAATCGGATTGAAGAGCGAATTGTTCGACCGCCGCCTTCGCTTCAACGTCGCTGCCTATCATAATATCTATGACGATCTGGCCGTCCTAGGCCCGGTGACCAATGCACCGGTGGGCACCTTCGCCACCCGGATCATCAATGCCGGCAAGGTCGTCTATAATGGCGTCGAGGTCGAAACCCAGGCGATATTGAGCGATAATTTCTCGCTCGACGGCAGCATCGGCTATATCGACATCAAATATAAGGAATTCCTGGCCGGTCAGTCGCCGACACCCGGCGCACCGCCGGTCAATATCGCATCGGTCGTGACCCCCGGCTTTACGTCGCCGCTAACCGCAAACGCGGCGCTGAATGCCCAATTTCCGCTCAACTGGGGCAATGCCACGCTGCGCGGGCGCATCGGCTATACCCACGAAGACGGCAAATATAATTTCAGCAGCTCGATCGGGTCGCCCTTCAATGAACAGATCAAGGGCGATGCCATCGACTTGGTCGACGTCCAGATTGGCATCGACGGCATTCCGCTGGGCAATGCGGCCGGCGAGGTCAAGCTCTGGGTCAAGAACCTGACCAATGCCAAGGATTTCGTGCGCAGCATCGATTATGGGCAGCTGGGCTTTGCCGGCGGCTATTATGCCGAACCGCGCACCTATGGCGTCACCATCGGCGCCAAATTCTGATCGCCTGATCTACGCCACCCTCCCGGCGTAAAATGCCCCGCTTCCGACAGGAAGCGGGGCTTTCTTTGCTTTGGATCGCCTGATGGCCGGGAGAGATCTTCCCCCCGGCCTTCCTCGTCAGTTGTTGCCGCCCGTCATATGCCGGGCCGCGATGTAACCGAAGGTCATGGCCGGGCCGATGGTCACGCCTGCCCCCGGATAGCTTTCGCCCATGGCGGAGGCCGCGTTGTTGCCAACCGCATAGAGGCCCGCAATCGGTGCGCCGGCCTCATCCAGAACCTGCGCCGTCGCATTGGTGCGCAGGCCGCCGTTGGTGCCGATGTCACCCGGATAGATCGGGATGGCATAGAAGGGGCCCTGATCGATCGGTCGCAGGCAGGGGTTGGGCACCTGGCGCGGATCGCCATACATTTTGTCATAGGCAGCCTCACCGCGATGGAAATCGGGATCTTCGCCGCGGCCGGCATTGTCGTTGAAGCGCGTGACCGTCGACGCGAGGGCCGCGGGATCGACGCCCATCTGCCCCGCCAATGCCTCGATCGTCGCGCCCTTCTTGAGGATGCGACGCACCGCGCCGCGATGCAGCCAGTCGGGGATAAGCGGATAGAGCGGCCCCATCGGGAATTGATGGCGATAGCGATGGTCGAACACCATCCAGCTCGGCCCGGCGTCGCCATGCGCCGCCTGTCGCCGCGCCATCTGCTGGCCCACAATATGATAGGAAGCCGCTTCGTTGAGATAGCGATCGCCTTTCTGGTTTACCATGATGCAACCCGGCAGCGCCCGTTCGATCGTGCAAAGCCGCCCTCTATCCTCGCCGGGCACGTAGAAGACCGGCGCGGCCCAGGCCGACTGCATATTCATCGTGTCCGCGCCGATCGCCTGGCCGGCGACGATGCTGTCGCCGGTGTTGCTGGTGACGCCGCCCGAATATTGCGCAATGGAATAGAGCGGCGCATTGGTCTCCCGCATCGCCTGATTCTTGTCGAAGCCGCCGGCGGCCAGCACCACCCCCTTGCGCACGGCGATGCGATAGGGCTTGCCGTCGCGCTGGATGACCGCCCCAACGATCCGATCGCCGTCGCGCACCAGTTCCTTGAGCGGCGCGTCGAGCCAGAGCGGCACGCCCCGCCGGTCGAGCGCCATGCGCAGGCCGCCGGTCAGGGCGTTGCCGAGCGTCAGCCGCCGGTCCTTGCGTGACGTGAACCGGAAGGGCCAGTCGAGCCAGTAGCGCGCCATGCTGAAAGTCAGATTCTGCATCCAGCCCTTGGCGCGATAGAGCAATTGGTAGGTTTCGGTGAAATGCCAGTTGAGATAGCCGAACAGGCTGGCGGCCGGCGACGGAAAGCGCTGGGTGCGGATCGCCGCGCCCAAGGGCTTGCCATCCAGCGGCATGGGCAGATGGGTGCGATAGCCTGTCGGCGATCCGCCCGGATTTTCGGCATGATAGTCGGGATAGGGGAAAGCCATATATTGGACCGGCGTGTTGGCCATCAACCAGCGCAGCATCGGCGCGGCATTGTCCACATAGGCGCGGATATTGGCATCGGGCACATTGTCGGCGGACAGGCCGCGGACATAGGTGAAGGCGTCGTCCAGATCATCCTCAAAACCCGCCGCCTTCGCCACATCGCTGCCCGGAATCCAGATGCCCGCGCCCGATGTGGCGGAAGTGCCGCCCCACAGCGCCGCTTTTTCCACGATCAGCACGTCCGCCCGGTCGGCAGCGGCGACGAGCGCGGAGAGCATTCCGCCAGCCCCCGAACCCACCACGAGGATATCGACTTGCTTGTCCCAATTGCTCATGCCTGTCCGTCTCACATCAGGGCGTGGAATCGGAAGCCGCAGACATTCAGCCCACAAACCACCCTCTCCACAAAATTAGCGCATATAGCGACTTATATTGCCATAAAGTCAATATTTGCGTATCATATGACCATATAAACTACGATGAATCCAAGAGAGGCGAGGCGCACGCATGTTGCAAGGCAAGGTTGCACTGATTATCGGAGCGGGGCAAGGGATCGGTCAAGGGATCGCCCTTGCCCTGGCGAGCGAGGGCGTCGATATCATCCTGGCCGGGCGGACGCTGGAGAAGCTGGCGCAAACGGCGCAGCTTGTGGCGGAACGCGGCGCCCGCGCGCTGCCGATCGCCTGCAACGTCAAATCCGCCGACGATCTCGCCGCGGCGGTGGATCTGGCGGCACGCGATCTTGGCGGCATCGACATCCTCGTCAACAATGCGCAGGAGGTGCCGCTCGGCCCACTGGTGGATGTTTCGGACGACGCTTTCATGGCGGGATTTGAATCCGGACCGCTGGCCTCCTTCCGGCTGATGAAGCTGGCGCGTCCCCATATGGTGGCGCGCGGCGGCGGCACCATTTTCAACTTCACCTCGTCGGCCGGCATCCGCTGGGACATGGCGACCTACGGCGCCTATGGCGCGGTCAAGCAGGCGACACGCGCGCTGACCCGCGCGGCGGCATCGGAATGGGGGCGCGACAATATCCGCGTCCTCACTATCGCCCCCCATGCTGAATCCCCCGGCCTCAAAGGGTGGATGGAACATAACCCGGAGGAGGCCGAAGCCTTTTTCCGCACCATACCGCTGGGTCGGGTCGGGCGGCTGGAGCAGGATATCGGTCGGGCCATCGTGGCGCTCTGCAGCGCCGACCTCGCCTATCTGACCGGCGCCACCATCCCGCTGGATGGCGGGCAGGCGAATTTCGGCTGAGGAGCGATGATGGAAAAATTGATCTGCGCCCTCTGGGCCTCCGAGGGCGAAACGCGCGCGGCCTATGGCGCCTATCTGGTGGAGCATCTGCCCGGCGCGCTCGCGGCGACGGGCGCGCATGGCATCCGGCTCAATATCCGTGATGCGCGGGTCGAACCGGCGACCGCGCTCGTCCAGCAATGGCAGGCCCCGCAACAGGATGCGATCGTGCAATTCTGGCTACCCTCCGCCAATGCGCGGTTTCGCGGCGCGATCGACGCCGTGCTGGCCGCACATAGCGGGCGTTTCGCAGCATGGCTGGTCGCGGAATCGACCATCATCACCAACAGCGCGTATCCACCGGAAGCAGGTCGGGCCTGTGCGGGCTGGAGCCAGGCGAGCTTCATCAGCTTCCGCGCAGACATGGACCGAGCGGATGCGATCGCCCATTGGCACGGCCATCATACGCGGGTGGCGATCGAAACGCAGGCGAATTTCGAATATGTCCAGAACATCATCGTCCGGCCGCTGACTCCCGACGCGCCTGCCTATGACGCCTTTGTCGAGGAATGCTTTTCGGACGCGGCGATGACAGATCCCCATGCTTTCTTCGATGCGGTCGGCAACGAGGCCAAATTCGCGCAAAATCTCAGCGCGATGATGGAAAGCTGCGCTGGCTTCATCGATTTCAGCCGGATCGACGTCATCCCCACCAGCCAGTTCGACTTCGCCGGACGGGATTGAATGAAGGAGGCGGGCGTTGCAGCCCGCCTCGCCCCGTCAGACCGCGGTCGCGCCGCCGTCCACGACCATCGGATGCCCGGTCACGAAGCTGGCAGCGCCCGAACAGAGCCAGACGACCGCCTCGGCCACTTCCTCCGCCTGCCCCATCCGCCCCATGGGCGTCATGGAATCCAGCAACTGGCGCATATCCTCCTTGGCGACCAGCGGCGCGGTCATCGGCGTGACGATCACGCCGGGACATACGGCATTGACGCGAATGCCGGCCTTCGCCCAGCGCAGCGCGCCATGGCGGGTCAGGCCGACGACACCATGTTTGGACGCGACATAGGCGGGCTGGCTGGGATTGCCGACAAGGCCGTTGATCGAAGCCGTATTGACGATCGCGCCGCCGCCCTGCGTCAGCATGACCTCCGCCTCTTCGCGCATACATAGCATGACGCCGGTCAAATTGATGCCGATCGCCCGGCCCCACACGGCTTCGTCATATTCGTCCGCCGCGATATTGGTGATGCCGGCGTTGTTGAAGGCGCAATCGAGGCGACCGAAATGGTGGACCGCGGCGGCGACCATCGCCTTCACCTGCGCGCTGTCGCTCACATCGCAATGCTGGAAGGCGGCCTTGCCACCCTGCGCCTCGATGAGGGCCACCGTTGCACGGCCGCCCTCGTCATTCACGTCGCTGACCAGCACTGACGCGCCCGACCGCGCAAAGGCCAGCGCGGCGGCGCGGCCAATGCCGCCGCCCGCACCCGTGACCAGCGCCACCTTGCCCTGAAGGCCATAATCGATCATTCGTCTCTCCTTGTCTTTACAGATCAGGCGGCGGCATCGGCCGGCTGGGCCGGAACTTCGCCCCATAGGATGTAGCGCGATGCGCCATCGGCCCCGATTTCCTCCGAAAGGCAGGATGTGACCCGGCTGACCGATTCCGCGATCCACCAGCGCCCGTCCCGCTTGCGATAGACATCCTCATATTCCACCGCGAGGCGCGTGACCGACCGGGTCGACAGCAGGATGGTGCGGAAGTTCAACGACCATAGCCCGCGCGCTTCGCTATCGCTTATCAGGCTGATGTCCGCATTGGTGGCGTGATGAATGTCGTAGACGCCGCCCTGACAGGCCATCTGCTCGAAGATACGCACGAAATCCTCGCGATCGGTGAAGACCGGAAAATTCTGATAGGCGATCCGCACCTTGCCCGGCAGAAAGGCGTCGCGCACGCCATCCACCAGCTTGAGATCGCACGCCCGCAGATAGCGCGCCTTCAACTGGCGGATGGCCTGCATATCTTCCAGCGCCGCGATGCGCGCTACGAGTTGTTCCAGATCGACCGACATTCTTACTCTCCTGCTGTCAGCCCTGCCGGGCGTCCTGCTTCACGATTTCCAGGAATAGCGGCCGCTCGCCGCCGCCATGCACCTCCAGCCGCGCGCCGCTGATATAAGCGGCCGCGGGTGAGGCAAGGAAGACGACGGCGTCGGCCACATCCTGCCCCCGCCCCATGCGGCCGAGCGGCAGCGAGGCGGCGATCCGTTGCTGCGCGGCGTCGCTGCCATAGGTCATAGCCGACTGTTCGGTTTCAATGAGGCCGACGATGATCGCGTTGACGCGCACGTCCGGCCCCCATTCCTGCGCCAGGCTGGTCGTCAGGCTGACCAGCCCCGCCTTCGCTGCGCCATAGATGGCCGTGTCGGGAGATGGCCGCACCGCCGACACACTGGCAATATTGACGATCGATCCCCGCTCCGCGCGCAAATGCGGATAGGCGGCCTGCGACACATGCAGCGGGGCCAGCAGGTTGAGTTGCAGGATGCGTTCGGAAAAGCGCGCGCTCGCGTTCGCAGCCTCTGCCTGCGGCGAACCGCCGGCATTGTTGACGACCAGGTCCAGCCGACCATGACGGGCCGCCACGGCATCGACCCACGCCTGGACGGCTGGCTGCTCGCGAATGTCACAGGCATCGAACTCTGCCTCTCGCCCATCGACCGCGATCGGCGCGTCGGGCGGGGTGCGTCCGCAGGTCGCGACCCGATAGCCGTCCGCCAGCAACCGCCGCACGATCGCCGCGCCGATGCCGCGCGTCCCGCCCGTCACGATCGCAACCCTTGCCTGTCCCACGCTTAGCCTCTCCCATGCCCCGCCCGATCAAGGCGCATCATATTTCCGTGACATAATACGCATATATGGTATGTTTAAAAGATATATAATAGATTTGCGTTTTATAATCGGCGAGGAACCCATGGCATACACGCTTCAGCAGCTCAGCGATATGGAGGATATCCGAACGCTCAAACATCGTTATTTCCGGGGCATCGACACCGCCGACATGGGCTTGCTGGCGTCGCTTTTCACCGACGATATCAGCGTGGATTATCGCGGCGGCACCTATCGCGCGCGCCTGTCGGGCCGGGACAATATGCTCGCCTTCCTGGCCAACAGTTTCCATTCGGGCGTGATGGCGATGCATCATGGCCATATGCCCGAAATCACCCTGACCGGCGACGATGAGGCCGAGGGCATATGGTATCTGGAAGACATCTTCATCGATGTCGAAAACGCGCTGCATACGGTGGGCACCGCCATCTATCGCGACCGGTATAGGCGCGAAGCCGGAAGCTGGCATATCGCAAGCACCGAATATGACCGGGTGATCGAAATGGTGTCGCCGCTTGATCCCAGGCAGCAGATCACCGCGCATCATCTGGCCAGCGCCGGCCGCAAGCCGGCCGAACGCAGCGACATCAGCCATCTGATCGAATGGGAAGCAGCCTGACTGCATGACGACCCAGGCGACGCCCATGGCGCGGACTTCGGTCGCCCGCCCAGCCGCCTGGCAACATAGAAAAATAATTGGGGGAGAATTATGAAGAAGATCGCGTTGCCCATAGCAGCCATGGCGTCCCTGCTCGCGCCTGCCGCGCTGGCACAATCCGGCACGCGCGCCGCCGACGACGGCGCCCAAACCAGCGACGACATCGTCGTGACCGCCCGCCGCCGCGAGGAGCGGCTGCAGGATGTGCCGATCGCGGTCAGCGCCGTCGATGCCGCCGCGCTGAACAGCCGCGGCCTCGACAATGTGACCCAAGTCAGCCAGATCGCGCCTAATATCCAGTTCACGCCGGGCCAGGGCGGCAATAGCGGCGGCATCGCTCCCTTCATCCGGGGCGTGGGCGAAAACGACTTCATCATCACCTCCGATCCGGCGGTCGGCGTCTATATCGACGGCGTCTATGTCGCCCGCACCTTCGGCGCGATGACGGAATTGCTGGGGATCGACCGGATCGAGGTGCTGCGCGGGCCGCAAGGCACGCTGTTCGGCAAGAATACGGTCGGCGGAGCGATCAACATCGTCTCGTCGGTTCCCGGCCAGGAGCAGCGGGTCGAAGCGGACCTGCGCTACGGCTCATTCAATACGGTGCGGGCGCGGGCCTATGTCGAAACGCCCCTGTCCGACAGCTGGTCGCTGGGCGTGGCGGCGCTCGGCGAATTTGGCGAGGGCTGGCAGAAAATCCCCTCGGGCGACAATCTGGGCAACCGCAATGTCGTCGGCGGCAAGCTGGCGCTGCATTATAAGGGCGCGACGATCGATGCGCTTCTGCAGGCCGATGGATTGCGCCGCCGCCAGCATAGCGCGCCCCACAGCATGGTCGCCTTCACCCCCACCTTCCTGTCCGGGCTGCAATCCGCTTTCATCGCGCCCTGCTGCACCGTGCCCGGCGATATCGACCGGACGGACAGCACCCCCGCGCTCAACAAGGATGAAACCGACGCCTTCAACAGCTCGCTGACCCTGACCGCCGATGTCGGGCCCGCGACCCTGAAGTCGATCACCGCCTATCGCCATGTCGACGCCCTGTTCGGGCGCGACGGCGACGCATCGTCCACGGTCAATTATGCGGGTGACATCCATGACGAACAGGCCCGCCAGATCAGCCAGGAATTGCAATTGTCGCTCGACCTGGGCGGCCGTGGCGCGCTGCTGCTGGGCGCGTTCGCCTATCGGGAGAAGACGCGCGACAATACCCGGCTGGTCGTGGCGGACGGGCTCTATCCCCGGCTGATCGCCGCCGGCTTCGACCCGGCGCTCGCGACCGCGCTGGATTTCAATATCGATTTCCGCAACCGGCAGCGGACCGACAATCTGGCGCTGTTCGCCAACGGCAATTATGAGATATTGGACAATCTCTCGCTGGAACTGGGCGCGCGCTACACCTGGGAGAAGAAACGCTTCACCCAGTCGGCGATGCGCATCTACGCCAACCAGCCACTATTGGCGGGCACACCCAGCTACACGCTGGAAAAGAGCTGGGACGCTTTCACGCCCCGCGCGTCGCTGTCCTACAAGGTCAGGCCGAACCTGCTGACCTATGCCTCCTTCTCGAAGGGCTTCCGGTCCGGCGGCTTCAACGGGCGGCCCACCTCGCTGGAAGAGATCGGCTCCTATGATCCAGAACATCTGACCGCCTATGAGGCCGGGATCAAGGCCGGATTCGGCCGGATCGCCACCATCAACCTGGCGGTGTTCCGCAACGCCTATCGCGACCAGCAAATCCTAGTATCGACGGTCAGTCCGACTTCCGGCCTGCTCGTGGTCCGTAACGAAAATGCCGGGCGCTCGCGTATTCAGGGCATAGAGCTGGAGGGCAATTTCCGGGTATCGCGCCACTTCACGCTGACCAGTGCGCTCGGCCTGCTTGACGCCAAATATCTGAGCTATATGTCCGTCATCAACGGCGTGCCGACCGACGTCAGCAACCGCAGCCTGAAGCAGGCGCCGGATATCACCGCCAATGCCAGCGCCGTCTATCAAACCGCCCTGAGCGAGGGGCTGGACGGCCTGATTCGCGTCGATGTCGCCTATAAAAGCGCGGTGTTCGTTGACGCCGAAAATACGGCGCTGCTGCGCCAGCCCGATCATGCCATCGTCAATGCCAGCGCGGAACTGCGGCTAAGCGATCGCGGCCTGTCTCTGAGGGCGGGGGTCGACAACCTCACCAACCGGCGGATCATCACCGCAGGCTATGACGCCAGCACCAGCTTCGGCTTTACCGAAGCCTATTATTCGCCGCCGCGCCGCTACAGCCTCACCCTTGCCTGGCGGCGCTGATCGCGCTTGCGCTCCGGGGCGCTTGGTTCGATATCGGAAGGAGAATGGACAAGAGGATCAGCCAAGGGTGGCCGACACAGATGCCTCCGCTCTTCCGAATTTGCTCCTGGGGCTGTATGGCGGGCTGACCCGCGATCCGCCCTGGGAGGGCTTTCTGGAGGATCTGGCCGCCGCCGCGCAAGCGAGCTTCGCCACGCTGATCATCGCCACCGGCCGAACCGGAATCGACGCCCTGGTGACGCCGGGGGTCGATCCGGTCCGCGCCGGCGAATATGAAAGCCTGTCCGACGCCGACCCCTTCGTCGATCTGCCAGAGGGACAGGTCATGTCCTATCAGGATTTCGTCAGCCATGTGCCGTCCCGCTTCAAGGACTGGATGGATAGCACCGGGTCCGCCCAAATATTGGGTGTAGACCTGCAAGCACCGTCCGGCGCGTCCTTCCGCCTGCGCATCACACGCTATCAGAATCTGCCGGATTTCAGTGAGCGGGAAAGTGCGCTGATCGCCAGCCTGGTGCCGCATCTGCGGGTCGCACTGGAATTGCATGCCCGGCTGACGACGACGCAGGCCGAACGGCAAATCTTCAGCAGCGCGATGGCCGGGCTGGCCGTCGCGACATTGGTGCTGGGTCGCGATGGCCGGATCATGCGCCGCAACGCCACGGCGGAGCGCCTGCTGCGCGAGGGGATAGTCATCATGGAACGACAGGGGCGACTGGAGCCGCAAGCCGGCGCCGGCGTGACGATGCTCGCCCGCCTCCTGGCATCCCCGCCGCCGCCGGGCGAAGAAACCGCTTTCGACATGGCCGCGCCGGATGGATCATCGCTGCGCGGGCGCGCCCTGTCCTTGCCCATATCCGCTTATGGCGACGGCGCCTTCATCGCCCTGTTCCTGAGCGACCCGAACCGCTCCGACAGACTCGATCCCGCGACGCTGCGTCATCGCTTCCAGCTGACACCCGCCGAAGCCGCGCTGGCAGTCCAACTGGCCAGAGGTATATCACTGATAGACGCCTCACAACGGCTCGACATCGCCCACAATACGGCGCGGGCGCATTTGCGGGCGATCTTCGCCAAGACCGGTACGCATCGTCAGGCCGAACTGGTGCATATGATACGAACGGCCGCCGCCGGCGCCTGACCGGATCAGTCGTCCGCCGTCATGCGCGTAATCTTGGCGATGCCTGCCTCATATTTGAGGTTGTGGACGGAGATGGAGGTTTCGACCCGCTGCACGCCCGGCATCGGCCGGATGCGATCGATGATGAGGTCGTTGAGCTGTTCGATATTGGTGAACAGGCCCATCGCCAGCAGGCTGTAACGGCCGAGCAGCACCACGACGCACGTGATTTCGGGAATATCAGACAGAGCGCGAGCGAGGTCGGACACATGCGAGGGGTCGGCGTCGATCCCCATCATGCAGAGATTGGGCGACCCGGCCATGCGGAAGTCGGTGACCACGGTGAACTGGATCAGCCCTTCATTCTGCAACCGCTTGATCCGGGTGCGGATCGTGCCTTCGGTCACGCCCAGTTCGGCGGCGATGGCGCGATTGGAGATGCGGGCGTCCTGTGCCAGCTTGTCGACGATACCCTGATCGAGCTTGTCCAGGCGTTCCCAGGTCGGGCGTTCGGTCATAGCGGCACCACGTTGAATTCGAATTTCACAATATCTACGGCGATGCCGGACGTGATGTGCACGACCCCGTCGATACCGGCGATATGATCGAACAGAAGCTGCTGCACCTCCGAAAAATCGTGCAACGCCACCAGCAGTTCGAGATCATGATCGCCATTCATGATGTTGACGCTGAGCACCTCCGGGAATTTGGCGAGATCGCGACCGACATCCGGGATGCTGCGCCCCTGCACCTTCACGCCCAGCGCGATGATGACATTATAGCCATGGGCGGCGAAGTCTGTGACCGCCACGACGCGCATGACCCGCGCCTCTTCCATCTTCTGCAAGCGGGCGGACACGGTGGCGGCGGTAACGGACAGGCGCTCGGCGATTTCCTGGTTCGTCGCCCGACCATTGGTCCGCAATATGTCGATGATATTGGTGTCCAGACCGTCCAACGTCGGCGGCGTACCGTTTCGCCCGCTTCTGATCTGCATTCTCACCCGCCTCCCACTATGCCGTAGCGTTCCATAGCGCGTGGATTTGCGGAGGGCCAGTCACTATGGACCAGCCGAAAATCGCTGCCCGAACCATTGCCGCAGCGCATCGCAACCTGCTGCCCCGGAGTCATGGAAAACCCTGAAATCTGCGTATCACGCAACAATAAACTGTCCCTGAAAGCCATTATTTGCGTAATAAATGCACCTAATCAAAACGAGAATCAAGGTACTGATTCAAGCAAATATCGACCATTCGATCCGGCCCCCGACATGCCGGGCACGGCGACCGATAAGGCCGGTGGCTGACGCACTCCTCTACCGCTTTTGCCGCATTAGGCGGCTGGTCAACATGCAGGGTCGACGGACTCTGGCCGCCGAAAAATTGTCGGAATGGCGCGCGACACTGAGCCTTGCGCCATCCGGCGGGACGGTCAGGCGGTTTCGCTCGAATACAAGGCCTTGCGCAACGCAGCGCAGGCGTCGCGCTTCATCTGCCGGGCCAGAGCGGTATCGGGCATCACGTCGAATCCATGATAGGCGCCCGGATAGACGTGCATTTCCGTGGCTACGCCCGCCTCGATCAGGCGACGGGCATAATCCATGTCCTCGACCAGAAACAGATCGAGCGCGCCGACCGCGATGAAGGCGGGCGGCAGGCCGGTCAGGTCCTGCGCGCGAGCGGGCGCGGCATAGGGAGAGACGTCGGCCGATCCCGGCTCCTGCCCCAGCAACGAACGCCAGCCGAAGGCGTTGGCCTGCGGCGTCCAGACGAAGGCGCCGAGATGATCGGGGAGCCGCGTGATGCAGGTACGGTCGTCCAGCATGGGATAAATGAGATTCTGGTGCGCGATGGCCGGGCCGCCCCGATCGCGGGCCAGGAGCGCAAGCGCCGCGGCAAGCCCCCCGCCCGCGCTTTCGCCGCGAATGGCGATGCGCGCGGGATCGACGCCCAGACCGGTTGCGCTTTCGTGCAGCCAGCGGAGCGCAGCATAGCAATCCTCGACCGCGCCCGGCGCGACGGTTTCAGGCGCAAGACGATAGTCGACCGAGACGATGATCGCCGCGACCGACGCCGCCATTTCTATATTCGCCAGATGATTGGTACGGACCGACCCCACCACATAGCCGCCACCATGCACATGCAGGATCGCCGGAAGCGGTCCGGTCGCACCATCCGGCGTATAGATCCTGACCGACGGACCATCCGCCAGACGCTCTTCACGCCAGATGACGCCACTATTGTCCGGCTCCGGTGCCGTCGCCGACATCTGATCCATGCCTGCGCGGATCGCAGGAAGGCTGTCATTCGTCAGATCCAGCGGCGGCATGAAGTCCAGCCCCGGCAGCAGCGATGGATCGATCAGGTCACGCATGTCTCATACTCTCCGATTATCTTTTATCATCATGGCCTTGGTTGCCGCCACAGCACCACGCGCGCGCTCCAGCGCGGGGACGCCGGCCGCCATCGCCGCCTGCTGCGGCGCTTCCACGCTGATCGGAATATCGCGGTGGAGCGCAGTTAGGAAGGCCGGAATATCGAAATGCCCTTCGCCAGGCAGTTGCCGTTGCAGGCCCGCTTCCCATTCGATGCGGTCGGCCGGCAGGGCCGCTGGCCCGTCGCTGATCTGCGCCATGCGGATGTGCGGCACCGCCAGCGAGGCCATGCTGCTGCCGACCTCCCCACCCCGCATGATATGGAGCAGATCGACCGTGACGCCGACATCGTCGCGGCCCAATCGCTCGACCGTGGCGAGCGCGTCAGCGAGAGTTCGTATCTGTGAAGGAGGATAGAATTCGATAGCAAGATCAATGCTATATTGTTCGGCTAGGTCGGCCAGTTCGCTCAAACGATCGATCTGGCGCGCGAGATCGCGGTCGTAGCAAAGGACATTAGCCAACCGCCCGCCCAGTTCGGCGGCCACCGCCAGCGCAGGCTCGAAATCCGCGACCACGGTGCGGCGCGCCAAGGTGAAGGGGTAGACGAGATCGACCGTCAATCCGCCCGCGGCCAGCGCCGCGCGGGTGGCGCGACGCTCGGCCGCGTCGGTGACGAGGTCGTAGTCGGGCATGGCGGGCAATACCGCCATCGAATGCAGGAACGGGCAAATGCCCGAACAACCCGTCGCGGCGGCGATGTCTGCCAGCCGCGACGGGGTCGTGTCGGTTACGCTGATATGGTCGAGCGACAGCTGCATGGCCGATCGATCAGCCGACTGCTTCGCGCGCCTTCACCATGTCGAGCGCGACATCGACGATCATGTCCTCCTGTCCGCCGACCATCTTGCGCCGGCCCAGTTCGACCAAAATGGTGCGGGTGTCGAGACCATAGGTTTCGGCTGCCTTTTCCGCGTGACGCAGGAAACTGGAATAGACCCCCGCATAGCCAAGCGCCAGGGTTTCGCGATCGACCCGCACCGGGCGGTCCTGCAACGGGCGGACGAGATCTTCGGCCGCGTCCATCAGCATCATGACGTCGCAGCCATGGTTCCAGCCCTTGCGATCGGCGGCGGCGACGAACACTTCGAGCGGCGCATTCCCCGCGCCCGCACCCATGCCGGTCAGCGATGCGTCGATGCGCACCGCGCCTCCCTGCGCCGCGACGATCGAGTTGGCGACGCCCAGCGCAAGATTGTGATGGGCGTGCATGCCGCGCTGGGTTTCGGGCTTGAGGACGCGATCATAGGCTTCGAGCCGGGCCTTCACCCCGTCCATGTCGAGCGCACCGCCGCTGTCGGTCACATAGACGCATTGCGCGCCATAGCTTTCCATCAACGCCGCCTGCTGCGCGAGCTTTTCCGGCTCGATCATATGGCTCATCATCAGGAAGCCGGCGACGTCCATGCCCAGGTCGCGGGCGATGCCGATATGCTGCTTGGACACATCGGCTTCGGTGCAATGGGTCGCCACGCGGACCGATCGCACGCCGATATCATAGGCGCGGCGCAGCTCATCGACCGTGCCAACGCCCGGCAGAATAAGGGTGGTCAGGACCGATCGGGTCAGCACAGAGGCGACTGCCTCCAGCCATTCCCAGTCGGTATGCGCGCCGAAACCATAGTTGAAGCTGGCGCCGCTGAGGCCATCGCCATGGGCGACCTCGATCGCGTCCACGCCCGCCTCGTCCAGCGCCTTGGCGATCGCCATCACATGGTCGATGCCATACATGTGACGGATGGCGTGCATCCCGTCGCGCAGGGTGACGTCCTGAATGTAGAGTTTGTCGCCGGCTTCGACGTTGAACTTGGTGCTGCTCATGCCGCCACCTTCTTGCCTTCGAGGATACGCTGCGCGAGCAGCTCGCCGGTCGCCTTTGCGGCCGCGGTCATGATGTCGAGATTGCCCGAATAGCTGGGCAAATAGTCCCCCGCGCCTTCGACTTCGAGCAGGATCATCGCCTTGATGCCGGTGAACTCGCCGCGACCGGGAATTTTGAGCTTGTTGTTGTCGCCGAAGCGTTCGAACTGCACTTCCTGCTTCAGACGATAGCCCGGCACATAGGCCTGCACCTTCTTCACCATCGCCTCGACCGACGCACGGATGGCGTCTTCGTCGGCGCCTTCGGACAGGGTGAAGACCGTATCGCGCATGATCATCGGCGGTTCGGCGGGGTTGAGGATGATGATCGCCTTGCCCTGCGCCGCGCCGCCGACCTTTTCGATCGCGCCGGCGGTGGTGCGGGTGAACTCGTCGATATTGGCCCGTGTGCCGGGCCCGGCGGAGCGCGAAGACACCGACGCGACGATCTCGGCATAATGGACGGTTGCGACCTGGCTGACGGCGGCGACCATCGGGATCGTCGCCTGACCGCCGCAGGTCACCATGTTGACGTTGGGCTGATCCAGATTGGCGTCGCCATTGACCGTGGGGATCGTATAGGGGCCGATCGCCGCAGGGGTAAGGTCCACCACCTGCTTGCCGTCGGCACGCAGGGCGGCGTCATGGACCTTATGCGCATAGGCGCTGGTCGCGTCGAACACGATCCCTATGTCGGAATAGGCTTCCATCTTCTGGAGGCCGTCCAGCCCTTCATGGGTGGTGGCCACGCCGCGTTCGCGGGCCATGGCCAGACCTTCGGACGCCTCGTCGATGCCGACGACCGCCACCAACTCCATATTTTGCGGATATTTGACCATCTTGATCATCAGGTCGGTGCCTATATTGCCCGAACCGATGATCGCTGCCTTGACCTTGTCCGTCATGAAACCTCCACTTTAAACGAAGCGCGCAGTGCAGGCGCCCACGCCATGCAACTGCATTTCAAATATGTCGCCGGCCTTCGCCGGTTCCAGCGGCACCAGGCTGCCCGACAGGATCACGTCGCCAGCCTCCAGCGTCACGCCATAGGCACCCAATGTATTGGCCAGCCACGCAACGGCCTCGGCGGGCGAGCCCTGCACCGCATGGCCATAGCCTTCAGAGAGCGGCTGGCCGTTCTTGGTCACGGTGACGTGGAGGTTGGGCAGGTCGTGGTCACGCGGATCGGCGCGCGCGTCACCCAGCACATAGACGCCGCAGGACGCATTGTCGGCGATGGTATCGACGATGCCGATCTTCCAGTTTTCGATCCGGCTGTCGACGATTTCGAAACAGGGAATGATCGCTTCGGTTGCCGCAATGACCTGCGTCGCGGTGACGCCCGGTCCTTTGAGACTGTCCTTCAGGATGAAGCCGATCTCTGCCTCGGCGCGTGGCTGGATAAGACCATTCGCCTTGACGTCGATATCACCTTGCACATGCATTCTGTCGGTCAGGAAACCGAAGTCAGGCTGATGCACTCCCAGCATGTCTTGTACCGCCTTCGACGTCACACCGATCTTCTTGCCAACGACCCGTTCGCCATCAGCCTTGCGCTTTTCCAGCGCGCCCAGCGAGATGGCATAGGCATCGTCGATCGTCAGGTCCGGAAACCGGCTCATCAACGGCGGGACGGCGCGTTCTTCCCGCAAGGCGCGATAGAGTTCATGGGCAAGGCCGTCGTTCAGGCTAGTGTCGCTCACAGATAGGCTCCGTCCTGATAGATGAGGGGATCGACGGTTTCGCCGAGACGCACAGCGTCCACGCGCGCCACCACGATGCTATGGGTGCCAAAGGGCGTCATGCTGAAGATCGTGCAGGCGAGATTCGCCTGCGCTTCGTCCAGCATCGGCAGGTCGTGGTGATCCGGCACCCAGCGGCCGACGGCAAAACGCGCCTCTTGCGCCATAGCGCCGCCGAACGCGACCGACACCGCGCGCTGATGGCGCGAGAGGATGTTGATGCTGATGGGGCAGCCTGGGGCGAGGCAGGGATGAATGCCCGTCGACTGGCCGACGCAGACCAGTATCGCCGGCGGATCGACGGTCAGCGAAGTGATGGAGGTCGCCGCCATGCCGACGGGACCGTGCGCGCCCTTCGCCGCGACGATCGCCACGCCGGACGCCAGACGTCGCATCGCGCCGCGAAAATCCTGCGCGACATCCACCGGACGGCGCACAGTCATGGCGGCACTAGCCATGGAGGAATTCGAGCGCATAGCGATTAAACTCTGCGGCCCGCTCCACCTGTACCCAATGACCGACCTTGTTGAACGTCACGCAGCGCACGTCGGGGCACGCCTCGAAAAAGAGTGTGATGCCCTCCAGCGGCATGAAGCGCTCATTATAGCCCCAGAAGAGCAGGATCGGCATGGTGAGTTCACCCAGGCGCGGCGCCAGATTGGGCGTACGCATCCGCATGATCACATCCTTGGGCTGGGTGCGGGCGACGGCGAAGCGTTCTTTAACCAGGTCATCCGTGACATGGACGGGATCATGAACCAGATTGGTTATCAATCGACGCTGTTCATCTTCGTTGAAATCGGGACCGCCAAAGGAACTGACCATGCCGGCGATACCCGGCATCTTGAAATAATGCTCGCGCTCATGAATGCAGCCCGGCGCCATCAGGATCAGGCGGTCGACAAAGGCCGGATGGTCGAGCGCCATCTGGATCGCGATACCGCCGCCCAGGGAGTTGCCGACCAATATCGCCTTGTCCACGCCATGGGCGACAAGCGCTTCATAGAGGGTGTCGGTGAAAAGTTGCAGCGTATAGTCGATATCTTCGGGCTTGGACGACGCGCCATAGCCGATCAGGTCAGGCAGGATGACGCGAAATCCGGCGCCTGCGAAGGCCTGCACATTCTGCCGGAAATTGGACTGGCCCGAAGCACCCGGTCCGCTGCCATGGATGAAGACCAGCGCGGGGCCGGCACCCACTTCGGCCACCATAATGTCATGGCCGCCCGCCACGCGATGCGTGCGGCGGCTGATATCATGCGTCATATGATGCTCCTCAGACGAAGGTGAAGGCCGGCGCTTCGCCGAGCATGGTGCCGACCACGTCGCCGGTGCGGTTGGCGGGATCGTTGGCGACATGCGCGCGGGCGGCATGAAGGTCGAGCCAGGGCTGGAGGATCGGACTGGACATGTAGACGGCCCGGCCGCCGAGCAGTTTCACCATGTCGTCGGCCAGGTCCGCCAGACGGCGCACGACGCTGGCCGACTGATAGGCGAACAGCGCGCGGCGCTGCATCGGAATGGCCTCGTCGCGTTCGGCATAGCCGATCAGCTCGTCGAAGGTCGCGCGATGGGTCAGCTCCATCTCGTCGGTTTCGGCGATGGCGCGGGCGATGGCAGCGTGCAGGTTCGGATCAGCCTTGGACGCCTTGCCGGTGTTGGTGGATATCCGGCTCTGCATGATCTCGATCGCCGCCTGGATGGCGGCGCGCATACCACCGAAAGCAGCGGTGGAAACGGAGCGCGTGAACAATTGCGCCCAGGGCATACGATAGAGCGGGCCGTCATTGGCCTCCTGTCCCGGATTCTTGCAGGCGAAGCCATCGGCAGCACGATGGGTACGATATTCGGGGACGAACACCCGCTCCACGAGGATGTCGAAACTGCCTGTACCCTGCAGCCCGAACGTATCCCATGTCCCTTCGATCACCTGATAGTCCGAGCGCGGCAACAGGAAGGTGCGCATGTCAGGCGGGCCGCCATCGGTGTCGAAATTGATCGCGCCCAGAAGCACCCAGCCGCAATGGCTCGAGCCCGAGGAAAAGCCCCAGCGCCCCGACAGGTAGAAACCGCCTTCCGCTTTCTCCACCTTGCCCACCGGCTGATAGGTGGAGGACACCAGCATGTCAGGATCGTCGCCCCAGACATCTTGCTGCGCCCGGTCGTCGAACAACGCCAGTTCATAAGGATGACAGCCCAGCACGCCGTAGATCCAGCCAGTCGACATGCAGCCTTCGGCCAGCGCCTTCTGCACGTCGAAGAAGACATTGGGATGCATCTCGTAACCGCCATGACGGCGCGGCTGGAGGATACGGAAGAATCCCGCCTCGGTCATTTCCGCCACCGTTACGCGCGGTACGTCATTGGCCGCCGTGCAGCCGCGCGCGCGGCTTTTCAGCAGGGGAATCATGGCTCGCGCCCTTTCGACCAGCGCCTCGGCGGACGGCGCAAGCGCTTCGCCATTTCCCGTCGATCGACTTGCTGCTGCCGCGGTCATCCTCGTCTCCATCCAAAGTCTCCTGGACCATTTTGGCTATATGCGTAGTTTATATAATTTTAAAATACGCAAAATGTCAAGCACAGGAGGGGTTGCACATTCTGCGCGATGCATATAGGCAGATTTACAACGAATTGCCATTATTTCGTTGCAAATCGTGGAAAATGACATGCATCACAAGCATGTTCGTGGTCCAAAATATGGAATTGCGTATTATAACGCGATTCATGCGGCGACATTGGAATGATGCAGGATGATAGGATGAGGCGGCAGGAATGGCTGTAATTTCGCTGGGCTATGTGATGATCGAGGCGCGTGACCTGAACGACTGGCGCGCCTTCGCCTGCGATATTGCGGGCCTGATGCCGACAACGGCGTCGCGGGACGATGTCGCCCTGTTCCGCATGGACGATCGCCCGTTCCGTCTCTGGGTACAGAAGGGCGCGCGCAACGCGTTTATCGCACCGGGATGGGAGTGTGCGAGTCGCGAGGATTTCGATGCACTTCTGGCCAGACTGGAAGCGGCAGGGCGGCCGGTCGAACGCGCCGACATCATGGAAGCGCGCGCGCGGCAGGTCTATGAACTGGCGCGGTCGTCGGACCCTGCCGGCAACGCGATGGAAATCTTCTACGGCCGGTTCGTGGATTACGCTCCCTTCGTCTCGCCCGCGGGCGTCAGCGGCTTCGTGACCGGCGACAATGGCGACATGGGCCTTGGCCATGTCGTGCTCACCGCCCCCAATTTCGCGGAAACGCACAATTTCTACAAGGATGTGATGGGCTTTGGCGATACCGACCTCGGCCGTTTCTTCCTGATGGGCGGCGGGCCGGACGATCCCGGCGTCGGCTTCGCCTTCCTTCACTGCAATGGTCGCCACCACAGCCTGGCGCTCGGCCAGATGCCGGAAAGCCCGAACGGCGCCGTCCATATGATGCTGGAAGCCGCGACTCTGGAAGATGTCGGCCGCGCCTATGACCGCGTACTCAAGAGCAAGGGGAAAGTACCGCTGTCCGCAACGCTGGGCCGTCACGTCAACGACAAGATGACGAGCTTCTACATGCAGACGCCCGGCGGCTTCGACATTGAATATGGCTGGAACGGCCTGGTCATCGATCCGGCCACCTGGGTTCCGACCACCAGCATGACGGTAAGCGATTGGGGCCACAAATGGGCCCATGAGAAGGACGACTGAAGATGCTCGATAAACGGATGACGGCGCAGGACGTCGTCGGACAATTGTCCGATGGCATGACGATCGGCATTGGCGGCTGGGGGCCGCGCCGCAAGCCCATGGCGCTGGTCCGCGCGATCATGCGATCCGACCTGAAAGATCTGACCATCGTCGCCTATGGCGGCGCCGACGTCGGGATGCTGTGCGCGGCGGGCAAGGTCAGGAAATTGATCTTCGCCTTCGTGTCGCTCGACGCCATTCCACTCGAACCCTGGTTCCGCAAGGCGCGCGAAGCGGGGCAGATCGAGGTGCTGGAACTGGACGAGGGAATGTTCCAATGGGGGCTGAAGGCCGCCGCTTTCGGCCTGCCCTTCCTGCCGACGCGCGTCGGGCTGGGCACCGATCTGGCCGAGCTGGGCGGTCTCAAGACCGTGCAGTCGCCCTATGCCGACGCGGAAACATTGATCGCCATGCCTGCGCTGAAGCTGGACGTCGCGCTGCTCCACGTCAATCGCAGCGACTGGCGGGGCAATGTCCACCTCTTCGGCCCCGACCCCTATTATGACGAATGGTTCGCCAAGGCTGCGACCAAAACCTATGCGTCGACAGAGGAACTGGTCGACCGGATGGAAGATCATTATCCGCAGGACGCGCACTATAATGTGTTCGAACGCTGCTTCGTCAGCGGCGTCATCCATGCACCCTGCGGCGCGCACCCCAGTTCCATGCCGCCCGCCTATGGCTGGGACATGAAAGCGTTCAAATCCTATGCCGACGCGGCACGGGAGCCGGGCGACTGGGCGACGGTGGCCGACCGCTTCGTCGGCGCGACCGAAGCGGCCTATCTGGATAGCATTGGCGGAAAGGAGGCGGTAGCGGCTCTCCCGCTCCCGATATTCTGATGACTGAAGTAATAATGACTGAAGCGACTCTGGCAGAACTCTGCATTTTCGCCTGTTCGGAGGCTTTCCGGGGCAATGGCGAGATCATCGCTACCGGCGTCGGCCCCGTGCCACGCCTGGGCGCCAGCCTCGCCAAGCTGACCCACAGCCTCGAACTGATGATGACCGATGGCGAAGCCTATCTGGTCGAACAGCCGGTGCCGATCGGCCCGCGCGGCTATGACGACCGCAAGGCTGCGGGCCACCTGCCCTTCTCGCGCTTCTTCGACAGCGCGGTGTGGACGGGACGCCGCCATGCGATGGTAACGCCGACGCAACTCGACCGTTTCGGCCAGATCAATTTGAGCTATCTGGGTGGCACCTATGACAAGCCCAAGACGCAGATGCTGGGCGTGCGCGGCTTTCCGGGCAATACCATCTACCACGCCAACAGCTTCTTCTTCCCGATACATTCGGCGCGCACCTTCGTCGCGGGCGACGTCGATATGGTGTCGGGCGTGGGCTATAATCCGGCCAAGCGGGTCCCAGGCGGCAACTATGCGGGTGTCGACCTGCGCCGGATCGTCACCAACCTGTGCGTCATGGATTTCGGTGGCACGAACAACGCTATCCGGGTCGTGTCCCTGCATCCGGGCGTGACCTTCGAGGAGGTGCAGGACGCGACCGGCTTCCCGCTGGAAAAGGGCGAGATCGTCGAAACACCGATACCGAATGCCGAGGCGCTGACGATCATCGCCAGCCTCGACCCCCACAATATCCGCGCATCCGTCATCAAGGACAATCCGCCTGCAAGGAGGGCATGATGAGCGACAGTGATCGTCTGGTCGAACCGCAAGAGGTCGACATCGTCTATGAGACCGACGAGCCGGTCACCTATGAAGTGATCGACCATGTCGCATGGATCATGTTGAACCGTCCGGGCTTCAACAACGCCCAGAACGGCCAGATGACCTATGCGCTGGACGACGCCTTCATGACTGCGACGAACGACGATGACGTCCGGGCGATCGTGCTGGGCGGCAACGGCAAGCATTTTTCCGCCGGGCACGACATCGGCACGCCGGGACGCGACTTGCACAGACATTTCGACAACCGGTTGATGGTGCCGGGCCACGTTAACAAGCCCGCGGCCGAGCTGCTCTACACCCGCGAGAAAGAGCAATATGTCGGGATGTGCCGGCGCTGGCGCGACGTCGCCAAACCGACCATCGCGATGGTGCAGGGAGCCTGCGTCGCGGGCGGGTTGATGCTGGCCTGGGTCTGCGACCTGATCGTGGCGAGCGAGGACGCCTTCTTCCAGGATCCGGTCAACCGCATGGGCATTCCGGGCGTCGAATACTTCGCCCATGCCTATGAGCTGCCGCCACGTATCGCCAAGGAGTTCCTGTTGCTGGGCGAGCGCATGACCGCGCAGCGCGCCGAACAGTTCGGCATGGTGAACAAGGTCGTGTCCCGCGAGGCGCTGCGCGAGACGGTGGCGGCGATGGCGGCAAAGCTGGTCGCGCAGCCACGCCTGGGCAACTGGCTGACCAAGCAGGCGGTCAACCATGTCGAGGAACTGATGGGCAAGCGCAATGCCATCGAGGCGCAATATCATATGCACCATTTCGCCCATGCCCAGAATGACCTGACGATGGGCAATTCGATCGGCGGCCTCGACGGCAAGGCGATGGCTGCCGCGAACAAGAAAGACGCGGGCGAAGGTTGATGGGCGATCCGCTGCATACAATCATGACCGAGCGGCTGGGGTGTCGCTGGCCGATCATCCAGACCGCGATGGGTTGGGTGGCCGAACCCTCGCTCGTCATCGGCTCCACCAAGGCCGGCGCGTTCGGTTTTCTGGGCGCGGCGGTGATGACGCCGGACGAAGCGCGCGCGAAGCTATTGGCGGTGCGGCGCGGCACCGATCGACCCTTCGGCGTCAATTTCCACATGTTCCAGCCGGGTGCCGACCAGATTGTCGAGCTGATCCTGGCCAACAGGGATCAGGTGCGCGCGGTGAGCTTCGGGCGCGGCCCCAATGCCAAGATGATCGCGCGGTTCAAGGATGCGGGCATCCTCTGCGTGCCGACTGTGGGCGCGGTGAAACATGCGCAGAAGATGGTCGAACTGGGTGTCGACATGGTCAATGTGCAGGGCGGCGAAGGCGGCGGCCATACCGGATCGGTGCCGACCACCGTGCTGCTGCCACAGGTGTTGGACGCGGTGCAGGTGCCGGTGATCGCCAGCGGCGGCTTTGCTGACGGGCGCGGGTTGGCGGCGGCGCTGGCCTATGGCGCGGTGGGCATCGCCATGGGTACGCGTTTCCTGCTGACGCAGGAAAGCCCGGTGCCGGACAGCGCCAAGGCGGAATATCTCAAGGCCGGCACCGACCGCATCATCGTTACCACCAGGCTGGACGGGATTCCGCAGCGGATGATCGCCACGAAACTGATGGACCGGATCGAAAAGTCGGGGACACTGGGCATGTGGCTGCGCGCCATCGAGGCCAGCATGGCGATGAAGAAGCAGACCGGTGCGAGCTGGATGGGTCTCATCAAGTCCGCGCGGGGTATGACCGCCCATGGCGCCATGCCACTCAAACAGGCGATGATGGCCGCGACCGCCCCGATGCTGATCCAGAAGGCGGTGGTCGACGGCGATATCGAACATGGCGTGATGGCGACCGGCGTGGTCGGCGGACGCATCAACGAAATTCCAAGCTGCCAGCAACTCGTCGATCGCATTGTCGAAGAAGCCCATGGGCGGCTTAACGCGCTGGCCTCCATGGGTCGAGAGACCGCTCCGGCGCTCTGAGGGAGGATAAGATGCCGATCACATGCACCATCGAAAACCGGATCGCGGAAATTGTCTTCGATCATGCGCCGGTCAACGCCTTCGACAGCGCGACCTGGAACAGCCTGCCCAGGATCATCACCGATGCGGCGCGCAACGAGGACGTTCATTGCATCCTGATCCGCGCGGAGGGGCGCGGCTTTTGCGGCGGCGTCGATATCAAGGAGATGCAGGCCCACCCCGAGCGCATCCCGCACCTCAATCGCGGCAATTACCTGACCTTCAAGGCGATCCACGAAGCCGAAATTCCGGTCGTGGTCGCAGTCCACAAATTCGTGATCGGTGGCGGCATCGGCATTTGCGGCGCGTCCGACACGATCATCGCGGCGGAGGACGCCTATTTCTCGCTGCCGGAGATCGATCGCGGCGCGATGGGCGGGGCCAGCCACATGTCGCGCATGTTGCCGCTGCACAAGGTGCGCGCGGCCTTCTTTACCGGCGGCACTATCCCCGCGCAGGAAGCCTATCGCCTGGGCGCGGTAGAGAAGGTCGTGCCACGCGCCGATCTGGAAAGCGAAGCCCGCGCCTTCGCCGCGCTGATCGCGTCCAAGTCGCGCAAGGCGCTCGTGATCGCCAAGGAAGCATTGAACGGTCTGGAAGCCCGCGACGTCGACCGGGGCTATCGCTGGGAACAGGGCTTCACCTTGGAAATGTACATGCACGAGGACAGCCAGAAGGCGCGCGACGCCTTTGTCGACACGGGCAAGGCGGCCCGGTTCTGATGGACCTGAGCTACACTCCCGAACAACAGGCGTTCCGGGCCGAGGTGCGCGCATGGCTGGAAGCCCATGTGCCCACCGCGCCGCTGGAACATTATGACGCAACGCGCGAAGGCTTTGAGGCCCATCGCGCATGGGAAAAGACGCTCAAGTCCGGCGACTGGGGCATGGTGACATGGCCGGTCGAATATGGCGGGCGCGGCCTCGACCTCATCCAATGGCTGATCTTCGAGGAGGAATATTATCGCGCCGGAGCGCCGGGTCGGGTCAACCAGAACGGCATCTTCCTCCTCGGCCCGACGCTGATCGAATATGGCACCCATGCGCAGAAGCAGCGTTTCCTTCCCTCCATGGCGAGCGGCGAGGAAATCTGGGCGCAGGCCTGGTCCGAACCGCAGGCCGGGTCCGATCTGGCCGGCGTGCGGGCGACCTGCGTGGCCGACGGTGAGGATTATATCCTCAACGGCCACAAAATCTGGTCGAGCCGCGCTGTGTTCGCCGACTGGGCGTTCGGCCTGTTCCGCACGCCGGGGACGGAGCGGCACAAGGGGATGAGCCTCATCTTCTTCCCGCTCGACGCGCCGGGCGTGACCGTCAACGCGATCAAGAAGATCAACGGCCATGTCGGCTTTGCGGAAATCTTCCTAGAGAATGTGCGCGTCCCCGCCTTCAACCGTCTGGGTGACGAAGGCCAGGGCTGGCATATCTGCATGGCGACAGCGGGCTTCGAGCGCGGGCTGATGCTGCGCTCTCCTGCCCGCTATCAGGTCGCTGCGGCGAAGCTGGCCGCGCTGTGGCAAGCACATAAGGAAACGGCCGATCCCGCGCTGGAAGCCGATGTGGTGCGCGCGCACATGAACGCAGAGGCCTATGCGCTCAACATCTACCAGACCGCCTCGCGGCTGATGGCGGGGGCGAAGATCGGGCCGGAAGCCTCCACCAACAAGATTTTCTGGTCGGAACTCGACATCCACCTGACCCAGACCGCGCTGTCCATCCTCGGCCCTGTCGCCGAACTGACGCAGGACGCGCCGGACGCGAATCCGGTCGACTGGATCGACGACCATATCTTCGCGCTTGCGGGCCCCATCTATGCCGGGTCGAACGAGATCCAGCGCAACATCATCGCCGAGCGGATGCTCGGCTTGCCGCGCTGAGGAGGGCGGACATGGATTTCACCCTCAGCGACGAACAGATGATGTTCGCGGAGACGGCGCGGACGCTCTTCGCCGATAGCTGCACGCCCGATCACTGGCGCAAGATGATGGAAGGGGGCGCCGCGCGCGACGATGCCCGTTGGGCGTCTATCGTCGAAACCGGCCTGAGTTCTGGTGCTGCTGCCCGAAAGCGCAGGCGGCATCGACCTGTCCGAAATCGACTTCACCCTGATCGCCCAGGAAGCGGGCTATGTCGCGCTCCCTGAGCCGCTGGTCGAAAGCGCGGGCGTCGCCGCGCCGATGCTGGCTGCGCTGGCACCCGGTCATGCGGCGCTTGCTGATCCGCTCGCTACCATCGCCATCGCGCATCCGATCAATCCTTTCGTCGCCAATGCCGACAGCGCGGCGGCGATCCTGCTGGAGAAGGAGGGCGAGGCTTATCTCGTCACGCCCGATCAGGTGACGCTGACCGCGCAGGCAAGCATCGATCCCTTTCGCCGCCTGTTCCGCGTGGAATGGGACGCGGCCAACGCTACGCCGCTGGGCAAGGCAGACTGGGACTTGGCCCTCGACCGGGCGGCGCTGTTCAACGCCGCCATGGGCCTCGGTCTCGCACAGCGCGCGGTCGATCTGGCGGTCGACTATGCCAAGGAACGACAGCAGTTCGGCAAACCCATCGGCAGCTATCAGGCGGTTAAGCATCATCTGGCTTCCGCACAGGTCGCGATCGAATTCGCCCGGCCTGTCGTCATGGCGGCGGCCGCGGAAATCGGCCATCGCGACATGCAGGCGCGCGCGCGCGTCAGCCATGCAAAGATCGTCGCGCTGGAAGCCGCCGACAAGGCCGCCCGCGCTTCGATCCAGGTGCATGGCGCCATGGGCTATAGCTGGGAGGTCGACGCCCACCTCTTCCTCAAACGCGCGCTGGCGCTGAGCCGGAATTGGGGCACGCCCGCCTTCCACCGCGCCCGCATCGCGCAGCGGCTGTTTACCCAGCCCAACGGCCCCGACCAGACCTTCGCCAGAGAGAGCAAAAATGCCTGAAGCCTATATCATCGACGCCGTCCGCTCGCCCATTGGGCGTAAAAAGGGTAGCCTCGCGGGCGTCCACCCGGCCGACCTTGGCGCACATCCGATCCGGGAGCTGGTGAAGCGCACAGGCATCGATCCGGTTCTGGTCGATGATGTCGTCTGGGGCTGCTGCGACACGATCGGTCCGCAGGCAGGCGATATCGGCCGGACTGCATGGCTGGTGGCGGGTTTGCCGGAGGAAGTGCCGGGCGTTACCGTCGACCGCCAGTGCGGCTCCAGCCAGCAGGCCGTGCATTTCGCGGCGCAGGGCGTGATGAGCGGCACGCAGGATTTCGTTATCGCGGGCGGCAGTCAGGCGATGAACGCCATTCCGATCTCCGCCGCCATGTTCGCGGGGCAGGCCTATGGCTTCGACAGCCCTTTTCAGGGCGCGAAGGGCTGGGACGCCCGATATGGCGGTGAGGAAGTGAACCAGATTCGCTCCGCCGAGATGATCGCGGAAAAATGGGGCATCAGCCGTGCGGCGATGGAAGCGTTCGCGCTTGCCTCCCACCAGCGCGCGCAGGCGGCCTGGGACAAGGGCTGGTTCGACAAGGAAATCGTGGCCCTGAACGGCTTGTCGAAGGACGAAACCATCCGCCCTGCCACCACATTGGAAGGACTGGCCGGTCTCAACCCGGTGCGCGATGGCGGCATCGTCACCGCCGGCGTCGCCAGCCAGAATTGCGACGCCGCCGCCGCACTGCTGATCGCCAGCGAACAGGCGGTGAAGGCGCATAGCCTCAAGCCCCGCGCCCGTATCCATCATCTCTCGGTGCGCGCCGCCAATCCGGTGTGGATGCTGACCGGCCCGATCCCGGCGACCCAATATGCGCTGAAGAAAGCGGGCATGTCGGTCAGCGACATCGACCTGTTCGAATGCAACGAAGCCTTCGCCAGTGTGCCCATGGCATGGATGAAGGAACTCGACATTCCTCATGAGAAGGTGAACGTACATGGTGGCGCGATCGCACTCGGCCATCCGATCGGCGCAACCGGCGCCCGACTGATGACCACTCTGCTCAATGCCCTCGAGCGCACCGGCGGCCGCTATGGCCTTCAGACCATGTGCGAAGGCGGCGGACAGGCCAACGTCACCATCATCGAGCGGCTGTAATATGCCCTGCTACGCCTATCAGGGGATCGTTCCCGTGGTCGACCCGACCAGCTATGTCCATCCGCTGGCATCGCTGATCGGGGACGTGATCGTAGGTCCGGGCTGCTTCATTGCGCCCGGCGCGTCACTGCGCGGCGATTTCGGCCGGATTGTCGTGGAAGGCGACAGTAGCATTCAGGACAGCGTGACCGTCCATGCCAATCAGCTGCGTGACACGATCATCAGGCGTGGCGCGACCATTGCGCACGGATCGATCATCCATGGCTGCGAGATCGGCGAAAATTCACTGATCGGTATGAATGCGGTGATCCTCGACAATGCGGTGATCGGGCCGGAAAATCTGGTTGCGGCCCTGAGCCTCGTAAAGTCCGACACGCACACACCGCCGCGCAGTCTGGTCGCGGGCAATCCGGCGAGAATCATCAAGAGCTTCGAACCGCATCAGGTCACATGGAAGAATGATGGCGAGGGCGAATATCAGAAACTCGCCCGCGCCGCGCTGACCGACCTCATCGAGGCGCAGCCGCTGGCCGCGCCCGAAGCGGGCCGGCGGCGCATCCGGTCGAACGCCATTGCCGTGCGCCTGACCGGGCCGACAGCCGCCTTGCGGGAGAAACAGGCATGAACGACGCCGCCATCGCCATTCCCAACCTGCTCTATCTTTATGCCGAACTGATCGACGCGGCGGATTTCATCGGCGCGGCGCGGTTGTTTCGGCATGGCGCGGTGATCACCGGCGGCCAGCGGGTCGAAGGAGAGAAAGCCATCGCCGACATGTGGCGCAGCTGGATGCGCCTCTATGACGGCAAGCCGCGCACCCGGCATATCATCACCAACCCGATCATCCTGCTGAGCGATGATGGGCAAAGCGCCACCAGCCGCTCGCAATGGACGGTGCTGCAGGCGACCGAGGACTATCCGCTCCAGCCGGTGGCGACGGGCCGCTATCACGACAGCTTTCAGCGGATCGACGGCCAATGGTGCTTTGCCGAACGCAATTATGCGCAGGTCGACCTCGCCGGCGACCTCAGCGCGCATCTTTTGAAATCTCTGAAGGACGCTTGACGATGGGTATCTGCGAAGGACGCGTGGCGATTGTGACGGGCGCTGGAAACGGGCTGGGCAAGGCCTATGCGCTGGGGCTGGCGGCGGAAGGCTGCAAGCTCGTCATCAATGACCTGGGCGTCGGCACCCATGGCGAGGCCGGCCTCACCAAAGGCGCCGCCGAACAGGTGGTGGATGAAATACGCGCCATGGGCGGCGAGGCGGTCGCCAATAGCGACGACGTGGCCGACTGGGACGCGGGCAAGCGCATGGTGGATGCTGCGCTCGACAATTTCGGGCGGCTGGACGCGGTCGTGAACAATGCGGGCTTCGTGCGCGACCGCATGTTCTTCACCTGCTCGCCCGAGGAGTGGGATGCGGTGATCCGCGTGCATCTGCGTGGCCATTTCTGCACCACGCGCCACGCAACGGAATATTGGCGGGCGCAGGCCAAGGCAGGCCATCCCGTCGATGCGCGTATCATCAACACGACCAGTGGCGCGGGCTTGCAGGGATCGGTAGGCCAATCGGCCTATTCGGCCGCCAAGGGGGGCATCGCCGCTTTGACTCTGGTGCAGGCGGCGGAACTGGCGCGTTTGGGCGTTACCGCCAATGCGCTCGCGCCCAATGCCCGCACCCGCATGACCGACACCGGCGCCTTTGACATGGCGGTCGAGGATGGCGGCTTCGACGTCTTCGCCCCGGAGAACATGGCCCCGCTGGTCGCCTATCTGGTGTCGGAACAGTCGCAGGGCGTGACGGGGCAGGTCTTTGAACTGAAGGGCGGCACGATCTTCCTGTCGCAAGGCTGGACCGACAGCCCCGCCCATGACAAGGGCGCGCGCTTCGACGCGCGCGAACTGGACATCATCGTCCGCAAACTGGTCGCGACCCGCGAACCCGCCAAACCGGTGTACGGAGCCGCCTGATGGACTTCGCACTCAGCGACGACCAGCGCGCCATCCAGGAGGCCGCCCGCGACTTCCTGAACGACGCCGCCAATACCGACGCTGTTCGGGCCGCTGCGGAAAGCGCGACCGGCTTTGACGAAATGCTTTGGCGGGGTCTTGGCGAAATGGGTTTTGCCGGGCTGATGGTGCCGGAAAGCCATGGCGGGCTGGGGCTGGGCGCGGTGGAAATGGCGCTGGTTCTGGAAGAAATGGGCCGGTGCCTCGCGCCCGTTCCCTTTTTCGAAACAGCGGTTCTGGCGGTGCAGGCGGTGGTTGGCGCAGGCAAGGCGGGGCAGCTTGCGACGCTTCTTCCTCATCTCGCGTCGGGCACGCGCGCCTGTTTCGCGGGAACAGCCGACCGCCCGACCCTTTCGGACAACCGGCTCACCGGCACCGCCCATTTCGTCACCTTCGCGCATGTGGCTGAGCTGATCGTCATCGCCACGGCGGATGACAGTCTGGTCGTGCTGGAAGCGGATATGCCGGGCCTGACCATCGAGCCCCTGCCCAGCCTGGACCGTACGCGCCGTTTTGCTACGCTGACTTTCGACTGCGCGATCACGCCGGACCAACTGCTGGGCGCGCCCGGCAGCGCCAAGGCCGCCATCGATCGCGTCCTGACCATCGGTGCAGGCCTGCTCGCCGCCGAGCAGGCGGGCGTGGCGCAATATAGCCTCGACGCCACGGTCGACTATGCCCAGCAGCGGGTGCAGTTCGGGCGGGCCATCGGCTCCTTCCAGGCTTATAAGCATATGCTGGCCGACATGATGCTTCTGATCGAAGCCTCTCGCTCCGCCGCTTATTATGCCGCCGCCGCCATCGACGAAGATGGCGCGGAACTGGCCGAAGCCTGCCATATTGCGCGCGAATATGTTTCCGATGCCTGCCGATCCGTCACCGGCGACGCGATCCAGTTGCATGGCGGGATCGGCTTTACCTGGGAACATCACGCCCACCTTTATTTCAAGCGCGCCCGTGCCACCGCGAACTGGCTGGGATCGCCCGACCAGCATCGCGAAGCGCTGGCCACCCTCCTCTTCAAGGACGTAGCATGACCCCGACTTCCCCCGTTCCGCCCTATCCCACGCCGCGCGGCCTGCTGACCGGCAAGACGGTGGTCGTCACCGCCGCGGCGGGCACCGGCATCGGTTTCGCCGTCGCCAAGCGCGCCGCCGAGGAGGGAGGCAAGCTGCTCATCAGCGATTTCCACGAACGCCGCCTGGGCGAAGCCGCCGACCGGATCGCCGATGAGGCGGGCGTGGAACGGCCAGCGACGTTCGTCTGCGACGTCACCGACGAACAGGCCGTGCAGGGCCTGCGCGACGCGTCGCTGGCCGCCTTGGGCCGGGTCGATGTCCTCATCAACAATGCGGGGCTGGGCGGCGAAGTCGATGTCGTCGATATGACCGACGACCAGTGGAACCGTGTGCTGGATGTGACGCTGACCAGCCTGTTCCGCATGACCCGCGCCTTCCTGCCATCCATGTACGCCGCAAAAACGGGCGTGATGGTCAATAATGCGTCGGTTCTGGGCTGGCGCGCGCAGAAGGGCCAGGCCCATTATGCCGCCGCCAAGGCTGGCGTCATGGCCTTCACCCGCTGCGCAGCGATCGAGGCGGCCGAACATGGCGTGCGCATCAACGCCGTCGCGCCCAGCCTTGCCATGCACCCCTTCCTCGCCAAGGTGACGACGCAGGAGGCGCTGGACCGGCTGGTCGAAAAGGAAGCCTTCAAACGCCCCGCCGAAGTGTGGGAGGTCGCCAATGTGATGCTCTTCCTCGCCAGCGAACTGTCCTCCTACATGACTGGCGAAATCCTGCCCGTGTCGAGCCAGAAGGCCTGAGCCATGGCGGTCGTCTTCGAAACCCCGCGCGACCTGATCGGCAAGGACGGTACGATACTCGATGCCAGTGACTGGCTGACCGTCGATCAGGCCCGCATCGACGCTTTCGCGGCTTGCACCGGCGATCATCAGTGGATTCATGTCGATCCGGTTCGCGCCAAGGACGGCCCGTTCGGCGCGACCATCGCCCATGGCTATCTGACACTCAGCCTGGTCAACCTCTTCCTGCCGCAGATGATCGAGGTTCGGCGCTTCTCCGCCGGGGTCAATGTCGGAATGGACAAGACCCGCTTCCTTAGCCCTGTGCTGGTCGGATCGCGCATTCGTGGCACGGGCACGATCGTAGCGGTCGAGGAGGTCAAGGGCGCGATCCAGTCCACCGTCCGCGTCACCATAGAGATTGAAGGCAGCGACAAGCCCGCCTGCGTCATCGACACCATCAGCCGCTATTTTCCGGAGTAAGAGATGCCCGATCCCGCCAAAATGGAAGCCGCCGTCCACGCCTATGTCGCTGCGTTCGACGCAGGGAGCGCCGACCAGGCGGCCGCCTTGTTCGCGCAGGACGCCACGGTCGAAGATCCCGTCGGCACGCCGCCGCACAAGGGCCGCGAAGCCATCCGCGCCTTTTACGCCGCCTCGATGCAGACCGGCGCAAAGCTGACGCTTGAAGGGCCGATCCGCATCACCGCCGACCATGCGGCCTTCGCCTTTTGCGTCAATCTCGCCTGGGAGGGGAAACAGCAGCGCGTCGACGTGATCGACACCTTCCGCTTCAACGAAGCCAATGAAGTCACCGAAATGCGCGCCTTTTTCGGCCCCAGCAACATGCACGGATTTTAAGACATGCGCGAAGCAGCCATCATTTCTACCGCCCGCACCGGCGTGGGCAAAGCCTATCGCGGTGCCTTCAACGATACCGAGGCGCCGCGCATGGCGGCCCATGTCGTCGATGCCGCCATCGCCCGCGCCGGGATCGACCCCGCCCGTGTGGACGATGTCTATATGGGCTGCGCCAATCAGTGGAACACCCAGAGCTACAATATCGGCCGCCTTGCCGTGCATGGATCGGTCCTGCCCGACACGGTGGCCGGCTTTGCGATGGACCGCAAATGCTCGTCGGGCCTCAATGCGCTGGCGTTCGCGGCGCGCGGCATCATCGCCGACGAAATCGACGTGGCACTCGCCGGGGGCACGGAGAATGTCTCGCTGACCATCGACAAACATTATCCCAACTTCCGCAACCGGTCTGAATGGGTGAAGGCGCACGATCCCTATGCCTATATGGCGATGATCGAGACGGCGGAGATTGTCGCCGACCGCTATGGCGTCAGCCGCGAGGATCAGGATCACTTTGCCGCCCTGTCGCAGCAGCGTGCCGCCGCGGCGCAGCAAGCGGGCAGGTTCGACGCGGAAATCGTGCCGATTGCCCTGACCAAGGCGCTGTTCGACAAGGCAGGCCAGGAGACCGGCAAGGAAGAGCTGGTGCTGTCGGCCGACGAAGGCATCCGCGCGGGCACGACCTATGAGAAGCTGTCCGAGCTCAAGCCCGTCTTCAAAAATGGCGATGTCGTCAAGGAAGGCCGTCACATCACCGCCGGCAATGCCAGCCAGTTGTCCGACGGCGCCTCGGCCCAGGTCGTCATGGACCTGGCCACCGCGCAGAAGGAAGCCCTGCCGGTTCTGGGCATCTATCGCGGTTTCCAGGTCGCGGGTTGCGGCGCGGATGAAATGGGCATCGGCCCGGTCTTCGCCATCCCCAAGCTGCTGGACCGTGCAGGCCTGAAGATCGACGATATCGGCCTGTGGGAAATCAACGAAGCCTTTGCGAGCCAGGCGATTTACTGCCAGCGCAAACTGGGCATCGATCCTGAAAAGCTGAACGTCAATGGCGGCGGCATCGCCATCGGCCATCCCTTCGGCATGACCGGATCGCGACTGGTCGGTCATGCGCTGATCGAGGGCAAGCGACGCGGCCTGCGCTATGTCGTCGTGTCGATGTGCGTCGCGGGCGGCATGGGCGCGGCCGGACTGTTCGAGGTCGCCTGATGCAACTGGCCTTCGCCCCGGAACTCAAGGCTTTTCGCGCAGAAGCAGCCGACTGGCTGGACGATCAGCTTTCTGGCCCCTTCAAGGCCCTGCGCGGCCGGACCAGCCAGATGGATATGGTCGAGGAACGTCGCGCCTGGGAGGCGGCGCTGGGTGCGGCGCGCTGGAGCGTCGTCGGCTGGCCCGAACAATGGGGCGGACGCGGCGCCTCCATCGCGCAGCAGGTCATCTTCGCGGAGGAATATGCCCGCGCCAAGGCGCCGCCGCGCGTCGGCCATCTGGGCGTCGAACTGCTGGGACCGACATTATTGGCGCTGGGCAGTGAGGAGCAGAAGACGCGCTTCCTGCCCGATATCGCCCATGGACGGGCGATCTGGTGCCAGGGCTATTCGGAACCGGGCGCGGGGTCCGACCTCGCCAACGTCAAGACGAAAGCCCGCCTTGAAAGCCATCGTTACATCATCGACGGCCAGAAGATCTGGACGTCGATGGGCATGATCGCCGACTGGTGTTTCGTGGTCGCCCGCACCGAGCCGGGCAGCGTCGGCAACAAGGGCCTGTCCTTCCTGCTGGTGCCGATGGACCAGCCCGGCGTAACGCCCCGCCCGATCCGCCAGATGACCGGCGAAGCGGAATTTGCCGAAGTCTTTTTCGACGGGGCGGAGGCGGTGGCGATCGACCGCATCGGCGCGGAAGGCGACGGCTGGAAGGTGGCGATGGCGCTGCTGGGGTTCGAACGCGGCGTATCGACGCTGGCGCAGCAGATGCATTTCCGCAACGAACTGGACGAGGTCATCGCGGTGGCGAAGGCGAATGGCAAGGCCGCCGATCCCCTGATCCGCCAGCGGATCGCCCATGCCCATGCGGGCCTCAAGATCATGCGCTACAGCAGCCTGCGCATGTTGTCCGACGCGGCCGGGCTGTCGGGCGCGGCCTACAGCTACAAGCTCTACTGGTCGCAATGGCACAAGGCGCTGGGCGAACTCGCCATGGACGTGTTGGGGCAGTCGGGCGAAATCGGCATCAGCGAAGAGCGTTTCGATGCCCTCACCAGCATGTATCTGATGAGCCGGTCCGACACCATCTATGCAGGTACGGACCAGATCCAGCGCAACATCATTTCCGAGCGCGGCCTCGGTTTGCCCAAGGAGCCGCGCGGCCAATGACCGAAATGATGGGCGCATGGCCCCACACCATCCCGCACGCGGCCAAGGCGGCGGCAGAGCGCTGGCCCGACCAGGCCGGCATCATCGAGGGCGACCGGCAATGGAGCTTCGCCGAGGTCTGGGCCGATGCGCGGGCCGCGGCCTCCGCCTTCCTGGCCAGCGGACTGCGCCATGGCGACCGCATCGCCCTCTGGGCGCCCAATGGCCGGACATGGATATTGGCGACACTGGGGGCGCAGAGCATCGGCGCGACCATCGTGCCGCTCAACACCCGCTTCAAGGGGCAGGAAGCCGCCGATATCCTGCGCCGGTCGAAAGCGAAACTGCTGTTCGTGCCGGAATTTTTTCTGGACACCGACTATCGCGCGCTGATCGCGGACGAGGATTTGCCTGATCTTGCGGAAGTGCTGCTGATCGACAGCGAATGGGACGCCTTCGTCGCGCGCGGCTGCGGTCCGGACGACGCGACGGTGGACGAAGCCCTATCCCACATCAGCGGCGATGACATCAGCGACATCATCTTCACCTCCGGCACTACCGGACGCCCCAAGGGGGTGCTGACGTCCCACGCCCAAGCGGTGCAGATTTTCGGTGACTGGGCCGTGCGCGTCGATCTGCGCGCAGGCGACCGCTATCTGGTGGTCAATCCCTTCTTCCACACTTTCGGCTACAAGGCGGGATGGGTCGTCTGCTTCACGCGCGGTGCGACGATCGTGCCGATGGCGATGTTCGACGGCGCCGAAATGATCCGCCAGATCGAACAGAACCGCATCAGCTTCCTGCCCGGACCGCCCACCATCTACGTTACGCTGTTGCAGGAACTGGCCGGGGACAAGCCCCGCGACTTTTCCTCGCTGCGCGTCGCGGTGACGGGGGCGGCCCCGGTCGCACCCGCATTGGTGGAGCGGATGCGGCGCGAACTGGGCATGTCCAACATCGTCAACGGCTATGGCATGACCGAATGCGGCGCCATCGCCATGACCCGGCAGGGCGACGATGCCGACACGGTCGCGCACACCTGTGGCTATCCGCTGCCGGGCACAGAAGTGCGCTGCGTCGACGAGTCTGGCCGCGACCTGCCGTCGGGGCAGGCGGGCGAGTTGTGGATACGCGGACCATCGGTGATGCAGGGGTATCTCGACGATCCCGCCGCTACCGCCGAAGCGATCGACGCGGACGGCTGGCTGCATACCGGCGACATCGGCACGATCGACGCGCGCGGCTATCTCGCCATCACCGATCGCAAGAAGGACATGTATATTTCCGGCGGCTTCAATTGCTATCCGGCCGAGATCGAAAGCCTGCTCGCCGCCCATCCGGCGATCGAGACGGCGGCGGTGATCGGCGTGCCGGACGAGCGGCTGGGCGAAGTGGGCAAGGCCTTCGTCATACTGCGCCCCGGCCACAGTGCAGAGGCCCGCGACATTATCGCTTGGGCGCGCGCCAGCATGGCCAATTACAAAGTACCTCGCCAGATCAGCTTCGTGGCGGCCCTGCCTCGCAATGCCGGCGGCAAGGTGCTGCGTATGGCGTTACGGGATTGGGAAGGCTGAAACCATCCCCGCGCGGGGCGGAAAGTCAGGACGTCAGAGCCGCACGACCCGGAATTGCGGCACCGGGAAATCCTCTGCCTCGATCCAGCGCCACAGCGCCGTGCCGCTGCGATGCCCCGACAGGTCGATCCAGTTGCCATAGCCCGGATCGCTGTCGGCGCAGACCACGACCACCCGGCCGTCATCCTCATATTGCGCCTGCGACCCGTTGACCCAGACCTTGCGATGCACATGGTCGAGCGATTCCATCCACCAATTGTCGAGCTGGAAATTCCAGAAGCGACAGGGCGGCGGCGTGGCTTCGATCACCAGCGCTTCGCCGGGCGCCAGGTCGTAATAGAGATGGCCGTACCAGATTTTCGGGTCGCCGCCCGCGCGATAGAAGACCTGCTGGTCGCCATCGTAAATCCGGTTGGGCTGGCCCATGAACCATTGCGACCAGTCGGCGAAGGTGTTGGCGGTGCCGCGCACCCATTGCGCCGCGCCGCTCAGTTGCGCATCGATCGTTGCGGGGGTCAGCAACGCCGGCAGCGCAGGCCCATCACTGATCCGTTCGATCTGAATGTCAGCAGGCGTTTCCGCCTTCTTGTCGTTGAAGGTCTGGCGCACGATCAGCAGCGTGGTATCCTGCGTCATAGGCAACCAGTTGCCCGGCTTGGGCGTGGCGCTGGCGATGATCTCGAAACTGCCGTCCGGTTCCAGCACGACGTCGGCAAATTCGATCTCTCCGGTCGACGCCATCGTGCCGTCGATCGCGTAGCGGTTCGCCTTGGCGCCGATGCTGAGATAGGGGACGGTGCCGCGTTGGCCGCGGATGCGATAGTCGCGATCCCCCCGCACCACCGCCTGTTGGTAGAGATTGTCGGGATTGTCCGCACCGATCTTGATGGCATCGTCGCACAGCAGGAACAGGCGCGGAAAGTCCGGGTCGCTGGAATCGACCAGCATGTTCAGTGCGGTGCGGGTGAGGCGGCTGAGATAACGCAGCCCCTCCGCCTGATCGAGCGGGGAGGCCGGCGCATCCGGGCGATCGAGTATCTCCCCCGCCTGCGCCAGTTGCGCGCAAAAGCTGCGCCAGCGATCCGCCAGCCTCACATTATCCGCCATATACCGCTCCTTAGAAGCTGACTTTCGCATCGACGCCGAAGGTGCGCGGCTTCTTGAACGATCCGGCTGCAAAACCGAGCGAGCCGAAGTCGATCGCGAAATCGAGATTCTTCTGGTTGGTCAGATTGTCGCCCCAGACGCCCAGTTCCAGCGTTCCGCTGCCCATAGCAATGTCCCCGAGTGACAGGCGCGCGCGCAGATTATGGTCGGGGCGCGACCGGGTTTCGACATTATACGGGTTCACCCGGTCCAGATTGTGGAAATAGACGGTGCTGCGATAGGCATAATCGACCCGCGCTGTCAGCTCGCCGATACCGACCGGCACCATATATTGGCCGCCGACATGGGCGTTGAACTTGGCGGTCTGGGGCATCCGCGCCTCGTCGGCGACATCGATGATCTGGTTGGTCGCCGGATCGCGGAACAGATAGCTCTTATATTTGGGATCGGTATAACCCAGCGATCCGTCGAAGGTCAGCCCCTCGGTCGGCGCCACGGTCAGTTCCGCCTCGACACCGCGGAAGCGGACCTGGCCCGCATTGACGATCAACGATGTCACGCCGCCGCTGCCGGCCGCGAACTGGTTGATCTGCTGGTTGCTATAGTCGGTCTGGAATATCGCCAGATTGAGCCGCACGCGCCGGTCGAACAATTCGGACTTCAGGCCCGCTTCATAGGATTTCACATCCTCCGGCGCGAAGATATTGATGACCGCAGCCCGCGGATTGATGCCGCCCGAACGATAGCCCGACGATATCCGGACATAGGCCATGATCGCGGGCGTGAAACGGTAATTGATTGAACCCAACCACGACACATTGGTATAATCCACATGCCCCTTGAGGTTAGGAACGATGTCGCCCGCCAGCGTCAGCGTCTTGCGGTCGCCGGTGAAGCGCGCACCGCCGGTAATCTCCATCCGGCCATCCAGCGCCGCCGGCTTCCAGCTCATTTGCCCGAAGGCGGCCATGGATTCCGCCGTGCCGCCAAAAGCCTGCACCGGCGCCAGATTGAGCCCCGCCTGCCCGCCTGGCAGTACGAAGGTCAGATTCTGCCGATTATATTCGGACGACTTTTCGTAGAAATAATAGAGGCCGGCGACATAGGACAGGTCGCCCATGCTGCCCAGCGCCTGAAATTCCTGGCTGAACTGCCATTGCCGTTGCGGCGCGTTGTTGCCGTTGATCGGCGTCACGGCGCCGATCGAGGGCGCGAAGGTGACGGGATCGAGCACCACGCCATTTAGATAGCCGTTACCGCCCAGCGTCAGGATCGTGTCCTGGCTGAACTTGCGATAGGCGGTGATCGATTTGAGCGTCAGTTCGTCAATCGGTTCATATTGGATCGTCAGGCCGTGGCCCTGAATCTTGGCCCGCGCGTCGTAGCGCAGCTCGCCATCGCGATCGACGAAGCCGGCCTGGCGCACGTCGGTCTGCCGATCAGGTGAAACGAGGAAGGGATCACCGCCCAACGCCGCCGACTGGCCAAAATAATTTTTCACGTCATCGGTGGCATAGAGCATCTGGAAATAGGGTGCGGTGGCACGCCGGTCATTATAGTCGAAACTGTAATTGATTGTGACCTTGCCCAGATCGGCCTGCACGCCCAGCATCAGCGCATCGGCATTGGTGGCGCCGGGGTCGCGACTGTCGCTCGTATAGACATTGTCGATATAACCATTGCGCTGGCGGTGCATCAACGACAGCGACGCCTTGATCGGCGACCCGCCGATATAGCCGGTGTCGATCCGCGTCTTCGCGAACCATTCGCTGAAGCTGCCATAGCCCCCCTTGACGTCGATCTTCATCTCGTCGGCCGGTTTTTTCGACACGAGCTGGATCGCGCCGCCCACGGTATTGCGGCCGAACAAAGTTCCCTGCGGCCCGCGCAGCACCTCGATCCGCTCCAGATCGACCAGATCAAACAACGCGCCCGCCGACCGGGCGACATAGACCCCATCCAGATAGATGCCGACCCCCTGTTCCGCGACCGAGGACGGTTCCTGATTGCCGATGCCGCGAATATAGACCGACGCGGCCGTGGGACTGGTCGATTGCTGCATGATCGACAGATTGGGCGTGAATTGCGGGATCGACGTCACATCCACGATATTCTGCTTTTCCAGAAACTCGCCCGCCAACGCCGTGACGGCAACCGGCACGGTCTGCATCGATTCCGACGTCCGCCGCGCCGTGACGATGATGTCGCTCAGACCGCCACCCCCGGTCTCCTGTCCTTGCGGCGCCACGACCTGCGCCTGCGCCTGCGGCAATGCGGCGAGCATCCCGCCCAAAAGTGCGATCCTGCTGCATGATCCGAATATCGTCATTATCTCTCTCCCGGCATGAATGCGTCTAACGCGCACCGCATATGCGTCATCATTATTTATATGATCTACGCATATAGAGCATATAAAACGATATTATCAATATAATTCGCTCCATATTTCTCCTTGATGTGCGAGCAATCCCATAACAGGTGGCCGCCGCCCTCAGCGCATATGGTCAAGCACCGCGCGCGTGACGGCGCCGGCCTTCAGCGCGGCAATGGCGTCCTCGACCTGCTCCAGCGGCCAGACATGACTGATCTGGTCGCGCAGGTTCAGGCGGCCCGTCCGCGCCTCCTCGATCAGCGTGGGATAATCGCGGCCGGGCCGCGCGCCGCCGTTCATGGTCGAGATGATCTCCCGCCCGCCCAACACGGCGTCGAGCGAAAGCCGCGCCTGCGTACCCGGCGCCGACAGGCCGATCAGCACCGTCCGCCCGCCACGCTTGGGACAATGAAGCGCCGCTTCGACCGCGCCGATCGCACCGCTACATTCGATCGCAACATCGATCGGACCATGCTGCACGGCCAGCGCTTGCGCCAACGCCATGCCATCCTGTCCCGGCTGTGCCACATGGAAATGGGCGGCGCCGAATTGTCGCGCGACGGCTTCCTTGGACGGGTTGCGATCGATCGCCAGCACCTCCGCCCCGGCGAGCCGCGCGCCCTGCACCGCATTGACACCAATGCCGCCGATGCCGAACACCGCCACCCGGTCGCCCGCCTTGACCCTGCCGAGCACCCGCGCCGCGCAGGCCCCGGTAGACACAGCGCAGCCGATCAATGCCCCTTGTTCGGGCGGCAGATCGTGAATGGCGAACAATTGCCCCGCCTTGACCAGGATTTCGCCGGCGAAGGAGGAGACATTGGCGAAGGAAGCCACCGGCCGCCCCTCCCACAGAAAGGGCCAGTCGGGCACATAGCCCCAGGTCGTATCGCAATTATGCGGCTCGTCCCGCCCACATTCGCGGCACTGGCCACAGGGCGTCTGCGTCCCCACCGCGACCCGGTCGCCCACCGACCAGCCTTCGACGCCGGGGCCGACTTCCATCACCTCGCCCGCCGCCTCATGACCCAGCACCATCGGCGTGACCGCCTGTGGCATCGCCATCATGCCGATGTCGCTATGGCAGATGCCCGATCGCAACACGCGCACGCGCACCTCGCCCGGCCGGATCGGCCGCAGCGACAGGGCTTTGGTGATATGCAACTGCGCGCCATCCCAGACCACGCCCCTCATCGCGCCGCTCCCGCCAGCAGCGCATAGGCCCAGGACGGATCCTCGCGATCGGCCCGGCCGTGCGGCGCATCCGCGCCCAATTGATCCATCGCCGCCTGATCCGCATCCCGGATCAGGCCATGGTCGAAAACCAGGCTGCGATGGCTGAATTTCCACACGCCATCACGCCGTTCGTAGCGATCGAGATAACGGCCATAAACGATATAGTCGCGCGGTTCGGGGCCATGGCTGCGATGCCAGGCCTCGACATGATGCTCACCCTCGGCTCGGTCGCCATCAACGACAAACAGGCTGTTGGCGATGCTGTGGCGGGTCGCCTGCCATGGCGCCATCGCCTGGGGCAGCCAAGCGACGAAATCGTCCGGGCCACCCCGGAACATAGCCCCATGGTCGTCGATGGCATCGTCATGATAGAGGGACCGCACCAGCATGAAATCACGGCGGTCGCACCCCCGGCAATAGCGCATCAGCAGATCGCGCAGCGCCAATTGATCGATCAGGGACTGGGACATCAAATCCTCCTTCCATCGCGACGCATGATACGCGATCAATTATATTTTATGTGGTACTACCGTATATAATCGTGATATATCGGCGTCAATAATACGCAAATAATGGATTTCAGGAGAGTCGATTTATGGCCGCAGCCCCTGCCCTTTCCCGCCGTCCGGCCACGCTGCTGACGCCGGGCCGGATCGGTACGCTGAGCCTGCCCAACCGAATCATTGTCACCGCAATGGGGGTGAGTCTGGCCGAGCCGGACGGCACCGTCGGCCGGCGGCTTATCGACTATCATGTGGCGCAGGCGAAGGGCGGCGCGGGCCTGATCGTCACCGGGGTCGCTGGCGTCGCCTGGCCGGTCGGCGCGGTACAGCCCAGGCAGACCGCCATTTCCGACGACCGTTTCCTGCCCGGCCTCAAGCGACTGGTCGATGCGGTCCATGCCGCGGGCAGCCGCATCGCCACCCAATTGCATCATGGTGGCCTGGTCGCAACCCATAGCGCGGGCGAGGGTCATCCGCTGTGGGCGCCGGCCTATCCGCCGCCTTTCAAGGGCGACTTCCCCGATTATTTCCTGCCCGAGGAAATGGCCGCCTTCGCCGGCGGCAGCGTGCCGCAGATCAAGATACTAACGCGAGAAGATGTCTCGCTCGTTGTCCGCCAATTCGTACAAGGCGCCGCCCGCGCCAGAAAAGCGGGCTTCGACGGCGTCGAAATTCACGGCGCACATGGCTATCTCCTCTCCTCCTTCGTGTCGCCGTCGACCAACAATCGCGACGATGAATATGGCGGCAACCTGGCCGGGCGCGCGCGCCTGCTGCTGGAGGTGGTGCGCGCCGTCCGGACGGAGGTTGGCCCCGACTTTCCAATGTGGGTCAAGATCGATTCGCGCGAACTAGGCAAGGCGAACGGCATCACCCTGGAGCTCGCCGTCGCGCTTGCGCCGATGGTGGAGGCCGCGGGGGCGGACGCCATCACCGTGTCCGCCTATCATGATGTGGGCCAGGGCAAGCTCCATTCCGCCTCGAACATCCCGCACGAGCCTGCTGCGCATCTGGAAGCGGCGGCGGCGATCCGCGCAGCCGTCGCCATTCCCGTCATCGCGTCGGGCCGGGTCGAAATCGACCGGGGCGACCGGGGGCTGGCGCAGGGCGAATTCGACTTCCTGGCGATGGGGCGCAAGCTGCTGGCCGACCCCGATCTGCCCGCCAAGCTGGCCGCCGGGCGCATCGCCGACATCCGGCCCTGCATCTACTGCTATACCTGCGTCAGCACCGCCTATCTGCGCGAGCAGGTGCGTTGCGCCGTACGTTCCGAAACGGGATACGAAGATCTCGACTGGACGCCCGCCAAGGTGCCGGGCCATGTCGTGATCATCGGTGGCGGGCCAGCAGGGATGGAGACCGCGCGCCGGCTGGACCTGGCCGGCGCGAAGGTGACGCTGATCGAGAAATCCGACAGGTTGGGCGGCACGTTGCGGTTCGCCGCGCTGGCCTATGAACCCAATGAACGCTTGCTGGACTGGCTGCGACATCAGATCGGCCAGTCGCGGGTCGACGTCAGGCTGAAGACCGAGGCGACGCCGACGCTGATCGCCGCGCTCAAGCCCGACAAGATCATCGTCGCGACCGGCGCGGTGCGCGACATGCCGCCCATCCCCGGCCACGACCAGGATTTCGTCCTGTCGGGCGACGATCTGCGCGGGATGATGCTGGGCGAGGACAGCGCCGCGATCCGCCGCAAGACGAGCTGGTCGACGCGGATGGCGACCAAGCTGGGCGCGGCCACGGGCGCCACGGCCAATCTGGAACTGGTGCGCAAGGCGACCCATGCCTGGATGCCGCTTGGCAAGCGGGTGGTGATTATCGGCGGCGAGCTGGTCGGGCTGGAACTGGCGGAATTTCTGATGGAGCGGGGCCGCGACGTCACGATCGTGGGCGAAGCGCCGAAATTTGGCGGCGGCCTGCTGCTGGTGCGGCGGATGCGGCTGATCGCGGAACTGCGCGAACATGGCGTGGCGATGTTCCCCGGTGCGCGCGACATTCGCATCGGCCGGAAGGACGTCGTCTTCGCCGCGTCGGACGGCACGATGCAGGGCATCGCAGCCGACCATGTCGTCGTGGCGATGGGCGCCCATGGCGACTCCACCCTGGCCGATGCGCTGCGCGCGCAGGGCCATGAGGTGGTGGAAATCGGCGACGGCACCGGCGTCACCTATATCGAAGGCGCGATGCGAGGCGCGGCGGAAGCCGTGGCCGCCATGGGCCGCTGAACTTTTTCAACGACAGGTACGGGAGAGACGGGATGGGACAGATGTTCCCCCAAGGCGCCGCCATGATCTTCGGCGGCAGCGGCGGCATCGGCAAGGGCGTCGCGATCGAATTCGCCAAGGCGGGGACAGACGTCGCCATCTGCTATCGATCCAAGGAGGCGGTGGCGCAGGAGACGGCGCAGGCGATCGAGGCGCTTGGCGTCAAGGCGACCATCCACCAGACCGACGTGCGCGACGCCGCATCCGTCGAAGCTGTCGTCGCCGCAGCCGCCGCCGCGCACGGCCGCATCCACAGCGTTGTCTGGGGCGCAGGACCGCTGGTGCCGCAAACCGCCCTCGCCGACTGGTCCCAGGACCAGTTCCGGCAAGCGATGGAGGTAGAAGTATTCGGCTTCTATCATGCCGCCCGCGCGCTCATCCCGCATATGCGCGAACAGGGGGGCGGCGCCTTCGTCCATCTGGGGTCGGCCGGCCATGACTGGTGGCCCAAGCTCGACGGCCTGTCGGTCGCGCCCAAGGCCGCCAATGAAGCGCTGATCAAGGGCATCGCCAAGGAAGAGGGCAAATATGAGATCCGCGCCAATTCGGTACTGGTCGGCGTAATCGACGCGGGCATGTTCCACGAACTGAGTGCCCAGGGCGTGTTCGACGCGGCCTGGGTCACGGAGACGCAGAAGCTGCTGTGTCTCAAGCGCTGGGGACAGGCGGAAGATATCGGTCAGGCCGCCGTCTTCTTCGCCTCCGATCGTGCGCGCTATGTGACCGGGCAGACCATCTCCGTATCCGGCGGCTTCGGCGTCTGAACTAGCGGGGGCGGTTGCGCCCGCCCCCGCCGCTTCCTCATTCCGCTGCTTCCGTCGAAGCGCCCAGCACATAGTCTGCCATCACTGGCGCCGCCATCGCTTCCGCAAAGGCCTGATAGCTCCACGGCCAGCTCGCGGGCACGCCGGTCTTGTCCAGATACCAGCTGCTGCACCCCGATCCGAAGATGGTGGTCTGCGCGGCGGCGATCCGCCGGGCCTCATAGGCGGCATGGGCCTGCGCGCTTGGCTCGACCGTCTCAGCGTCGCCGCGACGCAGCAGGTCGAGCAACTGGTCGATATAGGCCCATTGCCGTTCGGCAATGTCGATCAGCGAGAAATTGCCGACCGGCCCGGTTGGGCCGTTAAGCATGAAGAAATTGGGGAAGCCAGGGATCGTCACCGCATAATAAGCGGTGGGCCGTACCGACCAGGCATCGTCCAGCGACAGCCCGTTACGGCCCGTCACCGTCGTCGGGCGGATGAAGCGATCGGCATGGAAGCCGGTGGCCAGGATCAGCGTATCGAGCGGTTGCAACCGGCCGTCGGTGAGCCTGACCCCTTCGGGTTCGACGCGCACGATCCGTTCGCGCTCCACCGCCACATTGGACTGCTGCACGGCGTCATAATAGCACCAGCTATAGATCAGCCGCTTGCACGCGGCGCGGTAATCCGGCCGCAATTTTTCCCGCAATGCGGGATCGCGCACGCTATTTTCCAAATTGTCGAGGCATAGTTGCTCGATCGCCGCAATCTCCGGCCCATGGGTGTCGGTGATCGCCTGCGTAAAGCGATAGATGGAGTCCCAATAATCCTGGTTGTTTCGGATTGCGTCGATCAGCGCCGGATCACGGCGGAAGGCCTCCCGTTCCTCCTCGCTATAGTCGAATTGCGGCACCGGCATGATCCATTGCGGCGAGCGCTGGAAATGCACCAGCCTGGCCGCGCGCGACTGGAGCGCGGTGATGATCTGGACCCCGGTCGATCCATTACCGACCACGCCGACGCGGGCATCGTCCAGCGGCACATCGTCGCGCCAGCGCGCGCTGTGCAATATCGTGCCCGCAAAATCGTCCAGCCCTTCGATATCCGGCATTTTGGGATGGTGCAGCACGCCCGACGCGGCGATGACCACGTCCGCGCTCGCCGACTCCCCACTCGAAAGGCCCAGATGCCAGCAGGCCTCGCTCTCATTCCAGACGCACGACACGACCTCCGCACCGAATCGGACATGCGGCATGATCCCGTATTTCTCGGCTGTGCGCTCGAAATAGGTCTGTATCTCCGCCCCCTTGGCATAGAAGGCCCGCCATTCGGCATAGGGTTCGAAACTATAGGTATAGGCATGCGCCGGCACGTCGCAGGTCAGGCCCGGATAGCGGTTTTCGCGCCAGGTGCCGCCCAGCCCGTCCGCCTTTTCATAGAGGGTGAAGCGCTCGCCTGCCTGATTCAGACGGATCGCGGCCAATATGCCGGCCATGCCGGCCCCGATGACGGCAAAGCGAAGACCGTTGCGGGCCTGATCGATGGACAAGTCACTCTCCTGTCGGTTGTATCACTGACAGGGATGATGGCCCAGCAGCCGGCGCGCGACATCGGCCAAACGGACTAGGCGCGTTCCAAAGCCGCCTTCCGCCCCGCCCGCCGCCCGAAATAGGTGCAATCGGCGAGGCTGAGGCCCGAACTATAACCATGTCCCCAGGCGGGCAGGCCCGATGTGCAGCGCCCGGCCGCGAACAGGCCAGGAATGGCCATGCCGGCGCGATCGAGCACTTCGCCGTCGGTGGATGTCCGCAGACCGCCCAGGGTGAAGAAGCTGAAATAGCTGTTCTGGAAATGCAGCTCCAGCGCGATGAACGGCCCCTGGTCGAGCGGCGTCAGGATCGGCGGCCGCTTGTGGAATACAGGATCGCGCCCCTCCCGCGCATGGGCGTTGTAGAAGGCCATGGTCGCGCTCAGCGTATCGGGCGCCATCTCCAGTTCGGCCTCGACCTCCTCCCAACTGTCGCCCGTCCCGGCAATGCCGATTCCCGCCATGTCGAGCGGCTGCGAAAAATGCGCATTGTCGAGCAGCAGATAGACCCGGTCGCCCAGTTGATCCACCGCCTGGCGGCTGACCCGGCCATGATAGCAATCCTCGTTGATGAACCGTTGCCCAGCCTGGTTGACGAAGACGCCAAAGGCATGGGATTCGGGCATCGTCCAGGGGCAGGTGGTGAAGAACTGCTCCATATGGATCGCATCGCCGCCCGCGCCCACGCCCAGTTCGATGCCGGAACCGTCATCCTGATCGCCGATCGGACTGCTGATGCGGAAGGTTTCTGGGCAATAGCGCCGCCGCATCGCCTCGTTCATCACGAAACCGCCGGTGCACAGGATGACGCCGCGGGCTACCTTCACGAAGCGGATCGCATTGTCGATCCGCAGCACAGCGCCGACGATCCGATCCTCGTCCTGCACCAGCGCCACGGCGCGGGCATCGGTCACGACTGACACGCCCAGCGCCCGCGCGCGGGCTTCCAGCAGGTCGACCAACGGCCGGCCGCCGCCCCAGCCATTATGCTGGATCACATGGCCGCGCGGCGCTGGTTTCGCCATGTCGCAAAAGGGGTAAGCCGCCTCGCTGCCCGACCAGATCAACGTGGAATCGTCCGTCGGCTCGATATGCTTGCCGGGCAGGTAATTGCCGCGATAGGGAATTCCCTGCGTCTTGAGCCAGGCGAAATGCGCCAGCGACTCCTGCGCGTAGAGATCGCATTTGGCGTTATCGGCGCACGGGCCGCCAGCCGCCTTCAGATAGGCGGCCATGTCCTCGGTCCTGTCCGCAAACCCGGCTGCACGCTGCGCATCCGTTCCGCCACTACCGCCGATATAGATTTCCCCACCCGACAGCGCGGACGCGCCGCCGCTGCCCGATCCGCGTTCGAACAGCATGACGCGCGCGCGCCCCTCCGCCGCCTCGATCGCGGCGCAGGCTCCCGCCGCGCCGAAGCCGATCACCGCTACGTCCGTCTCATAGTCCCATCGCTCGACCTTGCTGGCGGGGTAAGGGCGATGCAGCGAGATGTCGGTCATGAGAAATAGGCTCCACCATTCACGGTGAGGATGCTCCCGGTCGCAAAGCTGCCATCCGCGCCTGCGAGAAAGGCGACCGCGCCCGCAATCTCGTCCGGCTGGGCCAGCCTTTTCATCAGGCTGTCGGCGGCGATCGCCTGTTTCAGTTCGGCTGGCAGACCGGCGTAGATCGGCGTTTCGGTCGCACCCGGATTGACCGCATTGACGCGAATGCCCCGGTCGGCCAGTTCGCGCGCCATCGCCCGCGTCATACCCAGCACCGCCGCCTTGGCGGCGCAATAGGGGATGGGGCCGTCGCCCTTCACGCCCGCCGTCGATCCGATATTGACGATAGCGCCGCCCTGCCCCTGTTCCGCCATCAGCCGGACCGCCGCGCGGCTGCATTTGAACGTACCGTCCAGCGTCACGCTCAAGACGGCGGTCCAGCCTTCATCCTCGCAATAGAGAGTCTGGTCGATGAAGATGTCCGGCGCCTCACCCCGCGCGATCTGGCCGCTGCGTTCGGCCTGGGCGGCATAGTAACGATCCATGCCGTCGCCGGCCGCGCTGCCTCGTCCGGCATTGTTCACCAGAACGTCGACGCCGCCGAATGCCGTCTTCACGGCAACGAAGGCCCGATCGACCGATGCCGTATCGGCGACATCGCAGGCGATGCCAATATGCGGCGCGGGCAGGACGGCGGCTGCCGCGCCTTCGTCCAGATCGAGCACGGCCACCCGCGCGCCCTCCGCCGCCAGCCGCTGCGCGATGGCCGCGCCGATCCCCTGCGCGCCGCCGGTGACGACCGCACGCTTGCCCTTGAGCCTCTCCATAGTCCTCAATCCTCGACTTCGGGGCGCCAGGCGACGCCGTTGATATGACCGCCGCCATCGACGAACAATGTATTGCCCGTGGTGTAGCCGCCGCCCTCGCTCGCCAGGAAGACCGCGACCGGCCCGACATCCTGCGCCGCATCGCCAAAGCGGCCTACCGGCACCTGCTGCAGGATCGCCTGCGCCATGGCCGGATTGGCGGCGAAATAATCCTGCGCCTGCGGGCTGGATGCAGAGGGGCAGATGATATTGCAGGTTATGCCGTGCGGCCCCCATTCGACCGCCGCCGTGCGGGTCAGCGCGCGCACCGCTTCCTTGCTGGCGTTATAGGCTGCCGTAAACATATGGGCGTTCACGCCATTCAGTGAGCCCAGATTGATGACGCGACCATAGCCCTGCGCCTTCATGATCGGAAAGGCAGCCCGCATCGCGCGGAATACTGCCCAGTAATTGAGATCGAAGGCGGCGGCCATCTCTTCATCGCTGTGCTTCTCCAGCCGTCTTGGGAAACTGCCGCCCGCATTATTGACCAGGATGTCGAGGCGCCCAAGTTGTTCGGCGGCATCCTCGACCATCTGCCTGACCTCGTCCGCACTGGTCACATCCACGGCGACGCCCAGCGCGCGCACGCCATATTGATCGCGCAGCCAGGTCGCCTCGCGCTCCGCTTCCTCGCCGCGGCGTTGAGCAATGACGATGGCTGCGCCTGCCTGCGCCAGCGCACGGACGATACCCTGGCCCACGCCCTGCCCGCCACCTGTCACCAGCGCCGTGCGCCCTTCGAGCAATTGGCCCATTTTAATCTCCCAGCGCCGGATAGTCGGTATAGCCGCGGCGATCGTCGCCATGGCCAGTGTAGAAACTGCTGCGGTCCGCTTTCGCCAGCGGCGCGCCGGTGCGGAAGCGAGCGACCAGATCGGGATTGGCGATGAAGGCATAGCCAAAGGACATAGCGTCGGCCTTGCCCTCGGCCAGCAGGACGCGCGCCTTGTCGGGCGTCAGCGCGCCATTTTCAATGATCGGTCCGCTCCAGTGGGCGCGAACCAGTTCCAGCGAATCCTGTCCATCCAGCGGGATATGGATCAGGTGCACATAGGCCAGTTCCAGACCATCTACCGCCTTCAGCAGCGTCGCATAGGTTTCATGCGGATCGGCGTCCGCCATGCCGTTGAGCGTGATACCCGGACAGATGCGAAAGCCGACCCGCCCCGATCCGATCGCATCCGCCAAAGCGGTCAGCGTCTCCACGACGAAGCGCACGCGATTCTCGACCGATCCACCGTAGCGGTCCGCACGCTGATTGCTGTTCGAAGACAGGAACTGCATCGGCAGATAGCCGCTGGCGCAATGAAGTTCCACGCCATCCATCCCGGCCCGAATCGCATTGCGGGCGGCCGTCACATAGTCCGCGATGACGCCTGCGATCTCATGCGTCTCGAGCGCGCGAGGCATGTCGGTTGCCTGCGGCACCCCGTCCGGTCCGGGAATTGGGTCCGGGCAGGGAATGGCCGATGGCGCGACCGTCTCCGCCCCGGCATCCTTGTTGGCGCGCACGCTCGCCCGGCCGCAATGCATCAATTGCATGACGATCCGTCCGCCTTCGTCATGGACCGCCTGCGCCACCGCCCGCCAACCATCGACCTGGGCTTCGCTATGGATGCCGGGTGTGCGCCAATAGCCTTTGCCCGACGGCGATGGCTGCGTCCCTTCGGTCACGATCAAGCCGGCCCCGGCGCGCTGGCGATAATAGTCCGCCATAACCGGCGTCGGCTCATCCTGCGGCCCGGCCCGATCGCGCGTCATCGGCGCCATCACGATGCGGTTCGCCAATTCCAGGTCGCCCAGCCGCACCGGCGAGAATATGTCGCTCATTCGCTTCAGCTCCGCACGCGTGGGCGGGGCAGGGGCGCGTCGCGGCGCATCGTTTCAATGAATTTTTCGAGCGGCGCAGGCGGATCGACCGGGCCGTCATGCGGCCTTCCCTCGCGCGCCCAATAGCTTTTCCAGGTCGGAAACAGGTCGTGGAAGCTGCCATGATAGGGTGCCACGCCGGGCCAGCGCATTTTGCGATCACCGATCGGCGGCTTGTTGAGATCGCTCGCATACCAGTAAAGCGGCAAGCGGCGGCGAAAATACCAGCGCCCGTCGATCCGCTCATAGCGGTCGAAATACAGCATCTGCATGATGACCCATTCCGACCCGCACTCATGCTCGTTCTTGGAATAGACGATGCCCTGGGCATGGTCGGGGTCGTCGAAATCGATGATATGGCCACCGATATGATGCGATGTCCCGTCGAACTGCACCGCATGCGTTTCGTCGAACCAGTCGCGTAGCGCCTTGCGCCCGGTCTGGCCGCCACCGACCTTCACATCTTCGGGAAACAGGTTCACCCAGGCGTCGGAATCGCGCATGTCGAGCGCCAGCGCATATTTCGCCGGCAACTGACGGATCGCATCGAGCGATTCCAGCCGGTCGATACGCGCCATCAGGCCTTCATTTTCGCTCATCCGCTCCCATCCCGTTTATCGTCGCTATCCGATCATCCCCTATTGGCTTGCGCAACGAAATGGCGGATTAGCTCAAAGGTCATGACAAAATGGGTCAACAAGCATCTTTCGCGCCCGGTGCCCGGCCGGGTGTCCGCCGCCATCGCGCGCGACCTGCTGCGGCTCGTCCGGCAGTTCGATTATGATCCGTCGGCGCTTCTCCGCGATGCCGGCCTGTCGCATCTGGGCAGTGCACTGCTGGCGCCGGGTGGAGGGGAACGCCCGCTATCGCATGGCGATTTCGCGCGCCTCTATGCCCATTGCACCCTGTTGCTGGACGATCATGCCGCCCATCAGGAAGGGCGCGAGGCGCTGACCAAGGCCGGGTTCGACATGATGTGCCATTGCCTCATCACCTGTCGCACCTTGCGCGACGTGATCGACCGGATGGATCGATTCTCGGTGATGCTGGGGCCAAGACTGGGGCGATTATTGTTGAAGGTCGATGAAGACAAGGCGCGGATCGACATGCCTACCGTCCGCAAGATCCGCAACGCCTGCGCCTATCTGTCCGACCTTACCGGCCTGTCCACCTATGCGCGCCTTTATGGCTGGCTGATCGGTGAGGATTTGCCGTTGCTGGGCGCGGCCATGCGCTATCCGCCGTTGCTGGACAAACGGACTATCCATTATCTGATGCCCTGCCCGGTCCGACATGGCGCACCGGAAAACAGCTTCCATTTTCCCGCGACCTATCTGGATCGCCCGGTGATCCGTAGCCCGCATGAACTGGAAAGCCTGCTCGAACGCTTTCCCTTCGACATCGAAGAACCCCAGTCCAAGGATGCGCCCCTTTCGGAACGCATTGCCCATCTGTTCGGCGCCATGTTGGCGAGCGGCGAAACGCCATCAACGGCGGCCGAACTGGCGCGGCAGTTCAGCATCAGCGTCGCGACCCTGAAACGCCGTCTCGCGGCCGAAAGCACGTCTCTGGCGCGGATCAAGGCCAAGGCCCGGCAAACATTGGCCTATCAGTTACTGGCGGACCCGCGCCTGACCATCGGCGAAGTCGGACGCCGCGCACAGTTCAGCGACACCAGCGCCTTCCGCCGCGCCTTCCACGCATGGACCGGCCAGTCTCCCACCTGCTGGCGGGAGACACAGATCATAGGTGCGAGAGACGACTCACGCCTCGGATGACACCGCCGCCTTGGCCAGACGATGGATCATTGCCCGAAACGCCGTCAGTTGTTCAGGCGCGGCCGGATCATAGGACCGGGCCGGGCCAAGCTGATGCGCGTTGCAAACATAATGGAGCGCGCCGCCCGCCACGGTATTGAGTAAAACCATCGCCGAAACCGGCTGAAACTGTCCGCTGGCGACACCGGCCGCCACGACATCCTCTATGTCCTGCAAGGCCGTTTCGGAAAAGCGCACCGGATTGTCGCCATAGGCTGCGGAGTCCGCGATCAGGCGTTGGATGATTCGCGCAGCGGTCGGCCGGCCGACGAGGAAATCGAGCCAGGCGTCGAGCAGCGCGAGCAGGCGCGCCATCGGATCGGCTACTCCCTCCGTGTGCGCCAGCACGAAGCTGTGCATCGAGGAGAAGATATCGGCCTCCACCTCGTCATAAAGCGGCTGCTTGCCGGGGAAATAATAGAGGATCGACGGTCGGCGGATACCCACCATTTCCGCTACATGGTCCAGCCGCGCGGCCGCATAGCCGATGTCAGCGAAAATACGTTCCGCGGCATCCAGTATCTGGCGACGGGTGGCATCGCCGCGTGCCTGGCGGGTAGGCTGTCTGGTAACGGTCATCGTCCCGTCCTTATGCGCTCACATCCATGCCATGCAACGCCGATTGCGGCCAATAACGCCAGTCTGCATCGTCACGACTTGAAAATCTACTGACTTGTAGGTAGATTTAATGTGCGCTTGGCAGAGATGAGCTGTGAAACGGCCGCCAACGCAGGATTCTGGGGAGGAAAATATGCCGAATCACATGACTGCCGTGTCCGTTGTCGCATTGCTCGCGAGCATGGCTGCCACGCCGGCCCTGGCGCAGGATCGGGCGGACGCCATCGCGGACATCATCGTGACCGCACAGAAGCGCGCGGAATCGTTGCAGGATACGCCGATTTCGATCGCCGCATTCAGCGCGAAAGACCTGGAAGCGAAGGGTATCAACGGCCTGACCGACCTGCGCGCCACTGTGCCGAATCTTCAGCTCACGCCTTTCCCGAACAATGCCGCAACGACGCAGATCTTCATGCGCGGCGTGGGACTGGCCGACGATCAGATCACCCAGGATGGCGGCGTGGCGGTCTATATGGACGGCGTCTATGTCGCCCGCAGCCAGGGGCTGGCGATGGAAGTGGCCGACCTTGAACGGATAGAGGTGCTGCGCGGGCCGCAAGGCACGCTCTACGGCCGCAATGCGACTGGCGGCGCGATCAATTTCATCACCCGCAAGCCGGACCTGCGCGCCTTCGGCTTTAAGGGGCAGGTCACACTCGGCAATTACGACAATCGCCGTTTCAAGGCTGCCGTCAATATCCCTGTCGGGCAGACGATCGCGCTGCGCCTGTCCTATGTGAACCAGCAGCAGGACGGTTTCATCGCCAATCCCGGCACGGGCGTCAGCCGCTGGGGCGACAAGGACCGCCAGGCCATGCGCGCCGACCTGTTGTGGCAGCCGTCGGACCGTTTCAGCCTGCGATATAATTATGATCGCACCGAAATCGGCGACACGCCCACCTATGTCGCCTTCTCCCCGCTCCATCCGCGCACGATCGATCGTCCCAAGGCAGGCAGTCCGCTGGTACGCGATCTGCTGCCCAACGACATCACCTCCCAAGGCCACAGCCTGACCGGCGAATGGGAGGCGAGCGACGACCTGACCGTCCGGTCGATCACCGGCTATCGCAAGCTCGATAATTTCCAGAACCAGGATTATCTCACCGGCGCGCTCGGCCCCTTCCCGCTCCAGAAGAACAGCAGCCGCGCCAGGCAGGATCAGTGGAGCCAGGAATGGCAGTTGGTGGGCGATGCACTGGACGGCACGCTGCAATATGTCGCTGGCTTCTATTATTTCTCGGAAAGCGGCGATAATTTCAGCAACAGCTACAGCCCGCCGGCGCTGACGCGCAGTTTCACCACAGCAACCATCGACAACCGGTCCTATGCACTGTTTGGCCAGGCGACCTTCACCCCGCAGGCGCTCGACCGGCGGTTGCATCTGACGGTGGGCCTGCGGCAGAGCTGGGACAAGCGCGAGGCGACGCTCGCGCGCCAGACGCAGGTAAATGGCGGCCCGATCACTATAGTGCCGGGCGCGGGAGACGGCAGTCGGCACTTCAAGGATTTCAGCCCCAGCTTCGTGGTCGCCTATGACGCATCTGACGACGTCAATCTCTACGTCAAGGCCGTGAAGGGCTATAAGAGCGGCGGCTATAATGTCCGGGCCAGTTCCATCGACAGGTTCGACCAGGGCTTCGGCCCGGAGACACTCTGGTCCTATGAAGCGGGGGTGAAGAGCGAATGGCTGGACAAAAGACTGCGCTTCAATGCGGCGGGCTTCATCTCGAAATATTCGGACATTCAGGTCAATGTTCAGTCCGATCCGACCAATATCCGCCTGACCGACGTGCTGAACGCCGGCAGTGCGACCGTGAAAGGCGTGGAAATGGACCTGACGCTCGCGCCCGCCCGCGATCTTCGCCTGTCGGTGAATTACGGCTATCTGCTGGCGCGCTACAAGGAGATCATCGACGCGACCGGCGCCAATATCGCGGCCAATTATCGCTTCACCAACGCGCCCAGGCACAGCATCGCGCTGGACCTTACCTATGATCTGCCGCGCCTGCCGCTCGGGCATCTGAGCGCCAACTTCAACTACACGGCGCAGAGCGACAAATATACCAATGCCACTGTCACCAGCGGCCGCTACATCATCGGCGACTATGGACTGCTCAATGGGCGGCTGACACTCACGGACATTCCTGGCGTGAAGGGCGTGCGCGCCAGCCTGTGGGGCCGCAACCTTACCGACAAAAATTACTATGTCATGCAGTTCAACGTCGGCCGTCCCGGCGCGCTGTTCGGGGAACCGCGCACCTATGGCGTCGACCTGAGCGTCGAATTCTAAGCCGCAGTTGACGATCGTCACCCGCCCGAACCCCGTTATCTGAAAGGAAACGCTTCATGAACCCAGTTTCTTCGCCATCCTCTCCCGTCATCGTCACCGGCGGCGCTTCAGGCATCGGACTTGCGTCCGCCAAGGCCCTGGCAGCCGTCGGGCGGCCGGTCGCGCTATGGGATATCGATGGCGACGGGGCCGCCGCTGCCGCCGGCTCTATCACCCAGACACATGGCATCGCCGCCATAGGCATCGGCATCGACCTGCGCGATCTGGACGGGATCGCTCCCGCATTGGCGGCGACGCGACAGGCGATGGGCGCGCCGGGCGGCCTGGTCCATGCGGCGGGTATCGTCGATACGGACTCGATCGACGGGATGACGGCGCAAAGCTGGGACAGCGGCATCGCCATCCATCTGCGCGCGCTCGCTTTCGTCACCCAGGCCATCCGAGTCGATCTGGCGAGCCAGCCCGGCTCTGCCATCGTCGCCATCGCCTCGATAAACGCCACGTTGGGGAACGGCATCAACCCGATCTATAGCGCCGCCAAGGGCGGCATACTTTCGCTGGTCCGCTCGCTGGCCGACCGGCTCGCCATGGACGGCATCCGGATCAATGCGGTATCGCCCGGTCAAATTCTAACGCCGATGATGCGCCCGGCCGTCGACGCCCTGCCGGACGGCTATTTCGAGCGGCGCATCCTGCTCGGTCGTATTGGAGAGCCCGAGGAAGTCGCGCGGGTCGTCCGCTTCCTGCTGTCGGACGAGGCGAGCTATGTCACCGCGTCGGAAATCGTCGTGGACGGCGGCAACATCTCGTCGCAGCGCGGGTGATGACGGCATGACAGCCCTTTCGATAGACCGCCGTCATTTTCTCTCCGGCGCACTGCTGACATCCTTTGCCGCGCTGGCGGGTTGCACGACGCCAGCCGCACGCGGGACAAGCGCCGCCATTCCCTTCCGCGCCGCCAACGTCATGCGGATCGCCGACAGCGATGACTATCATGTTGAATGGCAGGCGGAAGACGTGCGACGCATCGCCATATATGTCAGCGACATGCCGTCTCCCATGCTCGTTGGACAGCCGGTGGCGCAAGGAAATGGTACGGGCAGCGCGACCATCCGTGGCCTCACGCCGGGCAGCCGGTCTTATTTCACCCTAGTTCCCGATCGCGGCGCACCGTTGGTCGTTGCGGATCGGGCGCTGCACATATCCGGCATCGCCAATCTGCGCGACATTGGCGGCTATCGCACTACAGATGGTCGCTGGGTGAAGATGGGGATGCTCTATCGCTCGGATCAGCTCGACCGGGTGAGCGATGCCGATATGGCCGCGCTCGAACGGCTGGGCCTGCGCGTCGTCGTCGATCTACGGACGCAAAGCGAAAGGACGCGCGAACCCGACAGACTGCCCTCGGGCAGCCACCCGCTCATCCTGGACGTCGCTGCTGACGGCGACGGTTCGCTGGGCGGCGACATGCGCAAGGCGACCGCGGCGATTGCTGCGGGCAAGGGCGTGGATCTGTTGACCGCGGCCAATCGCGATTTCGTCGCTCTGCGCAGCGCACGCCAAGCCTATGCCGCGCTATTGCGCGAACTGGCGACGCCGCAAGCAATGCCCCTGCTCTATCATTGCACCGCGGGCAAGGATCGTACCGGCTGGGCGACGGCCGTCGTGCTGACCCTGCTCGGCGTGCCGCGCGACACCGTCATGGCCGATTATATGGCGAGCAACCGCTATCTGGAACGCAAGAATGCGAACACGGTGAGCGCCCTTGCGCAATCGGGAAGCACGATCGATCCCGCCAGCCTGATGCCAGTGTTGACCGTGCGCACCGCCTATCTGCAGGCCGCGTTCGATGAGGTGGAGAAGCGACACGGTTCTTTCGACGCCTATCTGCGGAACGGCCTCGGCATGGATGATCATTTCCTCAACAGTCTACGCAAAACATACTTATGTTGATTACATCTAATCAATTTGCGTTTTATTTATACATATTAATTTTTGGCCTAGTCCAAATGGACCATGCGCCTCGCACCTGAACCGCTAGAATGTCGGCAACGGCAAAAAGCCGACATCCGGGAGAGATCATGAAAGCCATCGATTTTCGCGACAAGAGCGTGTTGATCACCGGTGGAGGATCGGGCATCGGCTTGGCCTGCGCCGAGAATTTCGCCGAGGCTGGCGCCCGGATCGCGATCGCTGAGGCAGACGAGATGCGTTGCGCCGAATTCGCCGCGCGTTTTCCACAGGCGCTGGTCGTCCATTGCGACATCACCAACCGCGCCGAACTGCGCACGCTTGGCGGTCAGGTACGGGACTGGGACGGCAAGCTGGACATGCTCGTCAACAATGTCGGCCATTTCCTGCACACAAAGGCGTTCGAGGCATTGGAAGATGACGAGGTCGATGCGATCGTCGACATCAATTTCGGCCAGGTCGTGCGCGTCACCCGCACCATGCTGCCGCTGTTGCGGACAGCCGGGCAGGGGTCCAGCATCGTCAACATCACGTCGATCGAGGCGTTTCGCGGCATTCCCAATTGCGCCATCTATGGCGCCGCCAAAGCGGCTGTCACCGGCCTGACCCAGAGCCTCGCGCTGGAACTGGCGCCTGCGGGCATCCGCATCAACGCCGTCGCGCCCGAAACCACCGACACGCCGCAAGTGCCACTGGAGTATATGATCCCGCCGCAGAACCGCACGCATATGGACAAATGGATTCCGCTGGGCCGTTTCGGCCGGCCACAGGACAGCGCGGATGCTGCACTCTATCTGGCCAGTCCCATGGCCGCCTGGATCACCGGCACCACCCTGCATGTCGATGGCGGCGCACGCGCGGCGGCCGGCTGGATGCAGACGCCCGAGGGGCAATGGACCGTCGTGCCGATGATCAGCGGCAACGGCATCGCGATACCCGCCTGAAGCGGTCTTATTTTTCAGGAGCAGATATGAAATTCTCCATCATCTACGAAGCGCAGATGGCCGATCCGTCGCCCGCGTCGGAGGTACGCTGCTTCAACGAGATCGTCGAGCAGGTCATATTGGCCGAACAGCTCGGCTTCGACACCGTGTGGTGCGTCGAACATACCGCGCTGACCCAATATGCGCATATGTCGGCGCCCGAAACGGTGCTGGCCTATCTGGCCGGCCGGACCAGCCGGATCGGCATCGGCCATGGCGTCGTGTGCCTTCCGCCCGCCATGAACCATCCGGTGAAGGTGGCCGAACGGATCGCGACGCTCGACATATTGTCGGGCGGGCGGGTGCATTTCGGCATGGGCAAGGGCGGCACCCAGCAGGAGGCCGGCACCTTCGGCTATGACCTGGCCGAACTGCAACCGATGATCGACGAGTCCATGTATCTGATCCCCAAGATCATGACGCAGGACGAGATCGAACATGACGGCACCTACATCAAAATCCCGCGCCGTCCGATCCATCCCAAGCCGCTGCAAAAGCCGCATCCGCCGCTCTATTATGCCTGCACCCGTGAAGCCACGCTGGAACTAGCCGGCAAGCGCGGCATCGGCGCGCTGGTCCTGGGCTTTTCCGGGCCGGAGGAAATCGCGCGCAAAAATGCCATCTATCGCGAGAATTTCCGCACTCGGAAGGCGGAGGATCAGGTCGGCATCGTCCCCACCGAGCATCTCGCCGCCTTCTGCGCCGCCTGCGTTCTGGACGATCGCGAGGAGGCGCGAAGAATCGGCCTGCGGGGCCAGCGCTTCTTCGCCGAAGCCATCGCCCACTGGTATCAGGGCGGTCCCAAGCCCAGCGTCGCTGACTTGTCCGCCGAAGAACAGGCCGATGCGCTGCAGCAGGGCAAGGACGCCGTCGTCGCCTATCTGTCGGAGGAACATATTCCCGTCGGCGACGAGCATGTCAGCAATTATGCCGTGGCGCAGGATGCCTATGGCAATGCCGATGATTGCATCCGCTATGTGACGCGCCTGCAGGAAGCGGGCGCAGACGAGATATTGTTCCTGTTCCAGATGGGCACGGTGCCACACGCGGCGATATTGGAGACGATCCGTAATATCGGCGCCAAGGTCATCCCGCATTTCCGTGCGCAGTCGGCACAGGAAGCGGCGGAATGAGCCGCGCACCCTTCAATGACAAGGTCGCGATCGTCACCGGCGGCGGATCGGGCATCGGCCGTGCGGCCAGCCAGCGGCTGGCGGTGGAAGGCGCGCAGGTCGTGGTGGCCGACATCGATCTGCCAGGGGCCGAGCGCACCGTGGAACTGATCGCGGCGCGCGGTGGTCAGGCCGTCGCCATCTGCGCCGACATCGCCAGCGAACAGGATAATCGGGCAATATTCGATCTGGCCGAAGAACGTTTCGGCGGCATCGACGCGGCGTTCCTGAATGCGGGTATGATACAGCCCTATGGTCCGCTGGAGGCACTGGCGCTCGAAACCTTCGACCGAATCATCGCCGTCAATCTGCGCGGCACCTATCTGGGCGTGCAGCAGGCGCGCGCGCGGTTGCGGCCGGGCGGCAGTTGCGTCGTCACAGCATCGCTATCCGGCATCATCGGCTTTGCCGAAGGCCCCGCCTATGCCGTGTCCAAACATGGGCTGGTCGGGCTGGTGCGGTCTGCGGCCTCCGCCTTTGCCGAGCGAGGCACACGGATCAACGCCATCTGCCCCGGCATGGCGCTGACAGGCATGACCGGCACTGTCGGGCTGGAAGCGATCGATGATCCCGATGAGGTAGCCGATCCCGCCTATCGCGGCGCGTTAAGCGCGCAGCAGATCGCGGAAGTTGCGCTGTTCCTGCTGAGCCGCCGATCGGCCGGGATCAACGGGCAGGCGCAGAATATCGACGCGGCCCTGCTCTCCGCCTTTCCGCCGCTCGCGGACATGCTCTGAAGCATGGCTGACGCCCTTTCCCTGATGATCGACCAAAATCTGCTGCGGCAGGCAGCGGACCTCTATGCCATCGGGGCGGACCGGCGCGACAAGGCGCTGTGGCGGCAGGTGCTGGCGGAAGAGTGCGTGATCGAAGGGCCAGGCTTCATCACCCAGGGTCGGGACGCCTGCCTCCAGTCGATCGATGCACTCGACCATATGTATCGCGCTACCCGCCATGCCGTGCAACAGCAGGTCGTGGCCATCGACGAGGATGCCGCCGTCGGCGAAACCTATTGCGCCGCCAGCCATCTGCTGCGCGATCGCGACGCCATTCTGGTCTGGGCGATCCGCTATCAGGATGCGTGGCGGCGCGATGCTGAAGGATGGCGCTTCACCCGGCGCAGCCTGTTGCTCGACTGGACCGAAACACGTCCGGTCAACGCCGGAACCTCCATAAACCTGTTCAAGGATATGACGCTATGAAGCTATTGGTGATCGGCGGCACAGGCGCGCTCGGCGGCCATGCTGCGATCCACATGGCCGTACAGGGCCATGATGTCACGGTCGCAGGCCGCAACGCGCCGCTCGCATCGACCCCGATGGCGGCGATGCCCTTCCTGCAGGGCGACTATGTCGCGGGCGATTTCACGCCGGACCGGCTCGCAGGGTTCGACTGGGTGATTTTCGCCGCCGGGAACGACCCGCGTCATGTGCCGCAAGGCGGGGATTTCGACGCCTTCCTGCTGAAGGCCAATCATGAGGCAGTCCCCGCGCTGTTCGCCGCGTGCCGGGATGCCGGGGTCAGCCGTGCCATCCAGCTCGGCAGCTTCTATCCGCAAGCCGCGCCGGAACTGCTGGCGGACAATAGCTATATCCGTTCCCGTCTGGCCGCCTGCGAAGGCGCACGCGCGCAGGGGCGGCCGGGTTTCGACGTGATCAGCGTGAACGCGCCCTTCATGGTCGGCACGGTGCCCGGCCTGCCCAGCGCCATCTTCGCACCCTATATGCAATGGGCCGAGGGACATATTCCAATCGAGCCCTATGCGCCGACCGGCGGCACCAATTTCATGTCCTATCGATCGCTGTCGCAAGCCCTGGAAGGCGCATTGCTCCGTGGCAAGCCGGGCAAAGCCTATCTGGTGGGCGACGAGACCATGTCCTTCCGCGCCTATTTCCAGCTCTTCTTCGACGCGGCAGGCCGATCCGTCCAGGTCGAAGAGCGGGACGCGGAACTGCCGCTGCTGCCCGACGTCGCTATCCCGCAAGGGCGGGGCAACTGGATCGACTATGCGCCGAACGCCGTTGAGGTCGCCTTGCTCGGCTATCGCCGCAACGACATCGCTGCCGCCGTCCGCGAGATTGCGGACCAGTTCGGTCAGGTGCGCGCCTGACGCTCGCAGGAACAAGAACACATTGGACGGGGAAGGAACTGTAAAGTGACCATGAAGTTGCGCTATTTTCTGCTGGGCGGCGTCGCCCTCATCTTCGCGGCCGGGCCGGCCATAGCGCAGAGCGAAGCGGCAGACACCAGTACGAGCGGCATCGCCGACATCGTCGTGACCGCGCAAAAGCGGGCAGAAAATCTGCAATCCACGCCGATCGCGGTGACTGCCCTCAACGCCGACATGATCCGCGACAAGGGCATCGCCTCTGCCGCCGACCTGACAGCGGTGGCGCCCAGCCTGTCGGTGACGACATCGCCCGCCTCCTCCACCAACATGCAATTGTTCATCCGCGGCGTCGGCGACATCGATCCCATCCTGACGTCGGACAGCCCGGTCGGCATCTATGTCGATGGCATCATCCTGGGCCGTGCCGCAGGCAGCGCGTTCGACATTCTCGACCTGGAACGGATCGAAGTGCTGCGCGGGCCGCAGGGTACGCTTTATGGTCGCAACACGATCGGCGGCGCCGTCAACCTCATCACCGCCAAGCCTGCCGACGACTTCCACGCCTCGATCGACGGATCGGCGGGCAATTACGGCTATTACAGCCTCAAGACCTCGGTCGACAGCGGCAATATCGCCAATAGCGGCCTCAAGGCACGGCTGACCTATCTGCACAAGGAACGCGACGGTTATGTCGACGACGTCAATGCGCCCGACAATCGCGATCCGGGCGCCTATGTACTCGACGCGGTCCGCGGCGCGGTCCAGTTCGAATCTGGCGCGCTGAAGCTCGATTATGGGTTCGACTGGTCGAAGCGCGAAAGCTATGCGCCGGCTTTCCAGCTGACCGTGATCCGGCCCGACGTCCTGGCCTATCTTCAGGCATCATCCGCTTTTGGCGGCAGCGCGCCCGTATTTTCGCCCGATCGACTGGACAGCATCCCCCTCAACCAGGGGAAGATGACCGATCGCGTGATCGGCCACACGCTGACGGCGGAACTGGATCTGGGCGGGGTGACCGTGCGATCGCTCACCGGCTTCCGACGCTGGACGAACCGGAACGCACGCGACGATCTGGACGGTAATTCGGGTCTGGTCGGCTTCACCGTCGGCCCGGAAATTCTGGCTCCGCCCTTCAGCTTCAATCCGCTGGGCGTCACCCCGATCGACCTGTTCAGCACCCAGAACCATCGGCGCCAGCATCAATTCTCGCAGGAAATCAACCTGCTCGGGGACATTGGCGATCGGTTCGAATATGTGTTGGGCGGCTATTATTTCCACGAACATTCGTCCGAATATAATCCGCAAAACTTCCTGCTGATCCTCCCGTCGCCCGTGCCCATTCCACTAACGCCCACCGTGTCGCTCAACAGCTTCGGCGTGCAGCTTTCGTCGCTGACCGATTATGACCATTATAACAAGTCGGCGGCGGCCTTCGCGCAGGGCAGCTACAAGCTGACCGACACGCTGAGCGTGACGGGCGGCATTCGCTATACCCATGACAAGAAGCATCTGGTGCAGCGCGCGCCACAGGTCCGCGAACTGGATGCCAGTTTCAGCCGCTTCAACTATGCCGCAAGCATCAACTGGCAGGCGACGCCCTCTATGCTGGTCTATGCCCGCACCGCATCCGGCTACAAGGCAGGTGGCTTCAACGCCCGTTCGATCAATTCCGGCTTCGACCCGGAATCGCTGACCTCTTATGAAGCGGGCATCAAGTCCGACTGGCTCGACCGGCGCCTGCGCCTGAACCTGACCGGCTTCTATGCCAGCCATTCCGACTTGCAGCTTCAGCAGTTCCAGGCCGGAACCAGCGGCGCGTCCAGCATCACCGTCAATGCGGGCAAGGCGCGCTATTGGGGGATTGAGGCCGAACTTACGGTCAAGCCCATCGATACCCTCACATTGGGCGCCAATTTGGGCTACACCAACCGCAAATATAAGCAGTTCCTGATCCTCGATCCCACGACCAACCAGATCGTGGACGTGAAGGATAGCGCACGCTTCCTGGTCGGCGCGACGACGACGGTCAGCGCCTATGCGCAATGGGATGTCGCGGAATTATCGTTCGGGCGGCTGTCAGTCCGGGGCGACTATGATTATCGGACGAAAATCTATTATCACCCGACGACCGTCGGCACGCCCTATAATGACGACATCGCCGGCGCGCCGCGCCATCTGGTCAATGGCAGAATCTCCCTGACAAACATTGATCTCAACGGTGCGAAGGCGGAGTTGGCCTTCTGGGGCAAGAATATCTTCAACGAAAAATATCGGCTCTACGGCATCGACTTCGGCAGCCTTGGCTATGCCGGCAATACCTATGGAGAGCCCACCAGCTATGGCGTGGATTTCCGCGTGAAGCTGTGACGCGGCTGGGCTGATCGGCAGATCGGCCCCGGACCGGCATGAACATCATCGCGCAGCGGCGAACTACGCGCCGCTGCGCGATTTCACATAGAATATGCGTCGCTCAAAAACTTTCCGCGCCGAGCGCCATGATGGACGTTTGGCCCGCCGCGATGCTGGCCGCCAGGCTGTGCGCCTGGGGCAGCATCCGCTGCGCGAAGAAATCGGCGACGATACGCTTGCCGGTGTGGAGGGGATCGTCACCCTGTGCCGCCGCGGCCATGCGCGTCCACATCCACCCCATGGATACAAGCGCGAACAGCCGCAGATAATCGACTGCCGCCGCACCAGCCGCATCTCCATTCGCGTCCTGCAACGACGCCGTGGCGGTGCGCAGCAGGGCGAGTGCCGCCCGCGTCTTGTCCGCCACATCGATGGTGCCGGCCGCATCCAGATCAGCCGCAACAGACGCGAAATAGCCCTCGACCACGGCGCCGTCCGCAAGCGCCAGCTTGCGCCCGACCAGGTCCATAGCCTGCACACCGTTGGTGCCTTCATAAATTTGGGCAATGCGCGCATCGCGGACATATTGCTCCATGCCCCATTCGCGGATGTAGCCATGACCGCCGAACACCTGCTGTGCCTGCACCGCGCTTTCAAAACCGAAGTCCGTGAAAGCGGCCTTCACCACCGGCGTCAGCAGCGCGACCAGCGCGTCGGCCTTGGTCCGCTCTGCCGCGTCGGGATGATGATGCGCCCGATCGAGTTGTAGCGCGGTCCAGCCGCCCAATGCCCGCCCGGCCTCGACAAAGGCGCGGATGTTGAGCAGCATCCGCCGCACATCGGCATGGTCGATGATCGCCACCGGCCCACGCGCACCATCGGCGCTGCGTCCCTGGAGCCGCTCCTTGGCATAACCCGCGGCCTGCTGATAGGCCGCACCGGCGACGCCCAGTCCCTGGATGCCGACCATCAGCCGCTCCGCGTTCATCATCGTGAACATGGCGGCTAGTCCCTTGTTCGGCGCGCCAACCAGCCAGCCGGTCGCCTCGTCGTAATTCATTACGCAGGTCGGCTGGGCATGGATGCCCATCTTTTTTTCCAGCGCCCCGACCGACATGCCGTTGCGTATCGTGAATTCGCCATCCGCGTCGGGCAGATATTTGGGCACCAGAAACAGGCTGATTCCCTTCACCCCAGCCGGTGCATCGGGCAGGCGCGCGAGAACGAGGTGGACGATGTTGCCGCCAAAATCATGGTCGCCCGACGAAATGAAGATTTTCTGCCCGGTCACGGCAAAGCTGCCGTCGTCCTGCGGCACGGCTTTGGTCTTGAGCAGGGCCAGGTCCGTGCCGGCCCCACTTTCGGTCAGAGCCATGGCGCCGGTCCATTCGCCGCTCACCATTCGCGGCAGATAGGCGGTTTTCAGCGCATCGCTGGCATGGGCCGCAATCGCTTCGCAGGCGCCGCGGGTGAGGCCTGGAAACAGGCCAAAGGACAGATTCACCGCAGACAGCATTTCATCCAGCCACAACTGGAGGATGAAGGGCAGGCCCTGACCGCCATGGGCCGGATCGGCAGACATGGAGGCCCAGCCTGCGGCAACGAAATCGCGCCAGGCGTCAGCAAACCCGGTCGGCGTGACCACGTTGCCGTCGATAAGGCGGCTGCCTTCTTCATCGCCATGGCGATTGAGCGGGTGCAGCCGATCGGCGCACATGCGCCCCGCTTCCTCCAGCACCGCGACGGCCAGGTCGGCGTCGACTTCCTTGCCTGTCTCCGCCATCGCCGCATCAAAGCCCAGCACCTGCGTCAGCAGGAAGCGGTAATCGTCGATCGGGGGAACATAGCTCAACATCGGGCCTCTCCTCAAAGCGCAGCGCTGCAACTATACCAAACATGTGTTACAGTCAATGTCGGCGCGTTGTTCAGGGGGTCTGGTCATCCTCGAAGGCCTTATTCGCGCCGGAAGATCGCAACGATCTGAGCAGCAATCTCGCTGGGCGACAAACGTCCGTCGCGATACCAGTCCGATGCCGAATTGAGCTGCGACAACAACAGGTTGCGGTAGATCGAACGATCGATATGAGGGGGTAGCGGCAAGGAAGTGACCAGCGACCGGAAAATCTCTTCGAACCGATCACGCCGCGCGATCAGCTGTTCGCGCACCGCATCGGGCACCTCGCGAAAATCGTTCATCATCGGCATCGTCAGCGAATCAGGCGCCAGCTGGATTTCCAGCAAGGCCGCGCAGGCCGCCGCCAATCTGGCCCACGGCTCGTCCTGCACGCGAACAGCGTGGGCGATGCTGTTTTCGGCGGCATCCAGCGCCGCATTGTGCAGTTCGACGAACAGCGCGTCTTTAGACTTTATATGGTGGTAGAGCGAACCGCCCAACACGCCGGCCTGCTCGCCGATGTCGCGCATCGACGTTCCGCGATATCCCTTTTTAGCGAACAATTGCGCCGCGATTTCCAATATCTGACGGCGGCGCCCCGATCCTTCGTCGTTGGCCCCACTCGCTAGATCATATTTCTTCATCTCGACCCGCTAGCACATCTGTCCATAACGGCGAAGCCCCGCCAAAACCGATACGCCGGATCAGGACAGGATCGCTTCGAAGCGCCTGTCCCATAAAGGAGCCGCATCGAAATGCGCCTTCGTCACGTCGAAACGACGGAACAGGTGGGCGGCGGACTGCTGGTCGGCGATCGCCTTGTCGTCGATCGGCACCAGTCGGGTCCTGTTCTTCTTCAGGCGGCGCCATTCCAGATAATAGTCGCGGTCGATGCCGGTGGCCTTGGCCAATATATCGGCCCATTGGTCGTCATGGCTTTCCATCCAGTCGATCGTGGCGCGGAAGCGCAGCCGCCGCCGCGGGTCAGGTGGCGGTCGCGCGTCGCTTCGCGCGGGTCGGGCTGGCCGTTGATCTTCGGATAGTTCTGCACCGTGGCCAGGCCGGGACGGAAGGCGAAATCCTGGAAGAAATAATCGGCCGACAGGTTGAGGAAGCCCTCGTTCGGCAATTTGAAGCCATAGTTCAGCCGTACCTGCGCCTGCTCGCCGTCGCCGCGATAGCGCTCGCCGCCATAGATGGTGACCGAACCGCCCGACGCATCCTTCTTGAGGACGATGTTGATGACCCCGGCGACCGCGTCGGAGCCATATTGCGCCGCCGCGCCGTCGCGCAGGATTTCGACATGGTCGATCGCGCTCATCGGGATCTGGTCGAGATCGACGGCGTTCGCGCCCGACGCCTGTGCGGTCGTCGGCAGCGGGACCGAGCTGGGATGGCGGCGCTTGCCGTTGACCAGCACCAGCACATGCGCGCCCGACAGGCCGCGCAGGCCCGCCGGACGGCCGAAGGTGTTGTAGGCGGCGTTGGACCCGGTATCGACCTTGAAGCTGGGCACGAGCGCCGACAGCGCGTCGCGCAACTGGCCCGCCGCGCCGCCCGTGGCGACCAGCGCGTCGTTGCCGACCACGTCGATCGGCGCGGTGCTCTGCGCTACGGTGCGGTCGGCGCTGCGGCTGCCCAGCACCACAATGTCCAGGCTGCCGGCCGCATCCGCCGCGGGCGCGTCGGCTGCCAGCGCGCCGCCCTGCCAGCCGGCAGAGCCCAGCAAGGCGATCGTCAGCGCGTGGCGAAATGGTCGTGTCATGGTGCCCCCGATAATCTTGTGTCGAGGACCGGCTAGGCTAAGCCGTGAAAACCGGCCAACGAGAAGCGCTCATCGGCTCATGCGTTATGCTCAACCCTGTTGAAATCATCTTGCCGGTGATCAGTCATCGTCTAGGGGAAACGTCCGGCCGGGCTGATGCCTTGCGGCGGCGCGCAAGAATCCGATGGCCATTTGTATCCTTGGAACACATTTTTCTGGATGCAGGGTGGCATCATGGATAAAAGGAGACGGGACTGGTTCAAGCCGGTGACACAAAACAGGGAGAGAGATGATGCCGACACTGCGGAAGCACATGACCTTATCGGCGTCTGCCATGGCGCTTGCCATGGCGCATACGGCGGTGGCGCAAGACAATGGCTCCGCCGACAACGGCTATAATGAAATCATCGTGACGGCGCAAAAGCGCGCGCAATCATTGCAGGATGTCAGCGTCGCGGTATCCGCCATTGGCGCCGACACGCTGGCCAATGCCGGGATCAGCAACCTGCAGGACATGCAGCAGCTGGTGCCATCTGTCACCTTCGGCAACGACTTTAACCAGGCAAAGGTCTTCATCCGCGGTGTAGGCGCCAATACGTCGACCACCGGCAGCAGCACCGGCGTCGCGCTCCATGTCGATGGCGCCTATGTCGCCCGCGCGGAAGCGCAACTGACCTCCCTCTTCGACGTCGAGCGCGTTGAGGTGCTGCGCGGCCCGCAGGGTAGCCTTTACGGCCGTAACGCCGTCGGTGGCTCGATCAATATCATCACGGCCAAGCCCACAGACAGGCTGAGCGGCTATGCACGCCTCAGCTACGGCAACTATCAGGCGCTCACGACGGAGGCCGCGGTTTCCGGCCCTGTCGCCGACTGGCTGCGCTTGCGCCTCGCAGCTAAGAGCGAAGTGCGCGATGGCTATGGCAAGGATCCGTTCAACAACTGGGACGTCGACGATCTCAATCGCAAGATGGTGCGCGGCCAGGCCCAAATCCTTTTTTCCGAAAAAGCGGACCTGCTGCTCTCGGCGGAATATTTCCGTCAGGACGATAATAGCGGCGCGGTCCATTATTATGGCGACGCCTTTCCGGGAGTCGCGCGCCTCGCACCCCTTGGCCCGGCCGGCATTGCGACCAAACCACGCGACCTGGGCAGCGATGAGCCGCCCTCGGTCAACACCAAGAGCCAGTCCTATACCGCGACCTTCAACTGGGAATTCAGTGACGCCTTCTCCATCACCAATGTCGCAAATTACCGCGATTTCAAGACCCAGCTAATTCAGGATCTCGATATTTCAGCGGTAGTCAACCGGCTGCCGACCGCTACGACCGTGCAAACGCGGACGATCAATTCGAAGCAATGGAGCAACGAATTTCAGGTCAAATATGACAGCGACATCGTCGACGGCGTCGTCGGTCTCTATTATTTCGGCGAGCATCAGCGACCGCGCGACCAGGTCGGCCTGACGTCCTCCTATGGCATGGCCAGCAATATCGGCTTTCTCGCGACGCGACCGACCATCATCGACGGCAAGGTCGCGGCACCGGGTTCGATCGGCCTCGCCTATGCCGATTATCTGTGCGGCTTTTCCGATGGCGTCGCGCCTAACCGTGTGTGCCTGCGCTCGCGGCTCAATACCGAAGCCTGGGCAGCGTTCGGTCAGCTCAATTTCGACCTGGAAAAAGCGATCGGCCTCAATAATCTGACACTGAAACTGGGCGGCCGTTTCAGTCATGAAAAGGTATCGACCGCCAATATGTCGGTCGTCATGACCGCCAACGCCAATCCGGCCGTAGGGTCGGTGCTGGCCTACACCGATGCGCCTTATACCGAAGGTGGCACCTACCGGCAGAAGACGTTCAAGGATTTCACCCCGGAAATCGGCCTTAACTGGCAACCGAACGGCAATACGCTGCTTTATTATACCTATTCCGAAGGCTTCAAGGCCGGATCGGGCGAGAACGCCGCGGGCAGCTCGACGATCGTGAAACCGGAAAAGATGAAGAACCATGAAGTCGGCGCGAAACTCGACCTGTTCGATCGCATGTTGACCCTCAATCTCGCGGGCTATTGGTACAAGCTGAAGGATCTGCAGATCAACAAGACGATCGGCGGCGGCCCTACCGGCTACACGACGATCTTCGAAAATGCCGCGAGGACCGAAGCGAAAGGTGTCGAAATCGAGTGGATGCTGCGGCCGATGCATCGGGTCCGCCTATCGGGTGGCCTGTCCTATACAGATAGTAAATATAAGGATTTTCTGACGCTTGATCCGCTGGATCCGCGCAATGTCTCACAGCCGGGGCAGCCGGCCTATAACCCCGTCACCAACCCCGACCCCACTGCTTTTGGTGCGCCCTGCGTCGACGGCAGCGCGAATGTCGGCGGGTGCCAGATACAGTTGGCGGGCAACCGCACGCGCAACTCACCGAAATGGTCCTATAATGTTCATGGTGAACTGGATCTTGTCGATCATAGCGACATGGGCACGGTCACTTTGTCGGGCGACATGTCGGGCAAGAGCACCATCTATTTCACCGAATTCAATCGTCTGAGCGAGGGCGCCAAGGCCTTCACGCTGTTCGACGCGGCGTTGCGCTGGACCTCCAACAAGGAGGACGTCACGGCGTCGTTGTGGATCAAGAATATCGCGGACACGCTTCGGGCCAGTTCCACCTTCGCGATTTCCACCGGACGCGTCATCGGCGCCACCTGGCTGCCGCCGCGGACCTACGGATTCACGCTCGGCTACCGCTACTGAGAGAATCTGCCGCCTGGCGCACGACTTTCAAGGCGGCGCGATGATTGGCCGGATGCTTGCCGTAGCAAGTGGCGATGCCACAGAACGGCTTGATCCGGCTGAACCTCGGCTCTGGGAAGGAGGATCGGTCCGTATGGCCGATCCGTTGCCGTTCGTGATTGCGCTGAAGCGATCAATTGTTCAGTTACGAAAGGATGATGAAACCGACCCCAGCACGCCGCATCATGCGCCATGGCCTTCGATCGGCCCGCCGACATCCAGTCGCAACCCTGCTGGCGGCGCTGATATTTTCGAGTGTCGCGCTGAGCGGAGCGCTCTGGGCCTGTGCGGATTCATCCTGCTCGCCGGAATGGCGACTGGCTTTGCAGGATTATGATTGCGACGGCCGCGCTGCGATCAGCCCGGGGAATGACACACGGATCAACCTGCTGCTCCTGATGCAAAGTCTTCGGCCTGGGCAGGTCCAGCCCGCAAGCGCGGTGACGGAGATCGACAATCCACAGTTCGGGCAAATCTTCATGTCATGGCCGGGTATGCGGGCTGCGTTTTGGCCGCAACCCGCGCCAGCCAGCAACGAAAGCGCCAGCCAGGCGGCGGACGCAACGCCGGGCTGCGGCGCGTCGTCGGATGCGATCCTGGCCTTTGCCGCGGCGCTGAACGCCGAGCCGGGCCTGCCGGCTGGGGATCGCGGCGCGCTGGCTCGTCTGCGCACGAGAACGGGATGTAGTGACGCGACATGGGATACGCCAATCTCCAGCAAGCCGGGCCGCGAGTATCTCGCCTATCTCAAGGCTGCCGACGCGTTCCACCGGAACGATTGGTTCGCCGCCAGACAAGGCTTCGCTGCCCTGACCCGCGCGCGCAGCCGGTGGGTTGCCGAAACTGCTCAATATATGCCGATACGTATCGGCCTGCGGGCGGCCATATCGAGCGCGGTCACCGAATATGGGGATTTTGCCGGCCCCGACAAAGCTGATCGCATCGCCATAGGCGAAGCGCGGGACAGCATTGCAGCCTATCTGAAGGCCTATCCCAAGGGACGCTATGCAGCGTCGGCGCAAGGGCTGATGCGCCGGGTTGCATGGCTGAGCGGCGACATGGCGGCGCTAGCCCAGAGCTATGAGACACTCCTCGCCGCAACGCCCGGAAACGATGAAGCCGCTGCCGATCTGGCCGAGGAAATCGACATCAAGCTGCTGGAACGGCCGGATGCGGGCGCGATTATCGACGGGCAGCGGAACCTGCCGCTTCTGCTCGCCGTGTCCGACCTCAAGCGGATGCGCAGGCCGGCGGATGACGCCGCCGGACTGTCCGCCGCCGACCTCGCGGCGCAAAAAGACCAGTTTGCGGCGCATGGCGATCTATACGGACTGCTCCAGGCCAGCCGCAGCTATTATGCGGGAGAAGACCCAAGGGCGATCCTGACCCTGCTGCCAGACGCAGCCCGCGCAAGCCGCTTCACGCCGATCACCTTCAGCCGTCAGATGCTGCGCGGCATGGCGCTTGCCAAGTCGCGCGATCCCAATGAAGTGGGGTTCTGGCGCGACTTGTTAGGCGGAGCCAGTCCACGCTATGAGCGGCCTCTGGTCGAAATGGGCCTCGCCATACGCTGGCAGCGCGACGGACGGGTAGCGCAGATTTTTGCACCCGGTTCGCCCGTCACTGACACGAGCATCCGCTCGATCCTGCTGCAAAGCCTGGCGACACCCGCCATCCTGCGGGACAGCGCGCAGGACGTCGCCCGGCCCGCACGCGAACGGGACATCGCCCGCTTCACCTTGCTGTACAAGGATTTGAACAAGGGCGCTTACGCTGATTTTGCCAAGGATCTGGCGCTGCTCCCCGCCAATGCCGACAGCGCCGCGGGGCTATGGGATTTCACGCAGCAGGATAGCATTCCCGCCGGCCTGTTCCGCACGGGCAAATGGTCGGATGGCTTCCCATGCCCGGCTGTCGCCCAAACCGCAGCGACGCTCACGCGCACGCCCGCCGATGCCAAGGCGCGGCTATGCCTGGGCGACTTCTATCGGTTGAACGGCTTCGACGGCTTCAGCCTGTTCAACCCTGGCGAGAATGCCATGGCTCTGGGCAACGGGCCAGATGGCTTTCCCGGCCGCCCCGTGTCGCGATCCGATATCTATGCCGCGATTATCGCCGACAAAAAGGCAGCACCGGAGAACCGCGCCTATGCCCTGTATCGCGCAGTGATGTGCTACGCGCCGTCGGGCTACAGCAATTGTGGCGGTCCTCACCGCAATTATGACGAGATGGATGCGGCACAAGCGCCCAAAGGTGACCGCAAGGCGTGGTTCACAGAGTTGAAGCAGCGTTATCCGAACAGTCAGTGGGCCAAGGCCCTGCGCTATTATTGGTGATGATCCGGTCGGCAGGCTGGCGGATGGCGCTGCTGGTGGCCATGATGCTGGGCGGTTGCCAGCGTCAGGCGGCGAATGACGCAACCACCGTTAACCCGGCGGCCTATGACGCCTTTTACCTCTGGCCAGGCGTCCATCCCGACAAGACTTTGCAGCCGAAGACGGTCTATCTGCTCGACGGAGAAGTGCGCCGCGGTGGACTGTCCCGTCTGGAGCGGCTGCGCATGGGCGTTCCCCGCCTTTCCGGCAAGACGGTCTGGCTGGTGGTCCGGGCGGATCGGCTCGACTGGAACGAAACCACCTACGCGGCCATTTTTGACGATCTCAACCGCTGGCGAGAGGCAGGCAATCGCGTCGCGGGCCTCCAGATCGATTTCGATGCCGCCACGCGGGGCATCGACACATATGAGACTTTCCTGCGCGACCTGCGCCAGCGCCTGCCGCGTTCTTGGCGACTGTCGATTACGGGGCTGATGGACTGGAGCGCGCATGGCGATCCGCAAGCGCTGGCAGGCCTCGCCCGCATCATTGATGAAGTGGTGATACAGACCTATCAGGGACGCACGACGATTGCAGGCTACGAAGATTATTTTCGACGGATGGATGGCTTTCCCATTCCCTTCCGGGTCGCGATTGTCGAAGGTGGACAATGGGTTGCGCCATCGATGCTTGCCAGACAGCCCCAATTTCGCGGCTATGTGGTGTTCCTGCTGTCGCCGGCCCGATCTGCCGAATAAGGAAGACCCGTCAGCATCTTCTTTTCCCGCCCCAGAGCATGTCCGATTTGACCTTTTACGGCCATATTTACGCGCGCAAGACCTTGTGCGCTGCGCCGCCTAGCCGTTCAGAAAGTCCCAGACCTTCGAGATGACGACCGACCCCTCGCCAACCGAAGACGCCACCCGCTTGACCGAGCCAGAACGGACATCGCCGACCGCAAAAATGCCCGGGCAGGAGGTGGCATAGGGCGAGCCGGCATCGACCGCGTCGCCCGTCATGACGAAGCCCTTGTCATCCAGGGTGACAAGTCCTGTCAGCCACTGCGTATTGGGCGCGGCGCCGACCATGACGAACATGGCGCAGACCGGCATGGTGCGGGGGGCGGCGCCCTCCTTCTGGATCGTCACCCCGTCGAGCGCCTGCGATCCATGCAGTGCGACAATATGGGTTTCATATTCGATGCTGATCTTGGGGTCGGCCTCCAGGCGGCTCGACAGATAGTGGGACATGGATGTGGCGAGCGACGTACCCCGGACCAAGAGGCGGACATGATCGGCCGAGCGGCTGAGGTACATGGCCGCCTGCCCCGCGGAATTGCCGCCGCCTATGACGATCGCCTCAGCGCCGCTGCAATAGCGCGCTTCATTCTCGGTGGCCGCATAATAGATGCCGGCACCTTCAAACTCCGCAAAACGGGCGATGGGAAGGCGTCGATATTGTACTCCGGTCGCCACGACGACCGCCCCCGCCCGCACCTGATGCCCATTGTCGAATGTCGCGCAGAATTGGCCGCTGTCCAGCCGTTCCAAGCGTTCGACCCGGCGGGGCATGACGAATCGCGTGCCGAACTTCATCGCCTGGACTTCGCCCCGCCATAGAAGGTCGGCGCCGGAAATGCCGGTCGGAAAGCCCATATAATTTTCGATCCGGCTCGATGTACCCGCCTGGCCGCCGATCGCGATATCCTCGACGACGAGGGCATTCAGCCCTTCCGCGCCGGCATAGACACCCGCCGCGACACCTGCCGGGCCGCCGCCGACGATCAGCACGTCGAACGCCTCACATTGGGCAACATCACGATTGAGGCCCAGCAGTTCCGCCACCTTGTGCGGCGTAGGCTGTGCGATCGCCCGATCGCGGCCGAAGATCACCGCGGGCTGGCCGATCGCTATGGCGCAACTCCTTGCAACCCGTTCCGCTTCCGGTGACCCGATGGCATGGGACGCGAAAGGCAGGCGGTTGCGGCTGGCAAATTCGGCAATGCAGCGAATATCGCGGTCGTCTTCCTCACCGATCAGCACCAGCGTGCCGTCCCGATTATCGAGCTGGCGCCGTCGCCGGGCCGATAGGACCGTGATGATGATATCGGACATCTCCGGCATCTCGGCCATCAGCCGCAACATGGCGGCACGCGGCACCTCGATCACCTGCGTATCGCGCACGGCCCGCATCGGCATCGTCCAGACGCCGCCGCTCAGAAAGGATATCTCTGCCATGAATTGCGCCGGACCAAGAGTGGACGAGCCGTAACGCGCGCCCGTAAAGGCATCGACAACCTCGATCTCGCCATCCTCGACATAGACGAAGCAATCGACCGGATCGCCGGGCTGGACGATATAACTGTCCGCCGGGTAGGTTGCCGACGCGCCAGCCGCGCGCAGGGCTTCGACATGATCGTCGGCCAGCGGCACGCGCTGCATCTCATTAAGGTCGCGGCCGATGGTTTCCATCAGGCGAACAGCGCTGCGCGCACAGGCGCCAGGCCTGTCGATATGGGCAATTGGCTACGCAGGTCGGATCTCCTGGCAAAGGTTCATCCACGAAGCAGACTATCATCCACGATCCCGGTGCCTGCAACCGGCAAATCATCACGCCTTGCTCGGTTGCGGATCTTGAGGAGAATGCGGTCGGTCAGAATGTCTTTCGGTGGCGACGCGCATATTGGGGATTTGGATACCGGCCCGACCCGGATGCTCGGCGACCGGGCTGAATATCGGGCGGTCGATCGCTGCTCCGGGCGTGTCGGCGTGCAGCATAATGCTGGCGGTCAAGGCCGCGGCGATGGGCGCCTTGTCCTGCGCAACGGCAGGCGAGAGCGGCGAGATGATCGCTGCGAACAACGACATGGACAGTATCGCGCGTTTTTTCATCCGCGCCTCTCCCTCTCGGTTTTCAGACTTTCCGGAGCGGCTCCACGATCGCCGCTATGTCGCGATGCCCCTCGCCGGCAGCGGCCGCCTCTACGAAACATTGCCTTGCGGCCTGGGCCATGGCGGAGATAATGCCGACATCGGCGAGCGCTTGCGCGGCGTAGCCCAGATCCTTGGCCATCAACGGGACGAGGAAATGCGGCGCATAGTCGCGGTCGAGCATCCGGCGACCCACGCCTTTCACCATCGGACTGCCAGGGGCACCATCGGTGAGGATCGCCATCGCCTGTTCGATGTCCAGTCCGCGTTTTTCCAACAGAGCGATGGCTTCGGCCAGGCTGGCCGCTTGAACGCCGCACAGGAAGTTGTTGGCGAGCTTCACCGTCGCGGCGCTGCCGACCGGGCCGAGATGGACGATCGCACTGCCCATGGCCTCGAAAACCGGGCGGGCATCTGCCAGCGTCGCTGGGTCGCCACCGACCAGAAAGCGCAAGGCGCCTTGCGCCGCCTGATCGCGACTGCCGGTGACGGGGGCTTCGAGGAAACGGACGCCGTACTTTGCCGCAAGATCGGCCAGTGTCGTCACCCATATATCAGTTAACGTACTGGAATCGATAGCTATTGAATCAGGACTCATCGCCGCGAGCGCACCGTGCGCACCGGTCCATACAATATCTGACACGCTGTCGTCGGCGAGCATGGCGATGACGATGGCCGCACCCGCCGCTGCATCGGCGGGCGTGGTCGCGATCCTTGCGCCAGCTTCGCCCAGCGCCGCCGCCTTGTCGGGGCTGCGGTTCCAGACCGCCACATCGAAGCCCGCCCCCAGCAATTGCCGCGCCATGCCCCCGCCCATCAGACCCAAGCCGAGAACGGCCACTTTCCTGTTCATCATCCGATCACCTTGAAGCGAGAGAGAGCGGCCTCGTCGATGGCGAGACCCAGACCGGGGAGGTTGTCGTCCAGATCGATATGGCCGTCCACCGCCTGTGGCTCGCCCTTGAAGATATACCAGAAAAGTTCGTTGCCGACCTCCACATCGACCATCGGGAAATATTCAGCGATGGGGCTGTTCAGGCTGGCCATCACGACATGATAATTATGCATCTGCCCGGCATGGGGGACGACGGGGATGGAATAGGCCTCAGCCAGCGCCTGAATCTTGCGGGCGGCGGTGATGCCGCCCACGCGGTTGGTGTCGAACTGGAAATAGTCGAGCGCCTTGGCCTCGATCATCTGGCGGAAGCCGTAGCTGGTGAACTCATGTTCGCCCGCCGCGATCGGCGTCGTGCCGAAGCGGCGCAGTTCATGATAGCCGTTGATGTCGTCTGGGATGATCGCCTCCTCCAGCCAGCGCAGGTTGAAGGGCTCGATCAGGCGCATCATGCGTTTGGCATAGTCCAGGCTCCAGCCCATATAGGCGTCCGCCATGATGTCGATTTCGTCGCCCACGGTTTCGCGCACGGTGCGGATCAATTCCACGTTGCGCGTCATGCCCGCGGCCCCGTCGATCGGCCCCCAGCCGAAGCGCAGCTTCATCGCCTTATAACCTTGCGCCTTGTAGGCGGCGGCTTCCTGCGCCAGCTCATTCAGCGGGATCGAATAGAGGCGGCTGGCATAGACCGGGATTTTCGCCTTGGTCCGGCCACCCAGCAGGCGAAACACGGGTTGTTTGGCAGCCTTGCCCATCAAGTCCCAGATCGCGATGTCGAGCGCGGAGATCGCGACCAGCGCCACGCCCTTGCGCCCGAACGCCATGGTCTTGCGATACATGTGCTGCCACAGGAACTCGCTGTCCCACGGGTTCTGGCCAATCAGCAGGGGGCTGAGATATTGGTCGATCATCTGCTTGGTGACGAGCGGCGCGAGCGCGGCGTTGCCGATGCCGACCAGCCCTGCGTCCGTAAAGATTTCCACGATCAGCCAGCCATGGAAGGTGAAGGTGCCCATCGTCTCGGGCGACAGCATCGGCGAGACGATATCCATCGGGTTCGTGCAGAAATGCGGTGGCAGCGGCACGGTCTCGCCTTCCCACTGGACGACGCGGGTGCGGATTTCGGTGATTTTCAAGGAACGGCCTTTCGCATGAAGGTGAGACGTGAAATGCGGGGAATGGCGAGGCAGATCAGCGCGAAGGCGATCAGATGCAGGGTCGCCGCGACGGTCAGCACCGGCGTGTAGCCAAGCCCGGCGTCGAGCGCCCAGCCGGCCGCCTGCCCCATGACGATGCCGCCGAACGCGCCACCCAGGCCGACGAGGCCAGCGAGACGGCCAAGCGCGCTGCGTGGCGCGAGATCGGTCGGCAGGGTCATGACCAGCGTCGACCAGCTTTGCTGTCCGAAGAAGGCGAGGCTGAAGATCGCGATGATCGCCGCGATCGACCCGGTCGTGGGGGCGAGCATGACCCAGGGCATACAGGTGGCGCTAAGCCCCAGGGCGATCTTGCGCGCGGCATCGACCGACCGGCCAGTGGACAGGAGGCGGCTGGAGAGCCAGCCACCGCACAGGCTGCCCACGCCGGAGGCAGCATAGGGTATCCAGCCGATCGTCGCGGCCTGTTTCAGGTCGAAACCATGCGCTTCGAACAGATATTTGGGCAGCCAAAACAGGTAGAAATACCAGGCGCCGTCACTCAGGAACTTGGCGGCGACCAGGCCGCGCACTTCCCGGCGCGCCAGCAGCATCGCGATGGTCGGGGCGGGGCCGTCTGCTTCATGCGTGTCGCTGTCCACGACCGGCGGCGTGCGATAGGTCGCGAACCACCAGAGCGCCCAACCCAGCCCGAAAGCGCCGGTAACAAAGAAGACCCAGCGCCAGCTCGACAGGCCGAACCAGTCGCCATAGGCCAATATGCCTGCGATCAGCGGCGGGGCAATCACCGCGCCGACCGCGGTCCCGGCATTGACCAGCCCCATGGCGGCAGCGCGACGCTGCGCCGGAAACCATTCGGCGATGGCGCGGGTCGCCGCCGGAAAGCCGCCGCCTTCGCCCACCCCCAGCAGCAACCGGCTGACCACCAGCGCGGCGATGCCGCCCGCCAACCCATGGCTGGCGCAGGCGAGCGACCAGAAGATCATGATCGCCAGAAAGCCCCGGCGCGTCCCCACCCGATCGAGGAGCCAGCCGCCGCCCAGATACATGAGGCCATAGGTGGCGAGGAAGGCGGAATCGAGGACGGCCTTGGTCTGGTTGCCGATCGGGATATCGGCCTCGATATATTTGATCGCCCAGGGCAGCGTCTGCCGATCGAGATAGCTGATGGCGATGGCGACGGTAATCATCGCCGCAATCGCCCAGCGCCCCCGATGGGCCGTCGCCCGTCTTTGTGTCATGGCCTCCATTTCTTGCCCTTACTGACCGTCGAGGACGATCAGCGCGACGCCCTGACGCGGCAGGCGCAGGTCGATGCTGGCGCCGCCGCGCTGACCCGTCGCGACGGGCAGCGTTTCCGCGTGCATGACCGAAGCGGCCTCCAGTTGCTTATACTGGTCCTGATTGGGCGATTGGGGCGAACCCATCTTTTGCCAGGCCGAAAAGGCGTTGGCATGGTCGCCATCGACCCGCCACAGCTTGGCCTGCGCTGGCTTGCCCTTGATCCCGTTCAGGCTGAGCCGGATCTGGGCGTCCGGCCCGGCGACATCGTCGTCATGATAATGCCAGACGAGCAGCGCGACCTTGCCATCGGCAATGCGGGTGGCGATGGAGCCGATATCGGCATCCCCCCGCACCCCATTCTTCATCAGCGCATCAAGCGGCACCTGCGCGCTGTTCGTGGTCGCCAGTTTCGTTTCGCCCAGTTGCGCGAACAGGCGGAATACGTTGAGCACCGGCAGATCGACGCCGTTGGTCGATAGCTGGCGATAGCCCGCGAACCAGGGCTGGTCCTCGAACTCGAAGGACCAGGATACGACGCCTTCCAGATTGACCTTCCGCCTTTCGGCCAGTTCCCAGATGCGCGCGAAGCTGGCGGCGGTGTAGCTGCTATACATGGTGCCGTTGCGATAGGCGTTGGCCGGTCCCGGACAGGCGGCGCAGCCTTCGGGATCGCTTTCACCGATCACGACCGGCTTGCCGGCGAGCGAGGGGATCGACAGGACTTTCGTAAAGCCGCCATCGGTTTCACGTAAATGGGTGGCGATGCCCATGCGAACATGGCCGTCGACGAAGGTCGGCTTACCCTTGGCATGGAAGGACAGGAAGTCCGTCGGCGTGCCGGTTTCACCGGTCGCATAATTTTTGCCGGAAGAGACGTGCTTGAGGAAGCCGTCCATGAAGGCGCCGCCCGGCCCCGCGACGTCCGGTCCACCGACGCGCGCGGTGGGCAGCGCCTTGCGCACGGCTGCGATGGCATAGTCGTGCAGCTTGTAGAATTCCTCGGGACTGGCGCTCCAGTAGAAGGGGCTGTTGGGTTCGTTCCAGACCTCGAAATACCATTTCTCGACCTCGGCCCGGCCATAGCGTTCGATATTGTGGAGCGTCCATTGATGGATCAGCTCCGCCCATTTTTCATAATCCTTTGGCGGATAGGTCCAACCCGTCGCGATCAGATTATAGGCGAAGCCGGGACGCCAGCTATGACGATAGGGCGTGCCCGCCGGAGCGTTGGCCATGGCTTCGGGGGTGAAGCCGATCTGGAGATAAGGGCGGATGCCCTCCGCCAGATAGGCGTCGATGATGCCGTCTACGATCGCCCAGTTATAGACCGGCTTGCCATCCGTCGTCTCGGTATAGGCGTTGGTGCTGCCCCATTTGAAGGCGGCCGTGCCATCGCCACTGCTCAGAAGATTATGGGCGCGGAAATAGACCTGCCCCTTTTTTAGTTCGCCCAATTCGACCAGCAATTTGCGGCCGTCTTTCATGGTCGCATAATTGGGTTCGTCCGCGCCGAAGAAGCGCCAGACGGGCGGCAGCTTGCCCACGGCTTTGCCCGCGTCCACGCTGATCGCGACCTGTCTTGTGTCCTGCGCCCCGGCGCCCTGCGGCAGCGCCATCAGCACGGATAGCGAAGCGATCACCCTGGAAATCGTCATATGGCATCCTCTCGATAGGAACATCAGATCTTCGCCCGGAACCCGACGGCGAATGTGCGCGTGTAGAGAACCGTGTCGCGCGGATAGAGGCCGGGGTCGTTGAACGAGGTCTGATAGAGATTTTTCAGCACATTGGTCGCATCGGCGACGATGGTGAAGCTGGGATTGAGTTCATAGGAGAAGGACAGGTCGAGATTGCTGATCTGGCCGTTGGTGATGAAGTTGGGATTGACGCCGGTAAAGTGCAGCCCGGCATTATAGGTGTCGCGCCAGACATAGGAGGCGCGGGCGGAGAAGCCGCCCTTTTCATAGATGAAGGTGCCGGTGGCAGAATATTTGGACACGTTCTGGAACGGGATGTCCATATAGCCGGTGACGCCGGGCAAGGGCGACAGCGCCTTGTTCTTGCCGTCAATATAGGTGCCGTTGGCGCTGATGCCGATGCCGTCCAACCAGCCTGGCAGGCCCTTGGGGAAGAAGGTGAAGCCGCCCTCGATCCCCTGCAACTTGCCGGACCCGGAATTTTCCGGCCGGGTGATCTGATAGACGCCATTGTCCGCGCCCAGATAGTCGATGTCGAAATTGCTGGTGACCGACTGGATGAAGCCGGTGACGTCGCGGCGGAAGATCGTCGCGGTGATCGAACTGGACCGATCGATATACCATTCGAGCGAGAGGTCATAATTGTCCGACCGCACCGGCTTCAGGTCGGCATTGCCGCTGGAGCCGCGGCCGAAGGGTTGTTGCCCCGGTACGGGCGGCGTGAGGGTGAGCGCTGGATTGAGCTGGGCGAAACTGGGCCGGGTGATCGTCTTGCTGGCGGCGAAGCGCAGGAAGAGATTGTCCTTCAGCTTGTAGCGCAGTGCCAGGCTGGGGAGAATGTCGGTGCTCTTGTTGCGGATGGTGACGGGCGATGTCGCGCCGCGCAGGACCAGGAAGGCGTTGGAGGTGATGTCGGTGCGGATGACGCGCATGCCGATCTGGCCGTCCAGTCGGCCGACTTCCACATTGGCCTGGCCATAGCCGGCATAGTTCTTTTCCTCGATGTCGAAATGCTGGGTATCCTGAAAGGCCGGATCGCCCGGCGCAAGGCCGAACAACTGGCGCAGCGAGCCGATATTGTTCAGCAGATAACCGGTGGTCGGCGTCGCCCATTGCCGCACGAACTGGCGCGTCCCGGTGTAGAAATCGCCGGGGGTCACCGTCATCAGGCCGGGCAAGCTCGCCGCCTTGATGCTGTAGCATTGCACCGCACCGGTCGCGGAGCAGTTGATGGTCTGGGTGAAGCTGTCGGATTTGGCGTTGCGCTTGCTGAGGCGGATGCCGGCGTCGAGGCCGGAGAAGATGAGGAAGGGCGCGCGCCAGGACAGATCGCCGCGCCAGGCCAGCTCCTTGCCGTCGCCGACCGTGCGGGTGGTGGACAGGCGCGAGAGATAGTAACGCCCCGGATCGGCCATATCGTCATTGGGCAGGGTGAAATGGGGCGCGCCCGAGCCATCATTGAACACCGCGTCGGTGCGCGAGGCGATAAAGTCCACGTCCAGATTATTGCCCACATCGGTCGCCTTCGACCGGGTGTAGGAGAATTCCGTCGCGGCCTTCCAGTCGCCGCTGGTCCAGTCGGCGCCCAGCGCGCCCTGCCAACGATCGGCCTTGTTCCGGTAGGCGCCGCCGAAATTGGCCACGCGACCGTTGGCTATGCTGAGCGACTGGACCAGCTTGGTGTCGTCCACGAACACAAGCGGCGCCAGCAGCGCGCCGTTCATCGACGTAAAATTCTGATTGCTGTTGCCACGTTCGCGATAGCCGTAGAACAGGCCGTCGGCGTGGATGGTCAGTCGATCGTCCGGCGCCCATTGCAGCGTGGCGTTGACCGCCGGGCGGGTGCGGGTGCCGATCCGGTCGAAAGCGCCGATCACGTCGGTACGGAAGGCCTTGGGATCGGTCGGGCTGGTGCCGCGGGGATCGAGCGGCACGCCCGGCGTGTAGGGCGCTCGGCTGTTGTCGAGATTATAGCCGAAATAGCCGCCGCTATAGATGGTTTCGTCGCGATAGCGGGTCTTGTGATAGGAAAGGCTGATCAGGGCGCCGATCTCTCCTATGCCGGTCGACCAGCGGTTGCTGATCAGCGCGCTGGCATAGGGATCGATTCTGTCGGGCTGCTCGCTATAGACTTCGCGGCCCGCCAGCGCGAACTCGAAGCCCTTGAAGTCGAAGGGGCGACGGGTGCGGACGTTGATGAGGCCGGCGATGCCACCTTCCAACTGATCGGCGGAGCGCGACTTGTAGACGTCCACCCCGGCAACGAGGTCGGCGGGCACGTCCGCCAGCGAGAGCGAGCGGCCGGTGGTGCTGAAGATGTTGCGGCCGTTGACCAGCGTCACCACGTCGGGAAGGCCGCGGATCAGCACGGTCGCGGACTCGCCGCGGGCGCGGGGCGATACCTGGATGCCCGGCACGCGCTGAAGCGCCTCCACAACATTATTGTCAGGCAGCTTGCCGATATCCTCGGCCACGACCGAGTCCACCAATTGCCGGGCGTTGCGCTTGATATTCTGCGCCGACGACAGGCTGGCACGCATGCCGGTAACGATGATGTCGCCGTCGGTCGCCTCCCCGGCACCTTTGTCTTCGACCGCCTGGGCCAAGGCCGATTGCGCCGCCAGCAGCGCGAACAGCGATATGGACAGCTTTATTCCGCTTTTCATCATGACATCCCCTCCGAGTCATTTTTTATTTCTCATACTAGATTACGTTTGTTTGGAACGGATTCAAGCTATAATTTGACGGAGTAATGAGATTAGACGCCATATCGCCAATTTTCCTCATACCAATTCCTGCCTTTTGGCGGGATCAGGCTTGACGGATAGGGCGGCAGGGCGGACGAAGGCGGCATGACTCAAGCAGACGATCACCCGCTTTCCCGCCCTTCCAGTCCGGCACAGCGGGCCGTGCATGACCGGATCGCCCATGATCTGGGCGTAGCGATCGTCGGTGGCCGTTATCAGCCGGGCGACATATTACCGGGCGAGGAGCGCTACAGCGCCGAACAGGGCGTGTCGCGCACCGCCTATCGAGAAGCCGTCCGCGTCCTGTCTGCCAAGGGGCTAGTCCATAGCCGAACCAAGAGCGGCACCCGCATCAACGACCGTTTGCGGTGGAACATGCTGGATCTGGACATACTCGCCTGGATGTTCGAGGCCGGGCCTACAGCCGAATTTCTGCGTGACATTTTCGAACTGCGCATCGTCGTGGAGCCGGCCGCCGCAGAGTTCGCGGCATTGCGTCGGGATGGGCAGGATATTTCCCGCATGGGCCATGCGCTGGAGGAAATGCGCCGCTTTGGCCTGCAAACCGCGGAAGGGCGTGCCGCGGATCAAAGCTTCCATCGCCTGATCCTGCACGCGACACGCAACGAATCGCTCATCACGCTGGCCACGTCCGTCACCGCAGTGGTCGCATGGACCACCCGCTTCGCACGCGACGAGCGCAGGGAATCCCGCGATCCCATGCCCGACCACGACGCCGTATTCGACGCGATCATGCGCGGCGAAGGGGAGGAAGCGCGGCGCAAGATGCTGGCACTGATCCGCAACGCATCGGCCGACGCCGGCATGTTATGACGGGCGTCAATTTATTTCTCATACTAGATTAATGACGACAGCCAAGCTCACTGCTGCGGGTGGCCCGTCAATCGACACATGCTTGGCCAGCCCCCTCAATTTGTTCGCCCCCCTGCCGCGTTTCAATTGAAATGGGGCGAAAAATTGTTACGGTCGCGCCTGTGGGAGACGCAGACACCGATCGTGATAGGCTGATCACCGCATTGGCGCGGGTCGCCGGGCGTGACCGGCGCGCACTTCGGCAGGTCTATGCCATGACGTCTGCGAAACTTTTCGGCATTTGCCTCCGTATCTGCGCAGACAGGGACGCAGCGGAGGATATCTTGCAGGACGTGTATATCAAGGTTTGGAACAGAGCTGACCGGTTCGATGCCGGCCGGGCCAGTCCCATTACCTGGCTGTGCGCGATCGCGCGCAATACCGCCATCGACTGGTGCCGTTCCTCGCGCCGGCCCGGCATGGCGCCGGAAGAAGCCGCGGCCGAGGTCGCCGATGCCGCCCCCCTGGCCGACATGGTGATCGAGCGTGACCAACATAGCGCGCGCATGTTCGCCTGCCTTGACGAACTCGAAGCGCGACAACGCGTGGCGATCCGCTCGGCGTTTCTGGATGGGCTGACCTATGCGCAACTCGCCGATCGCATGGCGGTGCCGCTTGGTACGATGAAGAGCTGGATCCGCCGCGGCCTGCAACAACTCAGGACGTGCATCGGCGATGGCTGACGACCTGTCCCCCGAAGAGCGCGACGCGATCGCCGCCGAACTGGCGCTGGGCGTGCTGGACGGCGCGGCGCGCGCCGCTGCGCTGCGCCGCCTGATGGCAGATCCAGATTTCTCGCCCGATATGATCGACGCATGGGAAAGGCGGCTTGCCCCGCTCTATGACGACTATGTCGCTGTGACGCCGCCGGAAACCTTATGGCCCGGCATCGAAACAGCCGTTGCCGGCGGATTGCCGGCACACCCGGCCCTGCGTCAACTGCACTGGTGGCGCGCGGGCGCGCTGGCATCCGCTGCCGTCGCGGCGTCCCTGGCGCTGATCGTGCTACTGCGTCCGGGTGCGCCCGTCGCCATTCAGCAGCCTGCGCAAGTGGCCATGGCGCAGATGGTCGGCGAACCCGATGGACCGATGATATTGGCGCGCTACGACCCGACTTCGGGCGGCCTGGTCCTGCGGCCGACCGGTGTAGCGTCGGGCCGTCTCGCGCCCGAATTATGGATCATTCCGGCGGACGGCAAGCCGCGGTCGCTTGGCCTGATCGGCGGTGGCGCCGAAAGTCGCATAGCCGTCGCCCCGTCCTATCGCCGCTTCATGGCGGAAGGCGCGACGCTGGCGGTCACCATGGAGTCCATGGCTGGCGCGCCCCATGACGCTCCTAGTTCCGCGCCGATCGCGGCAGGGAAAATATCGCTTTTCTGACCTGCATCCACCCACCGCTTCCCGCCGTAACTGATGTGCACGCCCGCTCTGACGCGACGCGCGACATAGGAAGGAAGCCTCCATGACGACTATCTTGACGAAGCTCTCGCTTGCACTGGCGAGCACGATGCTCATTGCCGGCGGCGCGCCCGCCATGGCGAAGGACATGGGCAAGAACCCGATGGTCGGCGGCGCGGCGATGTATCCGACCAAGGACATCATCGACAATGCCGTCAATTCCAAGGATCACACGACACTGGTCGCCGCCGTCAAGGCCGCAGGCCTTGTCGATACGCTCAAGGGCGCGGGTCCGTTCACCGTCTTTGCGCCGACCAATGCGGCCTTCGCCAAACTGCCCGCCGGCACGGTCGATACCCTGGTGAAGCCCGAAAACAAGGCGATGCTGACCAAGATCCTGACCTATCATGTCGTCGCCGGGCGGATGACCGCCAAGGATATTGCGGCCAAGGCGAAGATGAACGGCGGCAAGGCTGTGCTGACCACCGTGCAGGGCGAAAGCCTGACCGCATGGCAGAAGGACGGCGCCTGGTATCTGACCGATGCCAAGGGCGGCATGTCGAAAATCACGATCGCCAATGTGATGCAGTCCAATGGCGTCATTCATGTGGTCGATACGGTTCTGATGCCCTGAGCCGATCGATCCTGTAAGCGCCGGACTGCGGAAGCCCGCCAATCGCCCCCTGATTGGCGGGCTTCCCCGATTTTCAAAGACGCGCGGATTAGCGGGTGGCGAACAGAGGCGCGACAAATTGGCTATAATGTGCTTCGGCCACGCCATAGCCGTCACCTGCAGCAAGGCAAAGACTTGGGCGATTGCGCATCGCCAGCCTGTTAAGGCTATGAATCATCACGCTATGCGCGAAGCGCTTATCGCGGGCGCAGGTTTGCCCTTGCCCGCCCCGGGCCGAGCATCCCTGCTATTTCGGAAAGGCGGCACCAATATCAGCGCCGCCTCTCACCACACGTGCGGACAGGCGCAATGGCCTGAGCATCTTACCCCTTCCTAGAAAGACAATGTCGCCCGGACGCCGCCATAGCGGAAGCTGGCACGATCGTAGCGAGCCACAAGGGTAGTGGGCGCGGCGGTGCCGGCAGGCACTGCGAAACGGTTGTACGCATCGCCAATACCGACGAGGAAATGCTTGTTGGTGACATTGTTGACGAAAAAGTCGACTATATGCTGTCCGTTCCTACTTGCCCGGTTCAATTGATCAGAAAAACCGCACATACATTTGGGGCAATGTAAATCGCGTCCGCGCCCTCCATCAGCCCTGACGTTATCCGATCGGGAGCCACATTCGGTGGATCGCCAATCTGCTGACCCTTAACCGACGCCGACGAAGGCGTCAGCGTCGGTTAGGCCGTGCAAGTGAGAACCTCAGAAATCGAAGCCGAGCCTCAATCCATAGGTTCGCGGAGCAGCCAGCGTTACGACTGGAAGGCCGACGACAGGCTGCACGAAGGAACTGGTCTTGACGACTTCATCCTCGATATTATCGATATAGTGAACCGTACCGGGTTTGCCGGAGGCTCCAACTTCTGAGTAAGTGGAGCCGATATGAGCAAAACGACGAACAAGTTTGCACCTGAGGTTCGCGCACGGGCGGTGCGCATGGTGCTGGATCACGAAGCAGATCATCCCTCTCGCTGGGCAGCGATGATTTCTATCGCCGAGAAGATCGGGTGCTCGGCGCACACGCTGAACGAGTGGGTAAAGAAGGCGGAGGTGGACAGCGGCAAGCGCGCTGGCGTGCCTACCGAGATGGCTGATCGCCTGAAGGCGCTGGAGCGTGAGAACCGGGAGTTGCGTCAGGCCAATGAGATATTGCGCAAGGCGAGCGCATATTTTGCCCAGGCGGAGCTCGACCGCCCGTTCAAACGATGACGGCCTTCATAGACGAGCATCGCGCGGAATATGGGGTCGAGCCGATTTGCAGGGTTCTGCCAATTGCCCCATCCACCTATCATGAGCGCGTCGCACAGCGACGTGATCCGGAGCGACTGTCAGATCGTGTCCGGCGCGATCAGGATCTGAAGCCAGAGGTGGTCCGGGTCTTTGCCGAGAATTTCGGGGTGTACGGCGTGCGCAAGGTCTGGCGGCAGATGAACCGCGAGGGCTTTGCTGTTGCCCGTTGCACTATCGCGCGTCTGATGCGCGATCTGGGTTTACAGGGGGTGATCCGGGGCAAGCCCGTGCGCACCACGATCAGCGACAAGGCTGCGCCGTGCCCGCTCGATCATGTGAACCGGCAGTTCCATGCACCGGCGCCGAACATGCTCTGGGTGTCGGACTTCACCTACGTCGCGACGTGGGCGGGCTTCGTTTATGTCGCCTTCGTGATCGATGTCTATGCTCGCTACATTGTGGGCTGGCGGGTCAGCAGGACTGCGCATGCCGGCTTCGTGCTGGACGCACTGGAACAGGCTATCCACGAACGACGTCCTGTCCATCGGGGTGGTCTCATCCATCACAGCGACCGCGGATCGCAATACGTGTCGATCCGATACTCGGAGCGGCTTGCCGAAGCCGGGATCGAGCCATCGGTTGGCAGCGTCGGCGACAGCTATGACAATGCTTTGGCTGAGACGATCAACGGCCTTTATAAGGCCGAGGTGATACATCGGCGAGGACCATGGCGGTCCTTTGAAGCCGTCGAATATGCCACGCTCGAATGGGTGGACTGGTTTAACAACAGACGCCTGCTGGAGCCCATCGGCAATATCCCACCGGCTGAGGCCGAAGCACAATATTATGCCATGCTGGACGACGTCTCCATGGCTGCGTAACTTAAACCAAATAGCCTCCGGCAAACCCGGTACGGTTCAAGTTGACCTCGTCGGCCATCCTCAGCTGGTCGCAGGAGCGTCTGATCGAATGGCATTACATCGCCCCAGGCAAGCCGATGCAGATGGTGTATTTCAGTCGGCAGTTGGAAGGCGCCGATCGGTGATATGGGGTCGGCGGCGGGAGATGTCCGCCGCCCGGCATGTTGGGTTGGACATGGCGCGGGCAATAAAAAACCCCGCTTTGTGGGCGGGGTTATGGGGTGCAATGGACCCCGGCCTTTGCCGGGGAACGCAAATCTTTGCGTTCGCGTTGCTCACTGGGATGTAATCTGGTTGGGGGAGCAGGATTTATGGGCCTTTGGCCCATGGTCTTCGCCGGGTTTTGCCCGGCTCCGGCTGAACGCGACCTTCAGCTTATGAGCCTGACGGGACGGCAGCAGCAAAGGCAGTTCGGGTGGAACGACGACGGCCCGATGATCCGGGGGGATCATCAGGTCAGGTCGTCTGCCTGCTGACGTGGGCTGTGGTTCATTGGGTGCGACCTGTGGTTGCGGGAGCAGGATTTGAACCTGCGACCTTCAGGTTATGAGCCTGACGAGCTACCGGGCTGCTCCATCCCGCGCCAGAGGCACGACCAGAGATCGCAAAAGACGTTGTGAATGGGTTTTTTGTGTTCCGATATATGCGCGAGCTTCAATGCCTGGCGACGCCCTACTCTTCCAGTGCTTGAGCAATAGTACCATCGGCGCAGACTGGTTTCACGGCCGAGTTCGGGATGGGATCGGGTGGGTCACAGACGCTATGGTCACCAAGCAATGAAGCTGGCGCATATATGGGTTTTTGATCGATGCCGTGCACATTTTGGTTCGTATATAAACATATATCTGGGCTGGCTTAACAACCTACGATCGCTGACGATTGCTGTTTCCAGCACTGTCGTTGATGGTGGGACTCTTAAGCGCGAATAGGACAATTAGTATCGGTTAGCTTCATGCGTTACCGCACTTCCACATCCGATCTATCAAGGTCGTGGTCTTCGACCGTCCTAAGAAATCTTATCTTGAGGGAGGCTTCCCGCTTAGATGCTTTCAGCGGTTATCCCGTCCATACATAGCTACCCAGCTGCGCTCCTGGCGGAACGACTGGTACACCAGAGGTATGTTCAACCCGGTCCTCTCGTACTAGGGTCAACTCCTCTCAAATTTCGACGCCCACGGCAGATAGGGACCAAACTGTCTCGCGACGTTCTGAACCCAGCTCACGTACCACTTTAATTGGCGAACAGCCAAACCCTTGGGACCTGCTCCAGCCCCAGGATGTGATGAGCCGACATCGAGGTGCCAAACGATTCCGTCGATATGAGCTCTTGGGAATCATCAGCCTGTTATCCCCGGCGTACCTTTTATCCGTTGAGCGATGGCCCTTCCACGAGGGACCACCGGATCACTATGACCGACTTTCGTCTCTGCTCGACTTGTCAGTCTCGCAGTCAGGCGGGCTTATGCCATTGCACTCTAACAGACGGTTTCCAACCGTCCTGAGCCCACCATCGCGCGCCTCCGTTACTCTTTAGGAGGCGACCGCCCCAGTCAAACTACCCACCACAGAGGGTCCCTGTACCGGATAACGGTACGAGGTTAGACATCAGAAAACAGCAGGGTGGTATTTCACCTATGGCTCCACATCAACTGGCGTCGATGCTTCAAAGCCTCCCACCTATGCTACACAGCTCTTTCCTAATGCCACTCTGAAGTTGCAGTAAAGGTGCACGGGGTCTTTCCGTCTAACCGCGGGTACTCCGCATCTTCACGGAGAATTCAATTTCGCTGAGCATATCCTGGAGACAGTGGGGAAGTCGTTACGCCATTCGTGCAGGTCGGAACTTACCCGACAAGGAATTTCGCTACCTTAGGACCGTTATAGTTACGGCCGCCGTTTACCTGGGCTTCAATTCAGAGCTTGCACTCCTCCTCTTAACCTTCAGGCACCGGGCAGGCGTCAGGCCCTATACGTCGTCTTGAAGCCGACTTAGCAGAGCCCTGTGTTTTTGCTAAACAGTCGCTACCCCCTGGCCTGTGCCCCCCATCAGAGCTTGCGCTTAGATGGGGCCTCCTTCTTCCGAAGGTACGGAGGCAATTTGCCGAGTTCCTTCAGGATACTTCTCTCAAACGCCTTGGTATACTCTACCATTCCACCTGTGTCGGTTTAGGGTACGGTCTATACGGAGGGGCTATTTCCTGGGACACCTTCCCAGCCAGGAGCAATCCAATAAGCCCTGACCAGTTACGGCATCCGTCACACACCTCCAGGCCCACGAATATTAACGTGGTTCCCATCGACTACCCCCTTCGGGCTCGTCTTAGGGGCCGGCTTACCCTGCTCAGATTAGCTTTAAGCAGGAACCCTTGGAATTTCGGCGACAGTGCATCTCACACTGTTAATCGCTACTCATGTCTGCATTCGCACTTCCGATACCTCCACGGTCGGTTACCCTTCCGCTTCAACGGCCTACGGAACGCTCCGCTACCGCTCAGTCAAAGACTGAACCCTAAGCTTCGGTGCATCACTTTAGCCCCGTTACATCTTCGCCGCAGGATCTCTTATTTAGACCAGTGAGCTGTTACGCTTTCTTTAAAGGATGGCTGCTTCTAAGCCAACCTCCTGGTTGTTTTGGAAATCCCACATG
>NZ_CP159616.1:677500-844458 GCF_047946695.1 Sphingomonas sp. VDB2
TGCCGGTCGTCCAGAACGTCGACGACGGTACATGGGACAGCGCCGGGACGGCGGCGCTTCTGCACGATCATCACGCGCGCACGGCCTTCCTCGAGCATCTCATCCCGGCGTTGCGCGCAATGCATGCGGCCGGCGTCGTCTTCGATTTCGAGGCGCTGCCGGCGGGGGCGCAGGGCGACTATCTCGCATTCCTCCGTCAGGCGGCGTCCATCCTGCACGATCACCACCTGCTGCTGACGCTGACCGTCCCGGTCGATGACGCCGGCTGGAATCTGGCCCGCTATGGCCGGCTGGCCGACCGGCTATTCCTGATGGACTATGACCAGCATTATATCGGCGACACGGCCGGACCGATCGCCGCCCAGCCCTGGTTCGTGCAACGGCTCCACGCCGCGCTGAAAGTCGTTCCGGCCACCAAGACGATCGTCGCGATCGGCAATTATGCCTATGACTGGACCGATGGCGTGAAAAACGCCGACACGCTGTCGATCGAAGACGCCTGGCTTTCCGCGCATGACAGCGGTGCGGCGATCCGCTTCGATCCGGCGTCAGGCAATGCCAGCTTCGATTATCAGCAGGACGGGCAGGTCCACCATGTCTGGATGCTGGACGCCGCGAGCGGCTGGAATCAGGTCCGCGCGGCGCGGCTGGCGGGGACCGGAGGCGTCGCCCTGTGGCGGCTCGGATCGGAAGATCCCGGCTTCTGGGCCGCGCTCAAACAAGGCAAGGCCACGCCGCCCGCCGCAATGGGTCGGCTCACAAGCTTCAACTCGGTCGATGTCGAGGGCAATGGCGAGATATTGCGGATCGACGACGTGCCGACCATCGGCCATCGCACGATTGTCATGGGGTCGGGCCGCACCAGCGGCCTCATCACCAACGAGCATTTCGCCAGCCTGCCCACCCCCTATGTCATCCGCCGCACCGGCTATCGGCCGCATGAGGTCGCGCTGACCTTCGACGATGGTCCCGATCCGGTCTGGACGCCGCCGATCCTGGACATATTGCGCCAGGCCCATGTGCCCGCGACCTTCTTCGTCATCGGCGAAAATGCGATGATGCATCCCGGCCTGCTGCGGCAGATCGTCGCGCAGGGCAGCGAGATCGGCAATCACAGTTATACTCACCCCAATCTAGCGCAGGTCTGGGATCGGGGCGTATCGCTGGAACTCAACAGCACGCAGCGACTGGTCGAAGCCTATACCGGCCGGGCGATGCGCCTGTTCCGCGCGCCCTATTTCGGCGACGCGGAACCGACCACGGCGGACGAGATCGGCCCGGCGCTGGAGGCGCAGAAGGCGGGCTATCTCAATGTCGGCCTGCATGTCGATCCGGGCGACTGGACGCGGCCCGGCGCCGACGCCATCGTCGCGCGCACCGTCGCGCAGATCGAGGACGGCAGCGCAGACCGGTCGGCGCAGATCATCCTGCTCCACGACAGCGGCGGCGACCGGGCGCAGACCGTGGCGGCGCTGCCGCGCATCATCAAGGCGCTGTCGGCGCGCGGCTATCGCTTCGTGCCGGTGTCGGCGCTGGCCGGGCTGACGCCTGCGCAGGTGATGCCGCCCGTCCGTGGGGCTGATCTGGCCGCGGTGCGGGTGGATGTCGCCATATTCCTGGTGCTGGCGGCGATCGCGGTGACGCTCAAATGGCTGTTCTTCGCGGTCATCCTGTTCGGCATCGGCCGCGCGGTGATGCTGGCGGGGCTGGCGCTGGGCAGCCGGTCGCCGCGCAACCGGATCGCACCGCCGGCCATCCAGCCCGATATCTTCGTGTCCGTCATCATCCCCGCCTTCAACGAGGCCAAGGTGATCGAAACATCGGTGCGGCGCGTCCTGGCCAGCCAGCAGGTCGGGCTGGAGGTCATCGTGGTCGATGACGGGTCTACCGACGCGACCAGCCGCATTGTAGCCGACAGCTTCGCCGACGAGGCGCGCGTGCGCCTGCTCACCCTGACCAATGGCGGCAAGGCGGCGGCGCTGAATCGCGCGCTGGAAATCGCCCGCGCGCCGATCATCGTCGCGCTGGATGCAGATACCCAGTTCGAACCATCGACCATCGCCCGCCTCGCCCGCTGGTTCGCCGATCCGGCCATTGGCGCTGTGGCCGGCAATGCCATGGTCGGTAACCGCATCAACCTCGTCACCCGCTGGCAGGCGGTGGAATATGTGACGGCGCAAAATCTGGAGCGGCGCGCGCTCGCCCGTTTCGGTGCGATCACGGTCGTGCCGGGCGCGGTCGGCGCCTGGCGGCGATCGGCACTGGACGCCGTCGGCGGCTATCCGCTGGACACGCTGGCGGAGGATCAGGATCTGACCATCGCGGTGCAACGGGCCGGCTGGCGCATCGCCTACGACACCGAAGCCGTCGCCTGGACCGAGGCGCCCGAAAGCTTCGGCGCACTGTCCAAGCAGCGTTTCCGCTGGGCCTATGGCACGCTGCAATGCCTGTGGAAGCATCGCAGCATCTGGCGCGAGCGCAAGCCGGCAGGCCTCGCCTGGGTCGGCCTGCCCCAGGCCTGGCTGTTCCAGATCGGCTTCGCGCTGGTATCGCCGATCATCGACCTGGCGCTGGTGGTCAGCGCAATCGACACCGCGCTGCGCGTCCACCAGCATGGCTGGGCCCAGACCCAAAGCGACGTGCTGCGCATGGCGCTCTACTGGATCGCCTTCACCGCGATCGACGTCGCCTGCGGAGCCGTCGCCTATCGTCTAGAGCCGCGCGAGCAACGCTATCCGGCGCTTCTGCTGGTAGCGCAGCGCTTCATCTATCGGCAGATCATGTATAGCGTCGTCATACGCGCCGTCGCCACCGCCATATTGGGGCCATGGGTCGGATGGGGCAAGCTGGAGCGCAGCGGGCGAGTACAAACGACGAGCGCGCTGCCCCATGCCGACAGCGCATGGAGCCATGCGGCATGAGCCGGTCGACCGCCGCGCTTGCCGGCCTGACCTGCGCCCTGCTGCTGGCACTTTGGTATATTGGCTATATCGGCAACGCGGCGCTGTTCGACCTGATGCCTGCGAAAGGTGCGGTCGACCCGCGCCAGCCACGTGCGGTGGCGCTCTATTTGTCGGGCGACATGGGGTTTCACGCGGGGCTGGGACCGAATGTCGCAGAGCGGCTGACACGCCGGGGCATCCCCGTCGTCACCGAAAACAGCCTGCGCTTCTTTCGCACGCGCCGCACGCCCGAAGAAGCGGGCGCCATGATCGCCGAAGGATTGCGCCGCGCCATCGCCGTCGATCCGAAGGCGCGCCTGCTGCTGCTAGGCCAGTCCTTCGGCGCCGACATCATCGCGCCGTCGCTCCCCTACGTGCCCACCACGCTGCGTCGACGGATCGCGTTCATCGCCCTGATTGTGCCGGGAGCCACTCGCCAGTGGCGCGCCTCGCCATCCGAAATCTTCTCCTTCAACGAACCGGAAGAAGACGCGGCGACCGCCGCCCGGCGACTGAGTTGGGTGCCATTGCTGTGCATCCACGGCGCTGAGGAGGCGGCCAGCCTTTGCCCGGCCTTGCGCCAGTCCAATGTCACCCGACTGCAACTGCCCGGCGGCCATCCCCTTAATCATGACGCCGATGCCGTCAGCGCCGCTCTGTCAGGGGCGATCGGCCGAGCGATCGGCTGGCACGCCGCGGCACCATGACCCGCATCGCGCGGCCGGTCGGCGCCAGCCGATACCGACGGATCCTGGCCATCACCATGTTGCTGCTGGTGGCGGCGCTGGCATGTATCGCGCTCGATCATCTCTTTGCCGAAATCCGGTGGAGCGACGTCCGCGCCGCCTTCCAGGCCATTCCCCCGGTCGCGATCATCACGGCCGCGGTTTTGACCGGCCTCAGCTATCTCGCCCTCACCCTCTACGATCATCTGGCGCTGCGCATCATCGGCAGCGCCGTCGGCTGGCGCACGGCGGCGCTGGCGTCCTTCTGCAGCTATACGCTCAGCCATAATCTGGGTCTGGCGCTGGTCACCGGCGGATCGGCGCGGCTGCGCATCTATGGCGCGGCCGGCCTAGGTCCCGGCGACGTCGCCCGCATCATCGCGTCGGCCAGCTTCGCCTTCTGGGGCGGCGTTTTCACACTGACGGCCTTGGCCATGACGCTATACCCCGCCGGCCTCACCTTGGGCGGCTTCACCATCGACGCTCCGGTCCAGCGCGCCATCGGCGCTACGCTGCTCGGCGGCGCGATCCTGCTGCTGGCCGCGCTGCGATCCGCGACGCGGCCGGTCAATCTGTTCGGCTGGACATTGACGTTGCCCAGCCGGTCGCAGGCGCTGGCTCAGATCGGCATCGCCTGTATCGACCTGGCCTTCGCCAGCGCCGCGCTGTTCGTGCTTATCCCCCATCTGTCGCCCGCGCTCTATCCGGCCTTCTTCCTGGGCTATGCACTGGCGATCATCGTCGCGCTGATCAGCCATGTCCCCGGCGGCATCGGCATATTCGAAGGCGTGATCGTCGCCAGCCTGCCCCATGTCGACAGGCCGGTGCTGGTCGCCGCGCTCATCGCCTATCGCATCCTCTATTATCTGATCCCGCTGTTCGTCGCGGTCGTCCTGATCGCCGCGCATGAGCGGCGCGCCTGGCGACAGCCGCTGCGCAACGTCACGAGCGGCGCGCAGACCATAGCCCGGACGATCGCGCCCATCATGCTCGCCGCTTTGGTGGCGGTGGGCGGCGCCATCCTGCTCATTTCCGGCTCGCTGCCGGCGGTGCCGGGCCGCTTCCGCATGGTGGCCGGCATCATCCCCATGCCCTTCGTCGAAGCGTCGCATCTGGCCGCTAGCATGATCGGGGCGCTGCTGATCCTGCTGGCGTCGGGCCTGTACCGGCGGCTGGACGGCGCTTTCTGGCTTACCCGACTGCTGCTGGTCGCCGGCGCGATCTTCTCGCTCGCCAAGGGACTGGACTATGAAGAGGCAAGCATCCTGCTCGTCATCGCCGCCCTGTTGCAATGGAGCCATGCGGCCTTTTATCGCCGGACCAGCCTGACATCGGCCATATTGACCCCCGGATGGATTGCGACGCTGGGCCTCGCCGTCGGCCTGTCCATCTGGATCGGCTTCATCGCCTATCGCCATGTCGACTATCAAGGCGACCTGTGGTGGCAATTTGGACGCCATCGGGATGCATCCCGTTTCCTGCGTGCCGCGCTGGCGGCGGGCGTCGTGCTGGTCGGCGCGGCACTGTGGGCGCTACTGCGTCCCGCCCGCGATATATGGGACGAATCACCATCCGATCCGCCCGGCGACGCCGCGCTCTCCTTGGCTACCCGGACCGATGCTTTTCTGGCGCTGACCGGGGACAAGAAATTCCTGACATCGCCGTCGGGCAGCGCCTTCCTCATGTATCAGGTCCAGGGGCATAGCTGGATCGTCATGGGCGATCCGGTCGGCGACCCGGTGGAATGGCCCGATCTCCTCTGGCGGATGCGGGAACGGGCCGACGCGGCACAGGGCCGCCTGCTCCTCTATCAACTCAGCCTGGAATCCTTGCCGCTGGCGATCGACCTCGGCCTATCCATCGTCAAATATGGGGAGGAAGCGCGGATCGACCTGAACGGCTTCACCCTGGAAGGATCGCAGGCGCGCGCCCTGCGCCATGGCGTTCGCCGGACCGCGCGCGACGGCGCCCTGTTCGAGATCGTCGCGGCCGCCGACCTTCCCCCCCTGTTGCCCGCCCTGCGCGCCGTGTCCGACGACTGGCTCGCGGCGAAGGGCGCAACCGAAAAGAGCTTCAGCGTCGGCCGGTTCGACGACGCCTATATGACGCGCTTCGATTGCGCCCTCGTGCGTTGCGGCGGGCGGATCGTCGCTTTCGCCAATATCTGGGCGACGGCGGATGGCCGGGAATTGTCCGTCGACCTCATGCGCCACAGCGCCGACGCGCCGCCCGGCGTGATGGACTTCATCTTCACCAGCTTGCTGCTCTGGGGCCAGGACAAGGGCTATCACTGGTTCACCCTTGGCCTTGCGCCGCTGTCGGGGCTGGATGCGCGCCGCCTGTCCCCGCTCTGGGTCAAGGCGGCCGCCTTCCTCTATCGCCATGGCGACGCCTTCTATGGCTTTGGCGGATTGCGGGCCTATAAGGCGAAATTCGCGCCGATCTGGGAACCGCGCTTCATTGCCGGGCCGCAGGGCGTTTCGCTGGCGCGGGCGATGGTGGACCTGCAACGGCTGATCGGCGGCGGACGGGGCAGCATGGCCGCCCGGATGCGTAGCGCTGATCCGGCGGTGGCCGGGAAATGAGGACGGTCATGAGCTATAAGGTGCTGCTGGTCGAAGACGACGCGACCACCGCCGATTACATCGCCAAGGGACTGGTCGAGGAAGGCTTTACCGTCGATCGCGCCGACAATGGCCGCGACGGCCTGTTCCTGGCGACCGAAGCCGCGCATGACGCCATCATTCTGGACCGGATGCTGCCGGGCATGGACGGCATGGCGGTGCTCGCGGCGCTGCGCGCGGCCGGCATCGACACCCCGGTCATCATCCTGTCGGCGCTGGCGACCGCCGATGAACGGATCAAGGGGCTGACCGGCGGGTCGGACGATTATCTGGCCAAACCCTTCGCCTTCGCCGAACTGCTGGCGCGGTTGCGGATCATTCTGCGGCGCGGTGGTGGACAGGCGCCCGAAACGCGCCTGTCCTGCGGCGACCTGGACGTCGACCTCCTCTCTCGCAAGGTGAAGCGCGGCGCGCGCGTCATCGACCTGCAGCCGCGCGAGTTCCGCCTGCTCGACTATCTGCTGCGGCATCAGGGCGAGGTCGTCACCCGCACCATGTTGCTGGAAGGCGTATGGGATTATCATTTCGATCCCGGCACAAATGTCATCGACGTGCATATCAGCCGGCTGCGGCGCAAGGTCGACGAGGATGGCGAGCCTCCGCTGATCCACACGATCCGCGGCGCAGGCTATCGCCTGAGCGAACAGGGGTGACGATGCGCTGGCGCCAGAGCGTCATCTGGCGATTCGCCGCGCTCGTCTTCCTGATGCAGATCGCCTGCGTGCTGGTCGCGCTCTGGGCCGTGCATCAATTCACCAGCCGTTCGGTGGACGAAGCCAGCCGAGCGGTCGCGGTGAACCTGCGCGATGATATCGCCGCCACCTATGCAGCGGCTGGCCTGCAAGCGGCTGGCGCCACGGTGCATAGCCGCATGATGGCCGACCCGGACGGCAGCTCGATCATGTTGCTGATCGGGCCGAATGGCCAGCGCATCGCCGGTAACATCCCAGGCTGGCCAGCCGACATCGGTCCCTCGGAAAGCTGGCGCCAGCTCGACCTGCTGCGCATCGGCCAGAAGAACCGCGATCCCCAGAGTATCGGCATCGTCAGCACGCAATTCCCGGACGGAACGCGATTGCTGACCGGCCATGTCGTGGAAAACGACCTGCGCTTCGGCGGCTACCTGGAAGCGGCGCTAATCGGCGCCATCCTCCTCGCCATGCCCTTGGCGGCGGGCGCCGCCTTCTTCTCCGCCGCCATCATCCGGGGCCGGCTGCGATCGGTCATCGATACCGCTGCGGCGGTCGGCACGGGCGACATCAAGCGCCGCATCCTGCTGAGCGGCAGCGGCGACATGTTCGATGCGCTGGGCGACGAGATCAACGCGATGCTGGACCGCATCACCGCGCTGGTGGATGAAATGCGGCTGGTGACGGACGGCCTGGCCCATGACCTTCGTTCTCCCCTTACCCGGCTGCGCGCCGTGCTGGAGAGCGCCTTGCGCCAGAGCCGGGACGAGGAATTGATCGCAGCGCTGGAAAAGGCGCTGGACGAAGGCGACACGCTGTTGCGGATGCTGGATGCCGCGCTGTTGATCAGCCGGGCCGAAGCGGGGATCGGCCGCGACAATTTCTCGGCGGTCGACGTCGCGGCGCTACTGGACGATTTCCAGGATATGTATGACGCGCTGGCCGAGGACAAAGGCGTGACCATCAGCGTCGATGCGCCGCCCGGCCTGCATATCCGGTCGCATCGCGAGATATTCGGTCAGGTGCTGTCGAACCTGATCGACAATGCGCTCAAATATGGCGGCGATCGCATCCTGCTGTCCGCCTGGCGGGATGGCCCGTCGATCTGCGTCGCCGTGGCGGATAACGGCCCGGGCATCGCCGAAGAAAGACGGATCGAGGCGCTGCGCCGTTTCGCCCGCCTGGATGCGTCGCGCCATATCACGGGCGCCGGTCTGGGCCTCTCGCTGGCGGCGGCCGTCGCTCATCTCCATGACGGCACCTTGACCTTGAGCGATGCGGGACCCGGATTGCGCGTGACTCTGATCCTGCCCGTCGAGGACGAGCAGCATTCGCCTTAAGGGATCTGATCGGGATCGCGCCCGCCGGGGCATGCCTGCACCCTTCGGTAAAGTTTCTGCCGTGACACTTTACCGAAGGGCAAAGTGTCACGGGCGACAAAATGCGACTCGCCGAAAAAAGCGGATTCACAAGCGACTCGCTCTGTGCTTGATTCACGATATGTTTCATTCAGCCCTTCCGTCCCGCATCCCCGGCGGCAGCGATCTTTCGCTGTTGCTCGACCAGCTCTCCCATTGCTGCTCGCGGCCGCGATACGCCTTCATGCTGCTGACGCTGATCGCGGACGTGGCCCGACCGGACGGCAGCGCAGGGCCGGAGGTCCGGGTGGGCGACGGGCTGGTCCCGCTACGTGACTGGCTATGCGATGCGCTGACGCCGATGGGCCACCGCGATCCACGCCGCATGGCGCTGGTGGAGCGGGTGCGCGACGAGTTGCGCAAGGACATGAAGTTGACCGGCGACACCCTGACTGACGATGTGCAGGTGCAGGAAGAAGTGCGCAACCGCGTGCGCGCGTCGGGCAAGACCAATCTCAGCCGGGCCGCGTCGGAACTGGTCAAGGCCGGCCTGCTCAAGCGCCATTATCAGGGCTATCGCGTCGATCATCTCAATCGCGGCGCACAGCGCCAAGCGGTATATACGCTCACCGGCCGCGCCCGCGTGCTCATCGGTACGCCGGCCGCGCCACGACGACTGGCCGCCCCACCCCGGCAGGGCGACCTGTTCGCCCATTAAGCGCGTTCGCGCGCCTCGCGCCGGGCCTTGGCATAATTGTCACGACGCATCTTTTCGAAGCCAGTGCGCTGGGCGAAGCCGGCATCTTCGGGATAGTCGCGGAAATCGGCGAGTATCTCGTCAAACACCGTTGCCAGTTCGTCGCGAAATTCGGGATGGGGGAAGATGTGGAAACGGTTCTCTCGTACTGCTTCCAATGTGCGCGCGGCGATGACGTCCGGCTCCATGCCGAACTGGTGCAACTGTTCCAGCCGCCCGACGGCCGCGCTGTCCACTGGCTTCGCACCACCGCTGAGCGCGGACGGCCGCACTTCGTCGCTCGCATAGATATGACTCTTCACCAGGCCGGGGCAAAGTACGGACACGCCGATGCCGTGCGGCGCCAGGCTGTAGCGCAGGGATTCGCTCATCCCGCGCACCGCGAATTTGGTGGTGTTGTAAATGCCGGGGGCGCCGCCGCACAGGAAACTCGCCATCGACGCCGTATTGACGATATGACCGCCCTGTCCCAGCGTCTTTATCCGCGGCGCAAAGGTCATCACGCCGTTGACGACGCCGTGCAGATTGACGCCCATCACCCAGTCCCAATCGTCATAACTGGACTCGTCGATGGTCTGGAACAGGTTGATGCCGGCATTGTTGAAGACCAGGCTGACCGGCCCCAGCGCCTTCTCCGCCCTGTCGGCCGCCTCGGCGAAACCTGTCCGCGATGCGACATCGAGTTGGACAGCTATGACGCTCTGATTATCGAGCGTCTTGACCGCGGCGGCCAGCGCATCTTCTCTTATGTCGGCGATCGCGACCTTGCACCCTTGCGCCAGCAGGGCGCGGGCCAGACCCAGACCGATGCCGTTGGCGCCGCCAGTCACGAAGGCGGTGCGTCCTGCAAATTCGAGCATCCCATTCTCCCATGACGATCTTTGTAACGAACGTGTATTTTTCTCTCGCCATAATCGTATAGTTCACTTACAAATTCGCCAAGCCGAAATTTCATCCCTGTGAACAAAGGGAGAAGTGGAGAGGAGAAGGCCCATGGCCCTGGCACCCGCGCCGATTGCGACCGATACATTATGGGATGCGGAAGAGGCCGCATCGCCGGATGCCGCCGCATCCGCGCGCCCGCCCCATGCGATGGGTGCCGCCTATTGGGCGCTGTTCGTCATCATCCTGGCGACGTTCGTCACCTTCTTCGAACAGGTGGTGTTCGCCATGTTGGCGGAGCGGATCAAGGCGGATTTCGGCCTGTCCGATTCGCAGCTCGGCTTCCTAGCCGGACCCGCCAGCATCATCTGCTATCTGTTCGTCGGCATCCCGCTGGCGCGCCTGGCCGACATCTTCCCGCGCAAGTTCGTGCTGGCGGGAGGATGCGCGGCGCTAGGCATCATCACTTCATTAGGCGGCATCGCGCAGAGTTTCGGCCAGTTCGTCGGCACCCGCGTCTTTCTGGCTGCAGGCGGATCGGCCCATGCGCCGTCCTCCTATTCGCTGCTGGCCGACGCCTTCCCGCCGCGCATCCTGACCCGCGCCTTCGCCCTGCTGCAATTCGGCTTCATCGGCGGCACCACACTCGGCCCGGTAATCGGAGGCATGTTGATCTCCCATGCGGTGGGATGGCCGCCAACCCAGCATGGCGGCCTTACCATATTGGGCTGGCAATGGCTGATGATCTGGCTGGGCCTGCCCGCCCTGTTCGTCGCCCTCCTGTTCCTGACAGTGAAGGAACCGCCGCGCCATGCGCCCGCCCCCGACTCCATCACGCCGCCCGTTCAAGCCTCGCTGGGCCGCCGCATCCTGACCTTCACCGGCTTGGACGCCGCCAGGGCGATCCATGCCAAGCGCCGCGTCTATTATCCGCTGTTCGCCGGGCTGGCGCTGAGCGCGATCGAGGTGTTCGGCCTGCAATTCTGGCGTGTCCCCTTCATGATCCGCACCTATGGCTGGAACGAGGCGCAGATCGGCGCGGTGATGGGATCGATGACCCTGGTCGCGTCGCTCACCGGCCTGCTGCTGGGCGGCATCTTCGTCGAATGGCTGGCCAAGCGCCATGCCGACGCCAATGTCCGCGCCGCCGCCATCTTCTTCGGCTGCGTCACCATCTGCGCCATCCTCGCGCCCTTGATGCCCAATGGCTATGCGTCGCTGGCCGTATCCAGCATCGGCGCGATGTTCGGCATGGCCGGGGCCGTCCCGCAAAATGCCGCGATCCAGCGCGTTGCGCCCAATGCGATGCGGGGCCAAGTGACGGCGATCTACCTCTTCATGTTCACCTTCTTCGGCGCGATGGGCAGCTTCCTGGTGGGCCTGGTGCAGGACTATATCGTCGGCGATCCCAGCCAGCTCTGGAAGTCGCTGGTGATGACCGCGGGCGTGCTGCTGCCGATCGCGACGTTCTGCATGATCCGCGCCATCCGTCCCTATCGCGAGGAAGTGGAGCGACTGGCTGCGGAAGCCGTTTAATCTGTAAGTATTACATACAATGATAGGAGAGCAAATTATGTCCGACACCGACCGTATCGCCCGCCTGGAACAGAGCGTCGCCGACCTTGGCACCCGCCTGCAACGGCGCGAGGATGAGCTGGACGTGCGCAAATTGCAGCATCTCTACGGCTACCTGATCGACAAATGCCTCTATAACGAAACCGCCGACCTGTTCACCGAGGATGGCGAAGTGCGCTTCTTCGGCGGCGTCTGGCGCGGCCAGGCAGGTATTCGCCGCCTCTATGTCGAACGCTTCCAGGCGCGCTTCACCCATGGCACCAACGGTCCGATCGATGGCTTCCTGCTCGACCATCCGCAATTGCAGGATATCGTCGACATCGATGCCGACGGCGTCACGGCCCATGCCCGCGCCCGGTCGATGATGCAGGCTGGCCGGCACAAGGATTATACCGACCCCTCCAACCCGATGCTTGGCGCGCGCCAATGGTGGGAGGGCGGCATCTACGAAAATACCTACAAAAAGGTGGACGGCATCTGGCGCATCCAGATCCTGAACTACATGCCGCAATGGCATGCCGATTTCGACCAGGGTTGGGCCAATACGCCAGCCGAATATGTGCCTTTCCCCAAGATCACCTATCCCGAAGACCCGACCGGGCCGGACGCGCTGATCGAGGATCACTGGCTGTGGCCGACGCACAAGCTGGTGCCGTTCCACATGGTGCATCCGGTGACGGGCAAGGAAATCGTCGCCGAACGCTGGCAGGGCGATATCGACCGCGAACGGGCCGCGCGCGAAGCGGTGAGCGCCTGAACCCATGGCCTATCCCGACCTCTATCTGATGATCGATGGCCAGCGGCTGTCGGGCGGCGGGCGACGGACCCACAAGGTCGTCAACCCCGCCACCGGCGAGGCGATCGCGGACCTGCCGCTGGCCGATGCGGCGGACCTCGACGCGGCGCTGGCGGCGGCGCAGCGCGGCTTCCATCGTTGGCGCGATTCGACGCCCCATGAGCGGGCGGCCGTGCTGCAAGGCGCGGCCCGGCTGATGGTCGAGCGGCAGGAGGCACTGGCCCGCGTCGCCACGCTGGAGCAGGGCAAGACGCTGGCCGAAGCACGCATCGAAGTGATGATGAATGTCGGCCTGTTCAACTTTTACGCCGGCGAAGTCTTTCGTCTCTACGGCCGGGCGCTGGTACGTCCGGCCGGGCAGCGATCGACCGTTACCAAGGAGCCGGTCGGTCCGGTCGCCGCCTTCGCGCCATGGAATTTCCCGCTCGGCAATCCCGGCCGCAAGCTCGGTGCGCCGATCGCGGCGGGATGTTCGGTCATCCTGAAGGCGGCGGAGGAAACGCCTGCGTCCGCGCTGGGGGTGCTGCAATGCCTGCTCGACGCAGGGCTGCCCGGCGATGTGGCGCAGGCGGTGTTCGGGGTGCCCGACGAAGTGTCGCGCCATTTGCTCGGCTCCCCCATCATCCGCAAGATGAGCTTCACCGGCTCCACCGTCGTCGGCAAGCATCTGGCGAAATTGGCGGCGGAGGATTGCAAGCGCACGACGATGGAGCTGGGCGGCCATGGCCCGGTGCTGATCTTCGCCGATGCCGATATCGACAAGGCGCTCGATACGGTGGTGGCGGGCAAATATCGCAATGCCGGGCAGGTGTGCGTATCGCCGACGCGCTTCATCGTGGAGGCGGGCGTGCATGATCGCTTCCTTGCCGGCTTTGTCGAGCGCGCGCAAAAGGTGACGGTCGGCGACGGCGCGGCGGCCGGCAGCGTCATGGGACCGATGGCCAACGCCCGGCGTCTCGACGCGATGGACCGATTGATCGGCGATGCGGTGGCCAAGGGCGCGCGCCTCGAAACCGGCGGCGAACGGATCGGCAATGCCGGCTATTATTTCGCGCCGACCGTGCTGACGGCCACGCCGCTGGACGCCGCCATCATGAATGAGGAGCCGTTCGGCCCCGTCGCCCTCATCAACGCCTATGCCGATGAAGCCGCGATGATCGTGGAGGCCAATCGCCTGCCCTATGGCCTCGCCGCCTATGCCTGGACCAGCGATGCCGCGCGCCAGCGCCGGGTTGGGCGGCAGATCGACGCCGGGATGGTTGGCATCAACACGGCGATGATCGGCGGGTCGGATTCGCCGTTCGGCGGGGTCAAATGGTCAGGTCACGGCGCGGAAGACGGTCCGGAAGGAATCGACGCCTGCCTCGTCACAAAAGCCATTCACGAAGGATAAGCCATGACGCATGAACTGAAGACGGGCGGCGACCGCGGCTATCTGCGCATCGCGACGGAGGAAGCCTTCGCCACGCGCGAACAGGTCGACGCTTATCTGCGCATGTTGCGCGACGGAACGGCCGACCGGGGCATGGTGTCGCTGTGGGGCTTTTACGGCCAGTCGCCGTCGCAGCGCGCGACCCAGATCATCGATCGGCTGCTCGACCTGGGCGACCAGCGATTGGCGGATATGGACGCGACCGGGATCGACGTCGCGATATTGTCGCTGACCTCGCCGGGCGTGCAACCACTGCTGGACGTCAACGAGGCCAAGGCGATGGTCGCCCGCGCCAACGATCATCTTGCCGAGCGTTGCGCCGCCCATCCCACCCGCTTCGTGGGCATGACGTCGATCGCACCGCAGGATCCGGACTGGTCCGCCGCCGAAATCCGGCGGGGCGCTGGCGATCTGGGGTTCAAGGGGGTGATGGTCAACAGCCATACCCAGGGCGAATATCTGGACGATGCCAAGTTCGACCCGATCTTCCGCGCGCTCGCCGATACCGGCCAGCCGCTCTATATCCATCCTTCGACCCCGCCCGACGCGATGATCGGGCCGATGCTGGACGCCGGGCTGGACGGCGCGATCTTCGGCTTTGGCGTGGAGACGGGGATGCACCTGTTGCGGCTCATCACCATCGGTATTTTCGATCGCTATCCCGACCTGCAGATCATCGTCGGCCATATGGGCGAGGCGCTTCCCTATTGGCTCTACCGGCTCGACTATATGCATCAGGCGGGCGTGCGATCGCAGCGTTATGAGCGGATGAAGCCGCTCAACAAATCGATCCACGACTATATGCGGTCGAACGTCTGCGTTACCACCAGCGGCATGGCCTGGGAGCCGGCGATCACATTCGCGCAAAAGGTGTTGGGCGAAGACAGGGTCATGTATGCGATGGACTATCCCTACCAATATGTGGCGGATGAAGTGCGCACCCATGACCTGCTGGACATGTCCGACGAGGCCAGGCGCAAGCTGATGCAGACCAATGCCGAACGCGTGTTCGCCCTGTGACGATCAAGGCCCCTTCGCGCGCCACGGCCTATTATGCGCTGGCGCTGGTAGCGGGGACCAATCTCGTCAGCCTGCTCGACCGCAATATCCTCGCCATCCTCGCCCCCGCGATCAAGGCGGACCTGAAGATTGGCGACGCGGAAATGGGGCTGCTCTACGGCACCGTCTTCGCGCTCTTCTACGCGCTGTTCTCGCTGCCGCTGGGGCGACTGGCGGACGGGTGGGTCAGGACGAAGCTGCTGGCGATCACGATCGGCTTCTGGTCGCTCGCCACCGGCGGGGCGGCTTTGGCGACCGGCTTCTTCACGCTGATGCTGTCGCGCCTGTGCGTCGGCATCGGCGAAGCGGCGTCGCAGCCGGCCGGCACCAGCCTGACCTATGATTATTTCCCGCGCGAAAAGCGCGGGATGGTGATGGCGGTGATGGCCGCCGCGATCGCCGTCGGGCTGGGCGGATCGCTCATCATCGGCGGCATGGCAGCGCAATGGTGGGATGCGCGCTATGCGGCGGGCACGGCACCGCTCGGTCTGAGAGGCTGGCAATTCGCCTTCGCCGTCGCGGCGACGCCCGGCTTCCTCATCGCTTTCCTGATGAGCCGCCTGCCCGAACCGCAGCGCGGCGTCATGGACGGCATCCCGACCGCCCATGATCCCCACCCCTTCCGCGCCAGCCTGAACGTGCTGGGTGCCGTGACGCCGGGCTTTCATTGGCTCAGTCTGGCGCGCACGCGGGCGACGACCCGCGACTGGACGCTCAATATCGGCCTGCTGGCGCTGATCATATTGGCCGTGCTGTTGGCGATCCACTGGTCGGAATCCTTTTCGCCCCGTCCCCCCTTGCTGCTCGGCGGCGTGGCGATCAGCCCCCATGTCGTGCAATGGAGCGTGATCGGCTTTGGCGCCTTCGTCATCGCCAACCTGCTGCAAAATCTCAAGGGCCGCGATCCGGTCGCCTTCGCGCTCATCACCCGCAATCCCTCGCTGCTGCTGTGCATCGCGGCGGGGGCGTTGCAGAGCGTCATCAACTATGGCGTGATGGGCTTTACGCCCTCCTTCCTGATGAAAGGCTATGGCCTGTCGCCGGCCGACACCGGGTTGCAATTCGGCCTGCTGTCCGCCGGGCTGGGCGTCGTCGGGCCGCTGATCGCCGGGCCATTGTCCGACCGGATCGGCGCGCATCGCCTGTCGCGCCGGGTATGGGTCGCGCTGTTCGCCATGGGCCTGTCGCCGCTCTTGGCGCTCTGGGTCTATCGCGCCCCGGACGCTGGCGACTTCTACCTGCGCTTCACCCTCTACAGCCTGATCCTGACCATGTGGATGCCGCCGCTCTATGCGGTATTGTTCGAACAGGTGTTGCCGCGGATGCGCGGGCTGACCGTCAGCCTCTATATCGTCGTGTCGACCATATTCGGCCTGGGCATCGGTCCCTATGCCGTGGGGATGATCAGCGATGCGCGCGGCGGCGACCTGGGCGGGGCGATCCTGTCGATCAACTGGGTCGCGCCGCCGCTGGTGCTGATCCTGCTGGTGCTGCTGTGGCGGGTCGAACGCGACCATGCCAGCCTGCTCCCCCGCGCCCGCGCTGCAGGGGAGCAAGTATAGGTTTCTGGCTTTACGCGATTTCCGAGTCGTCAGATGATTGGCTTCGCCAAACTGCGTTTCCATCTGACCAGAAATCGCTCTAGGCCGCCAGCCCGATCTGGTCGGCCGTCGCCCAATTGCCGTGCAGGCCAAACCGCAATCTTATCGGGATACGGATTTCCGCAATCGGTCCCTTGGCGATGTCCAGCGCGTCGAACAGCAGAAGATCGCTGCGATGCTCCTCCAGCCGGTTGCACACCTGCACGATCCAGCCGTCGCCTTCCGCAGCATCGGGGCTGCGCGGGATGAAGCAGGGTTCCTGCAATGACGACAGCGGCCCGCACCACCATGTCTGCTCCGCGCCGGTCCGGTGATCGATCAGGCCCAGCGTGTTCATCAGCATCCCCGACGGACTGCCGCCCTTCAGTTCCACCGGCCTGGTCGGGTCGATCACCAGCAACCAGCCATAGCGATAGGGCAGGCCGGTCTGACGATCGTCGATCCGGGGAAATTCGCCCATCATATTGGTCAACCGCTGCACGCTGGCGAAATCCTCGCCGTTGGAGGCCATGTCGACGGTCCAGCGGGTCAGGAAACTCGCCGATTCCGGCCCGTTGAACGGAGCGCCATGGATGTCGGGAAAGAAGGGGAACATATTGTTCTTCGCTTCGGGCGTGTCGAAATGAATTTTCGTGCCCTCCTGAAAGGCGTTCATGACATGGCTGGCGAAGCAATTGTCGCGCTTGAACCAGCGTATGTCCGCCGCGGTCGCATCGGCCCGGCGCGGCAGCACGCCCAGATAGACCGGCAGCGTGGTGTCGAAACCGAAATGCGGCAGCCCCTGCTCCAGCCGTTCCCAGTTGGACGTGCTGGGCACGACATGGAACAGCGCATAATCGGGCGTGATCGCGAAGTCGTGCATCATCGCATAATAAGGGAGTTCGAACCACAGTTCCTGCTTCAACACCCCGTCCGGCGACACGACATAATAAGTCATGTCGCGCGTCAGCACCCCCTTGGCCGCATAGCCAAAGGCGATCATGTCGCCGGTTGCAGGGTCTATCTTAGGATGGGCGGTGAAGGTCTGCCCGGTCATCGCGCCGTCGAACCATGTATAGCCGTCCGTCTCCAGCGTCGCCGGGTCCATCACCAACGCCGGGCTATCTTCTTTCAGCGCATAGAGTTTCCCGCCATGGATGAAAGCGGTGGTGTTGGCGGTGCCGCGTATCTTGCCTTCGACCGCCGGATCGTCGGTCAGCGGGTTACGATAGGCGCCAAACAGCGCCTTGCCCGCTTCATGCTCCAGCTTCCATTTGTCGGTCTTCGCCCAGCGCTGGCGGAAATCGACCTGGCCGTCATGAAAGCGGAACATGGTGATCATGCCATCGCCGTTGAAGGCGATGTCGTCGCCCAGCCGGGGCGGAAATTGCGGATCGGGTTGCACCCGGTAGAAGGCGCCGTCCAGTTCGGGCGGCACCGTCCCCTTTACATCCAGATCGGCGATGTCCGCCTCGATCCGCGAGGGCGTGTTGAAACCCGTGAAAGACGCTGTGTCCGGAAAATGCGCCACGTCTGATCCTCTCCCTGTTCTGGTTGAAGATATTGTATGTGACACTCACATTTTTTCAAGGCCAAGGATTGACGGGCCAGCGCTTACTGCGCACACTGTTACTATGAATACCATGAATGACCTGGAACCGCTCGACCTCTTCCCCGACCCTCGCCTCAGCGGCATAGACGGCCTGGTCGGTTTTCATATTCGACTGGCAAGCGCCGCCGTCTATCAACATTTCACCGAAACCTTCAGCGACCTCGGCCTCACCCAGAAGCAGGTTGCCGTCCTCTGGCTGATCGAGGATCAGCCCGGCATCGCTCAAGCGGATATCGGCCGCCGCTTGAAAATGGACCGGGCGAGCGTGATGGCCATCGTCAATCGAATGCAGGACCGCGGTTTTCTGACCCGCGGCGCGTCCGCGCAGGATCGCCGCCGCCAGACATTAAGCCTGACCGACGGTGGCCGCGACTCGCTGACGCAGGCCCGCGCCTGCATCGCCGAGCATGAGAATTGGCTGAAGGCGCGGTTCAGCCCGGCCGAAACCGCGATGCTGGTGGAACTGCTGCGGCGCGTCTACGTCTGAACGCACCATTGGCGGAACAAAGGATTTTCAGGGCTTTCTCTCTCCGCCCCCGATCATCCTGTCACTGCCACTACCACCAATAGAAACAACAGCATTATTTGCCCTCTCGCAATGAAGGCAAATAGTGCGACAATGTTCGTTGCGAGGTCGATGAGGCTCTTGCATCGGATAAAATTGTATGTCTTACTAACAATCGACGCACAGCAGCGTCACAGGCGGGTCACGTTCGGACAGGACGGATCTCAAAAGCCGGATTAGGAGAGGGGATTACCCATGCAACACGATCTTCGTGCAATGATGTCGCGCGCCCTGTTGGCGTCAGCCTCCATCCTCGCAATCACTACACCAGCGTCGGCGCAATCATCGGCCCAACCGCCCGCGGCCGCCCCGCAGGCCGCCGAGCAGGATGGCGCGTCGCAAAGTTCGGTCGCCGATATCGTCGTTACCGCCCAGTTCCGCGCCCAGCGGTTGCAGGACACGCCGATCTCCATCACCGCCGTCGGCGCCGCCGAGCTGGAGGCCAAGAGTCAGACCAACCTGGCGCAGATGGCCGATTCCGCGCCCAACGTGTCGTTGAAGCCGCAGGGCGCCTCTTTCGGCCCGTCCATCACCGCCTCGATCCGCGGTGTCGGCCAGAACGACTTCAACCCCGCTTATGAACCGGGCGTCGGCATCTATATCGACGATGTCTATTATCCGCAGTTGACCGGCGCGGTGTTCGAACTGCTCGACCTCGACCGGGTCGAAATCCTGCGCGGGCCTCAGGGCACGCTGGCCGGCCGCAACGCCGAGGGCGGCGCGATCAAGCTCTATTCCAAGCGTCCGTCGGGCGATGGCGGCGGCTTCGTTGAGGTCAATTACGGCATCCGCAACCGGATCGGTATTCGCGCCGCCGCCGATTTCGGCATCACCGACACGCTCGCCGTCCGCATCTCCGGCGTCGCCAAGCAGCAGGAAGGGTTCGTCGACCGGATCGATTATGGCTGCGCCAATCCCGGCAGCGGCATTCCCTCCACCCAGCCCGCAGGCGACTGCACCATCAGCAAGCTGGGCGGCGTGGGCTATCAGGCGATCCGCGCCATCGCCTTCTGGGAACCCAGCGACAAGCTGGATGTCACGGTCATCGGCGACTATACCCGCGACGAACATACGATCGCCGGCGAAGTGCTGATCGCGACCAACCCCGTCAATTCGCCCAACACCAATCCGGCGCCGGGCGTCGTCTATGACGACCGCTTCATCTGCGGTCGTTATTGCAACTATATCGGCACCGGTCAGCCCGCCGGCGTGTGGACACCGCCGATCCCGGTCGATCCCTTCGGCGCGGCGGGCACGCCGCTGGCTGCGACGCAGGGCACCGACCGCAGCCTCTACAAGGGCTGGGGCGTGTCGGGCCAGATCAACTATGCGCTGTCCGATGCGTTCAAATTGTCGTCCATCACCGGATACCGCACCTTCAACACCCAGTTCGATTCCGATGACGATATATCCCCCGCCAATATCGGTTTCGGCCGCAACTATCTTGAAAATTGGAGCTTCAGCCAGGAAGTCCGGCTGAACGCGGAGCTGGGCGACAATCTCAACGCCACGGTCGGCGGCTATTATTTCAAGCAGAAGTCGACCTATGACTCGCTCCAGGACATCCGCTACGTCCCGGTCTATCCGCTGCAATTCCGCCAGCCCGACCCGACCAAGGCGGAGGCCAAGGCGGCGTTCGCCCATCTGTCCTGGAAGCCGATCGACCGGCTGACCTTGAGCGGCGGCCTGCGCTACACCACGGAAAGCAAAGACCAGACCTATTATCGCCTGAACTATGACGGGACGGTCAACCGCTTCCTCGACCCGGTCGGTGCGGCCTATGGCATCGGCTATTCGGGCGCGGACACGCTCGATTATAACGGCAATGGCAACACCACCGAAACCGTGACTGCACTGTCGGGCCTTACCGCCCATTATAGCGCCAAGCGCTGGGACTATCGCATCGCGGCCGACTATCGCCTGACTGACAGCCTGATGGTCTATGGATCGGTATCCACCGGCTTCAAGGGTGGCGGCTCCAACCCGCGCCCCTTCAACACGCAGCAGGTCATCGCCTTCCGCCCGGAAAAGCTGACCGCCTATGAAATCGGCTTCAAGAGCGACTTCTTCAATCGCCGCGTCCGGTTGAACGCCGCGGCCTTCATCAACGACTATATCGATATCCAGATCCCGGTGCTGACCTGCCCCGGCGCACCTTGCGCCGCGCGGCTCAACGCCGGCGATGCGCGGGTCAAGGGGTTCGAGGCGGAACTGTCCGCCTACCCGATCGACGGCCTCGCGATCGACGCCTCGATCAGCTATCTCGACTTCAAATACAAGGCGAGCAGCCTCGATCCGGCAGCGGCCTATCCTACCAATCCGGGCGGCGTGTCGGCCAATGATCCGCCGGTGTCGCCACCCTGGAAGTTCAGCGTCGGCGCGCAATATAAGATCGACCTGGACAAGGCCGGCAGCCTGACCCCGCGCTTCGACGTCACCTATGAAGACAAGAAGTTCGGTGGCGCCGCAGTCATCAGTGGCGTCCGCGTCCTGAACTTCGTGCCTGCCTACACGCTCGCCAATGCGCGGCTGACCTGGCAGAATGCGGACGAGGATCTCGACGTCTCGTTCGAAGTCACCAACCTCTTCGACAAATATTATTATCTCTCCGTGTTCGACCTGCGCGGCGCGGGCGCGGGCGTGCGCAAGGCGCGCCCCGGCAATCCGCGCGAATGGGCGATCACGGTGAAGAAGAAATTCTAAGCCTCCCCCTCGGTCGGTCGGGCTGCGCACGCCCGGCCGGCTTCTTTTCGGAGACTCATCCGGCATGACCGACGTCACACTCTATCACTGGGAACCCAATGCCAATTCGGGCAAGCCGATGCTGGCGCTGTTCGAAAAGGGCGTCGCGTTCGACAGCCATTATCTCGACCTGCTGAATTTCGACCAGCACCGGCCCGATTATCTGGCGGTCAATCCGCTCGGCACTATCCCGGCCATGACCCATGGCAAGCTGGTGCTGACCGAATCCACCGCCATCATGGAATATGTGGATGAGGCGTTCGATGGCCCGCGCCTGATGCCCGCCGACCCGGTCGACCAGTGGCGCACGCGCTGGTGGATGAAGTTCATGGACCAGTGGCTCGCCCCCAGCTTCTCGATGATCGGCTGGAGCGTCTTCGTCGGCCCCTCGGTGCGGCAGAAAGACCCCGCGGAACTGGAAGCAGCGATCGACCGCATTCCGATGCCTGAACGGCGCGTCGCATGGCGCAAGGCGATCAACGGCGCCTTTTCGGCAGAGGAGATGACGGAATCGCAGCGCCGCGTCGCCCTCGGCATCGGCTATCTGGAACAGGCGCTGGGACAGCGGGAATGGCTGGCGTCGGACGAATATGGTCTGGCCGACATCAACGGCTTCAACCTCGCCTACGCCATGCCCTTGTCGCAGCCGCAGCTCTGCAATGACGAACTGACGCCCAATATCATGCGCTGGCTGCGCGCCATTTATGCGCGCCCCGCGACCCGCGCCTGCTGGGCGTTGGGCCGCACCGACCTCGCCCGCCGCATCTCCCTGCTCGAAAGCGAACCCGCATGACCAGCATCCTCTATCACGGCCAGCCCAATGGCCCGTCCTTCACCGTCCTCGCCGCCGCTTTCGAGAAAGGCGTCGATCCGGAATTGCGCACGATCGATCTGGTCGCGGGCGAGCGCCACTCGACCGCCCTGCCCCATCCCATCGAAGTCGATCAGTCGATCGAGGGCGAAGGGCCGGTCCTGATCGTGGGCGACGTTGCCATGACCGACAGCGTCTTCCTCGCCTGCTATCTGGATGAGGTGGGCAGCGGCCCCGCGATCCGCCCGGCCGATCCCTATGCCCGCTGGCAGATGATGGCCTGGTGCCGCTATGTGATCGAGCGCGTGGCCCCCGCCGCCGCCGCGCTGGGCAACGCCGCCGCCCCGCCAGCTTCGGTCCCCGCCGGCATCGCCAGCGCAGACCTCGCCGCCCGCTGGTCACAGGCGGTGGAAGGCAAGGTGGACGAAGCCCAACTGGCCGACAGCCGCACCAAGATCGCGCAGGCGGTCGAGAAGCTGGAAGCGCAACTGGCCGACGGCCGCGATTGGCTGATGGGCGATTTCACCATTGCCGACCTTGAAACCCATGCCTGGTTGGCCGGAATGCGCGGCCTCGTGCCCGAGGCCTTCGCCGCCGCGCCGCTGACCGACGCCTGGGAAGCGCGCCTGCGCGCCCGCCCCGCCGTGGCGCAGGCGCTGGGCCTCGCCACCGTTCCTGAACCCGAAGCGATCTGGGCCATCGGCCCGGAGATCAACCGCTGGGGCTGATGAGATGCGCGCGATCGATTATTTCGACCGGGGCCATGATCTTGGTCCGGAACGCCCCTGCCTGATCGACGCGGAGAGCGGCGAGGCGCTGAGCTTCGCGGCGGTCAGGGCGCTGACGATCAAGGTCGCCGCCGCCCTCCATGCGGCGGGCTTCCGTAACCAGCAGCCGGTCGCGCTCTATGGTCCCAACAGCGCGACGATGATGGTCGCACTGCTCGCCATCTGGCGCGCCAATGGTCAGTGGGTGCCGGTCAATACCCGCAACGCGATCGACGCCAATGCCGCCTATCTCGACTATGTCCGCTGCGGCTGGCTCTTCTATCACAGCAGCCAGGCGGAGGACGTGGCGGCACTCAAGGCCCGCGTCCCCAGCCTGACCCGTTTCGTCTGCCTAGACCGCGCGCATGATGGCGATCCCTCGCTCGACCAGTTCATTGCGAACAGCGAGTTGGACAGCTTGCCGGACTTTTCCGACCCCTTCGGCAAGCCCGACGACATCGTCGGCCTCTTCCCCACCGGGGGCACCACCGGCCCATCCAAGGGGGTGGTGGTCACCAATCTGGGCTGGGGCACGATGATCGAGACGCTGGCACAAGCGGTCGACGGGCGCACCAATTCACCTGTCTCGCTCGTTGTCGCACCGATCACCCATGCGGCCGGCCCGGTGGCGCTCGCTACCCTGTCGCTGGGCGCGACGCAGGTGATCCTGCCCGGCTTCGAGGCGGCCGCCGTGCTGGACACGATCGCGCGCCATCGCGTCACCCATGTCTATATGCCGCCGACCGCGCTCTACAACTTGCTCGACGCGCCGGAACGGGTGGGCAGCGACACGTCTTCGCTCAAGATATTCCTGCTGGTCGGCTCCCCCGTCTCGCCGGAGAAATTACGGCAGGCGGTGGAGATATTCGGCCCCTGCCTCTGCCAGGCCTATGGCCAGGTGGAATCGCCGATGATCGTCACATGGCTCTCGCCGGAGGATGTCGCAGCGGCGGCGTCGGGCGACCGGCCCGAACGGCTAGCCAGTTGCGGCCGGCCCAGCCGCTCCGTCCGGGTCGCGATCATGGGTGAGGACGGCGCGCTGCTGCCTGATGGCGAGGCGGGCGAACTGGTGGTGCGCGGCGTATTGGTGTCCCGCGAATATTATGACATGCCCGATGCCACGGCCGAAGTCCGCACCCATGGCTGGCACCATACGGGTGACGTCGCCCGGCGCGACAAGGACGGCTATCTTTATATCGTCGATCGCAAGAAGGACATGGTCGTGTCCGGTGGCTTCAACGTCTTTTCCGCCGAGGTGGAGGCCGCCGTCACGGAATTGCCCGCCGTGCGCGAATGTGCGGTGATCGGCATTCCGCATGAAAAATGGGGCGAGGCCGTCCACGCCATTGTCGTCGCCGACAATATCGGTGAAACAGAGATCATCTCCCATGCCAAGGCCCGGCTGGGCGGGGTGAAGGCGCCCAAGAGCGTCGCCTTCGTCCCCGCCATTCCCCGGACTGCCGCCGGAAAGATGGACAAGAAAGCCCTGCGCGCCGCCTATTGGACCGGCGCGCGGATGGTGAACTGAGCGAGATGCAGACATCCGCTCGACAAATGGAGAGGAAGAGGATGCGGGTCGCGATTGCGCTGCTGTTGGGAACGAGTCTGGCCCTGTCGGCCTGTGGCAAGGGCACGAGCCAGGACGTTACTGCCCCTGCCTCCACAGGCGGCGTGGACGCCGCCCGGATTATCGCCGCCAAGCCCGCCGAATGGCTGTCGACCGGCCGGACCTATGACGAGCAGCGCTTCAGCCCGCTGTCCGCGATCAATCAGGACACGGTCGGCAAACTGGGCCTCGCCTGGTCGGCCGACATGGACACCAATCGAGGGCAGGAAGCGACGCCGCTCTTCATCGACGGCACGCTCTATGTCTCGACCGCCTGGAGCATGGTGAAGGCCTATGATGCGCGCAGCGGCAAGCTGCTCTGGTCCTATGATCCGGAAGTGCCGCGCGACACTTTGGTCAAGGCCTGCTGCGACGCGGTCAATCGCGGCGTGGCGGCATGGGGCGACAAGATTTTCGTCGGCACGCTCGACGGCCGGCTGATCGCTGTCGATCGCAAGAGCGGCAAGCCGGTCTGGAGCAAAGTCACGCTCGACCAGACGAAGAATTACACCATCACCGGCGCGCCGCGCGTGGTGAACGGCATGGTCGTCATCGGCAATGGCGGCGCGGAATTCGGCGCGCGCGGCTATGTCGCCGCCTATGACGCCGACACCGGCATCGAAAAGTGGAAATTCTACACCGTCCCGGCCCAGCCCGGCACGGAAAAGGAGCCGGATTACCTCAAGAAAGCCGCCGCGACATGGTATGGCGAGTGGTGGAAGCAGGGCGGCGGCGGCACCGTGTGGGACGCCATGGCCTATGACCCGGAGCTAGACCTTCTCTATATCGGCGTCGGCAACGGATCGCCCTGGAACCAGGCCTATCGGTCCGATGGCAAGGGCGACAATCTCTATCTGTCCTCGATCGTCGCGGTTCATGCCAAGACGGGCGAATATGCCTGGCATTATCAGACCACGCCCGGCGACAGTTGGGATTTCACCGCCACCCAGCATATCATGCTGGCCGACATGGAGATGGGCGGGCAGAAGAAGAAAGTGCTGATGCAGGCGCCCAAGAACGGCTTCTTCTATATGCTGGATCGCACCAACGGGAAGCTGCTGTCGGCGAAGAATTTCGTGCCGGTCAACTGGGCCAGCGGCATCGACATGAAGACCGGGCGCCCGATCGAAAACCCGGAAGCGCGCTATTACAAGACCGGCAAACCCTTCATCGGATCGCCCGGTGCGACCGGCGCGCATAGCTGGCACCCTATGGCCTTCGATCCCAAGAGCCAGACCGTCTTCATCCCCGCCAACCTCGCCGCCTTCCCCTATATCCCGGAAAAGGGATGGAAGGCGAACAAGCTGGGCTTCAATGTCGGCGTCGATATCGCGGCCGCCGCCATGCCCGCCGACAAGGCGGTGCGGGATGCCGCGATGAAGGCGACCACCGGGGCGCTCATCGCCTGGGACCCGATCGCGCAGAAGGAAAAATGGCGCGTCTCCTACAAGGGGCCGTGGAATGGCGGCCTGCTCGCGACCGGCGGCGATCTGGTGTTTCAGGGGACGGCGACCGGTGACTTCAATGCTTACGCCACCAAGGATGGCCGCAAGCTTTGGTCCTTCCCGGCGCAGACCGGCATCGTCGCAGCCCCCATCAGCTATGAACTGGACGGGCAGCAATATGTGGCGGTGATGGCCGGCTGGGGCGGCGTCTGGGCGCTGGCGCCCGGTATCCTGTCCGACAAGAGCGGGCCCAGCCGGAACATCAGCCGGCTATTGGTATTCAAGCTGGACGGCAAGGGCGCCCTGCCCGCACCGCCGCCCCATTCGGCGATGCCGCTCGATCCGCCGCCCTCCACCGCCAGCGCAGCGGACATAGCCGCCGGCGGCGCACGTTTCGGCCGCTATTGCAGCACCTGCCATGGAGACGCCGCAGTTGGCGGCAGCATCGTCCCCGACCTGCGCCGCAGCGCCGCGCTGAACGACAGGGGCACATGGCAGATGATCGTGCATGACGGTGCGCTCAAGGATAATGGCATGGTCAGCTTCGCGTCGATCTTCTCAGCCAAGGAGATCGAAGATATCCGCGCTTATGTCATCCATCGCGCCAATGAGGACAAGACACTGGAAAGCAAGCCCAATGCCCGTTGATCCGACGAAGGTTATCGCCATCGACGTCCATGTTCATGCCGAAGTGTCGTGCCATGATCCCGAAGACCCGGTGATGGCCAAATATTTCGACGCGGCGTCGGCCTATTTCAAGGCGGACCGCAAGCGGCCGACCATTCCCGAAACCATCGCCTATTACCGGGCGCAAAATATCGCCTTCTGCCTGTTCACGGTCGATTGCGAGAGCGGGATAGGGGCCAAGCGGATCAGCAATTACGAGGTGGCGGAACTGGCCGCCAACGACAGCGACATCGTCATCCCCTTCGCCTCGATCGACCCGCGCAAGGGCAAGTTCGGCGCGCGCGAGGCCCGCGACCTGGTCGAGAATTATGGGGTGAAGGGCTTCAAGTTCCACGGCATCATGCAGGATTGCCACCCGGCCGACCGGGTTGCCTATCCCATCTATGAAGTGATCGCCGAATATAAGCTGCCCGCCATCTTCCATACCGGCCATTCGGGCATGGGGACGGGCATGCGCGGCGGCGGCGGGGTGCGGCTGAAATATGGCCAGCCAATCCTGGTGGACGATGTCGCGGTGGACTTTCCCGACATGAAGATCATCCTGGCCCATCCGAGCTGGCCCTGGACCGACGAAAGCCTGTCGATGGCCCTGCACAAGGACAATGTCTTCATGGACCTGTCCGGCTGGTCGCCCAAATATTTCCCCAAACAGGTGATCCAGTACGCCAACACACAGTTGAAACATAAGATGCTGTTCGGCTCCGACTGGCCGTTGATCCGCCCTGAAAAATGGATCTACGCCGCGCGGGAAGCGGGCTTCCGCGACGAGGTGCTGCCGCTCATCATGAAGGATAATGCGGTCAAGCTGCTGGGGCTGTAATCGGGATCCGGCTGCCTTGGGAATAGCGAATGGATTGGCTGTTTGCGAAGACTCCAAAGCATATCCCCATCGAAATTCCATTTAATTATCGACATTAGCTGTTGCGCCAATTGACAGGGCCGACGTCTTCGACGGATAAGCGAGCGGATGCTGCCAAAGCTACTCTGAAAGGGTAATGATGGAACTTGATTTGAACAGCATACCGTCCGATTTCGAGGGCAGACGCCAGCATGCTCTGAATAAAATTCAGGACCACATCGAACCTGGTGCCCATGCAGGTCGGTTTCTGGATATTGGATGTGGATCAGGTAACGGCGTCATTGCTGCATTACAGGCAGGATTCAAAACAGCAGTAGGCATAGATCGTAGTTTCACAGGATTTTCTTGGTTCAGCATTGAAGAATTCGATAACATTTGCAAAGCCTATGATATTGATGCTGCACGATCATTAATGATCGAAGCAGATATATTCAAATGCAAGCTTCAGCCAAAGAGTTTTTCATGCGTCATGATGCTCGATAGTATTGAGCATGTTCCCAATCCTAAAGCCTTTATCGATGTAGCTGCAAACTGTGTCGCGCCGGGAGGTTACTTCCTTCTCGATACCTGCCCCCTATTCTACTCCAATGTCGGACATCATTTATTTGATGACTTTGGGCCAGAAAAATTTCCATGGGCGCATCTCCGAAAGGATTTCACCAATCTTGTCGAAGAGCATAAGGTTTCTTCTTGGAGCATGCAGTATTTTGAAGAATTGAACAAAGTTACTCATGCAGAACTTATCAGATATGTTGTCGACGCCGGTCTTGAGATCATAAAGGAGCATAAGCAGCTTCCAACACAAGAAACCATGGCATTATTAGAAGAAAATCGCGATTTTTTGAATTTGGAAGGCGTCGATGAAGCAACATTGTTCGAAGACTGGATCTTGCTTGTTGCTCAACGCCCAACCGATAAGTGAAATGAGCCAGGACTATAGGCTAAAAGGATGTTCTGCCTGACCAACCTTGCCTGATGGGGCATATCCAATGGAGCTGGTGATAGACACCATGGCATCCACTGAAATCTCCCGAAAAAGCTGACCGGGCGGCCCCCTTTATCCACCCGGCCAGAGGCATTTTCAGCTGTCGACCTTTTCCCGCTTCTCGCCGCCCGGCACGCCATGGGCGACGCGCTTTTCATAGTCAGGATCGTCTTCGGGCCGCGCGACTGCCGCCATCACCCGTCCGTGTATCTCCTCCAGCGTGCCGTGAAATTCCGGATAGGGCAGGATGTAGAGTTGGTTCGCCTCCACGCCCTTCAGCACATATTGGGCCAGAACTTCCGGCTCCATGCCGACCGCGATCACCCGTTTGAGATGCGCCATCACTTCGGGGTCTGCACCATAATATCCGCTATTCTGCTGATGCGCCGGCCGGGTCAGCACCGCTTCATGGATATTGCTGTTGACCGCGCCGGGACACAACATCGATACGCCGATGCCATGATCGGCCAGGTCCAGCGCCAGGCATTCGCTCAGGCCCCGGATCGCCATCTTGGAGGTGCAATAGATGCCGGTCCCCTTGAGCGCGACGAAGGCGGACATCGACGCGGTGTTGACGATATGCCCGCCCTTGCCCCGCTCGATCATGCGCGGCACGAAGGTCTGGATGCCGTTGATGACCGCCTTCAGATTGACGTCCAGTTGCCAGTCCCAATCGTCATAGGTGGCGTTCTGGAGCGGGCCGAAGATCGATACCCCCGCCGTGTTGAACAGCAACTCGACCGGCCCCAGCTTCGCCTCGACATCGTCGGCGGCGCGGGCATAGGCGGCGCGGTCGGTGACATCCAGCTTTACCGCCATCACCGCAAGCTCGCGCCCCTCGAACCAGGCCATCGCCTCGTCCAGATGATCCTGCCGGATGTCGGCGATCGCCACCTTGCATCCAGCCTGCGCGAAGACCTTTGCCTGGCCCAGCGCCACGCCCGATCCTCCGCCGGTGATGAAGGCGGTGCGCCCCGCGACCTGCGTCATGCCGCCAGTTCCCTCGCCTTGCGCCGCGCCAACTGTTCGTCGAACACCGGATTGCCGAGCAGGAAGCCGATTTCCTTCGCCCGGTCCTGATTGATCGTCTCATCGGGGAAGGACGCCAGGATCGCGTCGAAGCGCGTCCGCATCCCGGCGGCGAATTCGGGGTGGGTCAGGATGTAGAGGTCGTTGGCACGGATGCCGGCCAGCACCCGTTCGCCAACCTCGTCCGCGCTCATCCAAAGCGGCGACACGGGCCGCTTTTCCAGTTCCTCCTCGCGCTGGCGATAGCCGCTATCCTCGCGATATTCGGCGGGACGCAGTTCGCCGCTATGCGCGATATTGCTCTGCACCGGGCCGGGCATGAAGGCGGAGACGCCGATATTCTCCGCCGCCAGTTCGCCGCGAATGGCCTCGGAAATGCCCAGTACGGCCGCCTTGGCCGCGGTGTAGATGGCCGAATAGCCGATCGGGATCAGCGCCGATTGGGACGATGTGGTGACGATCTGCCCGCCCTCGCCATGCGCCTTGATGCGCGGCAGGATCGTGACCAGACCGTTGATGACCCCGCCCAGATTGACGCCCATGCCCCAGTCCCAATCGTCGAAACGCGCGTCCAGCACCGGCCCCATCACACCCACGCCGGCATTGCCGATCAGGATGTGAATCTTGCCGAAGCGCGCCTCCGCCGCATCGGCGGCGCGGGCGAAACCGGCACGGTCGGTGACGTCCAGTTGCACGGTTTCCACCTGTCCATCGGCGGCCAGATCGGCCTTCGCCTGCGCCAGGGCGTCCTCGCGAATGTCCGCGATCACGACATTGGCGCCGGCCCGCACCAGCGCGCGGGCTATCCCTAGGCCTATGCCGTTCGCGCCGCCGGTGATGAAGGCCGTGCGGCCGCTGACGTCGCCCATGGGCGCTGCTGCTGTCTGTGTCATATCGATCCTCTCCCTTATTGTTTCAGGCCCAGCATCGCCCGCGCTTCGCCGGCACTGGCGACATCCGCGCCGATGCGTTCGATGATTTCGACGCCCCAGCGCACCAGGTCGGCATTGTCCTGCGCCATCCTGCCCTTGCGCAGGTAGATCGTATCCTCGAATCCCACGCGGATATTGCCACCCAGCAGCGCGGACTGCGCTGCCATGGGGAAGCTGTGACGGCTGACGCCAAAGCCGGTGAACTGCGCGCCGCGCGGAATCTGGTTCCTGGAATAGAGCATCGCCTCGGTGGTCGCGGGCAGGCCATATTTGGTGCCCAGAACGAAGGTGAAGGGCACATTCTTGGGAATGGCGCCCTTGGCCATCAGATCGTCGGCGAAGACGAAGTCGCCCGCCTCGAAACATTCGATCTCCGGCAGCACCCCGGCGTTCTGGATCATATGCCCCATCTTGGTGATCATGGGGTCGAGGTTGATCGCCACCCCACCCCATAGCTGCATCGTGCAGATGTCGAGCGTGCACATATCGGGCTTGAGATCGAGAATATGTTCCAGCCGCCGTTCGGCGGTGAACATCAAGGTGCCGGGGCCGCAGACGGCGGGATCTTCATCCCCCTGCATCCAGGTACAGCCCGGCCCGGTGGTGACGTTCAGGATCACTTCGTTGTTCTTGGCGCGGATCAGGCCGACGACCTCGCGATAATCGTCCAGCGCCTGTGACGGGTCGCCAGTCTCGCGATCCCGCACATGCAGATGGATGATCGCCGCGCCCGCCTCCGCCGCCGCCAGCGCTTCGGCCGCGACATGATCGGGGCGGAAGGGGAAATTGGGGTGCGCCGGCATCGGCGAACTCCCGGTCACCGCGCAGGTCACAAATAGCTTGCCAGCCAATCTTACTCTCCTGTCCAGTCTCGGCTATGCTGCCGATCGCAGACCACAGGGTCTTGCAGAGGCGACGGCCCGCAAGAAGGCCGGTGGATGTCCCATTATTGCGAGTAACTGGATAAGGCATGGCACAAAGGGAAGAATTGTCGCGGTTCCTGAAAGCCGCGCGGGCGAAGCTGGCCCCGGTCGAAGTCGGCCTGCCCGCCGGCGAACGCCGCCGCACCCGCGGCCTGCGGCGCGAGGAGGTGGCGACGCTCGCGGGGATGAGCGTGACCTGGTACACATGGTTCGAGCAAGGGCGGGAAGTCCAGCTATCCGCGCCGATGCTGGAACGATTGAGCCGCACCCTGCGCCTGAGCGCCAACGAGCGCGAATTCCTCTTTGCCCTGGCCCAGCATCGTCCGCCGCCATTGGCGCGCCGGCCCGACGAAACGATCCATGCCGGCACCCAGCATCTGATGGATGCCTTGTCGATCCCGGCGCTGGTGATCGTGGAGGACTGGACGGTGATCGGCTGGAACCGGCTCGTCGGTCGGGCTTTTCGCGATTACAGCAAATTGCCGCGGGAGGAGCGCAACCTGTTCCGCATCCTGATGCTGAACCCGCGCTACCGCGCCGACCCGGAGAAATTCCAGGACATGTGCCGCCGGCTGATCGCCCGTTTCAAATGGGACTATAGCCGCACCGCCCAGCCGGAAGTGTTCGAAGGCATCATCGCCGACATGATGGACCAGTCCGAATTTTTCCAGCTTTATTGGCAGGAATCGGAAATCATGGCGCATTTCGAGGACACGAACATCGCCGACATGCCCGGTGTGGGTGAAATCATGTTCCGCCACACCAGCTATGCGATCGAGGAAGCGCCGGGCCAGCGCCTGCTGCTGTTCGCGCCGCTGGACGATGTCAGCGCCGCGCGCCTCGCCAAGCTGGTGGCGGAGACAGAGAGCGTCGCTGCCTGACAGGCGACGCTCAGTTGGTCTCGCGCTTCAGTCGATCGGCCAGCGCCGCAATCTCATCCGGCTCCAGCAGCCAGGTGCGCGTCTTGCGCCCCTCGCGGTGGACGGGCTGGGTCAGCAGCACGCGCGCCTGCGCCTTCGCTTCGGGCTTATAGAGGCCATAATGGACGGCGCAGTCGCGTATCGTGCCGATCAGCGGCGGCTTGCCGTCCAGATCGATCATGGTCGCGGGCTGATCCCAGGGGATGGCGGCGACGCCGGGATATTTCTGTTCCATGGCGCCGGGGACACCACGCCCCGGCGCCGAAATCAAGACCTAAGCCAAAAACTATCGCAGCAAGGCCATCAGGATCGGGTCGCGCGTGGCGCCCGGATCGCGGCGAATCTCCGCCTCCTCGCGCCCGATCGCGCGGAATATCGCGTCGCCGATCTGGCCGGAGACGTTGTCGGCCAGCGCCGCATAATCCCGGCCGCCGCTGGCGGAAAGCGCGGCAGACAGCATTTCGAACATGTCCGACCGCAACGCGCGCGACGCGCCGGGTAGCAACGCCTCGACCACCGAGCCGCGCGCTTCCCGCGCCAGCAGGTCCGTCGCTGCCGTCGGTCCGCCGCGCAGCACCGACACGGCGTCAGCCAGCGTCATGCGCTGCACCGCGTCCATCACGATCGGGGTCGCATTATCGGCCAAGTCGACCGCGACATCATTGAGCGATCGCGCAACCTGATTGCGCACCGCATTGGTGCGCAGCAGTGCAGACAGCACCGCGCCGCCTTTGCCGCCGCTCAGGTCGGGCGGGACGATGCGCGTCAACTGGTCGTCATAGAAGCCGCCCGGTTCGGTCAGCCGGGCAAAGGCCCGCTCGCTTGACAGTTGGAGCAGGCGGCGCACGGCATCCTCAACCGTATAGCGGCCCATCGGCGTGGCGCAGGCGGCCAGCGGCAACAGCGCCAATGCCGCGATCAGGCTGCGCCTGTCGGAAAGGCCGAATGATTGCTCCATGACGCATCTCCCTTTTTTGCAGGGGACGCTATGGCGTGGTCAGGCTTGCCGGGCGCTGAACGTGGATAAGGCCATAATCTCCGTTCGCTTCGAGCGTGTCGAGAAGCGGCTGGCACTGCACGAGCGTTTGTTGCTATTTGGCGAACAACGCCCTGACGGCATCCGGCACCCGCTCCGCCCGCAATCCCCCCGGTCGGCTGGCGTCGGGCGCTGTCCATACCCGCTTTTCGACACATTCCACGCACAGCCGCCCGTCCAGCGACAATCGGTGCGCCACGGTGAAACTGCTGTTGCCGAAGACCGGCGCGTCGGCCTCCACCAGCGCGTCGTCGCCATAGGCGGTCGGCACGAAAAAGCGCGCCGATACATCGACCATCGGGAAGCCGGCGAAGGGCATGGTCGCCAGCATCTGCCGCTTCTTGGGCAGGCCGGCATGCTCGAACAGCAGCATGGTGCTCTCGCCGAAAATGTCGAAATATCTCGGGGCATGGACGATGCCGGCGGGGTCGCAATGCCCCCATTCGATGCGGACGATCCGCTGGAGGAAGGCGCTCACGCGAGGATAGTCTTTCCTTGCTTCGTGGTCTTCTCCGCCATGTCTTCGTCGGTCGGCGGGGTGGGGATGAGGAGCCCGCGCTGCACCGCGGGCCGCGCTGCAATCCTGTCGAACCAGCGCTGAAGGTTGGGGAAGCCGCCCATGTCGACGCCGGCCCAGTCATGGCCGCGCACCCAGGGGAAGCAGGCAATGTCGGCGATCGAATAGTCGCCGACCAGATAATCGCGGGTCGCGAGGTGCGTGTCCATCACGCCGAACAGGCGCTGGCTTTCACGCACATAGCGGTCGATCACCGATGGCAGTTTCTCGTCGAAATAGCGGTTGAAAACGGTCGCCTGCCCCATCATCGGGCCGAGGCCGGACATCTGCCACATCACCCATTGGATGACACGGCTGCGGTCCTGCGCGTCGGTGGGGATGAAGCGGCCGTATTTCTCCGCCAGATAGAGCAGGATCGCACCGGATTCGAAGATGGCGAAAGCGCCGGCGTCATGATCGACCAACGTCGGGATGCGGCCATTGGGATTGAGCGCGACATACCAGTCCTGTTTCTGGACGCGATCGGTCAGCGAAATCGGCGTCACCTTATAGGGCTCGCCCAGTTCCTCCAGCAGGATCGACACCTTCCACCCGTTGGGCGTCTCCGACGTCAGCAGTTCCAGCATCATTCTCTCCGGCTTTTCTTGTCACCATCCAAAGCAAAGCCTTGGCTCCACCGCAAGACGAGTGGCGGCGCTATCATTGAAACTGACAGGTTAAGCGGCCCGCGCTGCCGGGTAGTTCCGCTGATAGTATCGACAGACGACTTGCGGCCTGCCGGATCGATGGCCAGTTTCATGCCTGAAGGCGCACCAGACGCCATAACCATAAGGTGAGGATGAACAGCGCATGTTGACGCTCTACAGCTTCGGTCCGGCTGCCAACAGCCTGAAGCCCCTGCTGGCCCTGTATGAAAAGGGGCTGGATTTCACGCCCCGCTTCGTCGACCCGACCCGGTTCGAACATCATGAGGATTGGTTCAAGGCGATCAATCCGCGCGGTCAGGTGCCGGCGCTGGACCATGACGGCCATATCATCACCGAATCGACGGTGATCTGCGAATATCTGGAGGATGCCTTTCCGAATGCCATCCGCTTGCGCCCGACCGATCCGGTGCAGATCGCGGAGATGCGCGTCTGGACCAAATGGGTGGACGAATATTTCTGCTGGTGCGTGTCCACCATCGGCTGGGAACGGATGATCGGCCCGATGGCGCGCAAGCTGTCCGACGCCGAGTTCGAGGAGAAGCTGAAACATATCCCCATCCCCGAACAGCGAGCCAAGTGGCGCAGCGCCCGCGCCGGCTTCCCCCAGGCGGTGCTGGACGAGGAAATGCGCAAGATTCGCGTGTCGATCGACCGACTGGAACAGCGGCTGGCGCAGAGCCCCTGGCTGGCGGGCGACGACTATACGCTGGCCGATGTCTGCAACTTCGCGATCGCGAACGGGATGCAGTTTGGCTATGCCGACATCGTCAACGGGGAGGCGACGCCGCATCTGGTCGCCTGGATCGAGCGCATCAATGCCCGCCCCGCCGCGCAGGCCATGTTCGCCAAATCCAAGAGCGAAATGCCGCCCCGTCCCACCGCGACGGCGGCCTGATCCATGGGCTGGCAGGATGAACCGGTCGCGGGACGACTGCGCATGTACCATATTCCCGGCTGCCCCTTTTCCGAACGGATCGAGCTGCTGCTCGATCTGAAGGGATTGCAGGGCATCATGGCCGATCATGAGATCGACATAGCGCAGCCCCGCCCCGACTGGCTGCTCGCCAAGACGCGCGGCACCACCGCGCTGCCGGCGCTGGAGCTGGAAAATGGCGCCACGTTGAAGGAGAGCATGGTCATCATGCGCTATGTCGAGGATCGTTTCCCCGATCCGCCGGTGGCGCGGCAAGACCCCTACGAACATGCGGTCGAAGCGATGCTGTGCGCAACCGACGGGCAGTTCACCGGCGCGGGATACCGCATGATCCTCAACCGCGATCCGGCCAGGCGCGAGGAGCATAAGGCGGAAGTGGACGCGCAATATATGCGGCTGGACGACTATCTGCGCCACTACGCCCCGAATGGCGACTATCTGTTCGACCGGTTCGGCTGGGCGGAGGTCGCCTTCACGCCGATGTTCAAGCGGCTCTGGTTCCTCGACTATTATGAAGCCTATCAGATCCCCCAGCATCTGACCCGCCTGTTGCGCTGGCGCGAGGCCTGCCTGTCGCATCCGGTAGCGCAGCGCCATCATAGCCATCGGGAACTGATGACGCTCTATTATGATTACAGCCAGGGCGGCGGCAATGGTCGCCTGCCCGAAGGCCGCGCCATCTCCAGTTTCGCACTCGACCCCCGCTGGGACAGCCGCCCGCTGCCCCCGCGCGACAAATGGGGCGCGCCCGCCACCGACGCCGAACTCGGCCTTCTTCCCGCATAAGGATTTCCCATGCCCAACACGCAGCAACATTATATCGATGGCCAGTGGGTCGACAGCCAGGGCGGCCGCACCATCACCGTCATCAACCCCGCCACCGACCAGAGCGCCGCCGACCTGATCCTGGGCACCGCTGCCGATGTCGATGCCGCCGTCGTCGCCGCGCGCCGTGCGTTCGAGACATTTTCCCAGACCAGCCGCGAGGAACGTGCCGCGCTGCTGGAACGGATCGTCGCCGAATATCAGAAACGAGTGCCCGACATCGCCCGCGCCATCGCCACCGAAATGGGCTGCCCCATCTCCATGGCGCAGACGGCGCAGGCGGGATCGGGTCTGGGGCATCTGGGACAGGCGCTCAATGCCCTGAAGAATTACGAATTTTCCGAGAAGATCGGCGACAACCGGGTGGTGCGCGAAGCGATCGGCGTGGTCGCGCTCATCACGCCGTGGAACTGGCCGATGAACCAGATCGTGGCCAAGGTCGGCCCGGCGCTGGCGGCGGGCTGCACCATGATCCTGAAACCTTCGGAAGAAGCGCCTAGCTGCGCCGCCATCTTCGCAGAGATTCTGGATGCAGCAGGCGTGCCACCGGGTGTCTTCAATCTGGTGCAGGGCGATGGCGAAGGCGTCGGCACCGCGCTCGCCCAACATCCCGACATCGACATGGTCAGCTTCACCGGATCGACCCGTGCGGGCATTATGGTGGCCAAGAACGCGGCCGACACGGTGAAGCGCGTTGCGCAGGAACTGGGTGGCAAATCGCCTAACATCATCCTGGAAGGCACGCCGCTCGACAAGGCGCTCCCCGGCGGGGTCGGTGGTGTGCTGCTCAACAGCGGCCAGAGCTGCGTCGCGCCCACCCGGATGCTGGTCCACAAGTCCCAGCATGACGAAGCGGCGGAAAAGGTCGGCGCATTGTTCGCCGCCAAGAAGGTCGGCAATCCGCAGGTCGAGGGCGACCATATCGGCCCGGTCGTCAGCCAGCGGCAATGGGACCGCATCCAGCGCCTGATCCAGACCGGCATCGACGAAGGCGCGACCCTCGTCACCGGCGGCACCGGCCGTCCCGAAGGGTTGAGCGAGGGCAGCTATGTCCGTCCCACCGTCTTCGCCAACGTCACCCCCGACATGACGATCGCGAAGGAGGAGATTTTCGGTCCCGTCCTCGTCCTCATGCCCTATGAAGACGATGAAGACGCCATCCGCATCGCCAACGACACGCCCTACGGCCTGGGCGCCTATGTCGCGGGCGATCCCGCCCACGCGCGCAAGTTCGTCAGCCGCATTCGCGCGGGCGCCGTATTCGTCAATGCCGGCGGCCTCGCCTTCGACATGCCGTTCGGCGGTTATAAACAGTCGGGCAATGGCCGCGAATTCGGCAAGTTCGGGCTGGAGGAATTTCTGGAGGTCAAGTCGGTCATAGGCGCGCTGCCAGAGGAAGTCGACTGATGGCCAGCCTGCCGATCGCAGCCGATGTCGAGGATAGCGCGCGGCAGGCGCCCGCGCTGATCCGCTATCTCGATGAAGGCGATTTCGTCACCCGGCGCTACGTGTCGCGCGGGGTCGAGATCAACACCGGCCGCTATGGCGATCACCGCATGGTCGTGCGCGACGGGATGCCGATCCGCGATCATTTCCGTTTCGACACCCACGGCTTCATGCTGGGCAAACACCCTAGCGCAATCACCGACTTCTTCGACAAGGAGGCGGTCGATCGTCTCTATCTGCGCGAATGTGAAGAAGCGATCCGCGCGCTAACCGGCGCGAGTGGCGTGTCGGCAGGGGGCTGGATGATCCGCACCTCCGCCGACCTGACGGCCCGTGCGCAGGAAAAGGTCGAGAATTACCGCCATGAAGGCGGCATCCAGCCGCCCGCGGGCGAGGCCCATGTCGATTATAATGAGATTACCGGCCGCCGGGCCGCCGAACGGGCCTACGCCGCCGCCTTTCCCGACGGCCCCGGCTATAAGCGCTATGTTTGCGTCAGCTTCTGGCGCACCTTCACCCCCGGTCCACAGGACTGGCCGCTGGCGGTATGCGACGGGCGCACCGTGTCCGACGAGGAAGCGACGTCTAACACATTGTTCGTGGTGGACGAATTGCCGACCGGCGACGCGCTGACCGCGCCGGTCCCAGGCGAAGATCAGATGATCGCGGCCTCCATCTTCCGCCATCGCGACCGGCATCGCTGGTGGTATTTTTCCGACATGGCGGCTGACGATGTGCTGCTGTTCAAATTCCAGGACAGCGATCATAATGTGACCTGGCGCTGCCCGCACACCGCCTTTCACGACAGCAGCCTGCCCGACACGAAGACGCGCTCCAGTATCGAAGTGCGCGCGGTGGCGTTTTTCGAATAGCCCCGGTTCGGTTCGAGCTTGTCGAGACCATTGCGCTATGCTTTTCGACAGGCTCGAACCGAACGGAATAAATTGGCCTACCAGCGCAGCAACCCGATCAACTCTCGCCGCCAAGGCCAAAGCAATATCGCGTTCAGTACCAGCGTTACGATACCGAACGCATATTCGACCACGCCGGGATCGAGCACGAAATTCCAGTAGCCGATCACGATGTTGAGCGGGACGCAGGCCAGCGCCGTGGGTAGCACCCCCCGGTTGGCCAATATCAGCAGCGCGGCGACCACCTCCATCAGCTTGATCCAGGCGAACAGGCCGCTATGGATCAGCGCCAGCGTGAATTCCTGCGCCAGCGGCGTATTGCCCAGCGGCTGAAGGTCGAAGGGGGTGAAATATTCCACCCCCGAAAACAGGAACCAGCCGCCGAAGATGATCCGGGCGGCAGTGAACGCCGCCCCGGTGCCGCGCCCCTGCCCGTTCAATGCGATCATGGTCAGAACCCCGCGGGCGCGGCGTCGAGCAGGATCGTTTTGGTTTCCAGATAGGGCTGCAAGCCTTCCACCCCGCCTTCGCGACCGATGCCCGATTGCTTGAAGCCGCCGAAGGGCAGGCCGAATTCCAGCTTCATGCCATTCTGCCCGAAGCCGCCCGCGCGGATGCGCCGGCCGATGCGATAAGCGGCATCGGCGTCGTTGGTCAGCACCGATCCGTTCAGACCAAAGCTGCTGTCGTTGGCGATACGGATCGCATCCTCCTCATCTTCGGCGGGAATCAGGCAGAGCACCGGACCGAAAATCTCCTCCTGCGCGATGCGGCTGGCGTTATCGACATTGGCGAACAGGGTCGGCTCGATGAAATAGCCCTTGTTCAGATGCGCCGGACGATTGCCGCCCGTCACCAGATCGGCGCTCTCCCGACCCAGGGCGATATAGTCCTCCACCCTTTCCAGTTGCCGCTTCATCGCGACGGGGCCAAGCTGGGTGTCGGGCGCGTCGCTATGGCCGATGCGGATACCCTGCATCACCTTGGAAATGGCGTCGGCCAGCTCGTCATGCCGGTGCCTGGACACGATCGCGCGGCTGAGCATCGCGCAGACCTGCCCGCTCATGATGGTGATGGTGTTGCCCAGGATTGCGGCAGCGACCTCGATCGGGAAATCGTCGCGGACGATCGCTGCCGACTTGCCGCCCAGCTCCAATGTGCAGCGTGCGACGCGGCCAGCGCACACTTCGCCGATCCGCTTGCCCGCCAGCGTCGATCCTGTGAAGGTCACCTTGTCAATGCCGGGATTGCGGACCAGATGGTCGGACGCATCGCGTCCGGCCGCGACCAGATTGACGACGCCCGCCGGCACGCCCGCCGCCTCTGCCGCTTCGGCCATGATATAGGCTTCCAGCGGGGTTTCGGGCGATGGTTTCATGATGACGGTGCAACCCGCGACCAGCGCATAGGCGACCTTGGCCGACATGATGCCATAGGGCGCGTTCCAGGGCGCAATCGCAGCGACCACGCCCGCGGGCTCCTGCACCACGATCGCGGTATTGACCATGTGCGAGGGTCGCCGCTCCACGAAGGGATAGGTCTCGGCATAGCCGGCGATCGCCATCAGGGTCGCGGTCGCGCCACCGGTCATGATCGGCGCGAAGCTGGCGAGCCCGCCAACCTGCGCGGTCCAGGCCGCCGCCAGTTCGGGCGCGCGCTTCTCCAGTTCCGCGCCCATGCGCTTTACGATCGCACCGCGTTCGGCGGGGGCCATGGTCGGCCATGGTCCTTCATCGAACGCCTTGCGCGCGGCGGCGACGGCACGATCCATGTCCGTCTCCGTGCCATCGACGACCCGCGCGACGACCTCCTCGCTATTGGGCGAGACGATCTCGATCACGCCGTCGCCGGTCGAATCGATCCAGGCGCCGCCGATGAACAGCTTATCGGGATGGGCGATGCGGATGGCGTCGGGAGTCATGGTCTATCCTCTTCTGCATGTCGCCACCGCGCCCTTGCTGGACCATGCGGCTGGCCTTGACTGACCACCACATCATAACGAACGTTATAATTATTGCAACGGGTCAATCGACACGGAAGCCCGACACCATCGCTTCCAGCCCCAACGCGAAACTCTCGTCAAAGCCGATCATCCCGGCCAGATGATCGTGCATCGCCTCGCTCTGTTCATAGACCGCCCAGCCCAGCACAAGCGCATTGATCGACGCGAGGCAACTGAGCGCGTGGGCGCGCGACAGCCCCTGCGCCACCAACGGCGCGGACAGTAGATCGGCCGCTGCCGCTGCCGTGTCCGGCGCGGGCCGCGCCGTGGCGCAGAGCAGCGCCGATCCCTGATGGTTGAGCAGCGCGCGGCGCAAGGCCGCACCATAGTCCAGCAACCAGTGCCGCCAATCCCTGGCCGCACCCGTGCCGGCCGCAACCAGGGCGCGCGCATGAAAGCTTTGCGCCATCGCCCGCATCAGCACCGTCTTGGATGGGAAATGCCAGTAGAGCGCCGAAGCCTGCACGCCCAACCGCGCCGCGATCGCGCGCATGTTGAGCGCCCCCAACCCCTGTTCGTCCACCAGCGTCAGCGCCGCCTCGACAATCTCTTCCTGCCTGATCTTCACCGACCCTTCTTGCCCCATGGCGCGCGCCTTGACAATTGAACAATGTTCATTGAACATTGTTCAATAAATGAGGGAGAGTCGAAATGACCTATGTCCGCAACGCCTGGTATGTCGCCGCCTGGGAGCAGGATCTGGAGCCCGACAAGCCGATGGCCGTATCGATCCTGAATGACCCTATCGTACTCTGGTCGGCGGACGGCCGGCTGGTCGCGTGCGAGGATCGTTGCGTCCATCGCCTTGCTCCCTTGTCGCTCGGCCGCTGCGAGGGCGCGCGGCTGCGCTGCATGTATCATGGCCTGTTGTTCGATGCGGACGGCGCGGTGGTGCAGATACCGGGGCAGGAGATGATCCCGCCGCAGGCGCGGCTGCGCACCTATCCCGTCGCACTGCGCCACAGTTGGGTCTGGGTCTGGATGGGCGATCCCGCACTGGCGGACCCGGCGCTGATCCCGCCGGCGGTCGGCTTTGACGACCCCGACTATATATTGGGGCGCGGCTTTCTCGACTATGCGGCCGAAGCCCGGCTTATCAACGACAATCTGCTGGACTTCAGCCATCTGAGCTATGTCCATGCCAAGAGTTTCGGCGCAGGGCCGGAATTTGCAGAGGAACGCCCGCGTCTCCTGCCGCTGGACCGGGGGGTGCGTTTCGAGCGCTGGGTGGTCGGCACCCATGGACCGGGCGGGCGCCAAAGCGATGCACCGATCGATAGCTGGCAAAGCTACGACTTCCTGTTGCCCGGCGTGCTGCTGATGTGGAGCGGCAGCTTTGCAGCTGGCACGGCAGAACGGTGCGGCTTCGAACGGCCCGATTATGACGAGGCGATCGGCGCGGTGACCTTCACCAGCCAGGCGGTGACGCCGACCGGCGACCGGACGGCGCGTTATTTCTTTTCCTGGGGACCGCATCGCAACCATGGCGACGAAGCCGTCCGCGACATGCTGATGCGCCTGGCCGACATGGCCTTTGCCGAGGACAAGCTGATGATCGAAGCGCAGCAGCGCGTGATCGATCGCACGCCTGCGCCGCGTATCATGCCCACCGTCCATGATCGCGGCGTGACACTGTTCACGCGCCTCGTCGATCGTCTCGCCCGCGCCGAAGCCGGCGAAGCGGTCGCTGCCTGACGCAAGGAGGGCTCGTCCGCTGATGCGGACGAGCCCTCCTCCCCCTATCCCTGCAGAAAAGATCAGAAGCTTTTCTTGACCGTGGCCGTCCATTCGCGCGGCCGGCCGACCGTGCCCGTGACGACCCCGAAGGTGCCGACATTTTCCGCTACGCCATTATAATAGAATTTGTCGAAGACATTGGTCACGCCGACGCTGAGCGACCAGTCCTTGTCGGCCGCCTGATAGGTCAGCCGCGCATTGACCAAGCTGGGCGCGTCGATCAGATTATAGGGATTGTTGACCGAGTTATAATAGAAGTTCGACCGCCAGGACCAGTCGATCCGCGGCGTCAGCGTGCCGTTGCCGCCGAGGTCCGCTTCATATTGCACGCCCGCCGACAGTTGCCATTTGCTGATGAAGGGCGCTATCATATCCTTGGTAACCAAGGTCGCGGGATTAGTGATCTTCTTGTAATCGAAGTCCAGATAGCCGACCGACGCATCGAACGACAGGCCGTCCGCCGGACGCAATTGCGCTTCCAGTTCCCATCCGAACACTTCCGCATCGCCCGCATTGGACGGCACCGAGCAGGACAGGACGACGCTTTCCGGGCACTGATAGCGCACCAGCTGCATGTCGTTATATTTGTTGAGGAACACCGCGCCGTTCAGGCGCAGCATTCGGCCGAGCAGATCGGCCTTGAACCCGGCTTCATAGGTGGTCAGCTTTTCCGGACCGAAGGTCTGGACCTGGTCGGGCGCCGACGGGCGCGGGTTGATACCGCCACCCTTGAAGCCGGTCGATAGCTGGGCGTAGGTCATCAGTTCGTCGGACCAGCGATAATTGACGCCGATGCGATAATCGACCCGATTGCCCTTGAAGGTGCCGGTCAGCCCGTCCAGCCCGACGAGCAGGAAATTGGGCGTGAAGAAGGCGCCACTGGGCAGCGTGCCGTCCACGTTGCGGCGCGAATAGCGATAGCTCTTCTTGTCGTCGGTGTAGCGCAGCCCGCCGATAATGTTGAAGGCGTCTGTCACATGAAACTCGCCATGGGCGAAAACCGATGCGCTGCGATTCTTGACGACATCGTCCGCCAGGAAATCGAACAACAGAGTCGGGATCTGGCTACGGCCCTGGATCGTATCGGTCGCCTTGTAATAGAAACCGCCGACGGTCAGGTCGACCTTGTCATTGAAATTGGCGCTGAGGCGCAGTTCCTGCGTGAACTGCTCATGGCCGTAGGTGAATTCCTGCAGCAGAATGGCGAGCGGCGATCCGTCCACGTCGATCGCGCTGGTGCCATCGGCGCTGCGATAGCCGGTGATCGACTTGAGCTTCAGACTGTCGGACAGGTCATAATCGATCGTGCCGGAGAGGCCCCAGGCCTTGACGGTGCTGGTCGGGCTGGCGGTGAAGCCGCCCGGCGCGATCTGGGTCGGGATGCCGAACACCGTCGTATAGTTGCCCCCCGTCGCATAGGTGGCATAGGAGGTATAGCTTTTGTCCCCGGTCAGGAAACGGCTGTCGAACGGGATGCCGGCTGTGGGATCGCCCGCGACATAGCTGCGCACCGACGGGTTATCGGCATAGAGCAATTTGGTCGCGACCGTCTCGCTCTTGTCCTTCGATACGTCGGCGACGACATTGATTTCCAGCGGCGATCCGGCCGGCGCGTAGCGCAGTGCGGCACGCAGCGCCATCACGTCGATGCCGCCTTCGGTGCCGATCTGGCAATTCTTGTTGCCGCTGCTGGGCGGAATGCCGGACGCTGGATTGACGCAGCCATAGTCGAGCAGCTTCATATAACCGTCGACATTCTTCGACACGCCCGACACCCGCAGAAACAGGTCGTCGGTCAGTGGGACATTGGCGCTGCCGCGCAATTCCAGCCGGTCGAACCGGCCATAGGTCGCCTCGACAAAGCCCCCCGGCGTCGAATCCGGCTTCTTGCTGAACAGCTTTACCGCGCCGCCGACGCTGTTCTTGCCAGCCAGTGTGCCCTGCGGCCCGCGCAGCACCTCGACCCGCTCCAGGTCGGTCAGGTCCATGACCGCGCCGAAGGTCGTGCCGTAATAGATATCGTCGATATAGATGCCGACGCCCGGCTCCAGCGCGAAGCTTGCGTCGAGCTGGCCGACCCCGCGGATGAACGCGGCCACGGCATTGCCCTGGATGCTGGTCGCGGGGGCCAGCGCGACATTGGGCGCGAACTGGCCGAGGTCTGTGACGCTGGTCTGGCTGCGCGCCGCCAGCGTATCGGCCGATACCGCGGTGATCGCGATCGGCGTATCTTGCAGATTCTGAGCCCGGAACTGGGCGGTGACGATGATGTCGGCGGCCCCGCCGGCCTGATCCGCTGCCTGTGCGGGCGCGTCGGCCGGTACGGTCGCATCCTGCGCCAGAGCCGGCGCAGCGATCATCGCACTCGCCAGCGCCCACCCCGCCACATGGCCTCGAAATATGCGTTTCCAGTCGGACATCTTGGTCTTCCTCCCTCTCTTGCAGCTCATGGCATGGAAAGGGCGACACCGGCCCCGCATGTCGCAGGTTCCGGTCGGGCGGTGCTTTGCACCTGCCTTATAATGTCATCCTCTCGCCCATACCGGCGGCCGGCTTGCGCGTTGCGGTTCTTGTTGGAGGGGGCAGACGTAGACCGCCCCTCTCTCGCCTATCTATAACGATCGTTAGTATTTTGTCAAGCGTGCCGCATAGCGATCAGGCCGCCTTTTTACCTTGCGCCGATGCCAATTGCGCCGCCGACACCCAGGCGCCATGGACCTGCGCGCGCATCGGCAAGGGCATGGGCACGCGCGCGATCGGCCCGGCCGCGATCGCGCCCGCATCGACCACCCACAATTCGGACCTGAACTCTGTCTCGCCCGCCTGACGGTCCACCACCATCAGTAGCCAGCCGTCATGTCCCGCTTCCGGGGAAGCCACATGCACCGGTTCGCTGATGGCCATGCCGAACTCCAGCCCCATCATGTCGATGCGGCCGTTACCCGGCTCGATCTGCAATAGCGCGTTGAAGGCGAAGCCGACCGGCCCGCCCGGCAGCGGCGGACCACCCTGGGGGTTCATCGACAGATACCAGGCCGACCGATAGGGCCGCCCCTGGTCCGCGTCGCGCAGGCGCGGCATGTCACCGGGCGGCCCGACCAACCGTTCCTCGAAACGGTCCCCTTCCTTCGACAGATCGAAGGTCCAGCGGGTCAACCCGCCCTGTATCTCCCGCTGGTCGCGCCGGATGCCGCCCGCTTCCCGCATGAAGCCGAACGCATTGGTATCCGACAGGCAGAGGTCGAGATGGATGAGATCGCCATCGTCATAGGCGTTGACGATGTGGAAGGCCGACACGCCCGGTCGCCCCCGGAACCAGCGCATCTCCGCCCCCATGCCATGGCGCGGCATGATGCCGACCCAACTGTCCAGATCCTGCCGATGCGCCCAATGCGCGCCGCCGGCCTTCAGCCGATCCAGGTCGGCCGTGGTCGGAAAGACCGGGAAGATCGCGTGGCGTTCGGTGATCGCAAAATCATGGATCGACGAGCAATAGGGCTGATCGAACCATGTTTCGCTGACCAGATTGCCATTGCGGTCCGCCACGCCATAGGCGACCTTGGTCGAACACAGGCCGTCCGCTTCATAGCCGAAGAAGAACATCTCTCCCGTCTGCGGATCGACGCGGGGATGGGCGGTGAAGGTCTGCGATGTGAAGGCGCCATGATAGTCCCAGCGACCGATCGTCTCCAGCGTATCGGGATCGATCTCATAGCCCAGCCCGTCTTCCTTGGTCATGAACAGCCGCCCGCCATGCCAGACCGGCGTGGTGTTCGCGACCGTACGATCGCGGCCGGCAACGGCGGGATCGTCCGTGAACGGGTTGCGATACTGCCCGAACAGCGCGCGCCGCGCGTCCTTTTCCAGCCGGTAGCGCTCGGTTTCGACATAGCGGATCGCGTAATCCACCTTGCCGTCCTGGATGGTGAACTTGGCGACCATGCCGTCGCCCGACAGGACGATATCGTCGTCGAACATCGGCGCATGGGCGGGGTCCGGGACGGCGCGGAAAAAGGCGCCGGCTATCCCGGCAGGGATTTCGCCGATAACGTCCAGATTGCGGGCCGCCCATTCGATGCCGACAGGTGTGTTCAACCCGACGAAATGAATGGTCTGGGGATAGGCTGGCATGGCCTTGAGGCTCCTCTCTTATCTCGACTCATAGTAACAATCGTTACTGTTGTTGCCAAGCGGAGAGTGCAAGGCGCCGTCAGCGCAGTGTTAGGGGCAAGCCTGCCGCCAGGAAAACCGCTTCGTCAGAACAGGTCGCCACCGCCTGGTTGATGGTGCCCGCGACGTCGCGGAACCGCCGCGCCAGCGCATTGTCCGGGACGATGCCCAGCCCCACCTCGTTCGCGACCAAAATCACCGGCCCCCGCGCTTGGCGTAGCGCCATGACGAGAGCATCCACCGCTCCGTCGATGTCGCGCTCCGCCATCATCAGGTTGGACGCCCATAAGGTCAGGCAGTCTATCAGCAACACCCGGCCCGGCCGCGCTTCCGTCCGCACGATCCAATCCAGCGCGACCGGCTCCTCGATCGTGCGCCAGCGTGCGCCGCGCTCCTCCCGGTGGCGCGCGATACGACTGTCCATTTCGCTGTCCAGCGCCTGCGCGGTCGCAACGAACAGACAGTCGCCCGGCATCGCTTCGGCACGGGCGAGCGCATAGCGGCTCTTGCCCGATCGCGCGCCGCCCAGCACCAATAGCACCGTCATAAGCCACTCCATGCAAAGAGCGCAGCGGCCAATCCAAGCAGCAGGCAGGCGCGCAGATAAAGGCGCAGCGCAGCTTCGAGATCGGCGGCGGCGAGATCCCCTCGGCCCGATCCGATCCACGGTTTGTCCTGCGCGACGCCATCATAGGCGATCGGCCCGGCCAGCCGTACGCCGAGAGCGCCCGCCATGGCCGCTTCCGGCCATCCGGCATTGGGAGAGGCGTGACGACGCGCGTCGCGCAGCATGATGCGCCAGCCTCGCCCCGCACTCAAGCAAAGCAACAGGCCGGCAAACCGCGCGGGTATGAGATTGAGCAAATCATCGAGCCTTGCTGCCGCCCATCCGAAGGCGCGCCACCGTTCTTCGCGATGACCGATCATGCTGTCGGCGGTGTTGATAGCCTTATAAGCCCACAGGCCCGGCAACCCGCCCAGCAGCAGCCAGAAGAGCGGCGCCACCACGCCATCGCAAAAGCTTTCGGCCAGGCTCTCGATCGCGGCGCGCGCGATGCCCGCGCTGTCGAGCCTTTCGGTATCCCGGCCCACTATCATGGCGACGGCGGTGCGGGCCGCAGCCCGATCATCCGCCTGCAAGGGTTCCGCCACCGCGCGGACATGCCGGTAGAGGCTGCCCGCCGCCATGCCCGGCACGGCGCAGAGCGTGATGAAAATCCAGGCCCAGCGTCCTCCAATCCCACGCAGCCCCCACTCCAGCAAAAACCCTGCCCCCATGGCGACGATCAGCAGCAGCAATAGACAACCAATACCCGCCACGCGTCGTAGCCGACCGGGCAATTCCGCTCGGTTCCAGGCCCGCTCGCACCCGTCGATGATCGCCGCAAAGGCGCCGACCGGGTGGCCGATGCGCCGATACAATGGCTGGGGCCAGCCGATCGCACCCTCGATCGCCAGCGCCAGCAGGGCCACGGGCTCAGCCACCCTCCAGCGCCCGATCCAGTCGCGCCAGCGCCGCCGCGTCGGCCGGCAAACCGATTCGTAACCAGCCTGCATTCTCGTCGAAGGGCCGGGTCAGGATCGCGTGCCGGGCGCAACGGGCAAACAACGTCGCGGCGACATCGGTGACGATCAGGCGGAACAGGGGGCAAGCGCCCTGGGGAGACAGGCCATGTGCGTGCAACAATCCGTCCAGCGTTGCCGCCTGTTCGATCAGGCGTGCCTGGGTGGTAGTGATCCAGTCCCGATCCGCATAGGCGGCCGCCCCGATGACCAACGCCGCGGTCGATACCGGCCAGCTCCCCAGCCGTTCGCGAAATCGCGCGATGGCCGCGCGCGGCCCTATGACAAAGCCCAACCGTATACCAGCCAGCCCGAAGAATTTGCCGAAGGAACGGAAGATGAGGAGACGCCGATCGTCCGCAACGCGATCCGCCATGCTGATGTCCGGCAGGCAGTCGGCAAAGGCTTCGTCCAGCACCAGCCAGCCGTCGCTCGAAGTCTGTCGCTCCAGCAGCGCGTTCAGTTGAACCTTGTCCAACAAGCCGCCGTCGGGATTATTGGGATTGGCGATCAGCAGAATATTGCCGTCGAGCAAGGCCGGATCATCTACGCCGGGGATGAAGGCGCGGCCGTCGGGATGAATATCGCGATGGGTGCGGTAGCAGGCTGCGCCATGCAAGACATTCCCGGCTATGATCCCGCGCAGCAGCCGCAATCCCGCCTCGCTCCCCGGTAGCGCGCACAAATGGGCCGGATCGACGCCGAAATGCCGCGCCGCGTTCTGCTCCAATACGGCCAGTTGCGCATCGCCGGGCAAGGCGCGCCAATCGATCGCAGGCGCTTTCTCCACCGGCCAGCCAAGCGGATTGATCCCGGTCGACAGGTCGATCCACGGTTCCCGGCCTTCGCCGAACCATCGCCGCGCCGCGTCCAGCTTGCCACCATGATGGGTCCAACGCGTCATGACGCCCGCGTCAGGATCAGTGCTGCGAGCAACAGGCCGCTTTCCAGCAGTTCGATGCCCGCACCATGGCTGTCGCCTGAAATGCCGCCGATCCGCACAAGAACCCACCAGCCCCACAATCCGGCCAACGGCGCCACGGCCAGCAGCGCCGGCATCCAGAAGGCGGCAGAGAGGAGCATGACGCCCCACAGCGCCAGATCGGCCGGGCGGATGACCGCGCGGAATTGCGCGCCAAGGCCGTCATGCAGAGGCGGCAGCCAGCGGCTCCAGAGCAGCGGCCCAATCCGTGCGGCGAAGGGGATCAACAGCAGCGCGGCGAATGCCTTCAATTCCACAAGGCCATGGAGCAGCACCAGCTTGGCGATCACCTGCAACGCCACCGCGGTGGCGCCCATGGCGCCGACATGGGGATCGGCCAGCACCGCCAGCAACCGCTCGCGATTCTTGTGCGCCGCGCTCGTCGCATCGGCCAGATCGGCCAGTCCATCCAGATGAAGCGCGCCGGTCACGCAGACCCACGCCACGAGCGCCAGCAACGCGCCGGTCCACGCATCGATCCAGGCGCCGGCCCATCCCGCGGCGGCGACCAGCGCGCCGACCACCAGGCCCGCCGCCGGAAAGCAGCGCATCGCGGCGGCGAACGCCGCCCCGTCCGCCTCCACCCGCGGCATAGGCAATCGCGTCAAGAACTGGAGCGCGAAGATGAGGCCCTTCACGCCGCAAGCCCCGCGATCTGCGCCCAAGGTTTCTCGCCAGGCCAGAGACGCAGCGTAAGACGGGCGGCATAGGGCAGGTCGATCGCCCAGATCTGGCGCTGGTCGAAGCCGCACAGCAGCGCCAGCGCGGCGCGTATGGCCCCGCCATGGGTGACGACCAGCGTCGGCCGGGGCGACAGGGCGGCGATCGCCGCACCGACCCGCGCTACCAGCGCAGACCAGCGCTCGCCTCCGGGGGGCGGACAGGCATCGGGGTCCGCGTAGAAATGCGTCAGGGCCGCCTGGTCCAGCATCGCCGGATCGGCGCCGTCCCATGCCCCGAAATCCAGCTCCCGCCAGCGCGGGTCGATCTGCGGCGCGATGCCACGCGGCGCGGCGATGGCCGTCGCCGCCTGCCGCGTGCGGGTCAGGTCAGACGATATTATAACCTCCGCCTCCAGCCCGCAGGCACGCGCCACGCAGGCGGCCGTCCCCGCATCGGTGGCGGCCCAGTCGGCATGTCCCAGCAATCGCCCGGCAAGTTCGGGCGTGCCATGCCGCATCAGATGGAGCAGCATGCCGCTCATCCGCCCGCCGATACACCCGCATCGGCGAAGGTCGCCATCTGGTCATGGGCCGCTACCGCCGCGCGGATCACCGCCACCGCCACCGCGCCGCCGCTGCCCTCGCCCAACCGCATGTCGAGATCGAGCACTGGCTTCAGTCCCAGCCGGTCGAGCAGCCGCCCGTGCCCGGCTTCGGCCGAGCGATGTCCGGCGATCACATGATCGGTGATCGCGGGCGTGGTGGCCGCCAACGGCGCCAGCGCCGATGCGCAGATGAACCCGTCAAGCACCACCGGCACTTGGCGATGCCGCGCCGCCAGCATGGCCCCTGCAATGGCGACGATCTCCCGCCCGCCAACCCGGCGCAGCGTCTCGAACGGCGTCATCGGCGCTTGGGCATGATGCGCCATGGCCAGATCGACCACCTGTCGCTTGACCGCCAGTGCGTGGGCATCCACGCCGGTCCCCGCGCCGACCCATTCCGCCACGCTGCCGCCGAAGCTGCGCTGGCACAGGGCCGCGGCGGCGGTACTGTTCCCAATGCCCATCTCGCCCAGCAACAGCAGGTCCAGGCCCGGATCGACCATATCGGCCCCGCAGTTGAGCGCGGCCAGGCAATCCGCCTCGCCCATCGCCGCGGCGACCGTGAAGTCTTCGGTCGGGCGATCAAGGTCGATCGGCACGACCTGCAGATCCAGCCCGGCTGCGCCCGCCAGCGCATTGATGGCCGCGCCGCCAGCGGCGAAATTCGCAACCATCTGCGCCGTCACCGCGGGCGGAAAGGCGCTGACGCCATGCCGCGCCACGCCATGATTGCCCGCAAAAATCACCGCCCGGCCGCGATCGATATGCGGGCGCGCGCGCCGTTGCCAGCCGGCCAGGAAGATGGCGATCTCCTCCAGCCGACCCAAAGACCCGGCCGGTTTTGTCAATTGCCCCTGCCGCGCTGCGGCAGCGGCGCGGCAGGCCAGGTCGGCCCCCGGCAGGGACGCCAGCGCGTCGTCGAAAGCCGCCACGGTGGGAAACAGGCTCATGTGGCGACGAACCCGGCAGGCGGCAGACGCACGATGAAGTGGCCCTTCACCCCTTGCGGCCAGTCGGCATAAGGCACCTGGCCATGGGCGCTCGCGGCATGATGCGCCGCATAGTCGAGGATCGCGCGCGCGGCATCCTCGTCGGGCGTAAAGCGCCCCAGCACATAACCGATCTTCCCCGGCGCCCGCAGATGGACGGCGCAATGGTCGGAACAGGCGAAGAGGCAGGGCATGTCCTGCACCGCCACCCCGTCATAGCGGTCCGACCCGGCCTTCACCCGGCGCAGCGCCTCCGCCAGCCGCGCACCGCCGCGCACGCCATCGGCATCTTCCCGCTGCCCCGGCGAGTGGCGGCAACTGCTGCACACCACCACCGCCGGACCATCCTCGACCGCGCGCAACATCAGGCGGTCGCCGCACGGCGCAGCAGGCCGCTGCGGGCGGCCAGATGCTGCAACGCCAGCAGGCCGGCTAGGATCATGGCGTAGCGCCCGAATTGCCGCGCCATTACATCCGGCGCGAAGGCCGCCCAGCCGGAATCGAGCGCCCATGCGCCCGCCAGGACGGCCAGCTTGAACGTAGCGAACGCTGCTCCATAGGCCGCGACCAGCCGCACCGCCGGATGCGCGTGCGGCAACAGGCGCACCGCACCATCCGCGCCGAGCAGCGACGCGATGGCCGCCAGCGCCATGGTCCCGGCCCAGACGCCATTCTCCACAGTCGTTTCATAACCCAGCTGGCAATAGCCCACCCCCTGCGACACCGCCCAGGCCGCGAGCATCAGAATGATGCCGTCCTGCCGGCGGACATGCAACGCGGCCAGGGCGGCCAGGGCGGGGAAAGGCGTGGCGCAGGCCAGCGCCAGAGTGGTTATGGTGCTGGCCAGCGTCATCAATCCGATCCAGAGATGGCGGGCGGCGGCAGGGGACAGGCTGTCCATGGTCATACGCTCCTTGTCAGGGGGGATCAGAACCGCGCCCGCAGGCCAGCATGAATGCTGCGGCCCAATTGACCGTAGCGCCGCGCGGTTTCATAATATTCGTCGAACAGATTTTCGACCCTGCCGAATAGCGTCAGCTTGCCCATCACCGGCATTTCGGCACGCAGATCCACCAGCGTGTAGGCCGCATTGACCAGTGGCGCGACCGTGGCGCTGGTGCGCGCGGTGTCGAGCGCCTTGCCCGACCAGCGCACCGCCACGGCGGTGCTCAGGCCGAACGCCCAGTCGTACCGCGCTGTCGCATTGGCCGCATGGCGCGGTCGCCGCGCCAGTTGGTTGCCATAGTTCAGGCCCGGCGACCGATCCTCCGCGGACACCCAGCTATAATTGCCGTCGATCGTCAGCCGACCGGCATGGGCGACGCCGGCCAGTTCCAGCCCGTGCGCCTCGCTGCGCTGGACATTGGCATAATAGCCAAAGCGCGGTGCCGTCGTGCCCGGCGCATAGCAGAGCGGCGGCCGGTTGGTCGTCGGACAGCCATTATAGGTGATGAGATTGTCGGTGCTGCGATCGAACCAGGTCGCCGACAGGATCAGCGCATGGTCGAACAGATGCTGTTCGATGCCGGCATCCCAGCCATGCGCCTTTTCAGGCACCAGGGCGGTGTTCCCATAATCGCTGTAGAGCTGGTAGAGCGTCGGCGCCTTGAAGCCCTCGCCATAGCTCGCCCGCAGGATCGTGCGGTCCTTGACCAGCGCCCAGGCTGCGCCCGCGCCGAAGACCGTGTTGCCGCCAAAGGTCGAATGATGATCGTAGCGCACTCCACCATTGACGGTCAGGCCGGCCAGCGGCTCGACGCTCAGTTGGGCATAGAGGCTGTCGATATCAGCAGACCCGCGGGTCGTGGCGTAGGCAGCCAAACTATCGGAAGGCGAAGCCGTGCGCATCCGCTGCTCCTCGCGCTCCGCGCCGAAGGTCGCGGTCCAGCCCTGCGCGATGGTGAGCACGCCCTGATATTCGTAGCGCTTCGTCTCGCCTCTGGCGGTGAAACTGGTCTGGCGCAGTTTGCGGGCGGGGTTGACGTTGTCGCGTAGCGTCTCGCTGCGGCTGAAGGACAGGCGATTGCGCAGCGCACCGCCGAACAGGTCGGCGTTCAGGCCGGCATAGCCGATCCATTCCTCCACTTCCGAATATTCCGGACTATCGGGAATGGCCCCGGCGCTGTCGATGTCGGTGCGCCCCTTGGCATAATAGCCGCGCATAGCGATCGACACGCCCGGCGCCAGCGCGACGCCCAGACGCCCGTTGAGCGTGCCGTTGGTGTAGCCGTCCTTCTCCTTGGCGCCAAAGCGCGGGCTGATCGCCGAGATGCCCTCCGTCGTGAAGCGGCTGCCCGCGACCTGCCAGTCGATCGCGCCCTGTCGGCCGCCCAGCGCAGCGCGGGCGCTGACGGTATCGCGCGATCCCGCCTCGATATCGAAGCTGCCTTCGATCGGGCGTTCGGCCCGTGCGGTGACGATGTTCACCACGCCACCGATCGCCTGGCTGCCCCAGAGGATCGACTGTGGACCGCGCAATATCTCGATCCGGTCGATGGCGCCGGTCATCAGCGTCGCGAAATTATAGCCGCCGCCGGTCGAGGACGGATCGGCCAGCTTCACGCCGTCGATGACCAGCACGGTCTGGTCGGCCTCCGCGCCGCGAATGCGGATCGAGGTCGCCGTGCCATAGCCGCCATTGCGGGTGAAGCTGACGCCCGGCGTGCGGATCAGCAGGTCGGACACCGCCAGCGCCTGTGCGGCGTCGATTGCCGGCTTGTCGATGATGGTTATGCTCGACGCCACCTGTTCGATGGCCTGCGGCTGGCGCAGCGCGGTCACGATCACCTCGCCCGCATCATCGGCCAAGGCCGGCGTCGACAGGCCCGCCAGAAGCAGAAGGCCGCTCTTTGAAATCCAATGCATCATAATCCCCCAGTCGTTGACAGGACCGGGCGGACGCGACGCGGTGGCGATGCAGGGCGCACGCGCGCACGACATCGCCACCGTGCGAACCCGCACGGTCAGCTTGTCGTTGCGCGAGGATATCCTCGTTCGACCGGCACACCCTGTCCGGACGAAGAACGACCGCGACAGGCAGGTCTCCTGGCTTGCGGGTCAATGCCGTATTCGAAGCGCCTTCTCGGAATCATCGATTCCAATGGCTTGTGCCTCGATGGCTCGCCGCTCACAGTTGCAGGGGCAGCCGGGGTCTTTAACCCCGTTCCCTTTTGATCCCCTTGCGGGGAACCTGACGCGCAGCCGCCCTAATCGACTTGGATCAGGCGATCAAGTGGAAGAAGCCACCGGTCACCTGGCCCGCGCGGTGGCCCGCCGGAGGAAGGGCCTGCCCCTCCGCATCGGCCATGTCGGCCAGCGGCTCGCCCTCGCTGGCGGTGATGCTGGCATAATGGAACTCATGACCCAGCAACAGTTGCCCGACAGAGGCGAAGCTGGTGCCGTGCCGCAGCCGCGCGCTGCGATAGCCCAATGTTCGGCGCCTGCGCGCAAAACTGGTATCCATCGGCAACAGGCCCGCCATCGGGTGGACGACGCCGTCGCCATCCTCCAGCGTGCGGCCCAGCACCATATAGCCGCCACATTCGCCATGCACCGGCCGGCTCTGCGCAAAGGCGCGCAGGCCGTTCAGGAACTGGCCATTGGCCGCGATCCGCGCAGCATGGAGTTCGGGATAGCCGCCGGGCAGCCAGCAGGCATCGCAATCGGCGGGCGGCGATTCGTCCGCCAGCGGAGAAAAGAAGCGCAGCTCCGCGCCGGCCGACCGCCACCAATGTACGATATGGGGATAGAAGAAGCTGAAGGCGGCGTCCCTGGCGACGGCGATCCGCTGCCCCGGTGGCCGGATGCCGGGCGGTTGCGCCGGCACGTCTGTCGTAGCGCCGGCCGCCGCCTGGATCGCATCCAGATCGCATTGCGCCGTCACCCGCCCTGCGATCGCGTCGATTCGCCGTTCCAGTTCCTCCGTTTCGCCAGCCTGCACCAGTCCCAGATGGCGGGACGGCATGGCCAATCCCTCGTCCGTGGCCATCGCACCCAGCAGCGGCAGGCCGATACGCGCGAACCCATCCTCGATCATGCGGACATGGCGCGTGCTGGCCACCTTGTTGGCGATCACTCCGGCGATGGCCGGCGCGCCGGGAAAAGTCGCGCAGCCATGCGCCACTGCCGCCACCGTCTGCGCCGCTGCGCGGGCATCGACGACCAGCAGCATCGGCCAGCCCAGCAGCCGCGCCACATCGGCCGACGCGCCCGAACGACCCGGCGCCCGCGCGCCGTCATAAAGGCCCATCGCGCCTTCCGCGACGACGAGTTGGACAGTTGTAGCGACGTGCGCCGCCAGCCCCTGCAGCATGGTCGGCGCCATGGCGAAACCGTCCAGGTTGATCGAGGGCCGGCCGGTCGCGGCTTCGTGAAAGGCCGGGTCGATATAGTCGGGTCCGCATTTGGCACCCTGCACGCTCAGGCCGCGATCGGTGAAGGCGCGTTGCAGGCCAATCGTCACCATCGTCTTGCCCGCGCCCGACGCCGGGGCGGCGATCACCAGTCCCGCGCCCAGTCGCGGCGTCACGACGTGCGCCATACCGGCAAGGGGGCGATGGCATCCACGAAGAGGGCGGCGCGATTCGGTGTCATGCCCGCCTTGTGGCAAAGCAGGCCCCGCGCCGCCAGCGCGTCAATTGCGGCGGAGGCGCCTCAGCAGGTGATCCGCGCCCTTGTCGCCGATCATGATCGCGGTGGCGTTGGTATTGCCGGCGGGAAGGCTGGGCATGACCGAGGCGTCGGCGACCCACAGCCCCTCGACGCCGATGACGGCCAGATCGGCGTCGACCACCGCCAACGCATCGTCGCGCGCGCCCATCCTGGCCGTGCCGACCGGGTGATATAGTGGGATCGATGCCATGCGCACGTAGGCGCGCAACTGTTCCGGGTCGGTCAGCCCCGAGCCGGGGCGTAGCTCCCCCCTTATATGTGTCGCAATCGGTGTCTCATGCAGGATCGAGCGGGCGATGCCGATGCCCTCGACGATCTGGTCGATATCATCGTCGCTGCCCAGTTGCCGATGTTCGATTTTCGGCGGCGCGAAAGGGTCGGCCGAGCGCAGGCTGATCCGCCCGCGATGGCTGGGCCGCATAAGCCCGACCAGGGTCGAGACCGACGGCGTCTTGCGCAGCATCAGCCGGCCCTGTTCGTCGAAATCGAAAGCGAAGGCGGCAAAGCTGATCTGCAGATTGGGCGCAGGCAGGTCCGGCCGGCTCTTCACGAAGGCCTGGGCGTGGCCGATCGCCGTGGTCAGCGCGCCGCGACGCGACAGCGCGTAGCGCAGCACCTGCCACGCCCCGCGCAGCCCCTGCGCGTCGCTGTTGAGCGTCCGCACATCCACCTCGTTCACGACATGGGTGCCCACATGGTCCTGAAGATTGGCGCCGACGCCGGGGAGGTCGCGGACGACCTCTATCCCATGGGCGCGCAGATGGTCGGCCGGGCCAATACCGGACAGCATCAGCAGGCGCGGCGTGTTCATCGCCCCGGCACTCAGCACCACGCCATGGCGCGCACGCAGCATCTTTTCAACGCCGTCCTGCCAATAGACGATGCCGACCGCGCGACCTGCCTCGATCAGGATGCGCAGCAATTGCGCCCCCAGCATTATGGTGGGCGCCTTGCCACTGCGCCGCTCGTGCAGATAGCCGCGCGCCGCGGAACAGCGTGTGCCGCCTCGCTGCGACACCTGCACATAGTCGACGCCCTCGGCGTTCTGCCCGTTCAGATCCGACGAGCGGGGGATGCCCGCCGCCTGCGCCGCTGCGATCCACTGGTCGGTAATCGGATAGCGCGCGCGCCCTTCGGACACCACGATCGGTCCACCGGTGCCGCGCCACTGGTCGGCGCCGCGCTCATTATCCTCCATCCGCCGGAAATAGGGCAGGACCGATTCATAATCCCATCCCGCCGCGCCCCGCCGCGCCCATTCGTCATAGTCCCAGCGATGGCCGCGAATGAACATCATGCCGTTGAGCGCACTGCCACCGCCCAGCATCTTGCCGGCCGGCCAGATATCGGCCCGGCCACCCAGCGACGGGTCCGGCTCGACCTGATGGCACCAGTCATAGGCGGGATTCTGCACGATGGCGCTGGTAAGCGCGGGGATGCGCGACCGCATATGCCGGTCGGTCCCGCCCGCCTCGATCAGGGTGACGGACAGGCCCGCATCGGCCAGCCGCCCGGTCATCGCGGACCCGGCCGAACCGCCGCCTACGACAATGATGTCGGTGTCTTCCATGGTCGTTCCTAGAAATTGGACATGATGGCGGCGCTGGGCGCGTCGAGCGGCTTGCCGGCGGCTTTCAGCTTCAACTCGCGCTCCCGCAACGGCCCCTGTTCGGCGATCAGCCAGGCATGGATGGCATCGGCATCCTCGACGCCCAGCAGGTCGTCCCAGCGTGGCATCCCGCCCGGCAGCAACAGTCCTTCCCGCACGATCTGATTGAACATGTCATGCGTGCCTGGCTGCATCCGCCGCAGGTCGGGCGCAGTCGAGCGTAGCTGGTTGCTGTGGCAGATGGCGCAATTCTGGAAAAACAGCCCCTGCCCCTTGGCGATCATCGCTGGCGTCACGCCGGGCTTTTGCGCGGGGGGTGCGGAGGCCACCTCCACGGGTGTTAGCGGCGTTGGCTGCGCCACCGGTCCGCCGTCCAGCTTGAACACCAGGATGCGGTTGGCATTGCCGTTGCGATAGGCGGCGGAATAGCGCGGCACATAGCCCCAGCCGCCGCCGCCGAAGCCAGCCGCGACCGCGATATATTGCACGCCCTTCACGCGATAGGTCATGGGCGCGGCCATGATCGAAGTGCCGGTGTCGATTGCCTTGATGAGCTTGCCGTTGTCGGCGTCGCGGACCATCAACTTGCCGCCGATCGTGCCGTGGACGATGAGGCCGGACGCGGTGGAGAGCATACCCATCCGGTCCTGCCACCCTTCGGTCGGCACCGCCCAGCGGGCCTTGCCGGTCAGCGGGTCGATCGCGCGCAATTCCGACGAATAAGGCTTGTCCTTCACCCACTGCATTTCGGGCAGCTTTTCCACCTGTTCACGGATCGCGGGCGGCAGGGTCGGCAGCACGGCCTGCAATTGCGGGGTGAAGATGAGCGTCGTCTGGACATTGAGCGCCTTGGGCCGCCGCGCTTCCGCCGGGGTGCCGGGGGGCACGGTGAACATCAGGTTCCCCATGTCCAGCACAGAGGCATAATAGCTTTTGCGCTCCGCATCATAGGCGGCCGGATACCAGTTGCGCGCGCCCGCCGATGCCGGGAAGACGATACGCGGGCCGTTCCAGAAATCGGTGCGGTCCGGCGTCATCTGCGGCACGCCATCCTTGTCGAATCCCCTGGTCCAGTTGGTCCGCACGAGTGGATTGACGCGCAGCGGCTTGCCGGTTTCGCGATCCAGCACGAACAGATAGCCGTTCTTGGGCGAATGGAGGATGACCGGTCGAACCTGCCCGTCCACTTCCATCTCCGTCAGCACCATCGGCTGGGTGGCGGTGAAGTCCCAGCTATCGCCGGGCGTTTCCTGATAATGCCACTTCACCGCGCCGCTTTTGGCGTCCAGCGCGACGATCGAGGAGAGATAGAGGTTGGTCCCACCCTTGGGCGATCGGGTCGCGATCGAATAGGGGCCGCCATTGCCGACGCCGATATAGACGGTGCCGAACTTGGGATCATAGTTGATCGCATCCCAGACGGTGCCGCCGCCGCCGATATCCCAGCGGCTGTTGGGGTCCCAGGTCTTGAGCGCGGCGTCGAGCGCCTTGTCCTCTTGCGGTCCCTTGGCCGGATCATGGGGTACGGTGTAGAAACGCCAGGCCTGCGTGCCGTCGGCGATGCGATAGGCGGTGACATAGCCGCGCGTGTCATATTCCGCGCCGGCATTGCCGAGGATGACGAGGTCGCCGGCCACTTCGGGCGCGCCGGTGCTGGTATAGCCCCGGCTGTGATCGACCACCGTGTCGGTCTTCCAGAGGATCTTGCCGGTCTTCGCGTCGAGCGCGTAGAGCATCCCGTCAAGCGCGCCGACCATGACCTTGCCATTGGCCACAGCGACACCGCGATTGGCCTGATCGCAACAGGTCGACCGATTGGACTGCATGTCGACCTCCGGCTCGAAGGTCCAGAGCGGCTGGCCGCTCGCGGCGTCGAGCGCATAGACGCGGCCGAGATTGCCGCTGGTGTACATCACCCCATCGACCACCACAGGCGTCGCTTCCTGCACGCGGTTGGTGTTGAGGTCATAGGACCAGGCGAGGCCGAGCCGCCCCGCATTGCCCTTGTCGATATCGGTCAGGCGCGAATGATGGCTGCCCCAGACGTCGCCGCCGGTATAGGGCCAGTCGTCGCCCGCCCCGCTGTCACCCGTCGTTCCACCGCCCGCGCATCCTGCGAGCGCCAGCAACGCCGCCAGCGCGGCCATCATCTTCTTCACAGCGGCCAGCCTTCCTTGTGCGCCAGCATCACGTCGCGCAGGCTTTTCGGCTTGCGACCGGTGATCTTTTCCACCCAGTCGGTCTTTTCCGCGAAATAGCCTTCGCGGATCGACTGGCCGAATGTCACCATGTCGTCGCTCGACCAGGGGATCGGCCCGTCGGGCACGATGTCGGAGGCATGGCGCGGCGCACCCAGCCCATCGAAATAGGCGAACATCGCCTCGTCATCGACGGCTTCGACCACGATCGGCTTGCCGGCGAGTTCGCTCGCCAGCGCCATCGCCTGCGGGATGGTGATGAGGTCGGGACCGGTCAGCACATAGGCCTGATTCTCGTGGCCCGGCTGGGTCAGCACGCCCACGGCGGTCGCGACGCAATCGTCGCGGCTGACGAAAGCGACCGGGCCATCACCGCAATTGTCGGGCTTTCCGCCCATCATCAGTGCGGGGATGGTCATCGGCCCGGCGATCGCCTCGGCATATTGGCTGTCGCGCAAATGGGTCCAGGCGGCGCCGGAGCCTTCGATAATCTCCTCGGTCGCGCGATGGTCGTTCTTGACGATCGCGGGATTGCCGGGCTGATCGGCGGCGATGATCGAGGTGTAGACGATGTGCCGGACGCCAGCCGCGACCGCCGCTTCCACCGCATGGCGATGCTGGCCGACGCGGGTGCCGACGCGCGCGGTGCTGATCAGCAGCATCTTTTCGCCCCCCGCCATCGCGGCGGGAAGGGTGGCGGGATCGTCGAAATCGGCGAAGCGGACGTCGGCGCCTTTTGCTGCCAGATCGGCCAGCCTGGCCGGGGTGCGGGTCAGCAATATCGCATCCTGCGGCGCGACCTTTTCCAGCAGCAATTCCGCCGCCGCCCGCCCGAACGAACCCGAAGCGCCTGAAATGATGATCTTCCCCATGCGTCCTCTCGCTTGCATGATCTGTCGTCTTGTTGCAGATAATCGTAACGAATGTTATTATTGCGTCAAGCCATAGAAACTAAGGAGAGTGACTATCATGCCTTCCCTTCCGATCGAGGACCGGATTGCGCTGCAAGACCTGATCGCCGCCTATAGCTGGGCGCTCGACACGGGTGACGTCGATGGGCTGGTCGCCTGCTTCACCCCGGACGCGCGCATGGTGGAGGAGGTATTTGACGATCCCGACATCTGGGAGGGCCATGAAGGGATTCGCGGCATCGCCGAACATTATCGCAATGCGCCGGGCTTTCCGGGGCGCCAGCATCATGTGACGCAGGTTCAATATACCGCACAGGACGACGGCAGTTGCAAGATGCGCGGCTTCGCCTTCGTGACCGAGTGCGAGGGCGAGCCGCCCTATCTGTTGCGCTTTGCCGGCTGGTATGACGACCATGCGGTGAAGGGCGCCGACGGCCAGTGGCGCTTCCATCGCCGTACCGTGCGGCTTTGGGATGGCGAAGTGCTGAAGAATTTTCCCGGTCGCGGGGAATGGGTGCCGCGCAAGCGGCCGGACTCGCTGATTATCCGGCGGTAACACCAGCCGTTCGTTTCGAGCGTGTCGAGAAATGGGAGCGCAGTTCTGGCCGCTTCTCGACCTTGGCCTGTCCTGAGCGCCTGCCTTGTCAGACAGTCGAAGGGCTCGAAGCGAACGGATGTTTAAGGTCTAACCATCACCCAACTGAACGCGGGCATCATCTCGCTGGCGGGCGCGACGGCGCATTGGCCGATCTTGTCCAGCGCCAGTTCGGCAAAGGCTTCGGGCCAGTGGGCTTGGGAAAGGTGTGCCAGCTTGGCGACGGTGGCGCCGTCCGCCTCGCAGTTGGCTACCATAGAAGCATGGCCATGCCGCACCAGCGCCACGCGCCGATAGCCTGCCTCTGCCGCGATCTCGCCGACCAGGAGTTCGTCGCTGCGCCGGGTGACAGCGAAGATCGCCGTGGGCGAAGTCGCCAGCAAAGCCCGCATCTGCCGCACGCGATCGCCGTCGAGCGTCACGGCCTGGCCGCCCAATGACTGAGCGCGGGCAGCGAAGCGGCGGCCGGCCATCAGTTGCGCGTCGTGCAGGAGGAGCGGCAAGGTGGTCGCCTCCGTCCGTCCGCCGATCACCGCCGTCGAGGCCACCGCTGCGCTTGCCAGAAAGCTCCTTCGAGACAGGCCGCTCATGGCTTCGCCCCCTTGGCCAGATGCTCGGCGATCTGCTGCAACTCGGCGTCGCTCACTTCGCCCCGCGGGATGGCGGGCATGTTGCCGATGCCCGTCCGCGCCGCCTGTACCACATAGTCGATGGTCAGATCGGTGCGCTTTTCCAGCAAGGGCTGGTCGGTGCGGCGCGCCAGAAGCCCCGTCCCCATGCCACCGGGTCCATGGCACATGGCGCATTTCGCCAGATAGAGTTTCTCGCCCGATCCCGCGGCAGGCCGCGACGACAGGGTTTCGGGCGCGGGCAAGGGCGGCGGCCCCTTCGACGCCTGCGTCGGCGTTTCGCTCGCCCGGCCGCAGGCGGCGCCTGCCAATATCAGCGCGGCACCCGCCAGCGCGATCATGCCCCGGCGCATCAGCCCTCCCCTCCCGTGCGATTGCTGGGCCAGATGCCGCTCTTCCCCGGTGCGATCACACCCTTGGGATCGAGTGCATCCTTCACCCTGCGGTTGAGCTGCCCCAGCGCACCTCTGTTAAAATCATAGGTGCCCGCGACTGCGTCCATATAGTCGAGATGGGTGCGATATTCGCCATAGCCCTGGGCCTTGGCGTCGACGATCAGATGTTTGAGGAAGGGGTCGACCCGGCCCATCAGGTCTGGATCGTCCTTGTTGATGAGCACGGCGTTGACGTTGATGAGGTGGCGCTCGCCAAAGGCGAAGCTGGCCTGATAGTCCATGCCATATTCCTTGTAGCGGGCGTAGGTGCGCTGGAACTGGGCCTGCGCCGCTGCGCCCGATTGCGGCAGGATGGGCGAAAAGCCGATATGGCCACCGCGGCCGCCATGCCAGTTGGCATTCTGCATCGGCATGGTGAGGGGCGTGCCGGTCCAACCGGTCGCCTCCAGCGGTTCGCCGGTCTTCCATGTCGTGGGGCGCAGCGACATGGGCTTGAGCTTACCCAGTTCCTGCTCCAGGATCGCATAGGCCGCCTTGTTGACCGAATCCCGGCCGTAAAGCCGCAGGCTCACCCCCCACCAGCCGACATTGAACTTCTTGCGGATCGCCGCGATCACATCGTCGGGCAGCGCGCCGGGCTTGTCGGTCCACTGGTCGCGGGTCGTGACCACGGCAGCGGCGCGCAGCCAGTTGCCGATGGTCGGCGACTGCTGCAAAAGCCCTTCGCGACGGAGCGGCGCGATCGCGTCGATCAACGGTCCCAGATCCTCCGGCCGGTCGAATTCCAGATCCATGCCCATCAGCGATTCCGGCGCGGGCATCAGCCACAGGCCCATTTTGGTGACGATGCCGAAATTGGACTGGACGAACATCTGGTCCCAGCCGGGGCCGAAGCCGAAGCGGTAGAGCTGCCAGGTCGGCGCGCCGTCCAGAGCGCCCATGCCGGTCCGCACGACGAGGCCGTCGGCCATCACCGCCTCTATGCCGCAGATGCGCGTCGCATGTTCGCCATAGGGGGTATAGCCCATGCCGCGATCCAGCGCATTGCCGACCACCGATCCCCAGCTATTGCCCGGCACCGACAGCCAATGTTTCATGCCCCTCGATTTCAGAAAGTCGTAGAGGTCGTAGAAGCCGACGCCCGGCTCCAGCAGCACCGTGCCGTTCGCCTCGTCATAGTCGATCTTCTTCATCCGGCTGAGGTCCAGCACCACCGACCCCGCCAGCAGCGGGGCGGAACCGCCATAGCCCAGATTCTTGCCCCGACTGATCGGCCACAGCGCAATGCCACGGTCGGAGGCGATGCGGACGATCGCCTGAATCTCCTCCACTGTCGCGGGGGCGACTGCCCCGGCCGGGTGATGGCGGGCGTCGTCGATCGCGAACTTGTCCTGATAGCTTGCCTGGTCGGCCTCATCGAAAAAGACATGATCCTTGCCGACGATCGCCGCGAAGGCGGCGATGGTGGCGGATGGAAGCGTTTGGGCCATGCTGTGTTGTGCCTTGTCGTAAAAGGGGTCAGGCCGCAGCGGTCCAGCGGGTGCGCGCGGGCGGACGCGCCCCACCATCCAGCCGCAGGACTTCGGCGTTGATCATCGGATTGCGGATCAGGAACATGGCGGCATCGGCAAATTCCTCGGCCGTGCCGGCGCGGCGGGGAAATTCCATGCCACCAACCAGTTCCTCGACCAGCGCTTGCGGCATGTGCGCGGTCATCGGTGTCGCGAAGAAGCCTGGCGCGATGCCGACGCAGCGGATCGCGTGGCGGGACAGGTCGCGCGCCCAGATGAGCGTGAGCGCGGCAAGCGCCGCCTTGGACGCGCCATAGGCGCCCATCCCCTCCTGCCCTTCGAAGGACGCGATCGAACAGGCATTGAGGATCACGCCCCGCGTGCCATCCGGGCCGTCCGGCGCGTTGCCGATCATGCGATGCGCGATATGGGCCGTGACGTTTACGGCGCCGATCAGATTGACGTCGATCACCCGGCGGAACGCGGCGACGTCGCCCGGCCCCGCCGACGTGGCGATCGGTCCGATGCCGCCGATACCGGCCATGTTCGCCAGGATCGACACGGGGCCGAGCTGGGCGATGGCGCTGGCCACCGCCGCCTCATCTGTAATGTCGCAGAGGATGGAGCGCACGCCCGGCAGTTTGCTGGCGCATATGTCCATCACCACAATATGTGCGCCCGCGGACAGCAAGTTGGACACCAGTGCGGCGCCCAGCCCCGATGCGCCGCCGGTGACGAGCGCCGTCTTGCCTTGCACATCCATCTCGCCTCGCTTCGCCGGCCATGCCAGTCTATTAATAACGATCGTTATTATCTGGCGGTATGGCCTGCTTGTCAAGCGGACTGCCCGCGGCGACCTTGAAAAAGCGCTTGCCTATCATGGCTGCCGGATTGTATGCCTATGATACATATCGTGCAGGAGCAGGAAGATGGAAGAGCAGGACGTCGTTTCCGTACATGTCGAAAACCGGATCGCCTGGGTGAATTTCGCGCGGCCGGCCAAGCGCAACGCGATGAGCCCGACGCTCAACCGGCGCATGATGGAGGTGCTGGACGAACTGGAATATCGCGACGATGTCGGCGTGCTGGTGCTGGGCGGCGAAGGCACCGCCTGGTCGGCGGGCATGGACCTGAAGGAATATTTCCGCGAGACCGAATCGCAGGGCCTGCGTGGCGTGCGCAAGTCGCAGGCCGAAAGCTATGGCTGGTTCCGCCGCCTGCGCTGGTATCAGAAGCCGACCATCGCCATGGTCAATGGCTGGTGCTTCGGTGGCGGCTTTGGTCCGCTCTTCGCCTGCGACCTCGCCATCTGCGCGGACGAGGCGCAGTTCGGCCTGTCCGAGATCAACTGGGGCATATTGCCCGGCGGTGGCGTGACCAAGGTGGTGGTCGACCTGCTGCCCATGCGCGACGCCATGTGGCTGACGCTGACCGGCGACCTGATCGACGGCAAGGCCGCATCCGCCATGCGGCTTGTCAATGAGAGCGTCCCGCTGGAGCAGCTCAAGGCCCGCACGACCGCAGTGGCGGAGATGCTGTTGAAGAAGAATCCGGTGGCGCTCAAATTCGCCAAGGATGCCGTCCGCCGCGTCGGCACCATGACCTATGACGAGGCGGAAGACTATCTGGTGCGGATGCAGGAAGCCGCCAATTTCCACGACAAGAGCGAAGGCCGCAAGGAAGGCATCCGGCAGTTCATCGACGAGAAGAGCTACAAGCCGGGTCTGGGCGCCTATGATCTGAGCAAGGCGAAGACCGAGGCCTGAAGCCGGTGGGATCAGGCCGCGGCCTGACCCCATCCCCCGCCCAGCGCCCGGAACAGGTCGACCTGCGCGAAGGACAGGGCGCGGGTCGCGGTCGCCAGATCGGCCTCGGCGCTCGCCAGCGTGCGTTGCGCGTCCAGCACCGTCAGGAAATCGATCTGCCCCTCGCGCTGCCGGGCCAGACTGATCCGGGCCGCGCGGGCCGCTTCGTCCCGCGCCAGGCCCAGCGTCCGCGCCCGCTCGATCGCGTGGGCGTAGGCGGACAAGGCGCGTTCGCTTTCCTCCAGCGCCTGTAGCACCGTACCATCGAAGGTCGCCAGCGAGGCCGCGCCGTCGGCCTTCGCCGCGCCGATCCGCGCCCGGATCGCTTCCGTGTTAGGGAAGGCCCAGCTAATGAGCGGCCCCAACACCCAGTTCAACGGCCCGCCGCCCAGCACATTGCCACCGCCCAGCGCCGTGGTGCCGACCGATCCGCCCAGCGTGATGCGGGGGTAGAGGTCGGCCGTCGCCACGCCGATCCGCGCCGTGTCCGCCGCCAGCCGCCGTTCGGCCGCGCGCACATCCGGCCGCCGCGCCAGCAGCGCCTGGCCGTCGCCGACCGGGATCGGCTGGGCCAGTTGCGGCGTGCGGGTCGCCGCGCGTACGCTGTCGGGCAATTGCTGCGGCGTCCGCCCGGTCAGCGTGGCCAATCGGAACCGCGCCGCATCCCGATCCGCGGCCAGCGCCGGGATCGTCGCCTTTTGCTGTTCGCGCAGCGCGGTCACACGGATCACGTCCAGCCGATCAGACCGACCGACTTCGAATCGCGCGCCGGTGATGCGGATCGACTGATCGAGCAGCGCCACCGTTCGCTGCGCCACCGCCAGCCGTTCGGCCGTAGCGGTGACGTCGAGATAGGCGCGCACCGTGTTGGCGATCACCGCGACGCGGACGCCGTCGGCATCGGCCTGCACCGCCGCCAGATCGCCCCGTGCCGCTTCGACGCCGCGCTTCACCCGGCCGAACAGATCGACTTCGTAGGAGACGTCGAGCCCGCCATCGAGCACCCAATTTTCCCGGTCTATGCCCGGCAGCGACTGCGCCGCCGACGTCCGGTTATAGGTGCCGGACGCGCCGAGGCTGGTCTGCGGCAGACGATCCGACTTCGCGCCGCGCAGCGACGCCCGCGCCCGCTCGATCCGCGCCACCGCAACGCGGATGTCGGTGTTGGCGGCCAGCGCGTCCCCGACGAGCGTGTCGAGCAGCGGATCGCCATAGAGCGTCCACCAGCGATCCTGCACGTCGGCCGTGCTGACCGCCGCGCCGGTCGCGCCGATGAAGGGCGCGGCCGCCGTTGTCGGGGTAGCGGGCGGCCGATAGTCCGGCCCGGCGGCGCAGGCGGTGAGCGCACTTGCGCCCAGCAGGAGAGCGATGAAAGTCCGGGTCATATCTCTGTTCCTCATTCGGCCGGCTGCAAGGCAGCGTCGGCCTCTGGACGCCGGCGGCGGGCGAAACGATCGCCCAGCGCGCGACACACGACATAGAAGGTGGGGGTGAAGAGCAGGCCGAAGGCGGTCACACCGGCCATGCCGAAGAACACCGCCGTCCCCAGCGCCTGCCGCAGCTCGGCCCCCGCACCGGTCGCGATCACCAGCGGCACCGCGCCGAGGATGAAGGCGAAGCTGGTCATCAGGATCGGGCGCAGACGGGTCTGCGCGGCCTGAACGGCGGCCTCGATCGGCGACAACCCCTGTTCTTCCTCCGCCTGCTTGGCGAATTCGACCACGAGGATGGCGTTCTTCGCCGCGAGGGCGATCAGCACCACCAGGCCGATCTGCGTCAGGATATTATTGTCCATGCCCCGCAGGTTGATGCCCAGCATCGCGGCGAACAGGCACATCGGCACGATCAGGATGATCGCCAGCGGCAAGGTCAGGCTTTCATATTGCGCCGCCAGCACCAGGAAGACGAAGAAGACGGCCATGCCGAAGACGATGCCGGCGGTGTTGCCCGCGCTCTTCTGCTGATAGGCGATGCCGGTCAATTCGCTGACATAGCCTTCGGGCAGCGCCGCGCTCATCTTGTCGATGGTCGTGAGCGACTGGCCGGACGAATAGCCGGGCGCCGTGTCGCCATCGACCTCCACCGCGGGCATCAGATTGTAGCGGACGACGCGATAGGGGCCGGTCTTGTCGCGGAAGGTGGCGACGGACCCGATCGGCACCATGCCCCCGGCGTTCGACCGGGTCTTGAGGTTGGCGATATCCGCCACGGTGCCGCGATGTTCGGCATCGGCCTGCGCGGTGACGCGATAGGTGCGGCCGAGCAGGTTGAAGTCGTTGACGAAAGCGGACCCCAGATAGACCTGCATCGCTTCGAACACGCGCTCCGGCGGGACGCCGAGCAGGTCGGCCTTGGCGCGGTCGACATCGGCGTAGATGCGCGGGGTGCCGACGTCGAACAGCGTGTAGATCATCGACAGGCCGGGAGTCTGGTTGGCCTTGGCGATGAAGTCCTGCGCGACCTTGTTCAGTTCGGCATAGCCACGATCCTGCCGGTCCTCCAGCATGATGCGATAGCCGCCGGCCGACCCGATGCCCTGGATGACGGGTGGCGGCACCAGCAGGATGCGCGCCTTGTCATAGCCGGCCATCGCCTTGTTCGCCTGCTCCATGATCCCGGCATAGGTGACGCCCTCCGCCTTGCGTTCGGCAAAGCTCTTGAAGGGGAAGTAGATCGCCGCCGAATTGGGCGCCGCGGTCTGCGACGGGCCATGGAAGCCGGCGAACATCACCGCGCCGCGCAGCCCCTTGATCGGCAGGATCTTGTCCGCGACCTCGCGCGTCACCTTGTCGGTGCGTTCGAGCGACGCGCCCGAGGGCAGTTGCACCACGGCCAGGAAATAGCCCTGGTCCTGGGACGGGATGAAGCCTGCGGGCGTCACCCAGAACAGGCCCGCCGTCGCCACGATCAGCCCGGCATAGGTCGCCAGCATCTTTTTGGGGCGAGCAACCAGCCAGCGGGTGAGGCGCGCATAGCGCTCGCTCATCCGGTCGAAACCAGTGTTGAAGCCATCCACCACCACGCCCAGCTTCTGCCGCCAGAGCGGGTCGTTGCTGCGGTCGCGCGGGCCATGTTTGGCATACAGCAGCAAAGCGGCTGCGGCGGGCGACAGGGTGAGCGAGAGGATCAGCGAGATGATCGTCGCGGTCGAGATGGTGACCGCGAACTGCTGGTAGAAGGCCCCGGAAATGCCGGTGATGAAGAGCGTCGGCACGAACACGGCGCACAGCACCAGCACGATCGCCACCAGCGCGCCCGACACTTCGTCCATCGACGTGCGCGCGGCCTCCAGCGGCGTCATGCCCCGACCGATATTGCGCTCGACATTTTCGACCACGACGATCGCGTCGTCGACGACGATGCCGATCGCCAGCACCAGCCCGAACAGGGACAGGTTGTTGAGCGAATAGCCCAGGCCCGCCAGGATCGTCGCCGTGCCGATCAGCGATACCGGGATGGCGATGATCGGGATGATCGCCGCGCGCCAGTTCTGGAGGAAGACGAGGATGACGAGCACCACCAGCAGCACCGCTTCCAGCAGGGTGTGATAGACCGCGTCGATCGACTGGCTGATGAATTCGGTCGGGTTGTAGATGACGCTATATTCCAGCCCCTTGGGGAAGCGCTGGGACAGTTGGTCCATCTCCGCCTTCACATGCTCGGCCGCGTCGAGCGCGTTGGAGCCGGGGCGCTGCATCACCGCGATGACGACGGTTGGCTTGCCCGACAGATAGGTGTTGATCGCATAATCCTGCGCGCCCAGTTCGACACGCGCGACGTCGCGGACACGCACCTGACGGCCATCGGCGTCGCTGCGGATCACGATATTGGAAAACTGGTCGGGCGATGTCAGGCGGCCCTGCATCTCGACGCCGAGCTGGAAGGCTTCGCCCCGGTCGTAAGGGGGCTGGCCGATCGCACCAGCCGACACCTGGACGTTCTGCGCGCGCAGGGCCGACACGATCTCGCCCGCGGTCAGGTCCATCGCGGCGGCGCGGCCGGGATCGATCCAGACGCGCATCGCATAGTCGCGCGATCCGAACAGTTGCACATCGCCCACACCGTCGAGCCGGGCCAGCCGGTCGCGCACCTGCGTCAGCGCATAGTTGGACAGGTAATTGCGGTCGAACGTGCCGTCGGGCGATTGCAGGTTCACGACCATCAGGAATTCGGGCGTCGTCTTGCGCGTCACCACGCCCAGCCGCTGCACCTCTTCGGGCAGGCGGGGCACGGCGACGGCGACGCGGTTCTGGACCAGCACCTGCGCGGCGTCGAGGTCGGTGCCGATCTTGAAGGTGACGGTGATCGTCACCTTGCCATCGCCGGTCGACTGGCTGCTTTGATAAAGCATATCGTCGACGCCGTTGATTTCCTGCTCGATCGGCGCGGCCACGGTCGATGCGACCGTTTCGGCGGACGCGCCGGGATATTGGGCCGATACCGTGACCGTGGGGGGCACGATGTCGGGATATTGGCTGACCGGCAGGCCGATAAAGGCCAGCGCGCCGATGACGGTGATGACCACCGCGATGACCGCCGCGAAGATAGGCCGGTCGATGAAAAAGCGCGAGAAACGCATCGGGCAAGTCCTTTGCGAAAAGCAAAAGGGAGGCCGCACGATCCGACGGGTCGGATCGTGGGCGGGGAAATCAACGGGAACGCGGCTGTGTTACCGCTCGAACGTCGCCTGAGATGCCACCAGCGCGGCCCTGTCGGTCGGTGTGATCGGTGCCGGGGTCGCCTTGATCGGGGCGCTGCGGGTCGCAACCTTCGTGCCGGGCGTGGCAGCCTGGGCATTGGTCACGACGACCTTGTCCTGTGGCGACAGTCCCGAACGGATGATCCGCAGCCCATCGACCAGCGGCCCCAGTTGCACTGGCTTGGCGGCGACCACATCGTCGCGGCCGACCACCAGCACCGTCTTGAGCGCCTGGTCGGACTGAATCGCTTCGTCCGGGACCAGCAGAGCGTTGACCTTGCCGCCGCTGGACAGGCGCATATTGCCAAACAGGCCGGGCGTCAGGAACAGGTCGGGATTGTGCAGCACGGCGCGGCCGCGGATGGTGCCTGACCGGGGATCAAGGCCATTGTCGGTGAAGTCGAGTTGTCCCTTCCAGCGATAATCGGCTTCGTCCTGCAGGCGGATTTCGACTTCGCCGCCATTGCCTTCAGCATGATCCCGCTGCGATTTCAGGAACAGCGCTTCGGAGGCGTCAAAGCTGAAATAGATGGGGTCGAGCGCATTGATCGTGGTGAGCAGGCTGGCGCCCGCCCCTTCCGCCCCCGATACCAGATTGCCGATATCGACCTTGCGATCGGATACCCGGCCCGATATCGGGGCGCGGATCAGGGTGAATTCGACATCCAGCGCACGAGTGCGGGCGCGGGCGTCGGCCGCGGCGAGCGCCGCCTGCGCCGCTTGCAGGCGGGCGCGTAGCGTATCGATCTCGCTCGCCGACACAGCTTCGTCACCGGTCAGGCGCTGGACGCGGGCATAGTCCGCCTGTGCCAGTCGCAGGCCGCTGCGTGCGCTGGCGACATTGGCGCGGGCTTCGGCCAGCGCGGCGAGAAAGGGCCGCTGGTCGAGCGTGAAGAGCAACTGCCCCTTGCGCACGATGTCGCCGTCGCGGAAGTGGATCGCCGTCACCGGCCCCGACACGCGCGGCCGGACATCGACCGTCTGGCTGGGGGCGAAGCGGCCGACATAATCGTCCCATTGCACCACCTGCCGCATCAGCGGTGCGGCGACGCCCACCGTCACCACCGGCGCGGCGGACGCCTGCGCCTGCGGCTGGCCCGCATATTTCCAGCCGACGCCCCCGACGATCGCCAGCGCCAGCGCGGCCCAGGCGACATGCCGGCCGCTCCAGCGCTTGCGCACCGCTTCAGACCGGATTTCCGCGGCCGGTGCGTCCGCGTCGATCTTCGTGATCATGTTCATGCGACAGTCCCCTTGATGCTGTGGCGCGCAGCGGTGATCGCGGAAAGGAGCAATTCAAGCTGCCCCTCGCTGAAACCCGCTGCGCGGAAATCGGTGATGGCGGAAGGGCGGACAGCGAAACCATTGTGCCACCCCTCCACGGCGAGCCGGCGCAGCGCTTCCAGACGCGCGCTGGCGAGCCGGAAATGCGGTTGCGGACCGAAGATCATGGTCTTGATCCGCGTCCAGAGGCCCGGTTCGCGCAAAGATGCCAGACCATCGCCGCGGGCCAGTTGCACTACCTGCCATTCGGTCGGCGAAAAGCCGGTGGCGGCGGCTTTGATACGGTCGCGCACGACAGACAAGGCGATGCCGTCGCCAACCGCGAGCAGCGGCTGGGCAAAATCGATATAGGCCATTTGATCGGTCCCCTGATGATGCGCAAACCTGGCCGCGCCGCCCGATGGGGCATGCACGATCCTCTCCCGAACCGCGGCGGCGTCAGGATGCGCAGGTCATGGTCGGCAGGACGCAGGCCCCACCCGGCATGACCAGATGTTGATGCAGATGCGGCGCGCCGGAACGGCCGTTAAGTCGATGTCACTCGCTTATGGATAAACAGGCTTTTGCCATTGAGCCTCCTTCGAGGCTGAGCCTCAACCGGATTTCATACTTATCGGTATATAATGCGATGCGGCATGTCGTCAACCGCTTTCTGTACCGCTTGGTAAAAATTTATGAAGCGATGCTGAACGAGGCGGAAATGCTCAGGCGCTGGGCCACATGGCGAGCGTCGTTTCAACCAGCTGCTCGAGCTGCGCGGGAGTCGCCCCGCCGCTGGCCTGGACGCCCATGCCCTGGATGACGGCGGTCAGATAGGTGGCGATCGCGGCCGGTTCGATCGCGGCGGGCAGATCGCCTTCCGCCCTGGCGCGCTCCAGCCGTTCGACCAGCGCCTTGTCCGACGAGGCGCGGCGCGCGATCACATCGGTCTTGATCGATTCGGCCTGGGTGGTGCAGGCGACCATGCTGATGACGCCGAGGCAGGCGCGCGGATCATTGCCGCCGGTCTGGATTTGCAGGGTGCCGCGCAGCAGACGTTCGGCGACACCGCGCGCGGTGGGGGCATCGAGAGCGGAGCGCATATAGCAGAGCTTGTCGCGCTCATAGAGGTCGAGCGCCTTGTGAAACAGCGCTTCCTTGTTGCCGAAACAGGCGTATAGGCTGGGCTTGGTGATGCCCATCGCCTCGGTCAGTTCGGCCAGCGACGCGCCTTCATAGCCGCGGGTCCAGAAGACCTGGAGCGCAGCCGACAGGGCTTCCTCGGGATCGAATTCCCTGGGGCGTCCTCTCGTTACGGGTTCGGCTGCCATTTTCATACCGATCGGTATATAGGCATGGCAACGCGATTGTCCAGATGCCGCACCCTCCCTTTCGCAGGGTACTTCACATTTATGATATATCCATATTCGTGAATTTATGGCACCTATCTGCCATTCGAGGGAGAGAGATGCATGTCCATAGCCACCACCCATGTCGGCAGCCTGCCGCGCGGCGACGCGCTTACCCCGCTGCTGCTGGCCCGCGACAAGGGCGAGCCCTATGATGCCACCTTGTTCGATGCGGCGGTCCAGCAGGCGGTGACCGAAGCAGTAGCGGCGCAGGTCGGCGCGGGCGTGTCCATCGTCAGCGACGGCGAACTGGGCAAGGTCGGCTATTCCACCTATATGATCGAGCGATTGTCGGGCTTTGGCGGGCATATCGATCGCAAGGTCGCGGCCGACCTCGCTCCGCTGCCGGAACTGCGGCAGAAGCTGGCGGCGATCATGGGGAGCCAGGAATTTACCCGCGCCTCCTGCATCGGGCCGGTCCGGCTGGTGACGCTGGCGCCGCTGCACGACGACATCCGCCGGTTCAAGACGGCGCTGGCCGGTCATGCCGGCACCCGCGCCTTCATGAACGCCGCGTCCCCCGGCCTCATCACCGCTTTCCAGGTCAACCGCCATTATCCCAGCCACGAAGCCTATCTGGCCGATCTGGTCGATGCGATGCGCGAGGAATATGAGACGATCGTCGCGGCGGGATTCGACCTGCAGCTCGATTGCCCCGACCTCGCCATGTCGCGCCACACCGGCTATCAGGATGCGAGCGACGAGGAGTTCATCAGGATCGCCGCCGCCAATGTCGAAGCACTGAATGCCGCGACCGCCAATATCCCCGCGGACCGGATGCGAATGCATATCTGCTGGGGCAATTATGAAGGGCCGCACGATCACGACATTCCGCTGGAGAAGGTGATCGACATCATATTGGCCGCCCGTCCCGCGACCGTGCTGTTCGAGGGCGCCAATCCATGCCACGAGCATGAATGGACGGTGTGGCGCGACGCCAAAGTGCCGGGCGACAAGATCCTTGCCCCCGGCCTGATCGATACCTGCTCCAACTATGTCGAACATCCCGAACTGATCGCCCAGCGGATCGCGCGTTTCGCCGGGATCGTCGGCAAGGACCGGGTGATCGCCAGCACCGATTGCGGCTTCGGCACCTTCGCCGGATATGGCAAGATCGACCCGGCGGTGACCTGGAAGAAGCTGCGGTCGCTACGCGCCGGCGCGGACCTGGCGGACGCGCGCCTGTGAGGTCGGCAGTGACGGACGAGCAGCGCCGCGGAATCGAACAGGATTGCGCCCGTCTGGTTGCGCTCTACGCCAATCTGAATGACGCGGGGCGATGGGCGGATGTCGCGGCGCTCTATGCGCCCGATGGCCGCATGGCGCGCCCGACTGCGCCGGACGAGTGGACGGAGGGGCGCGACGCGATCCTCGCCGCTTTCCTCGCCCGGCCGGCGCGGACGACGCGGCATGTCTGCTCCAATGTCGTCATCGACGTCCTGAACGACAGCGAAGCGACGGGGGAAAGCGCAATGCTGTTGTTCACAGGCGAGGGCGCGCCGAAAGTCGGTTCCTTTCACGACCGTTTCGTGCGCATAGAGGCGGGCTGGCGCTTTGCCGAAAGGCGGGGCGGTCTTACGTTTTAAACAGGGGTTCGCTGGCTCATGAATGGCACCACGCCGTCCACCGTCAAATCGGCGATGCGCACCATTGACATCATCGAATATGTCGTGGCGCGCCCGGCCGGGGTGGTGGCGCAGGAGATCGCCGCCGGGCTGGCGATCCCGGTCAGCAGCCTGTCCTACCTGCTCGCGACGCTGGCGGAGCGCCACTATCTGACCCGCGAAGGGCGGCGCTATCTGCCTGGGCCAGCGCTCGACCGACTGGCCGCGCCCCGGATCGCCATGTCGCTGGCCGACAAGGTCCGGCCGCTGGTCAAGTCGCTGCGGTTGCAGATGAACGAGACGGCGTCCTTCTTCATCCGCGACGGCTGGCATCTGGAGGCGATCGTGACCGAGACGGCGGAACAGTCGCTGCGCTATTCGATCAGCGTGGGCACGCGCAGCCCGCTCCATTGCCTGGCCGCGGGCAAGGCGCTGCTCGCCACCATGGCCGATGCCGAACTGGACGGCTATTTCGCACAGGCGCGGCTGGAGAGCTTCACCCCCAGCAGCATTACCGATGAAGCGCAGTTGCGCGCCGAACTGGCGGAGATCCGCGCCACCGGCATCGGCCGCACTCGCGAGGAATATACGCCGGGCATCTGCGGCCTTGGCATGGCGGTGATGGTGGACGATGTGGCGGTCGGCGCCTTTGCCCTGGCGATCCCCGTGCCGCGTTTCACCGCCGAGGTGGAGGGACGGACCATCGCCAAGCTGGAGCAGGCCGTGAGCCTGTTCACCGCCGCCGAGATGCCGGCGGTGTGAAGCGTGGCGCGTCATGGACGCGGCGAGGCAAAGTATACAGTGTCGTCGGGTGAAAGAGGCCGGACGCGTTCGCGAAGCGCTTCCGACGCCCCTGCGAAGCGTCTGTGACGCGCCGCATGGGCGACAGCGGCGCGACAGGCGCACGACGGTTATGCGCCGCCGACACGACAGGGACGCATCAACGGTCCGGGCGGGTCTGAATGAGGCGAAACGCTGCTTCATCCATCAGGATAGATCAGACATTATCCTACATTGGAAGGGGTTGGGTGGTTGGAAGAAATGCCGAAAGCCTATCTGTCTTTGAATGGCGACAATGGGTGGTGAGGGGACGGTCGGGCTTCGAGAAAACATCCGGGATAGCGGACATTGACGCCAATCAGATTGGCCCTGATGATAGCGGTATGCAGACGGTATTCCGCTATTGCCTCTATTTGGCTTTTGCCGGGATGGCACTGGTCTTCTGGATGCTCTATTTTTTGCTCGTTCTCGGCATTTTTCCGGCACCGGTCGAGCCAGCATGTTCTTTGGAACCAGCGGGGTGCCCGCCTCCCGGCATTTTTATGCAAATTCTCGCGCCGCTATCCATCTTCGGGGCGATTCCGTTAACTACCCTCGTTTTCGTGTTTTACAGGCAATGGGTTCGGCGGCTTTGCGGCAACAAGGCTGATTAAATGATCGTCTCTGATTGGTCGTCACCGGACCAATAGCTTTGCGAAGCTCCGTCCCCCAACGAAAACGGGGGACGCCTTTCGGCATCCCCCGTCCCCTCCCGCTCGGGATATCAGCCGATCAGGCGGCCTTGGTGCGCCAGCCGTCGGCGTAGTTGTCGCGGGCGGCTTCCGAATAGGGGACCGAGGAGACGATCGCCTTGATTTCGGTCTGGACATGCGGTTCGACGGTCGGCTTGCGCGTGCCGCCATTGGGTTCGCCCCACAGCAAAGTCACTTCGGTGCCGGGTGCGGCGAATTCGGCGTCGACCATCGCCAGCGCCAGGAAGCGACCGGCATTGATGGTGTAGCCGATCCAGGTGGACAGGCCGACGGTCTTCCCATCCTTCAGCACCGCATCATAGGGATGCATACAGTAAACGGCGCTGGGGAATTCGAGGAACTTGGCCTTGTCGCCGGTCTGAAGCATGGAGCTCATGACGCGGACGATATCTTCATTGTCGAGGGCCAGCGTCACCTTTTGACGGTGCGGCTGATCCTTGATCTTTTCCAGCGCTTCGCGGCCGACGAACTCATGGTCGAACTTGACCATGATGCCATAGCCCAGTTCCCACGGATTGAGGTAGTAATCCTCGATCTTGTCGGAGACGAAGCTGCCGCCGAGCGAGCATTTGCCTTCATAGCTGTTTTCGCCGATCCATTCGCGAAAACCCTTCGAGCCTTCGCCGGTATAGGTGGCGGGCAGCGGCGAGGGGATCCAGCCGGATTCCAGCGTGTTCGACGAATAGGTACGGCCGCCGCACAGGGTGAGGCCATAATCCTTGCCCGCTTCGATCAGCGCGTTGCGGACGGTGTCATAATCTTCCCACGGACCAAACAGTTCGTAGCCCGGCTGGCCGGCCATGCCGTGGCGCAGCGCGCGCACTTCGACGCCGGCGATCATGATCGGCGCCATGTGGAAGAATTTCAGGTCCGGCGGGGTCTGGCCCATCGCCTTTTCCAGCACCGGCATGGCGTTCGGCCCCTGCAACTGGAAGCGATAGTTGCGGCGATAACCCTGCTGGTCGAGCGGGCGGGCGATGGTGCGCTCGTCGCGTTCCACCTTCACGTCCCACTTGCCGGTCGAGGCCCAATATTCGACCCATTCGATCGAGGGGGCGCGGCCGACCAGTTCGAACTTTTCTTCTTCCAGATAGAAGAGGATGACGTCGCCGATCACATAGCCTTCGGGCGTGACGGGCGCGAACTGCTTGGCGCGGTTCGGCACGAAGCCCTTGAAACTATTGGGGGCGAGATAGGCGAGCATGTCGAACGCGCCGGGGCCGGTGACGAGCAGGTCGACCATGTGGAAGCTCTGGTTGAACAGGACCGAGCTTTCCGCCCAGCTGCGCTGTTCGTCGCGCCAGTTGCTATATTCGCCCGGCACGCCCGGATAGGCATTGGGGCCGACCTGCTGGTTGCGCAGGAATTCGACGATGTCGCCCTTTTCATCGAGCAGCTGTTGCAGGGTCTTGTCAGTCATTCAAACCTCTCCTTCGACTTGATCCGGAAGTTCACAAATGTCTTGCACGGACGGCATTGAAAGCCATTGCCGCACGAGATGGTTGAAGGCCTGCGGCGCTTCCGCAGGCATCATATGGCCGGCGCCTTCGACGACGCGCAGTTGCGCGCCGGGAATCGCGGCGGCGATGGATATATGCTGGGCGACCGGGGACCATTGGTCCTGCCGGCCGACCATGGCGATGGTCGGACAGGCGATCGCCGGCAGCAGCGCATCGACCGAGGGACGGTGCAACAACGCCTCGATCTGGGCTTCGAACGTCGACAGGCCGGCGGCGACCGCCATGGCGTAGAGCGCGTCCATCAGCGCTTCGTTGCGCAAGGCCGCGAATCCCATCATCGGCGGCAGCCATTGCGCCACCAGCGCGCCGATGCCCTGGGCGCGGCCGATATCGCGCAGGCGGTAGCGACCCTCGCGCTCGCCGGGCTTTACAGGGTGAACGCCGGTATCGACCAGCGCGAGCCGCTCCACGCGATCGGGCGTCTTGCGCATGACTTCAAGCGCGACCCGCGCGCCCATCGAATGGCCCAGCAGGGCGCAGCGATCGGGCATGTGGGCGATGACATGATCGGCCATCGCCTCGATTCGGTCGCAACCGGGGTAGAAACCATCGATCACAGCGCTGCCGGGGAAAGCGGCCAGCGTTTCGCCGAACATGCGGGAATCGCACAGCAATCCCGGCAGGATCAGGAGGGGGGCGCCGACATCGCAATCTGATGATTTCGCATCCATGAATATTTCATCTACACGAATATTTCGGGTCGGGCCAGAGAGAAAATGCGGGCGGGCGACCCGAATGATCCGCGCTAAGGCAGGTGCCTTTCCTCATCCGCCGGGCGAAGACGCGACAGCAGCAGGACCAGCGCGGCGACCGCAGAACCCAGCGCGAGCAGCAGCGAGGTGACGCCCCTGCCCGCCCCCACCGCCAGCAACTGCCCGGCGAGGAACGGGCCGAGCGCCGCGCCCATGCGGCCGAAGCCGATCACCGTGCCGGTGCCGGTCGCGCGCAGCGTGGTGGGATAGATATTGGCGATCAGGGCATAGAGGCCGACCACCGATCCATTGGCGAGAAAGCCCAGGATGAACGCCGCCACCTGAAGCCAGACCATGGCGGCGGGGACGGCGCCGAAGGCGGCGACCGCGACCGCCGCGCCGGCCAGCCCGCCGATCACCAGCGGGCGCAGGCCGAGGCGCGGCGAGAGGAAGCCGAGCGTCAGCCCGCCGATCGCGCCGCCCATGTTCATGAACACCGACACGATCGTCGCGCGCGACGGATCGAACCCCAGCGCCACGACCAGCGAGGGCGCCCAGCCCAGCGCATAATAGAAGGTCATCATGTGCAGGCCGTACATGAGGATCAGCGCGATCGTGGTGACGCGGTAGCGATCGGCGAAGAGCTGGCCCATCGACGCCCTGGGTTCGTCCACGATGGCCACCTGCCCCGCTTCCGGCTGGCCGAGCCGGCGCAATATGGCGTTGATGCGCGGCAGCGCAGCCGGGCCGTGGCGAGTGGCGAGCCAACTGACCGATTCGGGCAGCAGGAGCAGCACGAGCGGCACCATCAGCGCGGTGGCGCCGGCGCCGGCGAGGAAGATCGATTCCCAGCCATGGTTCCTGAGCAATTGCGCCGCGCCCCAGCCGCCGACGATGCCGCCGACCGGATAGCCCGCCGCCATGATGCTGACCGCCAGGTCGCGGCGGCGCCGGTTGGCGAATTCCGCCGACGCGGCGTTGACCGCCGCCAGCACCGCGCCGAGGCCAAGGCCGGTAAAGGCGCGCAGCAGGCAGAGTAGCACGACGTTGGGGGCGAAGGCGGAGGCCAACATTCCGCCCACCATGATGGCGAGGCACAGGAGGATTTGCGGCCGACGCCCGATGCGGTCGGCAAGCTGGCCCAGCGTCAGCGAGCCGACGACCATGCCCGCCAGCCCGGCCGACACGACCAGCCCGATCGCGCCGGGGCCGATGCTCCATGCGCGGGCGATGCCCGGCGCGGCGAAGGTGACGGCGAGAATGTCGAACCCGTCGAGCGCATTGAGCAGAAAGCAGATGGCGATCGCCATGACCTGCGGCAGGCGCATCGGCCGGCTGGCCAGAATGCTGCGCGGATCGTCGGCGGGCAAGGCTGCGGTCGGCATGACGGCCATGGGCGGCGTTCCTCTCATTTATCGGGGCAAGGCGCGGCGGCGAGCGCTGCGCTCCATGCGGCGCACATTGTATGTGGATGACACAATATGCAAATCGAAACATCGCCGGTCGCAAGGCCGCGCAAACGCTTGTGAAAGGCGCAAAACAAATATAACGTTCGTTACTAATTAGGGAGAGGACTGACCAGACGATGCCGCACGCCACCGACCCGGCCGGCCGGAAAGACACCGAGCCGAGCCTGCTGCTGGGCATCGCCTTCGGCTTTCTCTCCTCGCTCGGCCCCTTCGCCATCGACCTGTACCTGCCGGCCATGCCGGGCATGGCGCGAGCGATGGCGGCGGACAGCGGCGCGGTGCAGCGCACGCTGTCCGCCTTCTTCCTGGGGCTGGCGCTGGCGCAGATTCCGTTGGGGAGTTTGGGCGACCGGTTCGGGCGGCGGCGGCCGCTGATCGGCGGGCTGGCGCTATTCACGATCGCCTCGATCGCCTGCGCGATGGCGACCAGCCTGACCATGCTGGTCGCATGCCGATTTCTACAGGGCATGGGGGCATGTGCGGGGACATCGAGCGTGCGCGCGATGATCCGCGACCGGCATAGCGGTCATCGCGCCGCGCAACTCATGGCCTTCACCTTCCTGATCATCGGCATATCGCCGGTGCTGGCGCCGCTGGCCGGAAGTTACCTGTTGCAGATCATGCCGTGGCGCGGACTGTTCCTGCTGCTGGCGGGCGGCGGCATCGTGGCGCTGGTGGCGGTCGCGCTGAGGCTGCCGGAATCGCTGCCGCCCGAAAAGCGGCTACGCCCTCAGCCGATGATGCAGGCCTATCGCGGGTTGCTGGCGACGCCCGCGTTCCTGGGCTGGACGCTGGTGGCGGGGCTGGCGACGACGGTGCCCTTCGCCTTCGTGACCGCCGCGCCGTTCGTCTATACGCAGGGGTTCGGGCTGACGCCGCATCATTACAGCCTGCTGCTGGCGCTGAATGCCGTGACGTCGATCATCGCGACCCAGTTCGCGCCGGCGCTGATGCGGCGGCTGGGCGCGCGGCCGCTGGTGACCGGGGTGGCGCTGGTCGCAATCGGCGCGACCGGGCTGATCGCTTTGGCGGGCGCGGGGGCGCCGATCGCGCTGTTCCAAGCCTATTCGATGCTTTTGTTCGCCCTGTCCGGCTTCATCCTGACGCCTGCGGCGATTTCCGCGCTGGATGCGGCGGCCGGCGGCGCGGGGGCGGCGGCGGGATTGCTCGGCACGTTGCAACTGGCGATCACGGCCGCGGCAAGCGCGGCGGTGTCGCTGCTGCCATCGGTGTCCATCCTGCCGCTGACCGGCGTTCTGGGGGTCAGTTTCCTGACGATGCTGCTGGTGATGGCGGCGCTCGGCCTGGAGCAGGCGCGCGTGCGCGCCTAGAGCATGCTGCGTTAAATCCGACGCACATCGCGCGCTCTTAGTTTTTGTTGTCGCATCGTTTTAAGCAGAAAAGCGGTTCCCATTTTTCCGCACGATGCTCTAGCCGACCTGCGCCAGCCAGTCGGCGAGATTATAGTGGTTGCTGACCCGCGCGATCCGGCCGTCGCGGATGACGAAGAAGGCGCCCTTCCCTTCGCGCACCGCGCCCTGCTAGGGTTCGTTCACGACATCGTCGGTCAGCAGGTCGATGCTCATGCCGCGCCTTGCTGCGTCAGCCGCGCGGCGTGCCAGCGCAGATGATCGCCCATGAAGGTTGCGATGAAATAATAGCTATGGTCATAGCCATCGCGCAGCGTCAGCGTCAGCGGGATGCCGGCCCCGTCGCAGGCGGCGCGCAGCAGACCAGGCCGCAATTGCGGCTCCAGGAAAGCGTCGGCCGCGCCCTGGTCCACCAGCAAGGCGGGCAGGCGCGCGCCATCCTCGATCAGGGCGACGGCGTCATGCTTGCGCCAGGCGGCGCGATCGTCGCCCAGATAGCCGCCCAGCGCCTTGTGTCCCCAGGGCACTTGCGAGGGCGCGACGATCGGCGCGAAAGCGGAGACGGCCTTGTACCGGTCGGGGTAGGTCAGGCCGATGGTGAGCGCGCCATGGCCGCCCATCGAATGGCCCATGATCGACTGGCGATCCGGGTCGGCGGGGAAATGTGCGGCGACGAGCGCGGGCAGTTCCTGCGTCACATAGGACCACATGCGGTAATGATCGGCGAAGGGCGCCTGCGTCGCATCGACATAGAAGCCCGCGCCCAGCCCGAAATCATAGGCGCCGTCGGGGTCGTCGGGCACGCCCTCACCGCGGGGCGAGGTGTCGGGTGCGACGAAGATCAGCCCCAGTTCGGCGCACAGGCGGCGATATTCGCCCTTGTCCGTGACATTGGCGTGGGTGCAGGTCAGCCCCGACAGATACCAGACGACCGGCAGCGTCGCGCCCGCCTCATGCGGGGGGACATAGACCGAGAAGGTCATGTCCGTGCCGGTGACGGCAGAGGCGTGCCGGTACACGCCCTGCACGCCGCCAAAGGCGCGATTGGTGCTGACCGTTTCCATCAGTAGACGACGACCGAACGGATGCTCTTGCCCGCGTGCATCAGGTCGAAGGCGGTGTTGATCTCCTCCAGACCCATGACATGGGTGATCATCGGGTCGATCTCGATCTTGCCGGTCATGTACATGTCGACGATCTTGGGCACGTCGGTCCGGCCCTTGGCGCCGCCGAAGGCCGTGCCGCGCCAGTTGCGGCCGGTGACGAGCTGGAAGGGACGGGTCGCGATCTCCTTGCCCGCTTCGGCCACGCCGATGATGATCGACGTGCCCCAGCCGCGATGGCAGGCTTCCAGCGCGGTGCGCATCACATCGGTATTTCCGGTCGCGTCGAACGTATAGTCGGCGCCGCCGTCGGTCATCTCGACGATCTTCGCCACGGTGTCCTCGCGCGACAGGCCCCTGGAGTTGAGGAAGTCGGTCATGCCGAACTTGCGACCCCATTCCTCCCGGTCGGGGTTGATATCGACGCCGATGATCCTGTTCGCGCCGGCCAGGCGTGCGCCCTGGATCACGTTAAGGCCGATGCCGCCCAGGCCGAAGATGACGACATTGTCGCCCACCTGCACCTTGGCCGTATTGATGACCGCGCCCACGCCCGTGGTCACGCCGCAGCCGATGTAGCAGCTCGACTGGAAGGGCGCGTCCTCGCGAATCTTCGCCACCGCGATTTCAGGCAGGACGGTGAAATTGGAGAAGGTCGAGCAGCCCATATAGTGGAAGACGGGCTGGCCCTTGTAGGAAAAGCGGGTCGTGCCGTCGGGCATAAGCCCCTTGCCCTGGGTCGCGCGGATCGCGGTGCACAGGTTGGTCTTGCCCGACAGGCAGCTTTTGCACTGGCGGCATTCGGGGGTGTAGAGCGGGATGACATGGTCGCCCGGCTTGACCGAGGTGACGCCGGGGCCGACTTCGCGCACGATGCCCGCGCCCTCATGGCCCAGGACCGAGGGAAAGATGCCCTCGCTGTCCAGCCCGTCGAGCGTGTACGCGTCGGTATGGCAGATGCCCGTCGCCATGATCTCCACCAGAACCTCGCCCGCCTTGGGGCCTTCCAGGTCGAGTTCGACGATCTCCAGCGGTTTCTTGGCTTCGAAGGCGACGGCGGCGCGGGTCTTCATGGGTCTACTCCCGAATTGGTCCGATAATCGGAAAATCCTGTGCCCGATCGGCAGGGGCCCGTGCAAGCCCGCGCCGTGCGGCGGTGGTGTCGCCCGCTCTAGCAATATCCCGCCTGCGCGATAAGAAAGCATTTGCGGGATTCATTATTTCTGGAGTGGGACAATATGCACCGCTGGGAAGGCATAGACGAGTTCGTCGCGATCGCAGCCGCGGGCAGTTTCAAGGCGGGCGCCGAGGCGCTGGGCCTGTCGACCACCCATATGAGCCGCGCCATCGCTGCGCTGGAGGCGCGGGTGCAGGCGCCTTTGTTCCACCGCACAACCCGGACGGTGCGGCTGACCGATACGGGCCGGGTCTTTTTCGACCATTGCAGCCGGATCGTCGCCGAGCGAGACGAGGCGATCGCGATGATCAGCGAGGGCGGCGAGCCGCAGGGGGACATTCGCATCACCTGCTCCACCGCTATGGGCGAGCGCTTCATCGCGCCGATCGTGCGGCGCTATGCCTCCAGCCATGCCAAGCTGCGGATCAGCATCGACCTGACCAACCGGCTGGTCGACCTGGTGGGCGAGGGCTATGACCTGGCCATCCGCACCGGGGAGCTGGCGGAATCGCGGCTGATCGGCACCCGGATCGCCTCGCGGCGGCTCCATACCTGCGCCGCGCCCGCCTATCTCGACCGGCAGGGCCGGCCCGGCAAACCCGGCGACCTGTCGCGGCACGAATGCCTGGTCGGCACGTCGCCGCTGTGGCGGTTCCGGCGGGGCGGGCGGGCGGAGAGCATCCGGCCCAAGGGGCGGTGGCGCTGCAACAGCGGCGGCGCGGTGGCGGAGGCCGCGATTGCGGGCATGGGGGTATGCCAGTTACCCGAATTCTACCTGCTGCCCCACATCGCATCGGGCGCGCTGGAGGAAGTGCTGGACGATTTCCGACCCGATGACGAACCGATCTGGGCGGTCTATCCGCAGCGTCGCCATCTGCTGCCCAAGATCAGCGGGCTGCTGGACCTGTTGCGGGCCGAACTGCCCGCCGCGCTGGCGCGGCAGGCCTGAACGATCAGGCCGTCGGCTCGTCGTCGCCGTCGGGCCGGGTGAATTCGAGGAACCGGCTGTTGCCGCTGTCGTCGGTGGCTTCGAGCGTGTCGACCAGCGTGTCGAGATACTGGTTGAGCATGTCGACCTCCTGCCCTGCCAGCGCCGAGACGAGATAGGTCGCCACCTTGTCCGTCTGCGGGCGCATCAGGCCGTAGAGGCGCTGCCCCTCGTCGGTCAGGATCAGCGTCTTGCGCCGCTTGTTGCCGGGGTCGCGCTCGACCGCGATGCGGCCATGCTTTTGCAGCGCGGCGACCGCGCGGGAGACGCTCATCGGATTGACTCCGGTCATTTCGGCCAGCTCATGGCTCGCCGAATTGGGGTGGCGCCCGATCAGCATCAGCAGGCGAAATTCATTGAGGCTGATCTTGTAGCGATGTTCCAGATAGGTGGAGAAAGGCGCCATCAGCTTGTTCGCCAGCCGCAGCACGCGGTGGAGCGTGTCCGCCGGGCTGGCTTCGGCAGCGCGCGGCCGCGGCGACTTGGAGGACGCGGACGGTTTCCGGGGCGGGCTGCTGTTCGACATGGTCTTCCGATAGGGCATCTGGCGGTGGTGAAGTCAAGCCATGCGTGGTGCGGCAGGTCACTCAGCCGACAATCGCGCAGCCGACGCTGGTGAATTTGCCGTCGGCGACATGATAATGGATATATTGGCGCATTTCCTGGACTTGGCCCTTCGCGATCGGGGCGAACTGGTCCAGCCCCTGCGCCGCCAGCGCAGCGGCGTCGAGATCCTTGACGCCTTCGACCCGGATGATCCCTTCGAGCGCGACCAGATCGGCGCTGGACGCGAAACGCTCGATCGTGAGCGTTTCGATGACATGGGCGTGGAGAAAGCCGTAGAAGCGCTTGAACGCTTCGCGGCTGCCGAGGTCCACGCCGAAGAAGCGGATGCTGGCGCCCGGCGCGTAGAAATCGAACACCGTGTCATAGTCCCGGTCGTTGAACGCCTGCGCATAGCGATCGTAATCGGCGCGTTCCATCGCCCTCTCCTCTTGTCCGAAGGGGCGGGATTTTTCCCCTGCCCGCTTGCCCTTTTAATAACGATCGTTATCGTAAGGGCAAAGGGCGGATCGACGCCAGCGAAAAATGCAGGGAGAGGGTGATGAGCTATAGTGCGCAGGAACAGCGCAACCTGGATCTGGTGCAGGCGATGTTCGACCATGTGCTGATCCCGATGGACGGCGACGCCGCCGGCCGCTTCATCGCGGCGGACTATATCCAGCATAACCAGTGGGTCGATACCGGGCTGGAACCGCTGAAAGCCTTTCTGCGCAAGGTGCGCGCGGAGAATCCCGATGCGGTGCATGATATCAAACGGCGCTTTGCCGATGGCGACCATGTGGTCGTCCATTATCATGTGCGGCGGTGGGCAGGCGATACCGGCTTTGCGGTGATGGACATCTTCCGCATCGAAGGCGACAGGATCGTCGAGCATTGGGACGTGGTGCAGGATGTGCCGGCCGACAGCCCCAATCCCCATTCCCCCTTTTGAACCGGGAGGCAGCGATGCGATTCAAGGATAAGATCGTGCTGGTCGTGGGCGGCAATAGCGGCATCGGCCTGGCGAGCGCGCAGGCCTTCGCGACGGAGGGCGCGACGGTGCGGATCAGCGGGCGCGACCAGGCGACGATCGATGCGGCGGTGGCCGGGATCGCGGGCGCAAGGGGCTATCGCGCGGACATCGCCGATCTGGACGCGATGGAGGCGGTGATCGGCGACATCGCGGCGCAGGACGGGCGGATCGATACGCTGTTCGTCAATGCAGGCGTGGGTGGCTTCGCGCCTTTCCGCGACCTGACGCCCGACGACTGGGACCATGTCCATGGCGTCAACCTGCGCGGCTGCGTGTTCGCCATCCAGAAGGCGTTGCGGCTGATGGGCCGGGGCGGGTCGGTCGTAGCGACGGGATCCATCGGCGGCCATGCCTTCGTGCCGGGCAATACCGCCTATGCAGCGGCCAAGGGCGGGCTGTATGCGGCGCTCAAGGTCATTGCGGGCGAACTGGTGGGTGAAGGCATTCGCGTCAACCTGGTCAGCCCCGGTCCGATCGAAACGCCGCTGCTGCACCGCAATCCGGGCATGAGCGAGGCCGATGTGGAGGCCATGCGCGAGGCGATGATCGCGGCGGTGCCGATGCAGCGCATAGGCCGGGCGGAGGAAGTCGCGCGTGCCGTTCTGTTCCTGGCTTCGGAGGAAGCCAGTTTTATCACCGCCGCCAATCTGTTCGTGGATGGCGGGACGCTGGAATTAGGGTGATTGGGGAATTAGGGTGATTGGGGAGTTGGGTTGATGGAAAATCTGTTTTCGACGCTGGACAATCCGCGTCTGGAATTCGCAATGGAGGTGCGGCTGCAATTTCCGCGGGTTCAGACCATCGTGAATACGCCGATGGGCGGCAATCGCAGCGCCGTCTATGTCGATGGCGGGACGTTCGAGGGACCGCGGATCAGGGGCAAGGCGGTGCCGGGGTCGGGCGGCGACTATGCCTATTTCCGGCCCGACGACGTCGCTGTGTTCAACGCCCGCTACATGCTGGAGGAAGAGGATGGCACGCTGATCCTGCTCAATAATCGGGGTTTCCTGTGGGGGCGCAAGCCCGACACGATGGCGCGCCTGCGCGACTGGGCGTTCGGCGACGGCGAGCCGGTGGAGCAGCAGGATTATTATCTGCGCGGCAATCCCAGTTTCGAATGCCCGGTCGGCAAGCATGACTGGCTGACCAAGCATGTGTTCATTGGCGTGGGCGAGCGGCGCGCGGACGGGAATGTGCTGCGCTATTATGCGCTGACGTAAAAAACCCGTTCGCTTCGCGCGTGTCGAGAAGCGGCTGACGTGGCGCGTCACATTTCTCGACTTCGCTCGAAACGAACGGAGGGGGTTATAGGGAAATCAGCGCGTCCAGGGCGATGGCGCCCTGCCCCGCCGGATAGACGATCACCGGGTTGAGATCGACTTCGCGGATGGCCGGCGTGGCGGCGACCATCTGGCCCAGGCGCTGGACCATGTCGGCGACCGCGCCGATGTCCATCGCCGGGGCGCCGCGGAAGCCGTCGAGCAAAGGCGCCATGCGCAGCGTGCGGATCTGCGCGATGATCGCGTCGCGGGTCAGGTCGGGCGGGAGCAGGCAGACATCGTGCAGCAATTCGGCCGCGACGCCGCCGAAGCCGACGAGGATGGTCGGTCCCCAATGCGGATCGTTGCGCGCGCCCACGATGAGTTCGACGCCCTTCGCCGCCATCCCCTCCACCAGTACGCCGTCGAGTTCGAGGCCAGGGCGCGAGGCGGCGAGATTGGCCATCAGCCGGTCCCAGCCGGCCGCCACGGCTTGCGGGTCGGCCAGGTTGATGATGACGCCGCCCGCATCGCTCTTGTGCGGTAGTTCGGGGGACTGGGCCTTCAAGACCACCGGATAGCCGAGGCGATCGGCGGCGGCGACGGCTTCGGCCGCGCTCTGGGCCAATTCGAAGGCGGGGAAGGCGATGCCCTGCGCGCCCATGATGGCCTTCGACCGATGTTCGGGGATGCTGCTGCCGACCTGCGCCAGATCGGCGATCGGATCGGCGGCGAGCGGGGCCACCTGCTCGTCGCGCTGACGATGGGCGGCGATGCGGGCAAGCGCGCGCAGCGTGCGTTCGGCGGTGGGCAGATAGGTGACGCCGGCCGCCCGCAGCGCGGCGAGATCGTCGGCGAAGACGCCGCCGCCTTCATCGACGCCGCCGACGATGACCGGCTTCGTCTCGCCGATCGCCTGAAGCGCGTCGAGAACCGCCTTGAACTTGATGTGCGACGTGCCGGTATCGGTCTGGATCAGGGTGAGGAGGATCGTGCCGATCCGGTCGTCCTGCGCCAGCGCGGCCAGCGTGCGGCCATAAAGGCCGGGATCGACCAGCCCCTGGGCGGTGATGTCCATCGGATTGGTCACGGGGACGAAATCGGGCAGAGCCGCGCGCAGCGCCGGGCTGTCGGCATCGGTCAGTTTCGGCAGGTCGAGCGCGACCGCTTCGGCCAGGTCGAGCATCATCGCCTTGAACGCGCCGGATTCGGCGATGACGCCGGTCCCGCCGATCCCGGCATCAGGCGAGCGGGCGAGGATTTCGACGATGTCGCCCAGTTCCTCCAGCGAGTCCGCCAGGATAACGCCGGCGCGCTGGACATGAACGGCCATGACCGCATGGTCGCCCGCCATCGCGCCGGTATGGGTTGCGGCGCTTTCCGCGCCCGCGGCGCTGCGGCCGGGGTGGAGCAGCACGACGGCCTTGCCCGCGTCGCGGGCGGCCCGGGCGGCGGCGAGGAAACGGGCGGGATCGCGCACATGTTCGGCGATGAGGGCGATGACGGCGGTGTCGGGCTGATCGACCAGATAGGCCAGATAATCCTCGATCCCGCTGGCCGCTTCATTGCCGGTGGAGATGTAGCAGTTCAAGGGCACGTCGCGATGGATCATGGTCGTCGCCAGCACGGCGGCCATCGCGCCCGACTGCGAGACGATGCCGACACGGCGATCGCCCTGCGCCTTCGCCTCCGGCATTTCGATAAAGGTCAGCGAGACATTGTCGCGGAAATTGACGAGGCCGAGGCAATTCGGCCCCTCCACCACCATGCCGCTTTCGCGGGCGATGCGGGCGATGGCCTGCTGGTCGGCCAGGCCCTGCGGCCCGTCCTCGGCAAAGCCGGCGGAGAAGATGACGGCGGCGCGCACGCCGCGGCGGGCGAGGCCGCGCATCGTGTCCAGCACGCCGGCACGCGGGATGGCGAGAACAGCGACATGGACACCTTCCGGCAGGTCATCGACCGACGCGACGCAGGGCCGCCCGCCAATCTCCGTGCGCTTGGGATTGACCAGATGGATGTCTCCGTCGAAACCCTGCCGCACGAGGTTGGCCAATACCGATGCGCCCAGCGCGCCGGGCTTGTCCGAGGCGCCGACGATCGCGACCGAGCGGGGACGCAGCAGGCAATCCAGCGAAGCGGAGGGCAGGCCGTGACCCAGGATTTCCGTTTCATCCATGCAAACAGCTTCGGTCACGCGCATCCATCTCCCCGTTTCGCGCGGCGCTATCGGGTCGAATCGGCCGCCTGGTTCGCGCAGATTGTGCGCCTATGATACATTTTGCGCAAGCCCATGTTGTTCAGCCCTCGTCATCCGATAGGCCCGTCGCAGGCCCGAGCCGGGCCAGCAGGTCGTGCAGGGTCGCCAGTTCGTCGGCGCTCAGCCGCTGCGTCATGCGCGCGTCGGACCGGCGGACCGCAGCGACCATCTTTTCGAGCTGGCGCGCGCCTTCGGGCAGCAAGGCCAGGGCGTTGGTCCGCAAGTCGCGGCCAGGCCGCCGTTCCACGAAGCCCTTGTCGGCCAGGATGTTGACCAGTTTCATCGCGCTCGACCGATTGATGCTGAGCGCGCGACCCAGCGCAGTCTGGTCGCAGCCGGGATTGTCGCGGATCAGGATGAGCGCAGTCATCTTCGCCGGCGACAGGTCGAAATCCGACAGCGCGGCGCGCGCGTCGGTTTCCATCAGCAGATTGGCCCGCTGCACGCGATAGCCGACGAGCGTCTGGAGATCGGCCCCTTGTTTCATCTGTTTCGATACCCTCTTGTCAAAATTGTATCCCAGGCGCACATATACAGGATATAGCCAGCCGCTGCGGAAAGCGATAGCCAAGTGTCCGTCCGGATCGGCCTGCGATAGCCTATATAAGGAGAGCGACTCATGGATCATGAATTTCGGATGCTGATCGACGGCGAACTGACGCCGGGCGCCAGCACGTTCGACGTGGTGAACCCGGCGACGGCAGAATCGTTCGCCGCCTGTCCCAAGGCCGACGAGGCGCTGCTGGAACGCGCGATCGCGGCGGCCAAGCGCGCGCAGCCCGGCTGGGCGGCAACGCCGGTGGAGGAGCGCGCCGCGCTGGTCCTGAAACTGGCCGATGCGCTGGAGGCGCGGATCGGCGAATTCGCCAGCCTGCTGACCGCCGAACAGGGCAAGCCGCTGGACCAGGCCGGTTACGAGATCATGGGCAGCGTCTTCACCCTGCGCGCCTTCGCCGCGATGCGGGTGGAACCCAAGACATTGAAGGACGAGGGCGGCAACAAGGTGATCGAGCATCGCACGCCGCTGGGCGTAGTCGCGTCGATCACGCCCTGGAATTTTCCGCTGATCCTGCTGATGAACAAGCTGGGACCGGCATTGGTGACGGGCAATACGATGGTCGCCAAGCCCGCGCCGACGACGCCGCTGACCACCCTGTTGTTCGGCGAGCTGGCGCAGGCGATCCTGCCGGCGGGCGTGCTGAACATCGTCTGCGACCAGAATGAACTGGGGCCGCTGATGACCGGGCACAAGGATATCGCCAAGGTCGCCTTCACCGGATCGACCGCGACCGGCAAGAAGGTGATGGCCTCCTCCGCCGGAACCGTGAAGCGGGTGACGCTGGAACTGGGCGGCAACGACGCGGCGATCGTGCTGGACGATGTCGACGCGCGTCAGGTGGCCAAGAAGGTCTATCAGGGCGCGATGACCAATGCCGGGCAGATTTGCGTCGCAGTGAAGCGCGCCTATGTCCCCAGCGCGCTGTATGACGATTTCTGCGACGAGTTGGCGAAGCTGGCGAACGAGGCGATCGTCGACGATGGCGCCAAGCAGGGCACGACCATTGGCCCGGTGCAGAACAAGATGCAGTTCGACAAGGTCAGCGCCCTGATCGCCGACGCCAAGACGCGCGGCACGGTGCTGGCGGGCGGCGAGCCGATGGACCGGCCGGGCTACTTCATCGCGCCGACCATCGTGCGCGACCTGCCCGAAGACGCGCCGCTGGTGCAGGAGGAGCAGTTCGGTCCGGTGCTGCCGGTGCAGAAATATGACGATATCGCCGATGTCATCGCCCGCGCCAATGACAGCGACTATGGCCTGGCCGGCACGGTATGGGGCAAGGATGTCGCGCGCGCGACCGCCGTGGCCATGCAGATCGACACCGGCACGGTATGGGTCAACCAGCATCTGGCGATCGACGCCAACATCCCGTTCCGCGGGGTGAAACAATCCGGACTGGGCAGCGAACTGGGCGAGGCGGGCCTGCTGGAATATACCCAGGCGCATATCGTCAACATCGTGGAACTGGCAGACGCCTGACCGTCATCCCGTTGTAACCTGCGAGCATCCTTTTGCAACCTGATAGGGGGCCGGCGACGCATAATGCGTCTTCGGCCCTCTCTTTTTGACATTTTCCACCTAGTCATTCGACATATTCGGAACATTCCATCGTGTGGTCATCATAGCCTCGATCCCAAGGGACCACCCCCTGATCGAGGAGTTCGCACTTGGCTTTTTCTCGCCTCGCCGTTGCCGCCGTCGGCACCGTCACTCTCGCCGCCATGGCCATTCCCGCCAGCGCCCATGGCATCTGGTTCGCGCAGCGCGCGCGCCAACTAGCGCTGATCTACGGCGTGGGCGCGGACGATCTGGACGCGGTCAAGCGGCTGCCGCTGGTCAAGACCGTCACCGGCTATGACAGCGACTGGGCGCCGGTCGCCACTCGCCTGCGCGAAGCCGGCGCCATCCCGGTCGTCGACAGCGACGAACCGGTCGCGGCCGTCGCCGCAGTCATGGACTATGGCTATTGGAGCAAGACGCCCGACGGCGAGTGGCACAACAAGGGCCGCGACGAAGTGCCGACGGCGACGCTGGCCGAGCATAATTTCAAATATGCCGTCCATCTGACCCAGGTGCCGACCAAGCCGGTGCCGCTGTTCGAGGGGCACATGCTCCAGATCGTTCCCGCCGACCTCGCCATCCCCCAGAAGATGGGAGAACCGATGAAGGTGCGCGTCTACTATAAGGGCAAGCCGATCGCGGGTGCGACCGTGATGCAGGATTATGTCAACGATCCCGACGAGGCCGCGCCCGCCAAGACCGGCGCGGACGGCACCGCGACGATCAGGCTGCGCAACCAGGGCATCAATGTGCTGATGGCAATCTATGTCGGCCAGACGAGCGACAAGAAGGTGGACCATGAGGAATATCGCGCCTCCCTGTCCTTCGTCCTGCCGCATCTGCCCGAATAAGCCGCATTTTTCAGGAGATTATCCATGAAGACCGATATGTTCCGCACCGGGTTCCTTGGCGTCAGTCTGGCCGCCTTCGCCCTGATCGCCGCCCCGGCGATGCTGCACGCCCATGGCAGCATGAAACCGCAGCATGGCGGCATGGTCCAGATGACCGGCGAGACGATGATCGAGCTGGTCGCCGGCCCCAAGGGCGTCGATGTCTATCTGAGCGAAGAGGATGAACCGCTGGCGGCCGCCAGCTTCACCGCCAAGCTCACCCAGACGGCCGCAGGCACCAAGACCGAGGCGGCGCTCAAGCCCGCCGGCGGCAACAAGCTGAGCGCAGGGGGCTTCAAGGCCGCCAAGGGCGCCAAGCTGGTGGTCGCGCTGGTCGACAAGAGCGGGGCCAAGAGCTTCGCCACCTTCCAGGCGAAATAAGGCCATGCATAGCGCAACCCGCCCCCCGCTTTTCTCTCCAGGCGTGCGGCGGGTTGCGCTGCTGCTCCTGGGACTGGCCCTCGCCTGCATGAGCGCATCGCTCTGGGCGCATGGCGTCAACGAGAATGACAAGGCCTTCATCGAAGGCGCGTCGGGGATCAACATTATCCCCTATATGTATCTGGGCGCCAAGCATATGGTCACCGGATACGACCATCTGCTGTTCCTGGCGGGCGTCATCTTCTTCCTCTACCGGATGAAGGATGTCGGCGCCTATGTGACGCTGTTCGCGATCGGGCATAGCACGACGCTGCTGCTGGGCGTGCTGCTCGACATCCGCGCCAACCCCTTCCTGATCGACGCGATCATCGGCCTGTCCGTGGTCTACAAGGCGATCGACAATCTGGACGGGTTCAAGACCTGGTTCGGCGTGTCGCCCAATCCCAAGGCGGCGGTGCTGATCTTCGGCTTCTTCCACGGTTTCGGCCTGGCGACCAAGTTGCAGGAGTTGACACTGGCGAAAGATGGAATGATATATAATCTCATAAGCTTCAATGTCGGGGTCGAGCTGGGGCAGTTCATGGCGCTGACGATCATCCTGCTGCTGATGAACCTGTGGCGCCTGTCGCCCAGCTTCAACCGCAGCGCCATCCTCGCCAACGCCGCGCTGATGACCGCCGGCTTCGTCCTCATCGGCTATCAACTGGCCGGCTATTTCACCCAAGGTGCCTGACATGACCATGCAAAGCGCATCCGCCCTCCCACCCCGCATCAGCCCCTCGCCCGCCACCCTCGCCAAGGCGACCGGCGGGGCCGCGCTGGCAGCGATCGCCATCGTCACCCTGTTCGTGCTGCCCGCCGAATATGGCATCGATCCGACGGGCGTCGGCAGCGCCATCGGCCTCAATGGCATGGTGGCCGGCGAAGCGGCCGACTCCGCCCCCGTCCCGGACGCCGCCGCGCCGACCGACGTCGCGATCCCGACCAAGGCGACCATCGCCAAGCCGGCGGCCTGGCGGCAGGATGAAATGACGATCACCCTGGCGCCGCATAGCGGCCAGGAAGTGAAGGCGCATATGACCAAGGGCGACAGTTTCATCTTCACATGGGCATCGACCGGCGGCCCGGTGAAGGCGGAAATGCATGGCGAGAAGGCCGGCGCCACCGACGGGGCGTTCACCGATTACTGGAAGGAACTGGACATGACCGGCGGCCAGGGCGACTTCACCGCGCCGTTCGACGGCACCCATGGCTGGTATTTCCGCAACAAGGGCGAAACGCCCGTCACCGTGACCGTCAAGACGGTCGGTTTCTACAAGGATCTCTTCCTGCCCAAGGGCGAGTGAAGAGGCAGGGAAGGGATAGACAGATGAACAGCATTGCGGCGCAGCCGCCCCTGACAGGCCTGAGCCCCGGCGCGACGTCGCCGGTGGCCGCCGCAAAGGCGCGCACGCGCCTGATCGCCATCGACGCGCTGCGCGGGCTCGTCATGCTGTTCATGCTGGTCGACCATGTCCGCGAGACATGGTTCCTGCATTTGCAGGTCACCGATCCGGTGGACGCCAACACGACCGATCCGGGCCTGTTCTTCACCCGATTCCTGTCGACCTTCTGCGCGCCGACCTTCGTTGCGCTGACGGGCCTGTCCGCCTGGCTCTATGGCCAGTCGCACAGCAAGGCCGAAGTGTCGGCATTCCTGCTGAAACGCGGGCTGTTCCTGATCGTGCTGGAGTTTACCGTGGTCGGCTATGCCTGGCCGACGCAGGCGCCCGCCTTTCCGCCGACGGCGATCTGGCTGCAGGTGATCTGGGCGATCGGGATCAGCATGGTCGCGTTGGCCGCGCTGCTGCACCTGCCCCGCCCGGCGCAGTTCGCGGTCGGCCTGGCGATCGTGTGCCTGCACAATCTGCTCGATCCGATCCGGCTGACGGCGCAGTCGCCCTTCTTCATTCCCTGGGCTATCCTGCACCAGCGGGAAAAGTTCGAGATCGCTGGCACTGTCTTCAAGACCACCTACCCGATCCTGCCCTGGATCGGCGTGATCCTGCTGGGTTACGCCTGCGGTCCCTGGTTCGCGCGCGGCACCGACCCGCAGCCGCGCATCCGACGGCTGGCGATGCTGGGCTTTGGCCTGATCGTCGGTTTCGTCCTGATCCGCTATCTCAACATCTATGGCGACAAGCCCTGGTTCGTCGCGCAAACGCCGCTGCGCACGATGATGAGCTTCCTGGCGCTCACCAAATATCCGCCGTCGCTGCTGTTCCTCATGCCGACGATCGGCACGGGATGTTTGCTGCTCGCGCTGTTCGAACGATATGAGGGCAGTGCGCTGATGCCGAAGCTGGCCCTGCTGGGCGGCGCGCCGATGTTCTATTATGTGCTGCACCTCTATGTGCTCAAGATCATCTACAATGTGGCGCTGGTCCTTTACGGCCCGACCAAGGGCACGGTTTTCGGGGTCGACCATCTGCGCTGGGTGTGGATCTGGGTCTTCATCCTGATCCCGGTCCTCTACTTCCCCACCCGCTGGTTCGCGCAATTGAAGCAGCGCCGCAAGGACATCTGGTGGCTCAAATATCTCTGAAGGCCACAGCCTTCAGACCATATGGCCGCTTTCTCCGGGAAGCGGCCTTTTCCGGGGGTTTTTGCATGATCGAACGCAGCAATCGAACGCAGCATTTTCATGCCGTAGCGCCCCGCGATTCACAATTTTGCGCCGTCCCATGCGCCAAGTTTGACGTAATATATCCGTAACTCAACCTAGCCTTGTCCCAAGAAGAGGTGGTCGAAAACACCCCGTGGGCCGGCCCCGACGACAGGATGCAAACATCCGCGCGGGAAACAAGAAGAAGACCAGCCGGTCCCCGTTTCGCAGGACATTCGGGAACAGCGACTTCATAAGGGGATAGCATCATGCGCACATCATCGGCCCTTCGTCTGGCCTTCGTCGCCAGCACCGCCGCCATCGCACTTTCATCCGCCGCACAGGCCCAGGAACCCGCCGCCCCATCCGCGGACGGCGAAATCGTCGTCACCGGCCTGAAACGCCAATATTTCGGCGACACGCCGGTCAAGGAAATCCCGCAGGCCGTCCAGTTCCTGGAAGGCAAGCTGCTGGACGACCTCAACATCACCCGGCTCGACACCGCGCTGGAACTGGCGAGCGGCGTGTCGAAGCAGAATAATTTCGGCGGCCTTTGGGACAGTTTCGCGATCCGCGGCTTTGCCGGCGACGAGAATTTCCCCAGCGGCTTCCTGGTCAACGGCTTCAACGGCGGCCGCGGCTATGGCGGCCCGCGCGATGCGTCGAACGTCGAGCGGATCGAGGTGCTCAAAGGGCCGAATTCGGCGCTGTTCGGGCGCGGCGAGCCGGGCGGCACGATCAACATCGTGACCAAGAAGCCGACCTTCGAGGAAGGCGGCCACTTCGCCATTGCGGGCGGCAGCTTTGAAACCTACCGGGTCGAGGCCGACTATAATCTGCCGCTGAGCGACAGCGTCGCGGTGCGCATCAATGGATCGTCCGAACAGGCGGAGAGCTTCCGCGACACGGTCGAGACGCAGAAATATACGCTGACCCCGTCCTTCCTGGCGAAGCTGTCCGAGAAGGACATCTTCACCTACGAACTGGAATATGTGAACCAGGAAGTGCCGTTCGAACGCGGCGTGGTCGCGATCCCGACGATCAATGCCGACAAAACGATCAGCTACAAGCTGGGCGCGATTCCCAACAGCCGCTTCCTGGGCAACCCCAATGACGGCCCGACCAAGGTCGAGGTGCTGGGCCATCAGGCGCAATATCAGCATGATTTCAGCGACGACTGGACGCTGATGCTGGGCGCGGGTTACAAGGACACGACATTCAAGGGTTTTTCCAGCGATCCAGAACTCGTCTATAATCTGAATAATCCGATTGCAGGCCGCCAGCGCCTCTATGCTGATGGCCGCACCCTGTCACGCCAGCGTCGATACCGCGATTACAGCACCACCCATATGGTGTTCCGCGGCGAAATCAGCGGCAAGCTGGAGACCGGATCGATCGTCCACAATATCCGCATCGGCGCGGACTGGGACAAGTTCAAGATCAAGACCTTCCAGACCCGCTATCGCCCGAGCGCGGCGGACCAGTCCTATGCGATCGATATCTTCGAACCCAATTACGATATCGTGGCACCCACGCCCACGACCGTCATCCAGAACGCCACCGAGATTCAAAAGGCCTGGGGCATCTATGCCCAGGACCAGATCGAGATCACCGAGCAGTTCAAAATCCGGTTTGGCGGCCGTTATGACGATTTCAGCCAGGACATCGACCTGCGCCTGAACGGCACCAACCCGCGCGCCTCCTACACCAAGTTCAGCCCGATGGCTGGCCTGGTGTTCGAACCGACCCCGAGCGTCTCGCTCTATGCCAGCTACGGCAAGGGCTTCCGCCCCAATAGCGGCGTAGGCTTCGACGGTCAGCCGTTCGCGCCGGAAACCAGCAAATCCTATGAGATCGGCGCCAAGTTCGTGACGCCCGACGGCCGGATCACCAGCACCCTGTCGCTCTACAAGATGAAGAAGGACAATGTGCTGACCACAGACCCGGTCAATGCAGGCTTTTCCAAGCCGGTCGGCGCGGCCGAGAGCAAGGGCGTGGAGTTCGACATGAACGCCAAGCTGCCGGCCGGTTTCGAACTCTTCCTAACCTATGCCTATACCGATGCGGGCTGGGCGACCAACGCGCTCGACCCCAATTTCGCTGCGCCGATCCGCAAGGGCGACCCACTGATCAACATTCCCAAGCATCAGGGCAATGCCTTGTTGTTCAAGAATTTCTCGATCGGCGATCATGAGGCGATGCTGGGTGCGGGCGTGACCCATGTCGGCCGTCGCCTGGGCGAAACCGCGACCACATTCTTCCTGCCGAGCTATACCATCGCCAAGGTGCTGGGGTCGTTCAACATCACCGACCAGATCAAGCTGTCCGCCGATGTGAACAATGTCTTCAACAAGAAATATTATGCCAGCTCCTATGCGGCCTTGTGGATACAGCCGGGCACGCCGCGTCAGTTCACGGTGCGGGCGAGCTTTGACTTCTGACTTTTGACATTCGGGACGCCGCCCTGTCCCGATCGGCCGCCGGCGTTCCTCCCTCCAAGCTCCGGGACGTCGGCGGCCTTTTCTTTTCCTGCCGCATGAGGCGCTCGCATGACCCGGCCGACATGGCTTCGCATCCATCGCATTCTGGGCCTGACCATCGCCGCATTCCTGCTGGTGCAGGCGCTGACCGGCGCGCTGCTGCTCTATCGCGGACCGGCGGCGCGGGCGATCGATCCGACAGGCATGACCAGCCGGGCGATCGGTCCCGCCATCTCCGCCGGCGAAGCGGTGGCGCAGGCGAACCGGACCATGCCGGGCCGGCATGTCGTCCGCCTGTTCGCACCCGACAGAGACGGTGCGACCTGGTTCGCGCAACTGGCGGATGACCAGGGGCGCACCGGCTATGCCTCGATCGATCCGGCCGGTGGCGCAGTGCTGCACGCGGGCGGTATGTCAGCCTTTCCGGTTGAGGCCGCGCTGCAGATCCATTATCGGCTGATGGCGGGCAAGGCCGGCATGGCGATGGTCGCGCTCAACGCGCTGGCGCTGCTGACCATGGCGGCGAGCGGCCTCGCTTTCTGGTGGCCCAAGCGCAACATCGCCAAGGCGCTGACGATCCGCTGGTCGCTGGCCCCGCGGCTGGTGCTGCGGCAGGCGCATCGCACGGTCGGCGTGGTCGCCGCCGCTTTCCTGGTCATGCTCGCCGGAACCGGCCTGCTGCTGATCCTGCCCGAACTGGCCGATGGGAGCGCCGCGCCAGTATCGGTCGTCGCCCCCGCGGCCGCGGTCGACCGCAGCCTGTCGCTGGCGCAGAGCGCCTTTCCCGACAGCGCGCTGCGCGACCTGCGGATCGAGCGCGACCGGCTGATCGTCAATTTCCACGCGCCCGAACGCAATGCGCGCGCGGTGCATCGCGCCATCGTCACCCTGTCCCGGCCGCATATCGTCGGCGCGACGCGCGCCGAGCAAAATGGGGCGCTGTGGATGACGGTGCTGCCGATCCATAGCGGCGATGTGATCGGCCCGGCCGGTCCCGCCATCTTGCTGATTGTCGCGCTGACGCTGGCGGCGCTCGCCCTTTCCGGCCCGATCCTCTGGTGGCAGGCTGCCGCCCAGCGCCGCCGTCCCGTCCGAAAGGCCATGCCATGACCCTGCTCTACACCTCCGATCCCGCGCGCGGCCGCATCTGGCGCGCGATTTTCGCGGAGGACGCGCCGGACATCGGCTTCGTCGATCCGACCCAGCCGCATGATCCCGCCACGATCCGCTACCTCGCCGCCTGGGCGCCCTCGGCCGAACTGATCGCCAGCCTGCCTAAACTGGACGTCCTCTTTTCGATCGGCGCCGGGATCGACCAGTTCGACATGCGCGCGCTGCCGCCTCATGTCCGCGTGGTGCGCATGATCGAGCCGGGGATCGCGGCCGGCATGGTCGAATATGCGACGATGGCGGTGCTGGCGCTGCACCGGAACCTGATCGATTATCGCGAGGCGCAGAAGGACGCGCGCTGGGCGCCGATCAAGCTGGTGCCCGCGGGCGAGCGGCGGATCGGCGTGATGGGGCTGGGCAATCTGGGCCAGGCGGTGTTGCAGGCGTTGCAGCCGTTCGGTTTTGCCCTGTCGGGATGGAGCCGGTCGGCCCATGCGATCGCGGGTGTGCGTTGCCATGCGGGCGAAGAGGCTTTGCCGCGCTTTCTGGCGGGCTGCGACATCCTCCTCTGCCTGTTGCCACTGACCGACGAGACGCGCGGCATTTTGTGCCGGGATCATCTGTCGAAACTGCCCCGCGGTGCGGCGCTCATCAATGTCGGACGCGGCGGACATCTGGTGGAGCATGATCTGCTGTCGTTGCTGGATGACGGGCATCTTTCGGGCGCGGTGCTGGATGTGACCGAGCCGGAGCCACTGCCGGCCGACCATGCTTTCTGGACGCATCCGCGCATCCTGCTGACGCCCCATGTCGCGAGCATGACCCGCCCGGATGGGGCGGCGCGCGCGCTGATCGCCAATATCCGACGCTTTGCTGCCGGCCAGCCGATGGACGGCGAAGTCACGCGCGACCGAGGCTATTGAAGGTGCGACATTCCATGCCGCGCAACTGTCTGCCGCAGGGCTTTTCAGCTATCATCCGGCCATATTCGCACGCACGAAAGCGGCACGGCAAATGATGCCGAATGCCATGCCATAAAAGGCCGGAATCTGCCCCCCGACCCGAGCCAATCGGGTGCATGTTCCGGCCCTGCCATGTCGTAATGCTGTTGTCACACGGCCCCGAGGGCCAATCGTAGAACCCGCAAAGGACGCTCCGCCGATGCCCAATTTCCGGCCCAAATATATCAGCTTCGACTGCTATGGCACGCTGACCCGTTTCCGCATGACCGAGATGGCGACCGCCTTCATGGCCGATCGCATCGATGCGGAAAAACTGCCCGCCTTCTGCAAGGACTGGAGCGCCTATCGCTTCGACCAGGTGATGGGCGATTGGCAACCCTATCAGGAGATCATCCGCAATTCGCTGCGCCGCACCTGCCAGAAATGGGGCGTGGCCTATAATGAGGCCGATGCCGACGCGGTCTATGCCGCCGTTCCGACCTGGGGTCCGCATGACGATGTCGCCGGCGGCCTGTCCAAGATCGGCGACAAGATTCCGCTCGTCATCCTGTCCAACGCAATGAACGAGCAGATCCATCATAATGTCGCCATGCTCGGCGCGCCTTTCCATGCGGTCTATACCGCGCAGATGGCGCAGGCGTACAAGCCTCGGATGCAGGCGTTCGAATATATGTTCGATCAGCTCGGCGCGAACCCGGAGGATATGATGCACGTCTCCTCCAGTTTCCGGTATGACCAGAACACGGCCACCGACCTGCATTTCGGATGCCGCGTGTTCGTGGGTCGCGGCCATGAGCCGTCCAACCCCTTCTATCGCGACGTCGAAATCCCCCATATCGGCTGCCTACCCGCGGTCGTCGGCCTGTAAACCCCGGATGGGCGCCTCTCCCCTCTCCTACTGGCTCGCCAGCGCCCCCGCCTTCACCGGCGGGGCGGAGGGCGCGGTCGAAGGCATGGCGGACGTCGCCATCATCGGCGGTGGCTTTACCGGCCTGTCGGCGGCGCTGGCGCTGACGAAGGGGGGGGGCAGCGTCGTGCTGTTGGAAAAGGGGCGCGTCGTCGGGGAGGCTTCGGGTCGCAACGGAGGCCAGTGCAATAATGGCACGGCTCACGACTATGGCGCGCTCTCCGCCCGTTTCGGCAAGGATGTCGCCAAAGCCTATTATCGCGCCCATTGCGACGCCGTCGATACGGTCGAGCGGCTGGCGCGCGAAGAGGGCATCGATTGCAACTTCAACCGCTGCGGCCGGGTGAAGCTGGCGGCCAAGCCGGCTCATTATGACAAGCTGGTCCGTGCGCATGACCTGCTGACCGCCGAAGTGGACGAGAATGTCCGGCTGGTGCCGCCCGACCGCATCCGTGACGAAGTGGGATCGGATTCTTTCCACGGCGCGCTGATCCAGACGACCAGCGCGCAGGTCCATCCCGGCCGGTTCGGGGTCGGGCTGGCCGAGGCGGCGGCGCGGGCCGGGGCGCGGATTTACGAGCAAGCCGACGTTACCGATTTTCAGCGCGTGCCGCAGGGATGGCGCGTGACGTCGTCGCGCGGGACGGTAACGGCGAAACAATTGCTGGTCGCTACCGGTGGCGCGCCGGCTGTTGGCCCCTTTGGTTTTTTCCGTCGGCGGATCGTGTCGGTCGGCAGCTTCATCATCGCGACGCAGCCGCTGGACGACGCGCTGATCGGCCGGCTGCTGCCGGGACGACGCAACTATGTGACCAGCAAGAATATCGGCAATTATTTTCGGCTGGCGCCCGACAACCGCCTGATCTTCGGCGGGCGTGCGCGCTTTGCGATCAGCGACCCGCGATCGGACGCGAAGAGCGGACTGATCCTGGAGCAGGCGATGGGGGAGATGTTCCCGGCGCTCAAGGGCGTGGGCATCGACCATATATGGGGCGGAATGGTCGACCTGACCGCCGACCGCCTGCCCCGCGCGGGCGAGACGGACGGGCTTTATTATGCGATGGGCTATAGCGGCCATGGCGTGCAGATGGCGACCTATATGGGGCAGCAGATGGCGCGGGTGATGGGCGGCGAGCCGGCCGCCAATCCCTGGGCCGGCCTCGACTGGCCGAGCGTGCCCGGCCATTTCGGCAAGCCCTGGTTCCTGCCGCTGGTGGGCCTGTGGTACAAATGGCAGGATATGATCCATTGATGGACGCGATGTCGCCCTTTTCCCGGCGAGACTTGATCGGCGCGGGCCTTGGCATCGGCGCCGGGCTGCTGCTGCCCGACGGCGCGCTGGCGGCGAGCAGGCCGCGAGTGGGCGGGCGCATCCGTGTCGCCAGCCTGTCCAGCTCGACCGCCGACACGCTGGACCCGGCCAAGGGCGCGCTGTCGACCGACTATGTGCGCCATTATATGTTCTATAGCGGGCTGACCGTGCTGGACCGGCAATTGATCGCACGTCCGGCGCTGGCCGAACGGATGGAAAGCACGGATCAGACCGACTGGCATGTGCGGTTGCGCAAGGGCGTGACCTTCCATGATGGCGCGGACCTGACCGCCGCCGATGTCGTCTGGTCGCTGCTGCGGCACAAGGATGCGGCGGTGGGCTCCAAGATGGCGCAGATCGCCGAGCAATTCGCGCAGGTCAAGGCGACCGGGCGGCATGAGCTGACCATCCGGCTGACCGGGCCCAATGCGGATTTGCCGACCATATTGGCGCAGTCCCATTTCCTGATCCTGCGGGCCGGAACACGCGATTTCCGCACCGCCAACGGCACCGGACCCTATCTGTGCGCGCAGTTCCGGCCCGGCGTGCGGACGCTGGCGCGGCGCAATCCTAACTATTGGAAGCCAGGCAAACCCTATCTGGAGGAGATCGAACTGATCGGCATTCCCGACGAGGTCAGCCGGGTCAATGCGTTGCTGTCGGGTGACGTCCATCTGGTGATCGCGGTCAACCCGCGGTCGACCAAGCGGATCATGGCGTCGCGTGGCCATGCGCTGCTGGAAACGCAGTCGGGCCTCTACACCAACCTCATCATGCAGCAGCGGCAGTTGCCGACCGGCAATCCGCATTTCGTCGCGGCGATGAAATATCTGATCGACCGGCCGCTGATCAAACGGGCGCTCTATCGCGGCTATGCGACGATCGCCAACGATCAGCCGATCCCGCCCTTCCACCCCTATTATCGCGCCGACCTGCCGCAGCGGTCGCTCGACCTGGACAAGGCGAAATGGCATTTGCAGCGCGCGGGCCTGACCGGCGTGCGCCTGCCCGTCTATGCCTCGCCCGCCGCGGACGGATCGGTCGATATGGCGTCGATATTGCAGGAATATGGGTCGCGGGTGGGGTTGAAGCTGGCGGTCAACCGGGTGCCGGCGGACGGCTATTGGTCTACCCACTGGATGAAGCATCCGCTGGGGTTCGGCAACACCAACCCACGTCCGACCGCCGACCTGCTGTTCAGCCTCTTCTATAAATCCGATGCCGCCTGGAACGAGAGCGGATGGCAGAATCCGCGCTTCGACCGGCTGTTGCTGGAGGCGCGGGGCGAAGCCGACCAAGCGCGGCGCAAGCAGCTTTATGGCGAGATGCAGGGGCTGGTCCACGATCATTGCGGCGTCGGCATCCCGGTCTTCATCAGCCTGATCGATGGTTACGACCGGCGGTTGAAGGGGATGTATCCCGTCTCGCTAGGGGGCCTGATGGGCTATCAATTCGCAGAACATATATGGTGGGAAGGCTGATGGCGGGCGCATCCTCCCAGAGCGGCATGAAGGCCGCGCTGACATTGATCGCCAAGCGGTTCGCCTCTTCACTGCTGACGCTGCTTCTGGTGTCGGTGACGATCTTCGTCATCGCGCAACTGCTGCCCGGAGACGCCGCGCAGGAAGCATTGGGGCAGAGCGCCACGGCGGAGCAGGTCGCGGCGCTGCGCCATGAAATGGGTCTCGATCGCCCGGCCTATGTCCGCTACGCCGACTGGCTGGGCGGGATGGTGAGCGGCGATCCGGGCCAGTCGATGGTCGCCAACATGCCTGTGTCCGAAGTCATCAGCGACCGCCTGCCCAACAGCCTGTTGCTGGCCGCGCTGACGGCGCTGGTGGCCGTGCCGGTGGCGCTGACGATCGGCATCGGATCGGCGATGAACCGGGGGGGGAGGATCGACCGGGCGCTCAATATCGCCACCTTGTCCATGGTGGCGGTGCCGGAATTTCTGGTGGCGACGATCGCGGTGCTGATCTTCTCCGTGAAGCTGCGCTGGCTGCCCTCCATCGCGCTGGCTTCCGAAGAGATGGGATGGGGCGACTATCTGCGCGGGGTCGCCATGCCGATCCTGACATTGAGCGTCGTCGTCATCGCGCAAATGGCGCGGATGACACGGGCGGCGGTGATCGACCAGATGGACCGACCCTATGTCGAGATGGCGGTGCTGAAGGGCGTCGCGCCGGTGCAGGTGGTGCTGAAGCATATCATGCCCAATGCGATCGCGCCGATCGTCAACGCCATGGCATTGAGCCTGTCCTACCTGCTGGGCGGGGCGGTGATCGTGGAGACGATCTTCAACTATCCCGGCCTCGCCAGCCTGATGGTCAATGCCGTCACCAGCCGCGACATGCCGCTGCTCCAGGCCTGCGCCATGATCTTTTGCGCGGCCTATCTCCTCCTGATGCTGATCGCGGACGTGACCGCGATCCTCGCCAACCCCAGGCTGCGCGCACAATGATCGCTTCCGCTTTCAAACGGGCGAAAGCCCTGCCGCTGTCGGGCAAGGTCGGCCTGACGCTGGTCCTCTTCTGGTTGGCTGTAGCGCTGTTCGGGCCGATGCTGGCGCCCTATCCGGTCGGCGCGTTCGTGGCCTATGACGTGTTCGACGGGCAATCCGCCGCGCATTGGCTGGGCAGCGACTATCTGGGCCGCGATGTGCTGAGCCGGTTGTTGTCAGGTGCACGCTATACGGTCGGTCTGGCGGCGGCCGCGGCCATGCTGGCGAGCGCGACCGGTACGGCGCTGGCGCTGACCGCGGCCGTCGGCGGCGCGAAGGTGGACGAGCCGCTGTCGCGCTTCATGGACATGTTGATCTCCATTCCGTCCAAAATCTTCTCGCTGGTGCTGGTCGCAGCCTTCGGGTCGTCGCTGCCGCTGCTGCTGCTGATCGCCGCGATCACCTACGTGCCGGGCAATTATCGCATCGCCCGCGCGCTGGCGGTCAATCTGGCGCAGATGGACTATGTGCAGGTCGCGCGGGCGCGTGGCGAGGGGCGGTTCCATATCGCCATCGCCGAAATCCTGCCCAACATGATCCATCCGCTGCTCGCCGATTTCGGACTGCGCTTCGTGTTCATCGTGCTGCTGTTGTCGGGCCTGTCCTTCCTGGGGCTGGGCGTCCAGCCGCCCGACGCGGATCTGGGCTCGCTGGTGCGGGAGAATATTTCCGGGCTGGGCGAAGGGGCGCTGGCGATTTTGGCGCCGGCGGTGGCAATTGCGACGCTGACGGTAGGGGTGAACCTGCTGATCGATGCGCTGCCGGGACGGGGGAAAGGCCGATGATGGAAAAGCCCCATGTCGAGGTCAAAGGCCTGACCGTGACCGCGCGCAATGCGGCGGGCGAGAGCTTTCCGATCGTCAGCGGCATCGATTTCGCGTTGCAACCCGGCGAGGTGCTGGCGCTGATCGGCGAGAGCGGGTCGGGCAAGACGACGATCGCGCTGACGCTGCTGGGCCATGCCCGGCCGGGCGCGACCATCGCGGGCGGCAGCATCCGCGTAGGTGACGCGGAGATCACGACGCTGGACCGCAGCGCGCTGGCAGAGCTGCGCGGCAATCGCATCGCCTATATCGCGCAGAGCGCCGCGTCGGCGTTCAACCCGTCGCGCACGATCATGGATCAGGTGATCGAACCGGCGATGATCCATGGACTGATGCCGCGCGCCACGGCGGAGGCGAAGGCGGTCGATCTGTTCCGCGCGCTCGCCCTGCCCTTCCCCGACGCGATCGGCACGCGCTATCCGCACCAGTTGTCGGGCGGGCAGTTGCAGCGGCTGATGGCGGCGATGGCGCTGATCACCGATCCCGAACTGGTGATATTGGACGAGCCGACCACGGCGCTGGACGTGACGACGCAGATCGAGGTGCTGCGCGCGTTCAAGGCGGTGGTGCTGGAGCGTGGGGCAACCGCCATCTATGTGTCGCACGACCTGGCCGTGGTGGCGCAGATGGCCGACCAGATCGTGGTGTTGAGCCAGGGTCGCATCCGCGAGGCGGGCGCGGCGGCGCAGATCCTGCACGCGCCAGCCGACGACTACACCCGCACGCTGATGGCCGCAGCGCGCCCGGCAATCCGGCCGACGCCGGTCAAGGTCGCCCTGCCCGCCACTGCGCCTTTGCTGGAAATCCGCAATGTGACGGCCGGCTATGGCAGGATCGGCAAGGATGGATTGCCGCGCGTGCCCGTGCTGCGCGACATCAACCTGACGATCGAGCGCGGCGGCACATTGGGCGTGATCGGCGAAAGCGGATCGGGCAAGTCGACCATAGCCCGCGTCATCGCCGGGCTGCTGCCCCCGGCGAGCGGGCAGGTGCTGCTGGATGGCGAGCCGTTGCCGCCGGGGCTGGACGGGCGCAGCCGCGAGCAGTTTCGCCGTGTCCAACTGGTGTTCCAGAATGCCGACACCGCGCTCAATCCCGCGCATAGCGTGGGACAGATATTGGCGCGGCCGCTGGCCTTCTATGCCGGGTTGAAGGGCAATGCCGCGCATCTGCGGGTGCTGGAACTGCTGGACCTCATCCGCCTGCCGGCCAGCCTGATCGACCGCAATATCGGCGGCCTGTCGGGCGGGCAGAAACAGCGCGTCAATCTGGCGCGGGCCTTGGCCGCCGACCCGCAGATCATCCTGTGCGACGAGGTGACGTCGGCGCTGGATACCGTCGTTGGCGCGGCGATCCTGGAGCTGATGGCGGAGCTGCGCCGCGAACTGGGGATCGCGACGATGTTCATCAGCCACGATATTTCGACGGTGCGGGCGATTTGCGACGACATACTGGTCCTCTATTCGGGGACGATGGTCGAGACGGGACCGCGTGCGGCCTTCGCCACCGCCCCCTTCCATCCCTATACCGACCTGCTGATCGGATCGGTGCCGGAAATGCGCGCGGGCTGGCTGGAGGAAAGCCATGCCGGGGCTGCGCCCCCGCCGATCGGCGCGGCGGGCGACCATCCCGACCTCTGCCGTTTCCTGCCGCGCTGCGCCGCGCGCGTGGACGGCCTGTGCAACATCACCCCGCCACCGCGCCATCCGCTGGACAAGGGATCGGCCGGGGTCAGCCGCATATTATGCCATCATGGAGATGAAAGCTTGATCGCGTCATGAGCCGGTTCGTTCGACTGGGTGAAACCGACCGCCCACCCGTGACCCTGTATGTCGACGGCCGCGCCGTAGAGGCGATGGAGGGTGACACGCTGATGGTCGCGCTGCTGAACGCCGGCGGCACGCTGCGCCAGAGCGAGTTCGGACCGGAGAAGCGGGCGGGATTCTGCCTGATGGGGGCATGCCAGGATTGTTGGGTATGGACGACAAGCGGCGATCGCCTGCGCGCCTGCTCCACCCTGGCCGCATCGGGCCAGAGCATCGTCACCAGCCAGCCGGGGGCGTCATGGCCGAACAACGCATAATCATCGTCGGCGCAGGCCCGTCTGGCACGCGCGCGGCGCAGGCCTGCGTGCAGGCCGGCATCCGTCCCATCGTGATCGACGAAGGGCGGCGCGACGGCGGGCAGATCTATCGCCGCCAGCCGGACAATTTTACCCGGCCCTATGCCAAACTCTACGGCACGGAAGCCGGGCGGGCGCGGGCCTTGCATGAGACGTTCGACGGACTAAAAGCGGCGATCGACTATCGGCCCGAAACGCTGGTTTGGAATATCGCCAAGGATCATGTCTGGACGGCGAGTGCGACGGTTCAGGAGGCTATTCCGTTCGACGCGCTGCTGCTGTGCACCGGCGCGACCGATCGGCTGATGCCGGTCAAGGGCTGGCATTATGCGGGGGCCTATAGTCTCGGCGGGTCGCAGGTGGCGCTCAAGAGCCAGGCGGTGTCGATCGGGCATAAGGTCGTGTTCATGGGATCGGGGCCTTTGCTTTATCTGGTCGCGAGCCAATATGTGGAGGCCGGTGCGGATGTCGCGGCGGTGCTGGATACGTCGCCGTTCAGCGCGCGGTTGAAGGCGCTGCCGGATTTGCTGTCGATGCCCTCCGTCCTGTGGAACGGGGTGGCGCTGACGCGGACGCTGAAGCGCGCGGGCGTAATGGTGCAGCATGGCGTGACGCCGGTCGAGATCATGGGCGATGCCGAAAGCGGCGTCGGCGGTGTGCGCTTTTTTGCCGGATCAGGCCGTGAAGAAACGATCGCCTGCGATGCGGTGGCGATGGGCCATCATCTGCGGCCTGAGACGCAACTGGCCGATCTGGCGCGCTGCGCCTTCGCCTTCGACCCCGGCACGCGCCAATGGTTGCCGGAGCGCGACGGCGACGGGCGTTCGAGCGTGGCGGGCGTCTATCTGGCCGGCGACGGCGCGAAGATATTGGGCGCGCGATCGGCCGAGGCGAGCGGGCGGCTGGCGGCGCTCGCGGCGCTGGGCAATCTTGGCTTGCCGATCGACAAGGGCGAGATGACCTCGCTGCGCAGCGAGGTTGGCCAATATGCCAGGTTCGCGCGCGGGCTGGCGAAGGCCTTTCCATGGCCCGCCCGACAGGCCCCAGCCCTGCCCGACGACGCCATATTGTGCCGCTGCGAGGGCGTGACGGCGGGCGACCTGCGGGCGGTGATGCGCGAAACGGGCGCGCAGGAAGCCAATCGCGCCAAGGCGTTCAGCCGGGTCGGCATGGGGCGGTGCCAGGGACGCTATTGCGGGCTGGCTGCCGCCGAACTGATCGCAGCCGAAGCCGGCGTGCCGGTGGAACAGGTCGGCCGCCTGCGCGGGCAGGCGCCGGTCAAGCCGCTGCCTATCGCGATCGGAGACGGACAATGAGCGCCGCCAGCGACGTCATCATCGTGGGCGGCGGGTTGATGGGATCGTCCGCCGCGCTATTCCTGCGGGGGCATGGCATCTCGGTCACCTTGCTGGAAACCGACCTGATCGGGCGACAGGCGAGCGGCACCAATTTCGGCAATGTCCGGCGGCAGGGACGCGGGATTCACCAGTTGCCGCTGGCCAATCGCGCCATCGCCATCTGGCGCCAGTCGCGCGAATTGCTAGGCGCGGACGTCGAATATCTCCAGTCCGGGCATATTCGCGTCTGCTATCGCGAACGGCCCGAACTGGTGGGGGCGATGGAGGACTATGCGGCGCAGGCGCGCGAGGAAGGGCTGGACCTGGAATTGCTGAGCGGCAACGCGCTGCGCGACAAATTCCCCTTTTTCGGGCCGGATGTTCTGGCCGGCTCCTATTCGCCGACCGACGGCCATGCCAATCCCCGGCTCGCCGCCCCTGCCTTCGCCCGCGCTGCGCGGAAGCTGGGCGCGGTGATCCACGAGAATACGAAGATCGTGGATGCGCAGAAAATAGGCGAGGATTTCATCGTCACGGCTGCGGACGGACGGACATTCCGGGCGCCGATCCTGCTGGTGACGGCGGGCGCGTGGGGCAATGCGCTGTCGTCGCAGTTCGGAGAGCCGGTGCCGATCGTGCCGCGCGGGCCGAATATGAGCGTGACCGAGCCTGTGCCTTATGCGATCCTGCCCGCGGTCGGGGTGATGACGCCGATCGAGGAAGAAACGGTCTATTTCCGTCAGGTCGCACGCGGCAATATCGTGCTGGGGGGCAGCACCCGCGGCCCGTCCTTCCCCGTCCAGTATCGCGCCTATGTCGAACCGCAGAATACGCTGAGCCAGTTGCAGCAGATCCGTCGGCTCGCGCCGTCGCTGGGTAAACTCAACATCATCCGCGTCTGGTCCGGCATCGAAGGCTATCTGCCCGACAGCCAGCCGGTGATGGGGCCGAGCGCGACGACCAGCGGCCTCTATTACGCCTTCGGCTTTTCCGGGTCGGGGTTCCAGATCGGGCCGGGCGTGGGCGAAACGATGGCGGAGATCATCGCGAAAGGCGGCACGGACATTCCGATGGAACCCTATCGGATCGGGCGGTTTGCGGCGAGCTGATTCCTCGAGTCAGCGCCGCTCTTGTGGCGGCCACAGGCGCGCGGCATGAAGCAGGCGCAGGATGCGCACGTCCGTATCGGTCAGGTCATAGACCAGAATATAGTTGCGATGCGCGATTAGTTCGCGCGTTCCCGGCACCCGGCCAGGCCGGCCCATGGCAGGGAGCCGGGACAGGTCGGCTGCTTTTTGCGAAAAGATCGTGTCGAGCCTGATCGCCGCGCGCGGGCTGCGCGCTTCGACATAGTCGTAAATGGCGTCACGATCCCTGACGGCATCGGCCGTCCAGCGCAGCCTCATCGCTCGCCGTCTGATGTCCGCAGCGTGGCGGCACGTCGTGCGGCGAAATGCGTCTCGACTTCATCGCCGGCGATCAGGTAGCCTGCCTGCGCGGATGCGCGTCCGGCGTCGACCTGACGACGGAACCAGGCGTCATGGCTTTCGGCCTGTTCCTCGCGCAGTACGACATCGCGCATGAAATCGCGCAACAATTGCGCGCCGGTGCGATCCTGCGCCTTGGCCGCGCGGGCGAAGCGGCCCTTGAGTTCCTGATCCACGCGAAAGGTGAAGGTCGCCTCATTCATGGCGGGCCGGCTCCATGTGTTGCATATGCAGTGCATTGTAACACATGGAGCCGGCCCGCCCAATATCAGAATTCGATCAGCGCGACCTTGGTCTTGAGGTTCACCATATAGGCTTCGCGGCCGAGATCCTTGCCGATGCCCGATTGCTTGTAGCCGCCGGTGGGCAGGATGAAGTCGTTGCTGCGACCGTAGCGGTTGACCCAGATGGTGCCGGCTTCCAGCGAACGGGTGGCGCGCAGGGCGCGGCCAATGTCGCCGGTATGGACGCCGGCGGCCAGGCCATAGTCGCTGTCGTTTGCCAGCGCATAGGCTTCCTCTTCGTCCGCGAAGGTCTGGACGGTGAGGACCGGGCCGAAGATTTCGCCCTGCACGACCTCGCTCTTCTGGTCGACATTGGCGAGCAGGGTCGGCGCGAAATAGCTGCCCTCCTCCGGCGCGGCTGCACGGCCGCCGCCGGTGAGCGCTTCCGCCCCTGCCGCGACAGCGCGGCCGACGATAGCGGCCATGCGGTCGAGCTGGCCTTCGGATATGATCGGCCCCAGCGTGCTGTCGGCGGCCCAGGTCGGGCCGGCCCGGTGCGCGGCGAAGGCGGCGACGAGGCGATCGATCACCTGGTCCGCGACCTTGTCCTGCACCAGCAGGCGCGATCCGGCGACGCAGACCTGACCCGCATTGAGGGTGATGGCGCGGGCGACGATGGCTGACGCCTTGTCCAATTCTGCGTCGGCGAAGATGATCTGCGGGCTTTTGCCGCCCAGTTCCAGCGTCACCGGCTTCGGCCCGGTTTCCGCGCAGGCGGCCATGATGGCGGCGCCGGTGCGGGTGGAGCCGGTGAAGGTGACCTTCGCCACTTCGGGGCGGCGCACCAATGGATCGCCAACCGAGCGGCCGTCGCCCTGCACGATGTTGAAGATGCCCGCGGGCAGCCCCGCCTCGATCGCCAGTTCGGCGAGGCGCACGATGCTGAAGGGCGTCATTTCCGACGGCTTGAGGACGATGCTGTTGCCCGCAGCGATGGCAGGCGCGATCTTCCACGCCGCCATCACCAGCGGAAGGTTCCACGGCGCGATCGCGGCGACGACGCCATAGGGTTCGGTGATGGTGAGGCCCAGCTTGTCGGGCGTGGTGGACGCGACTTCGCCGCCGACCTTGTCCGCCCATTCGGCGAAGAAGCGGATGGTTTCGGCGGTGTAGCTCAAATCCCAGGCGGTGATTTCCTTGAGCATCCGGGTGGACCCCAAGGCTTCGAGCGGGGCGAGCGTCGCGGCATCGGCCTCGATCAGGTCGGCCCAGCGACGCATCACCTTCATCCGGCCGCGCGGATCGGTCTGCGCCCAGCCGCTGGTCTTGTAGGCGCGCTGCGCGCTGTCGACCGCTTCGACCAGTTGGTCCGCATCGACGCTGTCCAATTCGGCCTGTATCCGGCCGTCGGACGGTCGCCGCACGATGAGGGCCGGCCCGTGACCTGCAACCCGACGCCCGCCGATGAAATTATGCGCATGGGGCAGGCTGATCTGATCGGGGTTGAAACCGGCCACGGCATAATCTCCTTCATACGGACATTCTGGTAAAATAGGCGGGCGTGACGGCATTTGTTGCAGTTGCGCGGGAAAATGTGCGCGATAATCTTCCAAAATCAGCGCGAAGGCGGCAGCCAATGCTTGAAGCGCGCGCTTAATGTCCGGCCATTGATTCCGAACAGAGGCAGGCGGGCGTTCCTTTCCCGCCAAGGAGCAAGACGCATGGCGACAGGCATAGAGGCGATGGTGGACCTGCGGCGGATGACCGTCGAGGATCTGGCCGCCGCCCATACCCTATCGAGCGAACAGAAATGGCCCCACCGCATCGAGGATTGGGAGATGCTGTTCGGCCTGGGTTTCGGTTATGTCGTCGAGCGCGATGGCGCAGAGGGTCAACGGGAAGTGATCGGCACCGCCATGGCCTGGCTCTATGGCGAGGATGCCGCGACGCTGGGCATGGTGATCGTGTCCCCGCAGGCGCAGGGCATGGGGCTGGGCCGCCGGTTGATGGAAGCGGTGCTGGGCGATCTGGGCACGCGCACGGTGCTGCTCAACGCCACCGACGAAGGCGCGCCGCTTTATCGCAAGCTGGGGTTCGCAACCATCGGCCCGGTGTTCCAGCATCAGGGCGCCGCCTTTGCCGTGCCGATGGCCGAACTGATCCCCGACGAGCGGGTGCGCCCGCTGGGCGCCAAGGATATGGCGACGCTGCACGACCTGGCGCGCCGCGCGACCGGCATGGACCGCGACGCGTTGCTCGATGCGCTGGTGCCCGGCGCGCAGGGCGTGGTGCTCACCCGCTGCAACGAGCCGGTGGGCTTCGCCCTGTTCCGGCGCTTCGGCCGGGGCTATGTCGTCGGGCCGACCGTCGCGCCCGATAGCGGCGGGGCGAAGGCGCTGATCTCGCACTGGCTGGGATCGAATGCGGGCATGTTCTGCCGGCTGGACGTGCCGGAAGAAAGCGGGCTTGGCGGCTGGCTCGACGAGCTGGGCCTGCCCTGCGTCGGCCGGGTGGTGCGCATGGTGCGCGGCCCGCAACCGGCGATCGATCCTTCGGTCACGACCTTCTCTCTCACCACGCAGGCGCTCGGATGACCCTTACCCTCGACAATCCCGCCCTTTTCATCGAACGCGCCTTCATCGGCGGGGCATGGGTCGGCGCGACGTCCGGCGCGACCCTGCCGGTCGACAATCCCGCGACCGGCGCGATCATCGGCGCCGTGCCTGATTGTAGCGAGGCCGATACGCTGGCCGCCATCGCCGCGGCCGAGGCGGCTTTCCCGGCATGGAAGGCGCGGACGGCAGGCGATCGCGCCGCTATGCTGGAGCGGTGGCACGCGCTGGTGCTGGCCAATGTCACCGACCTCGGCCGGATCATGACGGCCGAACAGGGCAAGCCGATCGCGGAGGCCGAGGGCGAGATTCGCTATGCCGCCAGCTTCATCAAATGGTTCGCGGAAGAAGGCCGCCGCGTCGATGGCGGCATCGTGCCCGCGCCGGAGGCCAATCGCCGCATATTGGTCATGAAAGAGCCGGTGGGGGTATCGGCGGCGATCACGCCGTGGAATTTTCCCGCCGCGATGATTACCCGCAAATGCGCGCCGGCTTTGGCGACCGGTTGCCCGGTGGTGGTCAAGCCATCGGAGCTGACCCCCTTCACCGCGCTGGCGCTGGCGAAGCTGGCGGAGGAAGCCGGCATCCCGGCGGGTGTGTTCAATATCGTCACCGGCCTGCCGACGGCGATCGGCGGGGCGCTGACCGCCAGTCCGGTGGTGCGCAAATTGTCCTTCACCGGATCGACGCGGGTGGGGTCGCTGCTGATGCGGCAATGCGCCGACACGATCAAGCGGGTGAGCTTCGAGCTGGGTGGCAATGCCCCGTTGATCGTGTTCGACGATGCCGATGTGGACATCGCCGTCGCCAGTGCGATGGTCAGCAAATTCCGCAATGCAGGCCAGACCTGCGTATGCGCGAACCGCATATTGGTGCAGGACGGGGTCTACGACCAGTTCGCCGAGAAGCTGGCCAGGGCGGTGTCCGCGCTGAAGGTCGCGCCGGGCGACATGGCAGGCAGCACGATCGGCCCGCTGATCAACGTCGCCGCCGTCGAGAAGGTGCAGGCGCATGTCGAGGATGCGTTGTCGCATGGTGCGACTTTGTTCGCGCGGGCGGCCAATGATGCGACGGGTGCCCGGTTTGCGACGCCGGTCATCCTGACCGGGGCGACGCGGGACATGCGGCTGGCGCAGGAAGAGACGTTCGGGCCGGTCGCACCGCTGTTCCGCTTCACCCATGAGGAGGAAGGGATCGAGCTGGCCAACGCCACCAGCTATGGCCTGGCCGCCTATTTCTACACCGAAAATCTGCATCGCGCCTTCCGCGTGGCGGAGCGGCTGGAGGCCGGGATGGTCGCGCTCAACAGCGGGGCAATCGCCATGGAGGTCGCGCCGTTCGGCGGGGTCAAGATGTCGGGCCTGGGCCGCGAAGGCGCGCATGCGGGGATCGAGGAATATCTGGAAACCAAGGCGTTCCATATTGCGGGGCTTAAACTCTAAGCCCCGCCCAATTCATCATACAAAGCGCCCTTCGACATTCAAACGGGACAAGTGGCTCGTTTGAACAGGGCGAACGGAGTGATTATGTCCGCCATCAATCGCAACTATGCCATCTCCGTCATTCCCGGCGACGGGATCGGCAAGGAAGTCATGCCCGAGGGCATCCGCGTGCTGGAACGTGCGGCAAGCCTCTATGGCTTTTCGATCGAACAGAAATGGCAGGATTTCGCCTGCTGCGACTATTATGCCAAGCACGGCCAGATGATGCCCGACGACTGGAAGGCGCAGATCGGCAATCCCGACGCGATCTTCTTCGGCGCGGTCGGCTGGCCCGATACGGTGCCGGATCATGTCTCGCTCTGGGGATCGCTGCTCCAGTTCCGGCGCGAATATGATCAATATGTCAATTTGCGCCCCGTTCGGCTGATGCCAGGCGTCCCCTGCCCGCTGGTGGGGCGCGAGCCGGGCGACATCGATTTCTGGGTCGTGCGCGAAAATACCGAGGGCGAATATAGCTCGGTCGGCGGCAAGATGTTTCCCGGCACCGACCGGGAGATCGTGATCCAGGAGACGGTGATGACCCGGCACGGCACCGACCGGGTGCTGCGCTACGCCTTCGAACTGGCGGCGACGCGGGATCGCAAGCATGTCACGTCGGCGACCAAGTCCAACGGCATCGCCATCACCATGCCCTGGTGGGACGAGCGGGTGGAGGAGATGGCGAAACACTATCCGACCGTCACCCATGACAAATATCATATCGATATTTTGACCGCGCAGTTCGTGCTGAACCCGGACCGCTTCGACGTGGTGGTGGCGTCCAACCTGTTCGGCGACATCTTGTCCGACCTTGGCCCGGCCTGCACCGGCACGATCGGGGTGGCGCCGTCGGGCAATATCAATCCGGACCGCACCGCGCCCTCGCTGTTCGAACCGGTCCACGGCTCCGCGCCCGACATCGCCGGCAAGGGGATCGCCAATCCGGTCGGGCAAATCTGGTCGGCGGCGATGATGCTGGAGCATCTGGGCGAGGCGGACGCCGCCGCCGCGATCATGCGCGCAGTCGAGACGGTGCTGGCCGAGCCGGGCCTGCGCACCGGCGACCTGAAGGGCAAGGCGAATACCGAGCAGTGCGGCAGGGCTGTCGCCGACGCGCTGGCCTGACCGCTGCGAACGGACGCGGCAGAATATGCTGCGTCGGTTCCCGTTTAAAGCGGGCGAGGGTGCCTATTCGCCCCATATCGGGCTTTCGCCCTGCCGCATAAGGATAGGCTGAACTTCAGAACCACAATGGCGAGCCCCTAAGATGACGCTGCATTCCAATCGGTCCCTTCTGGACATCGACCGCGACCATCTGATCCATCCGGTCACTTCCTTCCGCGGGCATGAAGCGCATGGCGCGCTGCTGCTGGAAAGCGGCAAGGGGATGTGGCTGAAGGATATGGACGGCAAGGAGCTACTCGACGCCTTTGCCGGCCTGTGGTGCGTCAATGTTGGCTATGGCCAGGACAGCATCGCCGAGGTGGCGGCCGAGCAGATGCGGCGGCTGCCCTATGCGACGGGCTATTTCCATTTCGGCAGCGAGCCGGCGGTGCGGCTGGCGCAAAAGCTGGTGGACCTCAGTCCCGAGGGCCTGGACCATGTCTATTTCACGCTGGGCGGGTCGGACGCGGTGGATAGCGCGATCCGTTATATCACCCATTATTACAACGCGATCGGCAAGCCGGAGAAGAAGCAGTGCATCGCGCTGGAGCGCGGCTATCATGGGTCGAGCAGCACCGGCGCGGGACTGACGGCGCTGGCCAATTTCCACCGCGGGTTCGACCTGCCGCTGCGCTGGCAGCATCATATCGCGTCGCCCTACCCCTATCGCAGCGACTTGGAAGGCGACGATGCCGCGATCATCGCGCGGTCGGTGCAGGAGTTGAAGGACAAGGTCGCAGCGCTGGGCGCGGACAAGGTCGCCGCCTTCTTCTGCGAGCCGATCCAGGGATCGGGCGGCGTGATCGTGCCGCCGGTCGGCTGGCTCAAGGCGATGCGCGAGACCTGTACGCAGCTCGACATTCTCTTCGTCACGGACGAGGTCATCACCGGCTTTGGCCGCACCGGGCCGATGTTCGCGTGCGAGGCGGAGGGGGTGACGCCGGACCTGATGACTTTGGCCAAGGGGCTGACCGCCGGTTATGTGCCGATGGGCGCGCTGCTGATGTCGGGCAAGGTCTATGAGGGCATCGCCAATGGCGCGGCACCCGAGCTCGCGATCGGCCATGGCGCGACCTATTCGGGTCATCCGGTGAGCGCGGCAGTGGGGCTGGAAGTGCTGCGCCTCTATACAGATGGCGGCATATTGGCGAACGGGCAAAGGGTCGCCGCGCGCTTCGACGCGGGCATGGCGGGGTTGGTCGATCATCCGATGGTCGGCGATACGCGCGGACGGGGCCTGCTGGGCGCGATCGAACTGGTGGCGGACAAGGGGACGAAGGCGCGGTTCGATCCCGGCCTGAAACTGGCCGACCGGCTGTTCGCCAAAGCCTATGACAATGGCGTCATCTTCCGCGCCTTTGCCGACAATATCATCGGCCTGGCCCCTGCGCTGTGCGCGTCGGACGGCGAGATGGACGAGATATTCGCCCGCATCGCCAAGACGCTGGACGATCTGCTCGAAGAGGCGGATATTCGCGCGGCGCTGGGATAAGATAGACGGGGAGCAAGGCATATGTTGGGCGGACCCAGACTGGACAGGATCGACCTCAAGATCCTCACGCAGCTTCAGCAATCAGGCCGCATCACCAATGTCGAACTGGCCGATGCGGTCGGCCTGTCCCCCAGCCCCTGCCTGACCCGCGTCAAGCGGCTGGAGAAGGCCGGCTATATCACCGGCTATGGTGCGCATATCAATTTACACAAGCTGGGCGAATATCTGACCGTCTTTACCGAAGTGACGCTGACCGAGCATCGCGCGGGCGACTTTTCCCGGTTCGAGACGCGCATCCGCAAGCTGGACGAGATCGTCGAATGCCATCTGGTCAGCGGCGGCTATGACTATCTACTGAAATTCGTGACGCGCGGCGTGGCGCATTATCAGTCGATCATCGAGGGCATGCTGGAGAGCGACTACGGCATCGAGAAATATTTCAGCTATGTCGTCATCAAGTCGCCCTTCATCAAACATCATTATCCGATCCAGCATCTGTTCGGCGAGCAACGATAGGGCTAAGTTTCCAAGCATGACCGACATTGCCGACCTGATCGAACCGCTCGTCGCGTTCCGGCGCGACATTCACGCCCATCCCGAACTGGGTTTCTGCGAGCATCGCACCGCGGGTCGGATAGCCGAGCAACTGCGCGCGCTGGGGCTGGAGGTGCATGAAGGGATCGGCCGGACCGGCGTGGTCGGGGTGCTGCGCAACGGGACGTCTTCGCGCAATATCGGGCTGCGCGCGGACATGGACGCTTTGCCGATCCATGAACAGACCAACCTGCCCTATGCCAGCACGACGCCCGGCACCTTCCATGGCTGCGGCCATGACGGGCATGTCGCGATGCTGCTGGGGGCCGCGCAGCATCTGGCGCGGAGCCGCCATTTCGACGGCACGGTCAATTTCTTCTTCCAGCCGGCCGAGGAAGGCCAGGGCGGCGCGCGGGAGATGGTCAATGAAGGGCTGTTCGAGCGTTTCCCCTGCGACCGGGTGTTCGGGCTGCACAATTGGCCCGACCTGCCGGCCGGCACGATCGCAACGCGGCCCGGCCCGATCATGGGCGCGGCCGACAAGTTCGAGATTCGCCTGGAAGGGCGCGGTGGCCATGCCGCGATCCCGCAGGACACGCCGGACGCGATATTTGCTGCAGCAGCATTGGTGCAGCAATTGAACGCCATCGTGTCCCGCCGGATCGCGCCGACGGCGTCGGCCGTGCTGTCCATCACACAGATCCATGGCGGGCATACGCATAATGTGATCCCCGAACTGGTGACGGTTTCAGGCACCGTCCGCACATTCGATCCCGCGGTCCAGGATCGGATCGAGGATTCGATCCGACAGATCGTGGCGGGGGTGGCGCTGGCGGGCGAACTGACGGCGACGGTCGATTACCAGCGCTACTATCCCGCGACGATCAACGACGCGGAGGCCGCGCAGGAGGCGCTGGACGCCGCAGCGACGGTGGGCGTCGCGCAACTGGCGCCCGACCCGGCCTTCACCTCGGAGGATTTCGCCTTCATGCTCCAGGCGTGCAAGGGCGCCTATATCTGGCTTGGTCAGGCGAAGGTGGAGGGGTCCGCACCGCTGCATAATCCGCATTATGATTTCAATGACGACGTGTTGGAACTGGGTATCAGGCTGCATGTCGCGCTGGCGGAGCGGCATTTGGCGTTGGGTGACTAGAGCGCTGCGTGCCCCCGCGCAGGCGGGAACATCCGTAGACATTACAAGCTGAAGCCAAAGCCGATCACCGCCATGGTCGATTGCAGCGTATCGCCCTGAGCGCGAGCGAGGCGGCGGGTGCCGGCGAGCAGTCGTTCATGGACGACCGCCGTATAGATGTTGAGCTTGGGTGTCAGGCGGTAGCGCAGGCGCAGCGTCCCCTCCCCCTCCGTAAAGCCCGATTCCACGGCATCCACCGCTACCCCCTGCGCCGACCAGCCGACGCCGACGCGCGGTTCCAGATAGAGGCTGTCGGTGATCGGCAGTTGATAGACGATCTGCCCCTCGCCGGTCAGCCGGCCATTGTCCGACAGGAAGGCGTAGCTTTCCCAACTGAGGCGCGTGCCGACATTACCCTGTACGCCGATGATGGCGTGGAGGTCGCGCGGATGGGGGGTGAAATCCTTGCGCACGCCCACCAGCAGCGTCGCATTGCCGATAGTGCGGCCGTAGAAAAGCCGGGCCTGCACTTCGTCGATCTGGTTGCCGAGCGCCCCGCCGCCCTGCGTCACCAGCATCAACTGGTCGGTGGCGTTGCCGAGGGAGAAAGTGCCGTCCCACAGGAAAACATCGTCGCCCTTGCCGGCGCGCAATTCGATGAGATCGAAGCCGCCGCTGAGCGCCCATGCGCTGGTATCGTCCGCCTGCGCGGCGGCCGGCGACGCCATCACCAGCGCGCTCAGGAAGGACAAGCCCAGACAGGCGGTACGCAGCATCTACCCTTATCCGTTTTGCGGTATCGGGCAGAGACTAGACGGGCGGTACGGCGCGATTGCGCGAAGCGGGATGCCGGTCGCCGCGTTGATGACAAATTATTGCCGGGATGCGGCAGCTTATGCCGACATGACTTGCATTAGAACCAGAAGCGGATGCCCATCACCAGGCTGGTGGCGGACGCCCCCTCCCCCGCCGCGCGGGCGTAGCGCGCGGTGTCGCCAAGGCTGCGTTCCCAGTTGACGCCGATATAGGGCGCAAATTCGCGGGCGAATTCGTAGCGCAGGCGCAGGCCCAGTTCGATGGTCGAGAAGCCCGATCCGACGCCGAGTTCCGGCACGTCCTGCGCGGCGATATTCACTTCGGCGGCGGGTTGCAGGACGAGGCGCTGGGTGATGCGCTGGTCGTAGCTGCCCTCTACCCGCAGATAGGCGTCGCCCTTGTCGGAGAGGAAGGCCTGCGCTTCGACTTCGAACCAATAGGGGGCGAGGCCTTCTATGCCGATGGTGGCATAGGTGCGCTGGGGTTGGGGACGGAAATCCTGGCGGACGCCCGCGACGATATTCCACCAGGGATCGATCGCACGGCTATAGAGCGCCTGGAGTTCGGCCTGGTGCAGGCGGCCGCCGGCTTCACCCTCCCCTTCCGACTTGATGGCAAGGCGGTCGATGTCGCCGCCGATCCAGCCCTCGCCTTCCCAGGCATAGCCATCGCCGCCCTTTTGCGCGCGATATTCGAAGCGGTCGATCATGAGCTGGGAGAAAGTCATGCCGCCATTTTCCTTCGTCATGGCGGCGCGGGCGCGGGCCATGGTGGCGGGATCGTAGAGGGCATCGGCGGCGTGATCGGTGGGGACCGGAGGCGCGACGCCTTTGGGCACCGCGTCATCGGATGCGGGCATGGCGTGGCCGGCATGGGGGTTGGATGGTTCGGCTGGCGCAGGGGCGCTATGGCCGGCGTGCGGATCGGCGGGTTCTGCGGCGGCCGGTGCGTCTTCCGGCTGCGGCATCTGGTGCGCGCTATGGTCCATCTGGCTATGGTCCTGCGCGAAGGCGGGCGTAGCGGTGCTGGCGATCAGCAAGGTGGCGACGACCAGGGGCTTCATGCCGCATCCTCCGCGTGGCGAACGGTGACGACGCGCATCATCCCGGCGTGCATGTGCATCAGCATGTGGCAGTGGAAGGCCCAATCGCCCAGCGCATCGGCGGTGAGATCGAAGCTGACCTTGCCGCCGGGCAGGACGTTCACCGTATGCTTGCGCGGGTTGTGGAGCGGATCGTCGCCGGTCAGCAGTTGGAAGAAATGGCCGTGGATATGGATGGGGTGCGGCATCATCGTATCGTTGATGAGGGTGACGCGGACGCGCTCATTATGGCGGAAGGCGATCGGCTCAGCGCCGTCGGACAGCTTCACCCCGTCGAAGGACCACATATAGCGCTCCATGTTCGCGGTCAGGTGGATGTCGAGCGTGCGGGTGGGGGTGCGGACATCCTGATTGGGTTCCAGCGCGCGCAGATCCGCATAGGTGAGGACGCGATGGTTGACATCCTCCAGCCCCGTGGGCCGATCGGCGGTGCGATCGGCGGGCATGGCGGAAAGGGTCGCGACGCCCGGCCCCATCGGCACATCGGGCGCGACGGAGGGATCGAGCATCTTCATGGCGTGGCCGGACATGCTGTCATTGGCGGGCTGGCTGAGGTCGATCACGCCCCCCTGCCCCATGTCCATGCCCGCCATGTCCATGCCCATGTCCTTCATGGTCAGCAGCGGGCGTTTGCGCAGGTCCGGGATCGGCGCGACCATGCCCATTTGCGGCGCGAGGGTGGCGCGGACCAGGCCGGAGCGGTCGATCGCCTCGGCGATCAGGCCATAGGGTTTCGCTTCGGTCGGCTGGACGATGACGTCATAGGTTTCGGCGATGCCGATCTGGAACTCGTCGGTTTCGACCGGCTGGACATGCTGGCCGTCGCACTGGACCACGGTCATCGGCAGGCCAGGCAGACGGACGTTGAAATTGGTCATGGCAGACGCGTTGACGATGCGCAGGCGAACGCGCTCGCCCGGCGTGAACAGGCCGGTCCAGTTTTCCGGCGTGCCGTGACCGTTGATGAGGAAGCCGTAGGTGGAGCCGGTGACATCCGAAATGTCGGTGGGGTCCATACGCATCTTGCCCCAGTCCATCCGGTCCTTGAGGTTTTGATCCTTGCCCGCGAGCAGACCGGCGAGGGTCTGGCGCTGAAAATTATGATAGCCGCCCATCTGCTTGAGGCGTTTGAGCAGGACATGCGGATGGACCGGCGACCAGTCGGCCAGCACGATCACATGTTCACGCGTCGCCTGCACCGGATCGGGGCCGGCGGGGTCGATGACGATCGGCCCATAATGGCCCATCGCCTCCTGCATCCCCGAATGGCTGTGATACCAATAGGTGCCCGACTGACGGATGGGGAAATCGTAGGTGAAGGTTTCGCCCGGCCGGATGCCCGGGAAGCTGATGCCGGGAACGCCGTCCATCTGGAAGGGGACGATCAGGCCGTGCCAGTGGATCGACGTGTCTTCCTTGAGCGTGTTGGTCACCGCGAGCTGGACGCGCTGCCCTTCCTTCAGACGGATCAGCGGCGCGGGGACGGTGCCATTGATGGTGATCGCATGGGCGGAGCGGCCGCCGGTGCCGAAATGGCTTTCCCCCACGGTGAGCGCGATGCGGTCGCCCGACAAAATGCCGGGCGCGGGATGCAGGCCCGGCGTGCCACTGCGCGCCCAGGCGGGGAAAGCCCCCGCCAGGCTGAGCGCCGCGGCGCTTTTGAAAAGGGTGCGGCGATCGAGGGCGATGGATGTCGTCATGCCCTGTCATACGCGGACGGGGCGCTAAACCCTCAAAATTTCGGTCAGTTTCGCGCGGGCGCGATAGAGGCGGGTTTCGACCGCCTTTTCCGTGACGCCCAGCACCTGCGCCGCGTCCGCCTGGCTCATCTGCTCGATCGTGCGGAGGAGGAGGACGTCCCTGAGATTGGCGGGCAGGCCGGCGATGGCAGCGTTGATACGCGCGACTTCGCGATGGGAATGGGCGGCTTCCTCCGGCGTGGCGTCGGGCGCGGCGATATCGAGCGCGTCGTCGAGCGGTTTGGCGAAGGCGAAGAAGCGCCGCACCGTTCGGCGACGCGCCCAGTCGCGGCATTTGTTGAGCGCGATGCGCGCGATCCAGACGCGGAACGGGCGAGCGCCATCATAGCGGGCGAGCGCGGCGAAAGCGGCGACGAAGGTTTCCTGCGTGATGTCGAGCGCCTCATCGCCATCGCCGACATGGCCGCGAGCGAGGCGCCAGACGGCGTCGCGGTGGCGCGCCATCAACGCGCCATAGGCGGACTGATGCCCCGCCAGCGCGCGGGTAGCAAGCGTCCGGTCGTCGGGTTCGGAGTCGGCCGCACTCACCGGGCGGGCTGGGTCAGCGCCTTGACGATGGCGGCGTCGAATTGCGCCGCCTGATCGGGCCGCAGCACGCCGCGCATCGCGAAGATGTGCTGGAGCGTTTCCTTTTGCAGTTGCCCCATGACATGATGCGAGCGGTCGACCGCTTCCGCCACTTTGGGGCCATAGCCATGTTCGCCCTCGATCGCGGCGGCGAGCCGTTCATTGTCGGCGCGCATTTCCGCCTCCAGCGCTTCGCGCCGGGTAGCGAAGGCGGCTTCCAGTGCGTGAATGCGCTGTTCCTGCGCGGCGTCGAGCGTCATCCGCTGGTGCAGCAGGGCGTGGACTTCGCTTTCCACACGCGGCGTGGGTGCGAGCCAGGTGCGTGCGACCAGCACCGCCGCCAGCGCGGCGGCGAACGCGACCAGCGCGACCAGCGCATAGCGGCGGACGGTCACTGGCCGAGCAGGCGCGACGGCGCATAATCGGACATGCCGATCGGCATGGGTGCAGCCTGCGCCGGCGCAGCGGGCAGGATGCTGCCGGCCCAGCCGATGCCGATCGCGAGCAGGCCGGCGAGCGCCAGGCTGCGCCGCGCCGTCATCCGGTCGCGCCGTTCGGCAAGCCCGCCCATCACCGCGGCGTCCATGTCCGCAAGCCGCGCATCGGTCGGCATCGCGCGCACCGTGCCCAGCAACTGATCCAGATCGGTCATCATCATCTCCATCCTCATTCCCGCATACGCGCGGGGGACGTGCATCCCTCATGGCATGAGGCGTAAAAATTATGCGCATGGGGCGAGGGGTCCGGCAAGTCCATGCGTAAATCCCCCTGATACCCCCCTGTCCCACCCATCTGTTGGAGATGCCGATATGACCCGCCTGTTCCTGACCGCCGCCGCCGCTTTCGCCCTGACCCTGCCGGGCGTTGCGATCGCGCACAGCAAGCTTGTGTCGTCCACCCCCGCGGCCAATGCGACCGTGGCCAAGCCGACCAAGTTGAGCCTGACCTTTTCCGAAACCTTCCTGGCGCCGATGAGCGGCGCGGAACTCGTGATGACCGGGATGCCGGGCATGAGCGACCATCCCGCGATGCCGATCAAGGGTTTCAAGACCGCGGTCGACGGCAAGACCATGACCCTGACCTTCCCCCGCGCGCTGCCCGCCGGCAGCTATGACCTGAAATGGCATATCGTCGGCGCCGACCAGCATAAGATGGAAGGCGGCTACAGCTTCAAGGTCAAGTAAGCCGTCATGATCGAGGGGGTTTTGATCGGGGCGCGGCTTGCGCTGATGCTCGACCTTGCCCTGCTCATGGGCCTGCCGCTCTTCTGGTGGGTCATGGGCAGGGCGGGGCGGGGCGGGCTGTTGGTGGCGTTGGCCCTGGGCGGTATGGCGCTGTCTGCACTATGGCTGTTCGCCAGCGTCGCGGCGATGACCGGCGTGTCGATCCTGTCCCCCGATTGGCCGACGGCGGTCATATTGCTGACCATGACGCCGATCGGGCCGGTGCTGGCGGTGCGCGGTGGCGCGTTGCTGCTGGCGTTGTTGTTCGCAGCCGCCAGTCGCCCGCGTTTGACCGCGATCCCGGCAGCGGTAGCGGCCGCTACGCTGGCGTGGACCGGGCATGCCGGAGCGACGGAGGCGATGGCGGGGACGATCCATCGGGTCGCCGACGTGGCGCATATCTGGGCGGCGGCGGGATGGATCGGGGGGTTGGCGGTGCTGCTGCACGCCATTTTCACGCTGCGGCCGACCACGGCCGAGACGGCGCGCGTGGCCGCCATGCTGTCCCGCTTTGCCCTGATGGGGACGCTGATCGTCGCGACCTTGGTCGTGAGCGGTACGATCAATGGCGTGATGATCGTCGGCCTGGCGCAGTTGCCCGATCTGGTCGGGAGCCTTTATGGATGGCTGCTGGGCGCGAAGCTGGCGCTGTTCGCGCTGATGCTGGGGCTGGCGGCGGTCAATCGCTGGCGCCTGACGCCGGCGCTGGAGAGCGGGACGCCGCAGCGCGCGATCGCGCATCTGCGGCTGTCGCTGCTGATCGAAACAAGCGCGTCCATCGCCATTATCGGGCTTGTGGCCGTGCTGGGGACGCTCGATCCGATGGGGTGATCGCCATAGCACCGCGTATTCCCGCCTCCGCGGAAACAGCGGGCGCTTAAGGCTGCTCAGGCCGGGCGGTAGATGCAATAGACCTTCTTCACATGGACCTGGCTGTTCCAGCTACAGCTGGCGCCCTGTTCCACCAGAAAGATATCGCCCTTGACGAACGTGCCTTCCGCGCCGTCTTCGTCGACGAAGGTCACGCTGCCGTCGAGCAGATACATGAGTTCATAATGAGGGTAGAACATCGCGCGGCGATGATAGGGCGTGGAATCCCAGGTGCCGACCATGAATTCGCCGTCTTCCGATTTATAGTCGCCATGGTTGCGGCACTGCGGTGTCGGGCCGACAAGCAGTTCGGCGAGCGGCGCGCCCGACGGTTCGAGCGGCGCGTCGATATCGACCGGGATGATCGCGCCGTCGCCAGCAGGGCCGCCGGTGCGGCGCATGAACAGCAGGCGCGTCTCGGCGTCGGCCGTCCAGGTGCAAGCCGCGCCGTCGCGTAGGAGGAGGCTGTCGCCTTCGGCCAGAGCGATGGTCTTGTCTCCCTGTTCGATGCGCACCGCGCCCGACGCGACGATGATGAATTCTTCGGCCGGCATCTTTGCCACTTCGCCTGCCCCTTGCGGCAACGCGATGAGGCCCACGCTGATCGGTCCCTCCGCCAGCGACAGGTCGGTACGCGCGGTCAGGAAAGGATCGCCCGAAGTCGCGGCGGCGACGGTGTCGGCCGCCCAGGCGCGCAGGTCGATAAAGGAACGGGTGCGGGTCTGGGTTGCGGTGCTGGTCATGCCGGCCTTCCTTGGATGGGTCAGAAGGCGGCAGGATATCCGGTGTGCGCGGCACTATGCGCCAAGAGCGCGGCGCGTGGCCGTGCGCCCTGCCGTTTGCCGCGGGTTCGGCCGCTACAACTGCCGCAGAGCGCGCGCGGGGCGAACCGACATGAGCGGGATCGCGCCAGCGAGGCCAATGCCCAATGTCAGCAGCGCACCGCCGCCCAGCGTCGCCAGCACTATCGGCCAGTCGGGCGACCAGCTGAAGTCGAAGATGCGCACGATCACGAACCAGGCCGCGGTGGTACCGAGCGCCAGCGCAACCAGCGCCAGCATCGACGCGAGCAGGCCATATTCGAGCGCCTGTCCCGCCAATATCTGCCAGCGGGTCGCGCCCAGCGTCTTCAGGATGACGCTGTCATAGCTGCGGGCCTGGCGCGAGGCGGCGATCGCGCCGACCAGCACGGCGATGCCCGCGAGGATCGCGACCGAGGCGGCGGCAACGATCGCGCGCGACATCTGGGTCATGATCGTGCCGACCTGATCGATGACGTCGCCGACCGCGATCACCGATATGCCGGGGAAGGCCGACAGGAGCGCGCGGGTCATGCCGCCGTCGTGGCGCGCGTCCATGGTGATCGTCGCGGTCAGGCTGTGCGGCGCGGCGGCCAGCGCATTGGGCGAGAAGACGAGGACATAGTTGAAGCCCATCGTGTCCCAGTTGACCTTGCGCAGCGACGCGATACGCGCCGTGATCTCACGCCCCAATATGCTGACGGTCAGCGTGTCACCGATGCCGATATTCATGACCTTCGCCGCTTCCTCATCGAGCGAGACGAGCGGCGGGCCGGCATAGGCGCGCGGCCACCATTGGCCGGCGACCAGATCGCTACCCTGCGGCAGGGCGGTGCTGTAGGTGACGCCGCGTTCGCCGCGCAGGAACCAGGCGCCTTCGGGCAATGCCTTGAGGTCGGCGACCCGCTGGCCGCGATAGGCGACAATCGTGCCACGCAGCGATGGCACGATGTTGAGCTGCGCTTCGGGCGCCTGTTCGAGGGCGATGGCACGGAAGCGGTCGACCTGCGCCGACGGAATGTCGAGGATGAACTGGTTGGGCGCTTTTTCCGGCACGACATTACGGATTTCGCTGTCTAGGCTGGTCTGGATGCCCGCCAGCGTCACAAACAGGGTGAGGGCGAGGCCGAGCGCGACGATGAGCGCAGCGGTCTGCGCGCCGGGGCGGTGGAGATTGGCGACGGCAAGCCGCAGCAGCGGACGGCGCGGGCGCGGTGCCAGAAGGGCGAGGCGTCGCACCGCCCAGCCAAGACCAAGCAGCAGGAGCAGGACGGCTGCGGCGGCGCCCAGCACGGCAGCGGAGAAGAGCGGTTCGCGCGCGGTCAGCAGCGCGAGGGCGACGAGCAGCGCGCCAGCTCCGGCCATGGCGAGAAGACTGCGCCGATCGGTGCCACCGCGCATTTCGACGGCGCCGCGGAAGATGGCGGCGGCCGGCTGGGTGCGGGCGCGGCCGAGCGGCGGGACGGTGAAGAGGAAGGCGATGAGCAGGCCATAGGCGGCGCTGGTCAGTAGCGGCACAGGATGGAGGCGGAAGCCGGGGCTGACCGGCAGCACGTCGCCCGCCAGCGCGACGATCAGCGGCGGCAGCAGCGCGCCGACGATCAGGCCCGTCACGATGCCCAGCACAGCCACCGCGCCGACCTGCATCCGGTAGATGCGGCCGATGTCGGTCGAAGTCGCGCCCAGCACCTTCAAGGTGGCGATGCCGCCGCGCTTGGCCGCGAGATAGGAGGCGACGCCGTTGCTGACGCCGATGCCGGCAATGACCAGCGCGGCGAGGCCGATCAGCGACAGGAACTGCCCCATCCGATCGATGAAGCGGTTTGCGCCGGGCGCGGCGCGATCCCGGTCCTTGAAGGTCCAGCCGTCGGCATCGTGCGCCTTTTCCATGTCGGCGCGCACGGTCGGGGCGTCGAAACGGGGGGCGAGGCGGATGCGATATTTGGCGGAATAGAGGCTGCCGGGCTGGATCAGGCCGGTGCGGCGCAGGCCGTCGAGCGAGGCGATGGCGACGGGGCCGAGGGTGAATCCTTCGCCGAGGCGATCGGGTTCGTCGGCAATGATGCCGGCTATCGTGAAGCTGGCCGTGCCATAGCGCAACCGGTCGCCGGGGCGGACGTCCAGCCGATCCGCCAAGGCGTCGCCGATCAGGATCTGGTCGGGATCGAGCGGGCGGTACGTGGCATTGCGCAGGGTGAGCGCGCCATAGAGAGGATAGAGGGTATCGACGCCCTTGAGTTCAGTCAGGACGGCGGGCGGGGCGTTCCCCCTCCCCTGCCCGTCCCGCTGCGCCATGGCGCGCAGGCGGATGGTTTCGCTGAGCGTGCCAAGCTGGCGGAAGGCTTCCTTGTCGCCAAGGCGGGCTTCGCGCTGGGTCATGGCGATTTCGATGTCACCACCCAGCAGAGTGCGGCCTCGGTCGCTCAATTCCTGCGTGATCGCCGCAGTCAGGCTGCCGATCGCGGCGAGTGTCGCGACGCCCAGGAACAGGCAGAGGAAGAGCAGCCGCAGGCCGCGAAAGCCGATGTGCAGGTCGCGCCGGGCGATGCGCCAGCTTGCGCCCCAGCCGATGGCGTTCATGCGGCGCGATCCGACGCGATGAGGCCATCGCGCATCTCTACGATCCGGCCACAGCGCTGCGCCAACACCGGATCATGGGTGATGATGACCAGGGTCGCACCCGCCGCCTGCTGCCGTTCGAACAACAGGTCCATGATCGTCGCGCCGGTGGTGGCGTCGAGATTGCCGGTCGGTTCGTCGGCGAAGAGCAGGGTCGGGCGCGGCGCGACCGCGCGGGCGATGGCGACGCGCTGCTGCTCACCGCCCGACAGTTGCGCGGGATAATGGTCCAGCCGGTGGCCGAGGCCCACGGCGCGCAATTCGTCGGCTGCGCGATCGAAGGCATCGGCATGGCCCGCCAGTTCCAGCGGCACGGCGACATTTTCATGCGCCGTCATGGTGGGGAGCAGATGGAAGCTTTGCAGGATGATGCCGATGCGGCCGCGCCGGGCGCGGGCCAGCGCATCTTCGTCCAGCGCACCGAAATTGACGCCGCCCACGCTGACGCTGCCGCCGCTGGCGCGTTCGAGGCCCGACAGCACCGCCATCAGCGAGCTTTTGCCCGATCCTGATGCGCCCAGGATCGCCAGGCTTTCGCCGCGCAAGATGGTGAGATCGACACCCTTGAGGATCGCCACCGGCGCATCGCGCGTTCCAAGCGAAAGGGTGACATCCTGCGCGCGGATCGCGATAGTGGCGGGATCGATGGGCAAATGCATGAAGAAGGAGCGCTCCTTGGCGGGCAGGTGGATGCAATATGGGGCGTTGGCGTTGTTTGTCCAACTGGCGGTGGCCTGTTCGGACAAAACACCAGTCCCGCCCCCGGCGGGTAACGACCAGCCGGTCGCCAATGCCGCCGCCGCGGCGACACCGGCTGCCGATGAGCGGCTGATCGTCGCGTTCGGCGACAGCCTTTATGCCGGCTATAATCTGGATCAGGGCAAGGGATTGGCCCCGGTGCTGGAAGCGGCGCTCAAAGCGCGCGGGGTGAAGGCGCGGGTGGTCAATGCCGGCGTGTCGGGCGACACGACCGCGGCGGGCCTCACGCGGCTGGCCTTCACGCTCGACGGCCTGCCGCGCCAGCCCGACCTGGTGCTGGTCGGCCTGGGCGGCAACGATATGCTGCGCGGGCTTGCTCCCGCCGAGACGCGGACCAATCTGGACGCGATCCTGGCGGAACTGAAGAAGCGCGGCATCCCGGTGCTGCTGACGGGCATGATGGCGTCGCCCAATATGGGGCCGGACTATGCCGCAGCATTCAACCCCATTTTCCCCGATCTGGCGCGCAAATATGATGCGACGCTTTATCCCTTCATGCTGGACGGGGTGATCGGCGACCGGGCGCTGCAACTGCCCGACGGCATCCACCCCAATGACAAGGGCGTAACCGTCATCGTCGGCAAGCTGGCGCCGGTGGTTGCCGGGGCATTGCCATCGTGACGGAGCGGATCAGGGTCGGCCTGATCGGCTATGGCATGGCGGGGCGCGTCTTTCATGTGCCCCTGATCCGCGCCGCGCCCGCGCTGGAACTGGCGGCGATCGTCACCAGCCGGGCGGAAGAGGTCGCGGCGCTCGACCCGGCGATCCGTTGCATGGCGACGACGGGCGCGTTGCTGTCCGACCCGTCGATACAAGCGGTGGTGGTTGCGACACCGAGTGCAACACATGCCGCGATTGCAGCGGATGCGCTGCGGGCAGGCAAGCATGTGGTGGTGGACAAGCCCTTCGCCCTGTCGCTGGCCGAGGCGCGCGCGCTGGCGGCGCTGGCCCGGACGAGCGGGCGGCAATTGGCGGTGTTTCACAATCGCCGGTTCGACAGCGACTATCTGAGCGTCCGGGCCGCCATAGAAGAGGGCGCGATCGGGCGGGTGACGCATTGCGAATCCCATTTCGACCGTTTTCGGCCGGAGGTGCGGGATCGCTGGCGCGAGGATGGGTCGGCCGGATCGGGCGTATGGTTCGACCTGGGGCCGCATCTGGTCGATCAGGCGCTGGCGCTGTTCGGGCGTCCGCTGGCGGTGAGCGCCGACATCGTGGCGCTGCGCCCTGGATCGGTCGCGGACGATTGGGCGCAAGTGGTGTTGCGCTATGACGGGATGCGGGTCGTCCTGCACGCCAGCCTGCATGCGCCCGATGCCGCGGGCGGCGGCAGTCCGCGTTTCGCCGTGCATGGGGACAAGGGATCGCTGATCAAACGGCGGCTCGATCCGCAGGAGGGGCAGTTGATCGCCGGGATGCGGCCGGATGATGCCGGATGGGGCATCGACACCGATCCGGTCGAAGTGCATGACGGTGCCGGCGGGATGGCGCTGCGTCCGGCGGCGAGGGGATGCCAGGAACAATTTTATCGGCAGATGGCCGAGTCATGGGCGACTGGGAGCGCGCCGCCGATTTCGCTGGACGAGGCAGTGGCGGTGCAGGAAGTCATCGAGGCGGCGTTGTTGTCGGCGCGCGCGGAACGGGTGGTGACGCTGCCGCTGCCCTGAAGGACGGGAGAATAGAAATGGCTTTGCCCTTGCGAGTCGTGCTGTTGGCCGCTGCCCTGACGGCGCCTGTCGCCAGCGCGCGGTCGGACATGGCGCCAGTCGTCGCCATCGCGGATGGCGCGTTGCGCGGGGTGAACGAAGAGGGCGTTGTCGCCTTCAAGGGCATTCCCTTCGCTGCGCCGCCGGTGGGCGACCTGCGCTGGCGTGCGCCCCAGCCGGTCAAGCGCTGGCAGGGCGTGCGCGACGCCAGCCGCTATGGCCATGACTGTATGCAGCTCCCCTTCCCCAGCGACGCCGCGCCGCTCGGCACGCCACCGGCGGAGGATTGCCTTTTTATGAATCTGTGGAAGCCGCAGGGGCGGAGCGCCAAGCTGCCGGTGATGGTGTGGATCTATGGCGGAGGCTTCGTCAATGGCGGGTCGTCGCCGCCGACCTATGCGGGGGCGGCGCTGGCGCGGCAGGGCATCATGGTGGTGAGCTTCAACTATCGGCTCGGCCGCTTCGGCACCTTCGCTCATCCCGCGCTGACCAGGGCGGATGCGGACGGCGGACGGCAGGTCAATTATGGCTATATGGACCAGATCGCGGCGCTGCGCTGGGTGCGGGACAATATCGCGGCGTTCGGCGGCGACCCGGCCAATGTCACTATCATCGGCGAAAGCGCGGGCGGCATGTCGGTCCATGCGCTGTTGACGTCGCCGATGGCGCAGGGTCTGTTCCACAAGGCGGTGATCCAGTCGGGTGGTCCGATGCCGATGGGCGACGCCACGCTGGCGGGGGCCGAAGCGACCGGCGCTGCGTTCGGGCAGAAGAAGGGCATCGCGCCCAACGACCCGCAGGCGCTGGCGCAATTACGGGCGCTTCCCGCCGATGCCGTGGTCGACGGGCTGAATCTGGCCGCGCTTTTCGCGCCCGGCCCGCGAACCCATAGCAGTCCGATCGCCGACGGTCGGGTCGCGGTCGACAGCCTGGCTGCCTATCGAGCGGGCCGCTTCGCCAAAGTGCCGGTGATGATCGGCGCAACCAGCGACGATATTGGCGGGCCGACCGGGCCGATGGTGACGGGCGCCCGCACGATGGCGCGGATGTTCGCGCAACAAGGCGTGCCGACCTATCCTTACCGCTTTTCCTATGTCGCACAGGCGCTGCGGAACGCGGAGACGAAAGGCGCGGGCCATGCCAGCGAAATCCCCTATTTCTTCGATACGGTCGCGGTAAAATATGGGACCGCGACGACGGAGGCCGATCGGGGGATGGGGCGAATCGCCAGCCACTATCTGGTGAATTTCGTCCGCACGGGCGATCCCAATGGCGCCGGTCTGCCGCGCTGGCATCGTTACGATCCCGACACGCCGGCGATGATGGATATCGGCGCGCAGGATAGCGCCAAGGCGGTCACGAATCCTTGAGATCGAGGCGTACGCCAACGTGCTATCACAACCAATTGATCGTGCTTTCAGAATCCTTGCAGCGTGTTATCGGACTGTCATCAACGTGTGATCGGATTGCACGGCTTGTCTCCGACTCGTATCATTTAACGGCTTTTTTGCTCCGAACCGAGCGGCTAACCCCTCTAATCCCTCAATAAAATCCCTAAAGCCGCGTCGCCCCAAGGCCAACCCTATGGTTAGAGGTTTGATGGCTGCCAGCTGGCTCCAATCCGTTTCCCTTGCGGCATAGCCCATGGTTGTCTTTTGATGCACCGCCACAGAGGGAGGACGCCTCCTTCGCCATACTCTCTCCCCGGTTTGACTTTGACGAGCAATTGAGCGCATAAAACGCGAACCAATTTATCGTCATGATTCGGGTATGAGGGGCGCCATGTCGTTTACCGTGAACACGCTGCGCAACGTCACGACCGCTTGCCAGCAAATGCGCGATCATATCAAGACGATCGTGTTCCGTCCCGATGCGCACAAGACCCTCGATATCACCTTCGGCCCCACTGTGGCCGCGGAGCTGATCGGGCGCACGCCGGAGGCCCTGGCCAAGGCGGAAGCCAAGGGGCGCCTGCCGCAGCCCAAGCAGCTGCCCAATGGCCGCCGCTTCTACACGCTGGAAGACCTGACCCAGATTCGCGAAGCCCTGGGCATCCATGTCGGCAAGCAGCCGGACGAGGATGCGGTCGTGCTGGCGGTGCAGAATTTCAAGGGCGGCGTCGGCAAGAGCACGATCACCAAACATCTGGCCGATTATCTCGCGCTGCATGGCTATCGCGTGCTGGTGATCGACTGCGATCCGCAGGCATCGACCACAACCATGTTCGACATCCAGCCCGAAACGCTGATCGACGACGACCAGACGCTGGGCGCGTTTCTGTCCCCGCGCAGCACCTTCAGCAACTTCGCCGAAACCATCCGCGACACGCCCTGGCCGACGATCAAGATCGTGCCGTCCAGCCTGGGATTGCAGGATGCGGAATGGGATTTGACCTCCACCCTGCGCGAGGGCGGGCAGGCGGTACGTGAGAGTCTGCAGGCGCTGCGTATCGGCATCGCCAGCGTAACCAAGGATTTCGACGTCATCCTGCTTGATCCGCCGCCAGCCATGGGCTTCCTCGGCCTCAACGTTATGGCCGCCGCGACCGGGTTGCTGATCCCGGTGCCGGCGCGCCAGCTCGATTATCTGTCGACCATCCATTTCATGGACACGATCGCAGACAATATCGAAATCCTCGAACAAAATGGCACACCGGTCAATTACGGCTTCATCCGCGTAGTGTGTTCGACCTTTTCCCCCAGCAAGCCTGGCGAGAACGACATGTGGCGCATCATGCAGGCGACCTATGCCGGGCTGCTGCTGGGGCAACCGATCCTCGCGTCGGAAGAAATCAAGAATGCGACACAGGCGTTCCGTTCCATCTATGAATCCAGGCCGTCAGCCTCGCACCAGACCTATACGCGGTGCCGCGACAATCTGGACGCTGTGTTCGGTGAAGTCGAACAGCAGATTCGCCAGCAATGGTCGTCGACCAGCCTGACCGGCACCGACGCCGGTGTGAGTGTGGCGGCATGAGCCGGCGGTCCCTGATCAGCGAAGCGCTGGCCGCCGTCGCCAATGAACCGACTCCGCTCGCTCCTACCGAAGCGGACGCCACAGCGGCAGCGGCAGGGCGCGTCAATTTCACCAACAAGCGGCTGGAAGCCTTCGGTGAGGCGGCGCGGATCGTGAAGCGGCCGACCATAAGGTTGAAGCCGGCGGAATGTTCGATCTGGCCGGGCAATGCGCGCGACTACACGCTGCTGGACGAACATCGTCTGCGCAGCCTGATCGATTCGATTCTGGCGGAAGGCGGCAACCGTATTCCCGCGGTGGTGCGGCGCACGCCCAACGGCCCCCTGCCCTATGAGCTGGTCACGGGAACGCGGCGGCACTGGGCCATCAGCTGGCTCAACAGCAATCATTATCCCGATATCGATTTGATCGCGATCATCGAGGATCTGGACGATGAAGCGGCCTTCCGCCTCGCGGATATAGAAAATCGCGAGCGGGAGGATATTTCCGACCTGGAACGTGGCCTGAATTATAAGGCGGCGGTCGATCGCTTCTATGGCGGCGTCCAATTGCGGATGGCCGAGCGGCTGAAAATCTCCAAGTCGCAGCTATCGCGCTATATTGCGCTGACGGACATCCCGCCCTTCCTGGTGAGCGCCTTCCATTCGCCGATGGATTTGCAGGCCAAATATGGCGAGAAGCTTCTGCCGCTGCTGCGCGATCCGGCAAGCCGGACGAAGCTGGAGGCCGCGGCTGATCAGATCGCTTCCGAGCAGAGCTTCCGTCGATCGGGGGATGAGCAGCCGATCAGCGGCGTCGAAGTGATGGGACGGTTGCTCAAGGCCGTAACCGTGAAGGGCCGCGTGCAAAAGGCGTCCATTGCAGCCGGCAATGGCAAGGCGATCGGCGAGGTGGTGAAGGATCAGCAGAAGATATTGACCCTGTCGCTGACGCCATCCGATCTGTCGACCGATGCGATATTGGAAGCGTTGCGTCCTGTGATCGACGCGGCGCGCATCCGCAATGCGAAACGACGCTGAAAAGCTGGCCATATACGGACGAAAAGCTGAAAATAGAGGAATAATCTTTATATTTCAGAATGTTATGTTAATTTCCCCCCGGGGGGACAGCGGGAACGGGATGGCATGGTGGGGAATGAGGGCGAACTCAAGACGGCGCTGAGGGAGCGCAAGGTCCAGTTCGAAATGTTCTTCACCCTGCCCGATTTCAGCGATATTTCGCTGCGTGATTATCAGGAGACGATGCAGCGTCCCTTCTTCAGCCTGTCGAAGCGCAAGCGGGTGAAGCCGATCGAATATGTCAGTCCCGACAAGTCGGTGACCGTCCATGTCTCGGCCAATCCGACCTACGGCATGGCGACGATCTGGGACGCGGATATCATGATCTATCTGGCGTCGCATCTGAACGAGCTGCGCGAGCGGGGATTGAATGATCTGTCGCCCGTCATTCGCCTTCAGCCCGGCGACCTGCTCAAGCGCATCTGTTGGGGCACCAGCGGCCGGGCCTATGAGCGGTTGGTGAGTGCGCTCGACCGGTTGCAGGCGACGACGATCAAGACCAATATCCGGGCCAGCGCCAAGAGCCGGGAAACGACCTTCTCCTGGATCGACAGCTATACCCACCTGGTTGACGAGCGGACGGAACGATCGCTGGGTATGGAAATCACCCTGTCCAAATGGTTCTTCGACGGGGTGATGGACAAGCGCAATGTGCTGGCCATATCACCGCTCTATTTCGAGATCACCAGTGGGCTGGGCAAGTGGCTCTATCGTGCGTCGCGCAAACATGCCGGCGGTAACGGCGCCGACGGCTTCGTCATCGGCTTCGAAACCTTGCACCAGAAGAGTGGCAGTGAGAGCAGCTATCCGGTGTTCAAGCGCAAGCTGCTCGACCTCGCTCGCGCTAACGAATTGCCGGACATAAGCCTGGAAGTCGTCAATCCCGATAGCACGAAGCCCAAGATGCGGATGGTGATGCGCCGACATATGGCGGAACGGCTCCGTGCCGGACGCAACGGCCCCCTCCCCTCCCCGCCTGCGCCCGATACGGGCGACGGCGACGAGATGATCGATCCCCGCCAAGCCATGAAGCTGATCGCACAGGCGGCTGGCGGATTGCGCAGCCCCGGTGCGGACAAAAGCAAGGCGCGTCGCGCAGCGACTGCGAGCGGACGTGCCGGCGAGATATTGGACGCCGAGGTTCATGCGGCGATCCGCAGCGATTTCCCCGGCTGGGACTATGACGAGTTGATGCGGCGTTTCGATGCCTTTCTCGGCGCCAATCCGCATGAACTGCCACGCAATTATTCGAAGCGGTTCTACGGCTTCGTAAAGGAACATCATCGGCGCAACAAATATAAGCTGCGTTCCTGATTGTCGCCCGTCAACGTGTTTTCAGAATCATATATTCTTCGCATTTGATCCTCCAACGGTGTGGCGGCGCATTGGCCTGCCGGGGTCGACCTGGATCAATAATCCGAGGAAAAGCGTGCGTCCTGGCATAAGGCTAAACAGCAGCCGGACAGAGGCGCGTTGATGCGATCATCGATCTGCCCGTGATTCTGAAAACACGATGGTCGATTGATACGCACGCGAGAAGGCCCCTTCCCTGTCCGAGCGTTTCCGATGGGATCGACATTTTACGAACTTGCCAGGCATGAATATGGGTCTGTCCTAAGTGACAGATGTTCATCATGCCCCGACATGGCGTTCCGACGTGTTTCTGGATATGGATACCATCGACCGAGCAGGTGCAGCAACCTGCCGCCGCATCGATCCGTCGAGCAGGATCGAACGTTCCCGAAATTGGCCTGCGAATCGAAACCGTCCCGGGGGTGGAGGCAGCCTGTATATTTGGTGACAACCGCCCACGCCATCTAGAATTCGGCTCGGATGGAGAACAAAAACGGAAACTTCGAATGGTGGCCGTAGGAGCGGCTCTGGGCGCGATTCCGCTTCCGGCATATAATCCTATGCCTATGGCTGCAAATGGCGCTCAGCGGGCTTCTGGCGAGGTCGTTTTTTCAGACGTCCGACCAAAGATCCACGGCTTGCGGATCGGCCAGCGGATCCGGCGATGCTGCAGGGTGGCGAATATGGGTCACCGGGATGGCATAATGGCGGTAGCTGCTCTGCCCCGTGCGCTCCACGAGCAGTCCGGCGTCGGTCGCGATGCTCAGCAATTTGATCGCCCCGGCCGAGGTCACGCCGAGTTGGCGGATGACGAGCGTGCTGCTGACGACGGGCCGCGACATCGCAAGCATTAGCACCTCCTTCAGGCGACCGGGCCGACGGCGTGATGCGATATAGGTCGCAGCTCGCTCAGCATAGATACGCAGTCGCGCTTCCTGATCGAGATGGTTCCGGGCGCCCAGCGCAATGGCCTGGAGCCAAAGGCGGTCCAGTTGGGACTGCCCAGCGATTTTCCAGGCGGCGCCGCTGACTTGAAAGCCCAGCGCAACGAGGCCGCCGAAGGATGCATCCCACCGGCCCGGACCGTTGCGATCACCGATCAGGAAACTGGCGACAATATCCCCTCGACCGATCGGCGCGCGTCGCCGCCATGCCAGCGCCAGATGGGCGCTATGGATCAGAGGAGGGGCGGGGGGCAAGGCGGCCGCTTCCGCCTGCCATTGCGCCACGCGCGGCCGAATGTCCGCGATCGACAGGCCGGGCGTCGCCCATCGGCCGGCGCTGGCGGGCGCATCATCCACGCCCAGCCAATCGAGCAGGCCGATGCTGTCGGTGCGTAGCGTGTCGAGCGTCACCGGCGCGCCGACGGCCTGCCGCCAATGGGTAAGATCGAAGGGTGCGCCGCCGATGCTGCCACGGCCATCGACGGTGAATGCGTTTGCCTCAACCGATGTGGAGTCGATCCACGCCAGGGCCTGGCGTTCGGCAATGAAGCATCGTATCTTCCAAGGGCGGCGTACCGGACTGAGCCGCCGTCTCTCCTCGATCCGCGCCAGCGCAGCCTGGGCGTCGGCATAAAGGGATAGAAGAGGGGTATCGCTCTCCATCCCATGGTGGAGATATCTGTCAGACGACGATTCATCCATAAATATAGATATCCATAATATATTGATGCAAATCAATTACATAGCGGAATATATTAAACGATAATGGCGTTTAGGCTAGTCCAGTCCTACATTCGATCGGGGCGATCGCCAATCCTCCATCTTTCGAACAGATTGGCGCAGGCGCCCGACCCGCCTATGCCGGGGCATGTCCATCGCCATCCTTTTGGCCATTCTCTATGCCGCGCTGCTGTTCGGCGGCGCTGCATTGGCCCACCGCTATCGCGCCCGGTTGAGCGGATCGCGCTGGCGTATCCATGCCTATGGGCTGGCGCTGGCCGTCTATTGCACCAGCTGGACCTATTTCGGTGCGGTCGGGAGTGCGGCGACGGGCGGGTGGGACTATCTGCCCATCTATCTCGGACCGGTACTGGTGATGGCGCTGGGCGGGCGTTTCCTGCGCCGGCTGCATGTCGAGGTGCATCGCGACGGCGCAACCTCGATCTCCGACTTCATCGGGTCTCGCTTCGGCAAGAGCCGCGCGATCGCGGCGCTGGTCACGATCATCCTGCTGTTCGGCACCATTCCCTATGTCGCGCTGCAATTGCGGTCGGTCGCCTTCAGCTTTGCGCTGGTGTCGCATACGCCCGAGAGCACGGCGCCACTGATCGGCGCGTCGGCCGCGCTGGCGCTGTTCGCGATCCTGTTCGGCGCGCGCCGCTATCAGGTGGCGGGGCAGAATGAGGCGATCCTGTTCGCGGTGGCGACGGAGTCGGTGTTGAAACTGGTGGCGCTGTTGCTGGTGGCAGGTCTGGCCGGATGGCTGCTGTGGAGGATTCCGACAGCGCAAGTGGGAACGGGGATCGCCGTCTTTCGCAGCGGCTTTTCGCCGGGGCGGCTGGATGGCGATTTCATCGTCACGACGCTGCTGTCGATGCTCACGATCATCTGCATGCCGCGGCACTTCTTCGTCAGCATCATGGAGGCGCGGGGAGCCGACGACATATTGCGCGCGCGCTGGGGGTTCATCGCCTATCTGCTGGTGACGGTGCTGGCGGTGTTGCCGATCGCTGCCGCGGGCCTGGCCCTGTTAGGCGAAGGAAGCGCGCCGGATCTGTTCGTCCTCAGCCTGCCGCAGCATTTCGATTTTCTGGGGCTTGCGCTGCTGGTCTTCTTCGGTGGCCTCTCGGCGGCGATGGCGATGGTGGTGACGGAAGTCGTCGCGATCTCCAGCATGATCTCCAATGATCTGTTCGCGCCGATCCTGCTGCGTCGCGCCACCGGCCGCGCGCATATGGGCGAACGACTGCTGTGGATAAGGCGCAGCGCGATTGTCGCGCTGGTCGTCGCCGCCACCCTCTACGCCATGGCGACGCCGTCGACGACCCGGCTCGCTTCGGTCGGGCTGATCGCTTTCGTCGCGATCGCGCAATGCGCGCCCGCGCTGATCTTCGCCGTCTATCGGCCCCACAATGACGCGATGGCGGGCGGGGCCGGGTTGGCGACCGGCTTTGCGATCTGGATGGGAACATTGTTCCTGCCGGCCGTAGATCTGCTACCCAACTGGCTCGACCGCTGGAGCGGCGTGAACGCAGTCACGCTCGGCACGGTCATCAGCCTGGGTGGCAATCTCCTGGCCTATATGTTCGTGTCCGCGCGCGGAGTGGGCGCCGCCGCCTTGGTCCGGCAGCGGGGTATCGCACCGATCGGGACGATGGCGGCGCTGGGCGACCTCGTGACGCGCTTCGTCGGGAGCGAAGCGGTCGCCGACGCCTTTGGCGGCCAGCATCTGGAAGAACGGCCGATCGATCGCAGCAGCGCGCGCGCGGCCGAACGGTTGATCGGCAGCGTAGTGGGGGCGTCCTCCGCCCGCGCGATCATGGCATCGGCCATTTCAGGACAGGGCATGGGCTTTGCCGACGTGGCGCAGATGCTGGATGCGTCAGGCCAGTCGCTGCATTTCTCGCAGGGTCTGCTTGCCGCGACGTTGGAAAATATCGATGTCGGCGTCAGCGTGATAGACCGCGATCTCCGGCTGGTGGCGTGGAACAGCCGCTATCTCGACCTATTTCGTTACGAACATGGAATGATAAGAGTGGGGGTGCCGGTCGCAGAGCTGATCCGCTTCAATGCAGAACGGGGCGATTGCGGTCCCGGCGAGGTGGAAGATCATGTCACCCGGCGCCTCGGTCACATGCGCAGCCGCAAGCCGCATAGTTTCGAGCGGCACCGCACCGATGGTCGCGTCATCAAGACGGTCGGCGGGGCGATGCCCGATGGCGGCTATGTCATGAGCTTCACCGATATCACCATCGAGGCGCAGGCGCGGGCCGCGACCGAGACGGCGCGGCGTGATCTGGAACGGGCGGTAGCGCGGCGGACGGCGCAACTGTCCGACGTCAATGCTCAGCTGGCGGAGGCGATGGCGGACAAGACGCGATTCCTAGCGGCGGCGAGCCATGACCTGTTGCAGCCGCTCCATGCCGCGATGCTCTTTTCCGCCGCGTTGCGCCGACGGCTGGACGAGTTGGAACAGGCGATGCTGGCGCGGCTCGACCGATCGATCGAGGCCGCCAACGACCTGTTGCGCGCGCTGCTCGACATATCGAAGCTGGACGCGGGCGGGATCACGCCGCAACCGACTCGTTTCGCCGCGCGGACGATACTGGTCGATGTGGTCGAAAGCCTGCGGCCATTGGCGGCAGAGAAGGGGCTGTCGCTGCGTGTGGGGGCAGGGGATGGCTGGGTGGAGACGGACCGGTCGCTGCTGCGGTCGATCGTCCAGAATTTCGTAAGCAACGCGATCCGCTATACCGAACGAGGCGGCATCGTCGTCGCGGCGCGGCGACGCAGCGGGCATATGCGGATCGAGGTGCGCGACAGCGGCATCGGCATCGCGCCCGACAAGCTGGACATCATCTTCCGCGAATTCGAGCGGCTGGGGCGTGGGAGCGAGAATGGCATCGGCCTGGGGCTGGCGATCGTGGAGCGCTCCGCCGCGCTGATCGGCGCGAAGGTGGGCGTGTGGTCGCAGGAGGGCAGGGGGAGCTGTTTTGCGATCGGCCTGCCGCGGATCGAGGCAGTAGACGCGAGGCCATTGCCGCCCGAGGGAGCGGTGACGCGGGAAACGAAGTGCCTGCGGCTGTTGGTAGTGGATGACGACAGCGCCAATCGCGCGGCTATGCGCGCTGCCCTGGAGGCCATGGGCCACACATGCATGACGGCATCGGGATATGGCGAGGCGCTGGCCGTGACCGGGACCCTTGACGGCGCGCTGGTGGATTTTGCGTTGGGCGACGAGCGTGACGGGATCGCGCTGATCGAGGCGCTGCGCGGACAGCGCCGGAATCTGCAGGTAGCGCTGGTGACGGCGGAGCAGGGCGTACATATGCTGGAGCGGGCGCGGGAGCGGGGCATTGCGATATTGGCCAAGCCGCTGGGCGGGGCGGTGCTGGACCAGTGGATCGCCGGTCTGGGACAGGACGGACCAGGTTCAGTATGAACGGTCCTGTCAAAGACCGCGCCGAGCGACTTGATGCGCGACATAGACGGCAACGCCTGTCTTTGACGCCATAAAGAAGAAGGGGTGAACGGGAATGGAGGCGCTACCGGCCCGCACCCAGACCCAGCGCGCGCGCGGCCAGCGCTGCCTGGGTGCGGTTTTGCACGCCCAGTTTGGCGAGGATCGTGGTCATGTGCGACTTGATCGTGGATTCCGCGACGCCCAGATCAAAGGCGATCTGCTTGTTGAGACGACCATCGAGCACGCCCAGCAGGACGCGCAACTGGGTGGGGGTAAGCGCGGCGACCTTGTCGGCCATGGCGTCCGTTTCGCCGGCGGGCAGGGACGGCGGGCTTTGGCCGCCGAGCGCCGCGGCGATCGCTTCCTCCATGACCGATAGCGGCTGGTCCTTGCCGATGAAGCCGACCGCGCCATAGCGGCGGGCTTCGGGCGAGGCGATCTGCGCCTCCGCGCTGGAGATGACGAGAATGGGGACGGAGGGGCGTTCGGCATGGAGCAGGGCGACGCCCGAAAATCCGGCCGATCCAGGCATTTTGAGGTCGAGCAGGACGAGCAGCAGGTCGCTGGTCGCGATTGACACCTCGACGGCGCGGTCCAGCGTCGCGGCTTCGATGATGCGGGCCTTGGGCGCGACCGCTTCCACCGCCATGACCAGGGCCTGACGAAAGAGCGGATGATCGTCCGCCACCAATATCGCGCCGTTTGTCGTCAGCGTCGGGCTCCTCTCCGAGCGGCCATCTGGCCGATCTGCCACCGCCCGGAATAGGGACTTGCCCCCGAGCGGGGCAAGTTCTTTCGATCAGGCGTTGGCGAGTTGGCTGTCGGCGATCAGCTTGTCGACCACTGACGGATCGGCCAGAGTCGATATATCGCCCAATGCGCCGGTTTCCCCTTCCGCGATCTTGCGCAGGATTCGGCGCATGATCTTGCCCGATCGGGTCTTGGGCAGCCCTGGGGCGAACTGGATGATGTCGGGCGTGGCGATCGGTCCGATTTCGTTGCGGACCCAGGCGACCAGCAGCTTGCGCAATTCGTCCGACGGCTCCTCGTTCGCGTTGAGCGTCACATAGGCATAGATGCCCTGGCCCTTGATCGGGTGCGGCATCCCCACGACGGCGGCTTCGGCGACCTTGGCATGGGCGACCAGCGCGCTTTCAACCTCCGCCGTGCCCATACGGTGGCCCGACACGTTGATGACGTCATCCACCCGGCCGGTGATCCAATAATAGCCGTCCGCGTCGCGACGGGCGCCGTCGCCGGTGAAATAGCGGCCCGGATAGGTGGTGAAATAGGTCTGGAAGAAACGCGCATGGTCGCCATAGACGGTGCGCATCTGGCCTGGCCAGCTTTTGGCGATGCAGAGATTGCCTTCCGTCGCGCCCGCCAGCTCCTTGCCTTCGGCATCGACCAGCAGCGGGTGGACGCCGAACAGCGGCGTCGTGGCGGAGCCGGGCTTCAGGTCGGTCGCGCCGGGCAGGGGGGCGATCAATATGCCGCCGGTTTCCGTCTGCCACCAGGTGTCGACGATCGGGCAGCGGCCTTCGCCGACGATGCGATGATACCATTCCCAGGCTTCGGGATTGATCGGTTCGCCGACGCTGCCCAGGATGCGGAGGGACGCGCGGCTGGCGGCCTGCACATAGGCGTCGCCTTCGCGCATCAGCGCGCGGAGCGCAGTGGGGGCGGTGTAGAATATCGACACGTTCCACTTGTCGCATATCTGCCAGAAGCGGCTATGGTCCGGATAGTTGGGGACGCCTTCGAACATCAGGGTGGTCGCGCCATTGGCGAGCGGACCGTAGACGACATAGCTGTGGCCGGTGACCCAGCCGATGTCGGCGGTGCACCAATAGACCTCGCCGGGGCGATAGTCGAACACATGTTCGTGCGTCATCGACGCCCAGAGCAGATAGCCGCCGGTCGTGTGCAACACCCCCTTGGGCGTGCCGGTGGAGCCGGAGGTGTAGAGGATGAAGAGCGTGTCTTCGGCGCCCATGGCTTCGGGCGCATGGTCGGTGGCGGCGGCGTCGCGGGCGGGGCCGTAGAAGAGATCGCGGCCTTCCACCATATTGACGTCGGCGCCGGTGCGCTGGACGACGATGACCTTTTCGACCGAACTGCAATGGGCGAGCGCAGCATCGACATTGGCCTTGAGCGCCACCCGCTTGCCGCCGCGCAGCCCTTCGTCGGCGGTGACGACCAGGCGGGAGTTGCAGTCGCGAATGCGGCTGGCGAGACTGTCGGGGGAGAAGCCGGCGAAGACGATCGAATGAACCGCGCCGATGCGGGTGCAGGCCAGCATGGCGAAGGCGGCTTCGGGGATCATCGGCAGATAGAGGGTGACCCGGTCGCCGCGCCGGACGCCATGGCTTTTGAGCACATGGGCGAAGCGGCAGACTTCCTCATGCAGCTGGGCGTAGGTGATGACGCGGCTGTCGGCGGGATCATCCCCTTCCCAGATGATCGCGGGCTGATCGCCGCGTGTCGCCAGATGGCGGTCGATGCAGTTGGCGCTGACGTTGAGCTGGCCGTCGGCGAACCAGCTAATGCCGAAATCGGATTCGTTGAAGCTGCTCTCGTCGACTTTGGTGAAGGGCGTTATCCAGTCGAGCCGCTGTGCCTGTTGCCGCCAGAATGTGTCGGGATCGGACGCGGCCAGCGCATGCATGGCGGCGGCGGTCGAGGCGGTGATGCGGGCGTCGGCAACCAGGGCAGTGGGGACGGGGTATAGCGTTTCGCTCATTTGTCGAGAACCTCTCCAGCTCTTTGCCCTAGCGTAACGCATGAACACAGGACCGGCATCCTCGACCAAAGTCGGACGGCCTTCCCACCATGGTCCGCCTTCTCCGCGCCCCTGCATCGTCCGCATGATGCAGCCATGGCCGGATCGCCACCAACCCCGCAGAGACGGGTCGATCCGGCGGGAGAGGATATATGGCGCGACCCCCGTCGGCGCAGGCGATGATCGATGGATATTGGCGGCGTAGCGCTGCGATCGGCGCGTTGGCCGCCGCCATCGTCGCCTGGCCGGATGCCATGGCGCAAACCCGCGCGAGGCGGAACTGGAGGTGCGGTTGAACCAGCTGGAGGCAGCGGTGACGGCGCTGAAGACCGAATTGACGCGGGCGCGGACCGACCAGCAGGCGTCGGCGCACATGGCCCAAAAGGCCGACGATCGCGTCGCCGCGCTGGAGGATGAACCGGCGACGGACGGTTTTCAGGTCGGTGGCACGACTTTCAGGATCGGCGGATTCGTCAAGATGGTGGGCAGCGCCACCCGTTATGACGACGGCGCGGTGCCGGGCGGCGCGCTGGGCAAGGAATTCTACCTGCCGCAGCAGATTCCGGTGGGCGGCCGGAGCAGCCGCGACATGATCGGTCATGCGCGGCAGAGCCGCTTGTTCTTCGAGACGGAGACGGTGGTGGGCGCAAAGGCGCTCAAGAGTCATATCGAGTTCGACTTCGGACTGGCCACGGCGCCGGTCGGGGCGCAAAGGGCGACCAATCCCTATACGCCGACGCTGCGTCGCGCCTTCTTCACCTATGGCGACTGGCTGGTGGGACAGGAATGGACGGCTTTCCAGAATCCCGCGCTGCTGCCCGAAACGACCGATTATGTCGGGCCGATGGAAGGGACGGTCTTCGTCCGCCAGATGGTCGCGCAATATCGCCGGCCGCTGGGCGACGGCCTGTCGCTTACCCTGTCGGCGGAGAATCCCCAGACCGAAACCGTGACGCCGGCCGCCGCGGACCTGGTCGATCATGACAATGACAGGATGCCCGACCTGGTGGCCAAGCTCGCCTATAAGGGGGCGGGCGCGGAATGGCATGTCGCCGGTCTGATGCGGACGCTGTCGGTGGACGATGCGGGTGCGGGCGGCAGAGCGATGGGCTGGGGCGTCAGTGGTGGGGCGCGGATCGATTTCGGGCCGCAGGGGCGGCATGATCTGCGCGTTCTGGCGACCTATGGCCGGGGGATCGGCCGCTATCTGGGACTGGGTGCGGTGGCCGACGCGGTCCATGATCCGGGACAGGCCGGCAGGCTGGGGCTGGCCAAGAATTTGTCGGGCTATGCCGCGGTGAAACTGGGCTGGAGCGACGGTCTGCGCTCCACCTTCATGGCGGGCTACCATCGCGCTATCTATCCGTCCGATTTTGCGGTGCCGGGGTTGGCGGACCGGACGGCTTACAGCCTAGCCGGCAACCTGTTCTGGACACCGGTCGAGCATCTCGACCTCGGCATCGAATATCGCCATGCTCAGCGGGACGTCGTCAGTGGCCTCAGTGGCCAGATGGACCGGCTTGAGATGGCGGCCAAATATACATTCTGACTTAGGTTTACGCGATTTCACCTGACGGGAAATCGCTTTTGAAAGGAGAGGGGCTTATGGCGACGACCTGTGACGACGGTCAGCCGAAACATCATGCGGCGAGCCAGAACGAGAAACTCGTCATCGCGGCGTCCTCATTGGGGACGGTGTTCGAATGGTATGATTTCTATCTCTACGGGCTGCTGGCCACCTATATTTCCGCCCAGTTCTTTTCGGGCGTGAACGAGATGACCGGCTTCATCTTTGCGCTGGCGGCGTTCGCGGCGGGTTTTGCGGTACGGCCGTTCGGGGCGCTGGTGTTCGGGCGGATCGGCGATCTGGTCGGGCGCAAGAATACCTTCCTCGTCACCATGGGGATCATGGGCCTGTCGACTTTCGCGGTGGGCCTATTGCCCAGCTATGCCAGCATCGGCGTGGCGGCCCCCATCATCCTGCTCATCATGCGGCTGGCGCAGGGGCTGGCGCTGGGCGGCGAATATGGCGGGGCGGCGACCTATGTCGCGGAACATGCGCCGGAGGGGAAGCGCGGGCTTTATACCAGCTGGATCCAGACGACCGCGACCTTCGGCCTGTTCGCGGCGTTGCTGGTGGTGATCGGTTTCCGCTTTGCGTTGGGTGAAGAGGCGTTTGCGGCCTGGGGATGGCGTCTGCCGTTCCTGATTTCGATCCTGCTGCTGGGCGTGTCTATGTGGATACGCTTGCAGCTCAACGAAAGCCCGGTCTTCCAGAAGATGAAGGAGGAGGGCACGACGTCCAAGGCACCGCTGACCGAAGCGTTCGGGCAATGGGGCAATCTGCGCTGGGTCATCATCGCGCTGCTGGGCGCGGTCATGGGGCAGGCGGTGGTCTGGTATGCCGGGCAATTCTACGCGCTGTTCTTCCTGGAAAAGACGCTGCGGGTGGATGGGGCAACGGCCAATATCCTGATCGCCATCGCGCTGGCGCTCGCCACGCCCTTCTTCGTGTTCTTTGGCTGGCTGTCGGACAAGATCGGGCGCAAGCCGATCATCCTGGGCGGGTGCGCGCTGGCGGCGATCACCTATTTCCCGCTGTTCGGGGCGCTGACGAGCGCGGCCAACCCCGCCCTGGCGACGGCGCAGGCGTCCGCGCCGGTGACGATCCTGGTCGACCAGGCGCAATGTTCGTTCCAGTTCGATCCGGTGGGCAAGAACAAGTTCGACGGATCGAGCTGCGACATCGCCAAAACCTATATGGCCAAGACTGGGATTAGCTATGCCAATGTCGAGGCGCCTGCGGACACTCCGGCGGTTGTCAGGGTCGGCAGCGCCAGCTTTGCCGTGCCCGATCCCAAGGTGCTGGCGGGCGCGGAGAAGGGGGCGGCGATCGCGGCTTTCCAGGGCCAGTTGAAGGCGGGGCTGGCGCAGGCGGGCTATCCGGCCAAGGCGGACAGTGCGCAGATCAACAAGGTCGCGGTCGTGGCGATCCTGTGGGCGCTCGCGATGCTGGTGACGATGGTGTATGGCCCGATCGCGGCGATGCTGGTGGAGCTGTTCCCCAGCCGCATCCGTTACACGTCGATGTCGCTGCCCTATCATATCGGCAATGGCTGGTTCGGCGGCTTCCTGCCCACCACCGCCTTCGCCATGGTCGCGGCGACCGGGGATATCTATTACGGCCTCTGGTATCCGGTCGTCATCGCGGCGGCGACGGTGGTCATCGGGCTGTTGTTCCTGCCGGAAACCTTCCGCCGGAATATTGACGACTGAGACGGCGAGTTGGACAATTGAAATGAAAAGAGCGGCGCCCACAAGCGCCGCTCTTTTCATTATATATCAATTACTTATAATTCTTCCGGCCAATAGAGGCGCATCGGATTGTCGACCAGCAATTTGCGCTGAAGTTCGACGGTCGGCGCGATGCGCGGGATCATGTCGACCAGATGGCCGTCGTCCGGGATAGCGTCCTGCATATTGGGGTGCGGCCAGTCGGTGCCCCACAGGACGCGGTCCTGATAGTCGGCGACCAGCGGTGCGACCGCGTCGGCGAAGGCGTTCCAGGGATCGCCAGCAGGATCGAGCCGGTCGGGGCAGGTGGCCTTGAACCAGATGTCGTCGCGGCTTTGCAGGAAGGCGCGGAAGGCCTGCATGTCGGCGCCGTCCGGCCCCTGGGTCACATCGGGGCGGCCCATATGGTCGATGACGAGGGGGACGGGGATGGCGTCCATGAAGGGGCGTAGTTCTTCGAGGATGTCGGCTTCGAAATAGATGACCACGTGCCAGCCCGCAGGCAGGCGCTTGGCGACGTCGAGGAACTTGTCCTTGGGTGCGTCGTCGACCAGGCGCTTGAGGAAATTGAAGCGGATGCCGCGGATGCCGCCATCATGGAGGACGGCGAGATCGGCATCGGAAATGGCCGGATCGACCACGGCGACGCCGCGCGCCTTTCCGTTCGCCTTTGCGATGGCGTCCAAGGTCGCGCTATTGTCGGTGCCGTGGCAGCTCGCCTGGACGATGACATTGCGGGCGAAGCCCAGATGGTCGCGCAATGCGAACAACATGTCCGGGCCGGCATCTTCGGGCAGATATTTCGCCTTCGCGCTGAAGGGGAAGTCCGCCATCGGGCCAAAGACGTGACAATGGGCGTCGATCGCGCCGGCGGGGGGCGTATAGAGCGGCTTGGAGGGCGCGCCATGCCATGAGGTGATGCGGGTCATTGGTTCCAACTCCGTTCGCCCAGAACATACCGAAGGGCTTGTCTTATAAAAAAAGTGCCGCCCTTCGACAGGCTCAGGGCGAACGGCACTAGTGCGTTCAGGAAAAGACGATGCCGTCCATGAGTTTGCGGGCGGTGCGCAGCATGGCGGCGCTGGTGACGGTGCCGCTATCGTCCAGTTCCATGACGCAGGTCGTTTCGCCGGTCGGATGTTCGACCGAGAGCGTCTTGCGATTGCCGTCGGGGATCGATGCGACCTCGAAGGCGGGCGAGCCTTCGATCAGGCAGGCGGTGGCGACGCTGACCGCGCCCAATACGCCGATGGAGGCATGGGCGCGATGCGGGATGAAGCTGCGCACCGTGACCGCGCCGCCGTTGCGGGGCGGGGCGACCAGCATCATCTTGGGCACCGACTTGTCGGTTACGTCGCCCAGGTTCATGCGCTCGCCGACGGCAAGGCGGATTTTTTCGATCCGGGCTTTCAGCGCCGTATCATTGTCCAGCGTGTCACGGTCTTCGTAGCCGGTGATGCCGACATCTTCCGCTTTCATGACGACGCAGGGCATCCCGTTGTCGATCAGGGTTACGCGCACGCGCTCCACTTCGTCGAAGGCGTTGCCGGTGGGAAGAAGGGCGCCGCAGGAGGAGCCGGCGGTGTCGCGAAACTCCAGCGGGACGGGGGCGGCGCTGCCGGGGACGCCGTCTATCTTCGCATCGCCGTCATAGCGGACTTTGCCGTCGGGGGTTTGCACCGTGCCGATGGCGATCTGGCCGGTATTTTCCATGAAGATGGTGACGCGGGTTTCGCCCTGTTGCGCAGCGACGAGGCCCCGTTCGATCGCGAAGGGGCCGATGCCGGCGAGAATGTTGCCGCAATTCTGCGCGTCGCTGACCACCGCCTTGTCGACGAAGACCTGGAGGAAGAGATAATCGACATCGACGCCGTCGCGCTGTGACTTTTTCACGACCGCGACCTTGCTGGTCAGCGGATCGGCGCCGCCCATGCCGTCGATCTGGCGCGGGTCGGGCGAGCCCATGACGCGCAACAGGAAGGCGTCGCGGGCGGCGGTGTCGGCGGGCAGGTCCTGGGCGAGGAAATAGCCGCCCTTGGAGGTGCCGCCGCGCATCCATAGGACGGGGGCAGAGGGGAGGGCGCTCATTTACCACCCCCGTTCGGGCTGAGCGAAGTCGAAGCCGTCACCTGAGCGGAGCGAAGAGCTTCACTGCGTTCAGCCGAGCCCTTCGACAGGCTCAGGGCGAACGGGTTTGCATGCACTCTCTCGTCACACATATTTCAGGCCCATTTCTTCCAGACGCGGGCGCATATTGTAGATGTCCAGACCGAGTTCGCCGGCGGCCAGGCGGACGCGCTTGGCTTCTTCGGCGGCTTCGCGGGCCTGCGCCTTTTCGAGGACCGCAGCGGCGTCGGCGCGGGGTACGATGCACACGCCGTCATCGTCGGCGATCACCACGTCGCCCGGATTGACCAGCGCATTGGCGCAGATGACGGGGACGTTGACCGATCCGATCGTGTTCTTGACCGTGCCCTGGGCATGGACCGCCTTCGACCAGACCGGGAAGTTCATCTGGGTGAGGTCGCGCACATCGCGCACGCCCGCGTCGATGATAAGGCCACGGCAGCCGCGCGCCTGGGCCGAGGTAGCGAGCAGGTCGCCGAAATAACCGTCGGTGCAGGGGCTGGTGGGAGCAAGGAGGAGGACGTCGCCTTCCTTCAACTGCTCGATCGCGACATGGACCATCCAATTGTCGCCGGGCGCGGCGGAGATGGTGACGGCGTTGCCGGCGATGCGCGCGCCGGTGTAGATCGGGCGCATGTACGAGGCGAGCAGGCCGGTGCGGCCCTGCGCTTCATGGACGGTGGCGACGCCGCATTTGGCGAGGCCGTCGACGACGGAAAGGTCCGCCCGTTCGATATTCTGGACGACGATGCCGGACATGCTGACCTTCTCCTTATCATGGCGGCGCACGGACCAAGCTGATGGTAGGGCGGCGCGGGACAGGATGGTGGCTGGACCCGTTCGGGGAAAAGGGCAAAAAGGAAATCTGGCCAAGCCATTAGTTTTCACTAAATATGGCAATGTGGACTGGACCGACATCAACCTTCGTCACCTGCGCGCAACCGTGGAAATCGCGGAGCGCGGAACCATGAATGCGGCCGCCGCGGCGGTAAACCTGACCCAGCCGGCGATAACCCAGGCGCTGGCCCGATTCGAAGCCATGCTGGACGTGCCCTTGTTCGACCGGCGCCATGACGGGATGACGGTGACCGATGCGGGCGCGCTGCTGGTGCCGCGTTTCCACGCCGCGCTGGACCATATCGCCAGCCCGCATGTGACGATGGCGCGGTTCCGCGCGCTGATCGCGCTGGCGGATGCGGGCAGTTACCCTGCGGCGAGTGCCGCGACCGGCCTGTCGATTCCGTCGCTGCATCGGGCGGTCAACGATCTGGGGCTGTCGCTGCGGCGGCCTTTGGTGCGGCGGCGGGGCAAGGTGGTGATGCTGACCGATGCCGGTGTGCGGATGGCGCGCGCCTTTCGCCTGGCGCGGGTGGAGTTGATGGCGGCGCTGGCCGAACTGGCGGCGCTCAAGGGGCATGAGACGCGCAGCATCGTGATCGGCGCGATGCCCTTGTCGCGGGCGCGGGTGTTGCCCGCAGCGGTGTCCCGCTTCCTGCGGCGGCGGCCGGGGGTGCGGATCACCATATTGGAAGGATCGCGCACCGAGCTGGTCGAGCCGTTGCGCAACGGGGCGATCGACATGATGGTGGGGGCGTTGCGCCAGCCTTTGCTCGAGTCGGATTTCGAGCAGGCGGCATTGTTCGACGACCGGCCGGTGGTGATCGCGCGGGCGGGGCATCCGCTGGCAGGGACGCGGCCCAGCATGGCGGATCTGGCGCGCTATCCGTGGATCATCGCGGCGTCGGGCGCGCCGCTGCGCGAAAGCTGGGAGGCGTTGTTCAGCGAGCAGGGCATCGCCCTGCCGGTGGTGCCGATCGAGTCGGGATCGGTCATGACGATCCGGCAATTGCTGATCGACAATGATTTCCTGACCCTGTTGTCGCCCGACCAGGTGACGGTGGAACTGGAGGCGCGATGGCTGTGCCGGATCGACACGCCGGTCACGCCTGCCAGCCGATCCATCGGCGTCACCACGCGCGCATCCTGGCGCCCGACAGTGGTGCAGGGGGAGTTCATGGCCGATCTGGAAGCGGTGTCGCAGGGATAAGGTGGAAGGCATGTTTAGCGCCAGCTAATGGCCCTGTGGCTGTTCCGATTTGCGGTTGGGCGCTCTGGCGGGCAGGTTTTCGCGCATGACGACCGATATCATCCTGATCGGATTTGGCGAGGCGGGCAGTGTGTTCGCGGCGGCGGGGGATTGGCGGGCACGGGCCTGCGCCTATGATCGCGATCCGGCGCGGGGCGATGTCATGGCGCAACTGGGCGTCCGGTGCAGTGCCGGTCTGGGTGATGCGGTGCGGGACGCCGGGCTGGTCGTATCGCTGGTGACGGCGGACCAGGCGCTCAACGTTGCGCGCGATGTGGCGACGTTGCTGCCTGCGGGCGCGATCTTCTGCGACATGAACAGCGTCGCGCCGCAGACCAAGCAGGCGGCGGCGGCGCTGATCGAGGCGGCGGGCGGTCATTATGTCGATGTCGCGGTGATGGCGCCGGTCGATCCGGCGGGTGTGGATGTGCCGTTGCTGTTGAGTGGGTCGCTTGCCGGGGACGCGGAAGCGCGGCTGCGGGCGCTGGGCTTTGGCAGGACGCGCGTCGTGGGCGCGGATGTGGGACGGGCGTCGTCGATCAAGATGATCCGGTCGGTCATGGTCAAGGGGATCGAGGCGCTGACCGCCGAATGCGTGCTGGCGGCGGAAGCGGCCGATGTGCTGGACGAGGTGCTGGCGTCGCTGGATGCGAGCGAGAAGGCGAAGCCTTGGGACGTGCGGGCGGATTATAATCTCGACCGGATGCTGGTGCATGGCACGCGGCGCGCGGCGGAGATGGAGGAAGTGGTCAAGACGCTGGATGGCCTTGGCACGGGCGCTGCGATGACGCGCGGCACGGTGGCGCGGCAGGCGGCGATCGGCGCACTGGGCGTGAAGGCGCCGCCGGAAGGGTTAGACGCGAAGATCGGGGTGATTTCTTCCTCGGTCGTGCCAGCAGGGCGCGAGGCCGCGGAATAGGATGTTGTGCTCCCGTGCAGGCGGGAGCCTAGTCCCGCCGTCCGAACTAGGTTGAAACGAGGCACGTGCCTCGTTTCAACGCCTGCGCGGGAGCAGGTAGTGCTGGAGGTGGGGTGGATGGATTAGGACTGGAGATAAGAGCGGATGAGCCTGATTATCGATTGCCACGGTCATTATACCGTTCTGCCCAAGGGGCATGACGCCTGGCGCGAAGAGCAGAAGGCCGCGTTCAAGGCCGGGACGCCGTGCCCGCCCTATCCCGAGATCAGCGACGCGGAAATTCGCGAGACGATCGAGGCGAACCAGTTGCGTCTGATCAAGGAGCGCGGTGCGGACCTGACGATCTTTTCGCCGCGGGCTTCGGCAATGGCGCCGCATGTCGGGGATGAGGCGGTCGCGAAGGAATGGGCGATCCGCTGCAACGACCTGATCGCGCGCGTCGTCGGCCTGTTCCCCGAAACCTTCGTCGGCGTGTGCATGCTGCCCCAGTCGCCCAAGGCCGACATGAGCAACAGCATTGCGGAACTGGAGCGTTGCGTCACGGAGCTGGGCTTCATCGGCTGCAACCTCAATCCCGATCCGGGCGGCGGGCATTTCACCCATCCGCCGCTGACCGACAGATATTGGTATCCCTTCTACGAGAAGATGGTCGAGCTGGACGTGCCGGCGATGATCCATGTGTCGGGCAGCTGCAATCCGGCGATGCACGCGACCGGCGGCTATTATATCGCCGCCGACACCATCGCCTTCATGCAGCTCCTCGAAGGCGATCTGTTCAAGGATTTCCCGACGCTGCGCTTCATCATCCCGCATGGCGGCGGCGCGGTGCCCTATCATTGGGGGCGCTATCGCGGTCTGGCCGACATGCTCAAGAAGCCCGACCTGTCGACGCATCTGATGAACAATATCTTCTTCGACACCTGCGTCTATCACCAGCCGGGCGTGGACCTGCTGGCCGACGTGATCGAGAACAAGAACATATTGTTCGGGTCGGAAATGGTCGGCGCGGTGCGTGGTATCGACCCGACCACCGGCTTCTATTTCGACGACACCAAACGCTATGTCGACGCGTTGGAGATTAGTGACGAGGAACGCGCTGCGATCTTCGCGGGCAATGCCCGTCGCGTCTTCCCGCGCCTCGACGCCCAATTGAAGGAGAGGGGACTATGATAACAGAAGATCCCAAGCATCAGGATATTCACGAATATCTGGCCGAGATGGAGGATATTCCCGGCACCCGCGTGTTCACGGCGAAGCGCGCGCGGCAGGGCTATCATCTGAACCAGTTCGCGATGAGCCTGATGAAGGACGAGAATCGCGCGAAGTTCAAGGCGGACGAGCGCGCTTATCTGGACGAATGGCCGCTGACCGAGGCGCAGAAGCTGGGCGTGCTGGCGCGCGATTATAACAAGTGCCTGGACCTGGGCGGCAACGTCTATTTCCTGTCCAAGTTGTTTTCAACTGACGGGATTCCGTTCGCCGAAGCGGTCAGCACCATGACCGACATGAAATTCCCGGAATATCGCGAAATGATGATGCGGGGCGGCCGATCGCCCGAGGGCGTACGGTCGATCAAGGCCAATGAAGCGGCGGCTGCCGCCAAGAAAGAGGATCGCTGAGATGGCGCGGATTACTGCTGGCGTGGCGTCGAGCCATGTGCCGTTGCTGGGCGTGGCGTCCGACTTCAACAAGGATCGTGACGATTATTTCGGGCCGATCTTCGCCGGCTACGACTGGACCCGCGCATGGGAAGAGGCCGAAAAGCCCGATGTCGTCATCCTGGTGTATAACGATCATGCCTCCGCCTTCGACATGAAGATCATCCCGACCTTCGCGATCGGCTGTGGCGAACGCTACAAGTCGGCGGACGAGGGCTGGGGGCCGCGCGCGGTGCCGGACGTGGAGGGGCATCCAGACCTCGCCTGGCACATGGCGCAGAGCCTGATCCTGGACGAGTTCGACATGACCATCATCAACGAGATGGACGTCGATCATGGCCTGACCGTGCCGCTTTCCATGATGTTCGGCAAGCCCGACGCCTGGCCGTGCAAGGTCGTGCCGCTGGCGGTCAATGTCGTCACCTATCCGCCGCCATCGGGCAATCGCTGCTGGGCGCTGGGCGAGGCGGTGCGCAAGGCGGTCGAAAGTTTCCCCGAAGACCTCAACGTCCAGATCTGGGGCACGGGTGGCATGAGCCACCAGTTGCAGGGGCCGCGCGCGGGGCTGATCAACAAGGAATGGGACAATCGCTTCCTGGACGGGCTGGTCGGCGACAGTGACCATCTGCGCCGCATCCCGCATATCGAATATCTGCGCGAAACCGGCAGCGAAGGCATCGAAATGGTGATGTGGCTGGTGATGCGCGGGGCGCTGGGCAAGAAGACCCGCGCGCTGCATCGCCATTATCATGTGCCCTGCTCCAACACTGCGATCGGCCATATGGTGCTGCGCCCCGACAATGGCGAAGGGCTGGACATGACCGGCAGCGACGTGACGGCGATCGCGGCGGAATAGCTAAGTTAAGCCCTTCCCGTTGCGGGGAGAGGGCAGGGTAGGGCGATTGCGTCAACGATCGCTTCTGCCTTCGAAAATCGGGCGCGGCTCGCTTCGCTCGCACCCACCCTCGAACAGAGTCACGTGCCTCTGTTCAACCCGTCCCTTAAAAGGGAGGGGCTTATTATGGAGTAGTTTCCCATGCGTATTGCCCTGGCCGGTGCCGGCGCCTTTGGCGAAAAGCATCTCGACGGCCTCAAGAATATCGACGGCGTGACTGTCACCTCGATCATCGGTCGCGAGCTGGAAGCGACGAAGAAGGTCGCGGAAAAATATGGCATCGGCCATGTCACCACCGACCTCAATGAGACGCTGGCGCGTGACGATGTCGACGCGGTGATCCTTTGCACGCCCACCCAGATGCATGCGGCCCAGGCGATCGCCTGCATGGACGCGGGCAAGCATGTGGAGGTGGAGATTCCGCTGGCCGATAGTTGGGCCGATGCGCAGGCGGTACTCAAGAAGCAGGAGGAAACCGGCCTCGTCTGCATGGTCGGCCACACGCGCCGCTTCAATCCGTCGCACCAGTTCGTCCACAACCGTATCAAGGCGGGCGAATTCAATGTCCAGCAGATGGATGTGCAGACCTATTTCTTCCGCCGCAAGAATATCAATGCGAAGGGCGAGCCGCGGTCCTGGACCGACCATCTGCTGTGGCATCATGCCGCGCATACGGTCGACCTGTTCGCCTATCAGGCGGGCAAGATCGTGTCGGCGCACGCCTTGCAGGGGCCGATCCACCCGGACCTGGGCATCGCCATGGATATGTCGATCCAGTTGAAGAGCGAGACGGGCGCGATCTGCACCCTGTCGCTGTCGTTCAACAATGACGGGCCGCTCGGCACCTTCTTCCGCTATATCGGCGACACCGACACCTATATTGCGCGCTACGACGATCTGGTGAACGGCAAGGAAGAGACGATCGACGTCAGCCAGGTCGCGGTGTCGATGAACGGCATCGAATTGCAGGACCGCGAATTCATCAGCGCCATCCGCGAAGGCCGCGATCCCAATTCGAGCGTCGCCAAGGTGTTCGACTGCTATCGCGTGTTGGGCGAGCTGGAAACGCAGCTCGCGGGTTAATGCGGAATCCCTTCGGGGTCGCAAGGAAGGGCGCGGCGGGACAACCCGCTGCGCCTTTTTTGTGTCACGCCGTCAGCAGCGGATGCGCCATGCGCAGGTCGTCGAGCAGGCTTTCGATCAGCGCGATGTCCTGGAAGCTGCCGGTCGGCGTCGCGTTCCAGTTGCAATGGGGATGGGTAGCGGGACTGTAGAGCCGCAGCGGACCGATCGCCTTGCGCCAGTGATGCTTGCTCTTGCCATGGTCGCGCAGCAGCCGGGCCACCAGCAGGTCGATGAGCTTGTCCGCTGTCATGGCTGCGCATGTAGGGCCGCGGCCGGCCGCGTCAACCTGTCCGCGCAGCGCGATAGGCGCGGGGCGGCTGGCCGATATGGCGGGCGAAGAAGCGCGAGAAATAGGCCGGGTCTTCAAAACCGATGGCGTAGGCGATTTCGGCCACCGACAACTGGGAGTAGAGAAGCAGGCGGCGCGCCTCCAGCAGGGCGCGATCGTCGAGCATCTGCGCAGGAGAACTGCCCGCAACCCGCGCGCAGGCCTGCCGCAGCGCGGTGAGGCTGGCGCCGAGTGCTTTGGCATGATCCGATACGGGTTCGCGCTGGCGGAAGCGCTGCTCGATCCGTTCGCGCAGGCGCGCGACCAGCGCGGCCTGGCGCGCGGTGCCGGCTTGGGTCGTTTGCGCCAGTGTCGCGTGGCGTAGCGCGAATACCATCAGCGACAGCAGCGCGGATTCGACGGCGGCGCGCTGGCCGGGACCGGACCAGCCCAGTTCCTGCGCCATGCGGGTGATGCTATCCTGCGCGACGCCGCCGTCGCCGGTCGATAGGGGGACGGCATGGGGACGGGCGAAGAGCGGGGCGAGATCGGCATCGCGGGCGATCAGGTGGCGCAGATAGGAATCGGCGATGGTGGTGACATGGCCGCGCGATTCGCTGTGCCAGGTGAAGCCATGGACGATGCCGGCCGGGATCAGCAGCAGGCAGGGTGCGTCGAAGCTGACCTGCGCCGCTTCGGCCTGCATCGCGCCACCGCCCTGCGCGATCAGGATGATATGGTTGAGGTCGCGATGGACATGCGGGCGGATCGTCCATTCGCTGGGGCGGGATCGATCATCCAGGCTTTCGACATGGACGAAGCCCTCCGCCACGCTGCGCTGTGGTTCGCCGTAAAGATAGAAGCTGGGGACGGGGGCGGTCGTCATGATGGATCGTCCATCTATGCGCCCGGCCCCACCTGTCCGCAAGCCGTCAGGCCGGGCGCGGGCGCAGCATCGCCAGCAGCGCCGCCCCGACCAGCGAGCCGAGCGCCATGACGAGGGCGACGGCGGGCAAGCCGAAGTCGAGCGTGAACAGGAAGCCCGCCAGGATCGGTCCGAGCGCCGCGCCGCCCCGGCCGACGCCGATGACGATGCCGGTCCCGCCGGCGCGCACGGCGGTAGGGAAGGACTGGGCGACCAGCGCATAGAGGCCGACCACCGCGCCATTGGTGAAGAAGCCGGCGCAGGCGGCGACCAGGCTGAGACCGGCGAGCGTCGTCTGTCCCTGACCAAAGACCGTCACCAGACATGTGGAGGCGACCATCGCCACCATGACCAGCCCGCGGACCGGCAGCCGCCAGCTAAGCGCGCCGAGCAGCAGCGAGCCGGCAAGACCACCGACATTGGCCCAGACCAGCACGCCCCCCGCCGCCGATGGCGCAAAGCCCATGTCCACGACGATCTTGGGCACCCATTTCAGGATGAAGTAGAAGGTCATGATGTGACAGAAATAGGCGAGCGTCAGGAGAATGGTGGTGCGCGCCAGGCCGGGGGCGAACAGAGACGCGAAGGCCGGCCTGGTCGCGGTCGGATCGGGCGCGGGGAGGGCGGCGGCCGGGGCGTGGCCCATGCGGCCGAGCAGGCGGTTGATCCGCGCCAGCGCGTCTTGGGGCCGCTTCTGCAACAGGAAGCCGATCGATTCGGGCAGCAGCCAGAGCGAGACGGGCAGGAAGACCGCCGTGACGATGCCGCCGAACAGGAAGATGTCGCGCCAGTCGCCCGCGATCAGCAGGTGCGAGGCGACCGATCCGCCCAGGATCGCGCCGACCGGATAGCCCGCCGCCATGATCGCGACGGCCAGGCTGCGGGAGCGGGCGTTGGACAGTTCGGCGACCATGGCGTTGGTGCAGGCGAGCATCCCGCCGATGCCGAGACCGGTCAGAAGGCGGATGAACGAGAGCGACACCACATCCCACGCCTGGGTCGCGCCTGCCATGCCTGCGGCCATGACGACGAGGCAGCCCAATATGGTGGGGCGGCGACCGATGCGGTCGGCGACATTGCCGAGCAGAACCGATCCGACCGCCATGCCGATCAGTTCCATCGACAGGACGAGGCCCAGCGCGGCGCGATCGATCCCCCATTCCCTGGCGATGCCGGGCGAGGCGAAGCTGATCGCCAGCACATCGAACCCGTCAAGTGCGTTCAGCAGGATGCACAGGATGATCGCCGCGATCTGGAGCCGGCCCATGGGGGCTTCGTCCAGCCTGTGCCTGATGTCAGTCATGGGCGATCCTGTCCTGTCGTTTTTACGTTGGTGTCAGCCGACCGCGAAAATGTCTAGCGCGACATGATCCTTGTAGCGGGCGGCGGTGCAGAGGAAGACGGTGCGGCCGAGCCAGGCATGGGAGCCATCGCTCGCGACTTCGAAGCGCGGGGTGGTGCGAAAATAATAGAGGGCAGGGTCCACCACCTCCCCCGCCGCGATGCGGGCCAGCACCGGCGCGGGGCCGTGGCGATAGCCGGGATTGATGACCGAGATGATCGCGCCGTCGTCGGCCTGCAATGAATAGCGCGCCAGGATGTCGGCGGTGCCGTCCGCCCGGATCGATTGCCAGTCCGCGCCGCCGGGCAGCACCTTTCCGGTAAGGCGCGGCCCGTCCACGCTGCCGCCGGTGATGGGGATGACCCGTTTGCGCACGCCATCGACCATGCCCAGTTCCTGCGGCGCGCCGATGAGGACGCGCAGGCGCATGGCGAGGCTGAGCGGCGGGGTCGCGAGCGGGCCGGGTTCAGCCGCGGCAAGCGGGGTGGCGGCGCCGGCGAGGGCCAGGCCGGGCATGGCCTTGAGCAAGCCGCGGCGGTCCATGTCCCTTGTCATCCTCTTCTCCTGTTTCGTAGTGCGTGCCTGCCAGGGGGCTTGCCTGTTCGGATTGTGGCTGGTCCGGACGGGGATGTGGGAAGATGAGTGTCAGATCGGAAAGTGGCCGGGCTGGGTTTCCATCGTGATCCAGCGCAGGTCGGTGAAGCTGTCGACACCGGCGCGGCCGCCGAACTTGCCATAGCCCGACGCCTTGGTGCCGCCGAAGGGCATCTGCGCCTCGTCATGCACGGTGGGGCCGTTGATGTGGCAGATGCCGGACTGAATCTGGCGTGCGACCCTGAGCCCGCGTGCAGTGTCGCGGGTGAAGACCGAAGCGGACAGGCCATAGTCGGTGTCATTGGCCAGCGCGATGGCATGGGCCTCGTCACGGGCATGGATGATGCCGACGACGGGGCCGAAGCTTTCGTCACGGAACAATTTCATGTCCGGGGTGACGCCGTCGATGACATGGGCGGGCATCAGGACACCACCGCCCCCGTTCAGAACGTCGCCACCGTTGAGCTGCGTCGCGCCGGCCGCGAGCGCATCGTCGATGAGCGCGCGGACATGGGCGACGGTCTTCCTGTCGACCACCGCGCCGAGCGGGGTCTTCCCCTCGCGCGGGTCGCCGACCGCCATGGTGGCGACCTTGGCCCGGAATTTTTCCGCAAAGGCGTCGGCGATGGCATCGACCACGATGATCCGCTCGGTCGACATGCAAATCTGGCCCTGATTCATGAAGGCGCCGAAGGCCGCGGCCTTGACCGCCTCGTCGAGGTCGGCGTCTTCCAGCACGATCAGCGGCGCTTTACCGCCCAGTTCGAGCAGGACGGGCTTGAGATGTTCCGCACAGCGCCGGGCGATGACCTTGCCCACGGCGGTCGAGCCGGTGAAATTGACGCGGCGTACGGCCGGATGATCGATCATCGCGCCCACCACGTCGCCGGCGTCCTGCGGGGCGTTGGTGATAAGGTTGACGATGCCGCCGCCAAGGCCGGCCTCCACGAAGGCCGCGACGATGAGACCGTGGGTGCGCGGGCAATGTTCGGACGCCTTGAGCACGATCGTATTGCCGCAGGCCAGCGGTACGGCGATGGCGCGGGCGGCGAGGATGATCGGGGCGTTCCATGGCGCCATCGACAGCACGACGCCGGCAGGCTCGCGGATCGCCATGGCGAGACAGCCGGGCTTGTCGGACGGGATGACCTCGCCGCCGATCTGGGTGGTGAGGGCGGCCGCTTCGCGCACCATCGAACTGGACAGCATCAGGTTGAAGCGCGCCCAGCCTTCGGTCGCGCCGATTTCTGCCATCATCGCATCGACGAAGTCGGCGGCCTTGGCGTCCAGTGCATCGGCGGCCTTCATCAACGCTGCGCGGCGTGCGTTGGGGCCAAGGGCGGACCAGGCGGGAAAGGCGGATTGCGCGGCATCGACCGCCGCGATCGCATCGTCGAGGCTGGCGGCGGCAGCGATGGTGGCGACTTCACCCGTTACGGGATTGACGCGCTCGAAGGTCGCGGCAGCCGCGCGCTGCTCCCCGCCGATGACCAGGGCGATTTCCGATACAGGCATATCCGACTCCTTATTATCGTTATGATAGATAGCGATGCAGATAGCTATCAGCAATAGCATTCATGGCATTCACCCGATTGGTATGAACTTGGGCAGGCGGGCTGCGTTACCCTCTCGCCCTTGGCTTGCAGCGGTCCATGTGGGACAAGCGGCGGCAGGGTCGCACAACAGGAAGCAAGACAGAAAGATGACGCCTTGGTCGATCGACAGGATGATGCGGACCGCCCGTAGCGCGCTGGGGGCTTTGGCGTACGCCATGCTGGCGCCTGCCTCACTGGGCGCCGCGGAACCCGCGCCGTTCGAATTGCCCGGTCCGGCGCTCGATATATTGGTGATGCGCGGCGACCAGAGCCTGCCGATCGCGCAGGTGCCCAGCCTGTCCGAAGGCGACCGGCTGTCGATCGAGGCGGACCTGCCCGCCGACCAGGGCGCGCGCTTCATCCTGGTGTCCGCCTTCCTGCGGGGCGCGACCAATCCGCCGCCCAGGGATTGGGTCCGGTTCGCCGAGACATGGAAGAAGAAGGACAAGGACAAGGCGCTGGTGCTGACCGTGCCCAAGGGCGCGCGGCAGATGGTGCTGTTTCTGGTCCCCGACACCGGCGGGGCCGAGGGTGTGCTGTCCGACGTGGTCCGCGGCAAGCCGGGCGAATTCGTGCGCGCGACGCAGGATCTGAACCAGGCGTCGCTCGACCGGTCGCGGCTGGATGCCTTCATGGCGGCGATCAAGGCGCAGGAAAACAGCCATCCCGAATATCTGCGCAGCGTCGCCCCTACGCTGGCGCGCAGCCTGGCGATGAAGCTGAACGAGGATTGCCTGTCCAAGGTGGTGGAGATGCAGGCCGCCTGCCTGCTCGACAATCGCGAGGCGCTGGTGCTCGCCGACGTCCATAGCAGTTCGATCGCCGAAACGCTGACCGGGGCGCCCACCGACCTCGCGCTGCAACTGGCCGCGACGCGCGAGGCGGGCTATGGCTTCTACAGCCCCTATATCGGCGTGGTCCGCGACATCGCGAAGATATTCGGCGCGTTCAGCAGCCCGCAATTCGACTATCTGCCGACCCTGAGCGTGCGCAAGCCGGAGGGCATGGCGCTGCTGCTGAACGCCGCGCCATCCTTCCAGAAGCCCAAGTCGGTCATGGTCGTGGCCATGCCCGCGATCGAGGCGGACAGCCCGCCGCGCCTGCGCCGCAGCGGCGATGCGCCGGTCTGTGCAGCGCGCGCGGGTACGGTGCTGCCGGTCGAGGGCGCGCCGCTGATCTTCTCTACTTCCTATGCGCGCGAGGTGAAGCTGGCGCTGAAGACGGCATCTGGCGAGACGATCGAATTGCCGCTGGAGGCGCGCGCCGACCGGGGCGGCTATGTGCTGACCGGCGGCGACTTGCCCCCGGCCTTCAAGGGAACGGTGGAAGGCCATCTTTACGGTCGCTGGGGCTTCGACCGGTTCGAAGGGCCGGACTTTACGTTGCAGATGCCCGATGCGGGCGGATGGGCGGTCGAGGGCGATACCGCCGCTCTGGTCGTCGGGCGCGACAATGGGCTGGTGCTGAAAGGCGGCGCGCCCGCCTGCGTCGAGAGCGTCATGATGCGGCAGGGAGACGGCGCGCTCCGGCCGGTGGAATGGAAGGTGCAGGGGCGCGACGCGCTGGCGCTGACGGTGCCGCTCGCCGATCGCAAGCCGGGCGCGATGAGCATCGAGGTCAAATATCAGGGCGTCGCCCAGCCTGCCGCGATTGCGTTGCGCAGCTATGCGCAGGCGAGCCGGCTGGACGGGTTGCTGCTTCATGCCGGGGACAAGGCGGCCTTGCTGTCCGGGCAACGGCTGGACCAGGTGGACAGCGTAGACGTGAACGGGCTGCTGCTGCGGCCGGACGGGCTTGTGCGCGACGGTGAAGTGGACCGGCTGCGGCTGGTGGCGCAGGGCGATGGGGTAGCGGCCGATGCCGGCAGCGAGGCAATGGCGCGGGTCAAGCTGCGCGACGGGCGGAGCGTGAACCTTGCCCTGACGGTGGCGTCGGCGCGGCCGCAAATAGGGCTGCTCAGCAAGGACATCAGCCTTGGTGCGCCGCCCGCGAACGGCAAGGCGCTGGCGCTGGGCGGCGACAATCTGCTGCCGGACAATGGCCAGCTCGTCTTTTCGGTGCGGGCGGGCGAGGGCACGAAGCTGAGCGCCAGCGACGCGATCGAGGTCGCGCCGGTCGCGGATGGCGCGCCGATCCGGCTGACCGCCGCCAACGGCCTGCGGCTGGAAAGCGCCAAGGTGATGGTCGCCACGCTGAATCCCAGGGCGATGGCGCCGTCCCTGTTCGGGCCGCTGCGCTTTCGCCTGTTGCGCGGTGGCGAGGCGAGCGACTGGCAACCGCTGGTGACGCTGGCGCGACTGCCGCAGATCGAGGCGGTGGCGTGCGAGGCGAAGGCGGACGGCTGTACGATCACGGGGCGCGACCTGTTCCTGATCGATGCGGTGGGCGCGACGCCGACGCTCGACCAGGCGGCGCAGGTAGCGCATGGCTATACCGGCTCGGCGCTCAAGGCGCCCACGCCGCGGGACGGCAAACTCTATCTGCGGCTGCGCGATGCGCCCGACAGCGTAGTGACGCTGCCCGCAGCCTGATCGGGCGGCGGATAGTCCATTCATCCTGGGGAGTGCCGGCGATGGCATGGCATGGTGCAGGCGAAAATCTCCTATTCATCTGCACAGGGTCGGTTGAATCGTCCAAATAAGCTGCTGCCCCGGCCATGGGCGTGCGCGCCGCGGCGGGGCATCATGCCTCCCAATTCCGAAGGACATGGAGAGGATCATCATGAAGACGCAGGTCGCTATCGTGGGCGCCGGGCCGGCCGGGCTGATGCTGGGGCATCTGCTGCGCGCCGAGGGAATCGACGCCGTGATCGTCGAGCGCGCGTCGCCCGACTATGTGCTGGGCCGCATCCGCGCCGGCGTGCTGGAGCGCACCACCACCGACCTGATGGATCAACTGGGCCTTGGCGCGCGGATGCATGCCGAAGGCCTGCCGCATGACGGCTTTCACCTGGCCGATGGCGAGCGGCTGATCCGCATCGACATCGGGGCGCTGACCGGCAAGCAGGTGATGGTCTATGGCCAGACCGAAATAACGCGCGACCTGATGGAGGCCGCGCCCGAACGCGGGCTGGAGGTCATCTATGACGCCGCCGACGTGGCGCTCCACGATGTTGATGGCGACGCACCCTATCTCACCTATAGCAAGGACGGCGCGACCCATCGGATCGATGCGCAATTTCTGTGCGGCTGCGATGGCTTTCATGGCCCCTCGCGAAAGGCGATCCCGGCGTCGGTCGCAGCCGTCTACGAGAAAGTCTATCCCTTCGGCTGGCTCGGCATCCTGGCGGACGTGCCGCCGTGCAACCATGAACTGATCTACGCCAATCATGAACGCGGCTTCGCGCTCGCATCGATGCGGTCCGAAACGCGCAGCCGCTATTATGTGCAGGTGGCGCTGGAGGAGAAAGTCGAGGACTGGTCCGATGACCGGCTATGGGACGAGCTGGCGATCCGGCTGGGGCCGGAAGCGGCGGCGCATATCACCCGTGGCCCGGCGCTGGAAAAGTCGATCGCGCCGCTCCGCTCCTTCGTGTTCGAACCGATGCGCCATGGCCGACTGATGCTGGCGGGCGACAGCGCGCATATCGTGCCGCCTACGGGAGCGAAGGGACTGAACCTGGCCATGTCCGACGTGCATTACCTGTCGCAGTCGCTGATCGCCTATTTGAAACGTCATGACAGCGACGCGGTGGCCGGCTATTCGGACAAGGCGCTGGCCCGCGTCTGGAAATCCGAACGCTTCTCATGGCAATTGACGAAGCTGATGCACCGCTTCCCCGATAGCGATGCGTTCGATCGCCGGATGCAGGTCGCCGACCTCGACTATATCGCCTCCTCGGTCGCGGCGCAGACGACGATCGCGGAAAATTATGTAGGATTGCCTCTATAGTATGACTGCTCTTCCCACCCGCTCCATCGGTCCTTTCAAGGTTTCGGCCATCGGCCTGGGTTGCATGAACCTGTCCCACGCCTATCTGCCGCGTCCCGATGCGGCGACGGCGGAGCGGTTGCTGCGCCATGCGCTCGACGTCGGCGTGACCTTTTTCGACACTGCGGCTCTTTATGGCTTCGGCGCGAACGAGGAATTGCTGGGCCGGACGCTGATGGACCGGCGGGGGGAATTCACCCTGGCCAGCAAATGCGTGCTGGGGGAAATTGACGGCAAGCGCGGGCTGGACGGATCGCCCGGGGCGATCGCGCAGGTGCTGGAGGATTCGCTACGGCGGCTGCGGGTCGATCATATCGATCTCTATTATCTCCATCGGCTCGACCCGAAGGTCCCGATCGAGGAGTCGGTCGGCGCGCTGGTCCGCGCCAAGGAGGCGGGCAAGATCGGCGCGATCGGCCTGTCCGAAATGTCGGCCGCGACGCTGCGTCGCGCCCACGCGGTGCATCCGATCGCGGCGATGCAAACCGAATATTCGCCCTGGACCCGCAATGCCGAAGTGGCGGTGCTGGAGGCCTGTGCGCAGCTGGGCACCGGTTTCGTCGCCTTCTCGCCGGTCGGGCGCGGGCTGCTGGCGGGCAATCCCAATGCGGCGAACCTGCCGCAGGGCGATATTCGGGCGTCCATGCCGCGCTTCCAGCCGCCGCATCTGGCGGCGAATCTGGCCCTGGTCGATGATCTGAAAGCGCTGGCCGATCAGGCCGGATGCACCGCGGCGCAACTATGCCTGGCCTGGCTGCTCGCCAAGGGCGACCATGTCGTGCCGATTCCCGGAACCACCGGCATCACCCATCTCGACGAGAATCTGGCGACCCTGGCGCGTGAATGGCCGGACGACCTGATTGCAGCGGTCGAGGCGCTGTTCCCGTTCAGCGCACCGTCCGGCCCGCGCTATTCGCGCGAGGCACAGGCGCAAGTCGATACCGAATGCTGGGCGGGAGAGCCGCTGGCCTGAACCGAGCGCGATTCTCTTGTCCTTTCAGCGGGTTGATTCGCGAAGGCTAAGGGCGTGCGGGGCAAAATGGGGGGCGTAGAGCGGGGAAAGCCGTTCCACGCCCTTTTGCCTATCAACGCGTGAAAAAGCGCGGAAATCCCCGTTATTCTGGGCCTTTTCGGGGATCATTCCCAAGCGCCGACATAGAAAACTCACAAAGCGCGCTTTTTTCCGGTTGACCGACTCAGATGCCTCCCCTAGTTGGCCTCTCACCGGACGGGACGACGCCACTGCGGCGCTGAACCAGACGGTCGCCAACATAGACGGGACGCACCTCCCTCGGAACCAGTTTCGAGGAAGAATGGCTGTCCCTCTTTAGTTGTCGG
>NZ_CP159617.1:0-104917 GCF_047946695.1 Sphingomonas sp. VDB2
TAAGGCGCAAAGCTCTTCGAAAGCATAGGCGTTGTCGCCGAATTTCCTGCCGAATTCTCGGTTGAGCCGGTCAGGATGGCCGGTCCAATGCGCTGCCTCATGCGCTAACGTCGACGCGAAATAGGCACGGGTGGAAAACAACGCGACGGGCGGCATCGTGATGCTGTCGGCAACACGGTCGTAGAAGGCCCGATCGCCGCACTGGTGAACTTTCGCCGGAAGGGCATCGAGGAAGCGCTCTGCGCGAGCCGGCAGCTCGTCGTCGGGGGCGACCACGCTGAGAGGGCATGGATAAAATTTCTCCGGCAGCCCCTCGATCTGATCAGCATTGAAGACGGCGTAGGATCGCAGCACGCGTCGCATTTCGTCCGTGGAGTCGCCGGTGACGGGCGACTCCACCGTCTTGCTGTAGGATTTGTAGAAGATGGCGATTTGCGACCGCTCGCCTTCGCGGACCTGGCCGCCCAGCGCCTGCGCCTGCTTATAGGTCATCCAGGTGCGAGAATGGTAGCCGGCGCCTTCGGCGCAGAGCCACAGCCAGAAGCAATTGATGCCCTTATACGGGTCGCCGGTCGCGCGAAGGGGACGGCCGCCAAGGCCCGGCCGCCATGGTTTCACCCAAGGGCGTACGCCCGCTTCGAGTTTGTCGATGATCGCGTTGGTGATGGTGTCGGCAGGCGACGGTTTATCGGTGGTCTTTGCCACGGTCATTCTCCTGATCTGGTAGAGGCGATCCCGGACCAGCACCCTCCCCTCAGAGAGCCTGCCGCCGGGGCACAAAAGGAGGGGCGACACTCCGCGAGGAGTGCCGCCCCCAGTCGCCTCGAACCGTGCAAACGGGCGTCAGGCCGCCTCGCTCAAATCCTCCTGATCGTCGTGCGGCGCGTCCTCCAGATCCGACTCATCATCGACATCATCACCATCATCGCCGGGATCGACATCATCGGCCTCGTCGATAAACGTCGAGCGCAGCGCGATGGTCTCGGGCTGCTCGATGGCGTCGAAGCGCATGGCATCAGGCAGCCAGGCCGTCGCCTTTTCGCGGATTTCGGCCTCGACGATCCCCTGCCCGTTGCAGAGCGAAGCGCAGGTTGCGGCAAGGTCGCCCTTCTTGGCGTCCTTGTAGCGCCCGCGCAGGATCGGCCCGCCAATGTCCTCGAGCGCGGCGAGCATGACCTCCTTTTTGACGCGGCCGAAGAAATTCTCGGCGGTGGGGCGCCACCAATGCTCGACCTGAATGTCGAGCGCGCGACCAAGATGGTCATGGAACCCGTTGGACCGTCCGCCCTCAGCAATGTTCAGGCTCGGTTCCAGCGTGCGTGCGATCGAGAAGGCCACCCAACTGCCGCGGGCCTCGTCGTCGAGCGCACGAAAGGCTTCGAAGCGCTCGGTCATGGTCTTGTGACCGGCCCAGCTCGTATCAAGACGCTGGCGCTGATCCTCGATGGTCTGCGACGCCATCGACCCTTCGTCGCGGAAGCCGAAGATCGGGAATTGCGCGCCGCCGGACTTGAGCGTCGAGTGGTTGCGGACGTAATTCTGCTCGAAGACGACATTCTGCGCCATCAGGAAGATGGTGAGGTCCAGCGCCATGGCCGGATCGCTGGCGATATGGGCGACGAGGATCTGCCGGCGCTGGGTCGCCAGCTCGTCGATCAACGTAGCACTGAGCTTGGGTCCATGATCAATGTCGTCGGCGCCGTCATCTCCATTGGCGCCGCCCGTCGCCTTGGGCGGAGCATTCGGATCGACAACAGGCTTCTCGCTGAACATGCGGGTGTGAACGCGGGCTTCGCCATCGCCACCGATATAGACGAACGTCCCGATCTGCGCCCGGACCGCCGGATCGATCTCGCGACGGGAATCCTCGATGCTCTCAAGCTCCCGTTCGATCTCGTCGAGGCGATCGTTCGCGACCTCGGCTTCCGGCGTCCCGTCGGTCAGTTCACACTCAAGCCGCTCGACGAGTTGGTCATTTTCGGCCGAAAGCGCTTCGACACGCGCGCTTTCCTCGTCGCTGAGCGGCCGCGCGGGCGCGTGAAATTCGTGAAGCTGACGCTCGAGATCATAGGGAACGTGAGTAGCCGCGATCGGCGTCACGAACGCGAGGCCCTCGGCCTGCGCGAGTTCGGCAGCGGCCGCCCCCAGCTTTTTGCCGGCAAGATCTTCGAGAAGATCGACGTCGATCCAGTTCTCGTCGCCCTCGGCGGCAAAGAGATCACCCTCGATGCGGCCGCCTGCCGCGACATAGGCATCGCGACCGATGAACCGCGCCTTGGCATCGTTCGCCTTGATCGTGCCGTTGAGGATCGCACGCCGGATGTTGTCGGGCTGATCGCCGTAATAGGAGGTGCTCATCTGCGCGAAGACGCGCGCCTGACGATCGATGTCGCTCGTCACGGCATAGGCCTGGGCGACACCCAGGGTGATTTCGCCAGCGGCGAGCGCCTGGAACACGCTCGGCGCGAGCTCGGCAAGCCGCACGCGCTGTTCGACGAAGCGGGTGGTGACACCCTGTCGCTTGGCAACGTCCTCGGCGGTCATCCCCTTCTGGATGAGGAAGTTGAACGCGGTGCTTTCATCCGCCGGGTTCATCGGAACGCGCTGGAAGTTCTCGGTGAGGCTGGCCTCGACCGAGTTGTCGTCGTCGGTAAGGACGAGGACAGGCACGACATGGTCGGCAGGCAACGTGCCCTGTTCGATCAGGCTCTGGAGCGCGCGCAGCCGGCGCCCGCCCGCCTTGACGGTGAAATGGCCCGCCTTCTTGAGCGGGGTAACGATGAGGTTCTGCAACAAGCCTTGCGTTGCGATGCTGGCGGCGAGGGCGTCGATACCGGCCTCACGGCTGGATTTGCGGACATTGTCCTTGGACAGCGAGAGGTTCTTGACCTTCACGGACTGGATCATCGGTCGTCTCCATCTGGAACTGGCGCGCCGCCTCGACGGTCACGCGAGCCTGCTCATCAGGCCCACAAAGCCGAAGGCTCCCTCCCCTCTCCTGCGCTGAGCGCGGAGCGAGGACCTGGATCGTCAGGCGGTGATGCGCTCGATGACGGCGGCGGCCTGCGCGACGGGGACGAACATCCGCGTCCTGTGCTGGATGATGTCGGTAAAACAGCCCGCCGCCTTGAGTTCGGCAAGCCGCGTGTGCGGCCAATCGAGCAGTTCCAGGCGCTGCTGGCCGGCGACCAGGCTGCGCTTGAGCCGGTAGGCTCCGACGGACGATATCTCGCCGGTCGTCATCACATGCTTTGCGGTATCGTCGCTGGACACGGTGATGGCGGCATTGATCCCGAAGGCGTCCGCGAGCTTCGACACCAGCGGTGCAGGGACGATCCGGCCGAGGAAGGACTGGCCGTCATCGGTGTTCAGCCGCCAGACCTGAACATGATCGTCGGGCAGACGATCCCAGACCGGCAGGAGCAGACCCGCGACCAAATAGAGCGTGCTGGTGCGGGTCTTGTCCCGCATCTCCTCTACCTCGGCCTGCCACAGCGCCGAAAATTCCTCCTCGCTGGTCTCTTCCCACATCGTTTCGAGCAGCAAGTCTTGCCGCATACGCTCGGAACGGGTCGGCCGAACCAGCTCGTAGCGGCGAACGATCTCGCCATCGTCGTCGGTGAGCGAATAGGTGCTGCACCGGATCGCGGCCCTGCCGGACTTGCGATTGACGATCGGGCGCGCGTCATCGCCCAGGATCCGCAAAGCGCGGTCCAGCGGGACCGGCTTGTAGCGCTCCTCCGTTTCGAGGCGCAGGATCTCGGTTTCCGCGCCGCTCGTCTCGTCGCGCCGGATCACCGTGCGATCGAGGATCGTGATGCGTTCGGCATTGATGCTCTCGACACCAAGATCGAGCGTGCCGGCTTCGCGCGCCGCCTCGATCCGGGCCTCGATCAGACCGAGATATTCATCGAAGATTGCATTCTGCAGCGTGATGCGCAGCGCGAGAATGCGATTGAGCCAGCGCTGAATGGGCGGCAGCTCCTCCTTCAGCCCGCCGCCTTCGCCCTCCAGCTCAAGTCCGGTGAGGGTCTGGAATTCGTCGAGTGTGGTCGAGCGCAGCTTGCCGTCGGCCAAAAGGCGGAACCATGTTTCGAGGGATTCCTTGGCATAGTCGCTTTCAAGATTGTCCCGCGGGTCGAACAGACCCTGGCCGCCCGTCTGGCGCTGGCCCCGTGTCAGGGCGCCAAGGCTGTCGAGGCGGCGGGCGATCGTCGAGATGAAGCGCCGCTCGCCGCGGCAGTCGGTCGATACCGGACGGAACAGCGGCGCGGTTGCCTGATGCGTGCGGTGGGTACGGCCAAGACCCTGGATGGCCGCGTCAGCGCGCCAACCGGGCTCGAGCAGATAATGGTTGCGGCGCGACTGGTTCTCGGCGGTGAGGCTGGCGTGATAGCTGCGCCCAGTGCCGCCTGCATCCGAGAAGATCAGGATCTTCTTCTCGTTCCGCATGAAGGCGTCGGTCTCGGCAAGGTTTGTTCGCGGCGAACGGCTCTCGATACGCTGGCGACCGTGCGCATCGACGACGATACGCCGGCTGCGTCCCGTAACCTCGGCGACCGCATCGCTCCCGAAATGCCCGATGATATGATCAAGGGCGGACCCCACGATCGGCAGGGAGCAGAACCGCTCGACGAGATTGTCGCGCATCTCGATCGCTTCCTGGCTGAAGATGGGACGACCCTCCTCGTCGGACATCGGCTCTGAGCGGGTCTTGCCAGTGTCATCGACGAAGGTCTTCATCTGTCGGACGGGAAAGGCCGCCGTGAGATAGGACATGACGAACTCCTTGGGTGAAAGCTCAATGTCCAGATTTGCTCTTTCCTCGGCATTCAGCGCGGCCAGTGCCCGGTTGAGCATCGCCTCGGACGTGGAGACCAGCTGGATCACGACGCTCTCGCCCCGGGCCAGATCGGCACGGATTGCCGGGATCAGCGACGGCAGCTTCATGCCGATCAGGATCTGGCCGAAGAAACGCTGCTTGGTGGATTCGAAGATCGACAGGGCAGCGGCCTTCGCGCCGCTGTTGTAGGTGTCGTTGGAAAAGCTGTCCGTCACCCGGGTGGCATCGAGCGCGGTTCGCAAATTGGCGTGGATAATCGCCCACGCATCGGCATAGGCATCATAGACCTCGATCTGGTCGGGCGTAAGGCGATGTTCGAGGATGTCATATTCGACACCGGCGAAACTGAGCGCCCTCGCGACATAGAGGCCCTGCATCTTCAGGTCGCGTGCGATCAATTCCATGGCCGCGATCCCGCCACGACGCAAACTGTCGACGAAGGCGCGGCGATCGGCGAACGCGGTGGTCGGACCCCACAGGCCAAGCCGGGTGGCATAAGCGAGATTGTTGACGTCCGACGCGCCGGTTGCGGATACGTAGAGGACGCGGGCGCGAGGCAGCAGATTTTGCAGACGCACGCCGGCGATGCCTTGATCGGAGCCGTCCTTGGTGCCGAAACGGCCTTCCCCGCCGGCGACACCCGCCATTTCGTGCGCCTCGTCGAACACCATCATGCCATCGAAATCGTCACCGACCCAGTCGAGAATCTGCTGAAGACGGGTGCCCTTGTCGCCGCGGTTGGAGCGCAGCGTGGCATAGGTGAGAAATAGCACGCCCTCGGCCGCGCCGATCGGCGTGCCGAGTTTCCACTGATTGAGATGCTGGATGTCGAGCGCGAGACCGCCAACCGCTGTCCAGTCGCGACGTGCGTCCTCGAGCAGCGTCTCGGTCTTGGATATCCAGATATGCTTGCGGCGCCCACGCAGCCACTGGTCGAGGATGATGGCCGCAACCTGACGGCCCTTGCCGGCACCCGTGCCGTCGCCAAGGAAGAACCCGGTCCGATAAGGTCGGCCGTCCTGGTCGGGCGCGAGCGACAATCCTTCCTCGGCCGCCTTGAACAGGCCTGAGATGTCTCGCTCGAAGGCGTCACCGGCATAGATCAGCGTTTCGAGCTGAGCGTCGGATAGCACCCGGTCTGCGACAACGCGGGTCGGCAACTTGGGAACGTAAGAGGGCCGCGGTGCCGTAATCGAGCCCATGGCGATTGATTCCACCAGAGCGGTCGGATGCGCGGAGGCACAGGGAATCGCGATGCGGCTCGGCCGGTACGGCAAGTACACACCGACCGCTTCGCCAGTTGGTACGGGTTCGGCAAAGACATCGTAACTGATATCGAGCGCGCCGAGAGACGGGGCTGCCTTCGCGATCGGGGCCGAAAGCCGGGGCCTGCTCGAAAGACTGCCGAGCAGGGGTCCGTGCGCACGGGTCGGTGCAAGGCGCACCGGCGAGCATCGCGGTGTTGCCGTAAGGCTGGCGGCCGATGTGCTGATCGCCGCGAGCACCTCGGCGAGCGAACTGCACCGGATGAGGGCGACGTCGTCCTGGGAGCCTTTTTCCAGAACGATCAGCTTCACGATCTGGCTGGTGCCATGTTTGGCGTAGGCTTTCGCGGGCAGTTCGACGTGGAGCGTGATCGCGCAACCCTCGGTCGCCTTCGTCCAGGCGCGGCTTGATGTATCCACGCGATCGGGAAGGATAGCAGCGCAGCGCCCCCCGGCACCAAGCCGCTTCAGGGCGGCGCGCAGATGACGGAACGCGGCAAGCGGGTCGGCATGCCTGCCCATGCTGCGGGAAAAGGGCGGGTTGATGAGCACGGCGGTCGGGCGGATCGACAGCGGCAGCAGATCGTGGATGAGTTCGCCATCGTGGCGACTGACCGGTGCGGTGGGAAATGCTGCCTCGAGCATAGCGGCACGCGCGGGATCGATCTCGTTGAGGACAAGCTTGGCGCCAACGCGGGCGGCGAATACCGCGAGGAGCCCGGTGCCGGCGGAGGGTTCCAGGACGGTATCCGCGGCGGTAATGCGAGCGGCGAGCGCGGCAAGATAGCCAATCGCGGCCGGTGTCGAAAATTGCTGGAGCGCGATCTGTTCTTCGCTGCGCACGGTATGCGTCGGCAGCGATGCGGTGAGCGCGGTCAGGGCCGCAAGGCACTCAGCCGGCTCTTGCGGCAGGTCAAGCGTGGCGAGGTGCAGGACCTGGCCCAGCTCCAGCACATCATAGGCGTCGCGGAGTGACCAATGCCCATCGGCTGCGGTTGAACCATAGGCGGTTTCCATCGTCCGGAGCAAGCCAGGCCGGTCCAGGCCATCGCCCTGGTGCAGCACGGCATGGATCGCCTTCGCCGCGGTGATGGATGGTTCGGTAAAATCGAGTTCGAGAGCAGCAGCTGAGGTGCGCATTGTAAGCCTCCATTGCATCGCCCGGTGCCCATCACCGGATCAACAAGCCGGAGGCCTCCTCTCCTCTCTTCAGTGGAAGTGTGTGTGAACCACGGGGCGAGGAACGGCGTTGCGGGCAAGCCGATCGCGCAGAGCATCGTTCCAATCGTCATGCTCGGATGGGAGCCATTCCTCGACCCTTCGCCCGTTGGCGCTGAGGTGCTCCCCTGCCCTCTTCAGGCAGATCTTCGCCGCCTTGTTCCGCTGGCCGAACACGATGACGCGCTTCACATGCGACGGTATGCCGACATGAGCGTAGCGCTCGGCACCAAGCACGGCCCAGACCGGCAATTGGAACCAGTCGATGGCGGACAAGGCATCTTCGATCCCCTCGGCAATGCCCAGAACGTCATCCGGCTCCCCAAAGCGCACGCTGCCAGACCCGAGCAGACCCAGCGCCAGCTTGGGCTTGCGGAAGGGGCGCCGCAAAATGTCCGTGGGATCAAGGAAGGTCCGGTGGACCGCGACCAGGCCCAGCTCGTTTCTCACCGCGGCGATCATTGCGGGAAGACACTGCCGATCCTTACCCTTCCCTATGATCGTCTGGGGGTTGAAGCGAAGGTCGGACGTTGGCGCGTAAAGGCCCCGGGCATGAAGATAGGCTTCAGCCGGTGTGCCGGCGATGGGGATGCTGTGCTGCCATAATGACCTGGCCAAGCCGCTCAGATCGCGCGCCGGAGCGCGTGGTTCGACGTGAACCGGCACCCGATCGTGCAAACCCTGACGATCCAGAGCCTTGAGGATATCGGTCGACGTGCATCCCGCGAAGCATTTGAACAGGATCGCCTTGGTGCCCAGGCGGACCGAAAGGCTAGGCGAGTGATCGTCATGGGCGGGGCAGCGGCACTCTCCGCGCGATCCAGACCAGCGTCCGCCCAGGCTCTCGACGATTTGTTTGGCGCGGACTGCTGCATCGATGGTGGCGGGCATGGGCGAAACTCCAATCGAAATCCAAGGTCGCTCCGCGCATGCCCCCTCTCCTCTTGCCGATCGGCGCTGCCTCCTGCGATTTATGCCGCCTTTGCTGCGAGCACACCGAACTCTTCGACGATCCGGTCGGTCGTGTAGTGGGTGGTGCCGTCGCGCTCGTAGGAGGTATCACGGAGCCGTCCGGCAATCCGCACGAGATCGCCAACCTGGGCCTTCTCATCGATATATTTCCGCTGGCCGTCGCTGAAAATGACGACTCGGTTCCAGTAGCTATCCTCGATCCACTGATCGCCTTCTCCGCGGCGGCGATAGTTCGCGCATACCGAGATGTTTGTGACCTTGGGCTTGGCGTCGATTTCACCGATCCGTCCGATGATCTCGAATTTGGCAAAATTGATCATGCGACCTCCTCACTGCGTCTGCCCAGCGGCGACGAGCGGTGATGCAGCTACGATCGGTTCGCTGAGGATCTCGTCGCAGGGCGGAGCTGCCGAGGATCGAGACCGTGATGCTATCGTGGAACACCGATCTAAAGGTATCCCCCCAGCTAGGGGGATCGGTTACGCAGTCCGACCGGAGAGGCTCAGCGAATCGTCTGCTTGGTCTTTTAGAATCATTCTAAAACAACGCCGCTGCTCGCAGCGGAAGGATTTATGATTCTAAGTGATTCAGATTCGGTGCCGAAAAGATGTGCAATTTCAACGATCTGTCGGCTTTATCCTGACCGCGCGGGGGAGTTTGCCTGACCCGGCGGGGGCGTTATCCTGACCGGTCGGGGGGAGATAGCTGACCTATTGGGGCTATCCTGACCGATTGGGGGCGATCGCATTTGGCGATCCCGCGCTTTGGAATGGTGGCATTCTGGCGCGTTTATTGCGCGTGAGCGAGCCGAAAACGGGCAGAACCCGAATCGCATTGCGACTCGGCGGAATCTCACGGCTTTTGCGGAAGCGCCGCATGATTCCAACCTGACCGGATGGGGGCGACAAAAGTGTTTCAGCCTGCCCTGACTTGACGAGCGAGGACAGGTCAGGCAGCAATTAGGCGAATCTGCCCAATATGCGCTCGGCCTATATGACATGGAACATGCGGAAAATCTAAGCGCCGAAGCAGCGCAAGAGGCGCAAGCCGATTCGGCGCCGGGCCGTGCCATGCGCGTTGCAGCGGCCTTGCAGGCGAAGGGTGGCGAGGAATTCGCCAAACCCGGCAGCATCGTTGAGATCAAGTTCGTGAAAGGCCAATCGCTCAGCCTGACGGCGTCCCGGTTGCTCGCGTTGATGATCCTGACCGCAGGCGGCGATGCCTGGGAGGACCGGCCGCATCGCATGCGCAAGGCGGATATTCGCCGCGGTCACAAGGGTAACGAACGTATCTCCGACATGCTGGAGGAACTTCACCGCACCCTCTTCGCGATCGACGATCGATCCTGGCGCGGCAAGAAGGCTACGCTGCGCTTTTCCCTGATCTCGTCGTCCCGCGAGGAGGCTGAAGATACAGACGGTGCGGATGCAGGGTGGATCGAATGGGAGTTTACGCCTGATGCGCGCAAGCTCATTCAGGAGTCCGAGAGCTATGCCGTCCTCAATCGTCAGGCGGTGCTCGGCTTTCGATCGAGCTATGCCCTCAAGCTTTATGAGATCGGATCGCTGCGGCTCCATCGTCGCCAGTCGACCTGGAAGGGCGATATGGCGGCGCTGCGTGCAGCGCTGGGCATTTCGCCAGATGTTTATAAGGATTTCGCGCAGCTCCGTCGCAAGGTGCTCGAGAAGGCGAAGGCCGAGATCGACCAGCTGGCCCACTTCCGGGTGGAGTGGAAGGAGATACGACAGGGGCGAACAGTGACCGAGATCGAGTTTCGATTCGAGCCGAAGGATGCGCCGGCGCAGATCGCGACCGTCGATGAGATCGAGCGGCACTCGACGGGGCGCAAGGCACGCCGGGAGGGCGCTGTCGAGACGGTCGCCGAAACGGTGGAAGTGGGATCGGTCGTGAAGGCCGCCATCAGCGCACTGGTCGCGCCGGAGAAAAGTTCGGAGATCGTCTTTCCACAAGGTACGATCCGGTTCAACGCGGAAGGCTTGGCGACCATCGCCCGGTCGCATGGCGGTGGCTGGGATATCGATCTTATCGCTGACGCCTATCGCCAGCAAATGGGCGACCGTCTGGCGAAGCTCAAGGGCGCGAAACTCACCAGTTCGTGGACGGGCTTTTGCGAGAGCTTCGTCGCCCGACGGGGGCGACCATAAGCGAAATTGCACCGGTGCAATTTCGTCGTGCCCCCACCGAGTCAGGATGGGCCACCTGAAAGGCCATCGGCCGCCACTTTCGTCGCTATTGTCGTCCATAGGAGCGCCTCACTTTCGAAATTTCGCTTCTATTTGACGAAAAAGCGCAAGTAGCGCTACTATGCCCCTAATTTCGCAAAGGGGCGCCCTGTGGCAGCATCACTAGACATCGACGACACCCATGACCTTCTCTCGGTGGCGACGCTTGCCCAGCGTACCTCCTCGGTGCTGGAACGCCTCCGCGACTCGGCGCGCAGCGCACGGGCGGATGAACGCCGCGAGCCCACCTTCCCGATCGGAAAGGCCGCTGATCTGGTCGGGCGAACGCCTGCTGCAATCCGTGACGCGGAAAAGGATGGGCGTCTTCCGCCACCACCGCGAACCGAGAATAATCGCAGGGTTGGTTACACCCTTGCCCAACTTAACGACATGCGAGGCCTGTTCGGCACCAGGCCCTGGCGGGCGGCTGACGATCCATGCTGTGTCGTCGCCGTCCAGAACTTCAAGGGAGGTGTCGGCAAATCGACCTTGTCGGTCCACCTTGCCCAATATCTCGCGATCCAGGGCTACCGCGTTGCCCTTATCGACTGCGACAGTCAGGCCTCCGCGACGACGTTGTTCGGCTATGTGCCTGATCTCGACCTGAGCGAGGAGGACACCCTCTACCCGTTCCTCAGGGAGGAGGAGATGACCTCGCTCGATTATGCGCTGCGCAAAACGCATTTCGACGGTCTCGAACTGATCCCGGCAAACTTGCGGCTGTTCCAGTCGGAATATGAGATCGCGGCTCGGATGGCGCGAGGGCAGGGGGGGCTTATCGATCGCCTCTCCGAGGGTATCGCCAGCATCTCCGATCGCTTTGATGTCATCGTCCTCGATCCGCCCCCGGCCCTCGGCGCGATCTCATTGTCGGTGTTACGCGCCGCGAACGCACTCGTCGTGCCGGTGCCCCCAACCGTGATGGACTTTTCCTCGACCGCGGCGTTTCTGGCGATGCTTGATGAGACCATCGAAACGCTGGCCGAACGCGGTTTCGCGCCGACGCTCAGATTCCTGCGCTTCGTCGCTTCCAAGGTCGATGAGAACAAGTCGATGCAGAAGGAACTGCTCAATCTGATGCGGACGCTGTTCGGTCAGGCGATGGTGCGCACGCCGCTCAAGGACTCGGCCGAAATCGACAACGCGACCGCCCGTTTGATGACGGTCTATGAGCTTGACGGTCCGGTGACGAGCAGCGCCGTCCGCAACCGCTGCCTTACCTATCTCGATGGGGTGAATGCCGAACTCGAGTTGGATATTCGGGCCATGTGGCCCAGCCATTTGAGCCGTTTGCGCAAGGAAGGTCTGGCGTGAAACGGGAAAATTGCACCGGTGCAATTCCGGGTGAAGGAACGGCTTCATGAGCAGAAAAAATGCGAGTTTCGCAGCAGAACTGGCCGCTGGAATCACTCCGCCCGAAGACGGTGCGCCTGCGCCGCGCCGTCCTGGGTTGGGCGCCAATGTCCTGACCAATCGGGAGAATCGATTGGCGGAGTTGGCGGCGGGGACGGTCGTCAGCCGCACACACGAATTGGTTGATCCCGCGCGTTGCCGGATGTGGGCTGGGCATAACCGCGAATATGCCTTGCTCAACGAAGAGCGGTGCGCCGATCTTATCGAGAGCATGAAGGCGCAAGGGCGGCAGGAGATGCCCGCAATTGTCCGCCGTGTGCGGGGCGAACCCGATTATGATTTCGAGGTGATCTGCGGCGCGCGGCGCCATTGGTCGATCAGCTGGCTGCGTAGCCACAATTATCCCGACTTCCGCTTTCTCGTCGATATTCGCGAACTGTCGGACGAGGAAGCGTTCCGCATAGCGGACATTGAGAACAGGGCGCGAGAAGACCTCAGCGATCTCGAGCGCGCGCGGGATTATCTCCGCGCGCTGGAAGCCTATTATGAGGGCAGGCAGAAGGTCATGGCCGAGCGGATCAATGTCACTGAAAGCTGGTTGAGCCGCTATCTCGACCTCGCGCGTCTGCCATCCGAGTTGATGATCGCCTTTCCCAATCCGCAAGATTTGCGGATCAAGCACGTCACAACGATCAAGCCATTGCTGAAACCCGACGATCGTCGCCAGCGGGTATTTGCCGAAGCGGCGGCCTTGAGGGCGCGATCGGGAGGGGAGGGCGCTCCGGTCGCCGTGCCGGATATTGTTCGTGCGCTGGCGCTGGCGGCTGATCCCCCCAAGAAGTCAGGATCCCCCAAGAGGTCAGGATCGAGCGAAACCGTGGCGTCGCAGAACGGAAAGCCGCTGCTTCGGTTTGAAGGCAAGGATCGCAAGGGGGTTAGGATCACCTTGCTCCCGCATGCTGGCGGTTCGCGGGACGAAGCGGAGGCAGCTATCAAGACCTTGCTCGATACACATTGGCAGTAGCGCTGCGTTACCTGAGTTTAGCCACCAGCTTGCGTGCCCCCTGCGGAGTAATGTCGAGAAGCCGCGCTACGGCAGACGGACGAAGCCCGGGATAGGCGAGCGCAAGCCGGGCAAGGAGTGGTGCCCGGCTACGGCGCGTTGCGGACACGGCCAGTGCCTTTGACCCCTGGCGCTCGATCCAGTCGAGATCCTTCAGGCCGGATTGGCAGGCAACGAGCAGCGATCGTGTAATGACATCGGTCAACTCACCTGCACCGTGTGGCGGGAATTTCGGCAATAGAATGAGAGACGGCAGCATGCCCAGGGTAAGTCCGGCATGATGGAGCATGGCCGGGACATGGCTGGCCACCAACCAGGCGCGATCGCGCGCCCGCGGCTCGAGGGTGAGCGTCCGACCGTCGATCGCCGTCACGTCCACCGCAGACTGCTCGGCGACGACGACCGTCTTGAGCATAGCGGTAATCCGATCGGCAATGGAGGGCAGCGAAGGAGAAGGGTAGGGGGCTTGTGCTTCGGTGCGAGCCTGCCGCCACGCGGGACCGAAATAGGCCAGGTCGCTGCCCGCCCAGACTTCGGCTTCGGATCGATCATCCAGGACAGTGCGAAAGACGTTGAGCGTCGCACGCGCCAGCGGCCCGTTGTCGCCAACGCTGGCCTCGATCGCAAGATGAAACACCGCCGCTACAGAGACGGGATCGTTCAACCCTTCAGAGGCGCGAGGAGGGGATGTGCGTCCGCAAATCCAGTCCTGCAGATGACGGACGTCGATAGGCACGCCGGCGAGGCCGGCGAGGTGGGCTGCGCCCTGCAACCGCGCACGGGCCAGCCAAATATCAGCCCACGGGCTGTTCTGCAGTCGTCCATCCAGTCGGCCGAGCAGGAGCATTGCCTGCTCGCTGGAGGCATGGGAAGGGGAGGAGGAAGCCATCAATCCAGATTCTATCGCACCCTCTGGGGAAACCAAAGCTGGCAGTTTGTTTCCATGTCCAATCTTATCAAAATATGGACATACGATAATTGCAGTTATCACATAAGCGGAATTGACCCTTCTTTATAATGGCCCAGTCGGCCCGAAGCTGCGATTTTGGCCAGGTTGAAGAACGAACACTGAACGCTTGATTGATTCTACCAGGACCGTTGCTGACCACCGACCTCGTAGATATCGGCTTCCATGGAGCAATTGTAGCTCTCTGCGATGTTGAACATCTCGGAGAGGAGGCTTTGGATTTCCTCATCAAGGGAAATGCCATCCGGATCGGGGTCATAGGCGACGGTCAGTTTGTAATCACAATTGCCGTTTTTTACCATGGCGTAGTCGCGTTCCAGCATCGCCTCAATCCGCTCCCGAGCGGGTTTTCTACCTCTTCCACGCTTGTTGAAGTTCTCGATAATCAGATGCAGGGCGATGCTGGCAGTGGGCGGCTTTTCCGGCAGTTTGGTCTGTGACGGAATAATGTCGAGCGCCCGATAGACGGTCATTCGTGAGACCTTCAGGTCGCGGGCAACGCGGGCCTTGCTGGCGCCGGCGGCAAGGCGACGGCGGATTTCATCGTCATCGACGTTCTTCTTCCGGCCTTTGTAAACGCCTTCGGCGCGCGCCGCTTCGATCCCGGCGCGCTGACGATCCTTGATGAACTTCAGCTCCATATCGGCGACCATGCCGAGTATGGTGATGACCATTCGCCCCATGTCGCCCGCCGTCGTCACCTCTGGCTCAAGGATGCGCAGCGAAGCTCCCTTTTCATCAAGCTCATGCACCAGGTTCAGGACATCGCGCGTGGAGCGGCCGAGCCGGTCGAGCCGCAGCACGACCAGCTCGTCGCCGGTGTGCATAAACTGCATGATCGTTTCCAGTTCCGTGCGCCCGCTCCGCGAGGCCCCCGATCCGGTCTCGGAACGGATAATTTCGCAACCTGCATTCTTGAGGCGGCCAATCTGGATATCCAGATCCTGGTCCGTGGTGCTGACGCGGGCATATCCGATACGAGCCAAGTGCAAAATCCGTCACATTAGGGTGGCTCTTGCAGTGTATCGTCACATTGAGCGCAAACCCACCCTTTTGTGACAGACGAATGGTGTCACTCGGCCCTATCACTCTGGGGTGTACCCAAATGTTATAGGCCGATCAGCCGCCTCACGCTGCAAGCCGTCCAAAATCAATCCGGTCGTTCAGGTCGAGGTCGAAGCGGCCATAAGGGTTCACATGACTGTAGATCAACGGCGTGAGACCACGATAATCTTCCGGCGTCATCCGCCCCGCCCACTTCGGCTCAACCAGTACGGTCTGAAGCATGCGGGTGTTCACATACACCAGCGACGCTTGCAGGAGGTGTAGCGCCAGAACGGAGATTTCCTGCTCATGGATGCGGTTGGTGGCGATCTCGCCGCCCTTGCCGAAGAACACGAAACCATTAGCGCCGTTCCAGTTCTCAACCACATTCAGCCCTTCGTGGATCTCGCGGCGGAATGCCTCCTGACGCAAATACCGGCATAGGAAGATTGTTTTGACCGCGCGGCCGAGTTCACTCAGCGCCTTGTAGGTCGGGTGCATCACTTCGGCTCTGGCAAACCGGAGCAGGATCGCTTCCGGATCGGCGGTGCGCGATTGCATGGCAGCGGCATATTTGACCATTTCGTCATATTGTTGCTCGATCTCGTCCCAGTCGATCGGGCTGGAGAGGATCGGCAGTAAATTGGAAAGCCGCGTGCGCATGCCGGCTTGGGGAAGGGCCAGTTTCTGGCGTGCCACTGCTTTCAGCCGCGGGGCAAGCTCAAATCCAAGGAGTCGGCAGAACGCAAAGCCGACTGCGCTCTGGCCGTGGCTATCGACGTACTGGCGCTGGATTTCCATGTCGGTGCAATGGCGTAGCACGCCTTCGATCATGGAGGCGACCTCCGAGGAAGAGCACCGCTTGAGCTGGGAATAAACGCAGGTCGCGCGCTTCTCCACATGCCAGTAGATCATGACGCCACGGCCGCCATAGCGGGCGTGCCATTCCGTCATCAGGTTGCGGTCCCACGCGCCGAACTTCGTTGAATCGGACGCGCATGCCGTGCCCGCATCTCCCCATACTGCGGCATTGCGGATTGCCAGTGTCGCGTTTGCTACCCGCGCGCACGCCTCCCTCAGCGCTGGCGCGTGGATGAAACGGCGATGGACATGCAGCAATTCCTCGTAACTGACATCGGGTGTTGCGCCAGCGACCCGCTTGAGCCCGGCGTTCGTGCCCAAGCCATAGAGACACAGCAAAAGACGCTGAGCCAAGGCTGCTTTCGACAGGGTAACCCGCGAGGCCGACGTTTCGAAAGCATCCATCAATCCCGTGTCCAGAGCAGCCTCTTTCAACACGTCCAGCAGTCCGGTCATCGGCCAGCGCTGACCGATCTCGCTTTTGATCGAAGCGAGACCCTTCGGTTCGGGCAAGGGCTTGAACGGTGTAATCGATATCCGGTTGTCGCCGCGCCACAGGAGCCGGACCTTGTCGTTTTGTGGAATATTGGCATTGAGGAGCAACAGTTCCCGTTCAAGCTCCTCCCGGATCGAGGCGCAAAACGCCTGCGCATCTGGCGTCAGGCTGAGGCCGGAATAGTACGCATCTCGCCTGATCTCGAAGTCCTTGGGAAGATCGTCATCGGGATTGCGATAGCGATCCGCCCCGACCACCCAGATTTCTTTGGAGCGGATGCGGTCGCGCAGTTGCGTCAGGACGCAAAGCTCATAGCTGATCCGGTTTACCCGCCCATCGTCATCAATGACGGAACTGCGCCATCGCGCTGGAATCACCTCATCGATCGGAACATCCTGCAATGGCACGAAGCGGCATCCGCCATCCACCTTGCTCCTGATCCAGTCGAGGGCCGCCAGGACCGGCCGCCACACCGCGTTGTTCGACCGGAACTCAAGTACGGAAAGCAGGCTTGGCAGCATGCGCCGGTAATGATTGGCCCAGGAACCACGCATCACCTTGTAGATGCGCCGGTCCAGAGCGCCCTTCGCATGGCTCTCCTTGACGATCGCCGCCAGCTTGGCCTTACCGGCGATCGGGAAAATGACATCGCAGATGCGCCCCGATGGTTCATTGATCGAGGCGCTGGCGATCTCGACCAGCAGGCGCTCCTTTCCATAGACCCGCTCGATGTCTTTCGCGATATCGCCCACCACCTTGCGTTTCGAGCGCGTTCCGATCTTGTGAACGGTTTCGATCAGCAGGTCGATCATCGCGTCAGTGAGTTGCGCCTCCCGCGACATTAGATAAATCGCATAAAGGCCGAGCTGTCGCGCCGGCGCATGCCGGCGCATCTCCGAGGCCTTTTCACCGGCAACGCGGCGAACAATCTGATCGACCCATGGCTTGCCCGTAGCCGTCAGGAGATCATGGGGAAGATCAAGTCTCTGGATAAAGGCGAGTTTCTCGGTCACGTCGAGAATGTTGTCGAGCGTTGCCTGTCCGGCGTCACCCTTCATCCTGTTGAATCCGGTCGAGCTGTCCGGATCGGCAAGCGAGGCTTCCAATAACGCCACCGCATCTGACGAAAGCCGATCACTGGTTCCGATCAGCCAGGTGTCCAGATAATCTTGCCGTTGTGAGCGAACGACACGTTCAAGCTCCTTGCGCGACGGCCCATAAATACGCCGGTCCCGGCACCACAGGAAAACATGCTCAAGCATGGCATTGATCGACTGGCCGCCCGGGCACAGCTCGCCAGCAATCCATTCCGTCAATTGCGCGCGATCCACCCGCTTCATGCGGTGATATCCAAGATGGATCAGGATCTCCGCACAATGCCGTCGTGCTGTCCGACTGGAAAAGTCATAACCGGCTATCTCGCCAGCCTCGACACCGAGTTGCTCGGCCAGATACGAGAGGCCATCGGTAGGGATTGAGCCGGGATCGATCGCGAAAAACCCCAGGGAAGCGAAGAATTTCAGCTGCGCGGCGAGGCCAAGGCGCGTCAGGGCCGGCTTCGAATTTACAAAATCAATATCGGCAAAGCTCAGGCTCCATCGTCCGATCAAATCCCCGCCCGGAATACTCCGATCCATCAACCCACTCCCTATGATGGAGCGAACTGTCCTCTTCTATGATTTCCATCGTCAATACCGAATGCCACGTTCCCAAAACGTTCTCCGACTTGGCCAAAATCGCAGCTTGGGGCCGACTGGGCCTATAATGTGGGGTACAAGCCGCCGAGGCGGGCAGGGGCGACAAGCGCGTGGAAAAGACGGTATTCTGGTCATGGCAGAGCGATCTCGACGCTCGCGTAACGCGCGACGTGATCCGATCGGCGCTCGATCAGGCGATCGGCATGCTGGCTGCCGATCTCGACGAGGCCGATCGGCCGAGCCTCACCTCGGACACACAGGGCGTCGCCGGCACGCCTGATATTGTTGCGACGATCCTGCGCAAGATCGACGAAGCCGCGGTGTTCGTGGGCGATGTCACACCGATCGCTGTCTCGGCGAGCGGGAAGGCCTGCGCCAATCCGAACGTGCTCATCGAACTCGGCTACGCACATCGCGCTCTTGGCGAGAACCGCATCCTGCAAGTCTGGAACACGGCGTTCGAAGGCGCCGCCGTCGATAAGCTGCCTTTCGATATGCGAGGGCGGCGCGGACCTATTGCATTCCACCTGGCGGTCGATGCCGATCGCGAGGAACTGCGGCGCGTGCGCGCAGACCTCGCAAAGCGTGTGGCCGAGTATCTTCGACTGGCGATAGATCAGTTGCCGGCACCGCTTCCCGAGGCGGTGCATTGGCAACCGCATTTCGCCGGCGACGCCAACCTTTGGTTCGACCGATCCGAGCCGCAGCTGGTGACAAACCCGGCCCACGGCACCACCAAATTTGTCTGGAAGGACAAATATCCGGGATATGCACGGGTGATCCCCTCAAAATGGGCTGCCAACCCCGGCGCCAAACAGGCTCTGGCCAACCACCCTGGACATGCGGCGCTGCTCGCCCGCGCCAATACGCTGAGCTACGGCATCAGCCGAGGCGGCGCGGTGGTCTATTGGCCCGGGACGGCGGAGGAGGGGGTCTATCCGACCCTCGCGGCGACCCAGTGGTTCGAGCAGACCGGCGAGTTCTGGGGCGTGGGTGGCGGCTTTCTCTTCGACCGTGAGGGTGATCGCCTGACGCTCGCGACCGGATATTTCTACCAACGGTGGCTCGGCTTTCTGGAGCGCAACTGCGCTCTCGCGCTTACGCATGGAGGCTCGCTCCCGATCCATGTGCGCCTGGGCGTGAGCGATCTTCGAGGAAGCTGGTGGCCGCGCGGTCGCTTCGACTTTGGTGATGAGGGTTACGCGGCCGTCGAGGATTCCTACGAATATGACGCGACACTGACGTCCGTCGACCCCGGCGAGCTCCAGCGTATCGCGGTTGAGGCCTTCAATGGCCTTGCGGCGGCCTATGGCATCGAGCCTTTCACCCATGAGCAGATCGTCAAGGAATTGAGGCTATAGAGGTGGCTGAGCTGCCCGCCCTGTTACCGCTGATCCCATCTCCGCCAAACTCCGGGATCGATCTCGTCTGGGAGGTGACGAAGATGGGGGCCGAGGGGACGATCACTGTCAATAAGGCGCTGATCGACGCCTTCCAGGCTGCCTCGTCACCTCACACCATCCGCGCGCTGAAATCCGACATCGAAGCGTTCGACGCCTGGTGTCGGCGAACCAATCGGTTCGCGCTCCCGGCGACGGCTGAGACCGTCGCCGATTATCTCGATGCGCGAGCAGAGACTGGTAGCCGGCCGGCGTCGCTGGCGCGTTACAAGGCGTCAATCGCCAAGATCCACCAGTTGCTCGATCTGAAGGATCCAACGCCAGCGCCATTGGTCAAGCTGCGGCTGCAGGCGGTGCGCCGCGAGAAGGGTGCCGCGCAGAAACAGGCGCGGTCGCTGCGGTTCAAGGGGCCAGTCCGCGACGTCGAGCGCGACAAGGCGCGCGGGCTTAACATCCGCGCGCTGCTCGAGAGCTGCGCGGACGATCTGCCGGGCCTACGCGATCGGGCGCTGCTATCAACCGCTTACGATACCGGTCTGCGGGCCTCGGAACTGGTTGCGGTCGCGGTCGAACATATTGAAGAGGCGATCGACCCCGAGGCGCGGCTGCTGCAGATCCTGCGCAGCAAGGGCGATCAGGACGGGGAGGGGGCGACCGCCTATCTCAGCCCGCGCACGGTCGCGGCGATCACGGCCTGGACCGAAGCCGCCGATATCACGGAGGGGCATCTGTTCCGGCGAGTGCAGGTGCGACGGTACAAGGCCCGTGCGGCGGTGCGCGGCAGGCCGATCGACAGCATCTCCGGACGCGAGGGTTGGGATCTGCGCAAGACGCTTTCCAAGCCCGCAGTGAAGGCGCGAGTCGAATACGATGTCGGCACGGCTGCGCTGCATCCAGGGTCAATCGGGCCGATCTTCCGGTCGATCATTAAGCGGGCATTCGATCTCGGCGCGCTCCCCGATCTCACGGCCGAAGATCTAACTCGGCTGCTGAAGGGGATCAGCGCGCACTCCACGCGGATTGGGCTCAATCAAGACCTGTTCGCGAGCGGCGAGGATCTGGCCGGGATCATGGACGCGCTGCGCTGGAAATCGCCGCGGATGCCGCTCGCGTACAACCGAAACTTGGCGGCTGAGCAGGGGGCGGCGGGGCGGCTCATGGCGAAGCTCATCTGACGTAGCGCCCACATGTCATTTCGCGACACCGATCGCTGGCGTCGTCCGGCATCCTAGAAACGGCCGCTTCTTATTCGTTTCGAAGACCTCTTAGCGTGTAAGCTTAACCGAAATCATTTGGTTTGTAGTGCGTCGATGATCGGACAATCTGGCCTCTCGTCCCCGTTGCAACGCTCGGCGAGGTCCAGCAGCGACCTTCTGAGTGCCTCCAATCCAAGCGCCTTGCGATGCAATTCGGCGGCACGGGTCAACGCGATGTGCTTTACGTCGGCGCTTTCTCGCGCACCGTCCGACCACAAGCTTAGCAGCGACCGAATATTCTCGATCGGAAAACCAAGGTCGCGGGCATTGGCAATGAACCGCAGTCGATGGAGATCGGCATCGGAATAATCGCGATAGCCAGACTGGCGGCGCGGCGCGGCACCGATCAGGCCGATCTTCTCATAATGGCGAATCATGCGCTGCGAAACGCCGCTGGCGCTCGATGCCTCGCCGATCTTCATAGCTTGGCCCGGTTGAGTTTGAGCGCATTGGTCACCACCGTGAAGCTCGACAGTGCCATGGCGGCGCCAGCGATCATCGGCGACAGCAAGATGCCTGCGATGGGATAAAGGATACCGGCAGCGACCGGTACGCCGACCCCGTTGAAGACGAACGAGAAGAACAGGTTCTGCCGGATGTTGCGCATGGTGGCGACCGCGAGCCGGCGTGCACGAACCATCGCGGCGAGATCGCCCTTGGTCAGTGTCATGCCAGCGCTCTCGATGGCGACGTCAGTCCCGGTGCCCATGGCGACGCCGACATCCGCCGCCGCCAGCGCCGGGGCGTCGTTGATCCCGTCGCCGGCCATCGCGACCACTGCGCCTTTTGCTTTGAGTTCACCGATGATGCGGGCCTTGTCCTCGGGCTTCAGCCCGGCATGGACTTCGTCAATGCCGCCGATAGCCCGTGCCACGGCATCGGCTGTCGCTCTCGCGTCGCCGGTCAGCATCACGATCCGCAGCCCTTCCTCGCGCAGGGCGGCGATCGCGGAGGCGGCCGATGGCTTGATCGGATCTGCGACCACGAGGAGGCCGACCAGGTGGCCATCGATCGCTACGAGCATCACGCCCGCGCCCTCACTGCGGTGCTTGTCGGCTACGTTATCAAAGGATGACGGATCCACGCCAACGCGACGCATTTGTTCGGCATTGCCGACCACCACGTCGCGCCCGTCGACCTTGCCACTGACACCAAGCCCGGTCTGGGACTCAAACTGCTCGACTTTCGCAATCGGAAGCTCGGCTTTGCGCGCGGCTTCGACGATGGCCTGGGCAAGCGGATGTTCCGATAGAGCTTCAACGGCGGCTGCTGTCGACAACACCATGTCGTGCTCATACCCCTCAGCCAACTCGATGGTCGTAAGGGCCGGGCTGCCCTCGGTCAGCGTGCCGGTCTTGTCGATCACCAACGTGTCGACCTTCTCCATCATTTGCAGCGCCTCGGCATCCTTGACGAGCACACCGGCGCGCGCGCCGCGGCCAGTTCCTACCATGATCGACATTGGCGTCGCCAGGCCGAGCGCACAGGGACAGGCGATGATGAGCACGGCGATCGCATTGAGCAGGGCATGACCAAAGCGCGGCTCAGGACCGACGAAATTCCAGACAATGAATGTCGCGATCGCGATCGCGACGACGAGCGGCACGAACCAGCCCGATACGCGGTCAGCAACCGCCTGGATGGGCGCACGACTGCGCTGGGCTTCCGCGACCATCTTCACGATCCGCGCGAGCACCGTATCTGTGCCGACCGCGCGCGCCTCGATCACCAGTGTTCCCGTGCCATTGACGGTGCCGCCTGTGACAGTTGCGTCCTTCTCCTTGAGGACGGGGGCAGGTTCTCCCGTTATCATGGACTCGTCGACCGACGAGCGCCCGTCGATAACAACGCCATCGACCGGCACCGCCTCACCGGGGCGCACGCGGACATGGTCGCCGGCCATCACTTCGGCGAGATCGACCTCCACCTCTTCGCCCTTGGCATCGATCCGCCGAGCGGTCTTGGGCGCAAGATCCATCAGCGCACGGATCGCGCGACCGGTCGCAGCCCGCGCTCGCAGCTCGAGCACCTGTCCGAGCAGGACCAGCGTCACCACGACGCCTGCCGCCTCGTAATACACGGGCACGATCCCGTGCATCTGGAAGGAGGGCGGAAACAGACCCGGTGCGACCGTGGCGACCACGCTGTAGGCGAACGCCGCGCCAACGCCGATCGCCACGAGCGTGAACATGTTGAGGTGCCATGTCGCGATCGAGGTCCAACCGCGCTGGAAGAATGGCCAGCCCGCCCACAGGACGATCGGCGCCGTCAGCGCGAGTTGCACCCAGGGCGACCATGTCGGCGGCACGAAATGCATGCCGAGCATCTCCGCGACCATTGAGATTGCCAGCAGCGGGACGGCAAGAAGAGCAGCCACCCAGGTTCTCCGGGTGAAGTCGACCAGCTCAGGATTGGGAGCATCATCAAGCGACGGCTCTTCGGGTTCGAGCGCCATGCCGCAGATCGGGCAGGTGCCCGGACCATCGCGACGAATTTCCGGGTGCATGGGGCACGTCCAGATCGCACCCGGCGCTGCGACCGCGGCCGTGTTGCCCTCGCCCGACAGATACCGCTTGGGGTCGGTGACAAACTTGGTGCGACAGCCTGCGCTACAGAAATGATAGTCCTCGCCGTGATGCGAGGCGTGATGAGGCGTTGCGGCCGGATCGACCATCATGCCACAAACCAGATCCTTGGCCGTCTTCGTGTCGCTGCCTTCGCCGTGCTTGCCGGCGCAGCAGCTGTGGGCGCCCGAATTGCTAGCAGGAACAGGGTCAGTCACAGGCTCGTCTCCTTATCGACGAAATGCAATCTGGGGTCTGACATCATGTCAGGGTCAAGCCCGACCCACATATATTTTCGCGCACGTAGTTTTGGTGCGTTGCCGCCTTAGCCCGACAACAGATTGTGGATGGCCGTCGCGGCCTTAGCCGCCTGACCGGCCGCCACGGCAATTTGATCCAGCCCTTCAACCATGTCGCCGGCAGCAAACAGGCCGGCGACCGTCGTTTGCTGGTGCTCATCGACGACGACGCAACCTGTCGGGCTCAGCTCTGCGCCAGCTATTCGCGCCAGTTCCGAGCGAATTGAGGTTCCGAGGGCGACATATAGGGTGTCGAACTGGAGCAATCGGCCATCGGCTAAATGCACGAGAAGATCTTTTTCGTTGACCGACAAATCGCTGACAGGCGCTCGCTCGACGCCTATAGCGTTCCGTGTCAGATTTGCCTCGTCAGCTTGTGAAAGCTCCGAAGCATCCTGAGTAAGCAAGGTAATGGTATCGCTGTAGTGGCGAACGAAAATTGCTTCGGCCGCGCCGTGGCCGGAGCAGCCAAGCACGGCGACTCTCTTGCCGCGGATCTCGTAGGCATCACAGATCGGACAATACCGTATCAGTCCTTGAGCGACGCCTTGATCATGCGTTCCCTGCGCCATTCGCGGCCGATGGTTCGTCACGCCTTGAGCAAGCAATATTGTCCGTGCGCTAAATGTCTTGGCATTCGTATGGACGACGAAACCCGTCCCGACCCGGTCGATGCGGTCGACGATCCCCGTAACCAATTCGGCACCGTACTGCGCAGCATGTCGAAGCATACGGACAAGCAAATCTTCGCCTGAGATACCGTCTGGAAAACCGAGGAGGTTATGTGTCGTCGGGATGCGGGTGGCGCGGCCGTCGCCAGCGTCGATCACCAGCGTAGAACGCAGAAACCGGGCCAGGTAGGTGGCTGCTGTCAGCCCCGCGGGGCCGCCTCCGATGATTACGCAGTCGTACATGCCTGCCTTTCGCTGACCTCGCCCGTCACTCCTATTACGCGGCACGCCCCTTCTTCCCTCGAAAGCCTGCGCGTTCTTCGAAAAAAAGCGGTGGGTCGCGAGGGGTAAACCGCGTCGCTGCGTAAATTCAGATGAAGACCATCGCCAAGCAGGATGGACAACTCAGGTGCCCACGGGTCGCAGCGTGGCGCGGGGGGAGCGGATGTGGGGAAGACGGACGGGAATAAACCCGATCGCGCACCATGTTGCTCGCCCCCGCAACAACCACTGGTCGCAACGTCAGGGGGCGACGACACCATCATCGACGGGGGAGAGATGGAGACCTACAGCCCTTTTTCGGTTTCGATGGGCAGAGCGCTTTGGGTGATGATGCTCGTCGCTGGACCACCGCTGATAATCATGTTGGTGGTCGGACTCATTATCTCCATGATCCAGGCCGCGACGTCGATCAACGAACAGACCGTGAGCTTCGTCCCCAAACTCCTAGCGTTCATCTTGTTTCTCGCGCTTTACGGGGCAACCGTTGGCGATCTTCTAATCGACTACACCCGTGACCTGCTGATGCATATTCCCGACGACATCAGATGACGCAGGCCACCTTTCGTCCTGGGCGGGCGCGCAAAAACTGTTCGTATACGGGGCGGAGTGCTAGCGTTGGAGAAGATCGACGTGAGTGGGGGAACGGGGTTTGGCGGAATTTGAATTGCTTGCGCGGCAACTGATCCAACGATGGAAGGAAGACCCCAACGCGACCTATCAAAGCTGGTTTCTTTGGGACGAGCGCATCAAAAACTTCCGTTCGATCCGGCGTGGTCTGGCTCAGGTAGTGGCAGAGATCGAAGCCAGTCGGTTTGGCGTGGCCTATCGGGGCTCTTCGCTGGAAACGGTCGTTCATTCAGTCGCGGAGCAGAGGCAGATATTCAAAGGCGCTGACCATGCGTTTCTCTGGAAGCCCAAATTGCGCATCCCTGACATCTATGAAAATCCAGCGAACCAACGCGCGTTCGGCAGGTTGCTCGATCACTGCGCCTGTTGCGACACTGCCGAAGAAATCATTGCAGGTATTCACACGATCGATCGGCTGAACATCAAGGGGCTTGGGCCTGCGGTCGCCAATCTCCTCTACTTCCTGCATCCGACCCTCGTGCCGCCGTTCAACACGGCGATCGTCAACGGCTATAACAAGCTGACCGGTGGCAGGGTGAAGCTCGGAAGCTGGCAGCATTTTCTCGCGATGCGCTCGGGTGTGCTGGACCTGAACGAACGGTTTCGCGATCTGCTGTCGAACGATCTCGGCGCCATTGGCGGCCTCCTGTTCGATATCGGCTCGGGCCGCTACCCGGCGCCGCCGCGTGACGAGGAAGACCAGACGGTAGGATCGTGGGCGGTCCGTCTCGAACAGGCCAGGGCCGAAGCGCAAACGCTCAACAAGGCCCTTCAGAAACAGGGAGAGAGCGATCGAACCCATTCGGAAATCCAGGCTTGGCTCCGCGATATAGGCCGTGCGCTGGGCTACGATATCTGGATAGCATCCAACGATCGGGGGCGACTTCACGATGGCGTGCGCTTGGGGGACGGGTGTCTTGAGAGCCTGCCAGCTTCAATTTCAACATCGACCGGCGCAGACGCCATCCGCCTTATCGATGTGCTTTGGCTCGAGCGAGGCGGCGACCGCGTCGCGGCCGCCTTCGAAGTCGAGCATTCGACGTCGATTTATTCGGGCATCGTCCGGATGCTCGACCTTGCCTTGAGCGGGAGCGAACTGCACGCCACAGCCGGACTGTTTCTTGTGGCGCCCGACGCGCGGGAGAGCGAAGTGCGGGCACAACTCGCGCGGCCCGCATTCAGCCGAATCGCAGATCTTGAGATTGCCTATCTTCCCTATGGCGAGCTCGAGCGTCACCGAGAGGCGATTTCCCGGTTCGGTTCGGGCTTGAAAGCAATCAAGGCCATATCGCGTGCTTTGCCGTAAGGCTCAATGTCTACATCCCCGAGGCAGGGGGCGCCAATAATCCCAGCCACGCAACAAGCGCGAGAATGGTGAGCGCACAGCCGCTCTCGACAATGAGACTGCGGCGAAGTGACCCGATCGCCGATGATATTTCCCCAGTTTCGATCGCTCCCGCCAAGGCAGGGGTAAGGAAGAAGCGATTAGCGGCGGCCAGGAACAGCATTACGCCAAACAACACCAGTTTCACTGCCAGCAACACGCCGTAGAGGCTCGTAAAAAGCGCCGCCAGGTTGGACGGTCCTACCAAGATCCAACTGTTGATGAAGCCTGACAGGATGAGCAGACCCACGACGATCGATCCTACCTTTGCGAAGCTATCCAACGCCCGGTGTGACAGGTGGACATGATCGATTGCCATGCGGGCCGCTGGGCGAAAAATGAGCAGGCACAGGGCGGAAAGCGCTCCAATCCATATGCCTGCGGCCAACAGATGAGTGATGTCGGCGCCAAGATGGATCCATCCCCACAAGCCTTCATCGGCCGCGCCGTGACCAGTCCAGGCCAAAGTCGCGAGAGCGATTGCTGCCGTTACTGAAACTGACCAGAGGGCGAATGCAGGGCGTCGCCACCCGACAATGGAAAAGTACAGGACCAGTAAGAGTGCTGCCACCCGAACTTGCCAGACGGTGCCGATCGCTGTGCCCGATATCAAAAGATTGACAGTGGCGCGGTCCACTTGATCGACCGGCACACCGCCCATCGAGGCCGCCAAGGCTATCATGCCCAAGATCGATAATACGATGCCGGCGAGCGCGATCGTCGCCAAAACCGAGCGAAAGCGCAGGACCGAGCCGGATGCTCGCTCGGTCCCGCGTAACGTATATAGGCCGAACATCGGCAACCCGAAAAGCAGCATGAGATCGAGATAAAGCCCTAGCCTGACCGCAATCGCGATGATGTCCGGCACGCTCTTACTGGACCTTGAAGGTATAGCTACCCTGAATGCGATGGGTGTCGGTAGAGACGACGTGATAGTCGACCTTGTAGGTTCCAACCGGCAGCGGCTTAGCAAGCGTGGCCACGAGCGTCTTGCCATCTGCGGCCACGGTCGCCTTGACACCGTTCATCTTCATCGGCCCCATCTTCATGCCGGGCATCTCGGTCATTGTCAGGTCGATCCCGGAAAATTGAGCGACCAGTGCTTCGGAAAAGACGAGCTGAATTCTGGTCGGAGCCGAAGCGACGGTATCGGCCGCGGGCGTGGCATTGGTGAGTTTGGGGTGCGCCTGAACAGCGGTAGCGGCGAACACAGACGCCGCCATGGCGACGGCAAAAGCTGTTTTACGAAACATCGATTTCTCCATGGGTGGCGATACTGCCGACAAAGCGATTTACGCACCGCGCACCGTGACCCCTCATCCGACGGGCACGATTTCTTCGAATTCGGAGCGCCAACTGGTGTGCGCCGCAGACCTGCGCGGCGGATGAGGGGTGGAAGCTCGCCGCGCGTATGATCAAGTGGATGGGTGCGAGATCACCAATCGACCGAGGGCTTTTCGGCTGGGGAGGACGCGATGGAAGATTCAAGGAAGGCATGGCTTCGGAAACATTTTCCGAGCGGCCCGTTCATCGCGGTCGCGGCGCTGGTCGGCGGTGCACTGGCTGGGATTGTCGTATATGTGGGCGCCTATGACATCGGGGCGGATTCGCCGCACACCAGACCGGTCTACTGGCTGATAGAGCAGCTTCGTGATCGCTCGATCGCCGTCCGGGCTCGCAACGTGGGCGTCCCGGCCAACCTGATGGATGTAAAACGACTGCAGAGCGGTGCCGGGCTCTACACCGAGATGTGCAGCGGCTGCCATCTCGCACCGGGGCTGGAAAAGTCCGAGATCAGCCAAGGCCTTTATCCCAAGGCTCCCGAGCTTTTCCGGGAGCCACAGAGATCGGCAAAGGAGCAATTCTGGATCATCAAGCATGGGGTCAAGCTGACTGCGATGCCGGCTTGGGGTAAAACGCATAGCGATGAATTGATCTGGGACATGGTGGCTTTCGTGCGGCAACTGCCCAAGATGACCCCGGCGCAATATCAGGCAGCACTTGCCAGTGCGCCTGAAGACCATGACGCGATGATGAAGGATATGCCTGGCATGAAAAAGATGATGCCGTAACAATGTGTCCGCCTGCCGACAGGTCGCCGTTCAGCCAAACCGACCGCGGGGCACGCAACCACTGAGGGCCGGTTGAGCGAACGGCAGAGGGGGCGGCACTCGTGCCAGCGCGCTGAACAGATAGAGATTGGGATTTGCGATGAAAACAGACTTGGATGGGCTTTTGACCCGCTTGCGCAATGAACCGGATCATCCGGGCCTGATCGGTCTGGAGGAGGCCGTGTTCCAACGCATTGCGGCATTGCCGCAGGTTTCGGCCGCTTCTCAACTCCGGTTTGGTGCAGTGGCCGCCTTTGGAGCAGTGCTGCTCGGTATCGCCAGCAACGGATTTACGCCGCCTGCCGAGGCATCGGTCACGCTCTCGCCGTTCGGGCCATCCAATCCGCTTGCCCCCTCGACGCTGCTGGTAGGCTCTCAATGAAGGCAAAATTGCTTGTTTTGGTAGCTGTCGTCGCCTTCGTCGCAGCCGTTGCGGGCGTGTTCCTTGGGCGTCACTTCTTCCCCCAGCCCAAGGCGGCCGGTGTCGAACTCCACGACGTGTTGCACAGCAAGCTCGACCTGGACGACCGTCAGAAGGCGCAGATCGAACTGCTTGAGCAGCGCTTTGCCGTGCGTCGTCGCGCGCTGGAGCTCGAACTGAGAGCGGACAACGCGCGTCTCGCGGCCGCGATCGAAGCCGAACATGGCAACGGACCGGGTGTCACGGCGGCCGTCGATCAGTCGCATCAGGCGATGGGCGAGCTGCAGAAGGAAACGCTTGGCCATATCTTCGCGATGCGCCAGATCTTGCGCCCTGATCAGGCCAAGACCTTCGATCAGGCGGTGGTACATGCGCTCACCGACGATGCACGGTGAGTCTGGATCTTCGCGCGTGCTCGGACGGTGAACTTGCGGCGCTAACGCTCGCCGGTCGGCAGCCGGCCTTCGCAGAGATCATGCATCGGCACCAGGCTGCGATATTTCGACTGGTACGCGGCCTGGTGGGGAATGCCGAGGACGCGCTAGACCTCACCCAGGACTGCTTCGTCTCCGCGTTCAGCCATCTGCGAAAATATGATGGCGCGCGGCCGCTCCGGGCTTGGCTGTCCCGGATCGCGATTAACAAATGCCGCGACTGGCACCGCCGCCAGAAGGTGCGGCAGCTTTTCACTTTCGGTTATGCAGCGTCCGACGCCGAGATCGAACAAGTGCCGGATGATGCACCCTCCGCGCATGCCAGTGCCGACTCAAAAATGGAGATCAAACGAATGGCCGCCGCAATTAGCGCGCTACCGGTCTCGTTGCGGGAAGTTCTGTTGCTCCGCACAGTCGAAGGGCTGAATCAGTCGGAAGCGGCAACTGCGCTCTCGATAAGTGGCAAGGCGGTCGAGACGCGCCTTTACCGTGCGCGGTCGCGCCTTGCGGAAATCTTGGCCGAGGAATGAGGGGTGCGCCCCGCTCGCGCGTAAGGAGAGAGAGATACCGCGCTCGAGCGCCTTTGCGGACCCGGAGTGCTGCACGTTGAACAAGGAGATACTATGCCCCCGGTATTGAACCGCCGCGACCTTTTCCGCGGTGCCGCATTGACCGGCGGTGGTCTGGCATTGTCGGCCTGGATGCCGGCATGGGCTCAGCCCGTTTCGGCCGGGATCGTGAAGCCGCTCCCGATCGTCACCGGGAACGACATCACGCTCAAAATCGCCCATCAGATGATGATGATCGATGGCCGGGCAAGCCATGCCATTGGCATCAACGGCACGGTGCCGGCACCCCTCATCCGGCTGCGCCAGGGTCAGACGGCGCGCCTGTCGGTGATCAACGATCTCGACGAAGACAGCTCGATCCACTGGCATGGCTTACTCGTACCATTCCAGTTTGATGGCGTGCCCGGGATCAGCTTTCCCGGCATCAAGGCCAAGTCGACCTTCGTCTATGAGTTCCCGATCGTTCAGGCCGGAACCTACTGGTATCATAGTCATTCGGGGTTGCAGGAGCAGATGGGCCATTATGGGCCGATCGTCATCGATCCGGAAGGCGAGGACCCGATCCGCTCGGATCGCGAGCATGTCGTCGTGCTGTCCGACCATAGTCAGATGCACCCCCACGCGATTTTCCGGAAGCTCAAGCAGGTCGGCGGGGGCTATTTCAACTATCAGCGCCAAACGTTGGCCGGTCTCCTGGCCAAGAAAGACCAACCACTCAAGGAACGTCTCGACTGGGGCAATATGCGTATGGACCCGACCGACGTTTCCGATGTCACGGGTTCGACCTATACATATCTCGTGAACGGGCATGGCCCGCAGGACAATTGGACTGCGCTCTTCCGGCCCGGCGAGCGGGTCCGGCTGCGTTTCGTCAACGCCTCTGCGATGACGACATTCAATGTCAGGATTCCCGGCCTCAAACTTACGGTCGTTCAGGCCGACGGGCTCAACGTCAGGCCTGTCGAGGTTGACGAGTTCCAGATCGCGGTCGCCGAGACCTATGACGTCATCGTCACGCCGACTGATGATCGCGCCTATACGCTGGTCGGCGAATCCGTCGATCGGTCGGGCATGGCCCGCGCAACCTTGGCTCCGCGCGAAGGCATGGCAGCTGAAGTGCCTGCGCTACGCAAACGTCCCCTCGCTAATATGAAAGACATGGGCATGGGGGACATGGATATGGGTGGCATGCAAGGCATGGACCACTCAGCGATGGGACATGACATGTCGGCAAGCGGGGCCGCCGCGGGCGGTATGGCTGGAATGAACATGGAATCCGGGGCCTCGATGCCCGCAATGGACAAGCCGGCCGGTGGTTCGATGGCGAACATGCCTGGAATGGGTGCGCCTGCCGGCGACGCGATGGGCGGCATGGCGATGGGCGGAATGGGCGGCATGAATATGCGCGACGCCAGCAAAGCCCCGCAGGTCAAGATGGGGCCTGGCGTGCAGACGATCTCTCCTATGCCGATGGATCGCACGGGAGAGCCCGGACAGGGCCTTGACGATGTCGGGCACCGTGTTCTGGTCTATCGCGATCTCATGGCGGTCGACCGCAATCCCGACGTGCGGGCACCCGACCGCGCAATGGAGATTCATCTGACCGGAAACATGGAACGCTATATGTGGTCGTTCGACGGCGTGAAGCTGAGCGACAAGCGGGAGCCGATTCCGTTTCTCGAAAATGAACGGGTGCGTGTCACGCTGGTGAACGACACGATGATGTCGCACCCGATCCATCTTCACGGACATTTTTTCGAGCTGGTCACGGGCCATGGCGAATATTCGCCGCGCAAGCACACGGTGAACGTCGCGCCGGGCGGCAAGGTGAGCTTCGATCTCACCGCCAACGCCGTCGGAGATTGGGCCTTCCACTGCCATATGCTCTACCACATGCACGCCGGGATGATGCGCGTAGTCTCTGTCCGTCCCCGGGGAGAAGCCGCATGAAGTCGCTTCTTCTCCTAATCAGCGCCGCGCCGCTCGCTTTCGCAGTACCGGCGAGCGCGCAATCCATGCAGAATATGCCGGGCATGAACATGCCTGCAGCCAAGGCGCCCGCGAAGAAGAGGCCTGCAGCAAAGCCCGCTACGCCCGCCAAGCGCAAAACGTCGGCCAAGCCGGCTACCAGACCAACACCCGCCAGGCGCGCGACACCTGCGGCGAAACCCAATGCCGCCGCCCACGACATGTCGGGAATGGGCACCATGCCCGGAATGGATATGTCGGGAACGACGGGAAGCAAGGCATCTCCGAAGGCCGATACCCATGCCGGACATGACATGTCGAGCATGCCTGGCATGACAATGCCGGACACGGCGGGTGGCGCTATGAAACACGATATGCCCGGCATGAATATGCCTGCTGCTGGAAGTGGTCAGCCGATGGAGCATGACATGTCGTCGATGCCCGGGATGGCGATGGACGGGCAGATGGCGGGGCATGGGGCAGGGGGCACGAGCCTTGCACCAGGCAACGCGCCAGCACCATTGCCGCCGAGCGATCATTATGCGGATCGGATTTACCAGAACGGCGCGATGGCCGATTCACGCTCCATGCTGCACAACGAACATGGCGGCAGCACATCCTCGATGATCCTGTTCAATCTGGCCGAATATCAGGTCCGAAATGGTCGCGATGGCTATCGCTGGGACGGCGAGGCGTGGTTCGGCAAGGATCTCGATCGGCTTGTCGTCAAGACCGAGGGCGAGGGGGCTTTTCGAGAAGGCGTCGATAGCGCCGAAATTCAGGCGCTCTACAGTCGCGCGCTCGATCCCTACTGGAATGTGCAGGCGGGTGTCCGCTACGATTTCAAGCCCAATCCCTCCCGCACCTACGCAACGATCGGCATCGAGGGCGTCGCGCCTTACTGGTTCGAAACAGAAGCAGCCGTGTTTCTGTCGAACAAGGGCGAGGTGCTGGGACGGATCGAGGGCTATTACGATCAGCGCCTCACGCAGCGCCTGATCCTTCAGCCCCGCGTCGAACTGAACCTATCGGCGCAGGATGTGCCCGAAACCCGGATCGGGTCGGGCCTCTCCAACGCGGAGCTGGGCCTGCGCCTGCGCTATGAGATTCGACGTGAGTTTGCTCCCTATATCGGCGTTTCGTACGATCGTAAGCTGGGACAGACGGCAGACTATGCGCGCGCCGATGGGAAAGACGTCACGGCGACGAGCTTCGTCATTGGCGTGCGGACCTGGTTCTGAGGAGCAACCGGCTTCGGCTCCACGTCGGGGCTAGCCGCGTCCACCGCTGGCTGGCTCTGATCATCGGTGTCCAGCTATTGCTATGGTTTGCCAGCGGCCTGATCATGAGCGTGCTGCCGATCGACCGGGTTCGCGGTGAACGTCTCGTGGAGCGGGTATCGCCAGCGACGCTTGATCAAGCTCGTCTCCGTGCACCTCTGGATATCGTGTTGCGCGAGGCGAACAAACCCGCGCGCGAGGTCCGATATCGTCTGCTGCTGGGACGCGAGGTCGCCGAGGTCGAGCTGGCCGATGGTGCGGTGCTGCTACACGATGCCGAGACTGGAAAGCGTATCCCCCCTCTAAATGCTGCAATGGCGCGGGCAGTCGCGGTCCAAGCCTATCGCGGCGTGGCGCCAAGGCCGAGCGTACGCGCCATTTTGACCGCCAGCACCGAATATAAGGCGACGCTGCCGGCATGGCGGGTCGATTTCCCGGACCGCGACGCGACCCGTATCTATGTTGCGCAAAACAGCGGTCGAATCGTTGCCGTCAGGAACGGCACCTGGCGTCTCTACGACTTTTTTTGGGGCCTCCACATCATGGACTGGAAGAACCATGAGGATTTCAACACACCTTGGCTGATTGGATTCGCCGCTGGGGGGCTTGCGCTGGCGATCGCTGGTTCTGCCCTTTTGTATTTCCGCTGGCCGCGAAAACGCCGCCGCAAGAACTGAACGAACATGGGGAATTCTTGGGCGGGGGCCAAAGGAGACGACCGATGATGAAGAATGCTTATGCGAGCCTCGCGCTGCAAACCCTGGTCGGCGGCATTATCATGTATTTGGTGATGTTCGTCATGATCGATAGCCTAGGGAGCTTCTACAATAATCTCAATATGGTCTACATGACGCTGATGATGGTCGCGCCGATGGTGGTGCTGATGATCCTCGCAATGGGTCATATGTTCCCATCAAAGGCGGCCAATGCTGGCCTTTTGGTCGGCTCGGTTGTGATATTTGCTGGATCGTTCGCCCTGATCCGCACGCAAACGACGATCGGTGACACGGCATTCCTCCGTTCGATGATCCCGCACCATTCGGGGGCGATCCTCATGTGTCGCGAGGCGACCTTGAAGGACCCGGAAATCGTCCGGCTGTGCGGTGGCATCGAGGAATCCCAGCGGCGCGAGATTGATGAGATGAAGGCTATTCTCGCCCGCAAGTAGGTTTCGCCATCCCATTCCCGAAAATTAGCGCAGGCTTGCGAGGGTAATGGCGCGCTCGCGCGTATTAACAATGCGGGGCGACGAGGAGAGAATTGTGAAGAAAATAATCGCCGTCATGATCGTCGGATTGTTGACCACACCCGCGATCGCGCAAATGCAGGGCATGGACCATTCGAAGATGGACATGGGCCAGATGACGAACCCTACGCCGGCCAACCCGTATCCGCCGGCCGAGATGGAGATGCATCAGAAGATGATGTCCGCCATGGGCGGCGACGCGACGGAAACCTGGGTTCGCAAGATGATCGAGCATCATCGCGGCGCGATCGCGATGTCACGCATCGTCTTGCGCGACACAAAGGACGCGCAGGTTCGAACGATGGCGACCAAGGCGATTACCGAGCAGACTCGGGAAGTGGGCGAGCTGCAGGGCTGGCTAAGAGCTCACCACAAGCGTGCGCAGTAGAGACTTTCCCCCGCCCAAGGGCGGGGGATAACGGAAGGTGTATATGCCACTGAAACTCGTTCTTGCTGCGTTCGCCGCGTCTGTCTCGGTCGCCAGTGCCGCGGCTGTACCTATCACAGTCCATCGCGATCCAGGATGTGGTTGCTGCGAGAAATGGGCCTCCCAGGTCCGCCAGCAATTCGGCCGGCGCGTGGCCATAATCGATGATCAGCAACGATCTGCCTTTCAGCGCGCGCACGGCGTGCCCGCTCGACTTTCATCGTGTCATACAGCGATCGTCGATGGCATGGTTTTCGAGGGACACGTGCCCGTAGCGGACATGAAGCGCGTTCTCACGCAGCGTCCTCGTGGTGTGAGCGGTCTTGCCGTAACGGGCATGCCTCTCGGATCACCAGGCATGGAGGCCCCCGGGCAGCCGGTTCAGCCTTTCAATGTCTTAGCCTTTGGTGCGGGAAGCGAAACTATTTACGCGCGGCACGGCGAATGAGCGTGGCGTTGCTCTTGGATCAAGATTGGCGTAGTTGATTACAGCTGTGAAACGTGCGCTTCCCCTCTTTCTCCTGCTCGGAGCCCTGCTCGGTCTGCTCGGCCAGGAAGCCGCCTTTGCGTCAGCACCGCCTGTAGTGTCCGTATCGATGGCGATGACCGGGACGGCCGATTCCGGCATGTCCGAAGACTGCATGAAGATGATGACGCAGCAACAGCAGCCCGCGCAGAAACCCTGCAAGGGCATGACGCTCGCCTGCATCGCCGCGATGGGCTGTGTCATTCCCATGGCGGTTCGCAATGACGCACCGACGCTTGCGGTGCGCGCGGCCGATCCGACCCTGGCCTTCTGGTCGACCACCACTGTCCTGCGCGGCGGTGACGTTGCTCCCGAACCGGAACCGCCGACTCTCCTTGGCTGATCGAACTCGGCCGTAAGGCTGGAAGGGTCGTTGCGCCTGTCGCGGATCGAACCTCCTGTCCAACCTGCGGCTACCCCGATGATTTGCCAAAGGATGATAGTCATGAAGAACCGTGTTTTCTATGCGCTGCTGGGCGTAGCTCTTGCCGCACCCGTCGCCGCATTCGCCGGCCAACCGGACCACAGCCAACAGTCCGGCCATTATGAGTGGAAGTCGGTCCCGCAATATGGACCGCGTGCGCCGCTCCAGGGACAGCGGCGCGTCTGGGTGCCTGATACCACGCAAGTGGCGGCGTGCGACTGCGACATGATGAAGATAAGCAGCGCCGACGCTGCTGATTGCATGAAGCAGATGCACAGCATGGCATCGCCTTCGTCGGCCCCGTCGGTCGGTTAGGCAAAAGTTCTGGCCGCTTCAGGTCGCATAGACGGCTAGGCCAGCAGTGGCGGCGGAATGCCCCCCATTCCGCCGCCACTGATATGCCTGTCATGGTGTGCGCGGCCGATCCGGTCCTCCGATCAGGAGTTTTCCATGCGATTGTTTGTTTGTGCGCCGCTGCTCGCGGCGATCCCCGGGATTGCGTTCGCCGGTCCGCTGACCTTCGATGCGGCGCTTCGCCAGGCTAAGCACGATGCTCCCTCCATTCGAGCGAAGACACTTGGCACTGATGCCGCGCGTTCGGCGCGTGGGGCCGCGGGAACGCTGCCCGATCCCACCCTCGCAGTGGGCGTAGACAGCTTCCCGATATCAGGACCGCTCGCGTTCGAGCCGCAGCGGGACAATTTTACCATGGCGCGGGTGGGCGTGTCTCAGGACATTCCCAACCTCGCCAAGCGCCATGCCCAGCAGGCGCGCGCCGATAGCGACATCAGGGCGGCGGAGGCTGATACGGCGGTCGAGGCGCGCACCGTCGAGGTAGGTACGGCGTTGGCGTGGATCAATCTGGCCTATGCCGAGCGCAGGCTTGCTGCTCTTGAAGACGTGCTGTCCCGGCTCGAGCGCGTCGTAGGGACCACGACCGGCGCTGTCGCTTCGGGCAGCGTACGGCCGGCGCAGACGCTTGCCGGTCAGCAGGCCATCGCCACGATGCAGGATCGCCGGAGCGAACTGGTCTCGAACGTCGCGCGTGCCCGCGCTACACTTACCCGTTGGACCGGCGATCCCGCGCCGGAGATTGCCGGTCCAATTCCCGAATTTCCGGTCGATGGGACCGAGCTTCGTGCTGGCCTCGATCGCCATCCCACCATCCAGATGATCGATGCCCAGGCTGGGCAAGCCGATGCCGATATAAGGGTGGCGGATGCCGGTCGGCGTTCTGACTTCGGCGTGAATGTCGCCTATCAGCGCCGCGATCCCCGTTTCGGCGATTATGTCTCTGCTGGCGTGACGGTCAGCCTGCCGTTCTTCACCCGCAATCGTCAGAACGCCGGAATCGCCGCTGCCCAGGCCAATGCCGGGCGCGTTCTGGCCGAACGCGAAGCGGCGCGCCGCGCTCTTGCTGCCGACCTCGATGCCGATATCGCCGACCATGTCATGCACCACGAACAATGGATGCGCGCGCAAGGAACGCTGCAGCCGCTGGCCGAGCAGCGCGTGAAACTGGAGACCGCCAGCTACGGTGCTGGACGCGCCAGTCTTGTCGATGTCGCCGACGCTTATGCCGCGCTGGCCGACGCAACCCTCACTGTCCTCGACCGCGAGGCGCTGGTCGCCGCTGACGGCGCGCGATTGACTCTCACATACCGGAGCGAAGATCGATGAGCCTCGAGATATCACCGCGCGCCCGGCTGGGTCTTGCCGCCGCAGCGCTCGCCCTCGTCGCTGGTGGCGCGGGCTATGGCATCGCCCATCTCGGTGGGAGCGAAACCGCTCCTACGCAAACAGCCGATTCCGGTCGTAAGGCGCTTTACTGGTACGATCCTATGGTGCCGCAAGAGCACTACAACAATCCGGATACGCTTTCGTCGATGGGGATGAAGACCATCCCCAAATATGCCGATGAAGGCGGCGGCAACGCGCCGGGCATCCGCATCGATCCCGCTGCGTCCCAAACGCTGGGGCTGCGCGCGGTCGCCGTACGACGGGGACAACTGACCAGCAGCCTGACCGCCACCGGCACGATCGACTTCAACCAGCGCGATGTCGCGATCGTCCAGGCGCGCGCTGGCGGGTTCGTTCAAAGGGTCTATGCCCGGGCGCCCGGCGACATCATTGGCGCCGGTGCCCCACTCGCCGACCTGCTCGTTCCCGAATGGGGTGGCGCACAGGCCGAGTTCCTGGCCGTCCGCCGCACCGGGAGCGCGGCTTTGATACAGGCAGCGCGCCAGCGGCTCATACTGCTTGGCATGCCGTCTGGTACGGTCGCATCGGTCGAGCGAACGGGTCGGCCGCACAATGTCATCACGATTTCCACGCCAACCGGCGGCGTTATCAAGACGTTAGATGTGCGGGCCGGCATGACGATGACGGCAGGACAGACGCTTGCCGAGGTCAACGGCCTTGGCACGGTCTGGCTCAATGCTGCCGTGCCCGAAGCCATCGCGGGACCGCTCAAGCCCGGACAAATCGTGCAGGCCACGCTTGCCGCATTCCCCGGCGAGACATTGTCGGGCCGTGTCTCGGCGATTCTGCCTACGACGCAGGCCGACAGTCGGACGCTCACCGTGCGGATCGAACTACCCAATCGTGGTGGTCGTCTGCGCCCGGGTATGTTCGCAACCGTGTCGTTCGGCGGCAGCGCACAGCCAGCATTGCTCGTACCCTCCGAGGCGCTGATCCGCACCGGCAAGCGGACCTTGGTGATGCTTGCGCTAGATAAGGGCCGCTACCGGCCGGCCGAGGTGCAAACCGGCAGGGAATCCGGGGACGACACCGAGATCCTCGCCGGGCTCTCCGAAGGCGAGAAGGTCATCGCTTCGGGGCAGTTCCTGATCGACTCCGAGGCTAGTCTTTCCGGCGTGCAGGCACGGCCGATCGGTGGCGGTGTGCCGATGGCAGTTGGCAAACGCGCAGCTACGGCCGCGCTCTACGAGACCGTAGGCAAAATCGAGCAGCTTACCGCCAATTCGGTGACGCTGAGCCACGAGCCGGTGCCGGCGATTGGCTGGCCGGCGATGACGATGACCTTCCAGCTTCCCGATCCGAACGTCGCGCGGGGCCTGAAGACGGGCGATCGTGTCCGTTTCGGGTTCGATCAACCGCCGGCCGGGCCGACCGTGCGCCGCATGACGAAGGTGGCGGGGCAGTGATCGCCCATCTCATCCGCTGGTCGGTCAGGAACCGCTTCTTCGTCCTGATCGGCGTGCTGGCCCTTATCGGCATGGGCGTCTGGGCTGTGCGATCGACCGCGATCGACGCGCTGCCGGACCTCTCCGACACGCAGGTCATCATCCGCACCAGCTATCCGGGACAGGCGCCGCAGATCGTCGAGAATCAGGTCACTTATCCGCTGACGACCACCATGCTGTCGGTGCCGGGTGCCAAGACGGTGCGCGGCTATTCCTTCTTCGGCGACAGCTTCGTCTATGTGATCTTCGAGGACGGCACCGATCTTTATTGGGCGCGCAGCCGCGTGCTCGAATATCTCAATCAGGTACAGGGCCGCCTGCCGGCGAGCGCCCGCAGTGCGCTCGGTCCCGATGCAACCGGTGTCGGCTGGGTCTATGAATATGCCCTGATCGATAAGACCGGCCAGCACGATCTGGCCCAGCTTCGCGCGTTTCAGGACTGGTTCCTGCGCTACGAGCTGAAAACCGTTCCCGGTGTTGCCGAGGTCGCCAGCATCGGCGGCATGGTCAAGCAGTACCAGGTGCTGCTCGATCCGGTGAAGCTCGCCGCTTACGGTATCACGCACCAGCAGGCCGTGCAGGCGATCCAACAGGCCAATCAGGAAGCGGGCGGCTCCGTGCTGGAGATGGCCGAGGCCGAATATATGGTCCGTGCCTCGGGCTATCTGAAGACGCTCGACGATTTCCGGGCCATTCCCCTGCGGACCGCAATGAGCGGTGTGCCCGTGCGGCTAGGCGATGTCGCCACGGTCCAGATTGGCCCCGAGATGCGGCGCGGAATCGCCGAGTTGAACGGCGAAGGCGAGGTCGCCGGCGGCGTCGTGATCCTGCGGTCGGGCAAGAATGCGCGCGAAACCATCGCCGCGGTCAAGGACAAGCTCGCCAGCCTGAAGGCGAGCCTGCCGCCCGGCGTGGAGATCGTCACCACCTATGACCGATCGCAGCTCATCGACCGTGCGGTCGATAACCTCACCCACAAGCTGATCGAGGAGTTTATCGTCGTCGCGATCGTCTGCGGCCTCTTCCTCTGGCACGTCCGTTCGGCGCTGGTAGCGATCCTGACCCTGCCGATAGGCGTGCTGGCGGCGTTCGTCGTGATGCGGTTCCAGGGGGTAAACGCCAACATCATGTCGCTGGGCGGCATTGCCATCGCGATCGGCGCGATGGTCGATGCGGCGGTGGTCATGATCGAGAACGCGCACAAGAAGATCGAGCGCTGGGAACATGATAGCCCGCAGCAGCTGCTCGATAATCCGACACGCTGGACCGTCGTCACCGATGCCGCGGCCGAGGTCGGCCCAGCGCTATTCTTCAGTCTGTTGATCATCACGCTTTCGTTCATTCCTGTGTTCACACTGGAGGGGCAGGAGGGCCGGCTATTCGCGCCGCTGGCGTTCACCAAGACCTATGCGATGGCATCGGCCGCGATCCTCTCGGTGACGCTGGTCCCCATCCTGATGGGGTATCTCATCCGGGGCCGCATTCCCGCCGAGCAGTCCAACCCGATCAATCGCTGGCTGACCAATATCTACCGGCCCGCCCTCGACTGGACTATGAAAAAGCCCAAGGCGGTGCTGCTGATTGCGGTTCTGGTCTTCGCAACGACGGCTTGGCCGCTCTCCCGGCTCGGCGGCGAGTTCATGCCGAATATGGACGAAGGCGACCTGCTCTATATGCCCTCGGCGTTGCCGGGACTGTCGGCGGCAAAGGCCTCGCAACTGCTCCAGCAGACCGACCGGCTGATCAAGACGGTGCCGGAGGTCGAAAGCGTGTTCGGCAAGGCGGGACGCGCCGAGACTGCCACCGATCCCGCGCCGCTCGAAATGTTCGAGACCACCATCCAGTTCAAGCCGCGTGACCAATGGCGGCCCAATATGACCACGGACAAGCTCGTCGAAGAGCTGGACCGCACGGTGAAGCTACCCGGCCTCGCCAATGTCTGGGTGCCGCCGATCCGTAACCGCATCGACATGCTCGCGACCGGCATCAAGAGTCCGATCGGGGTCAAGGTCTCGGGCGCCGACCTCGCCCAGCTCGACCGCATCGCCCATGATATCGAGACGGTCGCCAAGACCGTGCCGGGCGTCAGCTCGGCACTGGCCGAGCGACTGACCGGCGGGCGCTATGTCGATGTCGATATCGATCGTGCCGCCGCCGCCCGTTTCGGGCTCAACATCGCCGACGTGCAGGCGATCGTCTCGGGCGCGATCGGTGGCGAGACCATTGGCGAAACCGTCGAAGGGCTGGCACGCTACCCAATCAGCGTGCGCTATCCGCGTGAGCTGCGCGACAGCCTCGAAGGACTTCGCACGCTTCCGGTCCTGACGCCTTCGGGCCAGCAGATCACGCTGGGCACCGTGGCGAAGGTTTCGATCGCCGAAGGGCCGCCGATGCTCAAGACCGAGAATGCCCGGCCATCGACCTGGGTCTATGTCGATGTACGCGGCCGCGATCTCGCGTCGGTGGTCGGTGACCTGCAAGGGGCGGTGGCGAAGGAGGTAAAGCTCTCGCCGGGCGTCAGTATCGCCTACTCCGGCCAGTTCGAATATCTCCAGCGGGCCGTCGAAAAGCTCAAGCTGGTCGTGCCAGCGACACTGCTGATCATCTTCGTGCTGCTCTTCCTGATCTTCGGCCGGTTCGACGAAGCCGCGCTGATCATGGGCACGCTCCCGTTCGCGCTCACCGGCGGTATCTGGACGCTTTACCTGCTCGGCTTCAACCAGTCGGTGGCGACGGGCGTCGGGTTCATCGCGCTGGCCGGCGTGTCGGCCGAGTTCGGGGTAGTCATGTTGATCTACCTCAAGAATGCGCTGGAAGAGCGTGGTGACGATCCTGATGCCGACCAGATCGAGGCGGCGGTCCGCGAAGGCGCGCTGCTCCGCGTCCGCCCCAAGGCAATGACAGTCGCAGTGATCCTCGCCGGCTTGTTGCCGATCCTGCTCGGCTCGGGCGCGGGTTCGGAAGTGATGAGCCGGATCGCCGCGCCGATGATCGGCGGCATGCTCACCGCGCCACTGCTCTCGATGTTCGTCCTGCCCGCTGCCTATCTGCTGCTTCGTCGGCGGCGAGTAAAATCCCTCCACCAACCTGTTTAATCTGCAAGGAGAAGACCATGACTATGATACGACTGACCATTGCTCTCGGCCTCACCGCCCTGACCGCCGCCTGTGGCAAGAAGGCGGAGACGCCGGTTGCGGCCGAGACCAATCAGGCGGCGCCCGCCGCGGCCATGAGCGGCGACATGGGCAACATGGCGATGGCGCCGGCGGCGACTGCGCCGATCAAGGCCAAGGGCCATGGCAAGGTCACCGCCATCGACAAGACCGCAGGCACGATCACGCTCGACCATGGCCCGATACCTGAAGCCAAATGGCCGGCGATGACCATGACGTTTAAGGCGGCACCTGCGGTCACCGGCGCGGCAAACGTAGGCGAAAAGGTCGATTTCGACGTCACACTAACCGGCAGCGCCGGCGAGGTGACGGCGATCCAAAAGCAGCCTTGAACGGTCGATTTTATAAGGGCCATTAAAGCGTAATTAACCTCGTTCCTTCACGCTTCAGCTATGGAAAAAGACAGAGCTGAGCGCGGGACGCAGATCAACACAGGAAGAACCGCGCGGGGGCAGTCGTGATTGCCACCGCGTTCGGTTGCATGGCTCTTTTGTGCGTCATCAGCTGGCCGTTTTTCAGCGACTATAAAAAGGTCGTCAAAATTCAGAGCGCAGGCGCTGCCGCCTTCGCGATGTATTTTCTGATGTTGGGATCTCCTACCGCAGCGATCGCATGTCTCATTTCTTGCGCGCAACTCATCGTTTCGGCATCGGTGCGTGATCGCTATGTCGTCGTGCGGCTTTACGGGGCCAGCCTCATTATATTGTCCTTCCTGTCGGTTGTGACATGGCACGGCATCCCGTCTGCGTTGGCATTGACGGGGAGTTCGCTGGGTAGTCTGGCGCGCTTGCAGACATCGACCACGCGTATGAAGGGGCTGTTCCTCTTGGGGGCTCCATTTTGGCTTGCCCATAATTTGATCGTTGGAGCCCTGTTTGCGTTAGGAACCGACGCGGTATCGTTGGCGTCAAACCTTGCAAATCTGATGAGGTTTCTGGTTCGTCGCCGGCACATTGTCTCTTTCAACGCGAAGCCCAGCGTTCCCGCTACTGATCCTACTGGAATATTTGCACTGGCTGGACCGGTTGTGAGACTGGGCATTTAAGCGGCTGCTACGGAATAAGATGCGGTGATATTGGTGCCGGGTTTGCTGCCGGGGCGCATGGCCCCGCCGGTGGTCGCCTCGGCATGCTAGCGATCGCTGGAGCCTGCCTTGCCTCGGACGGCCTCGACATTTTGGGAAGACTTTCCCTATAAGCCTGAAGTCACTATAAGGTCACCAATGATGTTGTCCGGGTCGCTCAGCATCGGCAAACTTGCTGCCGCAACAGGAACGAAGGTCGAGACGATCCGCTACTATGAAAGCGCGGGCCTGCTTTCCGCGCCGGAGCGGACGAAGAACAATTATCGTGCTTACTCCACGCACCATCTTGCGCGGCTTAGCTTCATTCGGCGCGCCCGGGCGTTGGGGTTTTCACTCGATCAGGTGCAGACGCTGCTGGGTCTCGCCGATCAAAAGGATATATCCTGCTCGGCAGTGGATCTGATCGCGCGAGAACATCTTGCCGAGATCGATCGCAAACTGAAGGATCTGGCAACGCTGCGTTCGGAGCTCAGCAGCCTCATCGTCCAATGCGGCCATGGCACGATCTCGGAATGCCGTATCATCGACACGCTGGGGCCAGAGGCGGATCGCGCGGGATGAGGCTAACGCTCTCGTCGGCTATTGCAACTAAGTCGCAAAACTTCTTGACCCTCTAGCTGCTAGAGGGTTTATGAGGCTGGGATGTCCCGTCCAGACCTTTGCGAATCCTTCGAATTCGGCCCTGCTTTTTCGCACTTACCGAGGCCATCGATCCGGCGGGTCTTGGCCGTCCTGGCGGCATTCCTGTGCATGGTCGGCATCAGCGGCATTGCCCGCGCCGATACCGCCGATGTGCAGACGGCATGGCGGCTGCTCGACTATATGGCGGTCGACTATGGTGGCGCCGTCAGCGGCGGTCGGGTCAAGAGCGCCTCGGAATTTGCCGAAATGACCGAATTCGCGGCGTCGGTATCGACCCGTCTCGCCGCTCTGCCACCCACGCCGGCGCGCGCTACTCTGATCGCGGACGCAAGCCGGCTTCAGGGCGTGATTGCCGCGAAGGGCCCGCCCGAAGAGGTCGCCCGCATTGCCCATGGCCTCGCTGCCGATCTGCTCAACGCCTATCCGGTGCCCCTAGCGCCAGCCAAGGCGCCCGACCTGGCGCGCGGCGCGACCCTGTTCGCGCAGAATTGCGCGAGCTGCCATGGCATGACCGGGGATGGGCATGGCCCCGACGCCGCCAAGCTCACCACCCCGCCGATCGCCTTCAGCGACGTGAAGCGCGCACGGCAGCGCAGCCCCTTCGCGCTCTATCAGGTCATCGAGCAGGGTATCGACGGCACAGCGATGCAAAGTTTCGCGAGCCTGCCAAGCGATGATCGCTGGGCGCTGGCCTTCTATGCCGGTCGCTTTGCTTTTTCCGATGCCCAGGCAGCCGAGGGTGAGCGGCTGTGGAAATCCGACGCCAGTCTTCGGCGGGCCATTCCCGACCTGACGGCGCTGGCTGGATTGACGCCGGAAACACTCGCAAAGGCCGTTGGTCCTGACAAGGCCGACGCGGCGATCGCCTATCTGCGCCGCCATCCGGAGGTGGTGATCCCGAAGCCCGCAGGCTCGCTGAGCGTCGCGCGCGACAAGCTGCAGCGCAGCCTGGCAGCCTATCGCGACGGCGATCGCCACGCCGCCCAGGAACTCGCGCTGTCCGCGTATCTCGACGGGTTCGAACCGCTCGAGCCGATGCTGACCGCGCGTGACGCAACGCTCATGGGTCATATCGAAAGCGCCATGGGCGAATTCCGGGCCTCGCTCCAGCAAGGTCGGCCCGCCGACGAGATAGCGACCCGTGTCCAGGTGCTCGATGGCTTGTTCGATGACGCCGATGCGGCCTTGTCCCCGGACGCGACGAGCAGCGCATCGACCTTTCTGGGCGCGTTCACCATCCTGCTACGCGAGGGGCTCGAAGCCCTGCTGATCGTCGTCGCGATGATCGCCTTCCTGCGCAAGGCCGAGCGACCCGAGGTGCTGCCCTATGTGCATGGCGGTTGGATCGGCGCGTTGGCGGCGGGCGGTCTGACCTGGGTGGTTGCAACCTATGCGATCGGGATCAGTGGCGCGAGCCGGGAGCTCACCGAAGGGTTTGGATCGCTGTTCGCGGCCGTCGTCCTGCTCTCCGTGGGGATATGGATGCACGGCAAGGCGCAGGCGGACCAATGGCAGCGCTACATCCGCGAAAAGATGTCGCGCGCGCTGTCACGGCAATCGGCTTGGTTCCTGTTCGGCCTGGCCTTCATCGTCGTCTATCGCGAGGTGTTCGAGACCATCCTGTTTTATGCCGCGCTCTGGACCCAGGGTAATGGCGGGGTCATGCTGGCTGGCGCCGGCTCGGCGGTCCTGCTGCTCGGCCTCATTGCCTGGGCGATGCTGCGCTACAGCCGCGACCTGCCGATCGCGAAGTTCTTCGCCTATAGCGCGTGGCTGATGGCGCTCCTCACCATCGTACTCGCCGGCAAGGGCGTGGCCGCGCTGCAGGAAGCCGGCATGATCGACATCGCCCCGCTCTCCGGCGGAATTCGCGTCTCGGTGCTCGGCATCTTCCCGACCGTGCAGTCGATGGGCGCCCAGTTGCTGATGCTCGTCGCGGTGGCCGGCGGGTTCATTCTCAACCGGCGCCGTGCCGTCGTGGCAACCACCTGATGAAGATCGGAGCAGGAAGCGATATTCGCCTTGACCCTCTAGTAGCTAGAGGGTGCATAAGGCTTCTCATGATGCTTGCACGCGTGGATAATCATGGTCTGTAATAGCTGCCAGTCGGATGCGCCGGCGGCGCCCGATCCGCGCTGGCGCCGCGTCCTGTGGATCGCTCTCGCGATCAATCTGACGATGTTCGCTGGCGAGATCGTGGCGGGTATCGCCTCGGGGTCGCGTTCGCTCCAGGCGGACGCGCTCGATTTTCTAGGCGACTCCGCAAATTATGCGATCAGCCTCGGGGTCGCGGGTATGGCACTGGGCTGGCGGTCGCGTGCCGCATTGCTGAAAGGCGGCACCATCCTTGCCTTCGGCCTCTACGTCTTGATCACGACGCTGCTTGCCGCGCTGGGCGGGGGCATACCGCAAGCTGGGACGATGGGTATCGTCGGCGTGATCGCACTGGTCGCAAACGGCAGCGTTGCGCTCATGCTCTACCGCTATCGGAGCGGCGACGCGAATATGCGATCGGTGTGGATCTGCTCGCGTAATGACGCCATCGGTAATTTGGCAGTATTGCTTGCCGCTGCAGGTGTGCTCGGCACGGGCACGGCTTGGCCGGATCTGGCGGTAGCCCTGATCATGGCAGGGCTCGGCATTTGGGGTGGCCTCCAAATCATTATCCAGGCGCGGACGGAGCTATATCCCAAACCATCTGAGGATGCGTCGGCACAACTTCCGCTGACTTCTGGCAGCTTGCAGTTGCTGGAGCGCAAATAGATGCTTTCCATCGCAATCCGCCTTCGCGCAAGACACGCCCGATCGCGCGAGTTTATGCGATGACATCTCATTCCTTTATGCGATGTCGGGGCTATCCCGTTGTCGGCTTTCCTGTTAGTCGGTTGTCCGTGCGACGCTTGCTCAACATCCTCGCTTATTTGGCGATCGTCCTTTCCCTTGGGACGACGGCGACGGCGCATGTGCTGGAACGGCCGGATGTAAGCGTTACATCCCAGGAAATAGGCGTGGACGAAGTTGCTCTAGGCCATGCGCCCGGCGACGCCGATCAAGTGCCCTCCGATGGTGACAAAGGGTATCCTCACCATCACGGCGGTTGCCACGGTGATCATGTCGCAGCGCCGGTCAAGATCTCCAATGCCGCGCTCACGCACGACCTTCGGCTTGCCCCCATTTTCGCAAGCCATTCCATGCGGCCGCTCTCAACTGCCGATCCGGCGCTGAGGCCCCCACAAGCCTGACGATCCGCTGACCTCGCCGGCCATTGCCGCGCGGGGCGAATCCGGTTCGTCAGGAGTCATCATCTATGTATCGTACAATCGCGGCCGTTATGGTCGCGGCGACCTTGGCCAGTACGGCCGGGGCGCAGACAGCATTGCCGCCCGGCATTCCGGCGGCGAACCCTTCGTCACAAGCGGCAGACGCGTTCTCGCTTGAGAATGCGCTTGCTGCGGGCGGTATGCCATCAGCCCCGTCGGCCGCCGCCCGTAATGGCGCGGCATCGGGACCTGAGGGTAATAATCCAGCCCCGCTTCCATCGGTCGCGGCGGCGACGGCCGGCGTCGGCGCCGCGACAGCGGCACGGCGTGTTGCCGGCCTGCGCCCCAACCCCGAGCTTCAGGCTCAGGTCGAGAACGTCGCTGGCACCGGCGTCTACAAGGGGCTGCGGAGTTCCGAAACGACGGTCGGTGTTGCGCTCCCGCTAGAGCTGGGTGGCAAGCGGCCGGCGCGTGTCGCGCTTGCAACCGCTCGCCTAACTCGCGCGCAGGTCCAGGCTGAAATCGCGAGAGCGGATCTCCGCTTGCGGATTACGCAGCTTTATATCGAAGCCGCTGCTGCCGAGCGTCGGGCAGAGGTGCTGAGCGAGCAGGCTGGGATCGCCAACAACGCGTTCCGCGTCTCTAGCGAACGCGTCAAGGCCGGCGACGTCGGCCCGATCGAGCAACAACGGGCAGACGTGCTGCGCATCAATGCGCAAGTCGCGGCCGACAGTGCCGCCCGTCAGGCACAGGCGGCGCGTGCCAATCTTGAGACGTTGCTTGCTGTGCAGGTGACGGGACCGCTTGATCGCGGATGGTTCGAGCGAATCGATGGCTACGGACCGCCCCGACCCATCGACGTCGAAGGCACGTTGGCGCTGGCTGCTGCGGAAGCCGACGTTCGTACCGCAGATGCGCAGGTCCGGGTTGCGAGATCGCTGCGGATGCCCGATCTGACCGTCAGCACCTTCGCTCGCCGGTTGGAGGCGACTAACGATACAGCGGCTGTGGTCGGTATCTCGATTCCGATCCCGTTTTTCAACAACGGGAGCGCCTTTGTGGCGCAATCGCGGTCCGAACAGACGCAGGCCATCGCGCTGCGCAACCTCGCGGTGGTCGATACGCGTCAACAGATTGCCAGTGCGCAGACCGAGGTGGCGAATGCTGCCGCGACAGCGCGGGCGGCAGGTGGTCCTGGCCTCGCTGCGGCCCAGGAAGCCGCCCGCATCGCCCGGATCGGTTGGAGTCAGGGCAAGTTTGACCAGATCGCGCTTCTCGATGCCGAGCGCACCCTTTCGCAAACCCGCCAGACCTACGTCGATGCACTCGCTGCGTATCACGACGCGCAGGCTCGGCTCGACCGGCTCACGACGCCGGCCCCCACGATTTCCGGAGATGATCGATGATGATGGATAAGCGCCTGCTAGGCGGCGGCGCCGCCGTCGCGATTGTCGCCGCACTTGGTGGTTACGGGATCGCACGCTGGACTGGGAATGAACCTGCCGCGACCGAAGCGGCAAGCGGGAACGCCGCTGCCCCTGAGAAGGAGGAAAAGGCCCCTGATACGGTGGCGATGACTCCGCAGGCGGTCCAGCAAGCCGGTATTGCCACCGAGACGATCAACCCGGGTGGACTCGGCGCGGAGATCGTCGCGCAGGCGACGGTCAGCGCGTCACCACAGGGCGAAGCGATCGTGACCGCCCGCGCCGCCGGCGCGGTCACACGGCTGCTGAAACGGCTCGGTGATCCGGTGCGTGCCGGTGAAACGCTCGCCGTCGTCGAGAGCCGGGATGCGGCGCAATTTGCCGCCGATCGCACCGCCGCGGCTGCCAAGTCGACGCTGGCGCAAAAGGCGCTCGCCCGTGAGCAATATCTGTTCCGCCAAAAGGTCTCGGCGCGGGTCGAGCTGGAACAGGCCGAGGCGGAAGCCGCATCGGCCGCCGCAGAAGCGCGCCGCGCCAGTGTGGCTGCAGGGGCCGCACGGGTGACATCGGACGGTCGCGGTGTGCTGGTGTCGAGCCCGATTTCAGGCCGTGTCACTTCGGAGAACGTCAGCCTAGGCGCGTTCGTCCAGCCCGAGACCGAGCTGATGCGCGTCGCGGATGCGTCGAAGATACAGATAGAGGCTTCGGTCGGACCGACTGACGCGCAACGGCTCTCGCCAGGAGATCGAGCGATCATCGAGCTGCCTGACGGGCGGACAGTCGAGGCAAAGGTGCGTGCTGTCACGCCAGGACTTGCCAACGACACGCGCTCAGCGACCGCCGTCCTCGATGTGCCCGGCACGCTTCAGCCGGGTCTCGCGGTTCGGGTGCGATTGCTGCCGAGCCGTGGCGGCACGTCCAATGCGATCGTGGTGCCGGAGGATGCGGTCCAGACGCTCGAAGGGCGCGACATCGTGTTCGTGCGGACCGCGCAGGGCTTCCGCGCTCAGAATGTCACGATCGGGCAGCGTAGCAGCGGTCGCGTCGAGATCCTGAAGGGTCTCGTTGGCGGCAGCCAGGTCGCAACCAAGAACGCATTCCTGCTCAAGGCCGAACTCGGCAAGGGCGCGGGCGAGGAAGAATAAACCATGATAGCCAACCTTATGGCGCTCTCCGTCCGCGCCCGCTGGACGGTCCTTGCCTTGTTCCTCGTCATCGCCGGTCTCGGCGTGTGGCAGCTCTCCAAGCTGCCGATCGACGCGGTGCCCGATATCACCACCAAACAGGTTCAGATCAACACGGTCGACCCGCGGCTCTCGCCGGTCGAGATTGAGAAACTCGTAACCTACCCGGTTGAAATCGCGCTCGCCGGCATCCCCGGCCTGGAAACGACGCGCTCTATCTCGCGTAACGGCTTCAGCCAGGTCAGCGCGATCTTCACTGACGATACCGATCTCTATTTTGCGCGTCAGCAGGTTGGTGAACGGCTGCGCCAGGCGACAGAAAACCTGCCCGACGGCGTGCAGCCGCAGGTTGGACCGGTGTCGACCGGCCTAGGCGAAATCGTCATGTACACGGTTGATTATGCCAATCCGGACGGGAAGGGCGCCAAAAAAGTCGCCGGCCAACCCGGCTGGCAGCCTGACGGCAGCTATCTGACACCCGAAGGAGAGCGGCTGACCGATGCGGTGGCCAAAGCGAGCTACCTGCGCACCGTTCAGGATTGGATTATCGGACCTCAACTGCGGTCGGTTAAAGGCATTGCCGGGGTCGATTCGATTGGCGGCTATGCCAAGACCTTCGTGGTCGAGCCGGATCCGACCAAGCTCGCCAATTTCGGTGTCTCGTACAGTGAGCTCGGCCAGGCTCTCGAAAACGCCAATCTTGCGGTCGGTGCGAATTACTATAACCGCGGCGGCGAAGCCTATCTCGTGCGCGTCGACTCACGCGTGCGAACCGTTGATGAAATCCGCAACGCGGTCGCGGCGACACGAGGCGGAACGCCAATTACCATCGGCCAGATCGCGAACGTTCGCGTTGGTGGCGATTTGCGGACGGGTGCCGGCAGCATGAACGGCCGGGAAGCGGTCATTGGCACTGTGCTGATGTTGATCGGCCAGAACAGCCGCGTCGTAGCTGAGTCGGCAACTGCCAAGCTCGATCAGGTAGCAAAGACGCTGCCGCCGGGTATCGAGGTGAAGGTTGTGCTGAACCGCGCGGCGTTGGTTGGGGCCACGGTGGCTACGGTGCAGCGCAACCTCACCGAAGGCGCAATCCTCGTTGCGGCGTCGTTGTTTCTGCTGCTCGGCAATTGGCGCGCGGCGATTATCGCGACACTGGTGATTCCGTTCTCGTTTCTGATGATGGCGATGGGGATGAACGCCTTCAAAGTCCCCGGAAACCTGATGAGCCTGGGCGCGCTCGACTTCGGTTTGATCGTCGACGGCGCGGTCATCATTATCGAAAACTGCCTCGCCAGATTGGCGCATCGACAGGAACATGAAGGCCGGCTGCTTTCTCTGCGAGAACGGCTCGAGGAGACGATGCGGGCCGCGCAGGAGATGATCAAGCCGACCGTATATGGTCAGGCGATCATCCTCCTCGCCTTCGCCCCGCTCCTGACGTTCACGGGCACCGAGGGCAAGACGTTCTCGCCGATGGCGATCACCATCATGCTCGCGCTGGTGGCGGCTTTCGTTCTGGCGATCACGCTGGTGCCGGCGCTGGTGGCGATCATGATTCGCGGAAAAGTCGCGGAAAAGGACGTGTGGTTGATCCGGAAGTCCAAGGACCGCTACCTGCCTTTGCTGGACAAGGCGATCGCACGCCCGTGGCCGTTCATCCTGGGGGGGTTAGCCTTCTTTTTGGCGGCAATTCCCGCATTTGGCTTACTGGGATCGGAGTTCATTCCGCAGCTCGACGAGAAGAATCTCGCCTTCGCATCGACTCGCGTGCCCTCGGTCAGCCTCGATCAGTCGCTGGCAATGGAACGCAAGGTCGAAGAGGCGGTGATAAAGATTCCGGAAGTCGCCTTGATGTTTTCCAAGACCGGCACGGCGGAAGTAGCCAGCGACCCAATGCCGCCGAACGTATCCGACGGCTTCGTCATTCTGAAGGAGAAGGAAGAGTGGGCCGAGGGTACGACTAAAGCCGACGTGGTCGCGAAGATTGAGAAAGCGACCAAAGGGCTCCTCGGAAATCTCTACGAGGTCAGCCAGCCGATCCAGCTCCGCTTCAACGAACTAATCGCCGGTGTCCGCGGCGATGTCGCGATCAAGCTCTACGGCGACGATCTCGACAAAATGGCGCTGACCGCCAACGAGATGGTGCGGGTGCTTCAGACCGTACCCGGTGCGGCGAGCGTCAAGGCCGAGCAGGTCGGTGGTGCGCCGGCGCTTGATGTAAGGCTCGACCGCGCGGCGATAGCGCGGTTGGGTCTTACGGTGCGCGACGTCGCGGACACGGTTGCGGCAGGGCTCGGCGGCCGTGAATCGGGGCTCGTCTATGAGGGCGATCGGCGGTTCGATGTCACCGTGCGCGTGCCTGAGGCCACGCGCGCGAACCTTGACGAAATCCGGACGCTGCCGGTGCTGCTGCCGGAAGTCGCGGGACGGCCGCGTGCTCAGGTGCCGCTTGCGCAAGTGGCGCAAATCCGGCTGACGGAAGGTCTGAACCAGATCAGCCGGGAGAACGGCAAGCGTCGCGTGGTCGTCCAGGTCAATCTCGGCGGCCGCGATGCGGGTTCATTCGTCCAGGAAGCGCAGGCAAAGATCGCACAGGTCAAGTTGCCTGCCGGTTACTACCTCGAATGGGGCGGTCAGTTCGAGAATTTGGCCGCGGCATCGAAGCGCCTATCGATCGTGGTGCCACTGTGCTTCCTGGTCATCTTCGGGCTGCTCTACATGGCACTCGGCGGCTTCGGCAGGGCAGCATCGGTGTTTTTGGCGGTGCCACTTGGTCTGGCGGGCGGCGTGTTTACCCTGCTGCTGACCGGTATCAACTTTTCGGTGTCGGCGGCGGTCGGATTCATCTGTCTTGCCGGCGTGGCGGTGCTGAACGGCCTCGTGGTGATGTCCGCGATCCGGGAACGCATCGAAGCGGGACTGCCAGTGGCGGAGGCGATCCGCCATGGCATGGCGGAAAAGATGCGGGCGGTCATCATGACCGGGTTCGTGCCCGCGATCGGCTTCGTGCCGATGGCGCTCGCGCATGGCACCGGTGCCGAGGTGCAGAAGCCGCTTGCCGTCACCGTGATCGGTGGTCTCGTGGCCGCCACCATCCTGACACTGCTGGTGCTGCCGGCGATCGCGAAGGTGATCCTCGGGCGGACCGATCGTCAAAATGAGCAAGAGGCGAACACGCCGCATGGCGAGGAACCCGCCCCCCTGAAAGGAGAAGCATGATGGGAGAACCGGTCCGGAAACTGCTGCGCATCTACACGGATGAAGCGGCCTATATCGGCGATCGCAAGGTCTTCGAATATGTCGCCTCGCTGGCGCGTGATCGTAAGATGGCGGGCCTGACGGTGCTTGAGGCGCTGATAGGCTTCGGGGCATCGGCGCACGTCCACCGACGCCATGTGCTTGAGAGTGATCGGGCAGTGGTGATCGAAATCGTCGATTTCGAGGATGCTTTGCGCGCGTTCGTGTCTGCCCTGAGCGATGTCCCCGACATCGGGCTAATGACGCTTGAGGCGGTCGAGGTCATTGGTGGCAAGGCCAGCAAGACGCTGGACGCCTAAGACGATGAACCGCGGCCCGGCAAGCAAGAGGGCTTGCGCCATGCAAGCCCTCGACGCCCCACCAGCTCCCATCAATCCCCCGTCCAATCGGGGAGGGGGCCACCTCTGCGCGGCCTCCGGTTTCGCCGCGCCTTGGCCGGACAGGACAGGCAGCCATGAAGGAAGAGACAAGTTTCGAGTTCAATATGTCCGCGCTGCGGGTTTGGTCGCTGATTTCCGATCTGAGGGGCTTCGCGCGATGGCACCCGATCTATCGCATCGCGGGCGATGCCGAACGCGGTGCCGAAATGGACGTCACTTGGCTGCTCTTCAAAGGCGACCGGAAGATGACGACGCAAATGGTCATCAACCGCCTGACCAAGCCCCAGCTCATCGGGTGGCAGATGGGCGTAAAGGGCTTCCTCACCTTCGACGAACGCTACGAGATCGAGCCGATCGCGAACGGTGTCTGCATTCACCATTCGGTCGAATGTCGTGGCATTATCGGCGGCCTGGCCGGCCGCATGATGCGCAAGGGTCTGCGACGGACAATGCGGGTGCAGGATGCGGCGTTTCTCGCCCTCCTGCGCCGGCAATCGCGACTGCCAGGGCGGTCCATGCGGCATCATCGGCGCCCCATCAAACCACCGCCGCCTCGCGGTGCCGCGAACGACTAACGGGCCAGCATTCTAAAGAAGGGAATCCATCATGGTAGACAACCGTCCCTCCGCAGGGCTGCTATGCCCGACGTGCCGCGTCGATCTCGTCATGAGCGAGCGGCAGGGCATTGAGATCGACTATTGCCCGCAGTGTCGTGGCGTCTGGCTCGATCGCGGCGAACTCGACAAGATTATCGAGCGCAGCGCCGGCGATGACAGCGCGCGGCCGTTGAGCGGCGTTCGCCTCGGAATATCCGATGATCGCGGCCATGGCGATCATGGCGGAAAGCACGGCTACGAGCGGGGGCATAAGGGTCGCCGCAAGGGCTTCCTGAGCGAATTGTTCGACTGACTGCTATGGATCGGCCGCCACACAACGAGTCCTTCGGAAGTCCGTGTGAGAACGGCCCGCGCCATGGGCGTGCCCCCTGCGCCCATGGCGACAGATTATGGAAAGTCGGGGAAATAGCGGCTCGGTGCCTTGGGAGCGGCCCGGTTCGGAGGATCATACTCGCAACCGGGCTTGCTCTAGCGCCGGGCCTGCTCGGCTGCTCGCCAGCCACTAACAAGAGCGAGGCTGAAGCGTCGCGTGATCGCGAGCTGCCCAACTTTATCGGCGAGCATTTCTATGCCTGTCCTGATGGTTCACGCCTCGATGTCGACTTCCTCGGCGATGGCCTGACCCTCGACATCAAGACCCGACCGAACGCCGCTCCGGAACGCGTAACATCGCCGGCAAGCGGGCGGACCTATGTCGGTCGGAACCTCAACGTGTCGATCTCAGGCGGCGACCAGATCACACTCAAGCGCCCCGGTGCGCGCGCGCTGGCCTGCAAGAGGGTGCTCGCTTATCAAGATGCAGCGGACAGTGTGGCAGGCGGCCAAGGCAAAGGTTCGGCCGAATGATGACGCTGCCATATTGGGGAGAGACTCTTTCCCATGTCGTCAGTCTCGCGCTGGCCTATGCGCTTGCGCTTCCGGTTGGCTGGGACCGGGAGAAAGACGAACGCAGCGCTGGCATTCGCACTTTCCCGCTGGTCGCCATCGCCAGTTGCGGGTTCGTGCTCGTCGGCATCGCCATTCTCGGACGCACGTCTCCTGCCCAAGCACGCCTGCTCGAAGGATTGATCACCGGCGTCGGCTTCATCGGCGGCGGCGCCATATTGAAGTATCGCGGGAAAGCGTCAGGGACCGCGACCGCTGCAAGCCTGTGGTCGACCGGCGCACTGGGCGCCGCTGTCGGCTACGGTCTCTATGACATCGCGGTGGTTCTCAGTCTGACGACCTTCCTGACATTGCACTTTTCCCATCCGCTAAAGCGCGCCTCCCAAGATTACCTCGAGCCGGCTGACCGGCAATGAAGCGCAATCGTCTCTCAAGTTCGCTTGTGAAATGCCGCCGGCCAAAAAGCGGTGGACATTCAAGGCCCATGACTGCGCTTTCGAACGACGACCGTCGTTCGCGCTTGGTACGCTGGGCTTCTTTGCTCGAACGAGACCCAAATCAGCTTATCACGCTTCTACGTCCGTCATGGGCATCGGGCGACGACGTCGCACCGATGGCAGGCAAACCAAATGCCTTTGACCTGGCGTTTGCCGACCCGGTTTTTCGGGTGACGGGTCTCACGGGACGCTCTCGGGGCGACGTGAGGTCGTTTTTCCAGCTTTCGGATACCGAATTGGACCGGATCGCGTCCGGGTCTTGGCGTGTCCAGATGCGCCCTGCCTGGCAGGTCGCAACGCGCATCCGCAACGTCGCCGATCCGCGGCAGGAAAAGCTGTTGCTCGTGGGCGTCATGGTCATGATCGCCGTCGTCGTCGGAGCTGCGCAATGGCTTGGATGAGTATCATGATTTTCCCGGAGGCACGCATGACGCCATTGCGGATTGGGATCGCGAGCATCAGCGCCGTGCTGGCGTTATCGGGCTGTACCGAACAGCCTCGTAAGGCACCGCCGACCGAACAGGAAATCCACGCGAGCGACAGCGGGGACGGAAGTGGAACCCCCGGACGTCACCCCTATCGGTGCGACGACAATCGCCCGCTCCTTGTCGACTTCAAGAATGAGGGCCTGGCGCTCGAGCTGCGCCGCGATGCGAACGCGGCGCCGATCGTCCTGACCGCGCCGGCACCCGGGCTGCAATATGTCGGCGACACGATGAGCGCGACCTTCGCGGGCAACGACATCAAAATCGAGGGAGCGGACAAGCGTCCGGTTCTGTGCAGGAAGGCAACGAGCTTGTGACCAACTCTCCCGGCACAGGGGGGCGCTGACGATGGCAGCGCTCAAATTCGCCCTGATCCCCATGATCGCGATCATGATCGGCGCGCTGGTCGCCGGATGGCGCACGCCTGGTGAAAAGCTGGTCGCGGCCATGCAGCATCTCGCGGCCGGCGTGGTGTTCGCCGCCGCTGCGACGGAGATCCTGCCGCTGGTGATGCACGGCGGTTCTCCGACCGCGACGCTGATCGGCGGGGCGCTGGGCGTCGCCGTGATGCTCGGCCTGAAAGCGGCTGAAAGCCGGTTTGAGGGACCTGTCGCGCTTCTCGCCGCGATCGGGCTCGATCTGGCGATAGATGGCCTAGTTCTCGGCCTCGCCTTCATTGCCGGCGAGAAGGCGGGCACGCTGTTGGCCGTCGCGCTCACGCTCGAAGTGTTGTTCCTGGCCCTGACCCTCACCAATGATCTGGCAGGTCGGTATCGCAAGGTCAAAGCGATCGGCCTGACCTGCGCGCTAGCGGTGCTGGTGCCGATCGGCGCGCTGATCGCGCAGCCGGTGGCCTTGCTGCCGCCGATATGGATCACCGGCTTCCTGAGCTTCGGCCTGATGGCGCTGCTCTATCTCGTCACCGAAGAGCTGCTGGTCGAAGCGCACGAGAAACCGGACTCGCCGCTTATCAGCGCAATGTTCTTTGTCGGCTTCCTCGTCCTCCTGCTGATCGAGGAAATCATGACATGACGGCTCCCCTGGACGGAAAGGTCTCGGCCGAGCGGCGCACGCTCTGGATCGTGCTGCTGCTCAACGCGGCGATCGCCGCCGGCTTCTTCGTGACGGGCCTGATTGGCGATTCCAGCGCGCTCATCGCCAATGGCGTCGATAACCTCTCCGACACGGCGGTCTATGGGCTGAGCCTCGTCGCGCTGAGCCACGGGCGCACATGGAAGACACGGGCTGCAACCGTGTCGGGCGTCATGCTGCTGATCTTCGCCGTCGGCATCCTGATCGACGTCGGCCGCCGCTATATCCAGGGCAGCGCGCCGATCGGTCCCACGATGATGGTGATGTCGGCAATCGCCGGCGTCGTGAACTATGTCTGTCTGCTACTGCTCCAGAAGCTCAAGCAGCCCGATGTGAACCTGCGTGCCGCGACCACGTTCAGTTTCAACGATTTCATCTCCAACGGCGGCATCCTGATCGCGGGCGCGCTGGTGCTTTGGCTGGGGACGAATTGGCCCGATCTGCTGGTGGGCCTGGCTACCGCTCTTATCGCGATCAAGGGCGGCATCGAAATCCTGCGCGATGCGCGGGCAGAAACCAAGACCAATGCGGAGACGGCCTGATGACCGAAAAGCTCGAACTCGATATTCCCGTCCTGCTGCCGGAGGTCCCCGACGCGGCCGATGCCTGTGTCGGGCGTCTCGTCTCGACGCTCAGCGCCAAGCCCGGCGTCGAGCGCGCGCATGTCCTGCCTGCCGATGGCACCACGCCGGCGAAGCTCTGCATCCATTTCGACGGGGCTGCGCTGCCGCTACCGCGTGTGCGCGAGATGGTGCGGGCGGCGGGCGCCGATATCAGCGGGCGATACGGCCATGCGACATGGCAGGTCGAGGGCATCGGGCACGAACGCCGCGCCCGCACCGTCGGCGAGACCCTGTGCCAGATGCCCGGCGTGTTGCAGGCCGACGCCAGCGCCTCCGGCAGTGTCCGCGTCGAATATGACAGGGAGCGCGTCGACGAGGCTGCGATCGTTGCGGCGCTGGGCAAGCTCAAGGTCAAGCCGGGGAAGCGGACCGGCTCCGATCATGCCGACGACCATGCCGGGCACGATCACGGGCCTGGCGGCCATGCCGAAGGCGCGGAAAAGCACGGACCGGGCGATGGCCACGATCACGCCCACGCCAATTTCCTCGGCCCCAATACCGAGCTGATCTTCGCGCTCGCCTGCGGCGCGCTGCTGGCAGTGGGATTCGCCATCGAGAAGCTGGTTGCGGGCGCCCCCGACTGGCTTCCGACCGCCTTCTATGTCGGCGCCTACGTGTTCGGCGGCTTCTTCACGCTGCGCGAGGCGATCGACAACCTGAAGCTCAAGAAATTCGAGATCGATACCTTGATGCTCGTCGCTGCCGCCGGCGCCGCGGCGCTCGGTGCATTTGCTGAAGGCGCGCTGCTGCTGTTCCTGTTCAGCCTCGGCCATGCGCTCGAGCATTATGCGATGGGTCGCGCCAAGCGCGCGATCGAGGCGCTGGCTGAGCTCGCGCCCGACAAGGCGACGGTGCGCCGCGACGGACAGACGACGGAGATTCCGGTCGAGGAGCTGGTGGTCGGCGACGTTGTGATCGTTCGTCCGAATGAACGCCTGCCCGCCGACGGCTTCGTCATCAAGGGGTCTAGCGCGATCAACCAGGCCCCCGTCACCGGCGAGAGCATCCCGGTCGACAAGGAACCGGTTGCCGATGTCGAGGCGGCGCGCGCGAAGCCCGATGCGGTCGAGGCGACGTCGCGGGTGTTCGCCGGCACGATCAACGGCGGGGCCGCGATCGAGATTGAGGTGACACGGCGTTCGAACGAAAGCGCGCTCGCCAAGGTCGTGAAGATGGTGAGCGAAGCGGAGACGCAGAAGTCGCCCACGCAGCGGTTCACCGATCGGTTCGAGCGCGTCTTCGTGCCGGCGGTCCTGGCACTCTCGTTCATCCTGCTGTTCGCGTGGGTTGTGATCGACGAGCCGTTCCGCGACAGCTTCTATCGCGCGATGGCGGTGCTCGTTGCCGCCAGCCCGTGCGCGCTGGCGATCGCCACCCCAAGCGCGGTCCTGTCCGGGGTTGCGCGGGCGGCACGCGGCGGCGTGCTGGTAAAGGGCGGCGCGCCGCTGGAAAATCTCGGCTCCCTCAAAGCCATCGCGTTCGACAAGACGGGGACGCTGACGGAAGGCCGGCCCCGCATCACGGATGTCGTCCCCGTCGAGGGGGCGAGCGAAGAGGATCTGTTGGCACTCGCCGTCGCGGTTGAGGGCTTGAGCGATCATCCGCTGGCGCAGGCTATCGTGAAGGATGGTCGCGAACGCCTGGGCGGGCGCGAGCTGCCGACCGCGACCGATCTCAAGAGTTTGACGGGACGCGGCGTTACAGCAACCGTTGATGGCGAGACGGTGTGGATCGGCAAGGCTGAGATGTTCGGCAAGGAGGGTATCCCGACGCTGAACGCGGCCGCGACAGACGCCATCGCATCCCTGCGCGAGAGCGGGCGCACCACGATGGTCGTCCGCAAGGGCGATAAGGACATCGGCGCGATCGGGCTGATGGATACGCCGCGCGAGGCGGCAAAGGTTGCGCTCAAGCGGCTGCGCGAGATGGGCATCACCCGGATGATTATGATCTCGGGCGACCACCAGAAGGTGGCCGACGCCATCGCCAAGGATGTCGGGCTCGACGAGGCATGGGGCGACCTGATGCCGGAGGATAAAGTTGCCTCGATCAAGAAGCTCGCCGGCGAAGACAAGGTTGCGATGGTTGGGGATGGCGTCAACGACGCGCCGGCGATGGCGAGCGCCACGGTCGGCATCGCGATGGGCGCTGCGGGCTCGGACGTGGCGCTGGAAACGGCCGACGTCGCGCTGATGGCCGACGATCTCGCGCACCTGCCGTTCGCGGTGGGTCTGAGCCGCCACACCCGCGGCATCATCCGGCAGAATGTGTTCGTCAGCCTCGGCGTCGTGGCGTTCCTCGTGCCCGCGACGATCTTGGGCCTGGGCATCGGCCCGGCAGTCGCGATGCACGAAGGCTCGACGCTGCTGGTCGTGTTCAATGCGCTGCGGCTGCTCGCCTACCACGATCCGGCGACGCAAGCGGCATGACGGCGGACCGCTACGACGCGCTGATTGTCGGCGGCGGCCCCGGGGGCCTCACGGCGGCGATCTACCTTGCGCGTTATCACCGCCGCGTCGTCGTGGTCGACGAAGGGCATATGCGGCGGGCGATATCGTCATGTCGCTCGATCAGATCAGCGTCGCGATGGGCCATGCGGCGATCGCCGCGACCGCCCTCCACAATGATCTCCGCAACCGCGACGGGGAGGGCACCGCGTCTTGAAATGGCTGATCGTATTTGACCTCGACGGGACGCTTGCGGAGAGCAAGCGGCCCTTGTCGGCCGAGATTGCGGCGACGCTCGCCCGCCTACTGGCCGTGGTCGATGTCGCGGTGATCTCGGGCGGGGACTGGCCGCAATTCGACCGGCAGGTCGCCTCGCGCTTGCCGGCTGACGCCGCGCGCGAGCGGCTTTGGCTGATGCCGACCACTGGCACGAAGCTCTATCGCTTCGTCGATGGTGCGTGGCGCGCGATCTATGCTGAGCTGTTCGACGCCGCGGAGAAGGCGAGCATTAGCGCAGCCTTCGAACATGCGCTGTCGGAAGCCGGGCTTACCGACGAGCGCATTTGGGGAGAACGGATCGAGGATAGGGGCAGCCAGATTACCTTTTCCGGCCTCGGGCAGGACGCGCCACTGGAAGCAAAAGAGGGATGGGACCCCGATCGCGCGAAGCGGACCGAGATTCAGAAGTCGCTACGGGCGGCGCTGCCCGGCCTTTCGATCAACCTGGGCGGCACCACGTCAATCGATGTCACCCGTGCCGGCGTCGACAAGGGCTATGGGCTGAAGCGCCTGAGCAAGGAAAGCGGCGTGCCGCTGGCGGGCATGCTCTTCCTCGGCGATGCGATTTACCCTGGTGGCAACGACTATCCCGCTGCGGAAATCGGCGTGGATACGGTGAAGGTCCGCGACATTGCCGAAACTGCGGCCGTCGTTTCGGCGATCATTGCCTGCCTGAAGCGCTGAGAGCCGAATTGACAGGGCCGGGAAATCAAAGATTGATAATAATAGTTATGTTAAACTTGGCCAGTTCCGGGGCGATCAGAACGCCAGTTCTGCCTGCCTTGGAACCGCTCGCGGCTGCTCTGGTCGGCCGCCGATGAGACCGCGCGCGCACCCTGCCAGAACATAGACGGCTTGGCGCTGCGCACCGCGATTGTGATGATCAACACAATAGCCCTGATAGTGCCGCTTGAGCAAGCCAGCGCGCACCAGTTCGGATACTGCCCGGCTCACATTCGTTTTTCCCGACGCCCGCACTTGTTCACGGATGGCGTCGTCGACGATTGCCGTCGCCTGATCGACGTTGGCGGGCAATGCGCCTGACATTGCCAGATCGCTGCGTATCCGCTCTTCCAGGGCAACGCGCCGGGGGTCACGCTGCCCCATCGGGGTGAGCGCATCACAAAGCCAGTCACGCAAGGGAATGAGGCCGCCGCCCTTGGCCACTAACGGCCCAGCGCTGCCATCGGATCGGGAAACCTGTGCAATGAGGTTGAGCACCATGAAAGCGTAGCGCGGTCGAGACGAGGACCGCGCAAGCATCTCCAGCAAGCAGGGCATATCCAGTTGCGGGCGGCCGTCGCCAATGATCGGAGCGTGCAACATAACAGGATTGAATCAAGCACATATAGGGGGTGAAGTGAATCCCCTTTGCCGCAGATTTTCATCATTTTGTCGGCTGTGACACTTTGCCCGAAGGTAAAGTGTCACGCGCGCCCTTTCATCATCGCATCGGCCGGCTCGTGTTAAAGACGACCTGTGCTTTTCTTGCGGGGAGTTGGGTGCTGGAGGCAGCCGGTCTTGTTTTTCAATGGCTTCGCCGAGCGGTGACTGGACGAAGCCGCAAGCAAAATGCGAATCGTTCGCACTATGAGCAGTCTCGAAGATGCCGGCCGCTTGGGCGATATCACCGCATTCGAAGCAGAATGCCGGCAGGCGACAACGCTCGATCAGCTCAAATCCTTGCTTGATGCGATTGTGCGCCAGTTCGGGTTCCGTTGGTTCGCATTGGTGCACAATGTCGACTTGAAGCGGACCACCCGCAAAGCCCTGCTGATAACCACCTATCCGGTGCGTTGGATCGAGGAAATCCTGGAGTCACGTCTCTATCTTGAGGATCCGGTTCACGCCGCTTGCGTCAAAACCGTCTCCGGGCTCACCTGGGATCAGATCGGCGATTATATCGCGCCCAATGCTCGCCAGCGGTCGATCCTTGAACGGGGTCGCGCACATGGACTGGCATCTGGGTTCACCATGCCGATCAGGATGCACGACGAGCCCAACGCGATGTTCACCATAGCGCGTCAGGGCGATGACAATATTTCAAGCCCGGACCTTCTCTCCGCCCGATTGATTGGCACCGTTGCGTTCGACCAGGCTCGAACCCTTCTCGGTCCAGATGAACTGGCGAACGTGCCGATAGCGCTCAGCCCGCGCCAGATCGACTGCATTGATCTGGTGGCACAGGGCAAGAGCGACTGGGAGATCGGACAGATACTGGGGTTGAGCCGCGATACTGTTCATGAATATGTCGAAGGTGCGCGCCGGCGATACGGCGTGCGTCGTCGCACCCAACTCGTGCTTCGCGCCGTGCGAGACGGACATCTGAACATCGACGCGCTCGTCTAGTAGCGCCGCCTCTCACAATAGCGAGCAGCACTTCAGGTCGTTTTGACTTGAGGCTCCTAGGGTCGTTGGCCATCAACGCCGACTTCCATTTCTACGCCCTTGCCATCCTTTGTTCGTCCGCTCCCCCCTTGTGGGGGGATTGCCCGAAAATGCCGCGCCGGGTTCAAAAGAGAGGTGATTTTCAACGGAGAGTGGTCGGCGCATTTTTAATGCAGCGGCGCTGAAAAGCGGAGAAATCAGATGCAGCGCCTGCGCTTTGCCCTCGCCGTGCCGTTCGTGGTGATGTCCGCCCTGACGGTTCCGGCGCGAGCCAACGACCTTGGCTGCCAGGTTCTGCTTTGCCTCTCAAATCCGGGCGGTGCGACGCAATATGGCGCGTGCATCCCCCCGATGACCAAGCTTTGGCAAAAGCTGGCGACCGGCGGCTCCTTTCCCGGCTGTAGCGGCGGCGGTGTCGCGAAGACGAGAGTTTACGACCGCGACTCCGCCACCCGCCGCCGTGTCGTGATGACGTTTGCCGATGGGCGGCAACAAACCTTTTCACTGGCCAATATCGAGCGCCTGACGCCGGTTCCGGACTCAGCCGAAATGGGATTACAATGATCCTGCAACTGGCCAGTGTCGTCGCCCTCGCGCAACAATGCGCGCCTTCGGTCGCGCCGGAAACACTGGTCTCCGTCGTGCATGCCGAAAGCAAGTTCGACACGTTGGCCATCGGCGTTAACGCCCGCGGCGTCCGACCCGAAATACCCGCGACGCCTGCCGCCGCCGCCCGGATCGCCCGGTCGTTGATCGCCAAGGGCTATAATATCGACCTCGGCCTCGGGCAGATCAATAGCGCCAATCTTCGATGGCTAGGCCTCTCGGTCGAGGACACATTCGATCCCTGTCGCAATCTCGCCGCCGCAGCGCGGGTCCTGTCGAGCAACTTCCTTGACGCGGCGCGCACCCAGGGTTCGTCCGATCGCGCGATCTCCGTTGCTCTTTCGATGTACAATACCGGAAGCAAGGCCCGTGGCTTCGGCAACGGCTATGTGGCGAGAGTCTATGCGAGCTCTGCGGTCATCATTCCCGCGATCAGGGGATTAGCGCCAACCGTCGCAGGCTCGGTCAAGCCCGTCCTTCCAAGACCCGCATCCGAAACGCCAATCCAGGAGCCTCGCATTGTGCAGGCGGCGGCGAAAGCACCGCGGTCCTGGGACATCACCGCGCGCGCCCAAACCGCCTCGATGATGGTGTTTGGCGACGGGACACCGCCATCGAGAGAAGGACCGACCGAATGACAATTTCCGCTTCGACCGTAACGACCTGGCTCCCGCCACGTCGTCGCGCTTTCGTCCAGACGCTGGCGCTGATCGTCGCCGCAATGCTGGTTTCGATGCTGCTGAGTGACCCCGCGCATGCCCAAGCTGCCGATGGCGTCACGTCGATGGCCGAGAATATCAAGACCTGGCTGACCGGGACATTTGCCAAGACGATCGCGGTAATCGCGGTCGTCATCGTCGGCTTCATGTTCTTCACGGGCCGTGCCAGCCTGGGTCTCCTTGTGACGGTCATCGTCGGTATCTTCATCGTGTTCAGCGCGCAGTGGATCGTCGATACCATCACCGGCGGCGCGTGAGTGCGCCCCGATGGACGACGAAAAGCTTAGGGAAGAAACGCTCTTCTTGGCCGTGACCCGACCAACGATGTGGTTGGGCGTACCGATCGAGGCGTCGCTGCCGATCGCGCTGGCAGCGTGCCTGACCCTTATCATCACCGGCAACCCGCTCTACGCTTTCGCATTGGCCGGTGCGTTTCTGGCGATTGCTCGACTTATTGTCCGGCACGACGCCAACGCATTTCGCCTGTTGTGGCTGTGGACGACGACCAAGGCGCGCTGCCGCAATCGCGGCTGGTGGGGCGGCAGCTCCTACTCTCCCCTGCCGATCGACGGGGCGAAGCGCCCAGGCTTCGCACGTGGCTAGCCGGGCCAGCGCATTGAGCGGAGCGACAGCCCGCACGCCATGGCGGATCCTCAAACAAGAGGCCGACCCGGCGCGTTACCTGCCCTATGCGCGCCATATCGACGAGAACGTCATCGCGCTCGACGGGCGCGACCTCATGATGATGTTCAAGCTCGAAGGCATGGCGTTCGAAACCGCCGACCCTGTCCATCTCAACGACTGGCACGAGAAGCTCAACGGTACGCTGCGCAATATTGCCGACGACCGCCTCGCGATCTGGACCCACATCGTTCGCCGGCCGATCACGGACTATCCCGAAGGCGAGTTCCGCTCGGCTTTTGCGGCCGACCTCGATGCAAAATATCGTGCGCGCGTCACCGCCAAGCGGATGTTTGTCAACGAACTGTACCTCACCCTGATCATGCGCCCGTCCGTGGGATCGGCCGACCGCACCGGCGTGCTGCTTCGCCGTCTGGCGTCGGCACGCAAGGAAGGGACCGAGGTGGACGAGGATGAGCTCGCGCGCTTCGAGGATAAGGCGCGCGATATCGAGAAGCTCCTCGCACGCTGCCGGCCTCGGCGTCTGCACCTCTACGAGCATAACGGCCTGATGTTCTCCCAACCGCTCGAGGTGCTCGAGCTGGTAATGATGGGCCGCGCCGGCAGGGTGCCGCTGGTCCGCGGGCATCTCGGTTCCGCCATCTATGGGGAACGCGTGATCTTCGGCCGCGAGACGGTCGAGGTGCGCGCGCATGATACGAGCCGCTTCGTTGGTCTGTTCGGCATCCGCGAATATCCGGCCATGACGCGACCCGGCCAGATGAACGCGCTGCTCAGCCAGGATTTCGCGTTCGTCGTCACACAGTCCTTTGCGTTCATGGGCAAGGCGCGGGCCTCCGAGCGCTTGCGACGGCGTCAGAACCAGATGGCATCGACCGAGGATGCCGCTGCAAGCCAGGCGCTTGAACTGGCCGACGCGGCCGACGATCTGCAGAGCAATCGCTTTGTCCTGGGCGAACATCATTTCTCGCTCGCGGTCTTCGGTGAAAACCAGAAGCGATTGGCCGAAAATCTCTCGACCGCTCGGGCCGCGCTCGCCGACGCGGGTCTGGTGGCCGCGCGGGAGGGTCCGGCGCTGGAGGCTGCCTTCTGGTCGCAGCTTCCGGGCAACTTCGCGTGGCGTGCGCGGCCGGCGGCGATCACGTCACGCAATTTTGCCGCGCTCTCGCCGTTCCACACTTTCCCCGCCGGCAAGGCGGAGGGCAACCATTGGGGCGCTGCGATCGCGTTGATGAAGACCGCGGCTCAGTCCCCTTTCTATTTCAACTTCCATGTGAACGATCTTGGCCACACGCTGATTATCGGCCCGTCGGGCGGCGGCAAGACGGTCGTCCAGAATTTCCTGATGGCGCAGCTCGAGAAAACCGGCGCGCAGCAGATCTTCATCGACAAGGACCGAGGCGCCGAGATCTACGTGCGGTCATCGGGTGGCACGTATCTGGCGCTGCGTAACGGCGTGCCGACCGGCTTCGCTCCGCTCCGCGCGCTCGAGCAGACTCCGGGCAACATCGTCTTCCTCGGCAGGCTGATCCGACATCTGGTGACCCCCTTGGGTGTCCAGCTCGGCGTCACGCAGGAGCGGATGATCGACGAGGGCATCCTCTCGATCGGGCGCCTTCCCCCGGAGGAACGGTCCATCCTCGCGCTTCGTCAATTGCTCGGACAGCGCGATCCGGAAGGGATTGGCGCGCGGCTTGAGAAATGGTCACGAGGCGGAGCGCTTGGCTGGGTGTTCGACAATGACCGGGACGAGTTGACCCTCGAGGCCCGGTTCATCGGTTTCGACATGACGGATTTCCTCGACAATCCCGAGATCCGCACGCCGCTGATGATGTACATGTTCCACCGGATCGATGCCCTGCTCGATGGCCGTCGCCTCGTGATCGACATCGACGAGTTCTGGAAAGCGCTGGGCGATGATGCCTTCCGCGCTTTCGCGCAGGATGGCCTGAAAACCTACCGGAAGCAGAATGCCTTTCTGGTCTTCGGCACGCAAAGCCCGGCCGACGCGCTGCGCTCGGACATCTCGCATAGCATCATGGAGCAGGTCGCCACCAAGATCCTCTTGCCCAACCCGCATGGCCGGGAGGTCGATTATATCGATGGGCTTGGCCTCACCCGCGCCGAGTTCAAACTCATCAGAAACGATCTGATCCCCGAAAGCCGCCGCTTTCTGGTCAAGCAGGGTCACGATTCCATCGTCGTGGAACTCGATCTCGGCGGGCTGTCCGACGAGCTGGCCATCCTCTCGGGCACAACGGAGACCGTGGGAATCCTCGATCAGGTTCGCCGCGAACATGGCGACGATCCCAGCGACTGGCTGCCCGTCTTTCACGAGCGCCGCCGTGCCACCACCAGAAGGAAAGGATGAGGTCATGAAAGCATTACGAGCGCTCGCGATTGTCAGCGGACTGGCAATGTCCATGCCGGCATTCGCGCAAGGCATCCCGGTCTATGATTCCAGCACCTTCCTGCAGACGCTCTCGACGGTGAAGAACACCCTGTCGATGATCGAACAGGGAAAGCAGCAGATTTCGCAGGCAACCGAGCTCTACAACAGCGTCAACAAGCTGACGAACGTTAATCAGATTGCCTCGTCCCTGAACACCGATGCCGTTCGCCACCTGCTCCCAAGCGAAGCGCGCGACATCCAGCGGCTGATGTCGTCCGACATTTCCGGCTTGGGGAGCCTGGGTTCGTCTGCCGCTCGCATTCGTAGCAGCAACCGCATTGAACTGCCGGAGCTTCGGGTCGGTGCTACCGCGTTCGAACGGTCGAACCGGGATTCCATCTCTAAAAATGGCGAAATGGCAGCCCGAGACGCTGCGATCGCCGAAGCGGCGTACGGAGTCACCGCCCAGCGGACCACCGGTCTCGAAGAGCTTCGCTCCTCCCTCGATAGCGCATCGGACGCGAAAGAGGTCATGGATATTCAGGCCCGGATTGGCGTCGAGAATGCGCACATCCAGAACGACGCGGTCCAGCTCCAGGCGCTTCAGATGCGGCAGGCCGCCGAGGCGAGGCTGCGTTCGCAGCGAGATGACGAAACCGGCCTCGCCAAGCTTCAGCAGAGCCTGAGTAGTCGGCCGTGAAGGGGAGCGTGGCGATTCTGCCCGTTCTGACGGCCATGCTCCTCAGTGGTTGCGGACAGCCGGTCGGCAAGGCGGACCTGAAGTCCGATCCCAAGCTGCGCGCTGAAATCCTCGCCGCGTGCGCCGACGGCTCCCACACCAATGCTCAGGAGTGCAGCAACGCAAAAGACGTGGAGAACGCTGACAAGCTCGAGCGTTCGCTGGGTCATAAATAAGCGGGGAATTGGCCATGGCGTCCACACTCTTCGCGGATATCTACACCAACATTGACGGTAAGCTCGATCTCTTCCTGAATGAGCGTCTCACCAACGTCATTGATGTCGTGCGGGGACCGCTGGCGCTTGGTCTAGTCATCTACATCGCCCTGTTCGGCTACATGGTGATGCGCGGAATCGTCAGCGAGCCCTGGGGCGAGCTCGTCTACCGGATGGTGAAGCTGTGCCTGCTCTATGTCGCGGCTACTACGGTCGCTTATTCCGAGTGGATCACGGACCCGCTTTTCCACGGGATGCCGGATGCCATCTCCCAAGCGCTTGCGGGCAAGACCATCACCAGCGTTGGAGCGGTTTTTGACGATTATTTCGGCCAGGTCGATTCCATCGTTCTCATCATCAGGACCGAGGCCGCGACCTATCTGGACATCAACCCGTGGAAGCTCGTCCTGCTTACGCTGGCAGTCGCGATTTACGGATTGGCAGGTCTCTCCGCGGCAATCGGATTTGCGATAACCGTGTTCGCGAAAGTGGCGCTTGCTGTCGTGATCGCGCTCGGGCCGATTTTCATCGCACTGTCGCTGTTCGAAACCACGCGGCGCTTCTTCTACGGTTGGCTCGGACAAGTGTTTAACTACATCGTCCTGATGGCGGTGATCATCGCCATCACCGCGCTCATCACCGATCTCGGCGCCACCGCGCTTACAGCGGCCCAAGGGACGCCGGACGTTACGATCGGCGCGGTCTTGTTCGCAGTCTACATCTTCCTCGGCACAATCTTCTTTTTCCAGGCCCCCTCGATCGCGACCGGCATTGCCGGGGGCGCGTCCGCCGGCATCGGCGCTTTCGCCGGCTCTGCGTGGGGGTCCATGGCGGCACCGTTCCAGCAACGCCGTATCGCTCGCAACAGTCGCAATCTCGAACGGGCCGCTCAGCGCGGCGGTTCGGTCAGCCGCGCATGAGGAAGGAACACCCAATGACGAGGCCGTCCACGATAGTCCGTGCGCTCCGACGATCGGCAGTCGTCATCGCCCTGCTCCCGACGCTCACCCAAGGGGCTTCCGGGCCGAAGAAGCTGCCCGTCTGCAATGGCAAGCACCTGCGCGACGTCAACATCTACGGAAGCGTTCTGCCGGGCTCGCCGATCCCCGCCGTGGTGGCGCCCCCTGCCCCACCACCCGTGCCGCAGATCAAGCAACCAGCTGATCGCGGCACACCGCCCCCGCCCGTCCCCCTGTCCGAGAAGACATCGGCGCGAGCAGCTCCCAGCACCTATGGAAGTTGCTGATCATGCGGAATCAGACCGAAGGCGTGCCGGCCAAGGACGCCGAACTCTATTTCGGCCATGCCCGATCCTGGGATCAGGACCGTCAGCGCAAATCGTTGCGGTCCGAACGCATCGCCTGGGTGGTGGCCGGCCTGGGCCTGCTCGCCGCGACTGCGGAGGGTTTCGCACTCGCGGGCCTTGCGCCGCTGAAGACTGTCATGCCGTACATCATTCGGGTCAACCAGACGACGGGCGCCGTTGACGTGCAGACCACCGTTACCCAGAAGCCGATGCGCTATGACGAGGCGGTCACGAAATTCTTCCTCGCGCAATATGTTCGGACCCGGGAAAGCTGGTTGCCGGCGGCGGCCGAAGAGAATTTCCGGGCCGTCACTATCCTGTCCGAACCAGGCGAGCAGCAACGCTGGGGCCGGTTTTTCAGCTCGAACAACGCCGCGAGTCCACAGGTCGTGTGGGGCAAGGGTGCGGTCGTGCAGGCCCGCGTGCGCAATATCGCCTTCATCAACGATCGTGTTGCCAACGTCCGCTTCACGCGGACAGTGCAGACCGACACCGATACGCAGAGCAGCGACTGGATCGCTACCGTCACCTTCCGGTACACGAACGCGCCGATGGCGGAGGGCGACCGCTATCGCAACCCATTGGGGTTCCAGGTCGAGAATTACCGCGCGGACCCCGAGGTGGTGCGGTGAACCGCCTTCTTCCCATAGCGGGCCTTCTCGCCATTGTAGCGACACCCGCGCTGGCGGAGGACACGCCGCGCGGCGGGCCGGCGGATTCACGCGTCAAGTTCGTCGAATATCAGGAGACCCAGGTCTACCGGATCGTCGGCACATTCCGGACGGCGACCCAGGTCGTGCTCGGCGCCGACGAGACGATCGAACATGTCGCGCTCGGCGACACCGTCTCCTGGGAAGTGGCGGTTGCCGGTCACATTCTGTTCCTGAAACCCCGTGAGCGGGCGGGACCGACGAACCTTATCGTCACGACCAATCGCGGGGGTGAGCTGCGCAACTACGCCTTCGAACTGACGGCGCGCCGAGGACCGATCGGCAGCGGGAGCCGCGATACATTCTTCCAGGTTCGGTTTCGCTACCCGCGCGATGAAGCTGATCGTGCCGCTCGCATGCGCGCGACGCAAGAAGCACAGCGCGTCGCAGCATTGCAGGCGAGCGCCGTTCGGGGAGCCCTTGACCACGGCGTCATCGATGGACCGCGCAATCTGAACTACAAGGTCCAGGGTGCGAGCGATCTTCAACCGTCGGAGATCTCCGACAACGGCCAGTTCACGGTCCTGCGTTTTCCCGGCAACCACGAAATCCCGGCGATTTATCTCGTGCGCCCGGACGGCTCGGAGACGTTGGTCCCATTCGATGTCCGGGACGAGTTCGTAGTCGTCCACGCCGTGGCGGCTCAACTGCGGCTGCGCCGGAACCGGGAGGTGCTGTGCATCTATAATCTCGCGCCGACACCTTACGGCGTCGATCACGGCACCAACACAGCGTCGCCGCATGTCGAACGCACCATACAAGACCCGAAGGAGTGAGCGCGATGGACGAGTCTGCGGCCGAGGCCCCTCGTCGCCCGCAAGGCGATCCAACACCCGAACGCGACGAAATCATCCGCGAGCGCGGCATCGATCCGATCGGTGGGATGACACCGGCAAAGCGGAATACCGCCCTGATTTTCGCGGGAACGGCGATGGTTCTCGGCATCTTGTGGGTCAACTCGGGGCCAAGCGCCAACAATGCCGGCAGCCTGATGGGCAAACCAGAGTCGATGGCCAAACGCCCAGATCTGGCAGCGCGCGAGACCGTCGCGTATGACGCCGTCGCGGCGAAACCCAAGCCGCTTGGTGCGCTCGCCGTAGATCCCAATGCACCCGTCATCAATCCTCCGGGTGGCACGCAGGTCGTTGGCCCTGACGGACAGATCGTTCCTGCCATGCAACCGGGCGCAGCGCCGGCGGGCGCGCCGCAGAATACGCGCCAGAACCTGGCCGACCAGGCACGACGATCGACATTGATCGCCTATGGAGGGCGCGATGCGCTACAGCCATCGGCGGGTGGAAGTGGCGCAGGTAGCGGCACTGCCAGTCCGGACGCCGCCGCCGATGGTGCAAACGATACGGCCGCCCGCGGCGCACCCAATGCGCTCGACGCGCTTCGACAGAGTTCGGCGGTCGGCGAGGCACGGGCCTCGATGCTGCCCAACCGCAATTATCTCGTCACCGCCGGCACGCTGATCCCGTGCATCCTCCAGACAGCGATGAATTCGGCGCAGCCCGGTTACACCTCGTGCCTGATTCCGCGCGACGTCTATTCGGAGAATGGCCGTGTCGTGCTCATGGAGAAGGGCACCAAAGTCCTCGGCGAATATCATGGCGGCATCCAGCAAGGGCAGAACCGCCTGTTCGTGTTGTGGACACGGGCCGTCACGCCGCAGGGCGTGCGCATCGACCTGGCTTCGCCGGGGTCGGACGCCCTTGGCCGCGCCGGCATCGCCGGGTCCGTGGACACCTTCTTCTGGGCGCGCTTCGGTAGCGCGTTGCTGCTCTCGCTGGTCGACGACGCCGCTTATATCGCCGGTCAGTCCGTTTCGGGTGGCAGCAACAACTTCAATAACACGACCCGGACCCCGAGCGAGGGGGCGAGCATCGCACTCCAGAATAGCATCAATATCCGACCGGTGCTGAAGAAGAACCAGGGCGAGGAGGTCGGGATCTTCGTGGCCAAGGACTTCAACTTCGCCGACGTCTACAATCTCGAGCTTCGGCGCTGAGGATGAGCGATACCGCCGTCCTGCGCCATTATCTCGCGCCGATCCTGCCGCTGCTGGAGCCGGTCGAGGTCACCGAGCTGGTGATCAACAAGCCCGGCGAAGTTGGTATCGAGGATCATCGCGGTTGGCATTGGCATAGCGTCGCCGAACTCGACAGCGACTGGCTGGCGACGCTGGCCGTCGCGGCCGCAAGCTTCACCCGGCAGGACGTTAATGCCGAGACCCCGATCTGCTCGACCATCCTGCCGGGCGGAGAGCGGTGCCAGATCGTCATACCTTCGGTGACGCCGAGCGGCGCACCATCCTTCACGGTGCGTAAGCCGTCCCGGGTCAACCTCGCGATCGATCAGCTCGCGCAGACCGGCCTGTTCAAGGGAACCCGTTCAGCGGCGCTTGGGCTTGGCGAGGTCGATGCCCAATTGGTTGCGCAGCGCGACGCCGGCGACTGGCCAGCCTTCTTTAGGACCGCCGTTGCGGCCCGCAAGAACATCCTGGTGAGCGGCGCGACCGGCTCGGGCAAGACCACCTTCGCCAAGGCGCTGATCCAGTTGATCCCGCCCGACGAGCGGCTGCTCACGATCGAGGATACGCGCGAGCTCGTCGTCGAGCATCGCAATGTCGTGCATATGGTCTATTCGAGCGAGCGACAGGGCTTGGCAAAGGTCGGCCCCAAGCAGCTGCTCGAAAGTGCGCTGCGCATGCGGCCCGATCGCATCCTCCTGCAGGAGCTGCGCGACGGCACTGCCTTTTTCTATCTGCGCAACGTGAACTCGGGCCACCCTGGCTCGATCACGACCGTCCATGCCGGTTCAGCGATGGGCGCTTTCGAGCAGCTCACCTTGCTGGTGAAGGAGTCCGAAGGCGGGCGCGATCTGGCCCGCGACGATATCCGTGGACTGCTGCACATGCTGGTCGACGTCGTCGTCCAGACCCGCAAGCGCGCCGGAAAATTCGAAGTCGAGGAGGTGTATTTTGACCCGCCTGTCGGACGCGCGACCGCTCACTAAGGTCGCGATCGTCGCGGGGATGCTCGCGGCAACCTTCTTGGCATGTGCCTTGTGCGCGGTGCTGGTCGCACTGGTCGGCCTCAACCAGATCGGCCCGCGCATGCAGATCTCGGCGATACCCGCATGGCTCTGGTATTACCGCGACGATCCGCTTCTGCATCTGTGGCTGGAGCGCGGTGCGTTCGTCAGCGGCGCCATCGCTTTCGTCATCCTGCTCATCGTCCTGAAACGAGGACGCACGCTTCATGGCGAGGCGCGGTTCGCGCGTGAACGCGAAATTCGGCGCGAACATCTGCGCAGCAACAGTGGGATCATCGTCGGGCAGAAAGGCGGGCGCTATCTCGTTTTCGGCGGCACCGAACATGTCTTGCTCGAGGCGCCGACGCGCGCCGGAAAGGGCGTCGGCGTGGTGATCCCCAATCTTCTGAGTTGGGCGGACTCGGTGGTGGTGCTCGATGTGAAGCGCGAGAATTGGGACATCACCGCTGGTTTTCGCGCGCGCCATGGCCAGTCGGTCTATCTGTTCGATCCGCTCGATCCCGAAGGGCGAAGCGCCCGCTACAATCCCTTGAGTTTCATCGACCGGCTCGACGACACCGATGTGATCAATGAGCTCCAGAAGATCGGCGGCATGCTATTTCCGGCCCCGGAAAAGGCTGATCCGTTCTGGGCGGAAGCGGCGCGCGCCGCCTTTGTCGGCGTCGGCGCCCTTGTCGCGGCCAATCCCGCCCTCCCCTTCACGATTGGCGAAATCTATCGGCGACTGACGACGGGCGACCCGAAGGTCGAACTTCCGAAGGTCGTCGAAGAGGCCCAGCGCCGCGGCCAGCGGCTGAGCCAGGCCTGTGTCTCGGCGCTGAGCGACTTCACCTCCGCGTCCGACAACACATTTTCCGGCATCAAGCAGACGATCACCTCGAAGCTCAATCTCTGGCTCAACCCCTATGTCGATGCCGCGACGTCGGAGACCGATTTCGATCTGCGCCAGATCCGCCGCGAGCGGATATCGATCTATCTTGGCGTGTCGCCCGACAATATCGACCGGATCGCGCCCGTCTATAACCTCTTCCTCCAACAGCTGATCGATCTCAATACGCGGGAACTGCCTGAAAATGGTGGCCGCGTGCCGGTGCTCATTTTGCTCGATGAGTTCGCCCGCCTCGGCAAGGCACCGGTCATCGCGTCGGCTTTTTCCTACGTTGCAGGCTACGGGCTTCGCCTGTTGCCAGTGATCCAGAGCCGGTCCCAGCCCCGCGGTATCTATGGCGTGGACGTCACCGACGAGATCATCGCCAACTGCGGTCTGGAGATCGTTTTCACACCCAAGGAGCTGAAGGTCGCCAACGAACTGTCCGAGCGGCTCGGTTTTTTCACGATGAACGTCAAATCGAAGAGCCGGACGATCCATGGCCTGCTCGCCAACCGCAGCGTGTCGGAATCGGACCAGCGGCGCGCGCTGATGATGCCCCAGGAACTGATGCAGATGCCCAAGGGAGACCTACTGCTGATGCGCGGTGGCATTCCGCCGGTCAGGGGCCGCAAGATCGAGTATTTCCGCTCGAAGCGCTTCACGAGCCGCATCAGTGACCCGCCCAAGGTCGCGCCCCGCCCGATCGCGATCAACGCCGTGTCGTCCGCCGCCAAATTGGCAGGCGGGGCGAGCAGCAGTGATCCGTTAGCGCAGGCCCTTAGCGCGAAGCGGGCTGCTCTGTTGAACGACGATCCAGAGACTGCGGCAACGGAGCAGGCACAACCCAGCGCGCGCGCGTTGACCGATGACGAACTGTCGGGCTTTGCCGAAATCACCGATGACATGTTGGTGCTCGGCGACATGGTGGATCTGCCACCCCCCGGCGACGAACAAGCCGCTATCGCCTTTGTCACGGCGATGACGGCCCGGGCCGTTCTTGAGCCCGTGGGCGCCGGCGCCCAATCTCCAGCATTTGTGACCGAGAGGCATGACCATGGCAGAGAGTGATCGCAAGCAATCGGGTACGGCGCGGACTATTGCCAACAGCGTTGGCATTGACGCCGCCGAACGGGGCAAGGCGCAGGCGCCTGGGTCGGCTCCGCCGGAAAAGTCCTCGCCTGGGGGAGCGAAGGATGGTCCCACTGAATCGCCTGATCGTGTCCGCGCCGCTGGTGCGTCGCGAAGCGCCCCCAAGGTGCATTCCCTCGAGGCGGGCGATGTGCCGGACAGCGTGCGGAAGCGCTATTATGCCGACAAGGCGAAATGGTCGGGCGAACCCGCCTTTTTCACGACGGCGCAAGCGAAGGATCCCGCGTTTCGCGATCAGGGCCGGCGCCTGGTCACGGCGACGGAGAGCCAGGAAGTCGTCAAGGATCTGGTGGCGATCGCACAACACCGCAATTGGGATCGGATTCACGTCACGGGATCGGAAGAATTTCGGCGATCGGTCTGGATCGAGGCCAGTCAAAAGGGGCTCGAGGTACGTGGTTACAAACCCAACGATCGCGATCTCCAGGAGCTCGACCGGCTCCGCGGGGAGACGAGCCGAAATTCGATTGCGCCCATGGCAGCAGCCCGTGATCTCGATGCTGTCCGCGAGTCATCCGGGACGAGTCGGCAGAGCGATGGCAATGGTTTGGAACGACCGGATGCCCGGCGCGGCGATCGTGGCAACACGCCGAATGATCGTGCGGCCGATAGTCAGATGCGCGTGATGGAAGCGGTGATCCGACGGACATTGTTCGACAATCCCGAAGCGGTCGCGCGGGTGATGACAGTCGCCCGCACGCAGCTCGATGCGCATATTGCGGCGGGACGGAACATCCGGCCGGCAATGGTCAAGGATGCCTCCACCAACGTCAGGCAGGATATCGTCCGCGGCCGTGACCCCGCCACTCCCCCCATCCCTCGTCCAGGTCGCGAGCCCAAGCCCCAGGAACGCAGCCGGTCTCGGTGACCGGGGATCGATCGGCTCCTGGTTTAAGAACCGCCACGTTTGTTCGCCTGTGCCGAGCATGTATCATGATTGCTAAACTGCGAGCGGCCCAACCCCAATCCTGTCGGATGTATACTGTCTGCGCGGAGCGTCCCACAAAGCGCGACAATCTTGCCAGGAAATATAATCACCGTTATATCGAACGCGCCATACATCGCCCAGAGAGGCTCAAATTGCGCGAAGGATATAATCTCAAGACGCTTGGACCTCGTGCCGCTCAGCTGATCGTCGAACTGAACGAGCGCCGTCAGCCGATTTTTTCGCTCGCGGACGTCACCGAGATCACAGGTCTGAGCCCATCATCGGCACGCAGCCTCGTCGCGAATACCGAAGCGCGCGGGATCGTCACACGCCTAAAGCCCGGGCTCTACAATCTGGTGCCATTCGAGCGGGGCCGCGACACCGAGCATGTGAGCGATCCTTACCTCATCGCAAGAACGCTGGTTGGCGACGCGGACTACTTCATCTCCCACGGCAGCGCCCTCGAGCTGCACCGCATGGTCACCCAACCGCAGTTGGCGATCATCGTCTCCTGCGCCAAACGGCTGCGCCCGCAGCACATCCATGGGTATGAATTCCGCTTCGTCGACGTCAAACCGCAGGATTTCTTCGGTCTGACCGAGATCTGGATCACATCCGAAGAGCAGGTCAGGGTCAGCGACCCCGAGCGGACCATCATCGATGGTCTCGACCATCCGCAATATGTCGGTGGTGTCACGGAGGTTGCCAAGGGACTCTGGATGAAGCGCGACACGCTGCGGGTAGAACTGATGATCGAATACGCGCTTCGCCTCGGCGTTGGCGCGGTGATCCGCCGCCTGGGCTATCTGCTGGAATTATACGAACTGGCCGACGCAGCCACATTGGAGCCGCTGCGCGCGCAGCTGACGCCGACCTATCAGCGCCTCGATCCCCTGTTTCCCAATGAGGGCAGAATGCTGGCCCGATGGCGCATCCGACTCAACGTCGAGCCCGACGAACTCGATATAATCCGGAGCAGTTGATGATTCCCCAGCGCGATCTCTCCCGTATCGCCAACGGCCTTCTCAAGCCTCGCGGCCGCCGCGTGCCCGAGGCGGTGATCGAACGCGACTATTGCCTGGCCTGGTTCCTGACCGGTCTGGCCCAGCATCCTTTGCGCGAATTTCTCGCCTTCAAGGGCGGGACCGCCTTGCGCCGCTGCTGGTTCGAGAATTACCGCTTCTCCGAGGATCTCGATTTTTCGCTGATCAAGCCGATCGAGCTGGACGCGATCCTCTCAGGCCTGAACGAGATCTTCGCCATCGTCGAGACGGCTTCGGGGATCAACATGGCCTATGATCGGCCGGACCGGCATGGCCATCAGAACACGCACACCTTCTATCTGAGCTACAAAGGCCCCCTACCCGCGCGCAGCGACGTGAAAGTCGATATCACGATCAATGAGGTGTTCTGCTTTCCGCTGGCCGAACGCCCGATCCTGCGGACTTTCGAGGAATTTGCCGACCTGCCTGAAGGCCCGACGGTGCTCGCCTATAGCCTGGCAGAGATTTTCGTCGAAAAGCTAGCGGCTCTGTCGGACAGGGCGCGCACCGAGCCGCGCGATCTCTATGACCTTTGGAATTTGCTCGAGGAGCGTGACATCCGACCAGCGGAATATCTCGCCGAGTTCGCCCAGAAGCTCGCCCTTCGAGAACGCACGCCCCATGGCGTGACCGCCGCGATCGCCGCGAAAGAGAAGCGTCTGAGTACCCTCTGGACTGGACGATTACAGCAGCAGATGAGCGATCTGCCGCCATTCGAAGGCGTGTTTCGCGATGTTATGCGCGTTCTGCGCGAAGCCGACCTGCCGGAGTAGAGTGCGCCGTTCACCGCCCCGACGATGGGCGTAAATTAATAGATTTGCTTGCTGATTCTGCCAAAGGTTATGGTGGTCAAGTTCGGGGGATGAGTTGGACGACACGCAACGCTTTGCCTATGGGCTCAAGTTCGAGAACGCCTTTCTGCGCGAGCGCGGCAAGGCGTTCGAGACCCTGTTCGCCCGTATCATGGCGCATGCCTTTCCGGGCGATTTCCAACCCGTCCGTCCTTACGGTCCGAAAGGCGACCTGAAATGCGATGGCTTCCGGGCCAGCGATGGCACCGTGTTTCAATGCTATGCGCCCGATGCAATGAAACTCGAACCCCTCCTTGCCAAGGTCGATGAAGATTTCGCAGGCGCGCTCGTCCATTGGACGACAAAAATGCTGCGGTGGGAGTTTGTCCATAACGACAGTCGCGGCCTCCCGGCCGAGGCCGTCAAGAAACTCGCCGCGCTCAACGCCGCGAATCCGAACGTCGATTTGGCCGTCTGCGGCGAAGCGGAATTGCGGCTGATCGCCATGTCGCTCGCGCTCCACCAGCTCGAAGATCTCTTTGGCGCCGTTCCATCGGGCCGTGTGCTGGAGAAGCTCGATTTCGAGGCGTTGCGGCCGGTGCTGCTGGCAATTCAACGGCAGGAGCCGGACGCGGAACCATCGCTGGTGGCGCCATCGGCGGCAAAGCTCGAACGCAATGCCCTCTCCCAGGACGCAGCCGGGCTGCTGCGGCAGGGCCGCCGCCGGGAGCAGTTGGTCGAAGCCTTTTTTGCAGGCTGGCCTGATCCCGACCTCGGCGAAGAGATCGCACAAGCGTTCCGGGTGCGCTATCAGGCCCTGAAGGCGGTCGGGCTATCACCGGACGATATCTTCGGCGAGCTTCAAGCTTTCGCGGGGGGTATGACGGGAGAACCAGCGCGCCAGGGCGCGGTGCTGGCTGTGCTTTCCTACTTTTTTGAACGTTGTGACATCTTTGAGGACGCGATTCGAATCGACGCGATATGATTCTACCGACCAAACATATCCGGCCCGATCGGGCGCTCCTGGCGGTTGGTGCCGACGTGCTCGGCTGCCTGCGCGAGCCGATGACCGTCTCCCGTCTCTGGGATGAGATACGCATTTCTCGCAGCGATCGGGCGGTGTCGGCACCGATCAATTATGACTGGTTCGTGCTGGCGCTCGACCTGCTGTTTATCGTGAAGGCCGTGCAGTTCGATCGTGGTCTGGTCCAGAAGACCGTTTCATGATCCACGGCCTTTCCAGCGACCTTCCGAGCTTCAAGAGCTTGGCCTTCCGGCCCGGGCTGAACATCCTGCTCGCTGACAAGAGCGATGGGGCGACCGATCGGCAGTCCCGCAATGGCGCCGGCAAAACCAGCCTTGTCGAGCTGATCCACTTCCTGTTCGGCGCCAATGCCGACAAGGACAGCATTTTCCGCTCCGATGAACTGGCGGGCTTCAGCTTCGAGGCCCGCGTCGATATCGGACCGACGCTCGTCGATGTCGCGCGATCCGGCACCAAGCCATCCCGCATCCGATTGCAGGGCGACACATCCGATTGGCCGATCGCCCCGTCTCTCGAAGCCAAGACCGGCGATCTGGTCATCAGCAACGAAAATTGGCGCGCTGCATTGGGCGCGCTGCTTTTCCGCCTGAACCCGGATGTGGACGACGAAGCAAACGGCCGCTTTCGGCCGAGCTTTCGATCTCTATTCTCCTATTTCGTGCGGCGGCAGAATAGCGGCGGGTTCGTGTCGCCCACACAGCAATCCTCAATGCAGCAGGCTTGGGATCAGCAGGTAGCGATCAGTTATCTCCTGGGCCTCGACGCGAGCGTGCCGCAACAGTTTCAGGAGGTCCGCACGCGAGAGCGCGCGATGGCGGAGTTGCGCAAGGCGGCAAAGGACGGCAGTCTCGGCCGTTATTTCGGCACGGCGGCTGATCTCCGGACCCGCATGACGATCGCCGAAGCCCGTGCCAGAAGGATGCGCGAGCAACTCGACACCTTCAATGTCGTTCCCGAATACTCGGGAATGGAGCAGGAGGCCTCGCAGATCACGCGAGAGATTTCGACACTCAGCGACGACAATACCGCTGATCGGGAACTGATCCTACAGCTGCGCGCGGCGATCGACAGCGAGCTTCCGCCGGCGACGACCAGCCTGGACCGCCTCTATCGCGAAGCCGGTGTCGTACTGCCGGGATCGGTCGGTCGCCGCTTCGAGGAAGTGGAAGAGTTTCACCAGGCGATTGTGCAAAATCGGCGATCGCATCTGACGTCCGAGGTACAGGCCGCGGAAGATCGTATCCGCACGCGCGATCGTGCACGCGAAACCCTCGATGGCCGGCGTCGGCAGCTGATGGGCATCCTCCAATCCGGCGGCGCGTTGGAACATTACGCAGCGCTCCAGCAGGAAGCCGGTCGCGCGGAGGCGGACGCCGAGGGACTGAGACAACGCCTCATGACGGCGGAACAGATCGAAAGCACGAAAGCCGAACTCGACATTGAGCGCGCCCGGCTCCTGAAGACGCTTCAGGACGATCATCACGAGCGCCAGAGCATCATCGAAGAAGCGATCCTCGTGTTCGAGGATCTGTCCAACGCGCTTTACGAGAAAGCCGGGAGTCTGACGGTCAGCGCCACGCCCAACGGTCCCCAGGTCGATATTCGTATCGATGCCCAGCGCAGCAAGGGCATCACCAACATGCAGATATTCTGCTTCGATCTCATGCTGGCCGAACTCACCGCCCGCCGGGGCATGGGGCCGGGTTTCCTGGTTCACGACAGTCATCTGTTTGACGGGGTCGACGAACGGCAGGTGGCCAAAGCGTTGCAGCTCGGCGCCGATCATGCTGCCGCGGTCGGATTCCAATACATCGTCACGATGAATTCGGATGCTTTGCCGAAGGACGGCTTTCGTGACGGCTTTGATGTTAGTGCCTATGTCCTCGACACCAAGCTGACCGACGCAACCGAAACCGGCGGGCTATTCGGACTGCGCTTTAACTGAAGTACGCCCCTACCCCAACTTATCCACGTCCTTAGCGCTCGCGATCAGGGGGCTTGCGTTTGTCTTTGTCCGACTCAGCCGAGGGCAAAGCATCTGATTTACGGCTGCGGCTGTCCGCTGCCGCCGAACTCCGATCGGCAATCATGATCTCCCTCGCCCGCTCCAATCGCCGAGACACCGCCGCCGGCATATCAGCCACGAACCCTGCGATATCCTCGGCCAGCGCGCGATCCTCGTCCTTCCCGGTTGCCGCCAGCGCTGCCGCGGCCTCTGCGTAAGCCCCCCGGATCTGCTTCTGGCGGCCGAGCGCCAGCACGTCCTCCACCCGACGCTCCGGATTCTGTGACCGTGCGAACGCCTGCGCCCGCTCCTCGATCAGCCGGTTGAGATCCAAATCCCTCCCCTGCCCCGCTGTCCTTGCCTCCAGATGGTGTGCCGGCGATCGCACCCGCTTCTGAACATGGCCCCGCGCACGGCGCGGCGTCGCTTCGGCGGCGATACCGCGCTGGCGCAATTCATGGGCGAAGCTTTCGCGCCAATGATGAAGGTCGGCCTTGCGCGGATTGAACCGCGCCCCGTCCGCGCCCTGGGTCGCGACGGTCAGATGAACATGAGGGTGAGCAGTGTCGGTGTGGAGCGCCACCATATAGCTGAACTGCCCCTCGAACTCGACGCGCGCGAACGCCTGGACGGCATCATGGATCGTTGCGGCATCGGTCGTACCGCCGGGCATCGACAACACCATCGACATCGAGGTCGGTCGCTCTTTGCCAAAAGCGTTCATCGCCTGATCGAGCATGTCCCAATCGGCCGCGATCGCCTTCAGGCGCTTTTCGTCGGTGATGATCTCGCCTTCGCTGCTGCGAACCTCGAGCTTCCCGTGCCGCGATATATAGCCAAAATGTTCGGCGAGGTGCGTGGCCCCACGCTGCTTGCCCGAGATCTTGACCATGACTTCGGGCGCCTTGCGCACGATCCGCTCAAGCTTGGCGCGCGCCTCGGCCGGCGACAACATCGGCGCAGCGGCGCTTCCGCCCCTGCCCTTGCCGCCCGAGCGGATCCGCAGCGTCCCCCCGCGCAGGCTGCGCTTGCCCCCGGTCGGCGGTCGCCAGGCTTCCATCAGACTGGGGAGCGGCAGGACGCCATCATCATCCTCAGTCATCGGGCGTATCCCAATAGGTCAGGTCACCTTTGAGCGCGCGGCCAAGCGCGCGCAGCTGGTCGGCCACCTCGTCGCGGAAGGAGGCGACGCGCGCGGCCTCGCGCCCCAGGTCGAGCCGCGAATCCACCATGGTCGCGGCATGAAGGGCATGGACCGCCTGGTTGAGATTGATGCCGATCCGGTTGAGCTCGCGCCAGGACTGCGCGATCTGTACCCGGTCGGCGCGCGGTGGAAGCGGATGTGAATGAAGCCGCCGACGCAACAGCATCACGAGCCATTCGGTCCGTTTTAGCCCGCGCTCATCGGCGGCCGCATCCAGCCTCTCAATATCCTCGCGCATGAGCCGAAGCTGCAGCCGGTCAGTCGTGCGGGTCCGAGGCGAAGCCGTCTCGCTCGACCTGTCCCCGGCGTTCTCAAGCGCATCGTCGATCAGCTTGCGCAGGAGCGCTGAGCGACCGCCGGCGGCAGTCGCCCTAGCATCGAAGCGCGCCGCGAGATCATCGGGCAGACGGAGACCAAAAAACGCCACACCCCATTGCTATTGTTTAACAATGACGGCGCCAAGCCTATCCGGCCCTCACCTAAAACCACTCGTCTTATAGTCTGCTCAAGCAGACTCCGCCCGTCCTCAAGCCAGGTATCTCATCCAATCTGACATCGCAAAAGAGCAGAATATTTCCGAGCGGTCCAATCCGCCCGATCCGCGAAAATGAAGACAGCCGCGCCCCTGAAGAAGGGGCGCGGCTGTCAAAATTGTCTGAAAAGCTCGATCGTTTCCACGCGGAGTGAGGGGTGAATGAGTGAGCGCCCGTCCCGCCCCGCCGATGGCTTACCCCATAACGATATCGGCAACGGGCGCTTCGATCTCCTCGCCGTCGTCGAACACCACCCGGACCCGCTCGGGCAGGATCAAACGTCCTGTCCGCCCGTCCAGGGTCACCCGAACCGCATCGAGGGGCCGGGGCGGCAAAGACACCTCTGCGCCGAACATCGACCGCAGGCCAGCACCGGCACGCACCGACCTTCTTGGCAAAGCGCGCTCGGTGCCCTGCCCATTCGACAGGGCAGGCACGTCACTTAACCCGGTATCAGGCGGAGCCTCGGATGCCTTGAGCCCTGCGATGAACCGGCCGCCCTCGGCCAGGGTCACGCTCTCATCACCGAGCCGCTCGACATAGGCGCGCACCGCGTCGCCATGGGTTCGGGCAGCCCGGTGGAGGTCGTAGAGCAGCCGGATCGGCATCTGGTCGATCGCTGCCCGCAGCCAGGGCGCCATGTCGGCACAGGCGGCATACAGCGACACGAACTGTTTCGAGCGGCCGAGCGCGCGGGCGATCTCCGCCTGGGTGACGCCGGCGGCCAGCATCCGTTCGATGCCGGTCGCAAGATCATGCGGGGTCAGGCCCGCGCGCTGGTCATTCTCGACGATCTGATCGGCGAGCGTGTCGGCCCGGTTCACCACCGCCATCACGATCGCCGGAATAGTCTCGCGCCCCGCAAGGCGCGATGCCCGAAAGCGCCGCTCGCCGACGCGGATGACGTGAAGCCCGTCCCCATTTTTCGGGGCGACGATGATCGGCTGCAGGACGCCGCGCGCTGCAATCGAAGCGGCAAGATCCTTGAGCTCGGTCTCGTCGAACACGCGGCGCGGGTTTTCGGGGTCGGCGATGATCCAGTCCAGCGGCAGATCCTCGACGCGCCGCGCGCTGTCGTGGAGACCGACAAGCAGCCCGAACTCTTCGGCGCGCTGATCGAACTTGCCCATCACGCCGCACTCAGGCGACGGTCATCCATCCGGCGAACGATCTCGGCCAGGATCGGTCGGATTTCGTCAGCAGCCGCTCTCGTGCCGCTGCCCGTTTCGCGCCAGACCGGATGATGCTGCTCGGCCGAATGCTTGTAGGTCGGCCGCGCCTTGATGAAGGCAGGAAACATCAGTTTCTCGCCAACGGCGCGGGCGAGCTTGACCGCATTGTCCATTTCGCGCCGGTCGAACGGATTGACCATCGAGGGCAACAGCCCGAGAAAATCGACCTTACGCCCGCCTCTCGCCCCTTCCGCTTTTTTGAGCGCGGTGAGCAGCATCTTGGCGCACTCGATCGAATCCTCGGCGACCTGGACCGGCGCGATCACCGCGTCGGCCACCGCCATCGCGCTCAAGGTGAGCTCATCCCATTTGGGACCGGTGTCGATGACGATATGATCGAAATGGGCACCAAGTGCGGGAAACCGGCCGAGGAAGTCGCGGACATCCGCGGCTGCCTTAACCATCTGCAGGCGCGGATCAGCGGCGAAAACCGTGATGCCTGGCGCATCGCTCAGGTCGAGCCGCGCCTCGGGATCGAACAGGTCCGCTGCGAACCACCCGGTCCGCTCGCTGGCGAGCCGGCGCGTGGAACTGCCCTGCGGATCAAGGTCGAGAAACGCGACCCGGTTGCCGGCTTGCTCGGCAAGATACCAGGCAAGGTGCGTTGCGAGAAAGGTCTTGCCGACCCCGCCCTTGAGGAGGCTGACGACGATCGTTCGCATCGGCGCCGCGCCGTCAGGATTCATAGTCTTTGGGGCCATCGCGCAGGTTGCGCTCATAATGCTCGCGCGACGACCAGTCGCCGCCCCCGCCGATGCCGGGTCCGACGTAACGGAACAGGTAAACGGTGATGACGAAGCAGGCGAATGCGAACAGCAACGCATGGTCTGGATGACGCGAAAAATAGTCGGCCACGGCGGGTCTCCTTGGCATGTTGCAGGGAAACCGATCGGCCCCCTCACCGCGCAGCAAAACGCGGCCGCTCTCGCCGCGCAGCCTCCCCTCTCGTGCCGGGAAGCAAGATCCGATGGGACGTCTGGGCGGCACCGGCGATAGTCTGCTCAAGCAGACTTTTCGGCCATCCCCCCAGTCAGGGGGATGGCCGGTGTCACCATCGCTCGGTGAGACATTTTGCGCAATCCGGCGGCCATGCCGACGGGCTCGGTTGGCGCGACGCGGTCAGCGCTCGCGGCTGACGCCCTGGTCAGTCGGCAGGCTCACGCAACCGCCACTGGTGGACCAGGGCGACGATCTTGTCCTCATAGCCGAGCTGGTCGGGATAGATCGCGCCGTGATGACCGCCCAGATAGACGAACACGGCGGCCATGTCGGCCGCAACGGCGTGGTCGACGCCGAACAGGTCGGCAAGATCGAACCCTCCATTGTCCTGCGCATTCCACCAGGCGAGCAGGAAGTTGGCGGCGCGGCGCGCTTGCCCCGTGTCCGAGGCGGCCAGATCGAAAAGCCGGTCGAGGGCTTGGATGACAGGCTCGCTCATCTGCGAATCCTTTCGGTAAAGGGTGGCCCCGACAGGGTCGGGGCCATGATAGCTCAATATTCGTGGGTGAGAAGCAACGTCAGCACGCGGGTGGTGACGTCGGGATCGGTCGGATCGGGCGATCCATAGGTCAGCGCGCGATCATAATAATCGATCTTCCAGTACAGGGTTTCGCCGGCAAATTCGAAGCGCCCGAAATCACGCTCGCCATGGGGATCGACGTCGGGACCAAAGGCGTCATAGTCGCGCACGGTGCGCAGCAATTCGGCGCGACGCTGGAACCCGCGAAACAGGCTGGTATCGCCGATCAGCTCGGCGACCCCGGCGGTCATGACCACCTGGTTGACGCCTGGGCTATGGATGGACTGGCGCAGGGCATCATTGAGCCGCGCGATGGTCGCGACGCGCTGGTCTGCGGATACGGCTTTGTCATTCTGGGGGTCGGCCATGTCGTTCGACTTCCTGATCTGTGTCAGACCCCGCCGATCGGGGCCTTTCGACAGGCGACCGGACCGCCGGGGCATAGCGCGCCCGCGCACCCGCAGGGTCGCAACGGATGTGGAGAAGCCCGGCACCGGGCTTGCGCTGGCAAGTGCCGCGGTGAGGACGCCAAGCCAGAAAGGAACCATCGGTGCAACGGTGATAGGGAAAATGGAACGACATGGCCGACTTTTCGGACGTGCTGCTGGACGCGCGACCGAGGGCTTCGCTATCCCCTTGATCATGACAGACACCGCCCGGATCATTGCCCTCTGGCCACGCTGGACATCGAGCGTGGGCGTAATGCAGCGGCTGCAGATCCAGGTTCGCACCCAGTGCCGCCGCTGCGGCGCCCTGATGCGCGCCGATGTGGACGATCTCGTCGCTCGCTATGGCGGGAGTGCGTCATTGATCGATCGCCAGGAACGATGCCGCATGGTCGCGTGCGATGGCGCGACCTTCTACCTTGCCGCCCGGCAGCATGGCGGACCGTGGCGGATCCTGCTCGACGCCGCAGCGCTGCGCGATGGCCTGAGCCAGTGCCCGCCAGCGCATCTCGCCCATGGGCGACCAGCTCCCGTCGCGAATGCCGCAGACCTGATCGTTCCACGGCGCCGTTGACGGCCTGCCCCACGGCAGGGATCGTGACCCGCATGGGCCGAGACCCGGCACGGGGCTCGGGGCGTTTCGCCTAGAGCCCGGTCCGGCGCAGCCGGAGCCGCCCCGACCGCTCAAGCGCCTTTTGCATCACCCAGATCACCGAACAATCGACTCAATATCTCGTCCAAGCTAAAAACCTTCTCGAACCTCGATATCCGCACCTTGCGGTGGTTCGGCCGCTCATTCTTCTCGCCCTCCGCCGTGCCCTTGCTATGTTTGGCGACGGCAAACGGACTGATGTCCGGCAAAGGCTCGCCTGGCCCCGCGCCGAACCACAGATAATGGTCGAAGAGGAGGTCCGGCGTCACCACGATCCAGATGACGCATCCGCTCGGCTTCTCCATCAGCTTGAGGCTGATCTTGACCTCATCGGTCTTGCCGCCGACGATTTTGGTCTTGAACTGGATATGGCGGGTCACGCGGCCGCGGGCCATGACCAGATCATAGCCGCCCGCGTCGAATTCGGAGCGCAGCACCTCGACGTCGGTCACGCCCCGTTGCCAGAGGCGGCGCAGCGCGTCCCCGACAAAGACATGCTCCACGATGCGCTCACGCAGGGTCGAGTGGATGAAATGCGGGCTCGCTTCCTCGGTAAGATCGTCCAATCAGCGCTCGCACAATAAGGGCGGGGGCGAACGCCCCCGCCTGAAGGTTTCAGCTGAACGGATCATATTCATTGATGACCGCGACGTCGCCATCGAACTCATCGGCGGTGATGACGGCGAACTGCGTGCCGATCCCGATGACCATCGTTGCAATCATGAGGGTTCTGGAGAGGCCGAGCGCGTGGAGGCGGGCGATCTTGATGTCGGTGAACATATCGAGGCTCCTTGCCAAGCCGGCGGGTTCATCCCCGCTCGACTGGCGCCCGATGTGTTCGGCCGGTGGCCGCGATCACTTTTTTGCCAAGGGCCAAAAAGCCGTAGCGCAAGCGACCGGACCCTTTACGGGTTGATCGCATAAGGCCTCCGGCCGGACCAAGGATTGCGCCTCAAAGAGCGGGGTGGACCCGCCTGACGCCAGGATTTGGACTTCGCACCGACCCTGCTAGAATGCCTCCTGGGTCGGCCCTTGCGCAGATCGTGCGGTCTTGGGCAGGATGCTGGAAAGCTCATCCATCGAATAGGGTTTGTTGAGCAGTGCGAACCCGCTGGCTCCTTCGTCGGCCAGGACATGGCTATAGCCGCTTGCCAAGATGATCGGCAGGCCGGGATAGAGGGTGGCCTCTTGCCGCATGTTCTTTTTTTGTTCTATGTTTCTCTCATGCTCCGAGTCGATGAAGATAGCCTGACCCTCCATCTCGAGGTGTCGCTCGCAACCGCCGAACCGGCACTGGTGACGGATATTCGCTGCGGTGACGCGGCCGCACGGCGGCGTGCGGTGGCGCAGCTGGCCCGGCATCTGGCGGTCCGTTTGCGCTGCTATGATATTCTCGCCGACGAGCCCGCCGCGACGGCGGGGACATTGCCGCTCTTCCCCGACGCATGACGAACACCTCGTCCCGATCCCATCGCTGATGCTCATAGCCTTGCTTCTCGCTGTCGCGACCGTCCCCGCCGGGCAGATGTTCGCCTGCACGCCCATCAGGGTGTGGGACGGTGACGGACCGGTCTGGTGCCGGGAGGGACCACGGATTCGGCTTGGCGGAATAGCGGCACGCGAAATCGACGACTCATGCCGGTGGGGACAACCCTGCCCGCGCGCCAGCGGCATTGCCGCGCGGGACGCGCTGGTCCGATTGCTTGGCGGCGCTAGAGGCCGAAGCGGCACCGGCCATATCCTTGTCACTGGCCCGAGGCTCCAATGCCGGTCAACCGGCAAGGCGAAAGGGGATCGCACCGGGGCCTGGTGTTCTGCACCGGGGATCGGCGACCTGAGTTGCGCCATGATCGCGACGGGTACAGTGCTGCGATGGCAGCGCTATGCGGCAGGCCATTGCCGCTGACAGAGGCTGATGGCCTGCCGTATGCCAAAGGCTCATCCCTGTACGGTTTGGGGCGCGATTGCGATCGACGAGAGGTCGTTCGTTGGATCTACTTGAATGCCCGCTTCGCTCCGTTCGGAATAGCGATCGACGAGTTGGTCCGCATGCGGCCGCAGCAGGACGGTAAAGCGCACAAGCTCCTCGACCACATCGACGATGCGATCATAATAGCTCGACGGCTTCATGCGGCCGTCATCGTCAAACTCGGCGAACGCCTTGGCCACGCTCGACTGGTTGGGGATCGTGAACATGCGCATCCACCGCCCAAGGATGCGCAGTGTGTTGACGCTGTTGAAGGATTGCGAACCCGCGCTGACCTGCATCACAGCCAGGGTCCGCCCCTGTGTCGGGCGCATGCCCTGATACGCCAGAGGCAGATGGTCGATCTGGGCCTTCATGATACCGGTGATCTGCCCGTGCCGCTCCGGGCTGCACCAGATCTGCCCTTCCGACCACAAGGAATGCACCCGTAGTTCGGCAACGGCCGGGTGGTCGTCCCCTTCGACCTGGTCGGGAAGCGGCAGATCAGAAGGATCGAATATCCGCGTTTCACATCCGAAAAACTGGGGAAGCCGCGCAGATTCCTCCACCACAAGCCGCGAGTAGGATCGCTTCCGCAAGCTGCCATAGAGGAGAAGAATGCGTGGCGGCGGATCGTTCGGGCCGAGACCAAGCGCGGGCCTCCGGCGGGCAAAGGCCATCTTCAGAGCCGGCAGATAATCCGGCTCGGATAGCTGGCGCAGACGTTCAAAGGCCATGATGTCCTCGCTCATCGGCCTTGCTCGGGCACGGTATCGGGAAACCAGCGGCGACCGAACCAGAAGGCGACATTCACCAGCAGGATCAGCACTGGCACCTCCACCAGTGGGCCGATGACGGCTGCGAAAGCGACCGGGGAGGCCAGCCCGAAAGCGGCGATCGCGACGGCAATGGCCAGTTCGAAATTATTGCCCGCAGCCGTGAAAGCCACCGCCGTCGTGCGTGGATAATCGCTGGCGATCAGCTTGCCCATGAAGAAGCTGATCGAGAACTGGACAACGAAATAGATCGTCAGCGGGATGGCGATGCGGACGGCATCCCCCGGGAGCGTGACGATCTCGCTGCCCTTCAGGCTGAACATCGCAACGATCGTGAACAGGAGGGCGATGAGCGTGACCGGACCGATCTTCGGGAGGAATACGCCCTCGTACCAGTCGCGCCCTTTGGCCGCGACGAGACCCTTCCGGGTCAGATATCCCGCGAGGAAAGGGATACCGAGGTAAACCGCGACCGCTTGCGCGATGATCCAGAAACTGACGTTGATGACGCTGCCCTCCAGCCCGAACAAAGGCGGCAGGAAGGCGAGGAAGAACCAGGCATAGAGGCTGAAGAACAGGATCTGGAAGATCGAATTGAACGCCACCAGCGCCGCGACATATTGATTGTCGCCCTTGGCAAGCTGGTTCCAGACGATGACCATCGCGATGCATCGGGCCAGCCCGATCAAGATGAGACCCGTCATATAAGCTGGCTCGGCGCGCAGGAAGATGACGGCCAGAAGGAACATCAGCACCGGGCCGATGATCCAGTTCTGGACAAGCGATATCGCCAGCACCCGCTTGTCCTCGAAGACGCGCGGCAGCTCCTCATAGCGAACCTTGGCCAGCGGTGGATACATCATCAGGATGAGGCCGATCGCGATCGGTATATTCGTGGTGCCCCAGGACAGGCCGTTGATCGCGGCAGGTAGACCCTCGATGCTCGTGCCAAGGCCTACGCCCAGGGCCATCGCCAGAAAAATCCACAAGGTGAGATAGCGATCGAGAAAGGATAGCCGTGGTCGACGGGTCTGGGTCATTGCGGTTCCTTGAGCGGTGGGGCGGCGTCACCGACGCCCAGCGCGATCTGCATGTAGATGGTGTCGAGCCAGCGTCCGAACTTGCGTCCCACCGACCGCATCGTGCCGGCATGTTCGAAGCCGAGCTTGGCATGGAGGGCGACCGATGCCGCTTCACCCCCGCCGATGACGGCAATCATCTGGCGAAATCCTGCCACCTCGGCCTGTGCCAGCAGAGCAGCAAGCAGCGCCTTTCCAACACCTCGGCGCTGATGCCCGTGATCGATATAAATCGAGTTCTCACAGCTCGATGCATAGGCAGGCCGATCGCGAAACTGCGTGGCATAAGCATAGCCGACGACATGGCCGCCCTGCTGGGCGGCGAGGAAGGGCCAGCCTTTCGCCAAGCATGCGTCAATCTTGGCTTCGGTCTCCATCACCGAGCGCGGGCTGGTATCGAAGCTGGCGGTGCCGTGCCGAACATGATGGGCGTAGATGGCGGCGATCGCCGGCGCGTCGGCGAGGACCGCCGGCCGGACCGTGAACGCTGCCATCGTTCAGCGTGCCGTGACGCGGTTGCCGGCAGCGTCGACGACCTGCTCGCCGTCTTCCTTGGCGAAAGCACCGCGTTGGGCCGCGGGGATGAGTTCCAGCACCACTTCGGAAGGGCGGCACAGCTTGACGCCGAGCGGCGAGACCACGAGCGGACGGTTGATGAGGATGGGATGGGCCATCATTGCGTCGATCAGCGCCGCATCGGAAAGACCTTCATCGCCCAGGCCGAGGTCCACAAAGGGCGTGCCCTTCTCGCGCAACAAGGCGCGCGCACCGATCCCGGCGCGTGCGATCAGGCTTTCCAGTTGAATGCGTGAAGGCGGCGTCTTCAGATATTCGACCACATGCGGTTCGATCCCGGCATTGCGGATCATCGCGAGCGCATTGCGCGACGTCCCGCATTCGGGATTGTGGTAGATGATGATGTCCACGGTCATTCACTCGCCTCCGCCTTGGCGCTCGCGCCTTCGCCCTGTCCGATGTCCTTGAGCTTGCGCCGCATCGCCATGTCATCGAGGCTCGAGATCGGGAGCGCCAGAAACAGCGCAATGCGATTCTGCAAATAGCGCAGGGCCTGCAGGAAGGCCTCGCGTTGCCCTTCGCCCTCGATCGCGGCGGGGTCTTCAATGCCCCAATGCGCTGTCATGGGATGGCCGATCCATACCGGACAGGTCTCTCCGGCTGCATTGTCGCAGACCGTGAAGATGAAATCGAACTGCGGCGCACCGGCACCGGCAAACTCATCCCAGCTCTTGGACCGCATATCGGTGGTATCGAAGCCGAGCCCCTGAAGCACCGACAATGCCATTGGGTGGACCTGCCCCTTTGGCTGGCTCCCGGCGCTATAGGCTCTGAAACGCCCCTCGCCGAGCTTGTTCATGACTGCTTCGCCAAGAATGGAACGCGCCGAGTTTCCGGTACACAGGAACAGGACATTATAAATACGGTCGGGCATACAGGGCTCCGTCAGCAGCAGGGAACAAGCTCGGCGATCAGCGGCTCGCACAGTTCCGCCCTGCCCCCGCAGCAATCCTTGACCAGGAACAGAGTCAGCGCCTTGAGCTGATCGAGTTCGGCGCGGTAGATGATCTGGCGACTGTGGCGCTCGGCACGGATCAGGCCCGCACGCGCAAGCCCGGCCAGATGCGACGACATCGTATTCTGGGGGATATTGAGCTGGCGGGCGACTTCGCCCGCGGCCAGGCCATCGGGCTCATAACGCACCAGCAAGCGAAACGCATCGAGGCGAGTGCCTTGGGCAAGCGCCGCCAGTGCGCTGATAGCAGAATCATTGTCCATATATCGATAATATTGGATATATGGATTTCTGACAAGCCCAGCAGAGGAATGCCGACACAGCAAAAGGCCCGGTGGTTGCTGCCACCGGGCCTTCGCGGGTTTCAGAAGGGAATTTCGTCGTCATCGACCGAGCTGTCATTGCCGCCCTGGTCGCCACTGGAGGGCTTGGCGCGGGTGAGGAAGGTCACCTCGTCGGCGATGATCTCGACGCCGTACCGCTCGATATTCTCGTTGTCGGTCCAGCGGGTGTAGTGGATGCGGCCGCGCACCATCACCTTCATCCCCTTGTCGACATATTGTTCGACGGTCTTGCCGACGCCGTTGAAGCAGGTGATCCGGTGCCATTCGGTATCTTCGATCCGCCGGCCATTGTCGTCCTTGACGATCTTGCCGTTGCTGTCGCGCTTGGGCCGCGAGGTCGCGAGGCTGAAGTGGGTGATCTTGGTGCCGCCCTGGGTGGTGCGGGCTTCCGGCGTGGCGCCGACATTGCCGGCGAGGATGACGAGGTTCTGCATGTCGAGGTTCCTTTTTTGGGTGCCGAAGGGACCGTCCCTTCGACTGACCCCCGAAAAAGGCGGGCATGGGCGATGCTTCCACCGGAGCGCGTCAGCCGCGCAGGGGAACCCCGACACAAGGGGTGGTGCGGGCAGCCGTGGCACACGGCAACTCGGCCCGAAGGGGAGCGGGTTGGAAGGATCGAACGACCGACTTAGGGATCAGGTCAAAAAGAAGGGATGGTGGCTTTGGTTCTATGAACCCAGGAACCGGTGCAGAAACCTTGCCCTATCGCCGCGGCATGTCCCCGCCAGGCAGAGACCCCACAACAGGCCGTCAGCGCTTTCCCCAACTTGGACTATCGTCCGCAGCGAAGCGACGGCAACGCTCAAGGCAACAGACATAATGGCCGTCTGACGCACGGTACGCCGCAGGCCCACACATCCCCTGCTTCATGGGGTTGGCGAGCGCCTTCTCGAACCCCGCACAGGATGATGCGGTGGTGCGCCGTCACGCGATCTGCGCCCTGATCACGACAAGGAGACGGTCGACGCAGTGAGAGGCGTCGGCCACATCGAAGGGTGACGCTCCGGCCCGGAACAAGGCGTCGATCTGGTGGCGGCGATAGGCCGGCGAAAGGATCGCTGCGAGTTCCGGCAATTCCGAAGGCAGGCCCGACAGGCCCGCCTCCATCGCAAGCGCAAGGGCCTTTTCGAGGTCATGCCGAATATGGACACGGTTCCAGTCGTCGGCATAGCCGGCCTTCATCAGAAAGGCTTTGAGGCCGAGTTCGATCGCGATCGCCAGCGAATGTGCGGCACTCGCGGGGGCGATCTGCACGCTACCCGCCGCACCGCGGGCAAATCCCACAGCATTCGCCATGAAAGTGGCGACCAGCGCCGGATCCGCGATCCCGGCGAAACGGCGCGCGGCATCATCGAGCGTTGCGGCAGGAAGCCCGATCAACCAGCGCGGTCCTGCGATATTGCGCAGATGGCGCAGATGCGCCGAACCCGGTTCATCGGTGTCGGTGCCGGCCGACCAGCGTAGCAGCAGCGCGGCCTTCCAGCAGCGCCCGTGACGCTGCCGGAACGCCAGCAGAGCGCGCAGTTCCTCATCATGCAAATCGCGCATCATCATCTCTCTCTAGTTCGTGGTAAGGCGACAGCCGGCGCAGCGTCGGCAACGCGGATGGCTGATGGGCTCTGAACCGCGCCCCGGCCGCCAACACGGCCGACGGGTTCCAGTGCTATTCATCGACGTCAAAAAGGGCCTCGGCGCCCTCCCCTCTCTCCTGCGGGAATTCGAGGGGACGACGGTAAGCGGAGCGAAAAAGGGGCCGCCGGAAAACCGGCGGCCCGCGGCTTCAGCCCGCAGCGCGACGGGCAGCTGAAGGAGGGCTTCCCAATGGGCCGCGGCGATCAACGACACGCAGTCCCCGAGCCTTGGCTTCGATGACAAGCCGCTCCGTCACGCCGTTGCCCTGGAAGGCGACCACGAACCGCGGCTTGAGCGAGAGCATCTGCTCGTTGCGACGGAAGCCCGCGCGATCTCCGAGTTTGCGATCGAGACCGAACCGCACCTGCTGGATGCCATTCTGCTCGGCCCAGGATGCTGCAAGCCGCTCGATACCCTTCATATCGCCGCCGTGTACGAGATACATGTCGCCGACATGGGCGCGAACCTTGTTGAGGGTGGCCAGCAGGTTATCGGCGAACGTCTTCATATCGTCGTCGTTGGCGAAGCTGAGGCGGCCACCGGCGAACACAACGGGCGTACCCTGCGCGGTGTTGGCGTTCAGAGCCCGCTCGCGGCGCGCTCGCAGGAAGGCATGGCCATCGACGATCCCGGCGGTGACCCCGAGCGAGATGCGGTTGCCGGACGATGGCACCCACGATCTCCCGGTCTCCCGGATATAGTGCGCGGCGGCGACATCGCGCATGATCTCGAAGGCACCGGCGGATTCCTCGACCTTCTTGGCGAGATCGATCTTTTCCTCCAGATTGGCCGTGCTGATTTCGGAGCCGTCCTGTTCGGCGAGGAGAAGGCGGATGTCGTCGGTCAACCGATCGACCAGCCCGTGTTTCTTGGCGGCGGCGCGGTGGAAGAGGTTCACCAGGCCCCAGCCCAGGTCTTCGATGTCGCGCTCCAGCGCGGTGTTTCCCATCGTCGTGAAGAGATCGCTCCAGATTGCGGTGACGGTCTGCTCCAGCGCCTCGGTTGGTGGCGGCGCCATGCCACTGAGGTCTTCAGCGCGGGGTTCGAGGTGCCCTAGCTCCAGTGCCGCGAGTGCGGCTGCAAGCGATGTGGACATGATAGCGAGCCTTTCTGTCTGTGCCGGCGGCCTCTCCGCCGGATGCGCATTCTCCGGGCGCTCGCAAAAGAGGGGCTGGCACCGAGGCACAGCCGAGGGGAACTCGCGAACAAGGGGTGGTGCGGGCAGCCGTGGCACACGGCAACTCGGCCCGCCGTTCGCGGGTTGCCAGCGCCTCGCGGGCGCCCATATGCGGCATCCTCTGGCGGGGAGGTGTCGACACAGACCGGTTTCGCTTTGCCCTCAGCCTCTGCCGTCGATCCGGAACGGGGGTATCTCCAATTCCGCCGCTGCGAGATGCGACAGCACCGCCGCGTAGCTGCCGAGACCGCGCACCGTTTCCGCCGAGATCAGGATCTCGTCATCGTCCGAGGCGCTGAAACGCCGGACGGTCGTGCCGTCAAAGACCACCCGCTCCGGGCCGAACGCCCCAGGAGCGCCGCCAGCCCAGCGGGCGAAGACAAGGGCATGATCGACACAGAAAGTCTCGATCGCCTCGAACCGGCCCCAGGCAACCTCATGGTCGGCCAGGTACAGGGGAACGCTCGTATCGAGATCGTCCGGATCGAACGCGGTGCCCTCCCAATCCGTGAAGGCGCCGTCACTTGCGACGGCAGCGCAGAAGCCGTGAAGGAGGTCAGGGGACAGCGATCCGCCGATGCGGATCGCGACGGAAGCGCGATCGGCCATGAGAATCTCCGTAGCTAGTGAGGGGGTCAGCCTGCGGACTGACCCCGGTGGAACGCGTCGAGCCAGCGCGCCATCGACATGCGCTGGTCGACGGGTTTGCGCGCTTGCGCCGCCTGGAACGCGACCAGCGCGAGCGGTGCATCGGCAACGATCCGGTCAACCTCGCTCGGTGCAAGAAGGCCGAGCTGACGGATATAGGCGGTGATATTGCCCGGTCTCGGTATCGCCCCGCCGCGCCCGACAACGAGCTTGCGCCAAAGGCCCTCGATCGTGCGCAAGCGCGGTTTTGCGCGGGCCTCCATCAGAACGATGGTGCGAAGCTCATCCTTGGAGAGCGCATCCACCTCGTGCGGCCGCATTGCGGGACAGAAGAAACATGAGGATTTGGGCGGTACAGGGAGGCCCGCACGCTCAATACGGGCAATGCAGTCTGCCCGGGTCCAGCCCAGTTCGCGAAGGGGATACCGATAGTCATAGCGAGGGTCGGCATATCCCTCGGCATGCGCGTAGCGTCGCTGATCGGCACTGGAACAGTCATAGCCGATCAGTTTGACGACACGTCCGCTCTCTCCCCAACACCGTATCGCGGGCGCCCATTGCGCCGTCCATTTGTCCTGCGGCGCCACCTTCCATTTGAGCGAGCACGACCCCCGCCCAAATGCCTTGGACGGCAGGGTAGCGTTAGTCAGCATGTTGGTGCCCAAGCTATCATAGGGCGGCCAATGTTTGAAATTTCGCGGTTCGTAGCGGACTATCTCGGACGCGACATCGTGACGGTCCATCCAACGACGAAAGACCGGAATGAACGCATAGGTATCGGTCTTCTCGGATCCGGTATCGGCGAACAGCACCATATCGATCGGCTCGCCTCGTTCGACGAGCTCGATGATCATGGCGGTGGAATCGACGCCCGCGCCCCAGGCCGCGATCACTGGCGCGCGCTCAGCCATCGGCCGAGTCCTTCGGGACGATGGTCGGGTTGATAAGCCGGTATGCGCGCGTCTTGAGCTTTGCGATCCGGCACACGGCGCCGGTTATGGGATCGCGAAAGAGCGGTGCCTTGCCCTTCGGATTGGCAATGACCGTGAAGCGGTCGCGATCTTCGCCGTCATTGAAACGAAGGGGTTCGTCGAAGACGATGGTCTGTCCCGGCTTCGGGGCCGGCTTCGCGCGTTCGAGCCTGCGGCGAACCAGGTTGGCACGACAGCGTGCGCGCCATTCGGAAGCGTAGATGCTGTCGGTCTCGGTCAATTCATCGAGAATTACAGCGGGGCAGTCGCTTTCGCACGGTCCCATCGTCTCCGTCATATCTTTGTAGCCGAACGTGCAGCCGTCGCGCGCGCCGGTGCTTTGCCTGGTCAGGCACACGACGGCGAAGACGGCCCGAGCGCCGGACGCCTCGATCCGTTCGCACGCCGCGTAATAGGTCGAACCGACCATTGAAGACGCGAGAACCGTGAGACGATGATCCGCGTGCGCATAGGTGAACTGGTTGTCGAGATAGGAGCGCGGCGTGGCGTAGCCATCCATATCGCGCATGAAGAGCCAACCCATGAGAGATCTCCTCCAATTGAGGGGTTCAGGCGGCGGCCGCGAGACGCACAGTGCCGATATCGCCGGCCGTGCCGGCAAGCCGACGCTGGAACGCGGCCACGTCGAGCAATTCGGCGATCGGCCCGCGGTGAGGCTTGCCAACCTCCTGCCCGTTGCGACAGCGGCTGATAGATACCTCGCTGTCCGGGAGGAAGCCGCGCGGGACCACGCGAACGGCGAGATCCGCGTGGCGCAACTCCGTCGTGCCGTCTTCGTGATCGGCACCCATGACGGTGTTGATACGAGCCTCGTCCGCGTCGAGGCCGATGGCCGTGGCGAGACGTGCAAGCGCGCGACGCGCCTGATAGTGGAAGGTACGTTTGGCGTGATAGTTTCCGCCGACGCTCTTCCCGGCGATGTCGAGAAGTGCTGGCGCGGCGGCGACCGCCCGGCGATCCGCTTCGCAACGGAGGCGAAGGACGTTCACGCTGGGCGTATCGCGTTCGGCAACGTCTGCCAGATGGCGGATGAGAAGAAGGATTGCCGCGTCGCCGGCAACAGGCTTGCCGGCACGCTGACAGTCGTCGACGGCGGCGTTGAGGGCGTGGAGCGCCGCCGGCAGATGGTCCAGACCGGCGGGGGAAAGGGCTTGATTGTGGCGGTAGAGCGTATCGTAGAGCATGGGAGCCTCCTTCTCAGCGCTCTGGCGCGCTCAAAAAGCCGAAGGCTCCCTCCCCTCCCCTGTCCTTACGCGGCTGAACGCTGCGTCGAACCGGCGGTAGCCGCCGGGGCCTGGGCGGGCGATCGCCGCAATCATGCTGCTTCACGGATCTGTTCCTGGGCGACGTCCGACGTGGCGAGGCCAGTTGCGCGGAGCAGAAAGGCGGCGGCCGCTTCGGCTTTTGCCGCAGCCGTCATGATGGCGCGGGGATCCTTGCGCAGCACCGCGAGCCACGAGCCGATATACGCTGCATGATCGTCGATATGGGCGGTCGGCAGGCCAAGATCCGCGCCAAGCAGGGCGGATGTCATCTCGGCGACATATCCTGACAGTCCAGCCCTAATCTGACTTCCACCGCCAATTTTCCGGACGCGCGTCATGCCGCCAACTCCTCGGGCTGAGTTTGCTGGGCGTGCATCCAGTCGGCTGCGGCTTGTGCCTTGCTGGCGGCGGTGAAGATGGCGCGAGGGTCGTCCTTCAGCACGCGCAACCACGATGCCACGTATGCGGCATGATCGGCGCGCGGATGGTGGGCGATCCCGAGGTCGGCGAGCACGAACGATGCTGTCAGTTCGGCGCAGATCTCCTCGATCGCCAGACTGTCGCGCTTGAACCTCTCGGCAAAATTGCGGTCGAGCCTGTGCTTTGCGCCCGTAGCGTGGCCGGCTTCGTGCAGAAGGGTGCCCATCTGCGCCGATGCATCCCGAAACGCGGAAAAGGTTGGCATGAAGATGTGATCGAGATCGATCCGGTAGTGCGCATCGTAGGCGCCTTCGGTGATCGGAATCTTCAGAGCCGCGACGAATGCCTCGGCATGCGCGAACCGCTCACACTCGGGCAATACCGCAACAGGTGCGGGTTCATAGCCCTCGACCTGTGCGAGGTTGAACACGGTGAAAGCCCGGGCGAACATGCGGCCGGGGCCGGCTTCGCCGTCGTCATGATCATCATCGGCGCGCGATGCGGCCTGCTTCCAGAACACGACGGTGGTTCCGCGCTCACCCTTGCGGACCTGTGCGCCAAGAGCTGCCCACTGGCGATAGGTCCCCCAAAGACCGCTGGAATAGCTGCTGGCTTCAGCGGCAATCCAGAGCGCGAGCACATTGACACCGCGATAGCGACGGCGGGAGGTGACGTTCTGCGGACGGGTCGTGGCAGCGCCATCATGGTGCCAGGGCATGCGCCAGTCTCCGGCACCGGCTTCGATGGCAGAGACAATCTCGGTGGTGATGCGCGAATAGACGTCGGCTCGCGGCGTCGCAGGGTGGGATCGGGACATGGCGGGTCTCCACGACGGGCGGAGGGAAACTCTCTTCCACTCCTTCAGCCCGTCACCCGAAAACCGGCCTCCTCTCCCTCTCCCGCCACACCACTCCGAGGTGTGGCGGCACCGGGCGCGATCTGTTCGAGGACACGCTCAATCCTTGCCACCTCGGCCTGAAGCGTTACCCGCTGCGGTTCTGGAAGCCGCTTCTCGCGCAGCAACAGCCGCGCCTCGTCAGCTCCGCGCTGCCAGGCCGGGCGATGCCGTTCGACAATACAGGCATTGGGGCAGCGGACCGGCTCGCACATGGCGATCATTGGTCCGGTCGCACCCGGTTCCGAAATCCGGTTGAGGCACAAGGCAGTTGCCGGATCAAAGAAGCAATCGGCCAGCGGGCCGACATGCAATGTCCGCGCGAGACTGCCGAGCATCGTGCGCATCCGGGGCCGGTCGGCAATCATGGCGGGTAGCGGCGCCAACTCGTGGCCAACAGTATCGAGTGCGGCTCCGATCCTGTTCGCGGCAGGTCCGCCAAGGCGCGCACCACCTTGCCGCTCGTCGAAGTAGACGAGGATATCGTCGATCTGGCCAAGCGCGCGCTGGGCTTCGATCTCTCCGCGAAATCCGGACCGGCTGCTGCCGGCATAGCCTTCGAACGCCGCAACGCTGGCGTGCTTGTACTGGATCATGCCGGCAATCGTCCCAAAGGGCCGGTTGGCGATGTGCCAGGCGATGGTCCGGCGAAACTGGCGTGTGGTCAGACGCCAGGGCGCGCCATCGGGTCCGGCAGGAATGATCGGTGCCTCAGCCGTTCCGAACCGGTCATTGAGATGATCGCGAAACCGGTTGAGTTGCCGGACGATCTCTGCAGAAACGTGTGTCTTGGTATTGGCCCGAAGCGCGAGGACCGGCCACAAGGTCGTTGTCCCGCGCGCTTGCCCCGCCCGCGCGGAAAGGCGTTCGAGGACAGCGATGGCTTCGGCGACCGGTGCGATGGTAACCCACTCGGTCTCCTCGCCGCCGCCGCGCTTGCCCTTGTAAGCGGTAGACTTGATGCGATGCCGCAAGATCGCACCATCTTCTGATCTGGTGACGGACAGGCATCCCCGCTTCATCGCCTGGATCTCGCTGTCCCGCATGCCTGAGAGATAGGCACAAACGACGTAGGCTGCCGACTGCAGCATGACCTCTTCGAGAGCCAGGACCTTGGCATCGAAGCGGGTGCGCCAGGGCAGGCCAGTATCGGGATCGGTGGAAATGGCTGTATCCATCCCGCCGATCTCGGTGCCGAGTTCTGCAATGGCGATGGCAATGAGGTTCGGCGCGCCGGTGGTGAGGCCAAGGTGCATGGCAGGTTCGGCCTGCGCGTCGATGCCGGCGTGGAGGTGGATCAGGTGGTAGTTGATCGGCGGTGTGACTTCGCCGCTTTGTGGATCGATCCGCGTTGTGCCGTTGTGTGGGGTGGTCCAGATCGGAATCCCGCGCCCTTGCCGCCGCAAGGCGGCAATATAGGTGTTGAGACGTTGGCGTTGCCGCGACCGACGATCCGCGTGATCAAGACCTGACTCAGCGGCAACCAGACGGTCGCGCTTTGCTTCAAGGCGATCGAGTTCCGCCCGCGCGGCGAGGATGTCATCTGCATAGCAGGTCACGTAGCGCAGCGACCAGGCGAGTAGCGGGGTGATGATCGCTTCCGGAATACGCGGCGTCCGGTTCTCTCCGGCGACGTACTTTGCTCCTGCTACCGAGAAAGGGCTGCGCCCCGGCCACGGTTCAAAGGACAGGCGCGCAATCGGCAGATGGTGCCGCAACTCATGCAGGTCGAAGATTATCCGCAGCAGCGCTGCCGCCGCAACCGGACGCAGTCCGGCAAGGCGCAAAGAGCGGGCGTAGCGATCAGCCAACGACTGATCGACCCGGCCGAGATCGAAACGACCCAGCTGAGCCTTCACGAAGTCGAAAAAGCGCAAGGTACGGTTGGCCTCGCCGCGCACCCCCGCCGGCTCAAGCCGTGAACGGTGGCCGGGTAGATCGACATTGAGACGTGCATGAAGAATCTGGCGCAGGGCATCGGCGATGGATGGGTCGTCGATACCATCGAAATGTACCGTGATATGGCAGCGCCGGGCGTTATCGCGAAACACGCCGGGAGCCAGATCCCAGACCGGATCACCGTATCGAGAGATATGTGCGCGATCGAAGTCGGGCCGCAGTGGTGCGGACAGGAGCACCGGGAGGGCATCACGTTCATCGCGGCCCTCGGCCAGAATCTGTAAAGCAGTCATGCCCGGGCCTCGGGCGGCAGATAGACCGTGGGAGGTTCGGCCGTGACCTGCGCCCGGGCCCTTGTCACGACATCGTCGGCGAAGGCGGGAAGGATCTGCTGAACAATGCGGTCACGGGCATGGCCGAACTTGGCTGCCCACTCGGCCGCGCTGAGGCCTGCTCGCTGACCGTCGACGAAGGAGAGGAACGCGAGGATGGCGGGCAGCTTGCGCGCGGTGATGACCGCGTTGCGACAATCTAGGCAACCCCAGAATGGCGTGGGGCACGCGGTACCGGCAGATGCAAAGGGACTGGAATAGAAGTTGCCGCAGCTGGCAAGCCAGACGTCCTGTTCGCCGTCGAGAAGTGCGCGCGAGATGCCTTCATAATCCGGATCGGGGCTCGCCAACGCGCCGCGCAGCCGCTCCTCGTCCGAGGGAGGAAGTATCCTTGGACCGGTCAGCGCTTCTTCGAGGGCATCCGCCACGGCCTGCTCGTGCAGCGGTCTGAGTGCCGGAATATCGGCGTAGTGCCGTGCCGCGATCTCGGCGGTATGGCCGACGGCGAAGCGGGCCATGTGCCCTTCAGTCTTGAGGTACCACAAGGCCTTGTGCGTCTTGCGCAGCTGCGAGAGGCGCAGGAATAGCGGTCCACCGGCGTCATCAACAATACCGTGACGCTGCGTCCAGGCGTCGATCGTCATGCGCGGATGGCGGATACCAGCGGTGATCTCGTTGGTCTGATAATAGACCCAAAGGTTGTCGCTGGAATTATGCACCCTGGCCTTGGCGGTGAGTGCGATGATCCGCCGGATCAGGCCGCCCGGTGTCGATGAGCCGCCATCACGGACCCGGATGGTCTTGTGTTCGGCACCGTGGGCGCGAAGCTTGGTATAGGCGACATCGACGGTGCCACCCGAAGCGTTGCGCAAGCAGTCGATGGTGAGCGACTTGCAACACTCCAGCTCGAGCCCCGTCTCCAGCGAGAGCAGAACGAGAAGCGGCACGACGTCGTGTGCGGTAAGGTAGTGGGCAGCGTGGAGGCTCAGGTTGAACCTTGCACTGCTCAGTTCGCGAATCCACCGCAGCTTATACAGGCTCTGATATGCGGGGTCACGGTAGTGCAGCACACCGCGCGCTTCGATCGCCGCGTGGGCTTGGCGGTAAGCACCTTCGATCTCCGGCTCCTCGTCGAAGCGCGACCCCGACCGCAAGCGCGCCTCGATAGCAACAAGATCGGCGCGTGCTGCATCGCGGAGTTGGCGAGCAACATACGGACTGTAGGCATCACGTGGACGGGGGCGAACGTGGGGGTGCGAGCTGACGTAGCGCAGCCGTTCCCGCAAGCCAGGTTCGACAAGCGCGGGGCTATCGGCCGCAATCCGGCGAAGGACGGAAACCACCTTGGCGACATAGGTCGGCCCGTGCACGCGCGACTTACCCTTCGCGGCGAGCCACCTCTCGAACCCATCGATATGGTCGGCGCGAAGGTCTGCCGGGCCGTTGATCCGGTCGCCTGTCCCGGCAAGATAGGCAAAGAAGCTCGGCAACTGTGTGACGTATGTCTTGATCGACGAGCGCACCATGATGGGGCCACGCGGAGCGACCAGCATGAACAGGCCCCGTGCAAAGGCGAGAGCCAGGCCACGGGGCCGCAAGCTGGTGAAATCCACGAGCAACTCGCCGCCGTATGGCGGATCGATCATGAAGCGCAGCGTGCTGATCTGCGACCATGGATCGGCCTCGGGCGCAGTCGCGGCGGCCTCGAAACTGACCTTGCGTCCTTTGCGTGGAGCAGCGGTCATGATGGAAGATAGCCCGGTACGAGTGCCAACAGCTCTTCAACCGCTGCATCGACGGTATCGGCACGCGTGGCAAGATGATCGAGATAGATCGAGGTCGTGGCGAGGCTTGAGTGGCCGAGCAGTCGCTGGACCTGCTGAAGCGGATCGCCGACCAACTGGCGATAGCCTTCCACGGCGCCCACCTGTGCCGCCGCCTCGGCAAGGCGGCGCTGGATCAGCATGGCCAGCATGTGGACCGCGAACGAATGCCTGAGTTGATGGGGGCTGACCCGGACCGGGATGCCGGCATCCGTGCAGCGGCGGCTCGCCCGCGCGAAGATCGCTTCCCACGAGTTGGGGAGCACCGGATGCCCGACCTCGGTAAGCCAGAGCACCGCTGCTTCGCAGGGCGTGCCATCGTCAGCGCAAATAACAAGCCTGGCGCGTTCATCCGGTGTGACGACCTCCATGTCCATCGTGCCACCGCCAACCAGCTGCAATGCGCGCGGCCCGAATAAGGGGCGGTGGATGAAAATCGGGCGGTCGATGGCTTCCCAGCCACGGCGTCTTGCAAACTTGGCGACGGCTTCGGCTCGCTCCACGGCAATATAGGCGTCAAACATCGGCAACAAACGGCGCGGCAGCAACATGCTACGCCCCCTGTCTCCCTTGGTGAGTGCCGCCGGAAGTTCGACCCGCCGCTGCCGTTCTGCGCGGGCATCGCCAACCGGAATCTCGGCAGTGAGCAGGTGGGATGCCTCTTCCAAGCGCAGGCCGGTGGTGACCAGAAGATCGGCGAACAGCGCATTGCGCGCGCCATTGCGGTCACGTGCTCCAGGACGCTCCGTTCCCTCTACGGTCAGGCCGCGCAGGCCGACCTCGCGGAAGGCGCGGTAATCGGTGAGATCGATGAAGCGAACATCGGACCGGCGGGCCGCGCGTTCATAGGCGTCGTTGCGGCCCGTGACGGCCGCTCGACGCCCTCCGTGCGAACTTCTCCAGATCTGCCGGTGGGTAAAGGGCGTGCGCTCGATCAGGCCTTCCCGTTCGGCCCATCGATAAAGCTTGTCGAGCGAGGCAATCGCCCGGTTCCACGTCGACGCCGAAACCCGGAACTCAGCGTCACTACGCCGACGTGCCCGATGATAGGCACCGACATCATCGGTATCGGCTTGCCAGACAGACTTGCCGCGCGCGGAGGCGAGGAAGCGAACCCAGACCAGGACATCATAACCGTGGGCGCGCAGCGAATGGCGCGAACGCGCCCCGTTCAGCGGCAGATCGAGAAAGTAGCGGTCGAGGTCTGGATCGTAAATCTCTCCACTTTGCAGGATCACCGGGATGTAGGAGTCCAGGCCATCCGCTGCCCGGCGTTCCTGAATGACGATCGACGTGTCTGAAGTATCCACAGCTTGCCAGTCCCTCCCCCGGACCCCCTCCCGACTCCAGATCGCGCACGTTGCGGATCTGCGGGACGGTGGTCATCAGGCCGGACTACGCCAGCTTATGGATAGCGCTTCATCCGGCCTGATGACCCCCTGCGTTGTGCCAAGAACATACCGTTCAATGGTGCGTCAGGCACGGTGCAGACTGTCCAG